>JBOEGJ010000040.1:0-108632 GCA_050633365.1 Cellvibrionaceae bacterium | reverse complement strand
CCCATCACTCCCAATTTTGTTGCGAATAATCTCGCCGTATTCGCCTTTGCCTTTTTGTGAAAAGTCGTAATGAGAGTCGATCCAAGGGAGTTCGACTAGATTGGTTTCGGCGTCGAAATTGGGGAAGTAGAGGTCTGTGGTTTCTGTTATTGAAGTAACCCGTATTACTCCATCTGAAGAACTAAACTCTCGATAGAACGCCACGTCATCGGAATATAGGAAAAATTCAAATGGCCCCTCTTGGGAAATCCTATGGGAGGCGTTATCACCCAGCAATACCGCGCCGTTCAAGCCAGTCGCCACACCCTGAACCCTCACAAGTCCAGTTGCAGCAATATTGTATCTGAGACGAGCTGAGCCTAGTGAACCATCCAAGACATACGAGCCATCCTCATTACTCATCCATGAGGAACCAACTACCACTCCACTAATATCCAGATTATCCCCAAACCTCGGCACATTGCCCGTCTGAATTCCGATGGCTGTGCCGTTGCCCTGGTCTTCGACAGAGTTTTTTGTGAGGTATTCGCGGTATTCGAATTCGGTGATTTCGCGGACTGACCTAATCTCGACGATCCCGCCGGTGTTGGCGGCCGCTCTCAGCTCACTCGCAATAGTGACCGCTATTTGGTTAAGACCTACAACGAGCGGTACATTATCACCACTTCCATTATTAATTCTCGTGTTTGACACATTACCACTAACGAAAATCTCAACCATGTAGCGCTTGCCCGCATGGGATATTGAAATTTCAGGCAGTAGATCGAGCCAGCTGCCCCAATTGGCGCCTGTGTTCTCATAGGTATTTGGAGACGTTTTTGCCCAGCTCGATCCGACTATAGGATCATCAGTGAAAAGCTCCGGCCCGAACGAGACTGGCTTTGTTAAATCTCGAATTCTTACATTGGTGAGCACGTCATCAAAGAATAGCGATCCATTTCTCGAAAATAATAGCGACAAGATCTCGGTACCGTTCAAGCTCCATGCAGCTGAACCGATCAAGCTCTCATCAAGATACAAGTAGGCAACGCCTCCTTTAACGGTGACTTTGAACGCGTAACTTTGCCCCACGGTTAAAGGCCCTGAAGCCAAGATTGGAGATACCACTCCATTTGATCTAGCCCAGAATCGAAATATATGAGTGTCATAAAGGTCAACCACAAAATAGCTAGCGGCCACGCCATCGTCGCCAGACAAAAGCGTCCTTTGCGCAGCTGTCGCACTAACTCTAAGATCGCCCTCAATTTCGAAATCACCAGAGGGAGTGAATGTGGACATCTTTGCGTGAAAATCAATGCCATCACCCTTTGTGAATTCACCGCCCTGCAATCCCGTAGGATCTGTCATCTTTGCTCTGTGGAACTGGCCGTGAAGGTGCATCCCAGTGGAACCTAGCGAGGCTGCATTCACACCAAACTCTATCAAATCAAGCGTTCTTACACTCTTAGCTAGGGGCTTCACATCTGTTACGCCATTCAGCGTAGCGGTAAACTCTAGGCTTGTGTTGTCAATACTAACGGATAGGTCAAACTTCCCCGCTGGTACAGTAAGGGTGGTCGTCATATAGTTATGACCGCCATCACCATCTACATAGGCGAAACGCAATGAATTCGCGAACGAATGGCCGTTCCACTCTGCAAAGACGAACCAGTCAGTCCCACAGGCAATAACGTCAGTAGTTGAGTCTGAATCACGTGACCCCACACACTCAAACTTCAGAACTCCGCTCTTAGGCGCAAACACAACAGGCGTCAGCGACTGATCTGAGCCGTTGAGGCGGAGGGCGTATTGCGCCTTCCTAATACCCTCGACAAGCAGCAACAACTTGTGGCGGTGGCTTCTACGCATTTTTAGTTACCGGTGATGGTCAAGGCGATTTCTCCGCCGGAGGTGCTCACGACGAATTCAGAAACGCCATCGGCGGACAGCGTCTGAAATTCAGAGGACAAGGTTCCAAGGGACAGTAGTTCAGGATTAGTTCCAACGCGGAACTGGACTGTAGCCTCGCCCGCCCCTGTCACCGTCACCGTATGGCGCATCGCGTCGGTAATACCTGCAACGGCCACATCCATATCTGTTGTACCATCGGGGAGTACTAGTGTTTTCTCGTAGAGCATTGTGCAGGCCTCAATATAAGCAAAGCTTATATTTTAAAGGTTATCACCTCCCCGTACTACCAAACCCGCCTTTTCGCTCGGGGCCAGTGAGGACCGCAACTTCCTCTACATCCGGCTTGGCGTATGGTTCAATTATAAGTTGAGCTATCCGAGCACCTATTTCGACCTGGTACGCCTTCTCTCCATGATTGATCAGAACAACCCCCACTTCATCGCGATAATTTGAATCAACCACACCGGCAAGCACGTCAATACCATCAGAAACAGCAAGACCGGAACGAGGTGCAATCCGTCCATAGAATCCTTCAGGGATTTCGAACGCAAAACCCGTCGGTATAACTGCCCGCGCACCAGGAACCAGCAAATAATTGCCAGCGGCGCGTAGATCATATCCAGCATCTTCATTCCTCTCGTTTGAGGGCGCGGGGAAGGTCGGTAATGGTATATCGGTTATCCGTTTGACTTTGAGTATCATCTTTTTTCTTGCTCCGAGCTTTGCGGTGCTTATGGAATGTGCGGTAGTACCAGCCGACGGAAGGCGTCCGATGGTCTTTATCTACTCGCCCTTTATGGTTCACATACAAGTGGTAGGAAAAACAGCTAAGGGATTCGTCCCCGCATTTCTCTATATGCTGACAATCCTCACACGGCCATGGCTCGTTCAGCATCGCAGGGGCTACGTTTACAACCGGTATTTCTATCATTAGGCGTCCATAGCTGATGAGTTATTCGCATTGCTGCTATTCTTGCGCATGAGTTGAGGCAGCTTGTCTCTCCAAGAAACACTCTTTTCTTTTTCTTCCGGTACCGTCGAGAACATTTTCATCATCTGCCCGCACCACGCCAAGGCATCGACCTGGTCATCGTGGACCCCCGAAGGGAATGCCAACAGTTCATTCTCAAAACTTCCAAGCCAATCGGCATCGCGCGGGAAGATAACCATACCTTGTCGAATCCGCCCTTGGATCGGACGCGCCCTAACCTGCTTATCCGCCTTCCCCGTTTTCAGCCCGTCGGGGTCGTAAGGGAAGCCCCAATCTTTACGCTCTTTGATCCGCTGCTCGAGTAGCGGGCCGATGGCCATACTGATTTGACCGCGCTCAATTCCAACCCGTTGAGGTTTCCAACTGCGCCAGGTATCGAGAATGATGTCGCAGAGCTCCAATGAGTCCCAACGCCCTCGAACTAGGTCCAGTACCCAGACACGTTCTTGTCGGTCCACGCCGATCGTTACCCCAACAGAGTAATCATTCGCCTCACGCTGACCGATCGCCAAATCCCATGCCGAGTACGTTACCAGTTCTTTTAGTGGAGGCCGCTCATCGGCGCCGTAGTATCGGAACCAGTCCTTACGGAAATATTCACCCTCGGCTGCGGTCGGTTGCTGCTGATACAGCGCCTGCCAATCTCTAGGGCCAACTGCGCGGCGGATACGTGACAACGCCTCGTGATCGTAACGTTCGGGATGTAACGCCTCGCCTTTACGTCGGTACTTCTCATCATGCTCAGCAATCGCCGGGTAGATAATGACGTCCCACTTATCCCCGCCATTTTTCTCTTCTTCTAATAGCCAACCAGCAAGATCGTCATGGTGCCACCGGGTTAGGATCACAAGGATGCCGGCACCCGGCGCCAGTCGGGTATAAAACGTCGAGGTATACCACTCTTTTATGCTCTGCCGAGTATTCTGCGACTCGGCTTCTTCGCGGTTTTTTACCGGATCATCGATGATGCCAATATGCATCCCGTTACCGGTTAAAGGGCCGCTGACCCCTGCCGCCATATACGCCCCGCCTGCGGTTGTTTGCCAGAATTCGACGGACTGAGTATCGGGGTCCAGTTTTGTCGAAGGGAACAACTCTGCGTATCCAGGTTCGCGTAAAAGGCTTCGGACTTTCCGACTGAATTTAAGGGCCAGGGAGCCGGAGTATGAAGTCGCAATAACCTCATGCTCCGGATATTTCCCTAAGTGCCAAGCCGGGAAGTTCCGACTCGCCAGTTCTGACTTACCAGAACGTGGCGGTTGGAAAATCATTAATCTGGGGGACCTCTTATTCGCCACGTCCTCTGAAAACTTCTCAAGATGGGCACAAATATCTTTGTGGACCCAACCGGCTTGGTATGACGGCATGAAGCGTTTAACAAATGGCAGTAGTCGCCGGCGGGACAAAATCCGTCCGGCCATCTCCTCTGCAGCGGCTTGCTCAGGCGTGAGTACGTTAGCTCCCGCTTCGGTAGCCATCTCTGCGAATTCTTCGCGCTCTTTACGGTCTCGTTCGATATCGTCTTTATCTCGTTGCTCGAGCTTTTTTGACTCGGCAATAGATCTACAGTCAACACACACAGAACCGTGAGCACGCAGAGTGGCATACTTCTCCTTATTACAATGTGAGCAGAGGAAGGTTTCAGACACCGAGTTTCTCTCCCTCCGCACTCGGACGAGGGCCAGCGATCGCGCGCTCAAGTACGTCAAACATTTTGAGGACTACATCTGCGGGGACTGCTTCGGGAACAGTCTCAACTCGCGTACCGAAGTCAGCTCGGGGAGCCGCGGCCCTTAACACATCAAGCGACAGGGGCTCCTGGTAATTCGTCTCGAACCCACCGGTTGGCACCGGAGGGAAGCGAGTACGTAAATGGCTAAGACGGTCATATAGTCTCTCCGCAGATATAGCTAGCATCTGGTCTATGTCTCCTTGGGCTAGCTCAACAGAACGTATCCGCAACCCGGATAACGCCCCCATTGTTGTTAGTGTAACTACAGTCCCATCCATCAACGTCGCCTTCATTCTTAAAATCCCTCAGTACTATTCATCGACCACCTCACATTCCCCCGCAATTAACTCTGGCGGCGCCAGCTCGTTAATCAGCGCGGGAGCCAACTTCAGTAGCTCGTTGTCACTCATACGCTCTAGTTTCTTAACGCTGACCTCGGTCCCCTGCCCGTCGACCTTCACCTCAATACTCGTGTTTGGCTTAGTGTCCGGGTACAAACCGTGCAGCTTCCCTAATTCCCGTGCAGCCGCCACCATCTCGCCGGCCGTGGCCGCCTTACTGTAGGCCTCCATGAACATGCTCGTGACGGAATCACGAGTGACGCGGATGTCAGTAAATTCACGATCACGGACATACTCGAGGATCACGGCCACGGCAGGATCGGCAAGCAAACGCTTTAGGGTAAGAGTGGTTTTGTAACCGGCAGCGCGGGAGGCTTCTTTGAGACTTGCACCACGGAAGTGGTACATGAGGGCTTGTTCCTCCTGCGAGGAAAGCGGCTTAATGCCGAGGTCGGGGTACAAACTGTGCAGATAATCGATATCTGTCGGTGCTAACAATGTTCCCATAAGAAAGAATTATACCGTCACGTCACATATAAGCAAAGCTTATATTTCATTATTTAAAAGTTCTTTCGAGAAACGTACGACATCTTCGTGGGTGTAAGTGTTTTTGGCGTAGTTATAGATCGAACTTACTAGGTGAGTGTTTTCTGGTGTGTAGCCGAAGGATGAGTGATAGCGGTCAAGGGACGGGGACCAGGGATTTGCCGTGTCACCGGAAAAGGGATCGCGCAATTGGAGAGGTATTTTCGTATGGCGGCAGCGATAGTCTTGCTCCCTTAGTTGCTCCATGCACCATTCGAACGTTATTGAAAACTCCAAATCTTTTTGCGCTGAACGCGCCCTCGCCTGCAAAAATATTTTTCGCATACGTGTCTTCCAACACGTCTTGGATCGCAACTGACTTAATCGGTTTGGATGCATGCTGCATTATAACTATTGCTAATATCTCGATCACCGAAAAACACTTACGTATAGATAATCGCTTTTTCTATACATATTGAAAAAAATCAAAAAAAATATTTCAGGAATATATGCCTGTGCGGTGTTGTTAGGAGTCCCTATTTAAGTCCCCACCAATCCCGATTCTCCCCCATAGAGTTTGGGTCCCCCGAAGCCCGTAGGGTCCCCCACTTTCCCTAGGACTTGCGGCGACCATGTGAAGTCCATCTATCGTGCTGTGACCAAAGACGTCTCAATCATGACTTTATACCAGCTGGCATTCCCTCCTCTGCCTCCCATTAGCCCGCACCAGCTTGAGAGGGTCTTTGTTTGTGAATTCACTTAGTAGGAGTAGTTGATATGTCTGTCACTGTAGTAACGCGAGATATCAAAGGACGTATTCGTAACATCACTGAGCAACACGGACCCCGGTCCCTTGTCCTCATACAGGTAGCCATGGACAGTAATGCGAGATGCAGTGATAAACGCATCACGACACCGTTCAATGACCTCGGTCAGAGGCTCGAGATACACGTCCACTAAATCGCCCCCTAGGCCCTCTGTCCCCCGTCAGAGGGCCTTTCCTCTGTGAACTTAATCGGAGGACAAACCATGCAACAGTTCAATAAAACAACAGATTTTACTCTCGCCGATCAACAAGCCGCAGGGGGTGCGCAATGCCCGACACCTCAAGGGGTGGCACTGAAACAAGAAGCGAGGAACTGGGCCGAGGCGCTGTATCACAATACGCAAGCACCACTGCCTGAGGGGTTGGAGCACATCGCCCCACTCGAGCTCGATGAGTTCGTACACGAAGCCAGTCAGTGGTATCGACAACAATAAACAATGGCCCCTGTCCTCGGACAGAGGGCCTTCAACTCGTGGCAATATCGCCAAAACAACGAGGAATACCTTATGAATAACGTAGTACTAGTTTTAAATTTCGTCCTAAACGCCCTCTCTCAGCGTCGTGCTACGACCGAGGCCGGCAAAGAGACCGCCACCATCGCTGATCATCTGCTCGGGGCCGACTGCCTGGATACGCTCAAGAGTCAGTTCATGTCCGTGTACCAAGCGGAGAATCCCGAAGACCAGTGGCCAGCCATGATGATGCTCCGCAACATCGTCGAGCAGAGCGTACGCACCCTGTCCAAGGAAATTCGCAACCGCGAGAAGACCGAGGAGCGCATGGCACGAATGGGCGGGATCGACGCCTTCAACCGTCACCAAGCCGCGTTGAATGAGTCACAGAGCCGTGCCGGTATGCCGCCCCGTGACGTCGATCCCCTGTCCATTGTCCTAGGACACATCGAAGAGCCGCTAGAACGCTTGGCCGCACTGCGCACCGCCGTGGAAGAGCTCCACATCGAACTCCAAGGTATCTATCTAGCCTATGAGTCCGCGCAAACCGCCACTTGGGCCGATTACCAGCTCCAAGGGCTCGGCTACTACAGCTACATGGTCGACTCGCTCACCAACGAGTGGCAGACGGTCTGGGATTTGGATGAAGCGCTCAATCGCCTCGCCGATGAAGCAGAAGAGTACCGAGTCCGTCAGAACCAAGCCCGCAGCAGTCGACTGGCGCGCATCGCCGCCTAATATCTGCCCCTTTGCCTCTCATCTCCGGATGAGGGGCTTTTTTTGTTTTCCTACAGCGTCCTCCGACCCCGTTCCCTTGTCCTCGGATGAGGGTTACGGGTTATCGGTTCGGGGTGCTCCATGCTTTCTTTGGGGTTACATATGCAAGCCAACACCATCAGATTACATCGTTCCAAACTAGGGCTTAGTCGCCCTTCGCTAGCTAACGTGATCGGGGTCCACCCCAACACTGTCAAGAAGTGGGAAAACGGCTTCAGTACGCCCACGGGGCAGAACTTGGTGAAACTAAGGACTATATTCTCAGACCCCGTAATAGAAACGGGGCCAGAGGAGAGGGTTTGGGCGCCGGAGGACATCCAGCAAAGACTCAAAGAAAATCGGCCTGGGTACTATGAGGGTATAGCCGCTGCTTTTGAGTCTGCGGTCATAAATGGAGGGAACGAGGAGTTATTATTCTACGTCGAAAGCTTCAGGTCCTTGATCCAACACCTCCAAGAACTCACCAATATCGTGGAACATTGATCAAATAAAAAGCTTGAGTAGTCAAGCTTTGGGACACGTGGGACACGCTGGGACACTAGGAGCGTTTTAGTGTCCCGGCTACAGGCCACGTACCATAAGGGCTACAGACGAAAAGGCCCACGTGGGACACTATAATCTTCTATCCAATCTGAGAAAGATGTAACACTATGTTGCTGTTTCTTTTCCCAAGGGAAACATCAAAAGCGTGTCCCAGTGTCCCACGCGGCCCAGATCCCCGATCCTGTAGCCTTTAGCCCCAAACTACGGCAAACATGCAGCGAACATGTCGCCATTTGCTGGGACACGTAATTGGCCCTAGTGTCCCAGCACCCTCAACCATAGATCAATTAACGTACAAACAGCCCACCTAACAACCTAGCCATACTGTACATTAAACCAGTACCTGTATATTTATACACGTCAGTACTCACTAACATTTTCAAAAAACTCGCCACCTCATTCGGAGAGCCTAAAACCATGCCCGTGGAACATTTAACCTTCGACCCCAGATCTTTGACCGAGGCCGGCATCCCCTATATCGAGGAAGACTACCTAGGGATTTTACAAACAATCCGCGTAACGCTTCCGGCTTATGGCGCGGTGTTCGTCACCTATCATGCGAACGTCCGCCTCGCCTACGTGGAAAATCACGCCAACTTTCCTTATACTCGCTTCCGCTCGTGGCTACGCCGCTGCGGAGTCGAGTTCACGGAGGTAACCTATGACAACCATCGAAATACAGCATAGCCTGGGGAGGAATAAAATCCCGCTGTACGACACATTAGACGATGTGCGGGACGTGTTAGACCACTTGGTAGGCTTACTCCCGATTACCTCTGCCGAATCCCTAAGAGACGGACTTGGAATGTACCATAACACCTTGATCGACCAGCTCAGCCGACAGGAAGCAGCTTACTGCGAGCATAGCTACCAAGTATTAGGCGGCTCACTCGTGGAGACCGACGGTGAGTGGTTCGAGGACTGGCAATATATCGAGAACGTGAAGACGCCAAAAGAGGCCTTGGTTGCATTCCATAGAGCCCGCCGTTACCCGCACAGCAAAGCCTTCAAAGGCACAACCGATGTCACGGACCTCGTATCCGTAATCAGGCGCCAAGTCATCTCTCAGCGCCCCACCCTCTAAAGAATCTACAAAAAACCCCTTGCCACACGGCAATAAGCATTGCTAATATCTCTTCCGCCCCGAAATAGAAGCAACGCTAATAACCGAATTGTTGCCCCGCGAGACTTCATAGAAACCGCTGCGCGTTTTTGACTAAGTGAATTCGTAGAAAGTCTGGGAAGCAGCAATGCTAATAATTCGGGAGGCCACATGATCGCAGTACAACGTACAGTAGATGGCGCTTGCATATTGGTAAAAAGGCCCCGTGGCCGAATGGACATTTTGAGAATTAAAGATAACGAGCGTGAAGAGTTGATCCGCTTGTTACTACAAACCCTGACCCCGGACCTTGAGCCGGGGTCAATTGTGAGAGAAGTACAAAACTAGAATAGTTTTGGATAACGCCCGAGCTACACAAGGCGTTATCTACTCCCTAGTGAAGCTCAGGCGGTTCAATTCCGTGATTTGGGTGTAATTGATCTGCCCCGATCAACCAAAGAGCGCAGGGTCTAGGGCAAGCATCCAAGTAACGTGGCTTGTAAAAACTACTGGTAACCGATGAGGGTGCGACGCCCTCACCCATTACAGGTTTTACAGAAATTAGAAGTGACAAGGGTTCCTTGAGGCTTGGTTGGTTCTAGTCTGCGCATTCGCGGGCTTGTCATCCATGAAGATTAAATACCCAGACTATGGACTTCCGACTAGGGTGCGAGGCCCTGAAGAATTTAACGAAGGAGATTGGTAATGGACATAGTAACCAAACTGCGGATCATATCGGAAACGACCGCAGACGACTTCCCGAACTCAAGTATCGAGGCGTGGATGGGCGAAGCCGCCGATACAATTGAGGGGCTATTAAGCCAGATAACTCCTTCAGCAGAATGGCGAGAAAATGGCGAGCCTGACCCGCACGGCGCCACTTATAGTTGCGAGCGCTCCGAATTGGCGTTGGGCGACATGACTGACGACGCACTTGCTAACGCCGTATTTCTTCACGGTAACCATCCGCCTAGTGTGGAAGACCTTATCGCGGGCAAAGCCAGACCTCCTATCGTGTACCTGACAGCAGCAAAAGAACGTATCCGCTGGCTATCCCGTGCGCTAGATAAAGCACTAAAGGAACTTGCAGAAAATGCCCCTAATTAACTGGCTCAAATCGAAACTGACAATGAAACGCGGCGCCGCCCTCTTCTACGACCCGATAGCCGGCGAACAGGTATACGAGTACCGCGACTGCTTCGACCAACGTTGGATCGCAACCAAGAACCACTGGACATTTAGGACGAAAGGATAATGATAGTAGAAATCGATAGCTGTGAAGGCTGCGGCCAATGGGACACCATACGTGATAGCAATTCGGTAACCGAACCCTCGCCCACAACCCGTGAATGGGTAGAGCTCGAAGTAGGAGGCGATGTCTACTGCACCAATTGCGGAGACGGGCACGACGTAGCACCTAAGAAGCACGACATAGCCGTCGACTTCACTTTCGTGTACCACGTATCCATGCAGCCACGAAGAACAACCCTGGTCCATGCCCATTCAACAGAGCGAGCGGTTAAAGACTTACTCCACCGTGTCCTACGCAATATCGACACTAATACAGACGCCTACCCCGACAACCAAGAACAGGAAATCTATATCGACTCCATCTGTTGGTTAAACCGAGGCGTAGTTACCCCGATACTCGATCTCCCTGAACCCATAACCTATACCCCGAAACGATGAAACTCGAACTAATATTCCGTCCCTTCTTAACCGTATGGACCGTTCTTTACGTCACCGCAATAGTAATCGGCGTCCCCGTTTCCGTGCAAATAGATATCATCCGCAAAAAGTATCAGAGGGAAGAAGAATGCTAATAAAAGAACCTACATGCGAGCGCTGCGGCGGTACCGACATATACCCGGAATGCGTATCCGGTGCCTCATACAACCCTACGACCGACTCGTGGGACCCAGACCATATCGACGATTTCTTCTGCAATTCTTGCGTGGAGTACCAAGACGTAGAATACGAGATGACGAACGAGAGCGTTAAATTCGCCATTACTTTCCACGAGTTTATGGGCGAACGTGAAACACGCCATATCTGGGGACTCGAAGTACATAACGCGGTTACCAAATTAAAACAAGCGATCGGATCTGCATACGCATCAGCCGACCCAGTAGAAATAATCATCGACGGCATAGCATGGATCAAAGCTGGCGAGATTCAAATAATCGAAGACTTACCCGAACCCTTTTTCCTCAACCCAGGGGAATCCACCAGTGGCAACTAAGGGCGAGCTCACGGTCGGCAAGCTACGCGATTACCTCAGCGCCTTCTCGGATGACACGAAGGTAGTATTAGGACGCGAAGGCGAAGATAAAGTACACAAAGACTGCTGGGCAAACACCTACTACCCACCAGAACATGACTGCACAGTCTGGGTGGTAATTGATCCTGGCAAGCACTGGATAGAACGCGATGAACAAGAAACTGCTGAACCGAATTGAAGAAATATTCACCGAGAAACTTCAACAAAAAACCGGTTATGGCCGGAACGAAGTACTCGCAATGTACCAAGCATCAGTGAACGAAGCGCTGATGGAAACTCTCGACCAATAAGGAAGCACTAATGGAATACATCAACCCCTACTAAGGAATCAAAATGTCTGTATTAGCAGCCGTAACGGCTATCAAAAACAGCGTTGATGCGATTACGTATCTCGCTGCCCGCAACAACCCCGAACTCGCCGATATCCATTGCGCGTTAGCCCTAGTCGAATTTCCACCGGCTTTGTTTAGCGAGCGGGAGCTCAACGAGATCAAAAACCGTTTTACCCAAACCCAAACCCACGAAGGAAGTATCGATATGTCACAACAAACACCAGTAGTTAAAAAGACCCTAGTATTCGGCCAAGACGTAGCAACCATGTCCGAAGGCGACCTTATCTCCAAGATCACCGCGGCCAAAGCGAAGATTGAAGAGTTAAGCCGTCTCGACGTCAATTCCCGTCGCATCAAGCAGCAAGTCGAAGAGCTTATTGAAGCGGTAAACGTGATGGTTGAAAAGTTAGACGAAAACATGCCGGAAGAAACTACCGCTGAGTAATTAGTGCTTACGGTTAAATAGCAGCAATGCTAATATTCGACCTCGGTTCGGGGTCGAATATTGTCTTTCCCTAAGGTCCGAACTTTACGAAAAGGCAATAGGAGCAACCATGACGGGTAAAGAGTACTACTGCCAAACAATGGCTAACCACAGAAGAAAAAAGCCGTGGGAACTAGTATCCCCTGAAATACAACGAGTATACGAGAACCTCGCTCAAGCACATTCAAGCGAAAACAGTGTTACTCATAAACAACTTGCGAAAGGGCCGAACAGTGGAACGCGAACTACTGCACTTACATGACACAGAATGGGAAGACCTGCCTGACTCTAAAGACAGGATCATTGCTTTAGAGCGACAATCTGTCGAACGCGCTCTTTATTACGAGGCCATCGAGTCGGGCGCCGTGATCCTGAGGAAACCTGTACACAACGCTAAGCGTTGGTCGCGTTTCACAGATGACCGTTACATGCGACCCTCGCCGGCGTACATCTATAGAATTAAAGAAGAAATAGCCTACGGCCCTATATCCTCGTTTAAGGCCAACTTGAAACAGTCGCGCTTCTTAGCAGAAACCTGCGCACATATGCTGTCAGGCAAACGGGTCATATATAACGGACGAGTGACAATAAACCCGAAAAGTCACATATGTACTGTCTACACCGACGTGAGCCGCTATCTCAGCAAATTGGAGTTCAGCGACGAGCCTTTACCTGAAGATTATTGGGAGCCTCAATAATGTCGAACGAATACGGCCCCAATATCTTCGAACGTATGCAACAAAGTCGGCAAGCTCGAGGGTTAGAGCCACAACTAGAACCCGCAACGGACCCACTCCGTCACATCGACTGGGCAGCCCGCGACCGTTCCCCCTGGGAACAAGTAATACACGACGAATATAGCGCTCGAGTAAGACGTGGACTGGAAAATATAGACTACAGTCAGACCGCCTTCGAGCAGCACAGGCGCGAAGCAGCAATGGCCGCACGACGGGCTGCTGCTGCTGCTGCCCATACGGCCGACGCAATAATTCGAGGCCCCAGACCGAACACAATAGTCGCGGACGATATCATCCCCTCTCTCGACATGGGAATCAATCTCGGTTCTCAAGTAAGAACAGTACTTACCGTCAAAAACCTAGAAACCGAATTACCTGAAGTCGGGGATTTTTGTCTAGTACAAACCGACGACGGACCCTTAACCCTTATCTACTCCCCCGAAACCTTCGTCCATTGGGGAGTAAAAAACTGGGCGGTAATCCCAAAAGAATTTATTTAAATAGAAGCATTGCTAATATTTAAAAAAACGGTAAGCTATCTACCGGTCGCAAAGATAGCACCCCAAAAAACCACAGGAAAAAACCATGATCACAGTAAAAGTTGCAAAACTACCAGGCGCAGTTAAAGAAGTTGTATTGGACGACGGCGCTACCGTCAACGATGCATTGACCGCTGCCGATATCAGCGTGGACTCTAATGAGTCGCTGAAAGTGAACGGCACCGAGCGTGACGCATCTGCCGATGTAGCCAATGGCGAGGTTATCGTAATCGCCAAAGGTGCAAAAGGTAACGCGTAAGTCTTACGTCGCCCTGCACTAGGCCCCTGAACAAGGGGCCTTTTTTACGCCTCAACAAAATGGAAGGACCACCATGACTGAACTTGTCGTTACTCGCCACCAATCGATTTTCAACCCATTAGAGCACCCAGTGCCTATCCATATTATCGGTGTCGGCGCCACAGGCAGTCGCATCGGCATGGCTCTCATCGAGTTGGGGATGACCAATATAACGTTCCATGACTTCGACATCGTCGAGCCGCACAACCTCGCTAATCAGGCATTTGCCCATGAGCACATCGGTGTCCACAAAGTCGACGCCATGGCAGCGTTATATTGCAGTAAAACCGGTACGAAAGAGCCCCCTAAACAAATGGTGTTCTCGCAACAGCCGGTCCCTAATCCCGAAATCCCTCTCGAAGGTGTCGTTTTCTTACTGACCGACACGATGGAATCTCGACGGGAAATTTACGAAAAATGCCTTAAAGGTAACCCCAATGTGCTCCACGTCATCGAGACTCGAATGGCAGCAACACATGGGAACGTATTCCAATTCAATCCTAACCACGCGCTCAAAGCTGCAGCGTGGGTAAACACCTTAATCGATGACGACGATGCCGAAACCAGCGCATGCGGCGCGAGTATCAGTGTCGGCACTACCGCCTCTGTCATCGCAAATTTTGCGGTATGGCAAATGATGCATTACCTCGCAGACCAACACGCCATGAGTGAAGTCACAAACGTCTACCTGAAACCTTTTATCGTAACTACGGAGTCTTTATAGCATGAGCAAGAAGAAGAAAAAGAACAAAACCTCATCCGTATTTACGGCGGCAAAGTACATTTCAAACTTTATCTTCAATTCGAGCTCGATGAGCGCAGAAACCTCAACCTTGCGTTCGAAAGACGACAAGCCGGCACCAACGCCGAAACCCCCGGTGCTGTATTACGAAGAAAAAGCGTTTCGTACTATCCAGTACCTAGTTGAAAAATGTACGAAAGAAGTTGGATGGTTAGGACTAGTCGAACCTTTAGGTGACGACTACCTCATCACAAAAATCTATGTCCCTAAACAAACTGTCACAGGGACCGAAACCGACATCGAAGCCGAAGACATGGCCGATCTCGCTTTACAGATTATCACTGCCGGCGATGACCCCTCCGAGCTCCGCTACTGGGGACACAGTCATGTTCACATGGGCGTACGACCTAGCGCGCAAGATGAAGAACAAGTAGATGAGTATCTCGCAGATTGTGATTACTTTATCCGCGGCATTTACAACAAACGAGGCGATTCTAAAGTCGACTTCTATGACAAGACAAACAAAGTGGTCCACCAATGCATCGACGAAGAAATATTAGGCGAAGAGCTCTCAACGCAAGAGCGCGCAGCACTCGATGCACTCATCAAAGCAAACGTGGTGGAACCTATATATCGCGCTCCTACCCTTCCGGCTGCGAACCTCGGACACAATACCTATTACTTCCCCCAGAGTCAGGGAACAAACATACCGCAACAAACGCAGCTCGATGAGCCCGTTGATGACACCTGGCTCGATGATGACCTCAGCATAATTAACGAAATGGCCGCCGGCGCAGAAGAAATCAACCCAACCAGCCTCACACAGGAAGAACGTGAGGTATTGCTGATCGCAGGTATGAGCGTCCAAGAAGCCGTCCACCTCGGCCTTACACAATGGGACCTCGACACCATGATCCGCATGGAAGAGGAAGAAATCGAAGACTATATAGTCATGATCCGATCCACGACAACCGCAGCAGGTAACGCATAATGGATAACATTAAATTCACTCCGTATGGCCGTACTGACGGTCAAGAACTAAAACGTGAACTAACCCGCGTAACGTCCCAACGTACTGAGTTGGAAGAAGGATTAAACATCCTTACCGAACAACATAGTCGAGCTCAGCTTGTCCACGATCGCTATCACACAGTCTTAAGTAAGCTATCGGGCACCGACTGGCCCTCGGAAGAACAAGAACTACTCACCCGCGGGCTGCGGATGGTAGTTGATCGGACCCGGAGCCCTGCGCTATTACAGCGAGGCCTCGAATCAACCAGCCGTAATTACGAAAACTCGATTGCTCGGGAAAACGAACTACGTTTGAAAGCGTATAATATGGATGACGAGGCTCAGTTAGATATCGCCTCTCTAAAAGAAATGTTGAAAAGCTTCGAACACGTCGATGCGGAAACCTTACGCTTCGAGGGATCTACCGATAACCCGCGACTGTCTGTAGTTTTCCGGAACCTCACTATGCGCCCCAGCCGCAACCCCTACGACTTCATCAATGCAGGGGCGCAGGACATCGATATCCCACTTGATGATATTGAGGTAGTGATCGAGCTCACCACAGGCATAGTGAAATTCTATACCACAGGGGATATCGACGAATGCCCCGTAGGTTATGAAGATCGGAACCTCCCACACCCGCACGTAATCGACGGCTCAGGCGGCGGCGCCTGTCTCGGCGATTTCGCATTCAACATCACAGATGCCATCCAAAATGTGGAAATACCAACCTTAATAGTCATTCTCCAAAGCTTCCTCCAGCAGGCAGCCGACGACGACTGTGCAGGAAAATACTGGGTCCGCTTCATTAGTGATGAGCTCCACCCGTACGAGCACACTGCCCCGTTTATCGAATCAGTAGACCACCCTTGGGGGTCTGTCGTGACTCGAGCAGAATACACCGTCGATAATTCAGGGGTGACGTACGGCACAAAAGATACTTACACCATCTATGGCGACGAAATCAGTGAGGACGACTACTGGGCGCGTAAGGCTGCCTATGAAGAAGCGGAAGAAAGTGCCCGAGAAGCCGAACGGATAGCAGCGGAAGAAGAGACATCCGACACCGAAGCGCAAGCGACACCCGTAGAAAACCCTGCTCCGCCCTCTGAAGCGGCGGCGTAACGGTGGGCCATACGGTAGAGCGGGCAAGCAGGACCCGCACCCACTGTAAAGATTGCGAGAGCGTATTAACCGACGAAACCCGAGTCACTTTCAACAGCAACGGTAAACCGTATTACCGTCCGCGCTGCCGGTTATGTCATCGAGCCTATGAGCAAGGACGTAAAGCAGCCCGACTCGAAGCCCCCGCAAAAGAAACACAAACAGCCATACCGACCCAATCGGCTTGGCTCCGGAAACCCTTAATAGCTATAGGCAACCCTCATGGAACGTGAACAGTTAGCACAGGAAATTATCGACCGTCTCTATCACGCGCATATCGCCTCTATCGCCGAAGCTGCAAATGTCACCCCCGGCGCGCTTTACCATTGGATGTCTGGGCACGTACTTAACCCTCGCCTCCCAACGTTGATACGCGTCGGCGAGGCATTAGGTATGAAACTGCAATGGAAAAACACCCGACGACTCCGCAGTGTCGCCTAAGGTATTCGTATTGGTACAAGTGGCATTAGTCCTCGCTGTCTTGTCCCAATGCGAACCCCGGACCTCGAACTGTAGTTGGGATAGGACGTTAGCCTGTGAGCAAAAGTAATAGACCTCGAAAAAAGAAAGCCAATTTCAAACGGAAGTTCCTTGAAATGAAGGCTCAAACACTTGTCATGGAAGCCCGAGATACCTGGCTCGATGAGGAAGGAGGCAATGTTTACAGGACCAACTTAGAATGGGAAGTAGTAGAACATGCGCTCAAGTTCCATCGGCGTTGGGAGATTACCGTCTTCGCCCTGTTCGAAACTGCAGACGGCGATAAATACACCAAAGAAGAAATCTACGCATTAAAAGAGTCTTGCCACCCGAACGAGATTGGGGACGCAATACTTAGTAGATTGGATGTAGTGGAAGCTGAAGGGAACAGTAGACATTTCGTCGATCGGGGGTGGAAGATACGCCCTATCAAGAAAAACACGGAAAGAGCTTGCGCTTAATATTAGCAATGGTTATATTCCGTCACAGAATTCACCAGTGGCCGAGGTGAATATCTATTCTCACAGGAGTAGATGACTGGCTGCGACCATGTGAAGCCCCACTTCGGTGGGGATTCCCATTAGGAGATAACATGGCAGGAAACAACGTAGTTAGCTTTCCCGGTAAAGGCTGCGACGTACCTTTCGAAGAACACCTGCTGGATCAGCTATTTGAAGCTAGAGAACGTTTTTTAAAAAACGACCTGTCAGAAGAACTTCAAGCTTACATCCAGCAACTGGGGATATTATTCGCAACACATTCAGGGGACTAACAGTCCCTTTTTTTCGTCTAAATAAAATCCGAGCGGAGGTAGCATGAGCGCATTAATACAATGTACGCCGGTCATGACCTACGCCGATGCAAAACTTATCACTGGGGGGCTGGCCCGAACTAGCAAAATGCCCTGCCCTTCCTGGGGAATACCCGCAAGCTACTGTAAGACGGGTCAAAAACTCCGAAAACTCGCGCGCACTAGCTGTAATGTCTGTTACGCAATGCGGGGGTTTATTAACGGCTTCGCACGACAAGCTTATGAACGCCGCTACCAGAATCGAAATCACCCGCAGTGGGTCGAGGCTATGGTCTGGCTTATCTCCGATACCGTCAGCATAAGAACTCCGTACTTCCGCTGGTTCTGTAGTGGCGACTTGCAAGACGTAACAATGCTATCCAACATCATTGAGGTATGCCAAGCCTTACCTCAGATATCATTCTGGCTACCGACCCAAGAACGCGGCCTGATACATAGCTGGGTAAAGGAACGCGGAGCGTTGCCGACGAACTTAACTGTCCGCCTCTCATCCCCCGCACCAATCGACCAAAAACCGAAACCCACCACCACACCTCAATCCTACGTTGTAACAGAATCCCCCACATGCCCCGCCTCTTCGCAGCATAATAAGTGCGAAGAATGTAGAGACTGCTGGGATGCTTCCATCGGCGCAGTTTCCTATATGGAGCATTAATGATCATCCAAGAGTTAATCCACAAGGCCCCTCCAACCGTTCGCCCCCAAATTGTCGACTTCCACGAACATGTGTCGGAATACTTCACCGACACATATCTCGATCATCTCGGCGAAAAAGCACTTCTCGCGCTCTTTTGGCTGTATTCGCACGGGAATAACCCAAAAAATGTCACCTCCGCTATTATGCGGTCATTTTTAACCGATGAAATAGATGCGCAAAAACAACACATTGCCCTAGAGGGACTACTGAGAGAATTAAAAAAACAAAACTCTCATTGATTTGAAATAGAAGCATTGCTTATAATTGACGGCCGCCACAGGATACAGACGATGAGCTTCATTACCTTAGATTTCGAAACACCTTTCGAAGAAAAAAAGAAGTCCGGTAGTGAACTATGCCGTTACTCCTTAAAGAACATGACATACGAGGAGTATATCAATGACCCAAGATTCAAAGCGCACGGCGTGGGAATCAAGATTGACGATGGGCCAGAAGAGTATTTTGACACCGACATCGCAACCGTATTATCAAAAATATTTGTGCCGGGAAATAACCACACCCTGCTCTGCCACAATGCCCTCTTCGATGGTGCCATCCTTAGTTGGTACTATGGCCTCAGAGCTGAAAGGTACTACTGCACGCAAGCCATCAGCCGCGCGATGTTCGCACAAAGCCCTGCGAGCCTCGCATCTCTCGCTGAACGCGTATTCCCAAATGATCTCTCGAAACGTAAAGGTAAAGAACTCGAGACAGTCGCAGGCCTGTGGGATCTAACTGAGGAACAGCAAGAAGTTCTAGGCGGATACTGTAAACAAGACGTCAGGCTCACCTTCGAAATCTTCGCAGCCATATGGCCATACTTCCCCGAGGCAGAACTAGCCATCCTCGACATGACCCTCAAAATGTTCATTCACCCGAGTTTTGTGCTGGATCGCGAAAAGGTCAAAGACTACCTCGCGGGTATGATCGAAAACGAGAAGGCGCTCGTTAAAGCCAGCGGCTTCCCTAAAACAATACTTTCCTCCAACAAGCAATTTGCCGCTAAGTTGTACACCGAGTTCAGTATCGTCGTACCGATGAAAGCCAGCCCCACAGAGAAAAACCCTAACAACGAAACCTTGGCCCTCGCAAAAGACGATCTCGAGTACCTCGAAATCCAAGCGGAGCACCCCGAACTAAAGAATATCTGGGATGCACGTAAAGCAGTGAAGTCCACTCTCGAACGGACCCGATGCGTCCGTCTCCTAGACCACAGCGCCCCTTCAGACTCGAACCCTGAAGGGCGGATCGCTGCACCTCTGAACTACTGCGCGGCACATACAAAACGTTGGGGCGGCACCAATAAGGTTAACTTCCAGAACTTCGGGCGAGGGAGCCCCATCCGCTATTCTCTCTACGCCCCAGAAGGCCATAAAGTCGTCGTTCGAGATCTCAGTAACATCGAAGGCCGGATGAACGCATGGCAATGTGAGCAAGAGGATAAACTCCAGCAGTTCCGTATTGGCGAAGACATTTACAACCTTCTTGCGACGGATATTTACGGTTTCCCTGTCGATCGAAAAGCCAAAGTCAAAGACAGTGCCGGAAACTTCCTCGACGACTCCGGTGCGATTACCGACTACGACAATGCAGCGTACTTACAATACGAAGAGGGCTTCGTCGGTAAGACTGCAGAGCTCGGCCTCGGATACCAAACCGGTGCGAATACACTCTGGATGACACTCCAACAGAAAGGCGTAAACGTCGACAAAGCGTTCGCCGCTCGGACCGTAAACACCTGGCGCCGTAAAAACTACAAGATCGTTGCCGGCTGGAAAAAATGCGAACGGATCATATTCGATATGGCGTCCCGTGACCTCGAACCCTACGCCTGGAAAAGTATCATCGTAGAGCGAGGCCGCTTACGCTTACCGAACGGACTGTATATGACCTACCCCGACTTAACCATGGTTGGGGAAGAAGGGACCGGTTACCGGAACTTCGAATACTGGAACGGGAAGTTCATGAAATCCATCTACGGTGGGGCTCTCCTCGAGAACATTATCCAGGCAATCAGCCGATGCGTCATGAGTGACATGATGCTGCGTATTAACGATCGGATTAAATCCCTCGGCGCTTGGATCGCCTTAACCGTACACGATGAAATTATAGCCATCGCTCCCACCAAACACGCCGACCGTGTGTACGAAATCATGGGAGAAGAAATGGCAATCCCCCCGTCTTGGTGCAACGACGGCACCTTAACCCTCGCCTCTGAAGGTGGGATCGCGGACAACTACAGTAAATAAGGCAACGAACCATGCTCGACTACAACGAATCTACTCTGGTCAATACACGCCTGCCTGATCCAGGGGACCAAGCAACTGCTTTCGAAGAGCTGCACCTAAAAGCTTGCCTTAACGCACAACAACAAAAGACACGATTACGGGCAAAAGGTTCTTGCTACAACTGCCTCGATCCCCTCAAGGAAGGCGCCCTATTTTGTGACTCCGATTGTCGCGACGACCACGAACTGCGAGTACGTAATAAATGATGAAACTTACTTTCCTAGAAGGCTACCGCCCTCTGGTGAAGGAGTATTCTTCATCTGGGGTGCAGAGTTACCCTCTCGTTAAGAAGGTGACATCACACACGTACGTCGTACCGACGTCCGCAAGCGGACTACTCGATAAGGTTAAATTACTAAAAGAACATGCGGCTGCCGGGCATTGCTATTTGAAGGGTACGCTGCTCAAAGAACTTGAGAAAGAATCTAGAGCGTCGCAAACCGATAACGAAGCGGCCACCCATAATGTCGTATTCGATATTGACGGGATACTGCTCGACCGTTTTGAGTTACCTGAACAGCTAGACGATACCGACATACGTCAGATAGCAGAGCGCGTCGTCCAATTTCTACCCCCGACGTTTAGAGACGTGTCGTACATCGTACACGCAAGCGGTTCGATGGGGATGAAGGGTAACAAAATTTCACTCCACATGGATTTCATGTTGGATGAACCTATCTATCCACAACAATTAAAGCGGTACCTCCAAAGGCTGAACTTCGCGATTCCTGAGTTCCAAAGCCAATTGGATCTGACTGCCACCGGTACCGCCCTGCGATATAAGCTCGATGTGTCACTGGCTGACAACAGTCGACTAATATTTATCGGTAACCCGATATTCACCGAGATCGCAAACCCGATCCCGGACCCCGACCATCGGATCTTTCTCGTAGAAAAAGTCTCGGCCGCAGCGCACCTTTCTGATAAGGAACGAGGAATCACTCAGGCCGCGATCACGAAAGATGTACAAAAACATTTATTAGCGATCAGAGAAAATCGTGGACTCGGGAAATTAACCGCCAAAACCAGCGCAATCAAACGCGATGGAGCCATCCACCATGTGGTTATTAACCCTGATGGGTGCCAGATGGATTTCTCTTACGAGAAACAGAAGTACATCTATTACAACATCAATGGTGGGGACAGTAATGCGTATTACGTACACAGGGACGACCCAACGATCGTATGGAATTTCAAAGGGGAGCAACCGTTTCTCTTCGAACAAGCCGACCCCGAGACGTACCAAGCGCACGTTGACAAATTTGTTGCAGGCCGCGAAGAACTGGAAGGCGTCCTACCTCCTACCCCTATCGGTTTCCGAGACAGGCTGACTAATCAGTGCTACCAAGGGCTTGTCGATAGAGTAAACAATCGGCTTGTAAATGTGGATGCTACCGATCGCCAAGGGATTGCAGACTGGCTGACTCAATACGATTCACCCGTGCCCGAGAACGTACCGGTATGGGATTACATTTTTGACCCAACCGACCCTCGGGTAGTGGATATCCCGAACAAGTTCATAAACAAGCACTCTCCGAGTTTATTACTGCAAACACCTAAAGAAATCCCAGACGAGTTGATAGGCTTACAGAGAGGCGAAGCAGTACGGATCAAAGAGATATGCCCCAACATTTGGAACCTGCTAGAAAGCGTCTGCGGTAACGGGGAAGCTGAGCTTGAACACTTCGTAAACTGGCTGGCCTTCATCGTTAACGAGAAGAATAAAAGCGGTACTGCATGGGTTATGCATGGGATACAAGGCACCGGTAAAGGCGTTCTATTCGAATATGTGTTAAAGCCCCTATTCGGTAGACACGCGATGCAACTCCGCCCAGAGAACCTCGATGAGATGTTCAACAACTGGATGGAAGAAAGCATCTTGGTAATGCTCGATGAGTTCAACTTTAAACACAGTAAAAGCCGAGAGGCGTTGCTGGCTAAAATGAAGAACTACATTACTGAGCCTGAAGTAACCATCCGAGGTATGAGACAAAATACTCGGACAATGAAGAGTTTCGCTAACTTCATCATCTGTTCGAACGATCACGACATTCTTCGCCCCGATGAAACCGACCGCCGATACAACATCTGCCCTCGACAAGAAAAGAGATTATTCGACCAGTTCCCTGAAATGTCGACCAATATCCGTCAACGACTGACCGCAGAAGTCCCCTACTTCGCGAGTGTTCTTTCACAATTCAATTACGACGAGGACCAAGTTCGGGTTGCATTGGAAAACGATGCGAAGAAATCGTTACGAGCTGCGGCCCGTACCGTGGTAGAGGATTTTGTCGCAGCGATAAAACATGGGGATTTCGACTATTTCGTTCAGATTTTGGAGATGGAAGACGAAGTTGAGATTAACTCCCCGACGCCTGCAGCAAAAGCCGCAGTACGCACGTGGTTAGCTCAGTATGAATCCAATTACGACGCGATCAATGTGTGGACGGAGCAGCTTCGGATGGTCTATGACGCCTTAGTCGGCCGTAGACACGGATTGTCCTCCGAACAATTTAGCAAAATGCTCCGACGCAATGGGTTTGTCGCCGACAGCACCCGCCGACGGATCGGAGAAAGTCGCAAACGCGGGTATGAAATCGTATTCAAAATCACTGCTCACGATCCCGCGGAATTGAAAGAAGAATATCTAATCAATACTGCCTCTGGAAACGTCAAGAAATTCTCGGTAGGAGCCTAAATGAATAAGCCAATGTTCAAGCCAGGACTAAAAATCGAAACTATACGACAGGATTTCGTCCCAGGCCAACGTATCGCAGCGGTCCCTGTCCCAGAACCTGCAACCTTCGATCCTCAACAAGGACCATTGAAGGCATGGAGTGCATCAGCGCTGAAAAAATTCGAAAACTGCGCTTACGCCTCTTTCCTCCAGAAAGTAAAAAAGATCCCGGAAGAGAAATCCGAGGCAGCGGATCGAGGAACCAAGATCCACGATCTTGCAGAGCAGTACGCACGCGGAGAGCACCCTATCCTCCCGAAAGAACTCGAGAAGTTCGAGACAAAATTCGACTGGCTAAAGAACGAGTTCAACGAAGGGCGTGCGATTTTCGAAGAAGATTGGGGGTTCGACATCGATTGGACCCCGTGCGGCTGGATGGACCCCAAAGTCTGGGCACGGATGAAACTCGATGCATTCGTATTCGAATCCGATACCAGCGCTATCGTGATCGACCATAAAACTGGGCGTAAATTCGGTAACGAGATTTCCCACAGCGGCCAAGCGATGATCTACGCTATCGGCGCCTTTATGCGTTTCCCTGACCTCGAGTTTTTAAGAACAGAATTCTGGTACTTGGATAAAGGGGAAGAGCTGAAAAATAATTACACCCGCGAGCAGGCCATGATGTTGAAAGACAGAGTGAACCAGCGTGCAATTAAGATGACCAGCGCTATGGACTTCCCTCCTACTCCTGGGCGCGACCAATGTAAATGGTGTTCTTATAAGAAAAATGGGGCCTGTGACTGGGCTTGGGAGGGGTAATGCAATCTCGATTCGAAAGCCTGGTAGAAACTTGCGTCAACGTCTTTATCGGGTATTGCGTGTCATTAGCGGGCCAATTCGTCGTCTTCCCTGCCCTCGGTATACCCGTAACGTTCGGCGAACAGATATTGATCAGCGTCTTTTTTACCGTCTTATCCGTTGCCCGTATGTACGCTATCCGTCGCTACTTTAATCTCCGGCTGAAAACACTCAGTCACACTATCGCCACAGGACTAAAACATGCCCGACATTGATGAAATGAAAACCTTCGACACCGTAACCCAACGTATGGGGAACATCTATCGCGCACTCGAGCGAGACGGGCACAAAGCGGAAGATATCGCCGGAGCCATGCTATTCGGTATCGCCAAAGCCATCCGAGATAGCGGCGTCGCGACCAAACACGAAGTGATGGATATGGTTGACGAAGTCTATTCCACGCAGGAGAAACATGATGAGGGCAGTAGTGTGGACAGAGCGCTTCCCAGATAACAACTTCGTAGACCATTACAACATTTGCGAAGACGAAGAAGAAGCGAACGATTTATTCGATGCGCTTAAACATAAGAAGAGCACCTACTGTGCAGCAATCGCTGACATCACCAAAGCGCTCGACCCGCATTGGACGGACTAAATATGAAAGTAGAGCTATTTACTCATCAGAAGCTAACCGCTGAGTTTTTATCCAGAACTCCTAGAGCCTTAGTTACCTCAGACCCCGGGACTGGTAAAACCCTCTCTTGTCTCGAGGGGTACCAACAAACTGGCGAAGGTAAAATGCTGGTGCTAGCCCCCCTTTCAATCCTGGAACCTGCGTGGGGCGGCGATGTGATGAAATTCACAGACTATAGCTACATAGTGGCACACGGCAAAAAACGCGAAGACGCGATGCGTAGTCGATGTAACATCGTGATCACGAACCACGATGCGGTGAAGTGGATAGCAAAAGACCCTTCGCTGCTCGATGGCTTCACTCATTTAGTCGTCGATGAATTTACCGCATTCAAAAATCGGACAAGCCAGCGATCCAAAGCCCTACTTAAGATCGCGAACAAGATCGATAAACTGTGGATGCTATCGGGGACCCCGAATAGTAATAGTATCCTCGATCTCTGGTTCCCAGCCTTCCTCCTCGATAAAGGCGAACGGTTAGGTAAACGCTTCTGGGAGTTCCGATCACAAGTCTGCACCGCGGTACAAGTCGGACCCTCGGCCCAGCACTTAGAATGGCGGGACCGCCCAGGCGTTGAAATGGACGTCGCGGATCGGCTCAAAGATATAACCATCCGGTTCAAATTCGAAGACTGTATCGATACCCCGCCGAACGCCGTACATGATTTACAGCTAGAAATGCCGCAGTGGGTTAAGAGGGCCTATATACAACTCAAAGAGGCCTCATATCTCGAAACCGAAGATGGGGTAATTACCTCTATCCATGCAGGCGCCCAGGTCCGCAAGTTACTGCAACTATTGTCGGGGGCTGTATACGACGCAGACGGCGAACCTATCAAAGTCCACGATGATCGATACAAGTTGGTGATGGATTTAATCGCGGAACGTGACCAATGCGTCGTCGCATTTAACTGGAAACACGAGTTGAACCAATTGACTCACTGGGCCGAGAAGTACGGATTCTCTTACGCCGTTATTAACGGGGACGCTAGTCCTAAGGACCGAACCCGTGCAGTAAAACGTTTCCAAGCGGGGGAAATTAAAGTGATTTTCGCCCACCCACAAGCAGCAGGCCACGGTCTTACACTAACCGCCGGCACAACAACTATCTGGTGCTCGCCCACCTATAACGCCGAGCACTACAACCAGCTCAACAGCCGGATCTACCGCGCAGGGCAGAAGAAGAAAACAGAAACCCTTCGAGTGGCTTACAAAGATTCTCTCGAAACAGAAGTCTACGAAAAACTCGAAGGAAAAATGACCCGCATGACTGACCTCCTGTCATTCATGAAAGCATTTGGAGATGCCGCATGACAAATACCGCCGAACTACTCAATGAAGAACTCTCACTATCTGAGTTATTGGACAAATCCACAGCGCTACGTACTGAAGCGAACGAGCTTGAGCGCATAGCAAAAGACTTAAAAGCGGAAAAACGGATCATCGACCAAATGGTGGTCGACATGATGAATTCAATGGGTATCAGCCGCACGGGTAACGACAACGTGAACGCCGTCGTGGTCACCAAACGTCTCCCGAATGTCTCTGACTGGGATGCATTCTACCAATTCGTTAATGAGAATAATGCGCCCTATCTGCTGCAGCGTAGAGTTTCTCAGAAAGCGGTGGAAGAGATTGTCGAATTAGGGCAAGAAGTCCCAGGTGTCGATTTCTACGAGGAAGAACAATTGTCTTTGCGTAAGAAATAACTACTTGCCAACACAAAATTTGGGGAGTAAATTCCCTCAAATAGAAGCAATGCTAATATTTACTTAACAGGAAACCAACCATGAGCGAACAAGAAGTAAGCCTATTCGGCACTAAATCAGAAATGATGCCAGCACATTTGACCGAAAACACTGCTGATCAAGGGCTCGGAAACGAGGATGTAGGCGTGGAGGATATGGCGCTACCCCGCCTGAACCTACTACAGCCCCTGTCCCCGCAACTCGACGAAGTTGATGGAGCCAAAGCCGGTCTGCTACATAACTCGATCACGGACGAGCTTTACGAATCAGTTTACTTGATCAACCTCAAGTACTCGAAAGAATTCAGCGTATTCAAGAAACGTGATTTTGGCGGAGGTTTTAATGGCAGCTACGAGTCGAAGGCTCAGGCCCAAAGCCATATCGAAACACTGCCCGGCAGCCCATCTCAATACGACATTGTCGAAACAGCAAAGCATATTTGCCTGATGCTGGATAGCGAGGGTAAGCCTAAGCAACCCGTCGCGTTGTTCATGAAATCCACCGGTTTATCTGTAAGCCGTAAATGGAACTCGGACATCAACGTACGGAATGAAGGCGCCGCCCGTTTCGCTACGGTATGGGAGCTCTCCTCGATCAAAAAGTCCAATGATAAAGGTAGCTGGTTTATCTTCGTGGCGGAATTCGCCGGCTGGGCCAGTGAAGGGCTTTACGAAGACGCCAAGGGATTCTACGCCGCCCAAGAAGCAGCCTAAGAACTCAGGTTGCCTCCAGAAACCTCCTCGCCCCTAGAAATACTTTTCTAGGGGCGCTGTAGGCGAGCAGCAGTCTCCGTCTCTCAATGCCTAACCTGCTAACTATCTCCGACCCTACATAAATATCTCGGGATAAATAGTTGATCCGCCGAGGAGGCGTAATCATAAATCGGGGAAGGTTAGGAAAACTGCACAACTATATTTCCGGATACAAAAAAATGAATAAAACTGCCAATTTAATGTGTGATATCGAGACACTATCCACGGAACCTAATGCTCTAATATTGACCATAGGGGCCTGTTCGTTCTCGTTCGATGACCCTAACCACGAACCTTTGGTTTTTTCCGCGCATATCGATCAGACCAGTTCTGAAGCAGCAGGGTTACACATCTCACAAGCAACACTCGACTGGTGGGAGAGCCAAAGCGACGCGGCAAAAGCTGCGCTTAACTCCTCTACCAAACATCCTTTGGATGCAGTCCTAGAACAATTTACAAAATTTTGCGTTGCAGTGAGAGCGCAGAGCCCCACGAAAAAACTTAATTGGTGGGGAAATGACCCGACCTTCGATGCAGTGATCCTCGAATCGGCGTATAAAGCCGTCGGCCAGACAGCCCCATGGGCCTTCTGGGAGACAAAATCATGCCGGACGATGGACTTGATCGGTGAAGAGTATGGCTTCCGTAAAAAGCGAGACTTACCTCGTACCGGCGTACATCACAGCGCGGTAGATGACTCCTTGTATCAGGCTGAGGTAGTGAAGAAGGTTATGTCCCTTATCAAGGCATCGGCCTCTAATGCAGTAAATACAGCCGCATAATTGAACGAGCACTCCTATTCTCGGGCATTCGCCCGCAAGTTACGCCCCGTATCAGATACTTTCGTTTGGAAGGTCAACGATACATACGCAGGCGGCGTCCCTGACTTCTTCATAGAAGGGAGTGCTCGTGACCTATGGCTAGAGGTCAAATACATTAGCCCTTTTCCTAAGCGGGATGGGACTATGATAGATCTCATGAATGAGAAGAAATACCTATCTAAGAACCAACAACTTTGGTTAGAAAGGAGAGAACGTAAGAGAAAAGACGCAGCAGTACTAGTAGGAAGCGAACACGGGGGTGTACTTCTAACTAGTTGCGACTGGGTTTTCCCTTTCTCTGGAATAGAATTTAAGGAAAAGGCGACTGGTATGCCCTCCTTAATATCCCAAATAGAGCGCTTGATCACTATTCCATCCATATATTAGCAATACTGCTATTCATTATTCCTAAGACTGGGCCTATAATTACTTTCGCCCACTTGGCGTATGCCAAGTCTGCACGGAATACCATAATAATCGACACTAAGAGGCTATCCCCCGTGGCTACTGTTGAACGTATAATTACCCCGCACGACGAAGATGTAGCAAAACGCCTACATCAAATTTATATCCATAGCCGCTCCTCAGGAGGACCTACACAAGTAGAGCTTGCAGCCTCCTTAGGAATGACCCAAACAGCCGTTTCCCAGTATCTAAGAGGGATAGTCCCCTTAAAGAATGCGGACACCATAGTTAACTTCGCAAAAGCATTAGAAGTGAGACCAGAAGATATTGACCCTAAATTTGATAAGCGTTTTGGGTTAATATCGAAGCCTGCCCAGGCTGAACCAGCAAAAACACGTGTGTACGGGATGGACACTCGCCTTCTAACAACCAAACTCCGGCTAACAACGACCTTAGTCAACGAAGCGGCATACGCAGTTAAAGTCGATAGTATCTATGAGCCTATATTACCTAAAGCTTCTAGGCTGATAGCAGACCCTACCGCAGTAATGAAAGTTGGAAAAAGCGTAATAATCAAAAAAGATAATACGTATCGTATTTATCTTCTTGCGGATATCACCCAACGACAAGTAGTAGTAAAAGCGATCCGAGGCGGAGAAATTATTAGAGAAAGACTTATCCGAAAACATGTACCCAGAGTAGAAGTGGAAAGCATAGTCCCAATAGCTCCTTTAAAAATCCCATTGAAATCCGTAGACTCGATGCATATACTCCTAGGGATTGAATACCCCTAACAAAAACCCGGCAATGCCGGGTTTTATTAACCTAGGAATATAAGCAATGCTAATATCTAAATCAAAGTACCTGGTGATCGGCGACAAACAGCACGGTAAAGATACTGTTTCAGAACTACTCCCTCTCCCTTACAAATCGTCATCGATAGCAGCATGCGAGATATTCCTATTCGACCAACTACAACCGAAATATGGGTACGCTTCGATCCAAGAATGCTACGAGGATAGAGATAACCATAGACAAGAATGGTTTGAAGCTATTAAGGAATACAATAAAAACGATCGAGCGAGACTCGCCCGTCAAATATTAGAAGATTCTGATGTCTACTGCGGTATGCGGTGCGATTTAGAACTAACAGCCTGCGCCCGAGAACAACTATTCGATCTTATTATTTGGGTGGATGCTTCGGAGCGAAAAGAACCGGAGCCCTCTACTTCAATGCGCCTAACAAAAGAAGATGCTGACATTATTATCGACAACAACGGGACTTTCGAGGAGCTAGAAGACAAGGTTTACCGCCTCGCCAGATCCTTAGGCCTATATCAGCAGGTAGCCTGACAGCCGTGGGTGTTGGTTTCGCCATTTGTAACATCCCGAATCTTACTCAAACCAAGCAAATGGCGTTCGATATGGCGGTTCCGAGAGGTTAAAGGGTTGCGCAATCGCGGCCGACCGCCCTCCCTATTTTGAGACGACGAAAGTGGGCTCGCCTTCCTACGACTGGAGAAGTTAAATGCAGGTAGCTAAAAATATTTTTATATCCCTCGTTATGGCGGGGCCAAGTAAAGACAGTGTGTTTGAGCAGTGGGAGCTAGATTCTGAGAGCGCTCCAAGATTTGGCCGTAATTGGTGGTTCTGGAAGCCAGCCTTAAAATCCAACGGTGGGAAATTTAAAGCCGACGAGAACACAGATGTAGGTGTTATGTGGCTGTGCTTTTCGCTGTCACTTACAGTGTTTTCGTGGGCCAAGACTCAGAAACCTACTAACGGGAATAATTAGATATGCCAAATAATCTGGTTAGACAATTGGTAAACGATGACGGAGAAGTTGTTTTGGCAGGTCGTCGTCGCTGGCACCTTTTAACAGTGACTAATGGTGATGATTCGCTCCTTTGTACAGGAGAGTTTGTTAGCGATGCGGCGATGAGTAGTAACGGTGCGGAATACATTCACAAGACCGTAGAGCGCGGCGGGATAACGTGCGAAAAATGTATAAAAATCATTAAAGAATTTAAGGCGGTGAAGCTTTAATCGCATAAACCTACAAATTGAGAGTCACCGATGTGCAATAAAACGCCTACTTGCCCGAAATGTAAAAGAAAAATGGTTACCCGAAAAGGTGCCAGCGGTGACTTTTTTGGATGCTCTAGCTTCCCGAGATGTAGATACACAACTACTAGAAGGTTCCTTAGAAGGAACATTCCGCAGGATTTAATAGACAATGTCCTTCCTGGTAACTTCAATACTAGGAAAGGGTAATTCGTGAGGAGTCATTTATGCCTATATTAAAACTGAGCACAGAATACGATCAATACTATCGTCCTCACGCAACCCCTCGTCCCGCAGCCTCGCTACGAAAAGATGCACGTGAGAATAAGATCCCCGGCGCTTTCCAGATGACCGCCAAAGGGGATTGGTGGGTAGACACTATTACCCACGACAAAATAATTGCTGAGCGTATCCAGATGGCGCAAATGGAACGTGCCGCGTCCCAGGCCCCCGAATCTGACATCTCGGACGAGGAACTGGCTTTAATTAATGAAATACAAGGAAAGATAAGTGACGCCGCGTAGGAGGAATCCTGAAAACCAACACCTCGACGCCTACGAAGGCCTTGGGCGCTACAAAGACGGTAGATACTACGTCCAACATCCTCGGACCGGTAAACAAAGTAGCTTGAAGACCCGCGACTTTAATCTCGCAAAACGCCTTTGGGCAGCGTTAGATATGAGGTGGAAACAAGAGATTGAGGATTCCGCTAGTACTGCCCTCCTCAACAAACTTGGTAACCTCAGCTTACCGAAGGACAAGGGGCGCCATATTACGCTTTCCAGTTTTTTAACAGAGTGGCGAGAGGATATTCTTGGGTACCGTAAAAATTTAGACGGGGCTGTGACCCTTGGCCCTTGTTATGTGCTCGCACAACGGGGCAGCGGGCGGGGTAAACCCATCGCTGAACCTACGCGTAAAGATTACGGGTCCGATTGTCTGCAATTAGAGAAACGCACTGAATCGGACTTCCCCCTTTCCGACCCTGAGATCCTAGAAAAAACACGCGCCCTACTCGCTCATTGGTTAACAAAGCCCACCCATTACAACGGTTTAAGGAACACCTTAACCCGTGCCCTGGCCCACGCAGTCCAAACTGGAGTTATCCGCCGTAACCTAATGAGGGACATTGAAAAGATCGTAGAACCAAAACGGGAAGTACAAGTCCCGAATGAAGCCTACGTAGCGATTACGACAACGCTTATGCAACATAGTCTTAACCGCCGAACCTTCAATGGTGAGTGGCGAGTTAAAATATGCGACCTGATTTATATGTTCAGCCAACAGCCTATCGACGTCTTCGCGCTCCAAGAGGAAAACCTGAAGTTAGATCTCGGCGCCCATGGCGAAATCCATTTCGCACGACATAAGACAAAAAATGTCGGCCAAATCGAAATGAACAAAGAGCTCCGTGAACTCGTTGAATGGTTCCGAAATCAAAAACGTGATCAGAAAATTATTAGCCCATACCTGATGGTTTACCCACGGTATATGGATATGCGCTCGAGAGGGAAACCAGTTAAGCATCGTACAATAGGTAAATGGTGGGCCGACGCGTGTGTCGAATGTGGATATACCACAACCGACCATGAGGGTAAGACTGTTGCCCTTTATCAACTCCGCGATCTACGTAAGCGCGGACTAACAGACGAAGCGTTAAAAGCAGGTGGTGCTACCAACAAAGGTATTCACGATACTGAGGCAATGCGGAATCATTACGTATTAGTAACGCCGCCGAAACGTGCAGTAAGCACCTTGGTAAGTATCAGGGATCAGTAATTTTTAGACATAAAAAAGCCCCGCAGATCGCGAGGCTTATTCAAACAGGTGGTGTACTAAGCTGCTTTATTCTTCTGCAAGCTAGCCTGAAAATCATTTTTGATTTTCTCAATATTACGCTGTACGGACTCCATCTGATCAAGCAGCTGGGTCACTTTCTTGTGATCATATTTCATAGCCCTATTCCTCTCAGTTTAAATATAAGGTTTTTCATCTAACGCTGAAATGGCCGCACCCAAGCTATCCGAGCAACCGCTTTCAATAGATACTGCTAATTCTCGTGTAAGTCCAAGATACTCGTCTAATGTATCTAGATTTGCTTTACTAGAAATCTCGGGCATTATTTCCCAAAGCCCTAGTACGATTCCCCGTAACTCATCTAGCTCCACTACTAGGGCCGTAAAACTAGGGTCATTGTCCGTCAAAACATGTAGTGGTTCTAACTTAGCGACCCGCAACATGTCGCTTATATCGCCAAAAATCCGACTATGTAACCTATTGAATCGCGCTTTTGCGTCTTTAATTAACTGGGCTTCGATATCGTTAATACTCAAAACACCTTCCTTGTTGGTTTCAGGTGCGACATTATACGAACCTAACGCCTTAATACAAGGATATTTGTCTATAAATATATGTACTTAAGAGCGATTAAGCAAGTAAATGATTCCATTTACTCGTGCCCTGTCACACCCACCCCAAACCCGAATAAACATTCAAAAACATACGTGTATCCGTCAGCATAGAATTCGACTCCAAATGGAGTAAATTGTTCCCTAAACGTATGAACGTAAAAGGCTCATTACTGCGGAATAACTGCGGAATAACTGCGGCCGGAAATAGCGAATCTAATTTCGACTTAAGTGGTTGTTTTTAAAGAGGAAATTGGAGGCGCGATCCGGAATCGAACCGGAGTACACGGAGTTGCAGTCCGCTACATCACCACTCTGCCATCGCGCCAATCTCAAGACTACACTGAGAAACAGTGCACGCCTTCACTTCGCCACTTTACAACGGGAGCCGTAAAGTTTGTCTGGCGAAATCACCTGTCGGTGAAGTGGGAGGGATTTTACGGATATCTCCTTTGGAGTCAAGGAGTTAATCGGGTTTCTTTGTCGATTACCGATTGCTGCTCTAAAGATATGTTTTAACCCACTAACCGAGCACAACAGCGGCAGAAGTGTCTTAAATCTCAACGGAATGAATACCCACTTTCACTCAGCTAAATAGAACAACAAAATAATTAACTCTGATGCTCATCAGCCATGAGCTCTGGCCACGCAGCGCGCAGATAAATAATCATAGACCAGAGAGTCAGCGCTGCGGCAACGTAGAGCGTCACGTACCCAAGCTGCTTCATCAGCGGAAATTGCGCCGGATCAAAAGCCAACAAAACGATGATGGCAATCATTTGCATGGTGGTTTTGATCTTGCCCACCATCGAAACCGCAACACTCGCACGCTTACCCAGCTCCGCCATCCACTCTCGCAACGCCGAAATAACAATCTCTCGCCCAACGATTATCACCGCCGGAACCGCAAACCAGGCGTTGGCGTGTTCGCCGACCAACAGCACCAGAGCAACCGCCACCATGAGTTTATCGGCCACGGGGTCGAGAAAGGCACCAAAGGCAGTGGATTGGTTATAGCGTCTGGCGACATAGCCGTCGAGCCAATCGGTAATGGCAGCCACGGAAAATATGGCGGCAGATGCAATCCAGCTCCAATCGAACGGCAGGTAGAACACGATCACTAACAAAGGTATTAGGATTATTCGAAACAGGGTTAGCTGGTTGGCTAAAGTCATAATTAAGGTTACAGCAGCGGCTATCGGATTAAATTGTACAGCTATTGATCAGCCGTGGTGTTTTATTGTTATCAGCGTCGCACGTTACTCGGTGTTCAGCGCACTGTAAATATCCTCGGCGATTTTTTTGCTGATTAGCGGCACCTTCGCCAAATCGTCAATACTGGCCTTTTGGATCTCTTGTAAACCGCCGAAGTGCCGCAGCAGCTCTCGCCGACGCTTGGCCCCTACACCGGCAATATCTTCCAAACGTGAGGTGCGGCGTTTTTTGTCTCGGCGATTTTTATGGCCGGTAATGGCAAAACGATGGGACTCGTCGCGTATGTGCTGTATCAAGTGCAGCGCAGGAGAGTCGGACTGCAGCGTCATTTCACCCTGCCCGTTAGGTAAAATGAGCGTTTCAAAACCCGCCTTTCGGGTAGTGCCTTTGGCCACCCCCAACATTAAGACGTCGGTCACCGCCAGTTCGGCCAACACTTCTTGGGCGCGATTAATCTGCCCCTTACCACCATCAATCAACAAGATGTCGGGAAGTTTACCTTCACCGTTTTGAATACGCGTATAACGACGACGCAGCGCCTGCTCCATTGCCGCATAGTCGTCACCGCCGGTGATCCCCTCGATGTTAAAACGCCGGTAGTCACTTTTTAGCGGGCCATTAGTGTCAAACACCACACAAGAAGCAACTGTGAGCTCGCCGTGACTGTGACTAATGTCGTAACACTCCAATCGCTCGGGCATGCTATCGAGGCCGAGGACATCTTGCAGCGCCTCGAACCTTTGCAGAGTATTTTGCTTATTCGCCAATTGCGCCTGAAGGTTTTCTTGTGCAGCACTTTGCGCCAACTGCATCCATTTTTGACGCTGACCGCGAACATTATGATGAAAGCTCAGTTGCCGCGAACTTTGCGCTTGAACTGCTTCGGCCAACACCTCGATGCCATCGAGCTCGTGGCTCAACAGCACGATTTTTGGAAAATCGCGATCCACAGACTGCAAATAGAACTGCGACAAAAACGCTTGTAGAATTTCGGAATCGGAATCTTGTTCAGACTCCACAAAAGTGACTTTTGGATAGTGACTTTTACTGCCCAAAATACGCCCTTGCCGTACATACAATACGTGAACACAGACCAACCCGCCCTGCTGGCGCAAGGCGATCACATCGATATCAGCTGAGCCGCTTTCGACGATTTGTTGAGCTTGCACCCGTTTTAGCGCTGCAATTTGATCGCGATATTCAGCCGCCTTTTCGAACATCAACTGCTCCGAGGCCGCCTCCATCAAGTCCGCCAACTCAACCACAAGATCGTCGCTCTTACCCATCAAGAACATTTCAGCATGACGCATATCGGCACTATAATCTTGCGGCGATATCAGCCCCACGCACGGAGCACTGCAGCGATCGATCTGATGCTGTAGACAGGGGCGAGTACGATTGCTGAAGACACTATCCTCGCACTGGCGCAAGCGAAAGGTGCTCTGTAAAAATGACAAACTCGACTTAACAGCACCCGCGTTGGGAAACGGGCCAAAATAGCGAACCGACTTTTTCTTTAAGCCGCGGTGCATTGCCAAACGAGGAAACTCGTCAGCACTGGTGAACATAATGTAGGGGTAGGATTTGTCGTCGCGCAACAGAATATTGTAAGGCGGACGCTGTTGCTTGATCAGGTTTTGCTCAAGCAACAACGCCTCTGATTCCGTCGGTGTAATTGTCACCTCTACGTGAGCGATGCGTGCAACCAGCGCCTGCGTCTTCGGCGCCAGACCAGACTTTTGAAAATAACTCGACAAACGATTCTTGAGGTTTTTTGCCTTGCCAACATAGAGAATTTTTTCGTCAGCGCCGTACATTTGATAAACGCCAGCCTGGCGAGTAACCTGACTCAAAAAGCGCTTAGCATCAAAGCCGGTGGGGTTTTGTGATTGACTCATAAGGGCGCAACAACACTATCGACTGACAACAAAAACAGATCTCTACTCGCTTTTTGACACTGAACATTCAAGCGGCAGCTCGAGTAAAAAAGACAGGCTAGTTTAACACCTTAAGACCACAAAAACAGATAAGCCCCGCCTTGCTGAACGAATTTCAGCCATAAAAAAAGCGTACTGCAAGGTACGCTTTTTCATCTAGATTGCGTCGATACCCGGTCAACATATGGTCGACACATCATCAATAGAGCGATTGCTAGATAATCGTCTCAACATCAAGCACGTTGTGTTTGACCGCCAACAAAGTCAACTCCACATCGCTATTAATACCGAGTTTATCAAAAATACGGTAGCGGTAGCTGTTTACAGTCTTGGGGCTCACACAAAAGGTATTGGCGATATCTTGAGCTTTTTTACCGTTGGCGATCAACATTGCTGTCTGTAACTCACGCTCTGACAGCGCCTCGAACGGCGATTGATCTTTCTTGTTGCCAGAGAAGTTTTTAAGCGCCAACTGCTGAGCAACACTGTTGCTCATATATAGGTCACCGGCTCTGACAGAGTGAATAGCTTTGATCATCTCATTGAGGTCAGCCCCTTTGGTGACATACCCCATCGCGCCAGCTTGCAATAAACGCGTGGGAAATAAATCATCATCGCAGGCGGTCACGGCGATAATCTTAACGTAGTCATGAACGGCCAAGAGCTTCTTGGTAGCCTCAATGCCACCGATACCTGGCATTTTAACGTCCATTAATACGACATCTGGCGCTAGATCGCGAGTGAGCTGAAGTGCCTCTTCGCCACAACTGGCCTCACCCACCACATCAAATTCTTGAACATCGGCCAGCATTCTCACCAGCCCCATTCGCACTAATTCGTGGTCGTCGACCACTAGTATCTTAGTCAAAACATCATCCCCAACACCCATGACACCTGAGCATATTATTCAATTGGTCTTCTTCGTGTCCCTGATGTTACGACTACTTCCCTCGACATACTGAAATTTAACACCCACTTCGTCTGAATCCTAGACGTAAGCGCATAAAAGGCAGTATTTTATAACTTTGCATTATGATTGAAGAAGCTACTGATTACGAATCACTTCGTCCAGTATAGCCCCATCACCCCAAGTTTATGTGACGAAATGTTAAATTAATTCGAGGCTCGGTGACTCGCTTTGTTTTTGGCAAGCTGTGCAACCAATAGCGTTGAAGCTTACCCGACATGACCAACAGCGAACCCGACGGCAGCGACAACTTGACGGTCGGCAGGGCTCGATCAAAACGATGCTTGAGATGAAACATTCTGGGCGCCCCCAAACTGATCGAGGCAATTGTCGGATCCTCCCCTAACTCTGGCTCGTCATCGCTGTGCCAGCCGACCCCATCATCACCGTTGCGGTAGAGATTGGCCAACGCTGAATTGACGCTCAAGCTCAACTCCTCCTGCAGCCGCTGTCGCCATAGTAAGAGCTGAGGATGCCAGTGGTTGAGGGGTAGCCGGTAGCCAGAATAGGCATAGTGGCAATCTTTGTCGCCATACCATGCGTTCAGACGAGGAATAGCCACCGACTTACCGTACACCTGAATTCGCGACTGCTCCCAAGCCAGCTCTTGTCGGAGTGCCGCAAAGGCGGTGTCGACCTCGCCAGGACTTAGCCAGCGGTGAAAGAGCTGTAGCTCTCCATCCTGAATAGCGATAGATTCAGGGCTTGTAGATGCCTCTTGCGAGCTGAGATCGTCAAAAAGTGACGGCTGATGGGTCACGAATAAAGCCTCCACAACATTGAGCTATTAGCGGCGAAACTCTCCCGGCCATGAGCCAAGAGCGCGATTACTGGTAAGGCGCCCCATAAACTCTCGGCTCTATTTCGAGCGCGACGCCGTAACGCTCAAGGATATCCGCCCGAAGAGATTCGGCCAGAGCTAGGATCTGCTTGCCAGAACCCCCGCTATTGATCACCACCAGCGCCTGCTTGGAGTGAACCCCGACGCTATCGGCCTGATACCCCTTCCAGCCGGCGTTATCGATCAACCACCCCGCGGCCAACTTGAACCCATTATCCGAGGGGTAACCCACTAACCCTTCGAAGCGCTGCGCCAAGGACCGATACTGCTGTTCAGTCACAATCGGATTCTTAAAAAAACTCCCGACATTGGGTAGGTCTTTTGGATCTGGGAGCTTACTGGCCCGAACGTCACAGACGGCATCGAACAACTGATGAGCGCTGGGCTCGGCAATCTGCTTCTGCTCAAAATAGCCTTGAAGCGCGGGATAGTCATAGCTCAGTTTAGGCTGTTGACGCAACTTAAAGGTCACCGAAGTTATGATGTATTTATCCCGTAACCGCTGTTTGAATACGCTATCACGATAACCAAACTTACAAGCATCACGATCAAAAGTAACAGCAATTCCGCTGGCAATCTCAATGGCCGACAGCTCAGAAAAATAATCACACAACTCAACACCGTAGGCACCGATATTTTGGATAGGCGCTGCGCCAACATTACCCGGGATCAAGGCAAGGTTTTCGAGCCCCCAATAGTGAAACCCCATGCAGTGCTCTACCCAACTGTGCCAATTTTCACCAGCTCCGACCTTAATCCAAAGCCATTGGTCGTCCTCTTCGATTAAATCGCGGCCGGTAATCAGTACTCGAATCACCAACCCCGGGTAATCATCCGCCAAGACGATGTTGCTACCGCCACCCAAAGGCATAATGGGCAAGGGATCTTCACGCTGTTTTTGCTGCTCTTTCCACCAGTTGAGTATGCCGGTTAACGCCACCTCTGAGTCGACCTCACAAAAGTAAGCAGCCTTAGCGGCAACCGCCAGAGTATTGAACGGGCTCATGTCCACATCGGTTTGCACCAATGGCATAGCCTCCAAGGAAACTGAAAAATCCATTACAAGGTTGACCGGATGTGGGAAAGCAGTTTTGCTGAAGCCGACTCGATCAACTCCACCGCCAAGGTAAAGCCCTCTTCGCCGCCATAGTAAGGATCGGGAACTTCGGTAACTTGGGACTGGTCATCAAAGGCAAGTAATAACTCGACTCGGGCGCGACTATTGCCTGGGGCGACTTGGCGCAGATCACTCAAGTTTTGGTTGTCCATCGCCAGAATGTAATCGAAGTCGAGAAAGTCCTCGGTCTTAATCTGACTCGCCTGCAACGTCGACAAATCAAAGCCGCGGCGCTGCGCCATTGCAATTGATCTAGGATCTGGTGTGTTGCCAATATGCCAGCCACTGGTGCCACAAGAATCGACGGCAATTTTCGATTGCAACCCAGCCTCTGCCACCATGGCAGCAAAAATCCCATGGGCGGTGGGAGAGCGACAGATATTACCCAAACACACGAACATCACCTTAACGCTCACAGCAACTTACCCCTTCAAAGATGTCAACAAATCCCTAACCCGCTCGAGATCTTCTTGAGTATCGACCCCGCCCGGCACAGGTAATACCGATGGCGCCACATGTATACGGTGACCGTTCCACATTACTCGCAACTGCTCCAAACACTCGAGAGATTCAATTTCGGCCTGAGGCCAAGTCACGAAGTCATCCAGTAGCGCCACCCGATAGGCGTAAATCCCGATATGACGCTGAAACAAACTGCTCGACGGCAAATCAGCTGGAGAAGCCTCTATCGAAAAGCTATCGCGCGGCCAAGGCATTGGGGCGCGACTAAAATAAAGTGCCAAACCATGAATGTCGGAGACAACTTTGACAATATTAGGATTGTGAAAATCCTCTAGGGTTTCGATTGGCTCGCTGAGTGTAGCGACGCTGGCCAACTTGGACGCCGCCAAATTGTGTGCGACCTGATTAATGACCTCTGGCGGGATCAGCGGTTCATCGCCCTGCACATTCACGACTATATCGTCACTGTTTAATGACAGCGTCTGCGCAACTTCCTGCAAGCGATCGGTGCCAGACTCATGAGAGGCTCGAGTCATGCAAACGCGGCCACCAAATCCGTCGACCGCATCAGCAATACGCTGATCGTCGGTCGCCACCACAACATCCGCGGCATCACTCAAACAGGCCTGCTGGTAAACGCGCTGAATCATGGTTTTGCCCACTATATCCTTCAGCGGCTTTGCTGGCAGACGAGTAGAGGCGTATCGAGCGGGAATAACCACGGTAAACTTCATGAATATCTCTCAAAATGGCAAACGACAAAAAAGCTCGAAATTAGAGCGTTCGAATTAGCGCCGAGTCTGGCGTCTCAAAAAATCATCCAATTGCGCCCAGAAACTCTCGGACAACTGAGCGCGCACCGACAGGTACCACCAGTTGGGTCGAGCAAAGGATCGACATTTTACCGCATCCTTAGCAGTCATCATAAGTAGATTATCACCGGCAAAGGCCAAGTCTGACGCGCTAAACGCGTAATGATCGGGAAACGAGCGATTAGGGCAATCAACACCAAGACTTGATAAGGTCTGAAAAAAGCGATCGGGGTTACCAATACCGGTGACGGCATAGCCGCTTTTGGCTTCACGGTTTGAGCCCTGAGTCATTTGCTCGAAGTCTGCAATCGAGCAGCGAGTGCCATCGTCTAGTTTGTGCCATGCGCTGGGCTTTAAGGAAAGCGTGTGGGAATCACCTAACAATAGTTTTATTTGGGGTTGTGCTTGCTGCGGTTGTGATAAGACGCCGTTGAGTAATATGGCATCGACTTCAGCCAAACGCTTTGGCGGCTCTCTCAGTGGGCCCGCAGGTAAACACAGGCCATTGCCCCAAAGGCGAGTCGCGTCCAGCACGCAAATCTCCCACTGCCGGGATAAGCGGTAGTGCTGTAAACCGTCATCACTGAGCAAGATATCGCACTGATGCTCATCGATCAGCGCTCGAGCCGAGGCGATTCGATCGGCTCCAATCATGACTGGGCACTGCGCCTCTAACGCGATCAGCAGAGGCTCATCACCACTTTCGACAACCGGTGACAAAGGTGTCACTAGGTAAGGATAATGCGGTGCTTTGGCGCCATAACCCCGGCTCAGGACACCGGGGTTAAAACCTTTTTCGCGAAGGTGATTCACCAGCGAGATAATAACCGGCGTTTTACCTGTGCCTCCCAGGGTGATATTGCCCACCACGATCACCGGCACTTCAAGCGCTTCAGACTTTTGACTTAAGTGACGCCGACGAACAGCAGCCAGCAGGCGCAATACCATGCTCAAAGGCCACAGCAGCCACAACCACCAGCGGCCCTGATACCAAGCGTCAAGCCAAAAGGATTCGGTGGAATTGTTCGACAAGAACTACTCCTCTGGCGTTTCGGCGGCGGGTCGGCGGGTGGTTATGCTCAGATGAATAAAGCCCAGTTGCCCGGCCGCATCCATCGCTGTCACAACAGCCTGATGAGTCGCGCTGGCATCGGCAGTAATGGTCATGGGCTGAGTATTATCCTCTCCCGATGCCTGTAAAATTGCCGCCTTCAAGGTGTCTATTTTCTTGTTGATCAAGGCCTGACCATTGACTGAATAGCTGCCATCGGCAGAGACCAATAAATCAAGACTTTGCTTGTTTTCCAGCGCCGGGGAGCCAGAGGCCTCGGGGAGATCTACCGTTAAGTGGGTTTCTTTGGTGAAAGTCGTAGACACCATAAAGAAAATCAACAGCAGAAAAACCACGTCAATTAGAGGGGTTAAGTTGACCGTTTCATCGGCGGTACTTTGTCGTTTAAACTTCACGGAAAAAGCCTCAAGCAGACTTCACGTCGACGCGACGCTCACTGTGCAATGCATCCACCAATTTCACTGCTTCTTGCTCCATGGTTACCACTAACCCATCGACCTTGCGGCTAAAATACTTGTGAACAATCATGGCCGGAATCGCCACACATAAACCGGCCGCAGTGGTGATCAAGGCCTCTGAAATTCCGCCCGCTAACACGCCTGCGTTACCAGTACCTTCCATCATGATGGCGGTAAAGACTTTAATCATGCCCAATACTGTTCCCAGCAAGCCGATTAATGGCGCAATCGCAGCGATGGTGCCCAAGGCGCCGAGATAGCGTTCGAGGTCGTGCACCACTTTGCTCGCCGCCTCTTCGATACTGTCTTTCATCACATCACGGCCGTGACGTGAATTGCTCAAACCCGCCGCCAATATTTGCCCTAACTCCGAAGACTGCTTGAGCTCCTTTAGCTTATTGGCATCGAGCTGGTTATTTTTAATCCAACCCCAGACTTGGGCCAGCAATTGTTTGGGAGCAATTTTCTGTGCATTTAATGTCCAATACCGCTCAACACTGATGGCAATCACTGCCACTGAACACAAAATAATCGGCAGCATCAACCAGCCACCTGCAGACACTATTTCCAGCACATCCCGCTCCCACATTCGATATTTTATTGTCTATTTTCAAGGCGATAGCTAAACCTAAGTGGTGTTGCTATACCGACAGGGACTTTACCACAAAGCGCAGCGATGAAAATGCCTTGAACTTCAGATTCTCGAGCATTGGCCTGCCCGATAAGAAATTAACATCAATATGCAGCACTGAATCACCGCCAATAACGTCGATGACTTTGACGATAGCCCTCAACGCCCCATTGGCCATCTTCATCCAACTGAAAGTGCAGCCCCCCGTTTTGTGACGTCGACAGCGATACACTGCCGATCCGCTCATAACGCTGTTGCACCTTTGCTTGGGGGTGTCGATAACGGTTGCGATAACCACTGCTAAAAACCACCCAACTGGGCCGAAGTTGAGAGACCCAGGCTTGAGACGACGAGGTGCCACTACCATGATGGGGGGCAATCATCACATCGACCGGTTGCTGAAGCTGCGGGTGCGACAGTAACTGCATTTCACGCAAACGCTCAATATCTCCCGGCAAGAGAACCCGAAATCCGTTCGATTCCAGTAGCAGTACGCAAGAGCGATCATTGCGCTTGCGATAGATACTCCCCAGCCTCGCACCGCCATACCCCAACACACGGATCCGCCAGGCACCGAGCGCACGGTTCGAATCGAACGCACAATCGTCAACCGTGCCACCTAACTCGAGCGCTTGCGGCGATCGCGAGTCACTCGCCAACCAACGCTTCACTTCGAACGCATCGGCCACTAAATCATGGCCACCATAGTGATCACTGTCCCAATGACTGATAACCGCAAGATCAAGTGATTGCGGTTGGCGCAACTCCAAAAATGGAATCACCACCGCATCGCCAGCGCTGAACGTTGGTGAGTATTGCGGCCCCGTATCGTATAGGAGTGAATGCCCGTGGCTGGTGGCCACCACAGATAAACCCTGGCCGACATCCAAAACAAAAAAGTCGGTTGACTGTTTTTCGGGCCGAGTAACCGTCAGCACCGAGATTAGAACCAGCATTGCCAGCCCCCGAAAAGCCAGCGGAAACGGCAAGATAATAAATAGAAGTACCACCGGCGCAAGAACTGCGCTCACCCCCACCTGCCCCGCTTGCAAGGTTGCCGGCAAGGGTAAAACACTCGCCTTGACCCAGGGCTCTAACTGTTGAATAACCGCCCAGAAAATCGACAACGTAAGATGGGCTCCGGACCACAAAACCTGCGAGTACTCCCAACTAAAAGCCGAAGCGATCAAAGCCAATAATATTTGCGGCACCACCAATACAGACACAAACGGTATCGCCAAAAGGTTGGCCACCGGCGAAAGTACACTGACACTCGACCCCAAATACCACTGAAGACACAACAAGCAGAGAAACAACAAGCACTGGGCCTTGATTACAAACACACAACGCTGTCGCCAACTCGTCATGCGTCCGCCCGACAACAACATCAATACCGCCACAGCCACAAACGAAAACCAAAAGCCTGGCTCCAATAAGCTCAGCGGCTGGAGAATCAGAACGGCCAACATCGACCACCACCAAGCTAACCAAGGGCTATATCGGCGATACAAACTCAGCCATAGCGCCGCAACGACCAACATAACCAGCGCTCTCTGGGTTGCCAGCGAGAATCCCGCAACCGCAGCGTAAGCCACCGCAAAGCCAACCCCCACCCACAGGCCGATGATTGGCCCATGAAATACCAGCGGTCGCCAGCACACCAAACCAAACCCCAAATAGCGCCCGAGAAATGCGCCAAACACCGCAGCAAGCCCCACATGTAATCCTGAAATGGCCAGTAAATGACTCAGGCCAGAGCGCTGCAGTAGTTGATTTTGCTCAAGATTGAGCCCCGAGCGATCACCGAACGCCAAAGCACTTAATGTGGCGGATGCCGGGCCGCCTCCAAACTTCTCCATGAGCCGACGTTTTACGCCACCAATCCAGAGGTGAAATGGATCATCCAACTCCGCCCGCCTCTGAGGCTCAAACACCTTCCCTGTTTTGACGTAACCGGTGGCGTCAATTCCTCGCGCCAACAACCACCGCTCGTAGTCGAAGCCGCCCGGATTCGCAAAACCCTTGGGGCGCTTGAGTCGAACCCAAAACTGCCATCCCTCGCCTTGGCTCCACTCGGCAGTCTGCGCGCCATCAACGGCATCGACGCTTGCCTCCTTCACAAATTGATCGTCTACAAACTTTTTGGTAAGTCTGAGCCGCCGAGGGAGTTGAGGTAAAGACTCCCCCAAACGATCACTCGCCGCGATCACCACGACCTCGAGGGTTTGCGCGCCGGCGTGGCGAGACTGAGCAGCGACCACAACGCCAGTGATTTGAATATCGACCAACTCCGCAGCTCGAGGCAGCCGTTGTTGCAATTGCGATGCCCCCCAGTACATAGCCCAACTAGCACACGCCATCAGCAAGAAAATCTTTAAGACCAGAGGACGATAGCGGGCGGTTATTCCTGCGCCCATAAAAACACAGAGCAAACCAAGCGCGGCAATGGCGGACTGAAGTTGCAACAGAGAGGGCAGCGACGGCAAAAAAGACACGACGGCAAAAACCGCCACCGTCAAGCAGCGAAACAACACACACATCATCCTTGAAGTTGTGGTTACAGAAAAAGATTCGATACGGGCTCAATAAACCGAGCGGGGAATCATCGACAAAAATGTCAATAATGAAGGCTTCGCCCCATCATTTTAGTAGATCGATTAAAACACCCCCAATGCCAAACCGCAGGCTAGGGTTTGGCCAAACTCTTGCGCCGAGGATAAATGTTCAGCGCTAATCTCTCCCTTGGCAATCAAGGGCTCCATGACTTTTTTCATCGGATAGCCCAACAATATTCGGTCACACTCACGCACAGCACCGCTGCCATCGTTACCGGCGGAAACAAACAGAGCGTAAGGTCGATTGAGTTGATGAGGTTCTGCGGGGTAGTAGGTTCTGTCGAAAAAATCTTTCAGGGCGCCACTCATGTAACCGAAATTCTCTGGCGTGCCAAACATTACCGCATCACACCAAAGCAGATCATCCAGATCTGAATCACACGCTTTTTTGAATCGCGTTTCGACGCCCTCCGACTCCTGTTGAGCACCTATTTGCACTGCGCGCGCCAACTGCTCGGTATTACCTGATTGGGTGTGATAGATAATCAACAGATGCTTCATCGATCGAATTCCCGAAAACGAAGCTCAATTGTACCCGATTCAACCGCAACGCCAAATGAGCGGCAGGCGCATCAGTGATGCCACACAAGAATGGTGTCGCTAATTTCACGACAAAGAATGAGAGGCGTGATTATCGCCAAGCGAATACTGGACTAGAAAAGGTCGACATCTCCAGAATCCATGCTTTCTTGAGTACGATTAACACCCACATTCTTAAACCCGCGCAACTGAGACAACAACTCATGAATCGCCTGATTCTCACCGGGACTCTCCTCGGTGTGCACCAGTGCCTCGCTCATCAATTGCCTCATCACATCTAAACGACTATTAATCTGCTGCAGTTGCTGTACCGTGATATCTTCAAATTGCAGCTGGGTAATACTCTCGCCAACCAGAGAGTCGATTTGATCGGCCACACCAGAAACCTTTGAAGAGCGAAGTTTGGCATCTTCGGCCAGGGCCTCAACTTCACACCACATGTTGCTGATTTGTTGTTGTGCCGCCGCCTGACTGGAGACATCAAAATTGGTCACTGTCTCCATATTAGCGCCGACAGATTTTATCGCCGATGCCAGCTCCGCCACCTTATGGCTGATCTGGCCACTGAATTCCTCAGTGCGCTTCGACAGATTGCGCACCTCGTCGGCAACCACCGCAAAACCGCGCCCCGCTTCGCCAGCTCGTGCCGCTTCGATGGCGGCATTGAGCGCCAGCAAATTGGTTTGAGAATTAATATTGACCACATCAGACAGAAGCACATCGATGGTTTCAATCACGTCGAGCATGACTGAAAACTGCTCGCTCGCTTGAACACTGGCGCTGTGGATATCCTCTAAGGATTTCAGCAGCGATGTCACCACTTTGTCCGACACCTGCGAGTACTGCTGTAATTCGTCTCCAGTGCTCTCTTGTTGAGCCAGTTGTACTAACTCCTCGATCAATCCACCCAGCATGTCCTGCTGACTGGTCGAAGCGTCTCTTAATCCACTGAGACTCGTATTTAGTTTACTGCTAGCGTTACCGACCACTTCACGAACATGGCCGACATCGTCAATCGCTTCGTTAATCTGAAGGTAGGTGACATTAAAGACATCTTTTAAATACTCGAACTGAGTGTCCGAATGAGACAGAACTTCCTTGACGACACTCTCCTGAGAATGCACCTGTGTCTGCTGCCAGTAAGACACCATAGGGATAGCCAGCAAACACAGCGCTAACCCCCAGAACCAGCCCACGTAAGCCAAGGCAAATGCCACCAGCGCCAATACCAACTGCAAAGCAACACCTACATATCTTGAGCTAATTCCAATCAACACAACATCTCCAGCACCCTTCTCGTCCATCTATACACCATAGCTCAATCGCGCAAGCTAGCCATCGGTACGCAACTCATCACCTGGGCCGACGCATCGACTTTTGCAGTGAGACTTCTAGTAAATCGACAATAGTGATTAAAACTGAAATAAAAAGTTCACAAAAAGACGCGCCAGCCGTCAATAACCCACTGTTTTATAAGGTTATTTTTAGTGCCCCCTTAACCCCCACAGCAACTCAACCCTCGGTAAGCGTCATGAAACTCCACGTTCCTTCTGGTAGGATTAAGGCAAAGTTATTTGAAGAAACGCTGAATTCATGGCCACGATTGGCACTCATTACATCAAAAGCGCACTGGGTGGCGCCATTGCCAAAGGGCTGGACCCCAAGGCTTTGCTGCGACAGGCGCGAATCCCCGAGAAACCACTCAAGGACCCCAAAGCCCGTATCCATGTAGATTTAGTGGCTAAACTCTACGACGGTATCGGCAAAGCACTTAATGATGAGTTCATGGGGTTCACCGAACATCCCTGTAAAGTAGGCACATTCGCCCTTATGGCCGACTGGGTTTCCTCCGCTGAAACGCTGGAAGAACTGCTCGAAAAAGGCATCCGCTTTTACAATCAAATTACTGACGAATTACAAATGACGCTGGAACATGAAGGCGAGCATGTGTATCTGACCACCGTTTTTCGTCGGCCAGAACTAGACTTCGAACATTTTTACATCGAATATTGGCACGTCATTTGGCATCGCTTCGCTAGCTGGTACATCGGCAAACCCATCAAACTTTTGGGTGCCTATATCAATTACACGCCTTTAGACGCCGATGAGTTTCGAGTGCTCTATCGCTGCCCGACTCACCTAAAAAGCAAATACAACCGCCTGGTATTTCACCGCAATTATCTGAACCAGCCTCTGGTAAAGAGCCAGCGTGAACTGCAAGTTTTCTTACGTCGCGCGCCCATTGACTTACTCACCATCCCAGGAGAAGACACCAGCTTAACCGCTCGCATCAATCAAATACTGCAGCCAAAACCCAACACCGTACTGCAGTTACCGAACTCACAAGATATCGCTAAACAGTTAGAAATCAGTGAACAGACACTGCGTCGAAAGCTAAGTGCTGAAGGCACCAGCTATCAACAAATCAAAGATAATTTACGCAGCGACATGGCCACAAAAATGCTTTCAAACCGAAGCTTAAACATCGCCGATATCGCCCAGCAATTAAATTTCAGTGAACCGCGAGCGTTTACCCGTGCATTTAAACAGTGGTCAGGTAAGACACCCCGAGCCTATCGGGCCGAGCGCCAGGCTCGAGGAAAACTGGTCTAACCTTTTTTACTGTCGAGCATTTTCTGCCCTGGTCACTGATTGCTTGACTCACTCATCAAAGAATCTGGCGCCGCTAGAGTACAGGCCAAGTCATCACCGCTTTACCTTCACCGAAACCTTCGAACTGACTAAACTCTCCCGAAGGAATGATCGTCAAATAGACCCAACCCCATTTCGAATCACCAAAACGACTGGCATCAACCGCAATCAAATCAGAGCAAGACAACTGCGCCAGCATGTCGTTGAGCTGCGCCATAGACGGTAAACGCCCACCAAAACCCCTCAAGCAGTCCATCAATGACGGAAAACCTTCGGGAGCATCATTCGACAGAGGTATAAACAGGCCTTGCTGCGCTTGAATCTCGAAATCAAAACCGCCATCCATACTCTCGCCCACGCGATTGAAAAACATCACCTGAGTTGAACACTCATAAATGACGCCAACTTGCTCTAGGTTGAACAAACACACTCTTTTCATTTGCACTATGCTCTTTGAATCTCTGCTTTTGACACTGTGTGCGATCACACAAAAGCTAACTAGTGATCTCCAAGACTACCGGTAAATGACCCAGTGTTCAGCCAAACGCCCAAAAATGGACATAAAGCACCAAAGCAAATCACTTTTAGCAACACGACAAGAGCGATTATGTCTATTTAAAATATTAATATTTGTGATGATTTCCAGAAAGAAAAAACAATTAATCTATTTAATTCAATAACTTAATATAGACAACAGGGTTTTGGGGGGCAAAAAAGCTATTCACTCGATAGACATAACCCTCTATTATCTCACCACCTTAAATCGGTCTATTACGTTACATCCGCGTTACGGTGATAACAACGACCCAAAAAACACTCAGCTGGAACCTTAAGAGCATGACCAAAGCAACTAAGCCACAGGCCTCCCTGGTCAACCCGTTTGACACGGCCGAAGAAGTTGAATTTAGCGTACCTGGCCAAGCCAGTTACGAACCTGGTTTATACGAAGAGACACTAAAGAAGGGATACGACCTGATTCAGCGTCCGCGTAAAGCAGCGGGTGTTCGTAGCATTGAACGCCAACACGCTAAAAAGCGTATGACCATTTGGGAACGCCTCAGTGTTTTGACCGATGAAGATCCAACTATCCTATTCCAAAACTGGGGTAAGAACTTAGATGGTGCTTCTTTAGTTACTGCCATCGTCAAGATCAACGGTCGCGACGTAGCCGTCTACGGACACGACTTTACCGTTCGCGCAGGCTCAATGGATGCCACCAACGGTAAGAAATTGGCTCGCCTGTTTGAATTGGCCGGAAAACGCAAAATTCCCTTGGTGGGCATGAACGATTCAGCCGGTGCCTTTGTACCCGCTGGTGTCGGCGGACTCGACGGTTACGCAGAAGCCTTTACCGCGCTGCGAAAAATCAGCGGTGTTGTTCCTTCTATTATGTGCATGTTCGGTTTTAACGCCGGTGGCGGTTCTTACCTGCCGCGTCAAGGCTCTTTCTTGATTCAGCCTAACGAGACCTTCTTTGGCCTGACTGGGCCAGGTGTTGTGAAATCCGTATTGGGCGAAGACGTTACCGCTGATGAGCTTGGCGGCCCAGGCGTTCACAGCCAAACCGGTGTGACCGACTTTGTGGTACCCGATGAAGTATCCGCGCTACGCAAAGTTAAAGAGCTGCTGAACTACATCCCCGACAACAACGCCGAGCTGGCGCCCTATCAGGAAACGTCTGATCCACAAGATCGAAAAACGTGGGACATCGACATTCTACTGAAAAAAGCCTTTAACTCGCCCAGCGGATTTAACACCCCGCTCGACATCACCATCATGATTCAGCAACTGTGTGATCACGGTGATTTCCTAGAGATTCAACCTGAGCGCGCTCGCAACACCGTTTGTGCACTTGGCCGTATGGGCGGTAACGTTGTGGGCTTTGTGGCCAACAATTCTGCGGTAGGTTCAGGTCAGATCGATATTGATGCGGCACTTAAAAACGCCCGCTTCATTCGCTTTTGTAACCTCTACAACATTCCTGTGATCTTCATGGAAGATACCACCGGCTTCCGCCCTGGTACCGACCAGGAACACGGCGGTGTTGTTCAGGCCGGTCGTGCCATGCTCGACGCAATTATTGATTTGCGTACCCCACGCTTTTTGGTGATTGTCCGTAACGCCTTTGGTGGCGCTTATGCGTCATACAACAACTACCCCACTGGCGCCGACTTTGTTTGCGCATTGCCGTCGACTCGTACCGCAGTAATGGGCCCGGCTGGTGTTGATTTTGTTTACAAAAAAGAGCTGCAAGAAATTCGCGGCACAGTAAAACAACGATTAAAAGCCGGTGATGATGCGGCCGAAGTTCTTGAGTGGCAAACTGCTCAAGAAGCCGCACTAAAAGATCGTTACGAAGCGGAATTGATGAACCCAAATGAAGCGCTTAGCTTGGGATCAATTTCACAGATCGTTATGCCTTCCGACTTACGCGAAGTGCTGTGTAAAAACATGGAATTCCACTTGAAGCATTACACCCCTGAGCCATTCAACGGTGTACAGAGAGAATTCCACTAATCGTTTAAACGATTGATGCACATCGCGACTTTCACGCAGAGAAAGTCATGGAACGAATTGAGAAAGAGGCTTAAGCCGTGAACTTACAAAACGACAACTATTTGAACAACCCGTTGATCCACGCCGATCGACGTTTAGGCAACGCCAGCAGTAGCTGGGTAAAGAGCTTTGACTGCAGCCACATGCGCCCGCTGATTATTTGCCGCGGCCCCATCCGTAAAGAAGCGATGGATGTCTTCGACGAAATGGGCGTCAATAGCTACGGCATTTTGTTGTCAGAAAAAGATTCCATTGTTTACCAAAACGCGCTCGCCCCCGAGCTGCGTAAACTGACCGATCCCTCTCGTGTACATCGTGTACCCGACTACAGCGGCGCCGACAAAGAAGAGCGTGCTCAGCGCATCAAACAAATTGTAAACATCGCCAAGAGCAATGGTTACAACTGCATCTTCGCCGGTTACGGTTTCATGTCGGAAGACGCCGAAATGGTTGAAGGCATGGAAAAAGCCGGACTTAACTTTATCGGCCCTTGCTCTTTCACGCAGAAATCTGCGGGCATGAAAGATCAGGCAAAACGCACCGCACTAGAAACCGGCGTATCGGTAACCCCGGGCGTCAACAACGCCACCAGTCTCGCCCTGTTTGCCAAGTACGGTAAAGACGGTCTCGCAGCTTGCGCCAAAGATAACAACCTAGACGTTGACTTTGCCGCCTGTAAAGATGACGAAGAAAAAGCCCTCGCGCTTTTGGCTGCCTCTTACGCCGCAGGTATCGACATCATCGATTCAAGCGATATTGGCTTGGCACTGCAAGTTGAAGCCAAACGCATGTTGGCAGAAAAGCCGAACAATCGTTTCCGCCTAAAAGCCATCGCCGGTGGTGGTGGTAAAGGACAACGAATTTTGCAGTCGGCTAACTCTTACGACGGCGAAAGCCTTGAAGAGCGTGTCGAAAAAGCCGCAGAAGGCGTTCCTTCATTGGTGGTTGAATGTTTGATTGAGCTAAAAACCAACGGCGTTGGCGACAACAAAAACGTGTTGATCGAAATGAACATCGACACCACTCGCCACCAAGAGATCCAAGTGATTGGTAACGGCGACTGGTGCATGACCATGGGCGGCCGTGACTGCTCACTGCAAATGCACGAACAAAAGCTGCTTGAAGTTTCGGTCACCGAAGAAGAGCTGCAAGACGCAATCAACACCGCAGAAGCTGCCGGCAAAACCGCCGAAGCTGAGCAACTGAAAAAAGATCTGGTTATCTTACAAAAGATGGAGCACGAAGGTGCTGTCTTTGGTGAGGCGGTTAAGCTCGACTCGCTCGGCACCTTCGAGTGTATCGTCGATGGCGAAGCCCACTACTTCATGGAAATGAATACCCGTATTCAGGTAGAGCATCGTGTCACCGAGCTCTGCTACAACCTAACCTTCACCAACCCAGACAATGCCAACGAGAGCTTCGTGGTTGAGTCTTTGGTTGAAACCATGATGTTGTTAGCCGCTCACGGCCCACGTCTGCCAAAGCCTACCCGCCAACTGCGCAGCAAGGCCTCGGTTGAAGCGCGCATGAACGCCACCAACCAAGCACTGGCACCACACGCCGGCGGCGTAATCGAGAACTGGTCGAACCCCATCGACGGCGAAATTCGCGATGACCAAGGCATCAGCATGCACAACCCTGATACCGATGTTTTCATGAAGTATCACTTGGCCGGCGCTTACGACTCCAACATTGCACTACTGCTGACCATCGGCAACGATCGCACCAGCACCTACCAAGCCATGGCCGAAGTTCTGCGAGTGACCGAGTTGCGCGGCAAAGATTTAGCCACCAACTTAGAATTTCACTACGGCCTCGTTAACTGGTTTTTGGGCAACAACATCAACGCCCGCCCAAGCACTAACTTTATCGTGCCTTACCTGACCGCAGTGGGTTTGCTTAAGCAAGAAGCCAACAATTTGGATCTCACTTACGCCTACCAACAAGTTTGCCAAAGTGCGATCAACCAGGCGGCCGACAAAGACGCCAAGCTTTCGCTGAAAGAAGTCCTAGAGCGTAAACAGATTTTACTGACTCGCCCTGTTGAAATGTTGTTGGCTGAGCCGCACATGCTGGCGGGCTGGTTGTCGATCAACCAACACAACTTCTCCCTCGAAAACGGTAAAGTAAGCTGGAACACAAACCTTGTTCGCGTCTTGGCCGACACTTACCACTTCTTGAACTTAGACTTCTGCAACAGTAAACCTGCTGCCAGCATGATCTGGGATCACGACAACGAAATCTTGTCGCAAGCAGTGGCCTTCTACGACGCACTGGAAGAAAAACTCGGCACCAATGATTTTGCCGCCGTTGAAACTGCCCTTGCCGGTGCAGCTCCTGCGGGCATCGAAGCAGACCAATGGCAAGCTGCCCAAGCCGCTCACGCAGGCTACCAAGCAGGTGTTGAAGTACTGAGCCTACTGCCGTACATCGCATCGACCACAAGTTTCTTCGATCTAAAAGTTAATGAAGATCTGAGCATTGAGATCCCACAAAATCTGACCGAAGAAACCTTGCAGAAAGCCATGGCAAAAGTCTTGGTTCCGCCACCGGTTGCCAAGTCTGACGAGATCCTCGCCCCTACCGGCGGTATGTTCTATTCGTGCGAAGCCCCAGGTATGCCGCCGTTTGTTGAAGTTGGCACCCATTTCGAAGCTGGCCAACCGCTGTACATCATCGAAGTCATGAAGATGTTCAACAAAGTAAACGCACCGTTTGCCGGTACCATCGAGCAAGTGCTGGTTGAAGCCGACGGCACCATCATCAAGAGCGGTCAACCTTTGTTTAAGATCACGCCGGATGAAATCGTTGTTGAAGAAACTCCAGCCGAAATGAAAGAGCGTCGTCAAAATGCAACCAATAAATTTTTGAGCGTTTTGCCACAGGCATAAATCGGACTGTAAAGAGGATTATCAAATGATCGTAGCATTGGATCACATTGCCATCGCCGTTCCGGATTTGGAAAAAGCCATCAAGCGCTTTATGGAAGATTTCGAGCTAACCTACAAAGGTAGCGAAGATGTCGCTGATGCAAAAACCAGCACCGCATTTTTCCCAGTGCCAGAGACCAGCATTGAGCTGGTCCATCCACTCAATGGCGAAGGCCCGATTGCAGGCTACCTCGAGAAAAAAGGCGGCGGCTTACATCACTTGTGCTTTCGCAGTGACGACATCGAAGCCGATGTGGAACGCCTGAAAGCCAAGGGCTATCAGTTTTTGTCTGATAAGCCGAGTTTAGGTGCCCACAACAGCAAGGTGATCTTTATTCACCCCAAAAGCTGTGACGGCGTATTGATTGAGCTAAACCAACCACAGGGCGATCACTGATCGCTCTTGGCCCGGCCAATCACCCAAACAAATACAATATAGACAGCAAGATAATCCATCATTTAGGCAACACTCTCAATCCTGCTAGGGTTATGAGTATGATTAACTAGTGGATTAACTCCAGCAACATAACGCTTAGGCGATACTCGCACTGAGCGAGACAATGAGAGCAATCTTTATGTCCGACACCAAAAAGCCAACGGTAGAGCAGTGGGAAGCACTGGCCACCAAACAGACCAAAGGTTTAACCCCAGAAGATCTGACTTGGCACACGCCAGAAGGCATCAATATCAAGCCACTCTACACCAAGGCTGATACCGAGAATTTAGAGCACGCCGATACCATGCCCGGCATGGCACCTTATGTTCGTGGTCCGCAGGCAACCATGTACGCCGGCCGCCCCTGGACTATTCGCCAGTACGCGGGGTTCTCCACCGCCGAAGAATCCAACGCTTTCTACCGTAAGAACCTGAAAGCCGGTGCTCAAGGTGTTTCTGTTGCCTTCGATTTGGCCACACACCGCGGATATGATTCGGATCATCCGCGCGTTTCTGGTGATGTTGGTAAAGCCGGTGTTGCCATTGATTCGGTTGAAGATTCAAAGATTTTGTTCGACGGTATTCCGCTGGATAAAGTCTCCGTTTCCATGACCATGAACGGCGCCATCTTGCCGATTCTGGCCAACTATATCGTTGCCGCTGAAGAGCAAGGCGTTTCGCAAGACAAACTTGCAGGCACCGTTCAGAACGATATCTTGAAAGAATTCATGGTGCGCAACACCTACATTTACCCACCTGCCCCTTCGATGAAGATCATTGGTGACATCATCGGTTACACCTCGGAATTTATGCCGAAGTTTAACTCGATCTCGATTTCTGGATACCACATCCAAGAAGCGGGTGCCGATGCTGCACTGGAATTGGCCTACACCCTGTCTGACGGTCGCGAATACGTTCGCACGGCTCTGGCTGCTGGCCTCGACGTCGACGCCTTTGCGCCACGATTGTCGTTCTTCTGGGGCATTTCGATGAACTTCTACATGGAGATCGCCAAGCTGCGTGCCGGTCGTCTTCTGTGGGAACGCATCATGAGCGAATTCGGCCCAAAAAATCCTAAGTCATCCATGCTACGGACTCACTCGCAGACCTCTGGCTGGTCCCTGACCGAGCAAGACCCATACAACAACGTGGTTCGCACCACCATCGAGGCCATGGCCGCGGTCTTTGGTGGCACTCAGTCACTGCACACCAACGCACTCGATGAAGCGGTTGCACTGCCCACCGAGTTCTCGGCGCGTATCGCTCGCAATACTCAGATCATCGTGCAAGAAGAAACCGGTATCACTCAAGTGGTTGATCCTTGGGGCGGTTCTTACATGATGGAATCTCTGACCCAAGATCTGGCCGACAAAGCTTGGACATTGATTGAAGAAATCGAAGAGAACGGTGGCATGGCCAAAGCCATCGAAGCCGGTATTCCAAAACTGCGTATTGAAGAATCTGCCGCCAAGAAACAAGCCCGAATCGATCGCGGCGAAGACGTTATCGTTGGCGTGAACAAATACGTTCTTGAAGAAGAAGACGACTTGGAAATTCTCGAAGTCGATAACGTTGCCGTGCGCGATTCTCAGATCAAACGCATCAATGAAATTAAAGCCAAGCGCGACAACGACGCAGTTAAAGCCGCTCTGGCCGCCATCACCGAATGCGCAAAAACCGGTGAAGGTAACTTGCTCGACCTGTCGATCAAAGCTTCTCGCTTGCGCGCCACCGTGGGCGAAATCTCCGATGCCATGGAAGAAGAGTTCGGTCGTTACAACGCTCAAGCTCGCACCATTTCTGGTGTGTACGGCGCGCCTTACGAAGACGACAGCGATTGGCAGGCAATTAAGTCTGATATCGAAGCCTTCGAGAATGAGCAAGGCCGTCGCCCCCGTATGCTGGTGTGCAAAATGGGCCAAGACGGACACGATCGCGGCGCTAAAGTCATTGCCACCGCCTTTGCCGACGTAGGCTTCGATATCGATTTATCCCCAATGTTTTCAACGCCGGAAGAAGTGGCCAAACAAGCGGTCGAAAACGACGTGCACGTGGTTGGCGTTTCTTCACAGGCAGCTGGACACAAAACCTTGGTGCCGGAGTTGATCGCCGAGCTTAAGAAACAAGGCGCTGACGATATCATCGTGGTAGCCGGCGGAGTCATCCCGAAACAAGATTACGATTATCTTTATGAGTCAGGCGTGAAAGGTATCTTTGGTCCAGGCACCAAGATCCCCGTTTCCGCTCGACAAGTGCTGGACGAGGTTCGCAAGGCCAGCGCATAACTTTTTGGTGATAGAGCAGCGCTGCGAAGGTGGTGACGGCTTTATCCCAATAACAATTGCTGTACTATCGATTGCTGTACTATGGTTTGCCCCCTTTTGGGGGCATTTTTTTGTGTTTCACTCCAGTCTATAAACTTAAAATTGTTGCTAACATTCACCCATAGTTTTTAGTTTGTCGTCTCGACACAATCACACACTCGAGCCGCTGCACGTCAAATGCAACGGTACTGACGGACGCGAGAGTTATTCATCTATGCCCACTATCGACTTGGATTTACTGCAAAGCGGCAATCGCCGCGCACTGGCAAAAGCCATTACCTTGGTCGAAAGTAAACTCGACCAACACCGCACTCAAGCCCAGCACATTCTCGAACAGATCCTGCCAAGTACCGGCAAGAGTATCCGCATCGGCATCAGTGGTATTCCCGGCGTGGGAAAATCCACTTTCATCGAGGCCTTCGGCAAGTTCCTCATCTCTGAAGGTAAAAAGGTCGCGGTGCTGGCCGTCGATCCCAGCTCACCCGTCCGAGGTGGCAGTATTTTGGGCGATAAAACTCGCATGGAAGAACTGTCGCGAGAAGAGAATGCTTTTATCCGCCCCTCCCCCTCTGAGGGCGCGCTAGGCGGCGTTGCACAAAAAACCCGGGAAACCATGCTGCTGTGCGAATCTGCCGGCTACGACGTGATTCTGGTGGAAACCGTGGGTGTGGGCCAATCGGAATACGAAGTGGCTGCCATGGTCGACTTTTTCTTGGTGCTGATGATTCCCAATGCCGGCGATGAACTGCAGGGCATCAAGCGCGGCATCATGGAGCTTGCCGATTCACTGGTGATCAATAAGGCCGATGGTGAAAGCATTAATTTGGCTCGCCGCACAAAAACCCACTACCAGAACGCCTTTCATTTGATCAAGCATGGTAGCTTTTGGAACCCTAGAGTAGAAACTTGCTCTGCCCTCGAAAATGAACGCATCAGCGACATTTGGGAGATGATCAGTGAATATCAACAATTAGCCATCGACAATAACGCGTTTTATGAAAAGCGCGCCCACCAAAACTCTCAATGGATGAACAAACTCATTCACGAAATGATTGAGCTACGCTTAAAGCAGAGCGCTCAAGTTCAAGAAAAGATGCCGAGCTTACAACAGGCGGTGATCGACAATACCACCACGCCGTACAATGCGGCCAAGCAGATTGTTGACTTGATCTAAAAACCTCAAAAGGGGCTCGATCTGCTCGTCTTTACACGACAGATTGGGACGGGTTTTGAGCATAACTATCAACGACTTTTATCTGGCAAAACAACCGCTTAAGCAATACAAAGCTTCGCTAGAGTTAGACCTGCTTTACGTGCATAATGTTGCGCCTTGAAAGTCAGCTTATGGCAACTGAATGGCCAAAAAGATATTTAAACGCTGGTTACCGGATCCGGCAGAGTTCAAAAAGCGTCCAGCGCTGAACTTCATGAGCCACTTGCTCCATGATCCGAACCTATTCCACCTGAACCGTCACTCGGTCTCGGGGGCGTTTTTTATTGGCCTCTTTACTGCATTTTTACCGATTTTGGGGCAAATGCCTCTGGCCGCGTTGCTGGCACTGATCTGTCGTGTCAACTTACCCATCGCCGTTGCCTTGGTCTGGATCTCCAATCCTGTCACTATCCCTCCCATCTTTTATGCCACTTACGAGCTAGGTCGATGGCTGCTCGATAGCCCTTCGATTGAATTCACGTTGGAGTTTTCGCGGGAGTGGTTTACCACCGAATTCACCAAACTGTGGCAACCCTTGGTGGTCGGAAGCTTGCTGTGCGGTGTGGTGTTTGGCGGCTTGGGCTATATCTCGATCCAGCTTTTTTGGCGCTGGCATGTTTTACGCAACTGGGAAAAGCGCAAGCGGCGTCGGGACGCCGCCAAGCCTGACTAAGGCAACTCCCTAGTCACAGGACGACTATTTATTACCATTTACCGGAGAAGGTCGACGACGACGCGCTTTTGGTGCCCCAGTTGAATTTCCTCCGCTGTTTCCGCCTCGACCACCTGAGGACTTGTTACCACCCCCAGAACCCTTGGCTCGGCCGCCATGAGGCTTGTGTCCTTGAGAGTTTTCTCCTGAACGCTGACCATCGCGGTGGCCCACTTTTGGCTTTTTGGGTTTCTTAGGCTTGATCGGACGAGTATCCAGACGCGATTGGGGCAAAGGATGGACAGGGCTAAAACCCTCAACTTCCTTTCGATCGATGAGTTGTTTGGTTAAGCGCTCAATGGCGGTCAACAGCTTAAACTCATCTGCTGTAACCAATGACACCGCGTGTCCACTGGCACCGGCGCGTCCGGTACGGCCAATACGGTGAACATAGTCTTCCGCTACGTTGGGCAAGTCGTAATTGACCACCTGGGGTAGCTGATCGATGTCCAGACCGCGAGCGGCGATATCGGTGGCGACCAAAATACGAATATTCTTGGCTTTGAAATCAGCCAGCGCTTTGGTTCTCGCACTCTGGCTTTTATTACCGTGAATCGCAGCAGCGGTAATACCCTGAGCTTCTAACTGCTTGGTAATACGGTTGGCGCCATGCTTGGTTTTTGAAAACACCAACACCTGATCCCAGCCGTTGTCTTTAATCAACTTCACCAACAACGGTGTCTTTTGATTCTTATCAACGCCATAGATCCACTGAGTGACCGTCTCAGCCGTTTGGTTACGAGGTGTCACAGAGACCTCGACGGGATTATTGACAATCCCCTTTGCTAACTGGCGAATCTCATCCGAGAAGGTCGCTGAGAACATCAAATTCTGACGCTGCTTAGGCAAAAGCGCCAAAATTTTGCGGATGTCGTGAATAAAGCCCATGTCGAGCATGCGGTCGGCTTCGTCCAACACCAAGACTTCAAGGTCTTTAAAACGAATGGCATTCTGCTGATACAAATCCAACAATCGACCCGGCGTAGCAACCAAAACATCTACACCTCGGCGCAGACGTTGCATTTGAGGGTTAATTTTTACACCACCAAACACCACGGTAGAGGTCAGAGGCAGGCCTTCACCATAGGTCTCAACACTTTCAGCAACCTGGGCTGCTAGCTCTCTAGTTGGCGTAAGCACAAGGGCTCTGGCCTGATTCGCCGCAGGCTTTGGCCCTTGCGATAAGATTTCGAGCAAAGGTAAGGTAAAACCCGCCGTTTTACCGGTGCCCGTTTGCGCGGCCGCCATTACGTCGCGGCGCTCGAGTACGGCGGGTATCGCTTGTGCTTGAATAGGAGACGGAGTGTCGTAGCCTTGCTTAGCAACGGCATCGAGAATCGGGGCGGATAATCCGAGGGTAGTAAAACTCATGAAGCGGACTCTATTGGCGAATGGATGACGCCATGATGCGCTCCACTAGAATTTCAGTTGCGCCCGACGTCCTAGATGGCCACTGAAAACACAGTTAACCATCTATGAAAAGGCGCGCAGCTTACCTCAATCGGAGCCTTAGCACCAATACCGTTTGATCATCAAGCCCCGCAGCTCAGGACGAAAGAGTCTTCAACGTTTTAACCAGGGCGTCTGGGAGAGCTCAACGCTGGATCATCTGAGCCAAACATTGCTGAGTCTTTTTCTCACCTAAGGCAATCATTTCAGCGGCTCGATGAAACTCCAAGGTACCGCAAGCATTGCGTGGTAACTCGATAACGTGATCTGGCGGATAGGCGGCCAACTTTTGACGCGCGATGGTGCTCTGCATAGAATCGAATGCCTGATTGGCAACATCGTAAAAGGCGAGTTTTTGTTCTTTCGGCTCAGGCGTTTCACCCAGCGATAGATTAGTACCCGCCAAGCGATTGATAAAACCAACGATCTGAGTGTGTATGGAATCGTCTGCGACCTCAATCGCTTGTGGCTCATGCACTTTTTCTAACGCCTGAAATGCGCCGCCGAGATTGACGGCAAAAATTGCGTCAGTTTGATCATTAAATGTTGGCGCGATAGGCACCGGATTTAGTACACCGCCATCCACTAAAAACGAGTTTTTATGTTTCACCGGCGTGAAAAACATTGGCAGTGAAATCGATGCACGGATGGCTTCAAACAAGGAACCTGAGTTCATCCATACTTCTTTTTCATGACTGATATCTGCAGCAACTGCGGTGTATTTAATCGGTAAAGACTCAATAGCCACATCCCCCACCATGGCCATTAACGCGGCTATAATCTTGTCACCCTTTACCAGTCCATCTGCCCCCCAAGCGATATCCAATAGGTTGACCATATCCAATTTGTCGACCGACAATACCCACTGCTCGAACTCATCCAGTTTGCCGGCGGCGTAGATCCCACCCACCAATGCCCCCATGGAACAACCAGCGACGGATGCTATGTGGTACCCCTGCTGCTCTAACGTTCGAATCACGCCTATGTGAGCTAATCCACGCGCACCACCACTTCCCAACACCAGTGAAATGGATTTCTTTTTCGAATCTCTATTGAGATGACTCACGCAAGCTTATCTCCTGTAGAAAAATTGGCCGTATGACACAGTAAGCCCTGCACCCCATTAAAACGGTGCTTAGTTAAAATTATGGCCGCTAGAGTTTTGACTCTCAATTTTTTTGAAAAAGCGATTAAAACGGAGCCTATCATTCAACAGCTCTAGGAGATTCTCGTTAATCCTGTCAATTGATTGAGAGAAAGTAACTCGTCAGACTTCAATACTCTAGACTCTCCTGGAGTTAAAGACGCATCCAACACCAAACTACCAATCGATTCTCGATGCAACTCAATCACTTTATTATCAAATCGAGCAAACATCCGTTTAATCTGATGATAACGCCCCTCTTCCAGCACCACTTCTGCAATCTTAGGAGCCATAGGATTCAACACTGCAGGCCGTGTAAACACATCCTCAAAGGAAAAGTGCATCCCCTCACGAAAGCCTTGAACACACTCATCGGTGATCGGTTTCGCGACTTCGACGCGATAGGTTTTTGGCACCTTAGTCTCAGGCTGAGTCAGAGCCCGTGACCAATGGCCATCGTTAGTCAATAACATCAAGCCAGTACTGTTGAAATCCAGCCTACCCACAATATGAAGTTGACCCTGCAACTCTTGTGGCAGTAGATCCATCACAGTTGGATGCTTATCATCCTTCGTGGCGCTGACCACGCCTTTGGGTTTGTTCAACATGACATAGTGGCGCTGCGCTTGATGTAAACAATCGCCGTCCACTAGCACCGAGCTGAAAGGATTGACAACTTGATGAATCGCGGTAGCCACTATTCCATCGATCAATACACGCTGTTGGGCGAGTAACAAGCGCACATCACGGCGATTAATACCAAGCTGTTGACTGAGGTAGCGATCCAAACGGGTTCGACTGGCGATCATAAAGAATGTCATTGGCGACTGAAAAACACACTGATGATTAGACGTTATCGCGGCCGGCTAAGCAAGTATCAAGCAGCCTCTCGCCCCAGAGCATGACCCCATTCGACCTTGTGAGGAAAAGCAAACTAATGATCTAATTTGTAGTGATAAACAAGGGATATATCTGGCGGCAGTGTGCAGCAGTCCCATACAAACAAAGCAGGGAGGCACTCATGAAACTAATACACCTCATCTTCGGACTGTTCAGCATAGCCCTATGCGCTTGTAGCTCCAAGGAAGACCCACCGAGAGCAGTAGACCCCACCAGTGTTCGCCAGACCCAACAGGGCCCCGTGGTGGGCTTTAGCGACGATCATAATACCCACGCATGGCTGAGTATTCCCTTTGCCAAGCCTCCTGTGGGCGAATTGCGCTGGAAAGCCCCCCGACCGCCTCAGGTGCAAACGGATACATACGAAGCCATTCAACTGGGCCAACCCTGTACACAATTTGGCGGGATTATGGCGGGAGTCGATGGCGACGACCGCGACATTGTCGGCAGTGAGGATTGCTTAACATTAAATATCTGGACTCCAAAAGATATGGAACCCGATAGATCACTACCAGTCATGCTATGGATTCACGGAGGAGGCAATACCGCTGGCACTGCTAACACCTACCGAGGCAGTCATTTGGCCAGCGATCAAAATGTCGTTTACGTGGGCATTAACTACCGCCTGGGGTTATTCGGAAGCTTCGCCCACCAAAGCCTGAGAAACACCAGCACATCCGCGGCTGATGCCTCGGGCAATTTCGCCGTACTGGATATGATCGCGGCGCTAAACTGGGTTCAAAAGAACATTGCGACGTTTGGTGGCAATCCAAAAAATGTCACTCTATTCGGTGAATCCGCAGGTGGGCACAATGTCTATTCGCTACTCACCTCCCCCTTGGCAAAAGGCCTCTTTCATAAAGCCATTATCCAGAGCGGCTCAACTCAAACTACGCACATGGAAGAAGCCGAGGCACTGGTAAACAATGGAACGGGTTTCTTGGGCACTAGCAGTAACGAAGTTCTCGCTCAACTACTCATTGATGACAAAAAAATTGATACCAAACTGCAACTGGCAGAGTTTGCTGAAAACCAAAGTGACGAGTTGTTATCCCGCTATTTACGCAGCAAATCACCGCAGCAACTTATGCGCCATATAAATTCTGTTAGCACTGGTATGTTCAGCGCTCCAGAGAGCCTCGCCGATGGTTACGTACTCCCGAAAGCGACGCTAATGTCGATACTCGAAGACGCTGCGCAGCTCAATGTCGTGCCCACGCTTATTGGCAGTAATCGCGATGAAATGAAAGTGTTTATGTCGCAAGACGATAACTGGGTAGAACAGGCCTGGGGGTTTCTACCGCGAATAAAAGACCCTGAAAAATACCAACGTTACGCCTCATACTTTTCTGAGCAGTGGAAAACTCTCGCAGTTGATGAACCAGCCTCAAGGCTCAGTTTACACCAACCCGATCACGTCTTTGCCTATCGCTTCGATTGGGACAACAGCCCCTCAAATTGGTTGGCAGACCTACCCGCATTATTAGGCGCAGGCCATGCGCTTGAAATCAGCTTTGTCTTTGGTGACTTCGAGAAAGGTCTGGTAATTCCCTACGTAAATACCGAGAGCAATCGCGACGAGCGCCTACAACTATCCCAAGCGATGATGAATTATTGGGGACACTTCGCCCACCACGGATACCCTGGTACAGGCAGCGACGCAAACCAGCCCGAGTGGAAATCTTGGAGTAATGACGATGAAAATTTGATGTTGTTCGATGGCGGCGACAATGGCATCGCCATGACAAAGCTAAGGCTGACTGCTAATGATTTGAAACAACGCTTTCTGGACGACCCTACAATATCCAGCCAGAAAGAACGTTGTCTGCTCTATGCCCAGAGCTTTCTACTTTCGTTTCAATCCAGAGATTTCTGGAACAACGACGAATATCTAACCTTCGGCAGTGAAGGCTGTTCTGATTACCCCCTATAAACTAGTATACAATTCTATCTGAGATCGCTGCGTATGTGCACGAACACCAAACAAATCAGGAGACACCCCCTTTACCAACGGCAATTCGTTACCAGCAAAGAGCCGAACTCTTCCACTAAACGAACATTGTCATTGAGCTCGCAAACAAGCTCCAAAGGAATACCACCTAACTCAGAGTTCTTTTTAGCGCTGCGCTTACCGTTGGCCCAAATTTCAAAATTTTCAGTGCCAACTCGAACAAGAATTTGCTGAGAAGCAACAAACTCAGTAAACGGTATAATACCAGCCAATGAGTTCTCAAAAAGATCTGGAAACGAGAATTGACCGCGAGAATCAGTTACCGTTTTTTCTAGTTTTTGCTTTTGCCATTCTGAAATCCGCGTAACCTCGGCCCCGACAACAGGCTTCCCTCTCTGTAAAACAACAACCTTAACACCTGAAAAAACACAGCTCCGCCAAACTCCAGAGATCGACATCGCATTTGATCCCTCAGAAAAAACTAGCAACGTGAAAGCCAAAACAGCCACCTGCTTCAGCATTGCGTTAAATACCTCGCCATTCCAACGAGAAAAAATTCTCTTAAACTTATATAGCCCGTCCATCAGCCAAAGTCTTACTCAAAGCCTGATACGCCATTTCATTGGCTTTTTTCGACAACTGAGTCAACAAATTACGAATAGTTTCTCTCGATATATCTGTCGGCTCAATCGCTGACGCCTTACCTAGAAAATTAGAAATTTTCCTCATTAGGTAAAGAACCCAATCACTAAGTAGTTCATCGATACGCATTGCTTTCGACAAAATGTAGGACAGCTTATCCATAATAGTAAACATAGACGCACCGACAAAGTCGATTGTTGATGCTACTGCAGAGACACACTTTCGAACCACGTAGCCAATGGCATCGCTAATCCACTCAAGCGCTTCCATAGTACTTGGAACCCTAACATTCTTCTTTAACCATTGTTCAATTCCCGCATCATTGCGAGGAACAGGTCGCTCGCTATAGAGAACATCCCAGCTTTTCTTTTTTACATTTTTTTCATAAGCCGACATATCATGCCATTCAGCTCCCGGCACTAACCCTGGAGTCTTGATGCCGTAATCCTTAGATTTATAGGGTGTATGTGTAAAAGGCCAAATAGGGATACAAGGAACAATATCTGACGTGTGGTAGGTCCGATAGATTCGCTCACATCCCAACAACGACGTGCAGCCCTCGGCAAAATCAGTAAAACCTACCCTTGGCGACCCAAAGGTATAAACACGTGGCTTCAAAGATGAGTTATTCGCCACCCACTCTCCAGTAATCGTTGCTAAAGCACCGCCTAAACTGTGACCGACACAATGAACCTCTGTACCCACGGGGAGAGCGGCAACAAACTCCTTGATGCCAGGCAACATAGATCGAAACGCTTGATTGAATCCATCATGCACCCGGTAACCTTTACTGGATCTACTATAGAGAATGTTGGCATTGCTAAGCCAGTCTGCAAGGTATTGCGTCCCCCTGAATACAATGACGGCATTGCCTTCATAATTGCCTTGCCCCTCCAAAAGAAAACCAAACCCTGTTTTCACTTTTAAAATACCAGCACCAGTTTTTCCGGCCACCAAGTTAGACTCGGAGAACTTAAAATTGCCTTGATACGTGGCATTCAACAACTGGTACGCTTTTTCAAAAGAACTCGTTCGACTCAATGCGTATACACTATTCGCAAGCGAAGAACTTTGCTGGGGTGTAAATCTCATCCTTGGACCCTCCGGGCACAGTTAAACTCTAATTTTTTAATAAAGAAAGCATCAATGAATTCATGTTTTCTATGTCGATCTATCGCACTGAGCTAAAATCCAGTATCAATTACGTCGTGCTCAGCATCCCACTTACACTTGGTAACAAAAGCGTTTCCATCAATATAAAAAGCGGAGTTTTCATCGGACAATTCGCAAATCACATCTAACGGCACCCCTTTTGACTCGACATTTTCTTCCGACTGCCTTTTTACCCCCATGTGAAACTCTTGCAAGTCCCCGCCGTCTTCTATCAGCAGCGACTGCCCCACAACAAATTCCTGAGGCAGCAATTTGGTAACACTTCGTTCAAATAGGGCAGGCATCGAGAAGCGCCCATATTCATCCGTCGTAGTCTCATCCTGCGACTTACTCTGGAAATCAACGACTCTAACTATTCTGGCATTTCTAACTGGCTGGCCATCTTTTGTAATAACGCCGGAAACCGCCGAAAAGGTACAAACCTTACCAACATCAAGAATTGACATACCTACCCCTACACTTGAAACCAAACACAAACTCACAAAGAAGATTACTTTTTTCATAATCGTTTCACATCTTTCGTCCTAAACGGCATTCACTATTCAATCTAACCCACTAACATCCAACATCTGGTAAGACCCCGTATGATACTCAATTGACAAATTGGGAGCGACGGGTATGCAACAGGTTAGCAACCTCACAACGCCTTCAAAGAACCATGCTATCCTCCCTTTTTGAGAGGGCTTATTAAGCGCTGGGATTCAGCAATCTAACCTCCCACCAACACTGTCGGGCAACCTACCACAATCTTACCCCCGTGCGCAGTACTGTCACCCATTCTCGCTGCGGGCTTTCCGCAAATGAGTACCGTGGCGCTGCCGGTGGCGACTGTATCTGGCGGACCGACACAAACGCAGGTACTTCCTACCGTGGCAGATGGCAGCCCACCGATAATAACCGTGGGGCCTCCAGGTACCACGATAGGACCGCCAACATGAGGCACAGGACCAGGATTAACAGCGGGACAAACATGCATATCCGTTATACGTGACGCCGGTTTTCCCATTAGGACGCCTCCCCCAGTGATGCCTCGGCGAGTAAACCATTACCGCCTTCAGCCAAGTTCGTACCTTGTTCAATAAAGTGCTTTATCGCCGCTTGTGGATCGTCTTCATCGAGGGCAATCCCCGCTAGGGTTACACCTCCCGCGACCGCGTGGGCGTACAAATAAAACGGCGGTTCAATCTCAGGCTCACCTTCTGGCGCCATACTGCCCGTGGACCAAGCTGCAGCAGTTGCAGCCCAGCTAGCGGAAGTTGCGTACTTAGTCTTTTCAGCAAGAGTACGACAGCGCAAACGATTCTCTTCAGTTGGCTTTCTCGCCCACGCCTCGGCGGCAATCAATGCATCGACATTGTCGGAGTCGGTCTCCGGCGTTTGTACCTGACGAGCGACAATACACAACCACCACACAGCTTCGCGCTTGGGCAAACCATGGGCCAGCAGCTTTACTGCATCGTATAAAAAATCTCCCGCCACAAGCGCTCGAACACCGCCTTCAGGGTTCATATCCGGGTGAAGGACCTGCTCGGCACCATCTTCAAGATCAAAATGCTCTATTAGCTCGGAGGCGTTTATTGCTTCCACTTTAATCCAATCACTCATGTACTATCGTTCCTAGTTCACTTTCGTGAGACCGCCTTTGAGCGTTAAAATACCGCCGGCCTTAACGGTTCCCATGGCACTGGCGTTGCAATCGATTTTTGTTGATTTCATTTCGATACCCGCCGGTGTCATCTTGATGGTGCTGCCACCGACCTTCAACTCAAGTGACGTCTTTGAGGTAATTTTAATCGCTCCTTTCACATCAATCGTTTGAGTGCCCGATGCAATGGTGGTTGTCTGATTGCCCTTACTGACGGTATAAGACTGATCCCCCTTACTGACGGTGGTCGACTCATTGCCTTCGGTGACTGTAATTGAACGATTTTGAAGTACTTCAAGAGTTTGATCGTTTTCGATCTTCCCGCTCTGATCGTTATGAATCAGGAAGTTGTGATCCTTGCCCGCTTCCATATAGATCTCTTCGGACTTATCTTTGTCGTCGAAACGCAGCTCGTTGAACTTACTGCTGTCAAACTGCGATTTCCAACCACTCTGAGTCGAGGTGTAGTTGGGCCCGGTATTGGTTCCGTTATAAACAGCACCGGTCACTATCGGTCTGTCGGGATCACCATTAATGTACTCAACGACAACCTCTTGCCCTACTCGAGGCACGAAATTCGCCCCCCAATTCTTGCCGGCATAGGCCTGCACCACTCGCACCCAACAGCTAGCGTCTTTGGTATTCCATGGAAATTTGATTTTGACCTGCGTATAGAGGTCTTCGGAACTTTCAGCTGCCGTGGCTTTTACCTCTTCAACCGTGGCCAGCTGAGGATAGCTGATCAAACGCTTTTGTCGTACCGGATCAGGACGTGGATTGACTGAGGCAGGAACACACTCAAACTGATTTTTGTATTCGGTATCGCGATGATTACCGTCGGACACCGTAATATTCAACGCTAATAATAGGTACTTGTCGCATTCGCTTTTAACACAATGATCCAACTTAAAGCGACCACCTGCAGCCAACTGAGTCACATCGCTGCTGCCATTAGCGCGATCAAAACCATACTCATCAAACTCAATGGAGCGCTTAGCGGTCTCTTTATTGCTGTTGGTTTTTAACTCGTGAACGTGAGGTTCACCCTCGAGGCAAAAGTGATAATCGCCGTACTGACGATACTTGTATCCAGACACATCATTTAGACGGTTCTTAGTCTTGATGGTCTGAATGTTGTCCTTCGTGGTGGTGAATTCGTTGTAGTCTTTAAACTCATATCCGCCAGTGTGGTATTGAAACTGACGAGACCACTTATGAACGGTATTTTTTGTTGGCTGACTGCCACCACCATCGTATTCGACGGCTTCGTTGCAACAGTCGAAATAATTTTGGCTATCATCGGCAAGAACCAAAGTATGGCTGCCCGCAGCATGCTCGAAATAGTAGCTAATTCCCTCTTCAGACATCAATCGAGTCACAAATTCATGATCGCTTTCGTCGTACTGAACACAGTATTCTCGGGTTAGATATTGCGCCGATAATTTTGACTTTAACTTAATCGCTTTACTGTATTCCCCTAGGACTTCTTCAATGATCTTAGTCGCGTCTTTCTTGTGAAATACTCGATTGTTGGAGCTGAGGGTTGAAAACCACAAGCCGGGAACGATCGAAGCTCGATAACAACGCATGCCGTTACCGTCGATATCAAACAAGGCAAATTGATTCACATAACCATGAATGTATCGAGGCTTGTCAAGACCGCTATTAAATAAGGTGATGGTGACCGACTTGCCGACAATATCAGCTTGTTCAATAGCATGATCTGCAGAAAACAGCTCGATATCGAAGTGGAAAAGCTCAGAGATCGCTTCCTCGCCTGTTAGGTAAGTCGCGATAAACTTATCTTTCCCGAGAGGCGACTCAAAGTGAATAAGACGAGAATCTTGATTGAGTACTGACATAATCCTGCCCAAACATCCTTATTTGACAACCCGATGAGGGTCCTACAAAAAAACAAAGCCCCGAACGGAGCTTTGTCTTCGAGCCGAAGTACTGCTTATAAAGGAGTCGCAGTAGTAAGGTCGTAACCAACGCGCATGTTGGTGGTGTTCTTGTGTGTCTTATCGGCGTGAGTCAAGTCGGCTTCGATCTTCGCAAAGCTCAACGACAATGACTCTTGCGGAGGACCACCTGCAGAAGCGTTCACACTGTAAGAAGAGATGATGGCGTCTTCAAGTTTGTAGACCGCGTACTTTTCAACATTGTTCGCACCGGTTTGAACAACATGAATCTCGACCAAAACACCTTCATCACCAGTTACTGATGCTTTGAACAAACCACCAGAAGAAGCGTCAAGTGCCTTCGAAACAGTGACTTCGCTCAAGCTTGGACGGCTAGCTTCGCGGTTAGCCATTGCGCCGGCTTCCATGGTAATCGCACGACCAATACCAAAATTAAAGTTATCAACTTCGATCCAGTCTTCGTAACCCTGTGCAGTTACGTTACCTTTCGGAGAGTTGCCGTTAAAATTCATGTAGATAGCCATGATTGAATTCCTCTTTCTTAATGGACTTTACTAAATTTGATCTTTCATCCAACAAAGGACAAAAACTCGAAACTTGCCCCGTTGGACAATGCGAATAAGTTAAACAGAAATTTCAACATCGACAAACTCAAATTTATTTTTTTAAACCCACTCTGACACTATTTATTTTTTTACCTTCCGCAAAGAACTTATTCTCTAATCAAAAGACTTTAAAACCCTTTACTTAAAGCGATAGCTGATAATTACTTCACATTTCGACTCTGACACCATTTAATTATCACGCCTTTTAACTTTCACAAGAGTAGAAATGGCCACCCCAAACCAAACCCAGAAAAACCCAGAAAAACTAGTGCTTTAGCATCAACAGAAAAAAAGAAGCGCTAAGCCTCTTGACCCAGCTCGTCTGCAACCACCTTCTTGGGTCGCCCCCTCTTCTTAGGACGAACGGTCAAATTGGCGATTTTTTCAATTTTGTCTTTAAAGATATCACCACCAAGAACCTGACCGACACTGACAGTTTCGGCAATGTAGTCAAACAGCCGCCGATCGAAATCGTAATTGAACAGCTGTCGATAACCTTGAGCGCGCTCTTCATCGCTATCGCCCAAACCCAAATACAGTTTGTGATCTTGAATCAAGTGGCTACGCTCTTCGCCCACGTGATGATGAAAGCTCGACCAGCGATAGGCAGAAGGATCGTCAGAAACCCCTAGAATCATAGGCTTTAACTCAACATAACGATAACAACTGAGCAAATAAGCCTGGGAATCAATTAAGCTAGATTTGTAACGACCGGCCCAAAGGGTTCCCGAGCGCTGATAGCGGTGATTAGCGTATTGAACGTAGCGACGCCCTACTGACTGCATCATCGAAGAGATCGCCTGAGACACCTTCGGCGTCGCAACAATTTGAATCGAGTTCGACAGCATCACGTAAGCGTGAACATGAACTTGATACTGATCTGCGGCCAACTTTAAACAGTAGAGGTAAAATTCGTAATCTTCATCGTCAAAAAAGCAAGCGACATTATTGTGCCCGACTTGAACGATATGTTGAGGAATGTCGACGATATTGAGTCGAGGAAGTCTTGCCATGACAGTTGAATAATCCTTAACGCTTGCGAAGTCCCTTCAGGGGTATCAATACCCCTTGCAATGCTCGGGCATTATGCAAAAACGTCTATTAGTCTGCAACGAAAAAACATTGATACTTTTTTATTAGAAGAGTGAATCTCATTTTTGAGAATTGCATCACGTGCAGAGAATACAGCCATCGAAAAGCTAACAAAAAGATTCTCTTTATGACAGAAATCTCTTCAAACCCTGAAACGATCTAGGATAGAATTCAACAACTTGATCACTGAAGGCGCACTGCAAGTTACTTGCACACTAGGAAGCGCGCCCTGCAAACTGGATTTGTTGCATGTCTCACTCTTCTCGTCCCCACATCGCCATTAACGGCCGTACCGACATCGGCCAAGTACGTAACGAAAATGAAGACAACATTCGCTGGTACAACCACCCTCAGACCCCGTTTGGCTATGTTGTTGTGGCCGACGGTATGGGTGGCTACTCAGGAGGAGCGGCAGCCAGCAGCATTGCGGTTAACACCATTGGTGAGCATCTCGAGAAAATCCTAAGCCCCACCTTTCAATCCTGTACCCCCAAACAACAAGAGCTGATGATTCAATCGTCGCTGATTGAGGCCATCAACAACGCCAACCAGGCAATTTTGCAAACCAAGGAGCAAAACCCGCAATTCAGTCAAATGGGGACAACCGTGGCCATTGCCGTTATCTGGCAAGACCAGATGACTATTGCCCACCTTGGAGACTCCCGCGCCTACCTTTGGGACAAACAAGGGTTTGTTCAACTGACAAAAGATCACAGCCTTGTCCAGGAGATGATCGACAGTGGTAATCTCAGCGAGGATCAAGCCCGTCACAGTCAAATTCGAAATCAAATCACCCGAGCCCTAGGCGTGTCGACGCAAGTTGAACCTTCGATCAACAACTACCCACTCACACAAAACTGCCTGCTAATGCTGTGCTCCGACGGCCTTACTGAATACCTCGATAACGGCCAGCTCGATTATGTACTCTCGACTCACAGACCCGCGCTCGAGTGTTGCTATCGCTTGATAGACGACGCGAACTTACTCGGCGGCAAAGACAACATCAGCGTAGGTATCATTGAATACACACTGGACGAATCGGCGCCACTCAATCACACCCCAGCCCCTGCTGCCGTCGTCGACGAAGATGTGACCATCCGCCAGTTCACCTAGGTTTCGCCCCGAAACAGCCACTGCTCGCAACCTTCAATAGAGATCCAACCCGACTTCCGCACGGACTTCAGATACTGATACAGCAGATTTTTCTGCTCTTAGGCAAAGACGCTGCTGACCAATTTGAGTGTCTAACGGCCTCCAGCAGTGCAAGAATATTCAGCAGAGCTGGATTAACAACGCGGGGAAAGCACAGCGCAATAGAAGTGTAATAAGCTCAGCAGGTGAACCCTCTGAGCTCGATCAACTCGGAATAAAAAACGGCTTACTCAAAGCTTGGGGAAAATCAAATCACCTGAATAGGTCAGCTGACGCCTAGGCCAAGACATCCACGGAATTTAGCAGCTTCTCGACCAAGGCATAGCCACTTTGATCGCCGTAATCTGCGGCATCACGTAACCGATGGGCAGCAACCGATGGCATAACTTGCTGAATATCTTCAGGCAAAACGTGTTGACGACCATGAATCAACGCCCAAGTTTTCGCGCAACGCAGCAGTGCCAAGGCACCTCGAGTCGAAAGCCCATAAGCAAACTCGGGCGAAGTCCGAGTAAAGGCCACCAACCGCTGCAGATAAGCGAGCAGCGAATCACTGGCCTGAACCCCTTCGACCTTGGATTGAATCTCTAACAGCTGCTCATTACTAATTCGAGCCACCAAGCGATCCACCCGCGAGGCTGGGTTCTCACCTTTCAAAATCGCCATCTCGGCATCAGAATTGGGGTAACCCAACTCAATACGCATCAAAAAACGATCAAGCTGCGACTCGGGTAATGGAAAGGTTCCCGATTGACTGGAAGGGTTTTGCGTCGCAATCACAAAAAACGGTGTCGGTAATGGGCGAGTTTCACCATCAACGGTGACTTGATACTCAGCCATCGCCTCGAGCAACGCGCTTTGAGTCTTTGGCGTGGTTCGGTTAATTTCATCGGCCAAGAGGACTTGAGTAAAGACCGGTCCTGGGTGAAATGAAAAATCGTTGCGATTGCGATCGAAGACCGAAACACCGACGATGTCCGACGGCAGTAAATCACTGGTAAACTGTACGCGGCTGTATTCGAGTCCCATGACATTGGCGAGCGCGTGAGCCAAAGTGGTTTTGCCCATGCCAGGTAGATCTTCGAGTAGCAAATGCCCTTTTGCAAAAAGACAGGTAAGCGCCAACTTAACCTGCTCTTCTTTTCCCATCAACACCTGACCAATGTCATCGATCAGTGTTTTTATCAGCTTTTCCATGTACGCCCTTTTTTACGTTGTTATGGTTCGCACAATCGGCCTATAAAACCACCACAGGCCGATCGAAATGCTTCTATTAGAGCGCGGCAATCCCTCGCTGTAAATCGGCTTTCAGGTCTTCAACGTCTTCCAGCCCCACCGCTACTCGAATCAGATTATCGGTAATTCCCGCTTGCGCTTTATCCTCATCAGACAAACGCCCATGAGTGGTAGTGGCCGGATGCACAATCGTGGTTTTAGCATCACCGAGATTAGCCGTGAGCGACATAATCTTTGTGGCATCGATAAAGCGCCATGCCGCCGCCTGATCGCCCTTCACTCGAAACGACAGAACACCACCAAACCCTCGCTGTTGCTCGGCGGCCAGTTGATGGCCGGGGTGATTTTTGAGCCCCGCGTAAAAAACTCGTTCGATTTGCGGTTGCTCATCGAGCCAGTGCGCGAGCGTATTGGCATTGGCGCAGTGTGCATCCATACGCAGGCGCAGAGTTTCTAGCCCCTTGAGGAAAACCCAAGCGTTAAACGCACTCATGGTGGGCCCTGCAGTACGTAAGAAAATCACAATGTCATCCACAAGGACTTTCGGGCCGACCACAACACCACCGACGCAACGCCCCTGACCGTCTAGGTATTTTGTCGCCGAATGTACAACTAGATCAGCCCCCAACTCCAACGGTCGCTGCAGCGCGGGGGTGCAAAAACAGTTGTCGACCACCAGCAAACAATCATTAGCTTTCGACAGCACTGATAACGCTTTGAGATCTACCACATCACACAGAGGATTCGACGGCGTTTCAACGAACAACAACTTAGTATTGCCTTGAATCGCCCCTTCCCACTCGTTCAGATCGGTAGCACTGACAAAGGTGGTTTCTACACCGAATTTCTTCATGTAGCGATTAAACAAAGCCGTGGTAGTTCCGAATACTGAGCGCGAGCACACCACGTGATCGCCTGAAGCCAGTAGCGTCATGCAGGTACTTAGAATCGCCGCCATTCCCGACGAAGTAGCAATAGCCGCTTCAGCACCTTCAAGAGCGGCAATACGCTCTTGGAACATACGAACAGTAGGGTTGGTATAACGCGAATAAACATTACCGGGATCTTCACCATTAAATCGCGCCGCAGCGGCTGCAGCGGAATCAAAAACATAACTGGAGGTCATGTACATGGCTTCACTGTGCTCGCCTTCAGCCGAACGGCTTTGGCCCGCGCGAACCGCCAGAGTATCAATTCCAGCATTTAGGTATGGATCGTCGTTATGCTCACTCATGTTTCTTCTCTTTTGCTACCTGCAACGCACCGGCGCTGCTCTTTACTGTTTTGCCTTAACGAAAAACGGCAGCTTATCGCTGCCGTTTTTACATCATTAGCTGGAGTCACTACCCCAAACTAACAGCGGCATCATCTTCGTCATTGTGTAAACCTATGACTGCATTCTCGCCTTGATCGATTGCTTTGTCACCTTTCCCCTTAACATTATCGTTACGGGCGGCATCCAAACGATCCAAATAGCCTTGGTCAACGTCACCGGTGACATACTCACCAGTGAACACTGAACAATCAAAACCTTTCACCTGATCATTGCCTTCGCTGGAAGCGGCGATTAGATCATCGAGTTCTTGGTAGATGAGCCAATCTGCACCAATTTCTTTACAGACTTCTTCATCACTGCGACCGTGAGCGATCAATTCTGTTGCACTCGGCATATCAATGCCATACACGTTTGGATACTTAACGGCGGGCGCAGCTGAAGCAAAATAGACTTTTGCAGCACCGGCTTCACGAGCCATTTGAATAATCTGCTGACAGGTCGTCCCGCGTACAATAGAGTCATCCACCAACATGACGTTTTTGCCTTCAAACTCCAAGCGAATGGGGTTGAGCTTCTGACGAACCGACTTCTTGCGCTGCTGTTGCCCAGGCATGATAAAAGTACGACCGATATAACGGTTTTTGACCAAACCCTCACGGAACTTCACGCCCAATTGCTGCGCCAGCGCTTGACCAGCAACACGACTACTGTCGGGAATAGGAATCACCACGTCGATATCGTGATCTGGCCTTTCTTTCAAAACTTTGGCGGCGAGACGCTCACCTTGACGCAGACGAGACTTATACACTGAGATGCCGTCCATAATGGAATCTGGACGTGCAAAATAGACGTGCTCAAAAATGCACGGAGTCAACTCTGGAGTTGCACACTGATGAGTATGCAATTCGCCGTCAGCCGTAATAAAGATTGCTTCGCCCGGAGCCACATCGCGAATCAAGGTATAACCCAGCACATCGAGGGCAACACTTTCTGAGGCAACCATGTACTCGACACCGTTTTCGGTGGTGCGCTTACCAAATACCAGTGGACGAATACCATGTGAATCACGAAATGCCACCAAACCATAATTGGCGACTAGGGCAACACAAGCATAGCCACCGCGAACGCGATTGTGCATGCTGGTGATAGCACTGAAAAAATCTTCAGGGCCAGGTTGAAGCTTGCCGATTTTCAACAGCTCCTGTGCAAATACGTTCAATAGAACTTCGGAGTCTGAATCGGTATTAACGTGTCGCAAATCAGTGCGATAAATATCGTCACTAACTTCAGCGGTATTCGTCAGGTTACCGTTGTGCGCGAGAGCAATACCATAGGGCGAGTTCACGTAGAAGGGCTGAGCCAACGCTGGACCGGAGCTGCCCGCAGTGGGATAGCGTACATGACCGATACCGGCATGCCCGACCAAGCGCTGCATATGACGCGTGCGAAACACGTCTTTCACCAAGCCATTGGCTTTTTGTTGAGCAAACTTCCCGTTATGGGATGTTAGGATGCCCGCGGCGTCCTGACCGCGATGCTGGAGCATCGTCAATGCGTCGTACAACTGCACATTAACATCACTTTTTCCGACAATACCGACAATGCCGCACATACTGGACTTACCTCACCTTAGAGCAGGTTCACGGATTAAGATTAGAATAAAGCTACAACTTTGGACGAAATAAGGCTTCCTATTTGCCTTGCCCAATCTTCCATGGTCAAAAAATGTGGAATAACCACCGATTGTTGCCACCAGAGGTCTTGATCCACGGGTATCAACGGGGGTAATAATAGCAAAATTGCCATGACTATGATGGCTCCGCGAGCCATCCCAAATACCATTCCGAACATTCGATCGGTTCCCGACAAGCCCGTCATGCGCACCAATTCGCCGATCAAATAATTAACCATGGCGCCCACCACCAAAGTGGCGGCAAAAAGAGCCCCAAACGCTAACATTTTTCGAACGGAAGGTGTGGCTACCGACTGCTCTAGCAGAACAGCGAGCGCCTCGTGAAAGGTCATGGCAACAATGAATGCAGCCGCCCAGCAGGCGAGAGACAGGGCTTCTTTAATAAAGCCTCGCTTTAGCCCAATTAGGCTGGAAATCGCAAGAATACCGAGTATTGTCCAGTCCGCCCAATTCATAGTGCCGCTTTCTGCCGGGGTTGTGCTTTGATGGACGGCATTCTAGCAAAACCTAAGGGGATTCACCTAGCGTAAAATTCGAAATTTTCGTCCTATTTAAGGGGAAAACTTCACCACCAAGGTATCGACTTTGAGGGACTTATCCAGCACCGCCTTTAACTTAAGGGCTTTATCGCGATTGATCTTCGGGCCCACATAGACACGGGTCACTCGCCCCTTAGAGGTATCTAAGGTTCTGGTGAAGGCCGGATACTCTTGATCGAGCAGCTGATCTCTTAAAACTGCAGCTCGCGTCTGGGTATTGAAACTTGCCACCTGGACAGCCCAAGCTTTAGGCACGCCGCGCTGGTCAAGCACCTTGCGATCGGGACTCTGCGGTGAGATATCGCGCTCGGATTTAGTCTCGGCCTGGGGCTTAGTTTTAGTTTGAGACTTAGTTTCGACCGGGGGCTTAACAGCGGCGAGCTCTGTTTCAGTCTCGGGCAGTAATTCATACATCTGAGCGGCGGGCTTAACCGATTCGATGGCGTCATTACGAATCGGGTCTTGAACAACCACAGGCTCAATCTGAGGCGCAGGAGGAACCTGGGTGGTGCGATCGACTTTGCGACGATTTTCTGGCTCAAACAAGACAGGGACAAATAACACACCCAGCGCCAAGAGCACCAAGGCGCCAACTAACCGCTGTTTTAAACCATCATCCACTACACATTCCTTAATTCTACCGGCGATATCTGATGTACACAGGCAAACGGTTCCACTCGCCCCTAACTTTGAGGTGATAGTACCACAGGGGCGCAAGGATCACTGTAAGATCTCTAACGCCTCGGCAACGGTAAAGAATGAGCCCATCACCAAGACTCGATCATACTCACCGGCTTGGCTCAATGCCGCAGCCAGGGCATCAGCAACACTCGTGTACCCCTTACCGTCAGCCCCCAATGACATCAGATCGGCCTCTAATTGATCGGCTGTTGCGGCGCGAGGATTGTCCGGTAAATCCGCCAAAAACCACTGGCTAATATAAGGCTGAAGTGGCCGCAGCACACCGCCGCGATCCTTATCTTCCATCATCGCGAGCACAACAAAATTTCGACCATGAGGAGGATGGGTCGCCAGACGTTCGGCCAACAGTTCTGACGCCGCCGGGTTGTGAGCAACGTCCAACATTACCTCAACCCCCTCATGCTGAATCACTTCCGCTCGCCCTGCCAACGCCAATGAAGACATCAATGCAGAGGGATCTTTAGGCAGAGAGAAGCCCAACAAAACAAAGGCCTGTAATGCGGCAGCCACACTCGGAAGTGGCAGACTGGGCACAGGCAGCCGATTGAGCTCCAACAGGTCGCCATCACTGGTGACGCCAGACCAACTCCAGCTTTGCTCATCGCCAAAATCATCATCTTGCAACGACATATTCAGCGACATACCCATCGCCACCCAATAGGCACCGATATTGTGGGCGTGGTCAGCGACACTGGCCGGCGCTTGCTCATCGGCACAAATCGCCCACTTATGAGGCCGATAAATGCCGGCTTTTTCGTGACCAATGACAGATATATCAGACCCCAACCACTGCTCATGATCGACCGCGATAGAGGTCACCACCGCCACGTCGGCATCCATAATATTAACCGCGTCTAAACGACCGCCAAGCCCTACCTCTAACACCATGACATCGACCTGAGCGCGAGCAATAATATCGATAGCGGCCAAGGTGCCAAATTCAAAATAGGTTAACGATATATCCTTTCTCGCCTGATCAATACGTTCAAACGATTCACAAATCTGTTGATCACTAACCTGCTCTGCGTTGATCTTAATACGCTCGTTATAACGCAATAAGTGAGGAGAGGTAAAAGAGCCCACCGAGACACCCTGGTCGAGACACAATGCCTCGACGCTCGCCACGCAAGAGCCCTTACCATTGGTACCTGCGATGCTCAGAACCTGACAATTGGGCGACAGCAACTGCATTCGCTCTGCCACTTCGCGCACTCGATCGAGCCCCATGTCGATCTCAGAAGTGTGCAAATTCTCCTGCCAACTCAGCCACTGCTCTAGCGTGTTGAATCTCATAAATACTCTCGGCGCTAAACGCCCTTTTGATTATAACAATGCAAAAAAAAGCCCCTGCGACAGGGGCTTTTCTGTGACCATTCTATCGCATCGGCGACAGCTTAGCAGACACTCAAACGACCAGCATTAAGCGGCGGGACGTTCGGTAAATTTGGCCAGCAAACTGCCAACTCGCTCACGCATTTCGTGCCGAGAGATAATCATATCGATCGCACCGTGATCCAACAGGAATTCGCTGCGCTGAAAACCTTTTGGCAATTTCTGACGAATGGTTTGTTCGATAATGTTTGGCCCCGCAAATCCAGCACGAGCGCCAGGCTCGGCGGCATTGATGTCACCCAACAGTGCCAAACTGGCTGAAACGCCACCGTACACAGGATCGGTCATGATCGAGATATAAGGTGTACCCTGTTGCTTTAAACGCTCGATCACAGCACTGGTTTTGGCCATCTGCATTAGCGAAATCAAAGCCTCTTGCATGCGCGCACCACCGGTCGCCGAAAAGCAAACCAAAGGAATATCCTCTTCCAGCGCCAATTGAGCTGCTCGGGTGAATTTCTCTCCCACCGCATACCCCATCGACCCACCGTGAAAGGCAAACTCGAAGGCTACCGCCACAACGGGCAAGCCATTGAGCTCGCCACGCATGGCGACTAGAGCATCTTTTTCGCCAGTTGCTTTTTGCGCACTGGTAAGACGGTCTTTGTACTTTTTCACATCTTTAAATTTAAGGCGATCTACCGGCTCGACATCCACTGCCAATTCCTCTCGATTGTCTTCATCGAGAAAAATATCCAAGCGCTTACGAGCACCAATGCGCATGTGATGATCACATTTAGGACAAACATCCAAATTGCGATCCAATTCAGGACGATACAACACTGCACTGCACTTTACGCACTTTTTCCAAAGACCTTCTGGCACCTTGCTTTGGCCGCGAGAGCGCTGAGAACGTACAACGTTAGGAACAATTTTATCAATCCAACTCATAATGTTTGATCTCGGTAATGACGCCGTAACAGGTACCGCGCCTATAAATTCAATGTTATTCGATGCGCCTCGAGGCTAAATCACTAATCGGCCAGCTCATCAAGCCCCTGGCGGATTGGCGCAATCAGTTCGACCACCGCATCGGCAATGGCATCAACCGGTTGATCGGCGAGCTCACCCATTTTAGCAACCAACAAACTTCCCACCACCGCACCGTCGGCAGTTTTAGCAATCGCTTTTGCCGTAGCGGCATCTTTGATACCGAATCCTACGCAAATTGGGAGATCCGTCAACTGGCGCAGCTCGGCCAATTTAGTCTCGACCGAGCCCACATCCAAGTGGCCAGCCCCCGTCACCCCTTTGAGCGAGACGTAATAGAGAAAACCGCCGGCCATATCCGCGATATTTTTAGCGCGCTCGGTAACCGTAGTCGGGGCGATTAAGAAGATATTCTCAACCCCTACCGCTTTTAGCTCCTCATTCAGATCAGCCGCTTCCTCCGGCGGCAAATCGACAGTTAACAAACCATCGACACCTGCCGCAGAAGCACTCTGGGCAAACACCTTGTAACCCATACGCTCAACGGGGTTGGCGTAGCCCATCAATACTACGGGCGTGTCATTATTAGTTTCACGAAAGGCTTTCACCACCGCCATTGTGGACTTCAATGACGTCTTATTGGCCAGAGCGCGCTCATGCCCAAGGGCAATCACAGGGCCTTCGGCCATGGGATCGGAGAAAGGAACGCCCAATTCGATGATATCAACACCGGCCGCCACCATCTTATGCATGGTGGTGAGGGTTGCCTCGGGAACCGGATCGCCATTAACGATATAGGTCACCAGTGCCTTACGGCCTTGTTTGCGGGTCTGTTCTAATACTTGATTAATGCGGTTCACGATCACTTATACCTCAATGCCATCGATTGCTGCGACGGTCAAAATATCTTTGTCGCCACGCCCCGAAAGGTTCACAACGATCACTTGATCCTTATCCATGGTAGGAGCCAGTTTAGCGGCGTAGGCCAGTGCATGACTCGATTCGAGTGCCGGCATAATGCCTTCGATACGGGTTAAGCTGCGAAAGGCATCCATGGCTTCGTCATCATTAATAGCCACATACTCAGCGCGACCAATATCCTTTAACCAGGCGTGTTCTGGACCCACTCCCGGATAATCTAATCCTGCGGAAACCGAGTGGGTCTCGATGATTTGGCCGTCTTCGTCTTCCATTAAGTAGGTGCGGTTGCCGTGCAGTACACCGGGGATACCGTCGTTGAGGGGGGCGGCGTGCTTACCAGTTTCAACCCCATGACCACCGGCTTCAACACCGTAGATCTTCACGCTTTCGTCCTCTAAGAACGGATGGAACAAACCAATGGCATTGGAGCCACCACCCACGCAGGCAACCAGCGCATCGGGTAGTTTACCGGCTTGATCCAAACATTGAGCACGAGCTTCTCGACCAATCACGCACTGGAAATCTCGAACCAACTGCGGATAAGGATGAGGGCCTGCCACCGTACCGATGATGTAGAAAGTATCATCAACGTTGGTGACCCAATCTCTCATGGCTTCGTTCATCGCATCTTTTAATGTGCGAGAACCCGAGGTAACTGCGTGCACTGTCGCACCCAGCAGCTTCATACGGTACACATTGAGTGACTGTCTTTGGACGTCGTCTGCACCCATATAAACTTCACACTTCAAACCCAATCGCGCCGCAACCGTGGCAGAAGCAACACCATGCTGACCTGCACCAGTCTCAGCAATAATACGAGTTTTTCCGCTGTATTTTGCCAAAAGGGCCTGGCCAATGGTGTTATTTACTTTGTGAGCACCAGTGTGATTCAAGTCTTCTCGCTTAAGATAGATCTTGGCCCCGCCCAAGGAATCACTCCAACGCTGAGCATAATAAAGTGGCGAGGGGCGCCCAACGTAGTGTGCTAAGTCGTCATCGAATTCTTTCTGAAAGCTGGGTTCGTCTTTAAGGCGATTGTACATTTCCTCAAGTTCATCCAGCGCAGGCATTAAGGTTTCTGAGACAAACCGACCGCCGTAAGGACCGAAATGGCCTTTTTTATCGGGAAATTGCGCGTAATCTACTGCTTTGTTTTCTACTTCAGTCACTTGTATTCTCCGCTTTCGCTCGACGTAAAAACGCTCGAACTTTTTCGCTATCTTTTTTACCGGGCTGAGCCTCGACCCCGCCACTCACATCGACACCATAAACTTCTGTTGCCGACACCGCGCTCGATACATTGTCGGGCGTGAGCCCACCGGCCAATACAATTGGGAGTTTTGCCTCGCGAGGCACACGCTGCCAATCGAATGTTTCTCCGGTGCCGCCGGGAACTCCAGGTCGGTATGCATCCAACAATATGGCTACTGCTGAAGGGAACTTCGCCATCGCAACATTAACATCAAGGTCTTCCTTCATACGTATGGCCTTGTAAAACGGCCTTTGAAATTGACGACAATATTCATCGGTTTCATCACCGTGAAACTGCAGCACATGCAATCCTACTCGGCCCAGAACCCTGTTCACGAACTCGGCCTCGGCATTCACAAACAAGCCCACCACAGTGCAATAAGGCCCGACGCTTCGTGCAATTTCTGCGGCTATTTCGATCGATACGTTGCGCGGGCTTTTGGCGTAGAACACCAAGCCGATTGCATCGGCGCCAGCACCACAGACGGCAACCGCATCGTCTACGGAGGTAATGCCACAGATTTTAACTCGTTGAAATTCGCTCATTCGAGTAATGAATCATCCATCACTGAGTAATAAAGGCCGTATGGCCGACTTTTAACAACAAAACTGGTGGCGAATACTAGCAGATACGACAAACAATTGCTGTACCCTCAGCACAGCTCGCCGAGCGGCTCATGAACAAAAATTGGACCTGGACTCGCGAGAGGCAGATTAAAGTGCTCTGGGTAAGACACACCCACCAAATGCAAGCCATTAGGCTTGGCGGTCACATCGGCACTAGAGCGGTCTTTCGCCGCCAAAACTTCCGACACCCAGCCTGAAGGTTTTTCACCCTTTGCCACAGCCAGCAAGACCCCCATGATATTGCGAACCATGTGATGCAAAAAAGCGTTGGCCTGCACCTCGACCACGATCAAATCCCCTCGCCTAACGATGTGTAAATAGTGGATATTCCTGACGGGATTTTTAGCCTGGCATTGCGCCGCGCGAAACGAGCTAAAGTCGTGCTCGCCCACCAATTGCTGGGCTGCCTCGCGCATGGCATCAAGATCCAGAGTTTCCCGAACCCAAGTTAGCTGCTCATGAGCCAAAGCCGGTCGAGTATAGGTATTGGCGATGACGTAGCGATAAGTCCTGTGCTGAGCACTAAAACGCGCATGAAACTCGGGCACAACAGTCTGCGCCCATTTAACTGACACAGTATCTGGCAACGCCGTGTTAACGCCCCTCGCCCAAGCTTTGAGTGGACGATTCGCCACAGTATCGAAATGAACAATTTGATTGGTGCCGTGTACACCAGCATCGGTTCGACCCGCACACACCAAAGAAATCTCTTCATTGGCCACTTTCGACAAGGCAAATTCAAGCCTTGCCTGCACGGTGTCGACGCCACTCAGCTGCTTTTGAAACCCATGAAATTTACCGCCATTGTATTCCACACCCAAGGCGACACGATTCATACCTTCGGGGAAAATTCCTGGCTCGAGTATTTCGCCATTGCGCTTATAGGGTTTTTGAATCGGGGGGTACAACTCTGACATGATCACACTAACTCGGTAAAAATCAAAACCCGGCATTTGCCGAACCTAAAGGCTGTCTCAGAAAACAAAAAAGCCTTGCGCACATTGTACACAAGGCTTTTGCTCGGCTTAAGCCTAGGTAAATATTAACTCATGCGAGTTAATAGCTCCTGGGCCTGCTGCTTCTGCTCGTCATTACCCTCTTCGACCACCTCATCAAGAATATCTTTGGCGCCATCTTGGTCACCCATATCGATATAAGCGCGAGCCAAATCTAGCTTGGTAGCGGCCTCATCTGTGTCCGCCAAGAAGTCCAGTTCGGCATCGAGATCTTCGTCAGTCATCTCATCACCCGCCATAACATCTTCGGGCATTGGCAGATCAGACAAAGCTTCCGTGAAAACCTCATCTTCCGATGAACTGGCGCCAGCTTCTATGTCCTCTGCGGACAGGCCTAAATCGGCGGCCAAATCAAACTCAGGCTCTTCTGCGACTACTTCAGGCTCACCAGCTACCTCAGACTCAGACTCAACATCAGCAGCTGTCTCGCCCGACTCAGATTCGATATCGAACTCTGGCGTTTCAGCACCCAAGGTGGGAATATCCAAATCGAACTCGGAGTCAGAAAGATCAAAACCCTCCGGCTCGCCGGCAACTTCGTCCGTTTCAGCATCAGCGGAATCAATCGACAACTCACTTTCAAGTGATGTTTCTTCGACCTGCTCACCACTAGCATCTGTGTCGAACACATCAGACACATCCAGATCGGCTGAAAGTGCATCAACCTCTTGATCCAGGGCATCGAGATCGACATCACCCATATCTACATCAAAGGCATCACCAGCCTCATCTTCCAAGCTCAAGTCAAAAGACTCTTCCGAACTTTCAGATTCAGTTACGTCGGCTTCCACGGCGGGAACATCAGCGTCTAGCTCGGCATCCAAGGACGCCAAATCAGCATCGAGGTCTGCCGCAGCCAAATCTAGGCCCTCCAGATCGGCGGTTTCGCCACCTTCAAAAATAGAGCTTTCAAGTTCTGAACCAGCGCTGTCATCGAGAGACAAATCGAACCCTTCAAACTCTTCAGTGGCCGTTTCCGCTTCAGCGTCTAGCGCAGGATCAAGCTCAACGCCGTTCGAATCCTCACCGGAAAGATCCAAGTCCAACTCAAAGCCTTCACTATCGTCGGCAGCGGTATCAAGCTCCAACTCAAAATCAGTGCTATCACTGTTCAGCGCAGTATCATCCAAATCCAGACTGAACTCTTCGCTGTCGGCAGACTCTGGCGCTGTCAATTCGGAATCTAGGGATAGCTCGAGATCATCTGAGGCCTCAAGCTGGCTATCAGAATCGTCGCCACCCAAATCCAAATCGAGATCCAAGCCTAGGTCATCATCTAAATCCGAGACTGAAAAATCTTCATCCACATCGAGAGTAAACTCATCATCACCAGCTTCGGCGGCAGGCTCTTCACTGGTTAGACTCGACTCAAAATTCAAACCGAAGTCTTCATCCAGAGACAAGCTATCATCGGAGGACTCAGCCACAACGGTAGTATCAGCGTCTTGATCGCCCAGATCGAAATCAAATGAATCCTCTGTAGATTCTTCTAAACTCGACTCACCTAACTGATCCAAACTATCACCTTCTACTTCGGCATCAGCTTCGGACATTGCGATATAGGCAGGAGCATCATCGAACTGCTGACGCAAATCGGCGGCACGAGAGATTGCATCGCTGTTACCGCTACTTTGAATGCTTGAGTATTGTTGATCGAACTTCTCTAGTTCTTGAGTCTCAACGTAAACTTCCATGAGTTTTAAGCGAGCTGCGAAATCTTGATCGTTTTCGCCCAACGCCTTCAACAACATATCTTCGGCTTGGTCGAACTTTCCGTAAGCGATATAGATATCCGCCTCGCCAACCGCATCGCCGGTTTGAGACTCAGTAGAAACCGCCTCATCGAGATCTAATTCGTCTTCTTGCCCTTCAAGCTCGAACTCTTCAGGGGCTTCAAGCTCAGTTTCTGGCTCCTCGAAGATCTGAGAGACGCCCTCTTCTTCCTCGGTCGGCTCGACAAACACAGTCTCATCTTGCTCAAAACCTGCATCTTCTTCATCTTGCTTTCGACGTCGCGTGAGCATGAAGATACCGGCCAACAGAGCCACTAGAGCTGCGCCAATATATAGAATGTTGTCCATGACAACGTCCATAATCGACGATTCTTTAGGTTTGGCGCTGCGAACCACTTTGCTTGGGTCAACTTTGTTGGGCGCGACAGCTTTTGCCTCTGCCGTATCAGCCACTGAATCTTTTGCTGTGTCGGCTGCGTCTGAAGATGACTCCAGGCTCGATTCGGATGAGGAATCTTGAGCGGTTAACTCCGCCTCAGCATCAGTACTGGGCTCCGTCACGGATGCGGAGTCGCCATCCGAAGCCCCATCTGTCGCTTCAGTCTGGGCTTGATTATTCGACTCAATACCGAGTTGCATAGCGCGCAACTCTTGGCTGGATACGGCTAGCAGACGCTCCATGGTTTGAATCTGATCTTCGAGCTCTTCCACTCGATCTTTTAATTCTGAATTGTCGCGACGGGACTTATCCAACTCTTCCAGCGAGATGGCGAGATCATTCTGCAGAGATTCAACATCACCTCCGACTTCGCCTGCGGCACGTCCAGCCTGGAGATCTTCACGAGATTCCGCTCCGGCAACTTTTAATCGGCCAGAAACTGACTGCTGCTGAGTGCGCGAAGGAGCTCTGCGCTTGCTACCTTCAAGCTGAGCACCCTCACCACGGCGAGCGGATCCACTCCACTGATTGTTTTGCTGGGCAACCTCATTAACCGCCTGACGCTCGGTGACCGCATCGATGTCGCCGGCACTTGGAACCCGCAAAACTTGCCCTTTGCGTAGCAGATTGATGTTGCCATTAATAAAGGCTTCAGGATTTAAACGCTGAATCGCCAACATGGTTTGCTGTACAGAATAGCCGCGGTTAGGACGAACCTTTAATGCGATTTCCCACAAGGTGTCATTAGAGCCAACGGGTCCGTAGACGTCGGAGCCGCCTTGAGAGACTCGAGAGCTCTGCTGTCTTTGGGTTTGAGTTCGAGGCTTTGGCGCGGCGGCCCTCTCTTCACGCGGCTGTGGCTCTTGGCGAGCAGCAGGCGTTGTTGCGCGAGTCTGAGTCGGGGTAGATGCCCGCGGCGTCGAAGTGCGTGCACTTTGCACCGGGCGCACGCTATCGTCTGAAAATACCGGCAAATCCATGAGTAGCGTATATTCACGCAAGATACGCCCATTTGGCCACTGTGTTTCGAGTAAGAAATTGAGATAGGGCTCTCGCACGGGTTTGCGCGAAGAAACTTTGATGACAGGGCCTCTAGGGCCGTCCAGCACCACGGAGAATTTCAGATCTGTCAGGAAATACAGGCGGTCGATACCCGCTCGCTGAAAGTCGTCACTCCCTGCCAAGCCAATGAGAATTTCATTCTCGCTGAGCTCCTTGGCCTGCAGCAACTTGATTTCCGCTTCCAACGGCTGATTCAACGTCGATAGAAGCCTAATTTCACCAAGCCCTAACGCACTTGCCAATTCAGTACTTAAAGCACTTGCCAACCCAACCGCTAACGCCAGCTTACGAAGACGCATAGAACATTCCTTTTATTATCTCCCTGGCCCCCAAGTGCCATTTTCTATCACTCCGATATCCCTATCGGTTTGGCTCAGGTGAACCCCTGGATACTCAACAAGGATAGAAGCTTCGACAAAAAGCCGCAGACCACTCCTAACCTAGAATATTTCTTCACTAATGGCCGTAAGTATTCATTATAAATAGCTTTTTATCAACAAGACGCCATCACCGATAAAGAAGAGCCTAAACGGTATGGGCAATTTATTTGACACAGCTCACAAAACCCAACTTTGTTCTATTGACAAGAACCGCTGAAAACTCGAACTCCAGCAAAACTCTAGATCAAATCTGGCGGCAAGCCCACCCCCATAAAGACTTCGAAGCAGTCAAAATTAGTGTAACTGGCGCCCAAACAAAAACGGCCGACATGATGTCGACCGCTCTTTGGTATACACAAAATCAAAAGTATTAAGACTCAATCAAGATTCTCAGCATACGACGCAGAGGCTCCGCAGCGCCCCACAACAACTGATCGCCGACGGTAAAGGCATTCAAGTACTCAGGCCCCATACTCATTTTACGCAGACGCCCCACCGGAACGGACAAAGTACCAGTCACTTTAGTAGGCGTTAGGTCGCGCATGGTCAGGTCTCGATCGTTCGGTACCACCGAGGCCCACTGGTTGGATTGAGCCAGAATCGACTCGACATCGGCCAGCGGCACGTCTTTTTTCAATTTAATCGTCAACGCCTGACTGTGGCAGCGCATAGCGCCTATTCGCACACAAGTGCCGTCGATGGCAATTGGACTTCCGGTACGACCGAGTATCTTGTTGGTTTCAGCCTGCCCCTTCCACTCTTCACGGCTTTGGCCATTGTCGAGTTGAGTATCAATGAATGGCAATAGGCTTCCCGCTAGCGGATGACCAAACTGATCGGTGGGAAAATCTGAACTGCGCATCATCTGCGCAATCTTCTGGTCGATATCGAGAATAGCACTTGCAGGATTAGCCAATTCGGTGGCCACACAATCGCGCAAGCTGCCCATCTGAGCAATCAATTCACGCATATTCTGGGCACCGGCACCACTGGCGGCCTGGTAGGTCATCGCCGAAACCCACTCGATCAAATCCTGCTGGAATAACCCACCCAAACCCATCATCATCAAGCTAACGGTGCAATTACCACCGATGTAGTTTTTGACGCCATTTGCCAGACCATCTTTGATCACATTTTGGTTAACCGGATCGAGAACAATGATCGCGTCATCGGCCATACGTAAACTAGAGGCCGCATCGATCCAGAAGCCATCCCAACCGCTGTTTCGCAAGTCGGCAAATACAGACTTGGTGTAATCACCGCCCTGACAGGACACAATCGCGTCCAACTTAGCAAGCTCAGTAATATCGGTAGCGTCTTTTAACGTAGGAATATCCTTACCAATGGACGGCCCCTGGCCTCCCACATTCGAAGTCGTAAAGAAAATAGGCTCAATATCGGCAAAATCATTTTCTGCCAACATTCGCTCCATCAATACAGAGCCCACCATGCCACGCCAACCTACAAAACCTACACGCATTGTTACTATCTCTAAGTTACTGTCTCAATAATTAAATGAAAACGGTTAAATGAAAACACCAAAAAGCCCCGATTTTCGGGGCTCAAATCATAGCACACTATTTAGCCAATCTACGCCGAAAGTTTTCCGCGACCAGAGCTTTATCGTCAACGGTCACGGACTGCCCTTTTGACATTATTAGCGATCAGCTCAACGCTGAGACCACGGCATCACCCATGGCACCTGTACCCACCAGAGTCATCCCCTCTGACATGATATCGCCGGTGCGCAAGCCTTGATCTAACACGCGCCCGACCGCCGCTTCGATACGATCGGCGCTATCGCCGGCGTCCAGTGAATAACGCAACATCATCGCTGCCGACATAATCGTTGCCAACGGGTTGGCAACGCCTTGCCCAGCAATATCTGGCGCAGATCCATGAGAGGGCTCGTAAAAACCTTTATTGCCTTCGTTTAATGACGCCGACGGCAACATGCCGATGGAGCCGGTTAACATTGACGCTTCATCCGACAAGATATCACCGAACAAATTGCCCGTGACGATCACGTCAAATTGCTTGGGATTGACGACCAATTGCATAGCCGCGTTATCGACGTACATGTGGCTAAGTTCAACCTCGGGGTAGTCTTTGCCGACTTCTTCCATGATTTCGCGCCACAGCACAGTCACCTCAAGTACGTTGGCCTTGTCGACCGAACACACTCTTTTATCGCGTTTGGAGGCCGCATCAAAAGCCACCTTGGCAATGCGACGAATTTCAGACTCGCAATACACGTCGGTATTGAAACCTTGACGCTCGCCATTTTCCAGAGTGCGAATACCGCGAGGCTCACCAAAGTAAATTCCGCCGGTCAGCTCACGCACGATCAAGATATCCAGCCCAGTTACCAACTCAGGCTTTAGCGGCGAAGCATCGGCTAGTTGAGCAAAGGTAATCGCCGGACGCAGGTTGGCAAACAGATCCAAATCAGTACGGATATCCAAAAGCCCCGCTTCAGGTCGCAAGTGGCGCTCGGTTTTGCCATCCCATTGCGGACCACCAACAGAGCCAAACAAAATCGCATCGGCTGCGCGGGCCTTGCTCTTGGTATCTTCTGGATAGGGATGACCATGCTCATCATAGGCGCGTCCACCCAACATACCCTCGACAAATTCAAGCCCCAGATTATCTTGCTGATTGACCACCTCGAGCACCTTGCGGGCTTCGGCGATTATCTCAGGACCGATACCGTCGCCTTCCATCACTAGTACATTCTTACTCACAATATCTCTCCAGATTCACCTTGGTCATACGCCAAGGTGTTTAGATTATTCAGGTTGAATCGCGCCAAATAGCCAAGGCGCTTGCTGCTTACGCTTAACTTCGTAGGCATGAATAAAGTCCGCATCTTGCAAGGTCAGACCAATATCGTCCAAACCATTTAGCAAACAGTGCTTTCGAAATTCGTCGACATCGAAGGAGAACCTCTCTCCTGTCGGCGTAGACACAGTTTGTTGGGCCAGATCAATCGCCAACTCGTAACCTTCTGCGGCGTACATTTCCTGAAACAATTGCTCAACAATGTCGGCGTCCAGAATAATGGGTAACAAACCATTCTTAAATGAGTTGTTAAAAAATATGTCGGCAAAACTCGGGGCAATAACGGCCCTAAAGCCGTAATCATCTAACGCCCATGGCGCATGCTCGCGGCTCGAGCCACAGCCGAAATTTTCTCTCGACAACAAAACCTGGGCGTCTTTGTAGCGCGGAAAATTCAGTGGAAACTCTTCATTGAGAGGCCGACCGGTGCACTCTTGATCCGGCTGCCCTTCGTCAAGATAGCGCAACTCATCAAAGAGATTTTTACCAAACCCAGTGCGTTTGATCGATTTCAAAAAATTCTTTGGGATAATCATATCCGTGTCGACATTGGCCCGATCCATAGGAGCGGCAATACCGGTAACTTGAGTAAAGCTTTTCATTGTTATGACTCCTGTGAGTTAAAGGTCGCGAACATCGACAAAATGACCGGCGATGGCCGCCGCCGCCGCCATTGCTGGACTGACTAAGTGTGTGCGTCCGCCGTAGCCTTGGCGCCCCTCAAAATTACGATTTGAGGTAGAGGCACAGTGCTCACCATTGCCTAGCTTGTCAGCGTTCATGGCCAAGCACATGGAACAACCCGGCTCACGCCATTGAAAACCCGCCTCGGTTAGAATTTTGTCCAACCCCTCCGCTTCGGCTTGGGCCTTCACTTGTCCAGATCCGGGAACCACCATAGCCTCGATTACTGAACCGGCGACTTGTCGCCCTTTGGCAACCTCGGCGGCTGCGCGAACATCTTCAATACGAGAGTTGGTGCAAGAACCAATAAAAACTCGATCCACAGAGATATCGGTAATTTTCTGGCCGGCGTCTAACCCCATGTAAGTCAGTGCGCGCTCGATACCAGACTTCTTCACCGGGTCGGATTCCTTGGCAGGATCGGGAATCGATGCATCTACCGGCAAGACCATTTCTGGAGAGGTTCCCCAGCTGACTTGAGGCTTAATGCTTGAGCCATCAATCATTACCACCTTGTCAAACACCGCATCATCGTCACTGACGAGGTCGCGCCAATTAGCCACTGCCGCGTCCCATTGCTCATCTTTAGGTGCGTAGGTACGGCCTTTTACGTAATCGATCGTGGTGTCATCAACGGCTACCATCCCAGCCCTTGCCCCGGCCTCAATCGCCATATTACAAACAGTCATGCGGCCCTCAACCGACATATCCCGAAATACCTGTCCACCAAATTCCATCGCGTAACCGGTACCGCCAGCAGTACCAATTTCAGCAATAATCGCCAACACCACATCTTTAGAGGTCACTCCCTCACCCAATTGGCCATCGACTTTGATCAATAGGTTTTTCATTTTTTTGGCCACCAAACATTGGGTCGCCATCACATGCTCAACTTCAGAAGTACCAATACCGTGGGCCAATGCACCCAAAGCGCCGTTAGTAGCGGTGTGTGAATCACCACAAACAACGGTCATACCCGGCAAGCAAGCACCCGTTTCGGGGCCAATCACGTGCACAATACCCTGACGTGAATCGTTGATTTTAAATTCAACAATGCCGAATTCATCGCAGTTATTGTCGAGGGTTTGGACCTGGATTTTTGACACGGGATCTTCGATACCATCGACACCGGAGGCGCGCTCGTTGCTGGTGGTCGGAACATTGTGATCCGGCGTCGCCAAGATACTGTCGACACGCCACGGCTTACGGCCGGCAATTCGCAGCCCCTCAAAGGCTTGTGGTGTGGTCACTTCATGAATGATATGACGATCAATGTAGATCAACGCCGACCCGTCATCTCGCTCTTTTACAAGATGCGCATCCCAAAGTTTGTCGTAAAGAGTTTTGCCCGCCATTGGAAACCTCACAAAATACCGATCAATTGTTGGAGCCGCCGATCAAGACTTGGCGCTTGCTTTGACGTCACCCTTCGGTAACCCAAGCCAATGCAAGCCTCAATGCAGCTATTGAGGCGAAGGATACGCGGCCACTCAAGATAAAACAAATTCATCTTTTTTATGATTTGAATTACCAACTGGAATGAGTTGTAATCCACTAATGGATACTCAACACCTGAAAGCCTTTATCACTGTCGCCAAGCTGAAATCCTTCACCGGCGCCGCCGATCAACTCCATCTCACTCAGCCTGCGATAAGTAAACGCATCGCCGCGCTTGAGGAGCAATTGGACTGCAAACTCTTTGACCGCATTGGCCGCAGTATCACCCTCACAGAGGCGGGCCACGCCCTACTCCCCAGGGCTGACGGTATTTTATTGAGCGTAAAAGACACGGAGCTGGCGATTTCAAACCTATCGGGACATGTGTCGGGCAAGCTTCGACTGGCCACCAGCCATCACATAGGCCTCCACCATCTGCCGCAGATCCTCAAACGTTTCACTCAGAAGTACCCAGAGGTGCATCTCGAATTAGACTTCATGGATTCCGAAAATGCCTATCAGGCGGTCACTCGAGGCGAAGCCGAGCTTGCCATCATCACCCTATCAAGCGCGCCCCCCAAACACATAGCCACCACCACACTCTGGCAGGACCCTCTGTCATTTGTGGTCGCTCATGATCATCCGCTAGCCAATGCAAAAGACATCACCCTCGAGCAGCTCTCGCAATTCCCTGCGATTTTGCCAGATACGAGCACCCAAACAACACAGCTGGTAAGAGAGCTGTTTGAAAGCCACCAACTTGAACTGTCCATCAGCATGGCCACCAACTATCTCGAAACCATTAAAATGATGGTCTCCATTGGGCTAGGCTGGAGCACCCTACCAAACACAATGACGCCATCAAGCCCAACCCCCGAGCTAAAAAAACTCGCCATTCACAAAACCCAACTCAAACGAAATCTCGGCTGTATCCACCACCAAGAAAAGACGCTAAGCAATGCCGCTAGAGCGTTCTTGATCGCCCTGGACGCCAACTAACAATCACTCCATGAAATATGGCTCGAGTTAACAGCGTTAGAGAAAAAAAACACGTAGAATGCGCGCCCTCTAGCATTCGTTCGTGGATACAATAATGAAAAAACTGACTAACCTAATTCTCGCCGGCAGCCTACTAAGCGCCGCCAGCGTTTCCCAAGCTGATGCCATCGGCCTATACGCCGGTGCCGGTATTTGGCAAGGCGAAGCCGATAATCGAGTCGATGTTTCTGCTCTTTCGGCCGACGACATCAGCCTCGGAGATGACAACAGTAGTTTCGCCTATATCGCGCTTGAGCACCCGATCCCTCTCATCCCTAATTTTCGTATACAGCAAGTTAACTTCGATCTTGGCAGCAATGGTGCCGTTGATATCGACCTAGATATGACTCATCAAGATGCTATCGCCTACTACGAAATTTTAGACAACTGGGTGAATTTGGATTTAGGAATTAGTGCCCGACGCTATGACGGATCGGCTAGCGTAAGTAATGGCACCACCTTAGTAAAACTGAACGTCGACGGCGTGCTGCCAATGATTTACGCCAAGGCTCAATTCGACTTACCCTTCAGCGGCTGGTCTATCGGCGGTGACATTAATGCCACAGATTTTAGCGGCGATCAGATTACCGATACCTCAGTGCGGATCGCCTACGAATCCGACATTATCCCGCTGTTCGGTCTCGGCGCCGAACTTGGCTATCGACACATGAGCATGGAGCTGGACGATTTGCGCTATTTAGATACCGACTTAACTGTAACCGGCCCATACGCGGCGATAACGCTGCATTTCTAAAACGATAGAATAGACTTTCTATTTCTCATAAAAAACGGCGCTTATCTAACTAGGAGCGCCGTTTTTTTTGTGTCGAAACAAAGGAAATCATCAATCAACCGTTTGCAATAGTGCCCAGCGTTTTTCTGATTTTAACTTGGCCTCGTTGGCAAAATCATCATCGCCGTCAAGCAAGGCCATTAAGCCCGACTGATACCAGCGGGCCGCCGCTCTCTGCCGATAAAATGTGATCACCTTAGCTTTCGCGTTTTGCTCGCTCTTCCAAATCAACAATTGATCGGTAATTTGTGCAGACTTTGCCCACAACTCAGATGCGCGATCATAGTGCTTTAACCGGCCGGCAATATCCGCCGCCATCTCCATTTCATCGGCTGCGTTACGCAGCATGCGCTGGGCTAACACTCTAGTCACTTTTTCGTCTTCAGCAGCGTCTGCCTCTCGCCACAACTTTAGGCCCGAGTTTTGGGACAAGAGCGCATCCTTTTCATTGCGAACCGTAAGACCTTTGTAGAGGTCTTCCGCCTCTTGCGGTCGATTGTCACCAAGATAGTACTGCCCGAGCCCAAGACTTACTCGGTGCAACTGACGTCGCTTTTTGTTCTCATTTTTACGCTTTGTGAGAGCGCCGCGCAGGTCGCCTCGATTTTGCAGAGTGACCGCTGAGGTATTGTCATCTCGCACTGCCCACGACAACAGCTTTACCTGCTCCACCGACTGCTCCAAATTGGAGACCGGTTCGGCAACCAAACGAGAGACCACCAAAGGTAGAGTTTTGGCCTCGACGCCCGGCGTACGACAAAACTTGATGGGATCTTCAGGGTTATCACAGTTAAAGGCCTGGTCGAGATCTGCCTCACATTGAGCCCGCCACTGGGCGCTTGGAATCGCACCGCAATCACACTCTAGCACTGGGCATTGCTGAGCGTTTAAGCCCCAAGAAAAGAACGACAATAGAACCATTGCACAATATCGACTCATGACCTTCCCCTATTATAATTTTCAGGTTACGACAGCAGCCCTATACCAGCTGCCAGCCATACCCTATCTACGGAAGAGTGCCTCGAACTAAAGCAAAAACAGAATAACCAAAATGAAACAGAGGGTTTTCGGTTCTAAACATCGCCGCGGCTTATAACCGAACATAGACCTGCTGGCGATAGAATTCAACCGATTTCAGTAGCCCCCCCTTAAGAATCGGCGCCATTAACAAGATGCGTCTCTAGAAACCTTCACCCCTCTCACCCCCCACCACACCAACCAGAGTGCTACCGCCGCCGTGAAGGCACTGATTGCAAAGGACAATACCGGACTGTAAGACCATACCCAGCCGCTCAACAGCGCTCCGACCGCACCACCCGCACCGAAACTCACCGCACTGTAGAGCGCCTGCCCCTGTCCCTGAGATTGGCCTAGGAAAAAACGACGAATGAACTCGATGGATACGGCGTGAGCAACGCCAAATGAAAATGCATGCAACAATTGAGCGATTAGTAAAACAGACAGCTGTTCGGGAAAACAACCAATTAACCACCAACGCAGTACCGTAACCACCAAAGTAAGAATGAGCAATGCTCGCAAACCGAACTGCTTAACCAGCTTATGCATCACTAAAAAGATCGCCACTTCGGCAACAACACCCAGCCCCCACAAAATTCCAATGGCCTGCCGGCTGTACGATAGTGACTCTAAATAGACACTGTAAAATGTGTAATAACTGCCATGGCTAACCTGTAAGAAAAATGCCGAGAGTAAAAAGCACACCACAACCCTCGAACTCAGATACTCGGTAAAACCTTTGCTGGACTCGATTTCAAGCAAAGACTTTGGCGGCTCACTGATCGCCAACGAACTGAGCCAGATCAACCCAAGAAACAGCAAAACAGCCCAAGGTAAATAGCCGATCGATACCCAATCGAACCAGTAGCCCAAGCCCACCACTACCACAATAAAGCCCACCGATCCCCAGAGACGAATCTGACTATAGTGGTGAGAAAGCCCTTCGAGGTATGACAGAGTGATCACTTCAAATTGGGCGAGTACAGCATTCCAAAAAAAGCTGTAAGTCACTACCACAGCCACCACCCAAAAAAAGGACTGATGCCACAGCAGGACACTAAAACAGAGGCAGGCAAGAAAAGCCCCCCAGCGGATAATCCCCAAACGCCTACCGGTACGATCGCTGAGCCACCCCCAGATATTAGGAGCAATCACTCGAGTCAGCATCATGATGGCTGACACATAACCAATTTGTTCGGGGGAAAATGCTAGGGACTGTAAATACAGCCCCAAGAAAGGCACCACGGCTCCCACCACGGCGAAATAGAAAAAGTAAAAACTCGACAGCCGCCAATACGGCACCGCCTTTAAGGACACTCGAATTACTGCTCGGGAGAGGCAGGAATAATAGCTAAGCCATGGTCAACACCACCGTTTTGACCGCGATGGCGCAGCAGATGATCCATAATCACCATAGCCATCATCGCCTCAGCAATTGGCGTTGCTCTTATACCGACACAAGGATCGTGACGACCTTTGGTGACAACTTCAACCGGATTGCCATGTACATCAACGCTTTGACCCGGCAAATGCAGGCTCGAGGTTGGTTTTAAGGCGAGACTGGCTAGAAGATCTTGCCCCGTCGAAATACCGCCAAGAATACCGCCAGCTTGATTCGACAAAAAACCCTCGGGTGTAATTTCATCTCGGTGCTCGGTACCTTTTTGCTCAATGCAATCAAAACCAGCCCCAATCTCGACACCTTTCACAGCATTAATACTCATCAGCGCGTGAGCCAAATCGGCATCCAGACGGTCGAATATTGGCTCACCCAGCCCCGGCGGCATACCGCTGGCGGTTACCGTGATCTTTGCGCCAATGGAGTTACCTTCTTTATTCAGCGCCTGCATGTAAGTTTCCATCTCGGGAACCTTACTTGCATCAGGACAGAAAAAAGGATTGTTGTCGATTTCGTTCCAGTCGACGCTTTCAATTTTGATCGGCCCCAACTGCGATAGATAACCGCGAACCTCTACACCGTGATAGTGCTTTAGGTACTTTTTAGCAATGGCGCCTGCAGCCACCCGCATCGCAGTTTCACGTGCAGAGGAACGACCGCCGCCGCGATAATCACGTACGCCGTACTTCTGCATGTAGGGATAATCTGCGTGAGCAGGACGATACTGATCTTTAATATTGGAGTAATCTTTTGAACGTTGATCGGTATTTTCGATCAACAGGCCGATAGGCGTGCCTGTGGTTTTTCCCTCGAAAACACCGGACAAGATTTTAACTTGATCGGCTTCACGACGCTGAGTGGTGTAGCGAGACTGCCCCGGTTTACGCCGATCAAGGTCGAGCTGCAGATCTGCTTCGGATATTTCCAAGCCTGGAGGGCAGCCATCGACAATGCAGCCAAGCGCTAAGCCGTGACTCTCACCAAAAGTCGTTACGGTAAATAATTTTCCAAAGGTGTTGCCAGACATAGTTCACTCATTGCATTAATGTATTACTTCAAGCCCTCAATCCCAGTTGACGGGGCTGCTCGAAACGCCGCGCGATACGACGATGCGCATTATACGCGGTTTACTGAAACTCGTCGCGGTATTGATCTAACTGCTGAGCGGTCAAGGCAAAGACGCCGTGACCACCATGCTCGAACTCCAACCAGGTAAAGGGTACCGTGGGAAACGCCGCCTCTAATGAAGGCCAACTGTTGCCAATTTCGACGATCATGACACCCTCGTCAGACAGGTGCTGTCGAGCCTCTTTCAACAGACGTCGCGTAAAATCCAGACCGTCATCTCCGCTGCCCAGCGCCAGTGCCGGCTCCGCCTGAAATTCAGCGGGCATCTCGGTAAGGTCTTCAAGGTTCACATAAGGCGGATTGCTGACAATCAGATCGAACACCTGCCCTCTCAAGGCGTCGAACAAATCTGACTCAACAGCTCGAACCTGATCGGATAAATGATGAAACTCGATATTGCGATTGGCCACCTCAATGGCATCGGGCGAGATATCGCTCAGAGTGACCTCTGCGTCGTTAAATACCGTAGCGCAGGCAATACCGATACAACCGCTGCCGGTGCACAGATCCAAGATGCGATGAGGGTATTGCGACAGCCACGGTTGAAACTCTTGATCAAGCAGTTCGGCCAAAGGTGAACGCGGCACCAACACTCGCTCATCGACAAAGAACTCAAGCCCTGCAAACCAGGCTTTACCAGTAATATAGGGCGCGGGGATACGCTCATCGATACGGCGCTCTACAACACTGACTAGGTGACGACGCTCATCCAGCGTCAAGCGAGCATTGAGCAAATCTGGCGGACTATCCCAGGGCAGATGCAAGCTTGGCATGATCAGCTGTACTGCCTCATCCCAAGCGTTGTCGGTACCATGACCATAGTAGATACCCGCGGCGCTAAAACGACTAGTGGCCCAGCGCAAATAGTCGCGAATGGTAAGTAACTCCTGAATTGGAGATTCACGTTTTTCGATCAAGAGAGAGTCCTATAGATTGTTCATGCGCCGGTAATCCGGCAATCAAGAGCTGACCATCAGGCCGGTTAGACATCGGCAATACGCTACCAATACAGCGCCGCGGCGCTGGCGCAAAGCGTCATGAGAAACAGAAACCATTTTAAAGCCCGCTGGCTGACATTCAACGCCAATTTAACGCCTATCTTTGCGCCAGTCATAGTCCCCAAGGCCAATATCAACCCAGGCACCCAAGCGATTAAGTCCTGCCAGATAAACACCACCAGTGCCACTAAGGTAAACGCCGCGGTGCAAAGCATCTTTAACGCATTGGCGCGCACCAAATCATAACGAAGCACACCGGACAAGGCCGCGATCAATACAAATCCTACGCCAGCCTGAACAAAGCCACCGTAGAAACCTGCCAACCAGAGCCCCCACCAAGCTTTAGAGCTATCGGCTACCCGCAACACTTGTTCGCCATCATCGGGCATTATCGCCGAAGGGCGAATCAATATAATCAACGCCACCGTAACCATAGTGCCGAGTAACACCGGCTTGAGTAACCAAACGGGTAAAAAGGCCGCCGCAAGAGATCCGACAAGGCCGCCGATCAAGGTAGGGATCATAATCCCTTTAAGATCTTCTCGCGCCAATCGCCCCTGCTTGTCAAATCCCCGCATCCCCACCAAACACTGTAAAAATACACCCACACGATTGGTGGCGTTGGCGACGTCGGCGGGCAACCCCATCATCATTAGAGCCGGAAGCGTCAGGTTTGACCCCCCACCAGCGAGCGTATTAATCACGCCAGCAATTACCCCCGTCGCAACAAGAATTACAATAAATAAAGGCGTCAATTCAAACATGGGTATACCGCGCAGGAAACTAGGCGGCACAGTCTACCTTTTTTAGTCAAAATCACCAGTTCACAGGTACTTTAAGACGCCTTGTAACAAAAAACACTTTACCACCTTAAAGGCTTAACGTAGGGTACTCCCCCTCTAAAAGCGTCAAACCTACCCATTTTACCCTTACTGTTGTTAAGGTTATGTAACACTGTTTGACCAGCAGAATTGACCGAAGGAATTCCCATGAAAGAGCAATACACCGGTATTCTTCGCGCCATAGGCGAAGATCTAAATAGACCTGGTCTTCTAGACACGCCTGAGCGCGCAGCCAAAGCGATGAAGTTTCTCACTCGCGGCTACGAGCAATCAATTGATGATGTGGTCAACGGCGCACTCTTTCCTTCTGATTCTAAAGAAATGATCATCGTCAAAGATGTGGAGCTCTACTCGATGTGTGAGCATCACATGCTGCCGTTTATTGGGAAAGCACACGTCGCCTATATCCCCACGGGACAGGTGTTAGGACTCTCAAAAATCGCTCGAATCGTTGATATGTTTGCTCGTCGCCTACAGATTCAAGAACAACTCACCGTTCAAATTGCAGAAACAGTCAAACAAGTGACTGGCGCAGAAGGCGTTGGGGTAATCGTTGAGGCCAAGCACATGTGCATGATGATGCGCGGAGTTGAAAAACAAAACTCATCCATGAAAACATCCTCGATGCTTGGATCGTTTCGCGACAATGCCGCAACACGCGCGGAGTTTTTGTCGCTAATTAGCTAAAAGCTTGTGGCAGATCCAGCCGCTCCTTTGGCCTCTCTTGTAATCCTTATAGGCTATGCAAAAAACGGCCTTACAAATACAATCACTCTTGGCTAAGCCGTTAGCCAAGAGACATTCATCACTGATTTCAGCGCAGCCCCCCCTTAGAAACTCTCCCCTCAAAGCTCGACCAACGAAAATAAAATGCTACGCGCACCTGGCACACTCATTGACGCAGGCACCAGAGAACCAATACCAGCCGAGGAAATACGGGCTGAATCAATACCTAACTCTACCAATCGAGTCTCGATGGCTTTTGCCGCTTGGCGAGATGACTCAAGCTGCCCTTCTAGAGGAATCGCTTCACGATTAATTCCCACCACCGCCAGCTGCCAACGAGAATGACTGCGTAGAACCATCACCAGTTCATTGAGCTGCGCCAGGGAAACCCCAGACGAGCCAACATCAGACAGGGCAAACACACCGTGCAGCTGAAGCTGATTTTCTATAACGGCGGAGCTGCTAAACAAACCGAGATTCATGGCACTTTGAATAGAATCCACATGCACATAACTGCGCTTATTCCCCCGCAACACCCCATAAAGTGCAACGTATTCGGTACCAGCGCTACCCGATAATGAGAACACACTGTAGTGCTGATGCTGATCTAAACCATAAAGCTGCTTAATTCCAAAACGGTTATTCGCCCAGCTGTTGCTGCTGCCACAGCCTCTTGCGCGACAAAGAAACACTTCCCTAGCGCCCAACTGAATAAGCTGTTGGCGATAATATTGGAAGACTTCTTGGACATCATGCCCCGAGTCTAACTCGAAGGTATTGCGAACCAGTTGACCACCGATTCGCTCTTCACGATCCGATCGCCACTGACCGTTAACTTTTTTCAATGCACCAAGCGTCAGTAAATAATCGTCGGTGGCGACACTGGACTCGATCACCGGGGTGGCATGAGGATAGTGCACCAATGGCGCAGCCTTCAGAAAAGGAGCAACAGCTATAATCCCTAATGTGAAAAAAACCATCAAACGCTTAACGGCATTTCTGCAAAAACAACCCTTCGGCATCACATTTATCCCTTATAAGTAAAGACCGGCTAAAACTGTACTGATCATAAACGGAGAATGGCCGATCAACCACTCCTAGAGCAATCGCGCCCTCGATAGAGTCGACACCACCCATAAAGCATCATCGCGATGACACAACCATCGCCTAGAAAAGACGCAGAGAGAAAACTATAACAGAAACGCCAGTAAACGCTCGGCCACCAGCTCGGCCTGCTCTTCCATATGAAAGTGGTGAGTGCCGGCAAGCACTTCAGGGGCGAAGGTGTCGAGCGCCTTGATTTGATCTGGGTATCGGGCGACCGTCCCGCCCTCAGCCAACAAGAGTTTCACCGGTGCCTCAATACGCTCAACAAAAGCCTCTGACTGCTCTCGCGTGAGCTTCATGGATGAAGCCGCCTTAAGCAGCGGATCCGAACTCCAGCGATAACCTCCGTCCGAGTTCTTGATGACCCCGCGCTCGACCAGAGCCGTTGCGGCAGACCGAGACAGAGACCACAAACCATGCATGCGAGCCTGAATCATTGGCTCTAAATCGTCGTAGACACTTTGCCGACGCTGGCGCTGAGTATCCTTAATCGATTGCGCCAATTGCTGTGGCGCTTGATCGGCCGCCATCGGTTGCGGCAACATTCCGTCCAACAGTGCCAAATGAGAGATTCTCTCCGGAAAGGTACCCGCAGCAAGGGTCGAAATAATCGCACCGCGAGAGTGGCCAATGAGTGCAAAGCGATCCCAACCCAAGGCATCGGCCACGGCAAACAATTCGCCAATGTCTTGCCAAATATTATAAGGCTCCTGCCCCAATCGGCGATCACTGCGACCATGACCCGCGCAGTCAATTGCTACCACGTAACAACCTTCAAGCAATGGAGCCAAACGGAAATAGCTAGCGCTGCTGTCTAACCAGCCGTGTATCGCCAAAACAGGCAGGCCTTGCGGTTCTCCCCAAGCTTGAGCTTGAATATTAAGCCCGTGCACCTCAAAGCTCAGCTGCTCTGACGTCTTTAGTGACAAATCCTTCACTGCGTATATTTTCCTAGTATTATCAATCACTGCGGTGAATGATCAAAGCATTCCGCTAGCCATTGGGCTGATGCAGCCAAAGTAACTCGCCGCAGGAGCCAGCCACAATATCAGCCTCGATGTAAGCAAGAGCGCTGGTTCCCATCATGTGTCGCCCAGGTGCCAAACCACATAACCAATCGATAAAACCGCCGACCAGAGGCTGGTGAGTCACCAACAGGGGGACATGGTCGCTCATTTGCTCAATCAGCTCAGACACTCCTGACATTCTGGCTTCTGGAACAAGTAGCTCTGAAGTCTCTACAGGTAATTCCAAGAACTGCGACACCAATTGTGCCGTTTGCTGCGCCCGGACGTAAGGGCTTGCAATGATCCGAGTAACTCTTTGCAGATCACTTTTTGACTGTGCCAAAACGGCATTAGTATCCTGATAGCCGAGCGACGTCAACGCGCGCTCAGGATCGCTATCAGCGAACAATTGAGCCTCTCCATGGCGCAGTAGAAATAAGTGCATTAACGTTTCTCTCAGCAAGACAGAACAATAGATTGGCAAGTTTTTAGCGTTGAATCAAGAAAGACTCAAACTCTGGTCCAAACAACCCTATCGAGGCACCAACAGACAATAATTACTCAGATACCTCAGTATCGGAGTCCGGCCAATCCTGAAAAGGAAAAGGCTTGTCTTCGCTGTTATAACTCAGAAACTGCCACGTTCGATAAATGAATACCGACAAGCTATGACCAAAGCTTCGTAAGTTTGTATTGTCACTACCAGTAAACAGCGCAAACAAAAACTGAACGATAACCACAACCCACATCACCGCTGCAGCCACTTGAATAATCACTGCAAACAGCAACATAAATACTAGCCTTAACCAGTGTTCGGCCGAGGTCGCGTTTTTTCGAATATCATCACTCATAATGAACGTCTCTCTTTCCAATTAGCGATTACTTACGAACGATTCGAATACTCGACATCGTTGTTTTGCTCACCCATCATCAAACTCTGCCCAACTTCTGCTAACGATTTTTGTAAAAACAGAATATCGTACATACCGTTCACCAAGGGCATATAGATGCCCAGCTCATCGGCTTTGTGCTTAACAATTTTTACGGTATTGACCCCTTCCGCGACCTGACCAATTTCCTCAACCGCTTGATCAAGTGTCTTGCCTTGGCCTAAGGCTTGGCCGACACGGTAGTTGCGGCTTAAATCTGAGGTACAAGTCAAAATAAGATCTCCCACACCAGAAAGCCCTAAAAATGTCATCGGATCTGCACCAAGCTCGTTGGCGAAGCGCCCCATCTCGGCAAGGCTGCGCGTTAACAACATGGCTTGAGTATTCTTCCCAGAGCCAACCTGCACCGCCAGACCAGAGACGATGGCATAGATATTTTTAAGCGCCCCTCCCAACTCGACACCATAGCGGTCGCGATTGGCGTAGACTCGAAATGTCGGCGAACAGAGAATATCTTGTATGCACTTGATCACAACCTCGTCATCACTCGCAATAACAGAGCCGGTTTGCTGTTGCTGAACAATTTCCTTGGCAAAGTTAGGACCACTCAACACGCCGAGATGCACATCGCTAAGCTCTTGCTCGAGAATTTGACTCATCAAGGTAAAGCCTTCAGGCTCGATCCCTTTTGTCGTGCTCACTACAATAGCGTCAGACTTAAGTAATGGCGCCACCTGTTTGGTCACCGACCGAAAAGAGCTGCTGGGCACTGAAATAAAGACTACATCACTGTTCGCCACAGCCTTGGTTAAATCAGAGGTGAGCACCAAGTTGTCATCTAGCCGATAACCTGGAAGGTACTGGCTGTTTTCACGTGTTTGTTGACAGCGGTCGGCTTTCTCTGAATCGCGCATCCACAGGAAGGTATGATGCCCATTAACGGCAATAATATTTGCGATGGCAGTACCAAAACTTCCGCCACCCAAAACTGCAATAGTCAGCTCTTTCGACATTCGATTGTTTACACTCTAGTGTTCTGATGCACAGGGCACCATAAAAGAAGCCTGAGCTTCATCATAAACTATTATAGAAGAGCCCTTGGTTTTTTTATCAAGAGTTAACACTTCTGACTCCGGGCTCCAAAAACACAAACCGCCAAACAGAATACTGGTTGGCGGTTGTGAACACGTCATTCAATCAAGACGTCTTAGTTGCTCAATTCCAACAATAACTTGTTGAGTTTACTCACGTAAGCGGCCGGATCATCTAGGCTTCCACCTTCGGCAAGATGAGCTTGATCGAACAAAATATCGGCGAGATCCGCAAAGCGATCTTCGTCGGATTCGTGATCAAGCTTAACCACTAACGGATGCTCTGGATTCACTTCAAAAATCGGCTTGGATTCAGGGACCGCTTGACCGGCCTGCTCCAAGATACGGCGCATTTGCGCCCCCATATCCTGCTCTCCCACCACCAAACAAGCCGGTGAATCGGTCAAACGATTGGTAACACGAACATCTTCCACTCGTGCTTCCAGTACATCTTTAACTCGTTTGATCAAATCTTCGTGCTGCTTTGCGCTTTCTTCCTGGGCTTTTTTGTCATCTTCGGTATCAAGCTCACCCAAATCCAATTGGCCTTTACCCACATCTTGGAATTGTTTCTCTTTGTAGTCGACCAAGTGGCCCATGAGCCATTCGTCGACGCGATCGGAAAGCAATAAAACCTCGATGTCTTTCTTGCGTAAAGCTTCCAAGTGAGGGCTGTTCTTCGCCGTATTGAAGTTCTCTGCCGCCACATAATAGATCTTGTCTTGGCCCTCTTTCATACGCTCGATGTACTCATCCAGCGACTGATCCTGCTTTTCCTTGTCGGTATGCGTTGAGGCAAAACGCAGCAAAGATGCCACTTTTTCGCGATTTCCGAAGTCTTCAGCAGGCCCTTCCTTCAACACCTGACCGAAAGCATCCCAAAACTTGGCGTAATCTTCTGGGCTGTTTTTCGCCAGTTTACTCAGCATATCCAAGACACGCTTCGTCAGCGCGGTACGCATCGCATCGATGTTTGGATCTTTCTGCAAAATCTCGCGGGAAACGTTCAAAGAAAGGTCATTGGAATCCACCACACCTTTGATGAAGCGCAGATACATCGGCAAAAACTGTTCAGCGTCATCCATAATAAAGGTACGCTGTACGTACAATTTCAAACCGCGAGAGGCGTCGCGATTGTACAAATCAAAAGGAGGTTTACTAGGAATGTACAACAAGCTGGTGTAATCGAGTTTACCTTCTACTCGATTGTGGCTCCACTTTAGCGGATCCTCGAAGTCACTAGAGACGTGCTTATAGAATTCTTTATATTCATCGTCACTCAACTCTGAACGAGAGCGAGTCCACAACGCCGTTGCGCTGTTAATGGTTTCGTCTTCAGGCTCAGCGGCTTCGCCATCTTCTGTCTCTACAGCCTCTTTGGTCATAATCACGGGCAATGAGATGTGATCGGAGTATTTCTTAATCACCGAGCGCAAACGCCAGCCATCGGCAAATTCTTCGGCGTCTGCTTTCAGATGCAAGACAATGGTAGTACCGCGAGATGCTTTTTCGATGGTTTCAACGGTGAATTCGGCTTCACCGGTGCACTCCCAGTGAACGCCTTCGGCGGCGGCAGCGCCGGCTCGGCGAGTAAAGACTTCGACACGATCAGCGACGATGAACGCGGAATAGAATCCAACCCCAAACTGGCCAATCAATTGAGAGTCTTTTTTCTCATCGCCAGACATGTTTTCAAGAAACTGAGCGGTACCGGATTTGGCGATAGTACCGAGATGCTCAACCACATCATCTCGAGTCATACCAATACCATTGTCACTGATGGTGACAGTCTTGGCTTCTTTGTCGAAATCGATACGAATAGACAGCTCTGAATCATCTTCGTAGAGGCTGCTGTCTGACAAGGCTTGGAAACGAAGCTTATCGGCGGCGTCTGATGCGTTAGAAACCAGCTCCCTTAGAAATATCTCGCGATTGGAGTACAGCGAGTGGATCATCAAATGCAGCAGCTGCTTAGCTTCGGTTTGAAATCCGCGAGTTTCTTTTTGCGCTTCCACAGTCATTTTTCTAAAGCTCCTGAGTATCTAAACGGGTAACAATTGTAGTAACTCAGGAGATGGGGTCGAGGCTTTAGAATTCAAGGGCCAAATTTAGGAGACAAGACAATGATCCTAAATCCCCCGAAATAGTGAAAGTCGCCCTCTATGCTAGTCGATTAAGAGCTGCGCCCTTGCTTTGGCAATGGGCTTTTGCGTATCCGATTGCCAGGCAACCACACTAACATTGACCAATTTTCGTCCAAAACGGACAATATCGCATTTCGCAAAGGTGTCTTGATACAGACCCGCACGAACGTAATCTATGGAAAAGTCGACAACCTTAGGCACCTGAATGACTTCCATCGCCATCATTACATGCGTAATAGCGCTCATTTCCATAAATCCACCTAAGGCACCACCGTGAATCGCCGGCAAGGTAGGGTTACCGATATTGCTCTTTTTTGGCGGCAGATGAAAAGTGCCATCGGGCTCCATCAAAATCCCCAGAAGCTTTGCGTAGGGAATCCCCTCCATCAACAGATTTGGGTTTCCACTTTCTCTCGCCTTTTGAGCCAGCTCTGCAATTTGACTCATTTACCTCTCTCCATCATTTGATCGTATGACTGCAAAATAAACTCTCGAAAATCGTCAAAAGTACCCGGTTCCATGCTGACGAAATTACCTACCGCCTGAGCAATGGGTCTCTCTGGGTCTCCTTGGTGCGCAATACCACGCGTAAAAATAACGTGCTTAGTCGTACGATAAACCTCTCCCACACCATAAATAGGCTTATTGGGCTCTGCCGGCCCCATATAGTCAATTCGAAGATCGATCGTAGGCGTCAGCCCCAGCTGCTCAAGTGCTGTACTCGCGGCGAACCCGCAACAACTATCAAGCAAGGCAGTAATTGCACCACCGTGAATAACGCCAGTTTCTGGATTGCCAATGAGATCCTCGTTGTAGTCAAGACGCATGGTGACCTTTTTGCGTTCTATATCGGTCACCTCAATACCTAAGGCATGAAAGTGATCGTCTTTGTTGGCTCGAACCATGAGTTCACAAAGTTTACGCACGTCATCTAAATCTACCGCCATAGTCGATCCAATAGTTAATTCAAAACGAGTGCAGAGAGTATAGCATATTACAATCAATAGCTTAGTTGCGAAAACTGACAATTTTATGCAGATACAGGCCCTCATTTGTGCTATAAAATCTGGCTGTAGCCCAAGAAACACCACAAGGACGCCACATGACTATTTCTCGCTATCTGATCCCCTTAACAGCCATTGCCATGACTGGCTGTGAGACACAAACTTCCGAAGAGACTGAGACCATCGCAAAGCTTTCTAACTGCGAAAAAGTTTTAGCCCTAGTTGATGAGCACCCTAACCAGTTCTCGCGATTGAGAATGAATTCAAAAAACACAGGCACGATCACTGTTTGGGATGCAAGACACCATCTAGTCGGCAACAACTGTCAGGTCTGGGGATGGGGAAAAGGTAAAACAGATTACATGTGCAGTAAAACCGCCCCTAACAAGGCCATTGCACAAGATTATTTCGAAACAGCCAAACAGTTAACACAAAACTGCGTTGGCGACAGTTGGACACTGTCTGAACAACCCAGAAAAGTAGGCACAGGTATAAAAGCCGTCTTCTCACGAGATAACAGCCCAACCGTGGTCGCGGTCCACGCGGTAGAAACAAAGGGTCTTTTCAAAGAAGAGTGGACGACCTATTTCTTTGTAGGCGACAGCAACGAAGACATTTAGACCTCTAACATCAAGTCGCAGACACAAAAAAGGCTGCCAAAAGGCAGCCTTTTTCAGTAACGACCAAACTTACCAGCCAGTTACTTCTTTCAG
>JBOEGJ010000039.1:0-1311 GCA_050633365.1 Cellvibrionaceae bacterium | reverse complement strand
TTTGGGCGTTAAAGCGCCTTAATCCCCTTACTCTATTTTTGGAGTTAAGCAGGTGGAAATGGCTCAGATTACTAACCTTGCTTGTGCCATTTTGGCAGTTCGGTAAACTAGAGAAATTGTGGAAACGTGGTACCAATGGAAGGTACGAATTCAAGAAAAGTCCTTCCATTCGTTCGTCGTTCAAAAACAGCGTGCTAAGTAGCTCGTTTTAAATTTAATATTGCGCAACGTTATGTATGTGCCACAAGGAGTTGGTCGTATCTCGAACTTGGCCTTAACCAGCAGCTCAATCCGACCTTCACTGCGTTGCTCGTTTTGTGCTCTTCCGCTACGCTCGCACAAAACAATCAACTCCGTTCCGGCGTATTAGCTGGGCGTTAAGCGGTAGTAAGGAACTAGCATCGTGCTATTTGAAAAAACCAATCTAAAAAGGCCTGTATCGCTTGATCTAGTCGGGATGATTTGTATCGTTGTGATAACTACAGCGTATGTCACTTATGGCACCTGCGTTATATTTGGAGTTGTGAGTGGATACGATTCCAGTGCCAAAATAACGTTTTTAGACCTTATCAATGGCATCGCACAAATAGCTACTGCATTAGCTTTTATTTTGGCTTATGTTCAATTCAGAAAAAACAGGATTCAGCAAAGGCAGGCAATAATTGCCAAAGAGGCGGAGTCACAGTTGGAGAAAATGATTTCGGTTATTAGTGACATGGAAGTTGGTAAGAATTCTGACTTAAAGAATCTCAATAAGTCGTTAACTCTTCTTTCTAATTTAGCTACCAATTTTGATGAGCTATTTAAAGCCATGAATGAAGATATTCAAAAAGGCATCGTCAGGATGCAGTGGCAAGATATGTATTTTAATTATTTAAGTCATGCACTGGGTGATATAGATCCAGTGGCAATCTTGAAAAAGGAAGCATCAATTGATGAGGCTGTTTTAGAAGATGCAGTTTCTGAAGCTGAAAAGGAGTCTGAGGCAGAGGATATTTTGCCCGTATTCAAGAATTATGTATTTACCGAAAAGCTCCTTAATCACCCGAAGATAAAAGAAGTATATAGCCTTATCGGTAAAATTGATTCTCTCGATATGTTTGTGTCGCACTATCTAAATGATCATAACTTAAACGATCTCTTGTATGGCCTTTTGTCTAGAATCGATATTAGAGTCCGCGCTCCTCTATTGGCGGTCGCTGAACCAAGCGACTGGGCATTGGAGAAGCCGGCATGAATCGCTTAACAAACGCGTCAATTAGGACGCTCGCAAGCTCGCGCCTATTACGCGGGCGTTGAGGCTGTAGAAAA
>JBOEGJ010000038.1:0-3039 GCA_050633365.1 Cellvibrionaceae bacterium | reverse complement strand
TACTGGTTGTTCGCAGCCAGTGCTTAGAAATGAGCACTATGCAGAAAAATCGATTGAAGCGAATGCCTACCTCGGTTCATAAACCTATTCGATCTATTTTGGCCGCCATCAAAAAAGAGCTTGATAGCATTGACAAGCAACTGGACAAATTAATCAATAGCGTAGCGGAATGGCGACAAAAGCGGGACCTACTACTAAGCGCAAAAGGGGTTGGTAATGTTCTGGCTTACACATTGATGAGCGAGCTACCAGAGCTCGGAGCTCTCAACCGAAAAGAAATCGCAGCCCTAGTCGGTATCGCACCCATGAATCGGGACAGCGGAAGCTTCCAGGGTAAACGTTATATACGCGGAGGACGACATAGAGTTCGCACAGTGCTGTTTGTGTCCATGATGTCGGCCATACAATGCCACCCCAAATTGAAGCCGATGTACGAACGTATGGTGGCGGCAGGAAAACCCAAGAAGGTAGCATTAGTTGCCTGTATGAGAAAGCAACTGACCATACTCAATACGATGGTAAAAAATGGAACCTACTGGGATGAAAAAATGGCCTAATCACTTGACTAGGAACCATAGTCACTTGTTATATTTTTTTCTCAATTTCGCTGAGTTTCTCTTGTGCATGACTTATTGAATTACCGTATTTCTCAGAAATATATTCTAAGACGCTATTTAGAACTGACAATTGACTCTTTGACAACCAAGAAAAGTTATAAGCTGAATTAGGATCAGAAAAATCAACATGATCAAAGTAAGCAGGAACGCACCAATGTAGATTACCCGACAAGTCTTTTTCTTTAAGTAAAATCCTCAACATAGACGGAAACAGCCACTTCACAGCCTTCTGACTTATCGTAGAAAACTCATCATATAGAATCATTACACCTTCATACGGCAACTCAGGTTCTACGAAATTTGATATACCAGAGCTAATAATACTCCTCATGCCATCAGATCTATCATACACATAGAGATCATTTTCAGGAGGCCGTTCAACAAACGGAAAAGCGTTTTCAACCCTGTCTAAAATTTCTTCTCTAGTTAAATAGCCTTCATATTCCATGGCACAATCTTTCAGTAAATATAACGCCCGGCTTAGGGGCGGATTTGGAGTTGTTTGTGTTGTGCTAGCGTAGCGACAAGCACAATACGAACAACGGAAAAGCCGTCCCAGCCATGCGCCGCATGGCGATTACAGCCGCTTGTTATGTTTTGATATCAAAATCTGCAGTTCCAGAACTGATACCGCAATAGAATCTAGCCAAAGTAAAACTAATTGGTGTTTCTATCACTAAGGTCTCACCTTGTGTGACTTTTACATTGCCGTTATCCCACTCGATTTCGAACGTTTGTGGTTCGCTGAACTTTACGTCCTTTGCCAGAATTTTCTGACTCTTTACTTCAGCGTTTTCAAAATAATTGAAAACGAAGAACAAGTGATCGTCAGCAGGTAAATCCTGAACAACCCTAAGTAAAACGGCATTCTGTTGATTATCTGGATCCATGAGTCCACACGTTGCTGCCGCAGCCCAGTTTTTGCCAGCAGCTGTTTTCAGAAGCGTCATGGACACACGTCGTTGACCCGACTTGGTGTCTTCACTGGAATTTACCAAATTTGCCATGCCGGGCTCGGCCGTTAATTCAAAGGCACCAGCGAGCGAACCGACTACGATCAGTAGTAGCGCCGGAATAGCGGTAAGAAACTTCATTATTACTCCGTTGGAAACATAACGCTGTGTTTTGCGGGCTGGCGACGCGTAGCGTTGACAGTCCGGCGGAGGCGAAGCCGTAGCGAACAACAACACCTTGTTATATTTTTCCACTGGGCTTCCTTCGAGAGAAGCCGGTTAAAACGAAAATCTCTTCAATTTTTACGAGATAGATAAAAGCGTCCAAATAGTCCACATTCCGAACTTTAACTTCATATACCGGACCAGAGATTAGCGGATGAAAAGCACCGTCAGCGTTTAGGCTTGTGGAAATCAAACCATAATATTCATTAATGTCTTCTACAATCAGGCGCTGAATACTCTGCTTCGTTATTTTTGATTCTACATTTTCTAGATTTAGCGCGCCCCTAAAGACAGTATCTATAATACGCTTTTCTATATCTCTAAATTCTAGGTTCTTTTTCCCTAATAATCGATACTCACTTCCCCAGCTACTTACTAACTCGCCCAAAAACTGATCTATATCATCCGTCGCAGGATACGCTCTAGCCCAGTAAGAACAGCCTGAACTACGGAACCTTCTTAGACATTTTAGATATCCGTCTAACGAAGCAATGTGTATTTCATAGTCATTCATAGCTTAGATCTTCGTACGAATATAACGCCCAAATTTTGGGCGGCTGAAGCGCAGCGTAAGACGTCCCTAACATTTGCTGGTTAAGGCCAGGGTCGAGAAACGACTAATCACTTGAGGCACATACGCCACGCCGCGCAATATTAAATTTAAAACGAGCTACTTAGCACGCTGTTTTGGAACGATGAACGAACGGAAGGTTTTTTGAACTTAACTCGTACCTTCCATTGGTACCACGTTGCCACAATTTTTCTAGTTTACCGAACTGCCAAAATGGCACAACTAAGGTTAGTAATCTGAGCCATTTCCACCTGCTTAACTCCAAAAATAGAGAAAGGGGTTTAAGGCGCTTTAACGCCCAAAGCAGCGGCGCGCGTTAGCGCGTCCAGCCCGCAGGGCGATGCTGCCTTTGCTTGTTAAGTGTTTGCTATACAGTTTCATACAAGTCCGACGAAGATGCATGAAACTTGTTAATAGCCTCAATCGCATTTTCAATATCAATTACCACATTTGACTCACAAAAATACAAAGTGTGTTTACCTGACCTTTCATCTTCGATCAGGTATTCGTAATTGATGTCAAAGTGCTCGACCAAGACATCTTCAATGTAATCCCGATGGTTCCAGCCATCCAGATCTAGAGCTAGCCCTTGTTCAGGATCAATCCTTAGTTCTAATTTCCGTCTTAGATCACTCATACTCGATTGACACTTAACGCCCAAATTTGGGGCGGC
>JBOEGJ010000037.1:0-886 GCA_050633365.1 Cellvibrionaceae bacterium | reverse complement strand
GCGTAGAATTTAAGTCGGGGCGAAAAAACACCGAAGTGAATGTTCACTACGCGCGAGGAACAATATACGGAGATAGAAACTCGTGACCACCCCGCTAACGTAACCACGTTGCCACAGACCAGGTGAGATTCACCACAGGTAAATTTCCTACAGACAAAAGTACTTAGAATTGAGGTGCGCTTGGACAGAGAGCTTTAGAGGAGTATGGAAACATAACGCCCAAATTTGGGGCGGCTGAAGCGCAGCGTAAGACGTCCACAACATTTGCTGGTTAAGGCCAAGTTCGAGATACGACCAACTCCTTTAGGCACTAATTTAACGCTGCGCAATATTAAATTTAGAACGAGCTACTTAGCACGCTGTTTTGGAACGACGAACGAATGGAAGGGATTTGGATTAAACTCGTACCTTCCATTGGTACCACGTTTCCACAATTTCTCTAGTTTACCGAACTGCCAAAATGGCACAAGCAAGGCTAATAATTTGTGCCCTATTCTATCTGCTTAACCCCAAAAATAGAGAAAGGGGTTTAAGGCGCTTTAACGCCCGCATTTGCGGTGACTGAAGCATAGCGAAAGGAGTCCGGCCGCGCAGCGGCGTACAACATGCGCTTGTTAAGGCTGGTACGATTAGGACGCGATTCCTACCGGTATACTCTCTGGCTTACGCTGATTTAATTTTACCGCGAGCTACTTAGCACGCTGTTTTGGAACGAGGAACGAACGGAAGGGATTTTGAGCTTCTGCGTACCTTCCATTGGTACCACGTTTTCACTATTTCTCTAGTTTACCGATCTAATCAGATGGTACAACCAAGGTTAGTAATTCGTACTACTTCTACTTGCTAAACCCCTTGAAAGAGAAAGGAGGCAAAGCGGCTTTAACGC
>JBOEGJ010000036.1:69036-115498 GCA_050633365.1 Cellvibrionaceae bacterium | reverse complement strand
GATGCGATGGTTCACGCTATTGAAGCCTATACCAGTATCCATAAAAAGAACCCCTATTCCGACATGCTTTCGCGGGAAGCTCTCAAGCTGATGTCGCAGAATATTGAAACAGCGGTTCGCCACGGCGACAACCTGGATGCCCGGCAGAATATGCTGCTCGGAGCCTGCCTCGCTGGACAGGCATTTGCCAACGCTCCGGTGGCCGCGGTTCACGCGCTCGCCTACCCGCTTGGCGGGCACTTTCACATCCCCCACGGATTGAGTAATTCACTAGTGTTACCCGAAGTTCTCAAATACAACGCGGCGGCGGCCAGTAATGAATACGCCGAGATCTACGACGTCATTATGCCGGGCAATAACGGCGGCGACAGCGAAGAAAAGACGGCGCTACTGATCAAGTATCTTGAAAATCTTATCGAAAGACTTGGACTGCCAACCAAGCTTCGCGATGCCGGCGTTACCGAGCAGTCGCTGACCACGCTTGCCTCCGACGCCATGCTTCAGCAACGACTGCTAATCAACAACCCAAAAGAAGTTACTGAAACCGATGCACTGGCGATTTATCGGGCTGCGTTTTGATACACACAGCACCTACTCTCAAACACACTTAACAATCACTCGCGAGCGACGCTATGGCAGATCCATTAACCCGAAACGATTATCAGTTTTTCATGCCCATCACCACACGCTGGATGGACAACGACGTTTATGGTCACGTCAACAATGTAACCTACTACTCCTACTTTGATACGGTTGCCAACACTTACTTAATCGAACAGGGAAATCTTGATATTCACGGCGGCGACACCATCGGCTTTGTGGTCAATTCTCAATGCAGCTATCACAGCGCTATCGCATTCCCCGATGCGCTAGAGGGAGCCCTGCGCGTTAACCGTCTGGGCAATAGCTCGGTGGAATATGGTATTGGCATCTTTAGAAAAGGCGAAGCGGTTGCTGCTGCGGACGGCACTTTTACTCACGTGTTTGTAAAGAGAGACTCCCAGCGACCGACGCCTATCCCCGCGTCACTGCGAGATGCCCTAGAGCAAATTGCCTAGACCAGAATAGGTATGGCCAGCGCAAAGCACATTCTTTAGCCCGGGCTAGCCGGGCACCTGACTGACGAAAATTTCAGTGAAGATGTCATTTCGAGCAGCGCCCGAAAAAAAGCAGGCCCGACTCATTTCAGTTACAAAAGCCTCGCTGCCGACAATAAACACACTTTTACCTCGAAGACTCGGGCTGTGGCGCTCGAGCATATCCTTTACCCGAGAGTAGGTATTAATGCCCTTCTGGGGACCCTCATCGTGCGCGTGAATTCGAACCCCGGCAAACCCATCAAATTTCTCGGCAATGCCTTGCGGAAGCTTTGCGCTCTCCGCGGCCGAATGTGCACTGTGCACAAAGAACAGATCGCAAACGGCTGAAGGCTCAACCGCTAGTGCACTTTGTATAATTCCTGAAGCTGGGCCTATGCCAGAACCCTCAGCAAACAACACTAAATCGCCGCCCAAATCCGGCGGAAGATAAAACTCCCCTTGTGGCCGCGAAAGCCTAACCTTATCACCCACAGAAAGCTGGTCGTGACACCAGCGACTCACAATCCCTTGCTCATGGCGCTCGACAACAAACCGAATCAACCGATCGTGATTGCATGGATTGCTGGCTGAATAGGGACGCACCTGATCATCGCTCATCCAAACCAATAAGTGCTGCCCCGCCCTCCACTCACCTTCGGCGCGAAAGGTCAGCTCAACAACCGTCGACGACAACCAGCGTTTATCATGAAGTTCGCACAGCCAATCGCCATCATGGGTCGGTAAGCTTATGGACAAGCCTTCAACGGGTGTCGCCTGGCAAGCGAGCAGTAAATGGTTGCGGCGCTGAAGATCGGAGAGGCCGTCTTGCGCTTCAGGGTTAATCTCAAACGGCTGATTTTGACCCTGACACAAACAAGCCTGGCACAAGCCGGCACGGCAACTATTGGGAATGCCGACACCAGCGGCTAACAACCCTTCTAATAGGGTCTGACTAGAATCACACTCCACCTTGAGCGCCTTGGCATTTGACTCTTGAAAATAGACACTAACCATAAACGCTACCCATAAGCCTTAGGCGCCAGACCCTGGGTAAACTTTACGGGGCACGGGGACTCCGGAGTGAAAGCGAAACAGCGGATCTTCGGTAAGTATGGCGTCCTCTTCAAGATCGAGAAAAAAGTCGACACGAGACTGAATATCTTCGTCGCTGTATTCTTGGGCGAGCGTCAGATAATCCTGAAAGTGGCGCGCTTCGGACTTCAGTAGTGATACATAAAATTTCTGTAGTTGAGCATCAAGCCTCGGCGCTAACGCATCAAAGCGCTCGCAGGAGCGAGCCTCGATAATAGCCCCCATGATTAGAGTGTCGACAAATTTTGGGTCTTGCTCTTTGCGCACATGCTTGGCCATGTGAGAAGCGTACCGGCTTGCGCGAATGGCCCGATACTCGATGCCGCGCTGCTTTAGAATTTTTAGCACTTGCTCAAAATGAACCAACTCCTCGCGCGCAAGGCGACTCATCTTATTCAATAGATCGACCTTTGACGGGTTGCGAGACATTAATGTCATGGCCGATTGCGCCGCCTTCATCTCGTTGGCTGCGTGATCGAGCAAAACGATCTCAAGCTCTTCACAGGCGCGCTCAATCCACTCAAGGGGCGTGCGACATTTTAGAAATTCGAGAATGGGGGTAATATCGGTCATAGGGTTGTCATTGAACCAGTCATCGTAAGGCGCGGAAGTATAACGTTAACAACCCCAAGCTTTGAATCCCCTCGGCCGGAATTTTCCCAGCCACGATGGAGAAGCCTTGTTGTCGACGACTGTGAGACAAAAACCGCGTCTATGCCGTTGTTGGAAAGTAACGATCGTAATGAGCGCTAGAGAGCGTGTAGTAATCCTCGTCGATGGCGACTTTGATATCCACTAACGACTGCTCTTCCCAGCCCGGTTGACGGCGAACTCCGTAAACCGACAGATCACTAATCTGACTGGCGCCTGCCTTGAGCAGATCGAAGAGCCAGCAATAAGGGTTTTGCTCTTGCTTAAAATTGATTTGCTGATGCTTAACCGCAGCCAGTAATTGGGCCTCATCAACGATGAGCAACTTGTGGCTCACGACTTGGGCCAAGAAGCCCTCTAACCGCTGCGCGATAACGTATCGCTGCTCATTCGAGTAACCGTTCCAATTGACCACCTCATGAGCAAAGCGCTTACAGCCGCGACAGACCTGATCCCCGATACCCGTTGAGCACACCCCAATACAGGGGGTGCGAACCCGCTTAAACATCTAGCCACTCCCAAAATCTAGGCGGGGATTATATGACATGCATCAACAGATCACAGCTATAAATAGGCAATACTGTCCTCTTTTTCCAAGCACCAAATTACGTACACTAGCAAACCGGCTAGGCGATAGAGCCCGGCCCCCGAGTATTACACTAAGGACGACAATCATGGCTGGAGAGTTTCGAGTAGCACAGCAACAAATCACCGAGGCAATGGAAACTGCTGACGCCGAAGGCAGTATGAGTCGAGACGCCATGGGGCGAGCCCTACTTACCGAGCTTCTCGCCCAGCTTAGTAAGGATCACTCGCCTGAAACGCTGAAAGATATGATCGACTATCAGCTAGAGAACCTGGGCAGCGACAGCTTTGTGGTGACCCGCGGCTGCTAACGCCGCTCGACACTAGTGCGGAGCATATCGGTAAAACCACAAGGACTAAGGCGCAATCATAGTGGCGGCCAGGCGATAGCTGCGACTTTAACTGTCACAAATCGCTGCTACCCTTAGGCAAGAATTCTAAGAGTTTGATGCTGCTCTCGCTTATCACCTTGTTATGGTTAGTGAATTCACTATTCACCCCGCTTATAACGATTATAAGTAGCGCGCCTCCATGAATTCTTAATAACTGACGCCGGATCATGTACAATACGCGCCCCGTTAGTGGAGTGTTTTGTAGCTAGACTACAACGCAAATCAATAAATAACCCGCTAACCTATCGGAGGGGTGCCGCCGATAACCTCGTCCGCCAGAAACCCTGGAACAGACGAGTAACTAACAACAATTGCCTGCCGTGAGAGGTTCGAATGAGCTTATATTCAGAATACATGGATGAAATCGCAACCCGTAAGAAGGATTTAGGATTGCATCCAAAGCCGATTGACAGCGCCGAACTGCTGTCTGAGATCATTACCCAAATCAAAGATACCGGTAATGCAAACCGCGAAGACTCTCTGAAGTTCTTTATTTACAACACACTGCCAGGTACCACCCCTGCTGCAGGCGTTAAAGCTCAGTTCCTAAAAGAAATCGCACTGGGACAAGAGACCGTTGCCGAGATCTCTCCAGAGTTCGCTTTAGAGCAGCTGTCTCACATGAAAGGCGGCCCTTCTGTTGAGGCTCTGCTGGACATCGCCCTATCTGAGGACAGCAACAATGCAGCGGCTGCAGAAGTCCTGAAATCTCAGGTATTCCTATACGATGCCGACACCGCACGCTTAGCCGACGCACTCAAAGCTGGCAACGTTATCGCCAAGAGCATTCTGGAAAGCTACGCCAAAGCCGAGTTCTTCACCAAGCTGCCAGACATTGAAGAAAAAATTGAAGTAGTGACCTACGTCGCAGGCGTTGGTGACATCTCTACCGACCTGCTCTCTCCAGGCAACCAGTCGCATTCACGTGCCGACCGCGAGCTGCACGGCCAATGCATGATCACCCCAGAAGCCCAGCAGGAAATCGTTGAGCTTGGTAAAAAGCACCCCAACGCCAAAGTCATGCTTATCGCCGAGAAAGGCACTATGGGTGTTGGGTCTTCGCGCATGTCCGGTGTGAACAACGTTGCGCTTTGGGCCGGCAAGCAAGCAAGCCCATACGTTCCGTTCATCAACATCGCACCGGTAGTTGCCGGTACTAACGGCATTGCACCTATTTTCTTAACTACCGTTGGCGTAACTGGCGGCATCGGCCTCGACCTGAAAAATTGGGTTAAGAAAACCGACGCAAGCGGCGAAGTCGTTCGTGATGAAAATGGCGATCCAGTACTGGAAGAAGCTTACTCTGTCGCAACCGGTACCGTACTGACCATCGACACCAAAGCGAAGAAACTCTACAACAACGGCGAAGAATTGGCCGACGTAGCTGACGCTTTCACCCCACAAAAAGTCGAATTCATGAAAGCCGGCGGCTCTTACGCCGTGACCTTCGGTAAAAAGTTGCAGACATTTGCGGCGGAAACTCTTGCCGTTGAAGCTCCAGCGGTTTACGCGCAGTCAAAAGAAATCTCTATTGAAGGCCAAGGCCTGACCGCTGTTGAGAAAATTTTCAACCGCAACGCTGTTGGTGTCACTTCTAAAACACCTTTGCACACTGGTTCAGACGTTCGCGTAAAAGTGAACATCGTCGGCTCTCAAGACACCACCGGGCCAATGACCTGCCAGGAGCTGGAAGCCATGGCTGCCTCTACTATCGCCCCTAGTGTCGATGGTGCTTTCCAATCTGGCTGTCACACAGCCTCGGTCTGGGACAACAAAGCGAAGGCCAACACGCCTAAGCTTATGGCATTCATGAATGCATTCGGTGTGATCACTGCACGTGACCCGAAAGGCGTTTACCACTCAATGACCGATGTGATTCACAAGGTATTGAACGATATTACCGTTGACGACCGCGCGATCATCATCGGTGGCGACTCCCATACCCGTATGTCCAAAGGCATCGCCTTCGGCGCCGATTCCGGTACCGTTGCCATTGCACTGGCCACCGGTGAGTCGGCCATGCCAATCCCTGAGTCTGTGAAGGTAACCTTCAAAGGCAACATGAAGGACCACATGGACTTCCGTGACATCGTGCACGCTACCCAAGCGCAGATGCTGAAGCAGTTCAACGGCGAAAACGTCTTTCAGGGCCGCGTCATTGAAGTACAAATCGGCACCCTGATGGCTGACCAAGCCTTTACTTTCACCGACTGGACTGCAGAAATGAAAGCGAAAGCTTCAATCTGTATCTCCAACGATGAAACTCTGATCAAATCTTTGGAGCTGGCCAAGTCCCGCATCCAAATCATGATCGACAAAGGCATGGATAACAGCGCCAATATGCTGCAAGGCCTGATTGATCTAGCGGATAAGCGCATCGCCGAAGTCAAGTCTGGCGAAGTTCCTGCTTTGGCACCGGACAACAACGCCAACTACTACGCAGAAGTGGTTGTAGACCTGGACACAATCGAAGAGCCAATGATTGCTGACCCTGATGTCAACAACGAAGACATCTCTAAGCGCTACACCCACGATGTGATCCGCCCGACCTCATACTACGATGGCCGCAAGGTAGACCTCGGCTTCGTTGGTTCTTGCATGGTGCACAAAGGCGACATGCAAATTATTGCTCAAATGCTGCGCAACCTCGAGAAGAAAGGCCCTATCAACTTCAATGCACCGCTGGTTGTGGCGCCGCCAACTTACAACATTGTTGATGAGTTGAAAGCCGAAGGCGATTGGGAATTACTACAAAAGTATGCTGGTTTCGAATTCGACGATGAAGCACCGAAAGGCGCCGCTCGTACCGAGTACGAGAACATTCTTTACCTAGAGCGCCCTGGATGTAACTTGTGCATGGGCAACCAAGAAAAAGCAGCACCTGGTGACACTGTTCTAGCAACCTCTACCCGCTTGTTCCAAGGCCGTGTTGTAGAAGATAGCTCGGAGAAAAAAGGTGAATCCCTACTGGGCTCTACTCCAATGGTAGTTCTTTCAACTATTCTTGGTCGTTTCCCGACCCTGGAAGAGTACAAAGAAGCTGTTGATGGTATTAACTTAACTTCTTTCGCTCCGCCGTCTGAAGACCTCAGCGTTGAAGCTCAGCCTTTAAAGTTTGTTAACTAAGACAAGCTCTGAAGCCTGACTAAAAGCCCCGTACTCGAAAGAATACGGGGCTTTTTCATTTTGAGGAATTAGGATTTAGGCAGCGATCGTCCAACACGGGTATTTCTATGTCCGAGCTCCCCAGTGGGGTTATTCTAGGCACTTAACTAAGCTATGCTCAACATCAATATTTGGATGATTCTAGCGGTCTATACTCAAACACCTATCCATGACTTAGCCATAGCTAGCCAGCCATAACTAACCAACTATGATTAACGATACGATTAACGAACTATGACCAAGCTTCTTCACGTCACCTCGATCGCCTTTTTTACTCTCTTATTCACCGCCTGTGGAAGTATTCTACAACCCAACTTAGACTCGAGCTTTGAGGCAATTAAACCAGGCAATTACGCGCTCGACATCAACCATACCGCCATACTCTTCAAGATTAATCACCTAGGTTTTTCAAAGTTTGTCGGACGTTTTGAGAAAGCCGAAGCGACATTAAACTACGACCCAGAGTTCCCTGAAAACTCGAGCCTAGACGCACGTGTCGACATGGCCAGCGTTAACGTCAACAACGCGAAATTCGAAAAGACCCTACGCAATCGTTTTTGGTTCGATACTGAAAACCACCCAAAGGCACGCTTCACCACATCAAGCGCCCGCAAAACAACTAACAATCAATTGATCTTTGATGGTATGCTCGATTTTATGGGCATTAAAAAGCCGCTAACACTACACATCACTATCAACGGCGCAGGCAACAATATCGCCAATGGAAAATACACTTTAGGATTTTCTGCAACCGCGATGATTCAGCGGTCGGATCACGCATTGGACCGATTTTCACCGGCCATAAGCGATGAGGTAGAGCTGGAAGTTCATGCTGAATTTTTACGACAATAGCAGCAACATAAGCGCTTCGATCACCAACAAGTTGGTCGAGCAAATAAGCTGACACCTGGTCGCCCGGCTAAGCTAGCAACGACGCTTTAAAAGCACAAACTCAAAAAGCGCTCCACAGAAACCCGATAGAAGAAGGTCCCAACCACCAAAGAACTAGGCCTCAACCGATAGCACGTAAACGCACCGAAGAACCAAAAAGACACTTAAACACGACGAATAAATATCGCACTATTCAGGACGACGTATGATTTCAGTGTATTCCTTCTCGTCCGCGGGTCTTAGCTTAACCGCTTCAATTCGATTGGTTTCTGCCGAAACTTCACAACGAGCGTAAAGGCGCTTCACCTGACCGCCACTGTAGCCCAACATCCCACGGCTTTCTGAGTAATCGACTGCGAAAAAGAGCATATTCAAATTGGTAGATCGGTGATACTGCGCCGCCCTGTCATCGCCCTCGACAGAGATCACTTTGCCGCTGACCGAGTTTCGAACGGCTTTTTCGCACTGATTGTAACTTTCAAACACATCAAAGCGCCGCGAACTTTGATCGCCAAAACCTTGGCTCGTCCCACTCGATTGCAACGTGAGAAAAGCATAGGTAGATAGACTGCTCAATACCACTAAGACAATGGCGGCGATAATCAAAATGCTGGTTTTGGGCATAGACATAGTGGCGTGAACTTAGAACCAAGAAAGTTAATGAATGATATCGGCATATTGGCCAGATGCTTTGATAATATTTAGCCCTTGATCAAGTTTTTCTGCGTATTGTCCCGACAGAGGGTTACGCCTAGAAAAGACCACATAGATTTCACTGAGGTGATTCTCGGCCCCTTGGGTAATCGAATCAGAGGCGAGCCCCATATCCATAAGCGTCTGCTTAGCGACTTCGTCAAACATGATTGCTAAATCCAGGCGCCTTGCCATCAACATCCGAACAATCTGCGACTGCTGCCCGACCTTGAACTCACGAAACCTATGCCGATGCTGTTCGTAAGCGTTTCCGTATTCGTAGCCGAGAATTAGACCAATGCGAGCACTGTCTTTGATGTCGGCGTGATTGCTGATCTCGAGCGGTGAATCTGGAGGATAAAAGAACGAGCCCCGCGCCTTTAAGATTGCTACTTCGCCAAAAATAAAACGTTCACTGGTGGATGCCTGCCTGGTCACGTTGAAACCACCATCGATAAAGCCGCTTTCTACGTCTCGAAGCACTCGCGCATAAGGTAAAACCACAAAACTGACAGGCTGACCTACCGCGCCCAGCGCTGCCACAATAATTTCCTTGCTTATGCCATTGCCTCGTTTATCGGAATATGGCGGCCAACTATCTTCGACACCAAGAACCAATGGTGGCAGTGAATTGGCGCTAACGCCCATCACCGAAAGCGATATCAGCAGTTTGCAAATCGCACCTAAAATAGGGCTGAAACGTCGACACTTGTGCTTTAATGCCATTGGCCGCTCCGCGGTTAAACTTGGAAAAACTCCTGAATTCGTTCTCGCTCCCACATCGCATCCTTGTAGCCAAGCTCTATGAGCTCATCGATATAGGGCTTCTCAAACAGCAGATAGCTGGTGGTGGCCGCGCCACCACCTTTGGTTGTGCCCCCCGCCGAGCGAAGAAACACTCGCACGCTTTTTGGCATATATCGAATCTTTCGACCCGCCATCTTATCGAGCTCTTTGCTCGGCGATATCACCATAGTTTCAACCGGCCGTAAATTCATTCCCTGCTCCTCTCGGACATCTTCAGGGATCAGTCTAAGCAGGTCGTTAATTCGCTCCAAGTGCTCGAGATCACCCTCGAGACTATCAATAAACGCGCTATTGAATAAATGCCCAAAGACCTGAGCAATTGAGGGAGAATGCTTGGCTGGCGGTGTGCGCTTAGCCCAGTGCACAGGGTTTCGATTACCAGACACACCAATCACAAATACGCGATCAGCGCCAAGGTGAAGTGCCGGGCTTATAGGCGCAACTTGACGTAAAGCACCGTCGGCATAAAAATCTGGGCCAACTTTTGTGGCAGGGAAAATACCCGGAATTGCTGCGGAGGCCATCAAATGATCGAGAGACAACTTGGTACTGACCCCAGTTCTTCGATAGCGACGCCATTCCTCGACGCTTTCATCGCCTTCGAAAAAGCTTACCGACTCTCCCGACGAATAGTTCATCGCCGTCACGCAAATGGCTTTCAGGTCGCCAGCATCAATTCCGTTGCGCAGCTGAGAAAAGTCGATGTACTCAGCCAAAAACTCACGCAGGGGCTCATTATCAAGTAGCGCAATGGATTTGTTCTTTCCAATACCCTCATTAAACAGAGACATAGCAAGGCGACTGCCGCCGCCGATTAAATCACCCCAGGAGGTTTTGAAAACACGCGCGGTGGTAAGTTCGCGCCAGAGGTTATTCAGATCGGCAACAGCGTCATAAAAATGACCTGTGTGAGTACCGAGCGCCAATGCGTTAATGGCGCCTGCGGAAGTTCCGCAAATAATAGGAAATGGATTGTGGGTAGAGCTGGGCAGCAACTCATTGACCGCGGATAACACGCCCACTTGATAGGCCGCCCGTGCACCGCCACCAGAGAGAATAAGGGCGTTACTCATCTGAAGCCCCTTTCGCTATTTTTTCTACTGGCGTTACGGCCACCTTTGTCAAACCTCACAATTTTTATTGACTCGATACAGGTTGGCGCAAGAAATCTATTCACTAAATACTCGCCTTAATAATCGCCACTCGCTCCATCAACTCCGCCAATCGTTTTACTTTCATCTTTGACATCACTCGACTGCGGTGTATTTCTACGGTCTTAATACTGATCGACAGTTTGTCAGCGATTTCTCGGTTCGCTAAGCCTTTGATAACCAACTGCGCCACATCATTTTCGCGACGACTCAACGCTAACCAGCACTGCATAACCTCATCGTACTCAGTTTGGCTCTGCTGCTGCTGTTCACTCATCGCTAAGGTTTTATCGATGAGATCAAGCATGGCAACATCCTCAAAAGGTTTCTCGATAAAATCAACCGCGTGATTCTTCATGGCTTGTACAGCCATGGCTACATCGCCATGACCGGTAATCATAATCACCGGTATGGAGAACTTTCTATCGATAATCTCCTGCTGCAATTGTAGGCCGCTCATGCCCGACATTCGTACATCTAGAATCAAGCATCCTGGCTCTTGTTGATAACCGAACAGAAATGCCTCAGCACTTTCAAAGGCCACAACCTTGTGGCCTGCGCCCTCAATCAACCAAGCCAATGAGTCACGAAAATCCTGGTCGTCATCGACAATAAAAATCGTGTTTGCTTCAGTCATGCTGAGTCCTTGAGTGTATCTTGGGTAATAGAATCGTAAAGGTTGTTGAGGCGCCCTTGCTCTCAGCTTGAATTTGACCGCCGTGGGCCTCAATAATCGATCGCGAAATAGAAAGGCCCATGCCTATGCCATCAGCCTTAGATGTGGCGTAGGGTTCAAACAGTTTTTCTTGCATATCTTCTAAGACGCCGCCTGCGCAGTCGGTCACCTGCAGCTGGACTTGGTTCTTTGTCTCTTCAATCGACACCCAGACTTTGCGGTGATCTTTCTTTGTTGAAATGGACGCTGTTGGCTCTCGAGTTTTAATGGGGCCATAGGCATCCATACTATTGCGGATGAGATTGATCAGCACCTGCTCAATTTGAATTGGGTCGCCGACAATCGCTAGATCCTTCTCTGGCATCTCCAGTATTAAGCGAACTTCCTGACTCCACAGGTCGTGACTCAATAGAAGCTCGACCTCGTTAATCGTCGGCTGCAAAGTGAACTCCCGGCGCTGAAACGGAGTCTTTTGTACCAAGCTTCTCAGTCGCTTAACAATGTCCGCAGCATGCTGAGCTTGCTTGACGATCATAGAAAACACCTTGAGCACAGATTCTTGCGAAAACTCCGCGCCCTGTTCTATTTTTCGTATGGCGCCGCGGGAATAATTCAAGGTTGTCGCCAAGGGCTGGTTTATTTCATGGGCTAAACCGCTAGCCATCTCACCCATGACCATCAGGCGCGAAGCATGTATTAACTCCGACTGATGATCACGTACTTTCTTTTCGGCCAATTTTTGTTCGGTTAGGTCTCTGACGATCAGCGAATAAAAATTTCCCTCGCGTTCAATATCTTCACGTGAGTGGGCGAGCACCTCCTCCAATTGCAGATAACGCTCCCCCCAAAAAGGCCCCTTCAATCGCAACGCGCCCTTCCAGCGACCACGCAGGGATGCCTCTGCAAAAACCACGGTATCTAGAACGCTGTAATTGTCTTGCCCGAGAACCTGTCTTAAATGCGGCAATTCATCGAAATCGCTGCGCTCAAACACTTCGCTGGCGGCGGCGTTCATGTAACTCACACAGTGCTTGCGATTACAGTAGAGAATTAACGCGTAGGAGGCATCAACCACAGAGGCCATACGCCGTGTTAACTCTTCATTTTTCACCTGCTCGGAGATGTCGCGAGTGACCGCAATGATTTCAATAAGCTCGCCATCATCACCGCGGATAGAACGATGAGTCGATTCCATCCAAAAGTAACCACCGTCTTTGTGACGACTGCGATAACGAAAGGTGCGCGTGCCGTGATGGTAGATCGCCGGGATCAGCTTGTTTCTCATGGCCTTGGCGTCTTGCGGATGAAACAGCTCATAGGCAGGCAGGCCCAAGAGCTCCTTTGCGGTGTATCCAGACATACTCTCTAACGCCGGGTTAAGAGACGTATAGGCCCAATCACCAGGGCGATGGGTGGAAATAATATCGCCTGAGTGCTCGACCAAAAACCGATAGCGCTCCCCAGAGCTCGCACCTGCATCGCTTGACGAGGTCGAATCTTGACTTGATCGCGATTGCTCGCCCGTTTGACTAGATATGAACCCTCATCCGTCGCCTGTTTCACCTAATTCTCAGACCCTTAGGCATTAACCCTTATAAGAAGCGAGTATAGCGCCTTTCGCCCATAAGATCCGGCGTTTGGGGTCCGGGAAAACCTGTAATTTCAGCGCGGTTAATGGGTAAATTACATTCTTGGATTTGTAATTCGGTGAAATCCGCAGCACTATTACTCTCTCCTCGACCTAACCTAGGCAACAGGCAGCAGATCCTTACGATCAACGCCACTCAAATCCTATTGGCCTCACTTTTTAAGAGTACTTCCAATGCCCTCAGTCAGCTTCGATTTATCCAAAAACACTGCACTGGTCACCGGCGCCTCGAGCGGTATCGGTGAAACCCTAGCCATTGGGCTGGCCGAGGCTGGCGCCACGGTTGTGGTCGCCGCACGAAGACTTGACCGACTTCAGGCGCTGGTGAGCCAAATTACTGGCAAAGGCGGTAAGGCGTTTGCGGTAAATATGGATGTGAGTGATAGGGAAAGTGTTAACGCAGCCTTCGATAAAGCGGAAAACGCCGTTGGAACCATCGACATCATCATCAACAACGCCGGAGTGGCGGACCCAAAGAATTTCACCAAAATCGATGATGAATCTCGAGACTTTATAATGAACACCAATTTCAATGGCGTTTGGAATGTGGCTCAAGAGGGTACTAAACGCATGATTGATGCCGGCATCACCGGAAATATCGTCAATATCTCTTCGGTTCTAGGGCTAACCGCAAAGCAAGGTCAGACCGCCTACTGCGCATCCAAAGGTGCCGTACTTCAACTGACCCGCGCCATGGCAATGGATCTAATGAAATTTGGCATTCGCGTGAACGCGATCGCACCGGGCTGGTTCGCCACAGAAATCAATGAAGACTACTTTGCGTCTCAACCAGGGCAACAGTACATACAACAAATGCCGGCCAAGCGACTAGGCAATCTCACGGAGCTCATTGGCCCCGTGTTAATGCTCTGTAGCGAAGCAGGCTCTTTCGTCAATGGCGCCACCCTACCGGTCGATGGTGCTATTTCAGCGGCGGGAATCTAAACACACAAATCGCCAGCTTCGATCGAACACCAAGCCATACCCATATCAACATCCATAACGATAGCAATAACGATAACAACGAGGTGATCACATGAGCACTATCGACCCTAAGCCGGGACGGATTAAAGAATTGATGAAAACGGCGGATCCCGATGCCCCCATCGTCATGATCAATTTATTGAAGTTTCGCCAGCAGGCTAATTACCCAGAAGGCAGCTCGCACAGTGACTGCAGCGGCGCCCAGGCCTATCAGCGCTATAGCGACGTGGCCTTCACCAAAATCAGAGAAGCCGGTGGTAGCGTGAGTTTTATGTCTACCTGCCTTGGCACCCTCATCGGACCGGACGAAGAGGTTTGGGACAAGGCGATATTGGTGAAATACCCGTCCTTTAAGGCCTTTATCGCAATGATCATGGCCGAGGAGTATCAGGCAGCTTCTGTTCACAGAACGGCGTCCATGGAGAATGCTCGGCTAATCATGAGTGAAGAGCAACAGGCCTGAAAAGTCGCACCGCTTCCCGGCGGCAAGCCCAAGCCTTGCGCCGGACCACTGCCCCTTAGCTTTCTGCCAGTGACATCAACAGCTCTCTCATCCAAATATTGGCCTGGTCGAGGTCTGCGCTCTTGTGCCAGAATAAATTCCAATCCAGTGGCGGCAAACTAAAAGGCAGCTCTAATACCTTTAAATCGTAGCGCTGCGCCATATTCATCGGCATGGTAAGCGCCATATCGGTCCGCTCGATGATCATCGGCGCAACCTGATAATGAGGCACTCTAGTACGGACTTTACGCTGCCGCCCTAATCTATTGAGCGCCGTGTCTTCGTAGCTAACCCCTTTGCGCCTCGACGAAACAACAATGTGATCGAGCTCTAGGTATTGATCCAGCGATAGAGTTTCACCCACTAGCGGATGATCTTGTCTCACCGCGAAAGCGTAGCGCTGGCGCAACAAAGGTTTCGTGCACAGCTGCGAGCCGGTAATTAATGGACCGTCGAGGGCAAAATCTAGGGTACCCGCGGCGAGTTCTCGCTCAACATCATTTCGATTAACCTGATAGCACTCAACACCAATACTCGGCGCTACCTCCTGCAGGTGTTCCAACAGATTGGGCAGAATCATCGACTCGGCCAAGTCATTCATACTCAAGCGGAAAATTTTGTCGGTTCTGTCCGGCTGGAATACCTCGCCCTCTGTGACGCTGGTGTTGAGCAGCTGCAGCGCCTCTTGAATACGACCAACGATGTTCTCGGCCAACGGGGTTGGTGTCATCCCTTGAGAGGTTCGCACAAACAAAGGGTCGTTGAGCGTGGTTCGCAGCCGCCCTAAAGCGTTACTGACGGCAGGCTGAGTGATGCAAAGCACTTCAGCGGCGCGAGTCAGATTTCTCTGCTGGTATATAGCGTCAAATACGATGAATAGATTTAGATCTACCTGGCTTAACCTCATAACGTCTCTCTACCGTTATAAACCGATGAATAGCGCCTAAATCCACGGGCCATTGCTTGTACTTCAATGATCCTCGCGCATTAAGCACGTGAATATTTGTTCATTCACATAATAAACTTTGCAAATACTACCCCGAGGATTAACCTGTATCAACACCTAATTACAGGGTAAACCCCTATTTCAGGAGAAAGCATGGCTGAGCTGTACTTGGTTCGACACGGTCAAGCATCATTTGGTGCAGAGAATTATGACAAGCTTTCCGAGCTTGGTTATCAGCAGGCTGTTTGGCTTGGTGAATACTTTAAACATCGTGGCCACAGCTTTGATTCAATCCTCACTGGCAACCTAGTTCGCCACCGAGAAACAGCCGAAGGTATTGCCGAAGGCCTCGGGTTAGGCAGTCCCGTATTCAATCCTTTCGGTGGGCTCGATGAGTTCGATTTTCAGTCCCTCATTCAAGCTTACATGGCTCAATTTCCCGACCAGCAGCTGACCCCAGACTCCCCTCGTGCCGATTATTACAAACTGCTAAAGAAAACCATGCATTTGTGGTCTCAAAATGAGCTTGAAGGCCAGCTTCCCGAAAGCTGGGCAGACTTTGAAGATCGAGTCCAACGAGTCATGAATATGATTCAACAAGAAATGCATGGACAGAAAGTATTAGCGGTAAGTTCTGGCGGGGCTATAGCGATGGCACTTAGGCAGATCCTAAAGTCACCCAGTGAAACCGTTATCGAACTCAATCTGCAAACCAAGAACACCGCAATTGCCCATTGTTTTTTTAACCCCAAGGCCGTACGTGTCACAAGCTTTAACCATGTCCCCCACTTGGACACCAACGAACGTAACGACAAAATCACTTACAGCTAATTAACAATCAATCATTTACAACCCAAAGGACGTCATCATGGATTTTGAATACAGCGATAAAGTCAAAGAGTTACTCGAGCAAGTCAAAGGCTTCATGCAGGAGCACATCTACCCAAATGAGGCGCTTTTTCACGAGCAAGTGAATGCTGAGCGCTGGGTGACCCCGCCGATCCTTGAAGAGCTAAAGGCAAAAGCCAAAGCCCAAGGCTTGTGGAATTTCTTTTTGCCACTGGCTTACGGCGAATACAGCGGTGGCTTGACTAACCTTGAGTACGCCCCGCTAGCAGAAGAAATGGGCAAAGTTGCCTGGGCTTCTGAAGTGTTCAACTGCGCCGCACCTGATACAGGCAACATGGAAGTGTTGGCCAAATACGGCAACGAAGAGCAAAAGAAGCAATGGCTTGAGCCGCTTCTAGAAGGCAAGATTCGCTCTGCATTTGCGATGACCGAGCCAGAAGTTGCTTCGAGCGACGCCACCAACATCGAAACCAACATTGTCCGCGACGGTGACGAGTACGTCATCAACGGTCGCAAGTTCTACATCAGTGGCGCTTGCCGTAAATCCTGCGAAATCATGATCGTAATGGGTAAAACCGATCCGGAAAATCCGAACCGCTACATGCAACAGTCGCAGGTTCTGGTACCGGTCAACACCCCAGGAGTTAAGATCATTCGCCCAATGACCGTATTCGGTTACGACGACGCCCCTGAAGGACACGCAGAGATTATCTTTGACAATGTTCGAGTACCTGTTAGCAATATTATTCTGGGTGAAGGCCGCGGTTTTGAAGTTGCACAGGGTCGTCTCGGACCTGGCCGTATCCATCACTGCATGCGATCAGTCGGTGCTGCACAGCGTGCACTAGAGCTAATGTGCAAACGCGCCAACGAGCGTGTTGTCTTTGGTCAGCCAATGATCAAAAACCAATCGACTCGCGAAGATATTGCCAAATCAGTTTGTCAGATCGAGCAATCTCGCCTGATGACTCTAAAAGCGGCTCAGAAAATGGATACCGCGGGCAACAAAGAAGCGAAAGATCTGATCGCGATGATCAAAATCGTAGCGCCTAATATGGCTCTCGATGTTATCGATCGCGCCATTCAAATCTACGGTGCTGCCGGTGTGAGCCAGGACACTTTCCTTGCGCACATGTATGCCGGTCAACGCACCTTGCGTTTAGCCGATGGCCCTGATCAGGTTCACATGATGCAATTAGGTCGTAACGTTGCCGCGCAATTTGCTGAGTAACTCACTTAGTTAGTCAGTGTTCGACACTAACGCCAGCCTCGGTTTTCCGTGGCTGGCGAATTGGTGTCAGGTATACCAACAAATAAACAAAAATATAATCCCCCTACTCTACGAGATCCCTCATGTCCCAAGTCGATACTCTTGATGAAGTAAAGTTGGCCAGCTACCTAGAAGCAAACGTCGATGGTTTCAAAGGTCCATTGACCGCATCAAAATTTGCCGGAGGGCAATCAAACCCGACCTTTAAAATTGATGCCGCTTCTGGCTCTTACGTGCTGCGCAAACAACCCCCAGGTAAGCTGCTAAAAAGCGCTCACGCAGTAGATCGTGAGTTCCGTGTATTAGACGCTCTGAAAAACTCCGATGTACCGGTCGCCAAGGTCTATCATCTTTGCGAGGACCGCGATGTCATTGGCTCAATGTTCTACCTGATGGAGTTCTGCGACGGTAACATTTACTGGAGCGCAGCACTGAAGGAAATTGACAGCAATGAACAGCGTACCAAAATGTACGATGAAATGAATCGTGTACTTGCGGCGCTTCATAGCGTTGATGTCGACGCAGTCGGGCTATCTGATTACGGCAAGCCCGGTAACTATTTCGAGCGCCAACTCAATCGTTGGACCTCGCAATACAAAGCCTCCGAATTGGATCCAATCCCTGAGATGGACCAACTGATTGCATGGTTAGAAAAACATCTGCCTGAAGACGACGGTAAAGTCTCTCTGGCTCATGGCGATTACCGTTTAGACAATGTCATGTTCGACAAAGACAACAACAAGATCATCGCCGTTCTTGATTGGGAGCTTTCGACCTTAGGTCACCCTTACGCGGATCTCGCTTATCAATGTATGCAGCAACGTCTGCCCGCAAGTGATGCCAAGAACACCATGTCTGGGCTCATGGGTGTAAACCCCACAGACCTGGGAATTCCCACCGAAGAAGAATACGTTGCCGCCTATTGCAAACGCGTTGGCATCGACAAAATTGACAACTGGTCTTTTTATCTCAGCTTCAGCTTCTTCCGCTTGGGCGCTATTGCTCAGGGCGTTGCAAAACGCGCTGCTGACGGCAATGCATCAAACAAGGCCGCCTCAAAAGTAGGCGCCATGGTTCAACCTCTAGCGCAAATGGCACTGCAGGTTATTAGCGAAAATAGCTAAATACTGAACACATAAAATTCACCAAAAAAGGGACACCACAACATGAAAGCCATTGTCTGTGAGAAGTTCGCGGCCGTTGAAGAGCTGCAATACAAAGACGTTGAAGATCCAAAAGCTAAGGCTGGCGAGGTTGTCATCGATGTATCCGCCATCGGAGTAAACTATCCAGACGGATTGTTGGTGCAAGGCCTCTATCAAATGAAGCCCCCCTTCCCTTTTATTCCCGGCAACGAAGTTGCAGGGACAGTGAGTGAAATTGGCGAAGGTGTTAAGCATCTGAAACTCGGGCAACGAGTGATTGGCCTGGGCATGCTCAATGGCTATGCCGAGAAGATTGCCTTGAACGCGCAAATGGCTATGCCGCTGCCGGACGCCATCCCCGATGATGAAGCCGCCGGATTGATTACCGCGCACGCCACTGCGCATCACGCGCTAAAACAGCGCGCGCAATTGAAGGCCGGCGAAATATTAGTGGTCACAGGCGCTGCCGGTGGCACAGGTCTGGCCGCCGTTCAAATCGGTAAAGCCATGGGTGCCACTGTTGTTGCGGTTTGCTCTAATCAAGAGAAGCTCGACATTGCCAAAGCTAATGGCGCAGACATCTTAATCGACTACGTGAAAGATGATCTTAAAACCGAATTAAAGAAGCTAAACGACGGCAAGGGTGTTGACGTGGTCTACGACGTGGTCGGTGGCGACGCTTTCGACGCTTGCTCACGAGCGATGGCCTGGAACGGAAGATTACTGGTTATCGGATTTGCCTCTGGCACCATTCCAAAGTTCCCGGTCAACCTGAGTCTCGTTAAAGGCTATTCGGTAGTAGGCGTATTCTGGGGCAGCTTCACCATGCATGAACCCAAAGCGTTTATGGAGAATATGCTGGAGCTAATGGACTGGTATGTTGGCGGCAAAGTTAAAGTCGTAGTTGACGAAACCTTTGCATTAAAAGACACAGCAAAAGCCCTGAATAAAGTACTGAATCGGGAAGTAAAAGGTAAGGTTATCTTAACTCCCTAACACAATTATTTGATGACACCATTGAGATATTATTATGGCGACTAACTTATTTGATCTAACTGGAAAAACTGCACTCGTCACCGGCGCAAGCCGTGGTATTGGCGAAGAGATTGCAAAACTGCTGGCAGAGCAAGGGGCACACGTAATCGTCTCTAGCCGTAAGCTTGAAGATTGTGGCGCCGTGGCCGACGCAATTAATGCCGCTGGCGGAAAAGCAGAAGCTTTCGCCTGCAATATTGGCAACATGGACGATATCACCGCGACCTTTAATCACATCCGTGAAAAGCACGACGGCAAACTCGACATCCTCGTCAATAACGCGGCCACCAACCCCTACTTCGGTCACATTCTAGATACCGACTTGGGAGCCTACAACAAGACGGTTGAAGTCAACATTCGCGGTTACTTCTTCATGTCGGTTGAAGCCGGCAAGCTGATGCGCGAAAACGGTGGCGGTGCCATCTTAAATACGGCTTCAGTAAACGGTTTGCAACCAGGCATTGGTCAAGGTATCTACTCGATCACCAAGGCCTCTGTCATCAATATGACCAAAGCTTTCGCCAAGGAATGCGCACAGTTCGGTATTCGCTGCAACGCCCTACTGCCCGGCTTGACCAAAACCAAATTTGCTGGCGCCCTGTTTACCAACGATGACATCTACAAGATGGCGGTACAGCTGATCCCTATGGGACGGCATGCCGAACCAAAAGAAATGGCGGGAACCGTTTTGTATCTAGTTTCAGACGCTAGCAGCTACACCAACGGCGAATGCATTGTTGTCGATGGCGGCATGACCATTTAATTTGACACAGAAAAATCACAATTCAGAGAAACTCTCGCAATGAAAAGCTATCAGGATCAAGTAGTGATGATCACCGGCGCCAGTGGCGGCCTCGGTGCTGAGGCCGCAAAACAGTTTGCAGCTGAAGGTGCAAAGCTCGCCATCAGTGACATCAACGCAGAAAAACTCGATGTCACTGCAAACGCGTTGAAAGACAAGGGTTATGAAGTTTACTCTGCCGTTTGTGACGTCACAGACGAGAGCCAAGTACAGGCCTTTATCGATGGCTGCGTGAACGCCTTTGGCCGCATTGATGCTGCCATCAACAACGCCGGTATTGATCCCGCTCACAATCTGCTGGCTGACACACCGCTGGATGATTATCAGCGCACCATGGATATTAATGTTAAAGGTGTGTTTCTCTGCATGAAGTATCAAATCCCGCATATGGTCGACCAAGGCGGCGGAGCAATCTGCAATATCGCCTCGGTTGCCGGGGTTGGTGGCGCGCCCTTTATGTCGGTTTACGCGGCCAGCAAACATGCAGTCGTCGGCCTGACAAAAACGGCCTCCTACGAATACGGGCGACAGCGTGTAAGAGTCAATTGTGTTTGCCCGTTTATCACTATGACCGACATGTTTGAGCAGACACTTGCCATCATGCCCGACCGTGAAGAAGCCATCAAAAAACTCACCGCCGGCGCGGGGCTAAAACGCCCTGCTCAACCCGAGGAGATCGTTCAGGCAATGCTGTTCGCCTGTGACAAAAAGAACTCCTACATGACCGGTCACGAACTTATTATCGATGGCGGCATGAGCGCCATCTAAAGGAATTAGCAATGGATCCTCTATTAGATTACACCGACAAAGTTGTCTTAATTACCGGCGCAGCCAGTGGCTTTGGCAAATTACTGGCACAGAGTTTTTCCGAGCGCGGTGCAAAACTCGTACTTGGCGATCTTAATGAAGAAGGCGTGCAAGCAGTAGCCTCTAGCCTAGAAGGCCCTGTAGCCGCTATGGGTTGCGATGTCAGCAAAGAAGATGAATGCGCGGCACTAGTGGAAGCGGCCATCGAGCTCTACGGTCGACTGGACATTGCCATCAATAACGCCGGTATTGCCCAGGGTTTTACTCCGCTGCATGAAACCACTGATGCTATCTTCGACTTGCAAATGGACGTCAATGTCAAAGGCGTTCTTTACGGCATGAAGCACCAGATCGATGCCATGAAAGCTCAAGGTGAAGGCGTAATTCTGAACGTAAGTTCGATGGCTGGACTTAACGGTGCACCAAAAATTGGTGCCTATTCAGCGGCTAAACACGCGGTTATCGGGCTCACAAAAACCGCTGCGGTTGAATATGGAAAAGCCGGAATTCGCGTCAATTGCGTCTGCCCATTCTTCACCTTAACGCCAATGGTTACCGATTCGGAAATGACCGCCGGTAATCCAGAGCAAATGGAAGCCTTCTTAAGCCAGGGCGCGCCCATGAAGCGTCTGGGACAACCGCATGAAATCACCAATGTCATGTTGATGATGTGCTCGCCTGGTAATACTTACATGACGGGCCAGTGCGTTGCCATTGACGGCGGCGTGTCGGCACTTTAATTGCGTTGAAAAAAAGCGCAAAAAGGACAAAGGATAAGGAAGGCGACACCATGAATCTAGAGTTCGAGCACAGCCACCTTCAGATCAACGATCTTCGATATCACTTGGTCAGTTGCGGTGAAGGCCCGTTAGTTCTCTTCACTCATGGTTTCCCGGAGTCTTGGTATTCCTGGCGCAATCAGTTGCCTGCACTCGCAAAAGCCGGTTATAAGGCGGTTGCGATTGATATGCCCGGCTACGGCGGCACCGACAAACCCGACGATGTGGTCCGTTACAACCAAGTGGCCATCACCGACGATATGGCCGCGATCGCAACCGCACTCGGTTACGAGACATTTGTCAGTGTCGGACACGATTGGGGCGCGCCTACAGCCTGGCACACGGCGCTAAGATTCCCCAACCGCGTAAGAGCAGTGGTTGGCATGAGCATTCCCTACGGCGGCCGCTCACCCACGCCTTCGATCCAGGGGTTTAAGAAGCTCTTTCAAGATTGCTTCTTTTACATGTTGTACTTTCAGCAACCTGGCATCGCTGAGGCAGAGCTGGAAAACGACATCCCTCGTTTTCTTAGAAGCTTTTGGTGGTCATGCAGTGTTGAAGGTAAAGGCGGCTTTGACACCTCGAAGATCGCGCCAGACAAGGGGTTGTTTGACGCAATGCCAGACCCCAAACAACTGCCTGCGTTTATCGATCAAACTGAAGCCGATTTCTATCGCGACGAATTCGAGCGCAATGGTTTGCGTGGCCCACTAAATTACTATCGCAACCTAGATCGTAATTGGGAACTCTCCGAAAGTTACAAGGATGCCAATATCGTCCAACCGTCGATGTTTCTCTACGGCGATTGCGATCCAATCCCCTTTGTTGGCGGCGACTTCAAACGCATGCAACATAACTTTCCAAGATTAGAAACCCATAAGATTGAAAACTGCGGACACTGGACTCAACAAGAGCAACCAGGCATCGTCAATCAACACCTGATCAATTTTCTAGATAACTTATAACAATAACACCGAGCGACAAGTTTCCGCTGTCGTTTATACACATCAGAGAGAGAAAGGATAGCAACGTGAGTGATTATCAGAACACCAGTGTCGTACTTGCCCAGCGCCCAAACGGAGAAATCCAAGACGGCGACTTGGTTTTAAAAAATGAAACTGTGCGCCCGTTAAAAGACGGCGAAGTCCTTATTAAGACCCTTTGGCTTTCGTTGGATCCGTACATGCGCCCCCGTATGAACGACATGGAAGGCTATATGGATCCTGTTGCCATCGGTGGCGTCATGGTTGGCGAAAGCGTTGGTCGCGTGGTGGAATCAAAATCAGATAACTACCAAGTTGGTGATGTGGTCACCTGCTATTCCGGCTGGCAAGAGTACTATATCGCCGCAGGCGATGAGCCCATGATCTACAAGGTGGACCCCGATGGAGCACCGCTACAAACCTATTTAGGCGTTGCTGGCATGCCTGGTCGTACAGGCTATTGTGGCCTGACTTATGTTGGCAAACCAAAAGCGGGAGAAACCGTTGTCGTAGCCGCCGCTTCTGGCCCAGTAGGCACTGTGGTTGGACAAACCGCCAAGAAGATGGGATGTCGCGCTGTGGGTATCGCCGGAGGCCCTGAAAAATGCCGCTACGTCGTAGAAGAGCTAGGGTTTGATGATTGTATCGATTACAAAGAAGGCGACCTATTAGCCAAACTTACCGCCGCTTGCCCAGATGGTATCGATGTGTACTTTGAAAACGTCGGCGGCGATGTGACTAAGGCTGTCGCGCAACTGCTTAACGAAGGCTCAAGAGCACCGATTTGCGGTTACGTTTCGGCCTACAACTCGACCGATATCGCCAAAGTAGAAACGCCTTTCCATATTTTTGGTGCACTCGAAAAGCCACCTGAGCATCGCTTCTTCTTAGTCACCGAATGGCAGGAGCAACATCAGGAAATTACCGAACTATTGGCAAACTCTGTCAAAAGTGGCGAGCTCAAGTACAGTGAAACCATCGCCGAGGGGCTCGAAAATGCCGTTGAGGCTTTCAAAGGTATGCTAAAAGGCAAGAACTTCGGCAAGCAATTGGTGCATATTGCCGATTAGTCAATGACGCTTGGTTGGTCTAAGACGAAAAGCTCTTAGCCACCCCTTAAATTGAAAAGGCACTAACAAACGTTAGTGCCTTTTTGTTCGCGCGTCTTTAGCAAGCGCCTTTTATCAGTACTTTTTTATATGGGTTTGCTGAGCCTAAAAATCGACGCGCGTCTTAGAGTACACCCATGGCGCGATCTAGCATCCAATAACTTGCCAGCACACCAATGCAGTAGATAGCCACCAATTGAACTCTATCCAAAGCCCCCTCCTTCAAGAGGCCCTTCAACAGATACACCCCACAGGCGCAGGCTCCGATGAACATCACCTGACCTAACTCTACACCCAGGTTGAAAAATAGCAGCCCGGTGACCAGTTCCGTCTGCGGCAAACCGATATCTTGTAAGACTGACGCAAAGCCGAAACCATGCAATAGCCCGAATGATGAGCTCACTAATACCGGTCGACGAAAGGTTAAGCTATCTCGGTGGTTACGCGCGATCTCTACCGCCAAAAACAGAATACTAAACGCAATGAGCGTTTCTACCGGCGCAATGGGTACACGCACCAAATCGAGGGCCGACAAAACCAGAGTCACAGAATGGGCCAAGGTAAACCCGGTCGCAGTGATGACGATTCGACGCAGTGAGCCCGCAATAAACATCAAACAGGCCACAAACAATAAATGATCGAGCCCTATCAAGATGTGCTCAATGCCCAACCAGGTATAGTGTTTGGCAACGCCGCCTTTGGATTCTTGGGTGGGCACGCGCCAGTTCGATTCCGTTGCGGCGAGTAAGGCGGTGTATTTCTCACCGCCGAGCAAGCTAAGGCGCAGAAATGACGAGACCGACGGATTATAAGCGGGATAGTCTACTGTGAGGGTATGACTACTTAATTCCTCAGTACAACGATAGCGCTGCCCTGCCTGAGCAATACAGTTATCTGGAAAACCAATACTCGGTCGATTACCGACTTCAACTGTCGGAGGAATTTTGACCTGAACCCGGTAAATCATGGGCTGGGTTTCGATAATATCAACATAGAGCGGTCGATTCTCATGGGCAGAACTGGCCACCGACAAGACATTCGCAAGCAACAACACGATCAAAGAAGCAATACCACGATTCATCATTAGCGCTCAATAATGTTGTACTGAGCAACGATTTCTTTAATCGCTACTTTTTGATGTTCGCGAATTGTCGCCTGACGCAAATCCTGTGCGACTATGCCTTTCACTTCATCGAGTTCAGGCAGGCGCCCCTCAAGTCGCTCGCTCACTTTCACAAGATGCAAACCGTACTGAGATTGAAACGGACCGTACCATGGGCTATCGCCTTTGGCGTCAAGTGAGAAGACCTCATCGGAGAAGCTTTGACCAAAATGACTGGCGACAAATTCAGGCGTTCGCTCTACATAATTAACGTGGAACGGAAAGCGATCGCCATAGCCGATGGCCTGCGAAAAAGACACCTGATCATCGTGAAGCTCCTTCAGCAACTCTTGCGCCTGTTGAGCTAAATCGCTCGACTCGGTATTCAACTGCCGTTTTTTTTCACTGCTGAGAAATACATGTGTAAAGCTGATCGATGGATCAACAAAATAGTCTTGCCGGTTTTCGTTGAAATAATCTTGTAGCTCGGCATCGCTCAGCTCCAATTCTTGCTCGACAAAACCCTGTGTAATGAATTCGAGTTTTTGCACCATGCGACGACGAATAACGTAATCATCCCCCTCCAACCCCATGGATATGGCTTCGCGATACATCGCCTCTTCTTCGATGTAATCGTCGATCAAATTCCTGCGTTCCTGCTCCGACAACCCAATTAGCCGTTTTTCAGCGAGCTCCGGCTGAAAGATTTTTGTTCTGTATTGAATGAACGTCAGCAGCGCGTCATGATCGACAACGATATCGTGTTGGGTCTCGTCTTCGGGGGCAATCCAAGACAAGAGTATGAACAGTATTGATCCTGCGATTAAAAAATGAACTAGAGGATCTTTAGTATAAGAGCGAGTCTGTGGAGCTGGGGTATCTGTCATAAACGTCAATTATTATTTTCACAAACGGATTTCAATGAGTGGTCGATCCAAGCGCAAGACCGAGGCAGCAGCAACGCCACCGGTCTAGTCTCGCTCGCATCTATTTATCTAGCTATCTGGTTATCTATTGCCTCGGTGTATACCAGATTGGCGACGAATACGCACGCTCCTGAATAGTCACCGGGTATTTACTCTGCGCTTCGGGATCTTGCCCTAGAGCCAACATATCTAATGTGGAATGTCTGGCGGTGGGAACCTGAAGCACCCTAACATAATAAAAGCTCCTTTGGTCAGGATCGAAGCTCGGATCAGTCCAAACTACCGACAATTGCGCAGCGCCTAAATCCCTGTCAAGCTTACCGGTTTTACGGTTTACGGTATCACCAATTGACGCCAACTTTCCGTTGCGTAGCTTGCGATCGCCTGCCCAGCTGACATCAAACACTCGCTCCAGGGTTTTACCATCATCATCGATCCAACCTTTTACAACCTGCACACGGTCAAGCCCGGCTCCTTCGGGATCTTTATTCGCCCGTATTAACAATCGCGGCGACAGTTTTTCGCTGTCAGTCAAGGGCGCCATATCACTTCCCATAGGGACGCCTTTTTTATACCCGACAGCCGCTAAATCTCTCGCTTCGGCATCTTGGCCTTCAAAGTCATAACCGGCAAAGACCCGCAAAGTCATTCTTGGGCCAGTCGAGGAGTAGACCTCTCGGCGTTTAAAGGCGTCCATGATACTCGCGCGGGTATTTTCCGTTGCCCATACCGCCGCCAAGCCAGAAGCGGACATGTCCCACCCAGTAATGGAACTGCCCGCCAAAGGATCTTTATTGCGCCCAGGTAGGACGCCGAACGGAAACTTACCGGCAAAGTTATCTTCTTCCGCAGTGGCCAGCCCCGTATGCGCATCGGTTGAACCAATCAAACCAAATTTGAAAGGGTTAACACCAACACGTGATTCCACATCGAGACCTCGTTTTAAGCCCGACCTAACATAGTCAGCCTCGGTGGGCTCGGGGTTGTCTCCGTTCATATCTTGTTTAATCAAATGCCGATAACTTTCGAAGTCCGCAAACTCGTCATCTGGTGAAAGTTTTCCAATGGTCTCCGAATCGCCCTTAATCTGCGTCGCTTCCACCACCGGCTCCCACTTCATTCGTTGACTGCCGTAGGCGGCGGACAAGGGCCTGCCCTCGGAATCCTCTAGAGCGAACATGCGACCATCGCTGATATTGGAGTTATGAGGTATAGCTACGAAACGGGCATTGAGCTCCGTTGATGTTTTATCTAACCAATCCCAAAGGCTTTCTGGTCGGTTAGAGTCGTTGGAACTAAAAGGAATAAATTGTTTTGCTACTTCCGCAGATTCGTCGGTAAAGACCACTCGATGTAAATTCCCCCCCTCCGGCAAAGATGACCATTCCCAGCCAATTAACGCAGTAAACTGATGTGGAGTGTTATGCCGATCGGCGGTATCAGCTAAACGATTCCAGATCGGTTGGCGTATGTCATCCGCCTCAAATTCAGGGATAGATTCGCCGCGATTGAGCAGACCCAAGAACTTTATAAAGGCTTTTTCACCCTCGCCAGCCTTAATTAACTCGAACATATCTCCGCCGAAATCGGTATTAATCAGCGCCTGATTACCTTGAGTGATACGCAGGGGCACACCCATCAACTCAGCGTGGTCTGCAATCACCAAAAAGTCCAAGGGGCGTCGCAGCTGGAACCGCCCTTGATTTCCCGCATTGACCACAGGCATCCCCTTGGCAAAACGATAAGCTTGGTCTGGTGTGACTGTTCGATTACCAAACAAAAATGCGTCGGGAGAGACATTGCTGTGCAGATGAGTATCCCCCCAATAGACCTGAGTCGACGATTCATCGGCATATACGCTTGGTACGATGAAACAGATGGCGGCAGCTAGTGGTTTGAGGGGCTTTAAAGAAATCATAGCAATACTCGTTATTATATTAGCCTGGAAAATAATGGAGGACCTAAGCTTTAATCTAGCAAGTAGGCATTAAACTGGCTATGGCGATACGGAGCACAAATAGCCTATTATGCCTCGATATGTTGACGGTAGATCGAGCACCAAATGATTGATTATCCTGTATACGCCCCTGTTCTAAGTAGCTTTGTTGACCTGCTGATTGAAAAAGGAGTCGATGAAGCAAGTATAGGGCAAGCGGCAGGCCTACAAGCCGACGCGCTGCGAAATCTGAGTACAGAGCCGGTTTCTAGAACGGCGCTTCATCGCATTGCAGATCTATTAAACGAGCACTTGGACGAAGATGACTTCTTTTTACGATTTAGGCTCAACAATGCTTCGGCGCCCCGCCACTTCTCGACCTGGATGTCTGATAACTGCGCAACCTTAGGCGAGTTTCTATCGAATCTCTGTCAATACTGCCAACTCACCAACATCGCGGACTCAATTCGCTGTGAAAACAGCGCTAATGAAATCAGATTGAGTTATCGGAATCTTTCTCTCGACTTGGGGCATCGGCTCTATTACGAATACGTGTTTAGCTTTCTCGTGTCTAGGATAGATCGATTGACCGAGGGCCGGGCTCGCCCATCGAGTGTGGAGTTTTGTTACCAAGAGCCGGAAAACAGCGAAGCTTACCGCCGCACCTTCAACTGCCCCGTCTACTTTGAGCGATCACAAAGCGCCATTATTTATGACAACCAAGCCGCCGACCACCCTATCGTTGGTCATGACCCGCATTTATTTAATACACTCAAGCAACAGGCCGACCTTCAATTACAAAACATAGACCCTAAAGTACTTATCTTTAACGTCAAGGCGCTGATTATGGAGCTGGTGTCCCAACCTGGGTGTAACGCAGAGACCGTAGCATCTCGCCTTCATATGGATAAGGCAACCCTAAATCGTAAACTAAAGAGGTTCGGACTAAGCTTTCAAGCAATACTAGATAACAGTCGACATGAACTTAGCAGGCACTATCGATCGCTCGGGGTGAGCACCGAGATAATTTGTTATCGAGTTGGGTTTACTGAGGTGAGTAGCTACAAGCGCGCATTGAAGCGTTGGGAAGGAAAAACCCGTTAGAACACTGCAGAAAAAACAAAGAGCGAGGGATGCCTCGCTCTTTTTAAAAACAGCCGCTGAATTAGGCGGCGTCTTTTGATGTTGCTTTTGCCTTTTCTTCGTCCTTCAATTCACGACGAAGAATCTTGCCAACATTAGACTTTGGAAGATCGTCGCGAAACTCAATGACTCGCGGCACTTTATAGGCGGTCAATTCCTTGCGACAAAATGCAATAACTTCTTCACCTGTCAGCGCAGGATTTGAACTGACCACAAACAACTTTACGGCCTCTCCGGTCTTGGTATCTTCGATACCGATGGACGCGGCCTCAATGATATCGGGATGCTTTGAAACCACATCTTCAATCTCGTTAGGATAGACATTAAACCCAGAAACGATGATCATATCTTTTTTGCGATCGACAATTTTAATGTAATTGTCTTCACACAAGACTGCCATATCACCGGTATTTAACCAGCCATCTTCACTGAGAATTTCAGCTGTCGCCTCGGGACGCTGCCAATAGCCTTTCATTACCTGAGGACCACGAACCAGCAACTCACCGGACTCCCCGAGAGGCACCGGCTTACCTTCCTCATCGACCAACTTAACCTCGGTATCTATCACTGGAGTACCCACGGTACCAACGCGAATATCATCGACTGGGTTGGTTGAAATTACTGGCGAAGTTTCGGTCATACCGTAGCCTTCTGAAGCCTGACAACCGGTTACACGCTGCCACAGTTCACCCACATCAGTGGTTAGCGCCATGCCGCCAGAAGCGGTGGTTTTCAGCTTAGAAAAATCCAAAGCCTTAAAACCTTCGTGATGACAAAGACCGTTAAACAAGGTGTTCAAACCAACAAAACCGGTAATTTGAAAGGGTTTGAGTGCCGACACGACAGAATCCAAATCGCGAGGATTAGGAATCAAAATACTGTGATTACCCGTGGCAAGAAGCATCATACAATGGGTAGTAAAGGCGTAGATGTGGTAAAGCGGTAACGGCGCCACGAAGGTTTCAGCCCCCTCTTCGGTACCGGCGCCTACACGATCATCCATCTGCTTCATATTGGAGACAATGTTGCTATGCATCAACATTGCGCCTTTGGCAACACCTGTGGTGCCACCGGTATACTGCAGAACTGCGACGTCGGATGGTTGCGCGGCAGAAAGCACCGATGCTTTAGCGGCACCCAACTTGAGCGCTTTTTTGAAATCAATCTGGTTTGGAAAGGAGAACTCGGGAACCATCTTTTTAATGTGCTTAGCCACAAAGTTGATGATTGGGCCCTTCGGGAATCCATGTAAATCTGCCGCTTCGGTTACGATAACCTGCTCGACATTGGTATTTTGAATAATGCGTGACGCAGTGTCGGCTAAGTTTGCCATCACCACCAGCGCTTTAGCCCCTGAATCGGTCAACTGATGCTGCACTTCGCGCTCGGTGTACAACGGATTGGTATTCACCAACACCATCCCAGCACGCAGGATGCCGAACATGCATACGGGGTATTGAAGTACGTTAGCCAACTGCACCGCAACTCGATCACCTGGCTGCAGACTGGTGTGATTCTGTAGATAGCTGGCGAACTGCTCGCTATAGCGATCGATATCGCCGTAAGTCAGTGTTTTCCCTAGACAGGTAAACGCGGGTTTGTCTTTGTACTGCGCGAACGCAGCCATAAATACATCTGGTACCGTGTGCAAATTACTAGTATCCATTCTTCCTCCCAGGCAAGAATATAGTCTCTCTATCGTTTTTAAGTAGGCTTTCTGTTGTGTTTTTGTATTCACGCTCATTTGGTGAATTGAAAGCTACTTTCTGAATGATCACGTTCGAGATGAAAGTAATCGTAATCTGTTATTTTTAATTGATTGGAAACAACTCCGACACGCGTGTCGCGTGCGATAGGTTTCCTTGCGCTTTAATACGGCCAAACATAAAGGCCTGCATTCCGTTGACCTTCCCGTTGAGAACATCGAGAAGCGTTTGCAGATCCATTGTCAAAGTGGCGGTAGGTTGATCACTCACCCCATCGTGCAGGGCGCACTTGGAGTCTCGGATCACAAGATAACAATCCCCGGCATCGGGAATCGAAAATTGTATGCAGGCTTCAAAGCCGACGACCGCTTCGGAGTCGAAGCGGTCGCGGGCTTGAAGAAATACTTCACGTAAATCAGGCATCGTTGATACCACTCATTAATTCAAAGAATTAAAAAGCGAAAGAATCAACATCCATATCCATCAGGCTATCGGCGCCTGAAAGCATGGTGGTTGCCAAAGACTCGGTGCGAGGCAAGATACGAGCAAAGTAAAAGTTCGCAGTTTGAATCTTAGCGGTGTAGAAAGCCGCATCACCACGACCTTCATCCAATGCAGCTTGAGACTTAACAGCAGCCAATGCCCAGAAGTACGCCAGAACAACGTAGCCAGAGAACATGCAGTAATCCACAGATGCAGAACCGACTTCGTCTGGATTCTCCATCGCAGCCATGCCGACTTTCATAGTCAGGTCGCCCAACTGCTTGTTCGCTTCAACCAGCTTAGCAACCAAAGGGTTACCTTCGTTGGCTTGACAGAACTTGTGAATTTCTTTGGTGAAAGGCTTCATGATTTCGCCTTGAGTCATCAGAACTTTACGACCCAACAAATCAAGTGCCTGAATACCAGTGGTACCTTCGTACAACATAGAGATACGGCAATCACGAACGTTCTGCTCGGCGCCCCACTCGGAAATAAAACCGTGGCCACCGAAACACTGAACACCGTGGTTGGCAGCTTCGTAGCCAACTTCGGTCAAGAATGCTTTTGCAATTGGCGTCAGGTAAGACAGCTTATCATCTGCGATTTTAGCCGCTTCTTCGTCACCGCCTTCAATTTGGTCAACCAGCTTACCGCAGTAGCCCATCAACATACGGCCGCCTTCAGCGAACGCTTTTTGAGTCAGCAGCATACGACGTACATCGGGATGAACGATGATTGGATCCGCTGGCCCTTCTGGATTTTTAACGCCGCTCAAAGAACGCATTTGCAGGCGATCGCGAGCGTAGTCTAGAGACTTCTGGAAGCCCAGTTCAGCGTGAGAAACACCCTGCATTGCAGTTCCTAAACGTGCCGTGTTCATGAAGGTGAACATGCAGTTAAGACCACGGTTAGGAGGTCCAATCAAAAAGCCTTTGGCGCTGTCAAAGTTCATGACACAAGTTGCGCTCGCCTTGATGCCCATCTTGTGTTCGATAGAACCACAAGCAACACCATTGCGCTCGCCAACACCGCCATCTTCAGTAACGTTGAACTTAGGTACGATGAATAGAGAAATACCTTTGGTACCTGCAGGGGCATCTGGGAGACGCGCCAATACGATATGAACGATGTTATCGGCCATGTCGTGCTCGCCAGCAGAGATGAAGATCTTGGTACCAGAGATGGCATAAGAACCGTCGGCGTTTGGCTCAGCTTTGGTGCGCAGCATGCCGAGGTCAGTACCGCAATGTGGCTCGGTCAAACACATGGTGCCAGTCCATTCACCGCTAACCATTTTGGTCAAGTAAACGTCTTTTTGCTCTTCGGTACCGTGCTCAGAAACCGTGTTCATAGCACCGTGGGAGAGACCTGGGTACATACCCCAAGACCAGTTAGCAGAGCCGATCATTTCGTTAAGGAAAATCCCCAACGAAGGAGGAAGGCCTTGTCCGCCGTGCTCGACAGCATGGCTCAGTGATGGCCAGCCTGCCTCTACGAACTGAGAGTAGGCTTCTTTAAAGCCTTTAGGAGTGGTTACAACGCCGTCGTCCCACTTACAGCCTTCGGCATCGCCAGACTGGTTTAGAGGGGCCAACACGTTTTCACAAAACTTCGCGCTTTCGTCAATAATTGCGGTAGCAATGTCGACGCCAGTATCTTCGTACTTAGAAAGACCCTGCCAGTGCTGTTCGTAGTCCAGCAACTCAAACAAGGTGAATTGCATGTCGCGTAAAGGCGCTTTGTAATCAGCCATCCTGATAACCTCAATGTCTATATTTAGGGGTTTTGGCCTGTAAATCAGGCACTTATTGAATCGGTCGATAGAATCACGAATTTGCCAATTTGCCTCAATGGCAAATGTGACTACTTTCAGTACCAAATATGACTATAGCGCACTATCCAGCCATTTTTGTTCACAAATCGTGCAGCGAAAGAGAGAATATTCATAAGGACAATGACTGACCGATGAGTCAGCCATAGATGAGATCAGCGGGCAATTCCCAGCGGTAAAATGGGATTCTGATGAACTAGCTCGTTTGCTCGAACGCCATCTGTTTGCGGTACTCGCCGGGCGTCATGGCGGTCCATTTTTTGAAAGCTCTAAAAAATGCACTGGTTTCATCGAAACCGAGTTTCTCGGAGATAACGCTATTGGTGAGATCCTGGCAGCCAAGGTAGTGAATGGCCGCTTCCAAGCGACACTCATCCTTAATTTTCTGGAAAGAGGTGTTTTCTTGCTGCAGGTGACGACGCAAAGTCGTCACCGAAAGATTAAGCTGTGATGCAACAGCCTCGGCCCCCGGCATAGACTCACTCACGTCTTTTGACAGTATCGTACGAACCTTAGACTTTAGCGTGCTGCGGGCGCTATCACTAATCACCAAGTGATACGGCGCCATGCGGATAAACTCATCGAGAGTTTGAGGGTTCTGAATAACTCTAGCGTCTAGATATTCCTTGTTAAACTCAAAACCATTGTATTCTTGATTGAATTTGATTTGCGCAGGGTAAGATTCCGCCAACACCCGAAAGGACTCTGGGCAATCGAAGCTAAAGCTGATGGCTTCAATGGGAATCTCTTGGCCGATGAGCCAACAGTGAAAACGGTGCCAAACCGCCAATGACGTGCGGATACGATCGGCATTATCGACCGACATCAAGCGTTGAAACTCTTCATCGCTGATTGATTCAATGCCCGTCATGCGGATACGAACATTATCACCATCGCCGCATTCAAGGGTTGAGCGGACTTGAAAGCCGCGACAGATTTCACTGAATTCACCGGCGCGAATCACCGCTTGGCGAAGATTTTCACAGTGAATTAAGGTGAGACACATGAGCCGGAATGACCCCCACCGCACCTTGCCGCCAGCCATCATGCCGAAACACTCGTCCTGCATAAGCCACATGATGCGCTGATAGAGCTTGCCGTATTTGACCGCGCTAAAGAATCGGCCGTTATCGATATCAGAGAGGTCTATACCAAGCTCTGTAAGCACTTCATCGACATCACAACCCTGCTCTTTAGCGGCTGCGAGGAGCGATTGCGCGTATTCAATGGGGACGTGACTGTCAAAAATGGCCATGGCTAAACACCACTAACGGTGACTCATAGTTAAACTGCTGACTATTTTGTGCTTTTCGGTCAACAAGTTCAATCGCGCTGACGTAATCTTTGCAAAAACTTAATACAGGCAACCAGCGCAATCGCCGCCAGCATCAATCCGGCGATGAGCACGAGTGAGATCAAAAAGAACTGCCCGACAGTGGACAACGGAACCCCCCAACCCCAAATCGCCAGCGCCAGAAACGCCGCTGAGGCCAATAACGCCACCGCAATGGCAGAACCCGGCTTTCGTTTTTTTGAAAATATCATGCTTTATCCCAGAACTATACGGTGAACACCACGAAGGCAATGAGCGCTATTCTAACGCGCCTAGTGGAAACTATGAATGAATCTCGGCGTAGCGTTCCAAAACAATCGCCACGCCATCGTCCCACACGGGCAAGGTGCGCAGATTGGCCACGGCTTTGACATCATCGGCGGCATTCCCCATGGCGACGCCGACGCCTGCCAACTCGAGAAATATCTTATCCGACTGAGCATCACCAAAGGCAATGGTTTGTTCTGACTCGACCTGATGAAAGTCGAGCAGTTGCTGGAACCCTCTGCGTTTACAGCCTTGATCACTGATGACACTGACGAACAACCATTCGGGTTTTGCTGCCATCTTGGCATAGGCAAACACCGCCTCAGGAAAGTCCCGCTCCAGCTGATGTAACTGGCGATGCTCTTCTTCGCGGGTAACCGCAAATAACATCTTTATGACCGGGCCGTGATCAACCTGCTTTCGCAGGCAATCAACCTGTTTCGGAGTACTGCGTAAATGCTGACTGTGAAGGCGACTCACTTCAGGACGATGATCAACAAAAAATTCGTCACCAAAACACAGCTCGGTGTAGACCCCTCGATCACTTGCGGCGCATATAAGGCGAGAAACCAGCTCAGGCGACAAGGAATGTCGCGCAATCAACTGCCCAGTTTTAGGATCTTCTAGGTGAGCTCCGGTACAAAAACACCCCGCTGCCGACAAGCCTAGCTCTCGGATAAGAAAATCGGCGGCAAACTTGGGCCGCCCCGAGGCCACGGCGGTTTTTATCCCAAGCGCCTGAACGCGAGCAATAGCGTTTGCCACTCGAGCGGTGTAATTGCCATCTAAACCTAACAAGGTTCCGTCGATATCAAAAAAGGCGAGCTTGAGCGGGCGATGCAGTAATTGATTAGATTGGGGATCGGAAACGTGCATAGATTACTTCAAAGACACTAATACGGATTTTACTTGATTGCGCGCGTGTTCTATTTGGGCCGAAATGTGTTGATTGGCCTTGAGACTCAGATCTCTATCGCCGCCGGCCAGGCGATTGATTTCTTCGGACCAGACTCGGTGTAACAGCTCCAGTGAATGCGGTGCAGGCTCTGGGACCACCACGGCAAGATCGCGCACATAATTCACCCTTGCCCAGCCCTCTATAGGATTAACCCTTAAGGTCGCTCCTTGGTCGCCATCAACGCTCAAACCGTAATGGCTATTATCAACCAACAACTGCAAGTAACTTAGCTGTTCCAAAATTAAAAAGCTCGCATCGCGGACATTGCGCTGGCGCTCAGATACATCCGCGCGCATGGTGCTGACGTTGAGCGCGGAGACAGCGACCACAAGGCCGATGATCGCAAGCAAGTTCACCTGCAGCTGTTTGAGTAATCTATTCAACACAACCACCTCAGTTTCGCGCGGGGCAACACTACAAACTCAACGACCCTTCATGACTCCATTCACAGCGAACCTGCATATCATTTGAGCCTGGGGTGTGAGAGTTACCGCTGGAGTCCCAAATGAACGTATGAGTTCCCGACAGCTCCGTTTCCAAATGAACCGTGGCAGAAACCCAGAACATGCTACTCAGCAGCTCTTCGAATTTTTGAATCCACTGCTCCCATTCGTACTCTACCGCTTTGTAGGACGCGCCAAAATGCATGACTTCGGTTTGGTAGTTGGCCTGGTCAACTTCAACGCGCGGAATTGCAAACATTTCCTGACACAGAAATGGCCAGCCATCGGCCTTCGGCAAATTTAGCATGGCTTGTCGATTCACTTTGCGGCGCGTTGAATCCAACTCGAAAAATGAAGCGTCCTTGATGCAGCCATAAACTATCGATTCTTGATCCATATATCCCCCGCTAAGGTTTCTAGTCCCACCCTAAAAAATCCACCAGCCGTCACTCTCAAGGCGCTTTTCACAGGATGCCAGCTGACGCTTGTAAGTCGCGGCGCGACGTGAAACTTTCTTTGCGACACCGGTAAGCCAAGTTTTGCTCTTGTAGGTGCCTCGATTATAACCACCGTGCCCTTCGTGATAGGCAAGGTATAAATGATATGGACTGTTCAGTGCAATTTTACTGCGTTTATTACTGGTATGGTTATACCAGCCGATAAAATCTACGGCGTCGGTAAAATCATCTCGATCGGCGCCCCAGGAGCCTGCTTCTTTCTTATACCAATCCCAGGTTTCGTCCTTTGCTTGAGAGAATCCGTAAGCGCTGCTCTGCCGAGGACCGGGAATCACCCACAAAATCTTTTTGCGCGGCGGCTTCGCCTTGGGCTGAAATCGCGATTCCTGATGCATAAACGCCATTAAAATTGGAACTGGACTGCCCCAACGCTTTTCGGCCTTTTTGGCATCGTCATACCACCCATCTTTTTCATCAAATATATGGCAAATATTATCGACGTGTTTTGGTGGGGATGTGACACAACCCGACAAAAACACCGCCGCAACTACCAGAAAAATACGTACCATAACTACTTCCTTTTGCCATTAAGGCGCATGAACGCCGTGCTCAACCAGCAAATCAATCAGCTGCTCTTCCGTTAAGGTGTCTATACCCAACTCTTTCGCCTTGACGTATTTTGAGTTGTTTTCTGCACCTCCGCCAACCACCACACAATGGGTCTTAGCAGATACTGAGCCAGCCACTTTCGCGCCCAAATCTTGCAATAACTTTTTTGCATCGTTGCGTTTAATTTGCGAAAAAGCCCCAGTAACAACAAATGTCTTTTCTGCTAGAGGCTCGTGTTTGGCTTCCACGACCACATCATCCCAATGAACACCTGCAGCCCTTAGTGCCTCAAGCGCTTGCAAATTGTGCGGCTGAGTAAAAAAGTCGGCAATAAAATGCGCAACAACAGGGCCTACATCATCGACAGTCTGCAACTGCTCTTCGGTGGCGATCAAGATTGCCTCAAGATTACCAAAGTGGCGACTCAAGCTACGCGCAGTTGCCTCGCCCACTTCACGAATCCCGAGAGAATACAAAAACCGTGGTAATGTGGTGGCCTTGGATTGCGCGAGCGCCGCGATCAAATTTTCTGCAGACTTCTGCCCCATGCGTTCAAGCGTCGAGATTTGCTCTGCGGTGAGTTGGTAGAGATCCGCTACCGAGTGTATTAAACCTTGGTCGACAAATTGCTCGACTAGTTTGTCTCCGAGACCATCAATATCCAATGCCTTGCGCGAGGCATAATGCTTAATCGCCTCTTTACGCTGGGCTTCACAAATAAGCCCGCCGGTACAACGGGCGACCACTTCCGCCGGTGCGGTCTCGACAGGAGACTGGCATACAGGGCACTCAGATGGAAAGCAGATAGCGCTGGCATCCTCAGGGCGCTTTGAGCTAACCACAGAAACTATCTGAGGAATAACATCACCGGCGCGGCGCACCACTACGGTATCACCGACCATTACGCCGAGACGCTCTACTTCGTCACGATTGTGCAAGGTCGCATTAGACACGGTGACACCACCGACGAACACTGGCTCGAGACGAGCAACCGGCGTAATAGCGCCTGTACGACCCACCTGGAATTCCACATCCTGCAAAAGTGTCATCTCTTCTTGCGCAGGAAATTTGAAAGCGATCGCCCATCTCGGCGCTCGAGAAACAAATCCCAGCTGCTGCTGCAGCTGTCGATCATTAACCTTAAATACAATACCGTCGATGTCGTAACTCAATGAGTCTCGTAACTGACCCACTCTGGAGTGGTAGGCCAAGCAACCGTCAATATCGGAGACAACTTGCATCTCAGGGTTGATCAATAAGCCCCATTGATGCAATGCCTTTAACACGTCGGTATGGCGAATCGGCAGCTCTCCACCCTCAACCAGACCTACACTATAGGCGCACATCTCCAGTGGTCGCTGCGCGGTAATGCGTGAGTCCAGTTGACGTAAACTACCGGCAGCAGCGTTGCGCGGATTGACAAAGACTTTCTCATCATTTTTTCTGGCATTTTCGTTAAGCGCATCAAAGCCAGCTCTGGGCATATAAATCTCGCCACGAACCTCAAGCACAGAGGGATAGCCCTCGCCCAATAAGCGCAAGGGAATCGATGGAATGGTGCGAACATTCTGGGTGATGTCCTCACCGGTAGTGCCGTCGCCGCGAGTTGCTCCGCGCTCTAACACACCGTCTCGATACAACAAACTGACAGCGATTCCGTCAAGTTTAGGCTCACAAGCATACTCAATGTCGTGACTGGACTTGAGACGATCTTGAAGGCGTCGATTAAAATCGCGCAAATCATCATCAGAAAAAGCATTATCCAACGACAGCATGGCGACTTCGTGTTGGACTTGAGAAAAACTGCTGAGAGGTTTATCGCCAACTCGCTGAGACGGTGATTCGGCAGTCACCCAATCGGGGTGTTGAGACTCTAATGCTTTTAGTTCTTGAAATAACCGGTCGTACTCTGCATCGGGAACTTCCGGATCGTCGAGCACGTAGTATCGATAATTAAGAGCATTGAGTTGCTGCTTAAGCTGTTCGTAGGCATGTTGCTGCCCAAGGGTTTTCGACATAGAGAATGACTTTCCGGAAATGACAAAAATCGAGCAGCTGCGATTGACTTTGCGCTAATCCCAAACTGCTCGACGTTAACGATACACCTTGTGAAACTGTCACAGACAGCTCCGACACCTTGCCTGTTACACCAACTGCTTGCGCTGAAACTCTCTAATACGCGCACGACAATGCTCCAGGGTCTGAGCGGTCATCACACTGCGATTTTCATCTTTTAGCTCTCCACCGAGCTGCTCTGCAATTGCCTTTGCGGTTGACGCCATGGCATCAAAGGCCGCCATACCATCGGCATCCATTGGCAAGGTCATAAACAAACTGACGCCAGGGGTTTCAAAGTTGTCCATGGTATTGAGATCGAAGGTTCCAGGTACCACCATGTTCACCATACTAAAAAGCAGCGGCCCGTCGCCATCTTCACCCAAGTGGCGATGAAATATCTTCATGTCTCCGTAGCGCATGCCGCACTCCAAGATAACCCCCAAAAGAGGTGACCCTTGAAATCGATCATCACCAACGGACATGACGTTAATCACGAGGACCTCTTCACTTTCTCGCGCTTCACTACTTTTTTGCGGTTTCGGCTCAGAGGCCATCGGCGGCGCTGATTTCTGCCGAGCTGTTTGGTCTGCTGTCGCGCTAACTGGCGCCGTAGCAACCTTAACATCACTATCTATATCGTCAGCGATTGGTTCGCTTCCGAGGGAGGGCTCCTGGCGCCCATTCTCGACAACCGAGTCCATTAGCATAGGAACATGCTCATCCAAATTGAGTGCGACCTGCTCTGGGATTCGCGCGGGCTTTTGAGTGGTCGTTTTGGATTGCTCAAAATTATCTTGAAGATTCTTGGTGAGCTCTTTTGTATCAGTGTCGTCGCGGTGAGCCACAACTCGAGCGCCTCCGTTGGGCAGCTCACTGCCGTAGCCAGCGGAATCACCGGCCTCGCCGCTGCCCATGCTTTTGGACATACGAATAGACTGTTGACGCGATTGACGCATACGCCGCCAACCGTCGAGCAAAACCCCTGCAATCAACAAAACAATAATAACCGTGAGCCATTCACGCATCGCAAATTCCATGAATTAGCTAGCCTCCTTGTGAATCAATGTTTTGCGGTCAGTGTAGATCGTTAACTTCATGTTTCTCATTGCCTAAATCTGTTATCACTCAAGTGCACTATTGCGCCGGCAGTTCTAGCTGGCAGCCAATTCCGCCGCCTCTTCCACATCAACGGTTACCAGTCGGGAAACGCCAGGCTCATGCATCGTTACCCCGAGAAGTTGATGTGCCATCTCCATCGCGATCTTGTTATGGGTAATGTAGATAAACTGAACATGCTCACTCATCTGCTCTACCATACGCGCGTAGCGACCTACGTTGGCGTCATCCAGTGGCGCATCGACCTCGTCGAGCATACAGAAAGGTGCGGGGTTCAGTCTGAAAATCGAAAATACCAAGGCAATTGCCGTGAGCGCCTTTTCACCACCAGACAACAGATGAATAGTACTGTTACGCTTGCCCGGAGGACGCGCCATAATCGCAATACCGGTATCGAGCAAATCTTCACCGGTTAATTCGAGATAGGCGTGACCGCCGCCAAAGACTTTCGGGAAGAGTTCCTGAAGGCCACTGTTCACTTGGTCAAATGTTTCTTTAAATCGAGTTCGAGTTTCGCGATCAATTTTCTTTATCGCGTTCTCGAGGGTCTCGAGCGCATCAACCAAATCATCGTTTTGGGTATCGAGGTAATTCTTACGCTCGGACTCTGTCTTATATTCTTCAATTGCCGCCAAGTTGATCGGGCCAAGGCGAGAAATTCGCGCAGCAATTTTTTCGAGCTCTTCTTCCATCGGCTGCTCAGCAGCGTCATCTTCGAGCTGATCAAGCAGCGTTGGCAAGTGGAGATTCTCTTCTTCGAGTTGCTGACGAATCGTGTTGCGCTGAACCTCTAAGGTTTGCGCCTCCAATCGGGCCTGCTCCAATCTGGCGCGAATGGCCTGCACCCCCTGCTCCGATTTATTACGCTCTTTTTCGGCCTCACGCAGATCGTGCTCAATTTGTTCTACCGCTTTACGCGCAGCAGTGAGCTCTTCTTCAACAGATAAACGTTTTTCTAACAAGGCTTCCAGCTCAAGCTTATGATCTTCAGCGGGATCGCGAGTTTCTTCAAGCTGATCACGCAATTGATCGCGACGCTCTTGCAGACGTTGGGTTTGTTCACGCAAGCGGCTCAAGCCAGCTTTAACGGCATCGACTTGAGTTTTTAGCGCTTGATGGCGCATGGCCAATTGATGGCCGCGATCTTTGTCATGACGAGCGCGCTGACGAGAATCATCTAACTTACCCCTGATGTCATCTCGACGACTCAACAAGGCTTCCCGTGCGTCCGTGTCGCGCTCCATAGCCTCAATGGCTTCCTCAAGAATCATTCGAGCTTCTGACAAGCCCTCAGCCTCTTGATCCATTTGCTCTTTGGCTTCGCGTATTTCGTTCTCGACCCGCTCACGACGCACCGCCAGCTGCTCAACACGAACCTGCTTTGCGCTTAATTGTGAACGAACCTCACTGTACTTGCGGCTGTGTGCATCGGACTCACGGCGAACCACTTCGCGCTCTTGCTCCAAGCTCTTAATGCGCTCGCGACCTTCATCAAGCTTCAAACTTAATTCATCAACTCGGGACTCGGTCTCTTCGAGCGTCTCGGTAAGCTCTTCGAGCTCGACTTTACGAGCAATAACACCGGAATTCTCGTCACTGTCGCGAGCCACGCGAAGCCAATTTGGCCCCATCCACAAACCATCTTTGGTGACGATAGATTCGTGAGCTTTCAATTGATCGCGCAAAGACAATGCTTTGGACAAGTCTTCGAGCGCATAGATCGACCCCAGAAGACCACTAACATTGACGCTCGAGCTGACTTTATCTTGTAATTTGTCGGCTAGATCACCGCCATCAATGGCGACGTCGGCGGCGCTGTCGATAAGTACAAGTTCGCCCTGTGTTAATTCTCCGACCACATCGGAAACGGCGTCGATACCATCGACACAGACAGCCTGCAGCGTGTTGCCTAAAACGGTTTCAACGGCTTTATCCCAGCCATCGCTGACCTCAACGCCCTCGGCTAAACGAGGGTTTGCGGTAAGGCTTTGCTCTTTCAACCACTCGCTCACCGCCTCGCTTTTTTCACCCATCGCGGCTTGCTGAAGAGCCTCGAGTGATGCATGGCGTCCGCGCATGGTTTGCAATTGGCCGCGCACGTCGTCCAGTTGGTTGCCCGCTTCGGTGTTAGCGTCGCGCTGCGCGTTAATGTCATCGGTTAAGCTTTCAACCTTGGTGCGCTTTTCATCGGCAGCCAGGTCCAGCTCGGCCAACTGCTCAGTGAGCTCACCAATTTCCTCGTCGCTGTCGTCGGGAGCGAGATTCTTGCGCTCGTCGTCGAGTTTTCGGATACGCTCGAGCAAGCGTGTTTGTACCTGCTCTAAATGTTGTATGCGTGACTGCTGAACTTCGGCGCGCTGGCGAGGCTCTGAAGCAGTTTGGTTAAAGGTATCCCATTCGATCTGCCACTCTTGCATGGCATCTTCGGCTTCTTGAAGCTCGTCGCCGGATCCCTCTTCGGCTGCTTTAACCATCTCGAGCTCAGGCTCGAGCTCCATCAGTTCCTCTTCCCAGGCCTCTGCTTTTTCTTTGTCGGTGACTAGGTGCTGTTCGGCTTCTTTGCAATCGCGCTCGGTTTGGTCGAGATCGGTTTGAAGCTGACGGCCACGCTCCTGAGAGTGCTGAATGGTCTGTTCAATACGGGCAATATCGGCGCCAATGGAATAGTAGCGACCTTGAACTTCGTTGAACTTATCGCCCAGCTCGGTGTATTGAGTGCGGTACTTGTCGATGGCAGTGTCGTTGCTGACTTGATCGGTGACAAACGACTCTACGTTTAACTCCAGCTCCGAAATGGCTTCTTTCTTAACATCGGCCTGGGCATCGAGTACCTTAAATCGCAGCGCTTGCAACTGAGCTTTAAGCAAACGCTCTTCTTTTTTGAATTCGGTGTATTTTTCGGCGGCCTGAGCCTGACGATGCAATCGCGACAGCTGACGCTCGAGCTCGTCGCGAATATCGGTCAAGCGCTCCAAGTTTTCATGGGTTCGACGCATGCGGTTTTCGGTGTCGCGTCGACGCTCTTTGTATTTGGAAATACCCGCCGCTTCTTCGATATAGACTCGCAGCTCTTCAGGCTTGGCTTCAATCAATTTGGAGATCATGCCCTGCTCGATAATGGCATAACTACGAGGGCCTAGGCCTGTACCCAAAAAGATATCGGTAATATCACGACGACGGCATTTGGTGCCGTTAAGGTAGTAACTGTTTTGCGCGTCTCGGGTAACTTTTCGCTTGATGGATATCTCGGAAAAGCCTGCGTACTCGCCTTTTAGGGTGCCATCACTGTTATCAAACACCAGCTCGATGGAAGCTTGTCCCACCGGCTTACGGCCTCCGGACCCGTTAAAAATAACGTCGGTCATGGATTCACCGCGTAGGTTTTTCGCGGAGGATTCACCCATCACCCAGCGCACGGCATCAATGGTGTTGGATTTGCCACAACCATTAGGCCCTACGACGGCACACAAATTACTTGGGAAGTTGACCGTTGTTGGATCAACAAACGATTTAAAACCAGCCAGCTTAATACACTTTAGCCGCATAAAGACGCTTCACTCAGATGTAACATATTGATTTTGTTATATTTTAGGCATTGGCCCTGACTCTAACCGGCAGGCTGTCAGGCCTAGCTCATCCGTGAACCAGAGGTCACACAAATCGGTCTATTGAGAGTCAAATCAGCGATATTCGCCGATTTAAGCCCACCTTGTCCCCTTTTTAGTCTTGGGGGCCGCGAATCGGTTAGTTTGACAAGACAACATACCGCTCGGCTCTACTCCAGAGACTAAAGGGTGATTCTACACAGTTGAAAATACGATTACATCCATTGGCTTCGTGTATTTCCTTCTGGCAACAAATACTGCGGTGAATCACCCATCGCCCCCGTCAAGGCAACTGTGATTCAACAACCAACGGCACGGGCTTGTCTTGCTCAGCCAATACAATAGGCCCCGCCGCAACCTGCCAATCGCCCGCCTTGGCCACCGGATCACCTGAGGACGAAATTCGAGCGATAACCTCGAGTTTCGCTGCACTGCTAATGGTCATAGTTGGTGCCATCGCCATGCTTTCGTCAAGACGAATGAGAGCGGGCAAATCGGACACCGTTAAACGCGCGATCGCCAAAGGTACCTTCGCGCCCTGCCACGCGCGAGCGTAGACAAAAACCGTATCACCGGGCAAAGCATCTACCCCAGGGGCCAAAGCGACACTCACCTCTAATGAAGCAGAGGCAATCTCGCCATCTTCCGACGCCCCGCCCGAGCCATCACTCAAAGCACTGCCAGCCGACTCCGCCATCAACTCTTGAGCACGCGCCATACCCGCCCGCAAAGACATGGCAGCATTCGATGCCGGCCCCATCAACTGCACCGCGCGCCCCCAGTGACTGATGGCCTCTGAATAGTTCTGTTTTTCGAAAGCCGCAATACCAGCCAAGCCCAAGGAGGTGGTTTCATTCGGATCTATACTTAGCGCCTTTTCGGTGAGCTGTATCACTTCTGGTGTAACGCGATTGCCGGCGGCGAGAAACACCGCCTGAGCCAACTCGCCAACCACATTCGCCGACACACGGGACTGACCGGTCTCGGCGGAGAGCGCCTCCTCCTGTTGAATCAAGGCGATATACTGAGATGCCGCCTTCATATACTGCGACTGCTGCATATAAGAACGCGCCAAGAGGTAGCGATTCCCGGTATTGTCTGGGCGTTTCTCCAAGCGAGCCTCGAGGCTGTCGATCAACGCCTCAAGGGCGACGGGGGTGGAGTCTTCACCGGCCTGAGTAGCCATGGCTCCCTGCTCAAAATACGCATCTCTGATCTCGACGATGGCAACGTCTTCAATTGCACCGCGATACCAGTAGAAAGACGCTGCAACTAGCGGCAACAGCACACCCGCTGCGATGAGCAGCGCCACTCCACCACGGCCAGAGCCAACCTGATCATCAGGTATATCTTCCAATAGCGACTGCTCCAATTCGTGCACCAGCTGCTGGTATTGTGAGTCATCGATCTCACCTCGCGCCTTTTGCTGGCCCAAGCCTGCCAAGTGCTCATTAAACAGATCCAATACCAGCCCCTGCCGGTCGATACCGTCCTCATGCTTCGCCCTCAGGCTCGGCCAAACAACAAACACTGCAGCAACCACTACCATCAGCGCGCAAAGCGCTCCAAATACCATCATGTCATTTCCTAAACTTTGAGATCACATCAACAGCCGCAAAGGCCCATGACATTATTGTTTGTTGAGCCGCTCTTTGGCCGCGGCACGCAGCTGCTTAATTCGCTCTTCGTCACTAACAGAGGAAACCTCCAACTCGGGCTGACGATTTATGGCACGACGCTTAACGGTCAGCATTACCACCAGCAAACCCACCGCGAGCAACCCGCCAGGCAAACCCCATAACAACCAGGTACTTGAATTGACTTGCGGCCGATAGAGAACATAATCACCGTAGCGTGCAACCATAAAGTCGACGATTTCCTTATCGGCCTTGCCATCCTGAAGCATCCGATAGAGCTCACGTCGCAAATCTGCGGCAATTGGGGAATCAGATCCCGCCAGGTTTTGATTTTGACACTTAGGACAGCGCATTTCTTCTATGAACGCCAAGTAGCGCTGGCGCGTCACCTCGTCGTCAAACTGATAGCCATCGATGACCGCTTGAACAGGGATCGCACAGACGACAACCAACGCCACAAACAACTGCCTAATCATATTGATCCCGCCCACTCTAGATTTGAAAGGCGAAGATTATAGCAACGGTGCCTTGGTGGCACTATAGATGTGCAAGTCAGATAGGTTAGATAGAACTGAAACAAAGAAAAATCGCTAAAATCATGAAATCACAGGAAAAATTCGTTGACGCAAATAAAAATATCCGTACTATACGCATCCACAGACAGCGGGGGTGGTTAGCTCAGCTGGGAGAGCATCGCCCTTACAAGGCGAGGGTCGGGGGTTCGATCCCCTCACCACCCACCAATCTTTTGATGCGTGATGCAATTGATTGAAGTTGTTTGTAAAAATGCGGACCGGTAGTTCAGTTGGT
>JBOEGJ010000036.1:0-68997 GCA_050633365.1 Cellvibrionaceae bacterium | reverse complement strand
GTCCCGTCCGGTCCGCCATATTTTAAAAAGCTGCTCTCTTAGGATTGCGGCTTTTTTATTGCCTGCGAGTTGAGGACGGGCGAGAAGCCGCGCGGTTCGACAAATTACGAAGGAATTTGGACTCGTAGCGAAGCGTAGAGCCCCAAGGGGGTGAAAAAAGCCCCTAGGCTTTTTGAATCAGTCCCGTCCGGTCCGCCATATATTAAAAAGCTGCTCTCTTCGGATTGCGGCTTTTTTATTGCCTGCGAGTTGAGGACGGGCGAGAAGCCGCGCGGTTCGACAAATTACGATGGAATTTGGACTCGTAGCGAAGATACGAAGCCACGCCCAGAGCGCCAGCGTCAATCAACCCTCGCCGCCCTTAGAACGCAAAGACGCCAATAAAGCCAAGTGCCTCACCAGCGTCAGTCAAAGCATTAACAGCAGTGCGTTCAAGAGCCGGCGCTCATGAACTAAGCCGGTATCGCTGCTAAATTACTTCTTTTCGCTCTTGGCGATATCTTCTTTTATGTGACGGTAACCAAAGTAAGCAACGTAGCCGAACACGACACACGTTAGACCAACAATAATCAATCCTGATGCTACATAACTGTCAATATACATAGTTCACCTTCCGCCTTGAGGCTTAACATTACGTTTTAGTATGGCGTTATCGTATGACGACCGGTGACAACAGACTTTGATCTCAATCAACTAAAACTCACTCGATCCGCTGCGCGCTTGTTATCACAGCATTCAATCATCATTAAGACACCTCGAGGAATAGAGCACTTGCCAAACATTGATCCTTATCAAGACGCATTTTCATTATCGACGCTATGATCGCTCCCCTTCAAAAATCGGCGTGGCTCATCACGCCAACATAAAAAGGGAACCCTATGGGCGCAACACACAATATAATCACTCAGGATGGCGCCAGAATTCTGTACGACAAAGACGGACATCAATGCATTGCGTTTACGCATCTTGTCGAGGGTCATGGAATTCAGGCGAATCAATTTCTCTTGATCGATGAAAATAAAGCGGCGCTTATCGATCCCGGCGGCGACCTCACCTACACCCCGCTCACCATTGAGCTGAGTAAGCGTGTCAGTATTTCGGATCTAGAGTTTATATTTGCGTCCCATCAAGATCCGGATATTATCGCTTCCCTGCCCCGCTGGATGATGCACAGTAAATGCCGCGTTGTAACCTCTAAGCTCTGGTCTAGATTTTTACCGCACCTAGCATCCACCTTTATTACCAATAAATTTGGTGGCGATCTTGACGAGCGAATTATCAGTGTCCCCGATGAAGGCATGAACATCCCTTTTGGTCGCTCAGAAATTCAAGCAGTTCCTGCACACTTTCTTCATTCAGTTGGCAACTTTCAGTTCTACGATCCGGTCAGCAAAATTCTGTTTACCGGGGATATGGGAGCATCACTGATGGACGACGACGCCGACTTGCCTGTCACCGACTTCCACCAGCATGTGCAACACATGAAGGGCTTTCATCAGCGTTACATGGCCTCTAACAAGGCCTGCAGAATCTGGGCCAATCGCGCAAGGCAACTGGATATCGAAATGATTGTACCGCAACACGGTAGCCCATTTGTGGGCAAGGACATGGTGCATCGATTTCTGGATTGGGTCAGTGAGCTTCGCTGCGGCACCGACCTTATGGATGACCATGGTTTTACAACCCTATAGAACTTTGAGCGCTAGCGCCCTTTAATCGCGCCCGGCGCTAAAAGCGCTTAGCAGTCTGCCGGCGACGCGATCTATTGCGGTTTGCGCTGCTGGTGCAACCGCCCCCATATTCATAAATCCATGAATCAGGCTTTCAAAGCACTCGTAGATTACCTCATTGCCATGCTCGCTGAGCTTTTCCGCGTAGGCTTTACCTTCATCGCGCAATACATCGAAACCGGCCGTCATAACGTAAGCACTCGGTAGGCCGGATAGATTGTCGCACAACAAGGGCGATGCAAGTTTCGACTGTGCATCTTCGGCACGCTCGAGGTAGTGATCGATAAACCACCGCATCCCCGCTCGCTCTAAGCGATAACCTTGTGCGAACTGCGAATAAGACAGAGTCGACAAGTCACTAACATTGGTCACTGGATACCAAAGGCTTTGATGACAAATCTCAGGGCCATTACAGTCTCGCGACTTAATACAGATCGCGGCAGCCAAATTGCCGCCAGCACTATCTCCACCCACAGCAATTTTTTTTCGGTCAATGCCAAGAATATCTGCGTTATTATGAACCCAAAGCAGAGCATTGTAGGCATCATCAACTGCACGGGGAAACTTGTGCTCAGGTGCCAAGCGATAATCTACTGACACCACCAAGCATTGCACTTTGCTGGCAATCTGTCGGCACAATTCATCATGGGTTTCTAAATCGCAAACCACCCAACCACCGCCGTGATAAAACACCAGAGCCGGCAATGATGAACTTGAATTCGGTCGATAGACTCTGAGCCCAAACGATGCGCCGCCACTTTCACACAGATGATCTGCGACAGAATCTACCGGAGTCGGAGGAACATCGGGAACCATTAATTTCATTCCCGCTCTAGCCTGATCTGGTTCAAGGCAATGCAGCGGCGTCAAATTTAGCTTCGCCATCGCCACCAATAACTCTTGCACTGCGGGATCTAACTCACTCATAGCGGCCTCAATAATTGCGGATTGAAAATTAGTATGATCAAAACAAAAACACCGCCAAACGGCGGTGTTTTTATGGCTGTATAAAACCTCTACACAGACATTTCAATCGAACTCTAAGCGTTAGATTCATATCATACAATCTAAGCCTTAAGCTCTGTCAAGACGAGATTACAAGACATCAAACAAACCTGCAGCACCCATACCGCCACCAACACACATGGTTACCACCACGTACTTGACTCCGCGACGCTTACCTTCGATCAGAGCGTGCATTACCATACGGGCTCCACTCATACCGTAAGGGTGACCAATAGAAATAGCACCACCATTTACGTTGATGCGATCGTTTGGAATACCCATCTTGTCGCGACAGTAGATTACCTGAACCGCGAAGGCCTCATTCAATTCCCAAAGACCGATATCGTCCGCCTTCAAGCCGGCACGCTTAAGTAATTTTGGAATTGCGAATACGGGACCGATACCCATCTCATCAGGCTCACAACCAGCAACCGCCATACCACGATACACACCTAGAGGAGCCAGACCACGCTGCTCAGCCAACTGGCTATCCATCATAACAACAGCCGCTGCACCATCAGATAACTGAGAAGCGTTACCTGCAGTGATAGAGCCGCCATCACGAACTGCGTTCAAACCGCCGAGGCTTTCAAGCGTGGTTGATGGACGATTACCTTCATCTTTAGACAAGGTAACTTGCTCTTCACTGGTTTCGCCAGTTTCTTTGTTCATCACAAGCTTGGTGGTGGTAACAGGAACAATCTCGTCGTCAAACTTACCCGCTTCTTGTGCCGCTGCGGTACGCTGTTGCGACTGCAATGCGTATTCATCCTGTGCGTCGCGAGAAACATTGTAGCGGTTGGCTACGATTTCTGCGGTGTCGAGCATAGGCATATGAATGTTGGGCGCATGAGCAATCGCCTTTGGATCAACCATGCGATGTAAATTCATATGCTCGTTTTGGACCAAACTAATCGATTCACAACCGCCAGCCAAAGCGACCGGTGCGCCATCCATAACGATTTGTTTCGCCGCTGTCGCAATCGACATCAGACCAGACGAACACTGGCGATCCAAGCTCATGCCTGAAACGCTCACCGGCAAACCAGAGGCCATAACAACCTGACGACCGATGTTGTAACCCTGAGAACCCTGCTGCAGAGCGGCGCCCCAGACACAATCGTCTATTTCAGCGGCGTCAATACCGGCACGCTCTACGGCGGCATTGATGGCGAACGACGACAAACTCGGCGCCTCGGTGTTGTTGAAGGCTCCGCGATAAGCTTTGCCAATGGGAGTACGTGCGGCGGAAACAATCACTGCATCTTTCATATAAGTTCTCTCTTTTTATTTATGTTGCAAGCCGATAGCCTAATTGACTAACGGCTTACAGAAACCAGATACCAATGCAGACACCCAGAATATAGGCGCCTGTACATCAGACGTTTTACTGTTGGGATTGAACGTAAGCCATAGCCTTGGTCAAAAATTTCTCAGACTGCTTAGCGCCCGACTCCAATTCACTTTGCTTAGACGTATCGGTAACGCTGTCCCATTTCGCCAACACTGCCTCGGGGCTTTGCTCGCTCTCAGGGATAAATGCGCCTTCAGTTTCAAACAAACGCGTGGAGGCGTAACCGCCGGCGCCCGCGCACAAGATAAGGCGATTAGGGGCCTCATCGTGACACAAGGTCAGTGCACCTGCGGTAACCGCTTCAGGCTTGAGCATATTGAGAATTTCAGGAGGCATGAGGTCTTCTGTCATACGTGTACCCGCGGTTGGTGCCAGGGCATTAACACGAATATCGTTCTTAGCACCCTCAAGAACAAGGGTGTTCATAAAGCCCAGCACTGCCATCTTCGCAGCGCCATAATTGGTCTGACCGAAGTTGCCGTACATGCCAGAGGACGACGTGGTCATAACAATTCGACCGTAGTTTTGTTCGCGCATAATGTCCCACACAGCTTTTGTGCAGTTAACGCTACCCATAACGTGAACATCCATCACCAATTTGAAATCGGCCAATTCCATTTTTGCAAAGCTCTTGTCACGCAAGATACCGGCGTTATTGATAAGAATATCAACACGACCCCACTTCTCCATGGTTTGCGCGACCATGTCTTGAACTTCATCAAAGTTAGCGACGTTAGCACCGTGAGCCAAAGCTTCACCGCCCATCTCTTCGATCAGACCAACCACCTCTTGCGCTGCCGCCGAAGAAGCGCCACTGCCATCGCGAGCACCGCCCAAGTCGTTAACCACAACTTTGGCGCCGCGACGAGCCAATTCCAAGGCGTGAGAGCGACCCAAACCGTTACCCGCACCCGTTACAATCGCAACGCGACCTTCAAAACTAACTGTCATAGTCATTCTCCTTTCTCAAATATTTTCTTAATCGTGTTCGCGGCGCAATTACGCCACCATTTGCATACCAATCCAAACAGCTTTCAGTGCAGGCTTCTCTTCGCCTTCGATTTCAACCGTCACTTCGGTCTTAGACATAAACTGTCCTGGATTTTTCTCAATGATCTCTAAAGTCTTTGCGTGGGCGCGAATGCGACTGTTAACTTTGACTGGAGAAATAAATCGCACCGAGTCAAAACCGTAGTTAACACCCATGTAAGTGCCTTCGATCACCAACCCAAACTGCTCGGAAAAATGCGACAACATAGACAGCGAAAGAAAGCCGTGAGCAATAGTAGTCCCAAACGGGGTTTCTTTGGCTTTATCTGGATCGATATGGATAAACTGATGGTCCAGAGTGCAATCGGCAAATTGATTAATCTGGTCTTGTTTTACCTCAAACCACTCGGTCGGTGCGCTTTCATAACCGGCGTATTGTGAGACTTCATCTCTTTTGATTGATTTCATTATTCTCTCCCTTTTTATGATCAAAAAATGGGCTGAGCCTTGCAGCCCAACCCGCTATGAATATCAGAACCACTGTTCCTGCATCTCGTATGTGGTGTCATCTAGATCACACAAAATCTTGGCCCAGACGTGAATTTCTGGCAATTCGAAGCGGAAAAAATATTTCAACGCTTGCAGCTTGCCATTATAGAAATTGACATCACTTTCGTGAGGGTTTCGCTCAAGCGCTTGAGCCGCAACAATGCCCTGCTTTAACCAAACCCACGCCACAACGACATTGCCAAACAACTCGAGATACTTGACGGAGTTTGCCATCACTAAATCAATATTCTTCTCCATCATAGCGCCGAGCAATGTATTGGTGGTCGCCTTAAGAACTTCCAGCGCTTGCGTTAGCTCTTGGCCGTAGGCAGAAACTGTTTCAACGGAAGCCGCATCTGCAATGGTTTCTTCGATAGCCGCTAAACACGCTTGATAGCCCGCCAAGTTATTCATCGGCACTTTACGCCCAAGCAAGTCTAACGACTGAATGCCGTAGGTACCTTCATGAATTGGGTTTAGGCGATTATCCCTATAGAACATTTCTACCGGATGTTCGTTAACGTAGCCACTACCACCCAGAACCTGTATCGCAAGACTGTTTGCGCGAGGCCCGTACTCTGAAGGCCATGATTTTATAATTGGGGTTAGAAAGTCGAGTAGAAGATGCGCCTCATCACGCTCCTCTTGTGTTGGTGCCGTGTGCTCATCATCAGACAACTGCGCGCCCAACAGGCAAAGAGCGTAAGCACCTTCAGCGTAAGATTTCTGCGCAAGTAACATACGGCGCACATCAGGATGCTGAATAATATTCACCGGCGGAGACTCGGGGTCCTTACAAGAGGCCAGGCGTCCTTGAGGTCTTTCCTTGGCGTAGTCTAACGAATACTGATAGCCGGTAAGCGCGGTAATAGAGGCACTGGTTCCCACCATGATTCTTGCTTCGTTCATCATATGGAACATGTAGTGAAGACCTTTGTTTTCTTCACCGACGAGGTAACCAACGGCTCCTCCTTTTTCACCAAAGCTCAGAGCGCAAGATGTTTGACCACGGCCGCCCATTTTATGGAACAAGCCGGCTAACCAGACGTCGTTTCGATCGCCCAACTGGCCATCGCTATCAACCAAAAACTTAGGAACGATAAAAAGCGATATTCCCTTCACCCCTTTTGGCGCACCCTTGACACGAGCCAACACCAAGTGAACGATATTTTCATTTAACTCGTGATCGCCACCTGAAATCCATATCTTATTGCCTGTAACTCGGTAGGTACCGTCAGCTTCCGGTACCGCTGTGGTAGTCAAGTCGGCTAGGCCAGAGCCGGCCGATGGCTCAGACATCGCCATGGTGCCAGCGAAGCGGCCTTCGCGCATCGGCTTAACCCAGGTATCTATTTGCTCTTCAGTACCATGCGCCTGTATTAAGTTACAGTTCGCATTGGTCAAACCGGTATAACCCATGGTGGTGCTTCCGGCTGCTGATAGATAGGATGTGGTCGCACTCGCCACGATGGCCGGTAGCTGCATGCCACCCAGCTCATAGTCAGCGGTGGGATTCGCCAAACCTGATTCAATAACCGCGTCCACCGCGACTTTGATTTCGGGAATCATGTCGACGTTCTTTCCATCAAAGGTGGGCTGATGAGTATCTACCTTCTGGCGAATAGGTAGAAAGTACTTCTCCGCGACAGTCTGTCCGGTTTCCATTGCCGCTCGGAAGGTATCACGGCTGTGATCGGCGTAGCGTTCACGGGTCGTCAAACCCTCTGCGTCAAACAGCTCATAGAGCATAAACTCTAAATCACGGGTATCAAGAATAGGAGCAACCACGGTTCTTACCTCTTTCTATTATTTTCAAGTTGACGCTATTGTGCCCAGCCCCGCTGTGAGCGACCACGACATGGAATGTCAGGTAAAACCCCTATACAATGCTGGGCCTTGCGAGTGGGTACGAGCACAGAAGTATGGCAGAAGGTTCACAAGAGTTGGCGTTTGGGCGCTTTTTGAAGTTTTGGCGCGGTGTTCACGGCGTCAGCCAGGAAGAGTTAGCTCATCGCCTTGACAGCTCTCCTCGACACATCAGCCGACTCGAAAATGGCTCTAGCCGGCCTAGCGAAGGCATTATTGAGGACATTGCGTCAGCCATTGACCTCAAGCCACGAGACCGAAATCACTTGCGAATATCGGCAGGCTACTCTCCCAAAGAAGACAAAGTCGACTTTCACGCCCCAGAGCTGAAGTGGCTTCGCAAGGCAATGAATCTCAGCCTAAAAGCCATGGACCCCTATCCTGCAGCTCTGCTCGATAGCGCCAACAATTTATTGATGGTTAACCGAGCATGGGTTGGGTTCTATCAGGCGACAATCCCCGCGGCGAAACTGCAAACGGTCTCGAACCATTACGATTTTCTCTTCAGTCGCCAAGGCGCGGGAACGCTGCTAACTGGCTGGGAGGACACACTCTCAATGATCGTTATGTCGATGAAGCAGTCGGCACTGCTGAGCGATAGTGAAGAAGAGAAACAGCGCCTAAAGACCTTCATCGAAAACCCCAATGTTCCCAAGGATTGGGCGCAAAGAGCATCCCAGCTTGAGCCCATGGCGAGCTTTCGTGTTCAAGCAGAGTTTCAAGGCAAACTCGAGCGCTTTTACAGTGTCAACCAAACCATTGGCGCGCTGGGGCCCGCAGCCTACATTTCGGAGCCAAAGCTGACCATCAGTGCGCTTTACCCAGAAGACGATGCACTTGATATGTCTTCAATACTGTCCGATACCCTAGAGCACCCCTTCTTAAACTATTAAAAATGAGCGTGCATCGCAGATGCTCCGGCAGTAATCTCACCGTTTCCCCCTTAGCCGCCCAACCAACATTTCTTAATGCCGGTGTGATTGCGGCTTAACGGCGTATTTGATTAACTATCAGGCAACGCATCCACCTCACTCCCATAGTAACGACCACCTCCTCTCTCTAGGAATCTACATATGGACCCCTTAACCCAAGGCGTGGTTGGCGCACTTGTTGCTCAAACAACTGCCAGTAAAGACAAGATCGGCAAGGCCTGTATGATAGGAGCCCTGGCGGGAATGGCGCCGGATTTGGATGTGTTAATCCGCTCCTCTGGTGACCCACTGCTGGCACTGGAATTTCATCGCCACTTTACCCACTCGCTATTGTTCGTGCCGATCGGCGGACTGATATGCGCGCTGGCACTCTTTCCCCTGCTCGGGAAACGCTGGAATATCGGCTTTTGGGAACTAGCCAAGTGGTGCTGGCTGGGCTATGCCACCCATGGCCTGCTCGACGCATTCACCAGCTACGGCACCCAATTACTCTGGCCGTTTTCCAATTATCGGGTGGCTTGGGACGGCATCTCTGTAATCGACCCTCTATTTACCCTGCCTATCCTCGGTCTTTTGATTTACGCCGCTCGCAAAGGCAAAGCAAGTGCAGCTACCCTTGGTATTATTTGGGGAGCCAGTTATTTAGCCCTCGGACTGGTTCAGCATCAAAGAGCCATGAATATAGGCGAGACAATTGCGGCCGAGCGTGGTCATACCCCAATAAACCTCGAAGCAAAACCGAGCTTCGCCAACTTAATCGTTTGGAAGGTGGTCTACGAAACCGAGGATAATTACCATGTTGACGCCGTGCGCCCAGGGCTTACGGGCAATAAACATTGGGCCGGTGATAGCATTCCAAAACTCGATATTGAAAGAGACTTACCTTGGCTCGACCCGCTGTCTCAACAAGCAAAGGATATTGAACGCTTTCGGTGGTTCTCTGCGGGTTACATAGCCGTCGACAAACACAACCCTAATCAGATTATCGACATTCGCTATTCCATGCTGCCTCAAAAGATTGATCCTCTATGGGGAATCCGATTGGCACAAACCAGTGACGCAACCGCTCCGGCAATGTATTACACTCAGAGAAGCGATAGCTCACGAGCGATCAATGAGCTGTACGAGATGCTTTTCCTGTAACCTGAAAGGGATAAACATTGTCACGAAATCCCATGAAATTTGCGATCCCACCTCCTTTTTTCGCAAAACATCTCGCTAGAGCTACAATCACAGCGGCTATCATACTGTCCATGGCAGCCATGGCTGCCGAAGAGTCAACGATTGGAATAATTGCGCAACCGCCAAAACCTTTGGCCGTAAACGTCTATACCTACCACGACACACCACCGTATTTTAGCGAGCCACTAAACTATGACGCCCAGCCTAAAGCGGACAATTTATCCTTTGCACAGCAGGGTTTCTATCCAGAATTCATCCGCCTTCTGAATAACAGCCAAAACCGATACCGCCTGACCCTCAAGCATCAGCCAAGAAAGAGACTTCAACTTCAACTCCAACAAAATGCACTGAATGGCCCAGTCATAGGCGTCAATCCAATATGGTTTCAGGACAAAAAGCGTACCCAATACCTCTGGAGCACCGCTTTTATGAATGATCGCGACGTTTTCGTTCTCAGTAGCGGGTCAACATTGAGCCACCAAAATCTTGAGGACTTCATCGGCATCACTTTCGCCTTGCCGCGTGGCTATTACTTCAAGGGCATAACAGAGCTGGCACGACAGGGTGATATCTCCCTTATTGAAACCTCGTCTGACCTACAAAACCTGAAATTGGTGCAATATGGTCGCGCGCAGGTCACCATCATCAGTAAACCCACAGTAACTTATTTCAAGCGAACCCTATTTCAAAACTACTCTTTCAGGGAGCTTGAAAGACCCCATGATAGGTTCACTCGACACTGGATGTTCCCACTCTCACAAAAGACGCTGTTCAACGAGCTCTCCGCCGAGATATACAAGACGAGCCAATCAAAGCACTGGCAGGACTACCTCAGTAGCCTGGATGCGGAGCCTGTACCCTAACGACAATCAGCCGACGCCAAAATTCGTAGAACCTCGCTCATACGACAGCTCAAGATCATCCACACCTAGTAGATGACCTCCACCAAGGACACAATCGAGCATAGAGGTTCCATAGTTGCGAGCTAGACGTTAAAATCCGCGCATACATACAAGCAGTAGGATTATCTTCATGGGCAGAGCCTATCAAAACCGAAAAGAGTCAATGGCGAAAACCTCTGATCAAAAATCAAAGGTTTACAGTAAGTACGGCCGTGAGATTTACGTTTGCGCCAAAAAAGGTGGAGTCGATCCCGATGGCAACCTAACCCTGCGCGGCATGATTGATCGAGCAAAAAAAGATCAAGTCCCAGCCCATGTCATCGAAAAGGCACTTGATAAAGCCAAAGGTGGCGGCGGTGAAGATTTTGATACCGCGCGCTATGAAGGTTACGGCCCTGGTAACTGCATGGTTATCATTGAATGTTTGACCGACAACCCCAACCGCACTTTCGGTGATGTTCGCCAGTGCTTCACCAAAACCAAGACCAAGATTGGCACCCAAGGCTCAGTCAGCCATATGTTCGATCACGCCGCTGTCTTTGCATTTAAAGGCGACGATGAAGACGTGGTGCTCGAGGCTCTAATGGAAGCTGATGTGGATGTCTCAGACATCGAAAACGAAGACGGTATGATTACCGTGTTTGCACCACACACGGAATTTGCCAAAGCTCGCCACGCCTTGAGCGATGCTATTGACGACATCGACTTTGAAATGTCGGAAATTCAATTCGTTCCTAAAACCATGACTCCGATTGCGGAAGGTGCTTTAGAAATGATGGACAAGTTTCTCGATATGCTTGAAGACGTTGACGACGTTCAGCGTGTGTACCACAACGCCGAGCTTTGAGCTTAGCTAGCGCCTCGCTAAGTCGCTATTAGGTAATAGTGATATTAAGCAGTATTCATATCAAGTAGGTCACAATATATCATGTCGCTATCACCTAGTGACTGAATGGCAAAGACAATGTGTCAACAGTGCGACTGCCGCGATTGCGGCAGTCGCTCACACTCAGCCTCACTCGTATCTCAGCGCTTCTGCCGGTTCTACTCGGCTTGCTCGCCAGGCAGGATAGACCGTTGCCAGCAAACTCATACACAGCGAAACAATTGAGACCAAGAGAAAGTCGGGCCACTGGATTTCTGAAGGCAGATAGCTGACCGGGTAAATTTCGGCGTCAAGAAAGCTCACTTGAAACAGTCCCTCGATAATCGCCACCGCATCCTGTGCAAACAACGACCCCAACACCCCGAGCAGGACACCGAGAAGTGTGCCTAACGCTCCAATCACACACCCCTGAACCATAAAGACCGCCATAATATCGGAGCGACTGGCGCCAAGAGTTTTTAGGATCGCTATGTCTGACTGCTTATCGACAACCACCATCACCAGCGTAGACACCACGTTAAAAGCCGCAATGGCGACGATCAAAAACAGCAACAATCCCACCAAATTCTTCGACATCTGAACTGCGTGAAATAAATTCCCATGGGTTCTTGTCCAATCGGAGCCGTAGTAGCCGTATTCCATCCCCCGCACCTGATCACGAATAATTGACGGTGCATCAAACAAATCCAACGTCTTAACTCGTAATCCAGAAACCCGGCCAGAGAAGTCCGAAAGGGAGCTCGCCGTGTCGAGATCAATCAACGCCAAGGCATAATCTAGCTCGGTACCCGATTCGATAACCCCTACTAACTTTAGTGATTTATATTTTGGTAATGCCTGTCGCCCCTGCCCGTTAGGAACCAATACCGTGATACGCCCGCCCACGGCAACCGATAAGCTTTCGGCAAGGCCTTTACCCAAAATAATGCCGGGAATAACTTGCCCTGTATCGTCACCAGAGGAGCTCTTTGAATTGCCTTGCGTCGCAGACAGTTGAGAAAACACCTCCTCACCAACAAACTGGTTAATCACCGACACCTGAGATTCTGCGGTGGCGTCTATCCCGTAAAGCCCAGCGGGTTTGACTTTTCGCCCCACGGACAACATTGCTTGGAGCTCAACGAAGGGCGCCGCGGCTTGAATGCCTGGGTTTGCCTCTAGCCTATCCTTAAGGCTGGGCCAATCGTCAACGCCGTAGCGATGATAAATAGCCCCATGAGGCATAATGCCAAGAATTCTCTCCTTCAGTTCTCTCTCAAATCCATTCATCACCGAAAGCACGGTTAATAACAAACCAACGCCAACCATCAAACCAAGAATGGAAATACCCGAAATAAACGAAACCAGCTGAGCCCTGCGACGGGCGCCGGCGTAGCGTAAACCGACAAAAAGACTGAACCACCTCATGAGATTGTTTTGGCGGTTTTTTCGATCAAAGCGCCATCTTCAAGTAGCATCACTCTATCCATGGAATAGGCCAGCTGTTCATCGTGGGTGACAATGATAAAGCTGGTTGCCGACATCTCGCTCAGTTCGCTCAATAAGGCTTCAATAGATTTCGCCGTTTGCTGATCTAGATTTCCGGTTGGCTCATCCATCAATACACAAGCCGGATCGTTAACCAGCGCTCTTGCGATGGCGACACGTTGGCGTTCACCACCGGAGAGCTCGCCAGGCTTATGTTGCTGGCGATGTGCGAGCCCTACTCGCTGCAGCCATTCGGTTGCTGTATGCAGGGCTTTTGATCGCGAAACCCCGGCGATGAGTTGTGGCATGGCAACATTTTCTAGCGCGGTAAACTCACCCAGCAGGTGGTGAAACTGATAGACAAACCCGAGATATTGATTTCTTTGACGCCCCCGCTGATTATCACCACAGGTCGAAAAAGGTTGCCCCATTAACGATACTGTCCCCTCTGATGGCGTATCTAACCCCCCCATTAAGTTGAGTAGAGTCGACTTTCCCGAACCAGAGCTACCAATAATAGCCAAGCGCTCGCCGGCATGAAGACGCAGGTCGACTCCTTTCAACACAGAAACCAGTGCTGGGCCTTCGTCATAGTGTTTTTTTAGACCGCTGCACTCTAGTGACACCTGCCTATCTGCACTTCCATTCACAATAATTACTCTTTATTCAAATTTTATTTGGGACCGCAACGATCACCCGCGGGTATTACTCGTAGCGCAGAGCCTCGGCCGGCTCTACGCAAGAGGCCCGATAGGCTGGATACAGTGTCGACAATACACTCATGAGCAACCCCACCGATATCACCAGTATCACATCAGTCGCCATTAACACCGACGGCATATGGCTAATAAAATACACATTGGGATCGAACACCCTCAAACCGGTTAATGACTCTAGCCCCGAAACAATCGAGCCCACATGCTGCGCAATTGCCGAGCCCGCCAAGCCACCAACGCTCACACCTAGAGCACCAATTGCAGAGCCTTGAACCACAAAAACCGCCATAACCTGCGCACGACTGAGGCCCAAGGTTCTCAGTACCGCTATATCAAATTTTTTGTCTGCCACCATCAACACCAAGCTCGAGACGATATTAAAGGCCGCAACTGCGATAATGATCATCAGCAATACCGACACCACGGTTTTTTCCATTTTCACCGCCGAAAACAAACTCGCTTGAGTCTGGCTCCAATCGCTTACCTTGAGAGTTTGGTCGAGCCTTGTAGTGCTGAACTGCTTTTCAATCGCCGCGGTGATGGGAGCGACCGAGTACATGTCGCTGGTTTTTAGCTCCAGCCCTGTAACGCCTTGACCTAATCGAAATAAACGTTGGGCATCTGCTAAATGCACCACAGATAATTGCTGATCGACTTGCGCGCCCACCTCAAATACGCCGACTACGGTAAATCGTTTGACTCGCGGATAGATCCCCATTGGGGTAACCGCTAGTTGCGGCAAAGTGACGTTGATCTTGTCCCCCAATCCGACACCGAGATAACGCGCCAATAGTCGACCAATAATAATGTTGTACTGGCCCGCGCGTAGATCATCTACCGAGCCCAACAGTAGATGCTGATCCAAAGAGGACATAAGCTTGATGTCAGCAGGATTTAGCCCCCGCATTTGCACGCCTTGAACACCTCGCTCAAAACTCGCCATCACATCGCCCTGTACATAAGGTGCAACCTCTTCAACTTGAGGCTGCTGGCGAAGTTCACTGCGCAATTGAGACCAATCGCTTAACGTCTGCTCGCCGTAGACTTCAATATGGGGAACTACCTGTAACAGACGCTGTTTGATTTCTCGATCGAAACCATTCATCACCGACATTACAACGATCAAAGATAAGGTACCAAGGGCCATTCCCAACAAAGAAAAGCCACTGACAAATGAGATAAACTGATTTCTTCGCTTGGCGCGGGTATAACGCAAACCAATAAAGAGGGATATAGGTAGTTTCATTAGGGCATTAAACCTAAACCGCTAGACCATCACAAGCGCTAAACTTTGCCCGGTGGTACCTTGCCCGGTAAAATCTGGGAGTTCACCGCCGGACAGATTCCACGGTTAGTGTTAAACTCCAAAAAACAGCTCAGAATTCGAACAAAGCCTATGAGTAAGCCCTCTGAAAAACGCAGTTTTTTTAGGATCAATAGCGATATTGTGATGGATTACCGCTCCATCGACAGCTACACCTTAGAGCACACCTCGGTAGAATCCCAGTTTCCCGATAATTTGCAGTCGCTCACTCTGTTTCAAGAATTAAAGCGACTCGATAAGGAAGCCGCGCCCTATCTCGGCGCCATTTCGGAATTGAGTCGGCCCTTGAGTGATTATCTATCCATTCTTAGTAAAAAGGTGGATCTGGTGGCTCAACAGCACCTGGCCGAACACTCAAGTCACGAGCACCTGGTGGCAACTCAAGTCAACCTCAGTGAAGGCGGTTTGGCTTTTACCACCGAGAAACCTCTCTATAAAGGAAGTCACCTGGCCATCCAGCTACGCTTCTTATCTGATTTCAGCAGCATTGCCTGCTTCGCTACGGTGATCCGTTGTGATCTCGCCAAAAAGAACTCAAGCGATAAGTCAACGGAGACCTACCACATCGCCTGCAAGTTTCATCAGCTATCAGAGGCCAAACAAGAAGTGATTGGCAAGCAAATCATGCAGGCACAGTTGGCCGCCAGGCGGACCACCTAGGCCAAATAAAAGGAAAAATTTATGAGCCAGCTTAAGACACAAAAAACACCCAATCGATTCACACTAGGTTTCGCCGTTATACTCTTGGCCCTGATTCCCGCAGCAGTGCATAGCGAAACCATCAAAGTACCCGTGGGACAGCAAGGCCAATCACAAAATGTTGATAAGCCCGCACTGGGAATGACAATGGATTCAGTGAGAACATTATTCGGAACACCGGTAACCCAATCCCCCCCGCGCGGCGAACCACCAATTACTCGCTGGGAATACAATGATTTCGTCGTCTATTTTGAAAGTGACCTTGTCATTCACAGCGTTACAAAGCATCGCCGAACAGACTAAAGCTGAGCAGCCACGTTTACACTGGCGCCGTAAACGTGGCTGTCACGAGATAGCCTAAATAAACTGATCAAGCACGTACCAATTCGGTATTCGACTCGGCATTTTGGCGCCAGCTTGGGCTGACTAAACGCAGGGTAAAGCACAAAGCCAGCGAGAGAATCATTCCAACAAACACCAACCAAGCTACCTTTGGCCCCAGCTGCCACTCCATAATTACCAAGTAGGCAACTACCACCATGGCCCAGTGCACCAACGCCGAGGCGGTCATCAGCCAGCGGGTATCTCCGGCGCCACGCAGCACGCCGCCAGAGATAAGAATCACCGCGTCGGCCATTACATAGCTCGCCATGCCTACCATCATCCACGACGCAAGTTCACGAATCTGTTCATCACCGGTTGCGTCAGTGATAAAAACATCCACCAGTGACTCGCGAAAGACAATAAACAGCAACGCTAAAATTCCGGAGTAAACCAGCCCCAACAAAAAGCCAGAACTAATGACCGCATTGAGTCGCTTATAGTCTCCAGCACCAACACAACGCCCAACCAAACTAATCACAGCAATGTGCAACCCGACCATTGGAACAAACGACAAAATATCCCAATTCAAAACGATCGCTGCAGCCGCCCCCTGCACTACACCGTATGACTGAAAAAGCAAAATAAACGCATTGAACGCTGCGATATTAAGAAACATTTCCAAGCCCGAAGGAAAGCCAAACGTCAGGTAACGCTTTAGCAAAGGCATCTCCAGTTTTAGAGACTTCGCCACCTCGTAAACACGACTGTTTTTTGGCCCAAGATAAAAACACACGAACACGGCAAGCGCGAAAAGATTACTTAACACCGTGCCTAAGGCCGCGCCCATGATGTCGAGCTGAGGCAATCCCCAAACACCAAATATAAGTCCGTAGGATAGAGGTACGTTAAGTAAAACAGCCAAAAGATCCGCAGTCATCACCACTGAAGTACGACCAATTCCAGCAAAATACGACGCTAGGCAAGTTTTTAGTAAGGTAAATCCGGCGCCCAAAATCAGCACTTTGAAATAGCTCTTTTCTAGCACGGTTTGTTGCGGATCATGCCCCAACTGATCAAAGCCCAAATAAACGCCCCAAGCGCTCAACGCCAGAATGGGGAGCGACAAAAACGTCAACACGACCCCTTGGGTAACTGTCCTGGAGCATTGGCCATATTGTTTTGCACCGAGAGCTTGGGCGACAAGTGCATTGCCGTAAGACAAAAGCCCCATAAACAGCGATACACACATCAGCGCCGCAACACCACCACCCAAGGTGGCGGCGACGTGAGTGGGCCCAATCAACGACATAAAATATCGATCGGTAAATATCATTACCGCGTATGTACTTTGCGACACGATCATTGGCAAGGCAATCGCCAACAACATGCTTAAGGTTTCTCTATCCGTACGTATCCAAGCCAACATGGCTATTCTCCCTACCCCACACTGCGGGATTAGTTATTACTGAGTATTGCAACATTCTCGAGCTCTTCTTCATGCTCCATCACGCTTCTCCTTGTTAAATGTAAATGACATTTATTGTCGACATTTGTCTTCAAAAATTTCCGTGCCACCAAAATCTTTGGGCATAAAAAAACCCGGAGAGGTCAACGACCTTCCGGGTTTTCAGTAACTGAAAAGGAAGGCCTTAAAGCCTCCCGTACAAAACAGAGGCTAGCAGCTTACAATGGACTTCGCCGTGCACGACATAAAAATGCCGCGTCGTGCGTCTGCGCTCGCAATCACTAAGCGTGATTCTGTTTTGTTTAAATGCTTCATTAAAGTGTCCTTGCGGATAATCTTTGTAAACGGTTTGGCAAGAGTATAGAGAATAGTTGGAATGTCAACCATTCAACAAAAGTATTTTAGCTGCCGATCATTTTGGGCATATCGCCCTTCCAGTCTTTCACCGTCGAATCGGGAGTCGCACTAGATTCTGGTGTGGCACTAGTAGCAGGAATCGCACCGAGACTCTCTTGGTATTCCGACGCCTTAGCCTCTAGTCGATGCAATTGCAGTAACATCTCTCGCTGTTGTGAAATCCTATCTCTCAACTGCTTCTCTAACACCAAGACCAGTTCATCCTTTTCTTCTTTCACAACCACCTGTCCGCCCTGATAGACCTGCTCGATCAGACCTCTCAGCTGAATCAAATCAGTCTCTTGAGTTTTGAACGTCTGCTGAAACCCATCAGCAACACGATGGCTTTCGCCGCTTTGGCAATCGGAAACTACATCAATGACTTTTTCTCGCATTGGCGCCATGAGCTGCTCGTACTCAGCCTTGCTCTTCGACTGAAACTGCCCCAACGTAGCTTCTAGAGAGGTGACGTAGACTTGCAGAGCGGAGCGGTAAAAGCTGTCCTCACAATCATCTTCCATACCATCTAAAAGCTCGTGAACTTCCGTTTGGCAATTCTCTAGAAACGCGCTAAAGCCCAACTTAAATTGTTTACCCTGAGACTCTTTGAGCCTCTTAAGCTTCGCATCATTGTCCTTTTTTAAGGTAGCTTGAGCCGTTTTTAGAGCTTTGTTGAGTTTCGACTGTTTGTTAAAGCGATCTTTCCAGCCAGAAATCAACACAGTCAATTGCTTGCGATCAATCATCAAAAAGCTCACGACGGCGACAAGAATTGTCAGCATCGGTACCAAGCCCAAAATGACGATTTCCAAAATATCCATAGGCACTCAAGTCCAGACATACATGTGGCAATTATAGAAGAGCAAAGTTTATCGGCCACCTAAGACAAAAACTAATAGTTAGATGACATAGACTTATGCCTGAGACGTGAGTTTGGTTATATTCCTTTGGTCGTTTAACGCAGTAAACCACGCTGTTTACCAACACTGTACCGGATGTCCATAGATCCAACCCGACCACGCCTCAGGAAACAATTCACGAATCAATTTTCCGTCTTCCAATATCGAATTGTCGTCATCTCGGAATATCAGCTGACTGATCGGTCACGCGCGGAGCGGGTGCTCATTAAATACACAGTGACCCATTGGTCATGGTATTTATTTGCTATAAGTAATATTAATTATATTTCATGAAGTTATTAAGATTTCTACATCTCTATAGCCTTATAAGCGTAAACCCTTGTTTGACTAAGGCTGCGTTAATCGCAACCAAATATCCCTCGCTTCGACATTGTCTTACTGATTGTTTTATCGCTTTTAACGCTTCTTCACATTTCTTCTGTGACTGATAAGCTCGGCTAATCCGTGCTAATTGACATCAAACTCAACGTATTGGATGTAAACAATAAAAATAAAGTAAGGCATTAGAGAGGAATAATAATGACGATCCCAGTTAAGCCAATTACCACCACGCTATCAGCACTCACCATCGCCATCAGTCTTGCCAGTACCGGCGCACTCGCCGAAGGCATCGAGCTAGAAGAAATCGTTGTCACCGCACAAAAACGTGAACAGAACCTGCAGGATGTTCCTGTGGCAGTTAGTGCGTTTACCGGTGAACAGTTAAAAGAAGCCGTCATCAAAGACGTCTTTGATTTGCAATCAAACACGCCGGGCTTACGAGTCGGGCAAAACCAAAATAACAACACCGCTAACTTCAGTATTCGCGGTGTTGGCACCTCGTCTCAGAACTTCGGTTTAGAGTCTTCGGTTGGGCTTTATGTAGACGGCACCTATCGCTCTCGTCAGAGCACTATGATTTCTGACATGATCGACATCGAAGCCGTTGAGGTCCTGCGTGGACCACAAGGTACACTATTCGGTAAAAACACCCCGTCAGGCGCAGTTCTTTTTAGAACAAAAGCTCCTTCATTTGAGCCCGATGCGTATGTCTCAGTGACGGCTGGTAATTACGGCTTACTCACCGGCTCGGCCGGAGGGAACCTAACACTTATAGAAGATGAACTTGCAATACGCGGAACCATCTTTTCAAGCGAACGCGACGGTTATATAGACGTAGATGGCTTTGGTAGTGACGTGATGAACGATCGCGATAGAGTCGGGGGGCGATTACAGGCCCTTTGGGAACCAACAGAAGATCTTAGCATTCGTGTCATTGCGGATTATTCGGAAATTGATGAGATTTGTTGTGGTGCATTAAGCTATGTTGATAACGTAAACGTTATCGACCCCAACGTAGGTCCTCGCCCAGGATCAGACACATTCGCGGGCATGTTAGGCGGCACTGTATTCGAAGGCGACCAGACCGACAGCTACCGTACCGCACTCAATATCCTACCTGAATCTCAAGCGAAAGATCGCGGCTTGTCTATTGATATAAGCTGGGATATTGGTGACTACACATTAAACTCAATAACCTCGTACCGTAAATATAATTCTCGAGATATCATTGATAGCGACTTCAGTAATGTCGATATTATAGAAACCGAAAATGATGCGGCGCAAAAGTCATTGTCTCAAGAACTTCGCCTTGACTACACCAGCGAAAACTTAAGTGCAGTCGTCGGTCTGTACTATTTCACACAGGAGATCGACCTGGACTACAACCTCTATGGCGGTGATAACTTAGGAGAGTTTGCCGACCTAGAATACGGGTTGGGCGCACTTGCTGGCGGAGTTGATCTCATTAGTGGCCTGACGGGCGGCTTGGTGGCACCTTCTGCAGAGGCCTTCCCCGACGGATTCCTCGGCACCCATCTTTCCGAGCAAGAACATGACAGCTGGGCCGTATTTGGGCAGTTTGATTACAACCTCACCGAAAAGCTGGTCCTAACTGCGGGCATCAGGTACACCGAAGAATCCAAGGACATGAACACGGTCTTCAACGAATCAATCAATGGCACGCCTTGGGTACCTGGTGCGAGCACATCACTGGCAGAGGCCGCGGTAGCAGGAGCTAGATTACAAGCTCTAGGTGGAGGAGCCGCTTTCGTGCCCAGCGACATCGCCCTCTTCGCTCCTTATTCAACGGCAGGCTGGGGCGGCTTCTTGTTTCCGGGCTTCTATCCACGTGAAGATATCATCGGAGAGATTGATGATGAGCAAGTTACTGGCACTATCAAGCTAAGCTGGTTTGTAACTGAAGATACAATGGTTTACGCCTCTTATGGTACGGGATACAAGTCAGGCGGTACCAACACAGACCGCATAGCTCCCGGGCTTATTCCAATATTCGATGCTGAAACTTCAACATCGTTCGAATTGGGTCTGAAGTCAGAGTTTCCTGAGCAAGCTCTTCGCATTAACGCTGCCCTACACTTAACCGAAACCGATGATTTCCAAGCTAACGCGTTCACCGGCGCTGGCTTTAACTTGCAAAATGCTGGTCAGCTTGAAAGCTACGGTGGCGAGTTAGAAGTATTTTGGCAGCCGCTGCAAAACACGGTTGTAACTCTAGCGTACGCTTACTCTCACGCCGATTTCGAAAAGTTTGAAAGTGGTGACTGTTGGATCGGTTATACTTGGCAGACAGGTACTGCCGACCCCGGCGCAAATGGCGATGGCTCATGTGACCGCTCAGGCGACCGGATTTCTGGTAACCCAGAGCACTTTGCCAACCTAGGAGTTAAGCAAAACTTCGCCCTAGGGGACGGCGTCGACGGCTACGTTTACGGCGAATACACTTACCTGTCCGATCAAGTGCTCGACAACAACAACGACCCGCTCAAACATCAAGAGAGCTATGGCCTGTTAAATCTCCGTGCCGGAATTAGCTGGGATGAATACGGTCTAGATTTGACCTTCTGGGGGCGCAATGTGCTCGATAAGACATACAAACGCACAACGTTTGACGTTCCTGTACAAAGCGGCAAGCTCATGTCCTACCCGAGCGAGCCTCGCACTTACGGCCTTACCCTGAACAAAGCGTTCTAAGTAGACCGATAGTAAAATACAAAAAAGCCCGCGCAATGCGGGCTTTTTTTGATCTGGAAAAAAGTAAATACAACCGCTATTTGGTTAAGTATTTAATACCTTCATCAAGACCTTCGAGCGTCAACGGATACATATGCTGATCGACGAGTTTGCGAGTAATATCGATCGTCTGCGTGTGATTCCAATACTTTTGCGGCGTCGGGTTTAACCAAATCACCTTATTGAATGTATCGGTAAGACGCTTCATCCAGACGTGTCCGGCCTCCTCGTTCATGTACTCCACACAACCATACTGACTGGTAATTTCGTAGGGCGCCATGGAAGCATCACCGATAAAAATCACCTTGTAGTCATTGGTGTACTTATGCAGAAGGTCGAACATTTTTGTCATTTCGGTATTGCGACGACGATTGTCCTTCCAGAGGTTCTCGTAGATAAAGTTATGGAAATAGAAATACTCCATATGCTTAAACTCAGTTTTACAAGCCGAGAACATCTCTTCACAGATCCGAACGTAAGGATCCATTGAACCGCCAACATCAAAAAACAGCAATATTTTAACCGCGTTATGACGTTCGGGGACCATCTTAATATCAAGATAACCTGCGTTGTTAGCTGTCGAGCGAATGGTATCGTCGAGATCCAATTCGTCGGCGGCACCGGTGCGCGCAAACTTGCGAAGCTTACGCAGCGCCATTTTGATATTACGCGTCCCTAATTCAACATCGTCTGCCAAGTTTTTAAATTCGCGCTTATCCCAAACTTTAGCCGCCGACTTGTTGCGCCCTTCTCCGCCAACACGAACGCCTTCAGGATTGTAGCCGCTGTTACCAAAGGGTGAGGTGCCACCGGTACCAATCCATTTATTGCCGCCTTGGTGACGTTTTTTCTGCTCTTCAAGACGTTTGTTGAATTCTTCAATGAGCTTTTCAAGCCCACCCAAAGATTCGATTTTGGCTTTTTCTTCGTCGCTGAGCTGCTTCATAAACTCAGCCCGAGTCCATTCGTCGGGAATCAGAGCCTCGACAATACCATCGAGATTCTCCAAACCTTTAAAATAGGCACCAAACGCGCGATCGAATTTGTCAAAGTGCTTTTCATCTTTGATGAGACAGGTGCGCGACAGCAAATAAAACTCATCGATACTGCCGAACGCCAAGCGCTTTTCCATAGCCTCGAGCAATACCAGTAACTCATTTAGAGAAACGGGTACTTCTGCTTTGCGCAATCCGTAAAAAAAATTAACCAGCATGGTGAACTCCTTTAGCGAGTACTCTGGTTTAACTTACGCGTTTTTACGACGAGTCATGAATGCCAAACGCTCGAGCAGTTGAACGTCTTGCTCATTTTTCAAAAGCGCACCGTAAAGCGGTGGAATCGCCTGACGTGTATCACCGCTTTGCAAAACTTCTTCTGGGATATCGTCCGCCATCAGCAATTTCAACCAATCAACCAACTCCGAGGTTGAGGGTTTCTTCTTAAGACCGGGCACTTGGCGCACATCGAAGAAGATATCCAAAGCATCCTTAACCAAGTCACCTTTGATGGTCGGATAATGTACATCGATAATCTTCTTCATGGTGTCACGATCAGGGAAGCTGATGTAATGGAAGAAGCAGCGGCGCAGAAAGGCGTCTGGCAATTCTTTTTCGTTGTTACTGGTAATGATAACGATAGGACGATGCTTCGCTTTGATGGTTTCGCCAGTCTCGTAAACGAAGAACTCCATCTTATCGATTTCAACCAATAGATCGTTTGGAAACTCGATGTCAGCCTTGTCAATTTCGTCAATCAGTAGAACCACTTGCTCGTCGGCGGTGAAGGCCTCCCACAACTTACCCTTTTTGAGGTAGTTGGAGATATCGTGAACCTTGTCGTTGCCCAGCTGGGAATCTCGCAAACGAGATACCGCATCATATTCGTATAGGCCTTGCTGAGCCTTGGTGGTCGACTTGATATGCCATTGAATAAGCTTCTTACCCATGGATTGTGCCACTTGCTCGGCAAGCATGGTTTTACCGGTTCCTGGCTCACCTTTAATCAATAATGGGCGCTCCAAAGTCACAGCGGCGTCTACAGCAACACTTAGATCATCCGTTGCAACGTAATTCTCGGTACCTTCAAACTTCATGGGTTTTCCTCCTATTTATAATGGCGCCATCCTATCACGAAGCCTCAGCCAAACTCGCTTACTAGCCGATATTCAATCTTTAATTGCGCGAAAATGAACAGCAATTCGGCTAATTTGACCGACTCTCGTCTAGCCTAAGAACCTTTCTAACCCCTACCTTAATGACCGGCACCAATCAAAACTTGGGTTTACCGATTGCGCCATACCTTACAAATATTTGCGTTAAACCAAGAGCTTGCACTTCAAAACTTCGATGAATTCGGCTAAATTGTACAACAGTACAAATTTACACCCTAAGACTAAGTGCTATTTGTCCCCATAAGGGACTAAACTGGGTTAGCCAGCTATCACTGACCGGTGGCTGTATAGCTCGGAGATAGAACATTAAGCGCACAACCCTATAACTAGAGGCTCACTACAAGAGTCAACTCGCCCTATCGGAGGCACTAATGAACAGCGCTACTGAAGCCGCAGCAATTGAAACAGAAAGCCGTTTCCAACAGGTATTTAACAGTCAACGAGAGCAATCTCGCCGCAACCCTTACCCAAGCTTGCAAGAAAGACTTGAGCGCTTAACCAAGCTCGAAAACCTTTTGGTCGATAATCAGGACGCTATCGCAGAGGCCATTTGTGCCGACTTCGGGAATCGTTCAGCCCAAGAAACAAAAATGCTTGAGATTTTCGGGCTCATCAGCGGCATAACCTACAGCAAGAAGCGCTTGAAAAAGTGGATGAAACCGCAGAAGCGTCATGTTGGCCTGGCCTATTTTGGCGCCAAAAACACCGTATTACCGCAACCAAAAGGTGTTATCGGAGTTGTGACGCCTTGGAACTATCCGTTGTTTCTGGCACTTAGCCCAGTTACTAGCGCTTTCGCCTCAGGTAACCGCTGTATTGTAAAAATGGCTGCAAACTCCCAAACACTGGCAAAATTGCTCGACAAGCTCATCAGCGAGCAGTTCAGCTCCGACGTTTTGGCGGTCATTCCCGGCGTATCCGCGACCGAATTTACCCACCAACCCTGGGATCATCTCGTTTTCACCGGCTCTCCATCCACGGCAACCACAGTGATGGAAACCGCAGCAAAGACCTTGACGCCAGTGACGCTTGAGCTAGGTGGTAAATCCCCGACGATCCTAGGTGAAGACTATGACGTGAAAATGTTCGCTGAACGCGCACTGTTTGGAAAATTCCTCAACGCAGGGCAGACTTGCGTTGCCCCTGACTATGTGTTCGTACCGCGCAATAAAGTTGATGCGGTGGTCGAGGCAGCAAAATCGATCGTATCACAGCGCTACGCCACGGCTTCTACTAACGATTACACTTCGATTATCGATCAAAAAGCGTTTAATCGTTTGAGTAGTACGCTAGCAGACGCAGAGCAAAAAGGCGCTAAGCCAATCAACTTGCTTGGCACTGACCCCATCGACGAGGAAGCTCGCAAAATACCTCCGCACCTAGTTCTCGATACCAACGAAGACATGGCCATCATGCAAGATGAAATCTTTGGCCCGCTGCTTCCGATCAAACCTTACGACAACATCGATGAGGTTCTCGAGTACATCAACACACATGAGAGACCGTTGGCACTGTACTTGTACACCAACGACAAAAAGCTACAAGAGAAAGTAACACTCAACACTCTATCTGGCGGTATGTGTATCAATGACAGCATGTTCCATGTCGCTCAGCACGATATGCCTTTCGGTGGTATTGGTAACTCTGGCATGGGTCACTATCACGGTCGCGAGGGCTTTAACGAATTTTCGAAACTGCGCCCTATTTTCAAACAAGCTTCCATTAGTGGTGTGCTGGCAATGGCTCCCCCCTATGGAAAAACCTTTGAGAAAATGTACAACATGATGATCAAATTCAAACTCTGATCGTCCGCTTCAAGTACAACAAAAAAAGGCCAAACATTATGTCTGGCCCTTTTTTGTTGGGGAGATTAACCAAGCGGTTAATCTCATTTTGAATCCCCTACAGAACCTGGATCACTACCACCAGAGAAGCCATCATCGAGATCAAGCCTTAATTCACCGAGACCTTCCGGCTCACCGGGCAATTCGAAAGACGTTTCGCCCTCTCCTGAAACACCAAATCCCTGACCGCTCTTAAATTGCGCATTACTTTTTCTAACTTCGTCCAAGGCCGCTCTAAGCTTCTCTTCATCTGGACTCTGCGCTAGCTGTTCAAGCAACAATTGCTCGGCGTGATCATGTCGGCCATAAGCGGCGTAGATCATCGCCTCACTGATAACATCCTCATATTCGCTCAGCTCTGCCGCTGGAATGCTGTTGTGAAGCCAGCCATCAAGTACGTCGTCAATACTCTCGGGGTTGTAATTTTTTGTTTTCTCAACGATCGACGCTTTAACTCTCGCATCCTCCGATGATTGCGCCTTATTTTTTTCGGGCTTCTGCGGCTGCTTGTCCGTGAAGCCAGGATCCTCGAACAAGTCATCCGGTAGGGAGAATTCAAATTCACCGTCTAGATTGTCGAGAACTAAATCGGACGTTTGGTGCTCTATTTGCTCTTCGCCCAGCAAAGGAAAACTATCTTCCTCCACCTTATCGGATAATTGCGGAGGTTCAATCTCGGATTGATCCTCTGGAATCTCTTCAAACATCGCGTCAATGCCGCTACCTCTAGAATCATTAGCCGTAGCCAGTGCCCCCTGTTCGCTAGCGTCTGTTAGAGAATCTAGAACAGAGCGAGCGTCATCAACCTGCGTACTTGACGGATTTTCGTCAGGATTTTGCAGGTAGCCGTCATTTTGCGTTTCATTACGCTCGGCAGCGGCTTGTTTGGCCTCGTGGGCCGCAAGCCCCTCTTCGATGTCTTTCAGCGAGGTTGCTAAGGGGGTCAGCATCGGCTTGCGGATCTCTTCCTTAACCCGCCAAGCACCTAACTCCGGATCCCATATTCGGGGTAGCGATGCGTCTTCCTTGTTTTGCTCAAACAAGCTCAGTTTCTGATTGAGCCAATCAAACACCTGCCGGCGACGGGCTATTAATAAAAAGCCTAGGAAACCCGCGACCGCCAACCCAAGGCTTAACCACAAGACAGCGGCAAACGATTGAGATTTTTGGTCCGAGCGCTTAGCTACCGGAGCGTCGCTTTTATTGGCTTCAGGGGCTGTCTGTTGCCCGGTTGTAGCAACAACCTGAGCATCGTCAGCTGAGCTGTCAGGCGATTGAGATTCGCCCAGGGTTGCACCCTGACTCTGTTCTGCCAAGTGGCTCTCAAGTATTGCCAACTCAGACGATTCTACCGCGCCAAGCTCACCGAGAACTGCCGTTTCTCCCGGTTTCAAATCGCTGCTCACCAAGCCTGTCTGGACCGATTCGCCATCCGATTGCTCGGCTAACATCGCCTCGCGTAAATTTTGGATTTGTCGAGTTTGTAATTCAAGCAGTCGCTCCAGTAACGCCAACTGTTCGCTCTGCTCAATACGCTCTATGCGCTGACGAATGGATTGGTTTTCTCGATTGACCTTATCCACCAACTCCGCGACTGCGTCGATTTGACTGAGTATTTCCTTCGCGGAACTGTCTTGCGTTGCGTCATTTTGTTGAAGATTCGATTGCGCACTTAACGTTAGCCGCGTCTCGGACTCCAATGCAGATTGCTCACTGGGAAACGAAGCCGTTAAAGAGTCGGGCGATACCGGGCTCGGTGGCTCGACATTGCGATCTACTCCTGACTCAACGAGGCCTTCAACGGGTTCCCACTCTGGCATTGCACGAGTGACGGCCTGGGCCCCACCGTGAGGCGGAACCTGCAGGGACGCGCCTAACTGCAATTGATTGATATCGCCGTTGGTAAAAGCTTGTGGGTTGTGTTCAAACAGCAACTGCATCATATGCTCGAGCTTTACCGATGGATCCCGGCGAAGCCGCTGAGCAACTTGAGAAAGAGTATCACCCGACTGAATTCTGTAGGACTCTAAAGGTTGTAGCGGAGGTAAACTCGACGAGCTACTGGCACTGGGGGTTTGCTGCACACTGGGTGCGCTGGATCTGGACGTGCCGGCCTGCTGATATCGACCAGAGGAAGGCTGCTGAGGTCTCGCTTGACCCACTTCGGCCGCGCCAGCTAGATCGGTATTGGCATTTGAACTGTCGATACTTGAACTATCAATGTTTGAACTATCAATGTTTAAACTACGCCCACTACCGGAACTCACCATTCCCCGCGCAGCCTGCACAACACCCGGCTTCCCATCCCAGCGTGGCATAGCGGCGAAATTCTCCGGACTGGGTAGTTTCAGCAGAGAACCGCCCTGCATGCGATTGATATTGCCATTGGCGAAAGCGCTTGGATTTAATTGAAACAGGGCCTCAACCACAGCGGTGAGCTTTATCTGATCGTCAGGTCGAATCTTTTGTGCGATTTGAGACAAAGTATCGCCCCCACCTACGCGCCAACCTTCAGAGGAAGACGGGCGCAGAGAAGACCGACTTGGCGCTATGGCCTGATAATTCCCACGCTGACTCTGAGCGAATTCTTGAGGTGTCTGAGTACTCGACGTCGACGGCGGAGAGGTTCGGGTCGATGCAGGAGCTGAAGTTCTTGACTGAACCGGTGCTGATTGCGGTGCATTTACCGGGAGTGGAGCCAAATCTAGCAGCAGGTTGTAATCACGATAGAGTTTGCCATTGGGCCATTCGAGCTCGACCAAAACACTCACAAATGGCTCGGCCATGATTCGCTTGGAACGCACCAACAAGAACAGACGATCATCCCTTTCGACGACCTTCAAAAAGTAACCAGCGGAATCAGCCGCAAGATCAAAGCCCAATTGTTGCGCGAGCTTGCCTCTCACCTGACGTACCAGGATTTCGTTGAGATCGTAGGAACGACTATCGAGAATGGGAATCTCAGCCAGCAACGGCTCGCCAATCTGACTCTTTACCTGAGCGGCCCCTAAGCCCAATGAGATGGCGCTGGGCGCCTGCACCGTCAACGCCAGAGATATCGCTACTGCCAGTAGCTGTTGTTTACGCTTTACGTGACTTACCACCTTCCGCCTACCCTCTGTCTCTATCCCTAGATCACACAACAATAAGTTCATCCATTTGATGAAATTTTAACAGTAAATACCTGTTTCCGAAAAGAAAATGCGTAAATCTGCAGGCAAAATTACAGAGATTTAACGATTCACCGAGAAACCTCCACAATAACGGCATGAATACCCCTTGCAAGAATCATGGCCGCCATGCAAATATCCGCGCAGCCAAAATAAATAAGGACTTACCCTGATATGCCAATCAACCGCCTGCTTATCGCAAACCGAGGCGAAATCGCCATACGCATTGCCCAATCCGCTGCAGAGAATGGCATCGAAACCCTCGCCATATTCAGCGAAGACGACAAACACAGCTTACACCTCAGCGCTGCCACTCAAACTGCGGCGCTCAGCGGCAAAGGCACTCAAGCCTATCTCGATCAACGGCAGATTATTGATTTGGCAATCGCCCATCAATGTGATGCCATACATCCCGGATATGGTTTTTTGAGTGAAAATGCGGACTTCGCGACCCTCTGCGCCAATGCCAACATCACCTTCGTGGGCCCAACACCCGAGACCCTCAACGCACTTGGCGATAAAGCCAAAGCTAGAACTCTGGCCATTGATACCGGTCTGCCATTGCCAGCCGGAACGGACCAAGCCACAACCCTAGCGCAAGCGAAGCAGTTCTTTGACACCTTGCCCGAGGGATCCGCCATGATGATTAAGGCCATCGCCGGCGGCGGTGGTCGTGGCATGCGCCCAGTGGAGAGTCGAGACGACATCGACAACTGCTTCCAGCGCTGTCAGTCAGAGGCACTAGCCGCATTTGGTAACGGTGATTTGTATGTGGAGCAAAAAATCCAGGCAGCTCGACATATTGAAATACAAATCTTAGGTGACGGCCTAGGCAAGATTACCACTCTCGGCGAGCGAGAATGTTCGCTGCAAAGACGACATCAAAAAGTCATTGAAGTCACCCCGTCTCCGAGCGTAACACCGGCATTGCGAGAAAAACTCGAAGCCGCCGCGGTAAGCTTGGCAACAGCTCTGAACTATAGAAGCCTTGGCACTATTGAATTTCTCGTCGATAGCGCCAGCCAAGAATTCTACTTCATGGAAGCAAACCCCAGAATTCAAGTAGAACATACCATTACCGAAGCGGTGTACAACGTAGATTTGGTCGCCGCACAACTATCGATCGCCGACGGCCAATCCCTCGACACCTTAAACCTAACCCAATCGTCGATCACCAAACCCACCGGTTACGCAGTGCAAGCGCGAATCAATTTGGAACAAGCCGATGCTAGCGGGAATTTTTTGCCCTCAAGCGGGAGAATTTCACGCTACGAAATGGCCACGGGAATCGGCGTTCGCGTTGACAGCTGCGGCTATCAGGGTTTTGTCAGTAGCGCCTATTATGATTCGCTGCTAGCGAAACTCGTCGTTCATACACGCTCGAACGATTTCAGTGTTGCCTTACAAAAAACCGCACGCAAACTCTCCGAGTGCTCAATTGAAGGCATCAATACAAACATAGATTTCCTATGCAATATTCTCGAACACGCCGACGTTATCCAAAACAACATCAGTACTCAATTTATTGACCAGAATATTAAGCAGCTCACTGAACCCCGCCGCACACTAAATGACGCATCCTCCTTGGGTTCTGGGGAAAAGCAAAATCAGGTAACGCAAAGCTCCATCCCCGATCATTGGCTTGCAGTGACGTCACCAATGCAAGCTGTGGTCGTCAGCGTCGATTTCGAGATTGGAGACGCCGTGATCAAAGGGCAAACGCTGGCGATTGTAGAAGCTATGAAAATGGAACACGTTGTGGTGGCACCTGCCAGCGGAAAGGTCACCAGCATCGAAGTGGAAAGTGGAGACTCAATTTTTGAAGCCGCGCCAATAGTGTGTCTAGACGCCGACGAAAGTGACGAGCAACACATCAGCGAACAACAGCAGTTTGAAATCGATCTCGTAAGACAGGATCTGCAAGAGTTCTTTACGAGGAAGTCGAAAACCTTCGACGATGCTCGCCCTGAAGCCGTTGCCAAGCGACACAGTAAAGGCATGAACATGGCACGGGAGAATATCGCCGCTCTGGTCGATGAAGACTCCTTCCAAGAATACGGATCATTGACCATTGCCGCACAGCGGCGTAGACGCAGTCTCGAGGAGTTAATCGCTACCAGCCCAGCCGATGGTTTGGTGGCGGGCACAGCCAGCATCAATCGCGATCTGTTTGATGAGAGCAGATCTCGATGCATGGTAATGTCTTACGACTACACTGTATTTGCTGGCACCCAGGGCGCCATGAATCACAAAAAAACGGATCGCATGTTGCGACTGGCGAACGAACAAAAAATCCCGCTTATTTTCTTTACAGAAGGCGGTGGTGGCCGTCCTGGAGATACCGATTATCCCGTTGTTGCCGGCCTCGACATCGATACCTGGACATCAATCGCAACCCTTTCCGGTCAAGTCCCAATTATTGGCATTACCGCCGGGCGCTGCTTCGCCGGTAACGCCGCCCTGCTCGGCTGCAGCGATGTGATCATCGCCACTAAAGATTCAAACATCGGCATGGCAGGCCCAGCCATGATCGAGGGCGGCGGCCTCGGGCGCTTTTCCCCTTCCGAAGTTGGGCCCAGTGATATCCAAAGCAGTAACGGTGTCATCGACTTGCTGGCAGAGGACGAAAGCCACGCAGTGAAGCTGGCGAAACAGTACCTCTCGTATTTTCAGGGTACAACAGAGCAATGGAGCGCCAGCGACCAACGCCGTTTACGACATCACATTCCGGAAAATCGCCTTCGCAGTTATGACATACGAGCAGTTATCGACGATCTCGCCGACAGCGATTCGGCGCTGGAGTTACGCGCGCAATTCGGTGCGGGAATTATCACTAGCCTCATTCGAATTGAAGGACGCCCGTTCGGTTTGATCGCCAACAATTCCCGCCACTTAGGCGGCGCGATCGACAGCCCCGCGGCGGATAAAGCCAGTCGTTTTATAAAACTCTGCGACGCTTTCGACCTACCACTCATCAACCTCTGTGACACTCCGGGGTTTATGGTCGGTCCCGAAGCCGAGAAACAAGCGCAAGTTCGTCACTTTTCGAGAATGTTTGTCGGCGCCGCCAATGCCAGCATCCCGATGTTCAACATCGTACTGCGCAAAGGTTATGGCCTCGGCGCCATGGCAATGACCGGCGGCAGTTTTCACTCTGGAGTATTTACCGTCGCTTGGCCGACGGGTGAATTTGGAGCCATGGGACTCGAGGGCGCGGTTAGATTAGGATTCCGCAAAGAGCTCGAAGCTATCTCCGACCCTGCCGAACAAAAGGTCCTGTTCGACAAACTGGTTGCCGCCGCCTACGAAAAAGGAAAAGCCATAAATATGGCGAGTACCCTGGAAATTGACGAGGTTATCGATCCTCAAGATACGCGGCAATGGATTATACGCGGACTTCGCGCTTCCGCCCCAGCGGCCTTGAGAAACGGAAAGAAACTTCGATACATCGACACCTGGTAGCCGTATCTAAAAGCTGCTCGATTAACAGAAAAAACACTCGCCTTTTTCCGTTGATCGAGAGGCTTTTTGCATCTCTAACCTTGAAACTCTTGGATGAAGTAATTTGAAAATTCCGCTAATCCCCTAGCGGTCTTAGGCCAAACTCTTGAACTCTTGGCGATTCGAGTAGAAGTTCCGCGATCTCTTTAAACGACTCTGTTCGAGTGCTTCTAACGGTCATTTGATAGGTCAATGACCGCCCCTTTTGTTCGAGTTTGTAACTCAAGCTGCTTACCGTAATTTGCGATTGTTTGAGTAGATCTCGCACCTCACTTTCACTGAGCTGCTCCTCTCGACTGAACTTTAACGTTAAGTAGGCGTAACGTCGCATCGGTAAAATATCGATCAATTTGTTGAACAGCGCCAAAGTAACTAGCGTGAGTAATGTCGACACAATAGCGGCGAAGTAGTAGCCGGCACCGAGAACGATTCCGATGGTGGCGGTGATCCAAATCGACGCCGCCGTGGTCAAGCCCCGCACCGATTGTTTGTCTTGCATGATCACACCTGCACCGAGAAAACCGATGCCCGTCATAATACCTTGAGCCATACGGGCGGGATCCATGCGGATAACATCGGCTCGCAGATCATCACCAAGAACCCATTGCAAGTCCATCAGGATCATTAACAAGCTTGAGGCTAAACACACCAGTATGTGTGTCCGAAATCCAGCTGCCCTCCCCCGATAGGCTCGATCCATACCGATTGCTCCTCCGACCAGTACCGCTGCCATGAGTCGCAACATGGGTTCAGAAAGCGATTGATCGTAGGAAAAAGCATCAAACATAACATTAAACGTTGTAGAGGAGATACCCTCAAGTATAGAAGAAGATTAACAACTCTGAACAACAAGCTAGCGAACAAACTCTCCACGAGAAAAAAGCAGCCACGAGGTCTAGCAAAAGATGCTTTAACCAACCGCCGTTAACAACGCGACTCGATTTTGCCAACCAGAAAGAATGTAATCAAAACAACGAAATATGTTTATTCTCTACGACATCAACACCAAGCCCTGACGATAGCCCAAGCCGCCATTGCCGTGCACAAGCCCATGTGATCGTTGATCTACACGCTGATTACTCAGTGTTTCATACATCGCGACCAACCCATTTAATGCGGGATTGTTCCACGCGCCTCGAGCGAGATTCATGCCTCCGGTTTGGGTAATATCATTTTTTTCGATGAATTCAAGCAGTTCGGCGTAGGTTGTTGCCAACCCTAATGCACGCAAACAGGCGATGGGTACAACGGGATAGCAGGTATAAAGATCCAGCAATAAACCCCGTTCAAACAGAGATTTCACAGTGGTGTTAAGTGATGTTTCGATCGTGTGTACCGCCGATGACAAATGCTGGTAACGTGCAATATCATCGGCATAAGCAGGCCCATCACCTTCGACGCTGCCCAGCGCAACATCGACGATAGTCACCAGCTGATCCTCGGGCAAGCGCAAATCCGCCGCTACCGAACGACTGCACAGCAGCAGTTTACCGTCGAAGTCTATTACCGGATTGGCACAATCGACCCCTCGGAACAACTCGGTAATGGACTCGAACCATTTAGCTGAAGGACGTTTAGCGCCTTTAGTTTTGGCGCTAAAACAGCGCCAATGATTTTCGAAAAGCAGGTCACGCAATTGCAAGAATTGCGAAATGGTAAGGCCGTTTTTTGTGAGGTAATGCTGGGTTAACTGGTCGTACGCCTCGGTTAGAGCTGGGCCATCAGGGTAAATCGACATGGCATCACGTCGCTGCTCGGAGCCATACTCAGAACGAAGAAAATCTCTTCCCTCGATAAGCACCGCTCCCTCTTCACCGGACGCAATAAGATCGTAGGCGACTTTTATCGCCTCAATCGGTCCACAGCCACTGCGAAAGTGATCTTGATCCACTGGGCTGTGCCAATCAACGCTCAGAGGGTCGATTGTCAAGCGTCGAGGCGAAAGCTGCAGTTCAGCCATCAGACGCTCAATCAGCTGCTCCACCACAGAAAGACTACCGACACCGTCGACATGACGCGCCGCTGCAACACATAGAGTTTGAGACATCCAGCTGACCTTTATCATAGAACTAAAAGCGCGAGATTCTACCACAACGTCGTTTACTCGCACGCCCACAGCCCTTAAACTCGCGGTTTTCCAACAAGAAAGTGAAAACTCATGGTACAAATCGGGAAGTACAACCAGCTGGTCGTCGTGAAGCAAGTGGATTTCGGCGTATTTCTCGATGGCGGAGAGCTGGGCAATATTCTATTGCCGAAGCGCTACGTGCCGTCAAACTGTGAGATCGGCGAGGAACTTGAGGTATTCATCTATCTAGACTCGGAAGATGAGGTCATCGCCACCACTGAGCAACCTCTGGTAGAGGTGGGACAATGCGCCTACCTGAAAGTCACCGACGTCAATAACATGGGCGCCTTTCTCGATTGGGGGCTCCCTAAAGACCTGTTGGTACCGTTTAACGAACAACACAAACCCATGGAATTGGGGAAGTCCTACGTCGTGACCTTGTACCTCGACGATCACAGCCAACGCATTGTTGCCAGCAGCCGACTAAGCCGTCACCTTTACGAAGAGTCTCGCTTTTTCTCTCCCCAACAGCCGGTAAAACTACTCATTTGCGGCCGCAGCGATATGGGCTACAAAGCGGTGGTGAACAATACGCATCTAGCACTCCTGTTTAAGGATGATGCTTTTAAGCCGTTAAAATACGGGCAGAGTGTTGACGGCTACATCAAGACAATCCGCGCTGACAATAAGATCGACGTCAGCCTGCAACTGCCGGCCATTCAGCAACGAGAACAATTGACCGAGCAAATTATCACGCACTTAAAAAATAACGGTGGCGTTTCAACCTTGACCGACAAAAGTGCCCCCGACTCGATCTACCATCAGTACAACGTCAGTAAAGGCGCCTACAAAAAGGCTATTGGCAGCCTGTATAAGGCCAAGCGAATCCTAATCGAGCGAGACAAGATCACGCTGGTAAAATAACCCCTCTCACCTTTCGGTAAAGAGATAGGGAAACAGGCGAGCCTTATCCTTTGCACTAAGCTGATTCATTTTTTCGATATTGCTATCGGGGATACGATCCGAATCGGGATAACGCTCAAGCACCGCCTCTAAACTGTCTTCACGAATCAGGTGAAGTGTTGGGTAAGGCGAGCGGTTGGTTAGATTTTCGGCGTCGTCGGGCGCCGCCCCCGCAAAGCAATAATCTGGATGAAAAGATGCAATCTGAATAATCCCTTCCCATCGCTCTCGACGCAGCAGTTGATCGGCCCAATCCAAAAACTGGTTGTAATCTAAAAAGTCCTGCAGCACGTTTGGCGCCACCAGCAAACTAGTCTCAATATCTTCCGCTTTGGCGTCGCCAAGGATTCTTAACTCGCGCTGTAAATCCTCCAGTAACGACTGCTCGGTCGTTGCCTCTGAGCACACAAAACGCACTTGTTCGGCGCGAAAGGGTTTCGAAGCAAAAGGACAGAGGTTTAACCCAATAACCACCTGCTGAAGCCAGGCTTCAGTGTCTTCAATAACGGAATTCGAGATTCCACCTTTATCCATCGAACAAAACCCTTATGATCTGCCAGTTATCTACTAAAGTGTTGACGACTAACTGTTGTATACCGACGGCACTGTAGTTTCTGGAAAGTCACCGACAACATGTTGTTACGGCACCGCAACACCGTCGTCAATTAACGCCATTAGCACTTCTTTACGGCCACTAGTAATGACGAAAAAGGCGGCAATGGTACACTGCCACGTCAATTATCCCAAATAACGATAACGGAGTTTTCATGCGCATTTTTCAAGGTTTGTTGTGGGTCGCCGCTCTTTGCTTTTCTCTGACCAGTCAAGCAAACGATCAAGTCATAGGTCAGTGGAATACACTGGATCGATTTGGTCAGCCTGAATCACTGGTTGAGCTCTACAAGACCGGCGACGAACTTCAAGGGCGCATTGTTAAGCTCTATGACGAAACTCAACAAGACGCCGTCTGCGGCGAGTGTTTTGATCATCGCGAAAATCAACCAATTGCCGGACTCGTGTTCATTACCGGGCTTGAAAGTGAAGGCCAAGCCTGGGTAAACGGCACCGTGCTAGATCCAGAAACTGGCAATGAGTACGACTGTAAACTCTGGCTTGATGGAGACACGCTGAAACTGAAAGCAGGCTTTGGTTTTATTTCACAAACTAAAGAATGGAAACGAGCCAACTAGAGATGGCGACAGACCGCGAAAGCGGTCTACCTATTCAATAAGTAGAAACAATAGCCGACAAAAACGGTTAGTCACCTTAGCAAGCCTCATCATCCGCTCGGGCCTGCGCGCGAATCTCTCGCTCCATCTCTATCAGCACTGACTCGGTGTAAGCGTCATCGGGTTCTGCGTCGTACTCAAAGTAAGCTCCATAACGAAAATCGGTACCCCTTCCCCGACAATTGCAGATCACTGCCACCAGAATAATAGGCGAGGCTTCGTCAATAGAAACCTCGAGCTTAAGCGATTGGCCGACTGAAAACTCATGGCGTGTTTGCAGCCCAAACCCCGATCGACTGATGTCGACAAATTCGATACAGTCCGAGTCCAAGTCTTGTTGGTTAGGCCAGATTACTCGAGTTTGTATGCGAGAACTTTGGCCATCCAATCGCATTCTTGGTTGCTCTCGACGTTCGCGTCCCTTCACCCTGCTGTTCTCCCTCGCGGTCTGATCGACTAACACTTAGTTCGTATTATCATCAAGCTTAGCCGCTTTACGTCCAATTCGCGCGTCATTCAAATGAAATAAACGACATTGTGCCCAATAGGCTCACCGGAAAATGGAGAGTGTAAATATAATTGACTACAGTTAACCGACAACCGTCAAAAGCTCGGGATTTTAGGTCGAAAACTATGGAAAAACGCCTTTTTTATACCCCATTAATCGGCCTCACATTATTAAGTATCGGCGGCTTTCTCGCCTTCAGTATGCTGCTAACCAACTGGTTAAATGACTACTCATCGAAGTCATTGCAGTCCGACTTGGATCGAATCAATCGCGGTCTTCAGCAACATGCCCCAGAGAACACGCCGGAATTTCTCAGCGATTACTTGAAACAACAACGCCTGATCTATCCGCAGCGCGCCATAACATTGATCCGAAATAGCGGCGAGGTTATAGCCGACAGTGAACGCTCGGTATTAGATCTAGTGGAGCTGGATAAAGTCTCTGACTTACCGGAAATTGCGACAGCGCTTTCCACCGGCTCAGGCTATTCAATTCGTTTCAATTCCGCCCTCAACACCAATGTTATGTACGCGGCTCGTCAGACTAAGTTCGGCGACTTTAGTGGCCTCCTCAGAGTCTCTACGCCTTTACTAGTGTCTAGAGCCATTGCCAGCGATTTAAAAACCATGGTGGGGTCACTGTTAATCGCGATTATTGTCTGTATGGCACTTTTGGCTCGAAACGTCATACGAGGGGTTGACCAACATCTTCATACTGAACAAGAGCAGCTGGAAAAACACGTCGAAGATCGCACTCGAGAAATTGAGTTACTTCAACGCCTGGCCAACATGCTGGCAGCGTGCAATTCACTATCAGAGGCTCAACAGGTGGTTCAAGACGTGATTCCGCGGATGCTTGGCGACATCAACGGTGCCGTATCGATGATGCGCGCCTCCCGCAATCAGCTTGAAGTCAAACTCGATTGGGGTGGCAGCTGGCCGGGCGCCACGGCGTTTGCGCCAGATGAATGCTGGGCGCTTCGCAAGGGAAAATTTCATCTTGCCAACGATAAATTCACAACCCTACCCTGCTCTCACATGCGCAACGTGGGCAACGATCAAACCCTATGCATTCCACTCATCGCCCACGGCAATACCATCGGTATGATGCATTTGTACATGCACGATCAAGAAGTCTCGGAAGAGCGATTTCAACTCGCCTTCACCATTTGCGAGCAACTGGGTTTGGCCCTGGCCAACTTGACTCTGCAGGAAGAACTGCGCGAACAAGCGGTGCGAGACACCTTAACCGGCCTACACAATAGACGTTTCTTAGAGGAATCCATTGATCACGAATTAATGCGCGCTCAGAGACACAATCAATCGCTCTCACTATTGATGCTCGACATGGATCACTTTAAACGCTTTAACGACAATTTTGGTCATGATGCAGGAGACTATGTACTCAAAGCCTTAAGTTCTCTACTGGTGAACGGTGTTCGAGGCGAAGACATGGTGTGTCGAGTGGGCGGTGAGGAGCTGTGCGTGGTTGTTCCAAACACCAGCGGTGAAGCGGCCATGGCCGTTGCGGATAAACTCTGCAACCAGGTGCGAGATTTACACTTAGATTTTCATGGGCAGTCACTGGGCAAGCTCACGCTTTCCATTGGCGTGGCCACCTATCCGCAGGATGCCGAAGACTACGCCAGCTTAATGAAACTCGCCGATGTAGCTCTTTACGAAGCTAAAGAAAACGGCAGAGATCACCCTCGCCATTGTAATTCGGGCGTAATGATCAATTATTCCACACAGATTGATGAATCAGCACGCATTGAGCCGAGTAACAAGCTCACAACCACCACCGAAGGCGATACCCTAGAGTGCAATACCTTAAAATGCGAAAGCAGCGTTGAAAAAATTAACGTGGAAGCCGGTTGAGTTGATTGAGGCTCTTTAAACTAGGTTGTGAGTATTCAAGGGGCCAACTGAGACCGTCGAACTCCTTCGACGATCTCCAAGATAAATGACAGATTATTTAGCGGCAAATAGACGCGGAATCAAAACTGGGGTTTGAGCTTTATAACGCTGATAACTTTCGTCCTCGCCCCACTGCTGATCAGATTTTTTCTCCAGCATGGGAATCCCGCTCACTCGCGTTAACAGTAAAGTCACAAACAGTGGTGACACTATGCCAACCCATTGCCAACCGCTCATCACCGGAATTGCCACGATCGCCAGGCCGAGCCAGAGCACAATCTCTCCGAAATAATTTGGGTGGCGTGAATAAGCCCACAAACCGGTGGTAATGAAGGGTCCAGTCTCACCTCGCTCCCGAGCCACACGAAACTGTCGTTTTTGGCGGTCAGAAACCACTTCGACAACAAATCCCACCACCCACAACGCAATACCTAAATAGCCCACTAGACCTAACTCTGCGGTCTGCTCACTGGTCAAAACCACCAGTACGGCCGCCAGGGTTAAAAACACCCAAAGCCCTTGCAGAGTCCAAGCAAACAAGAAACGCCAGGGCTTAGGCTTTATCTGATCGAAGCGACTGTCTTTCCCATCTTGGCTGATGCGCATAAACAAAAAGCTACCAAGACGAACTGCCCAAATTGCCACCAGTAGCGACACTATGAGGCTGCGCGGATCGGTTTTACCGCCCAGCCATAAGGCAACCCCAACAACCGTGAGATAGGTCGTGCTGCCAATCAAATCGTAATAGTGCTCGGTTTGCTTCAGGTAGGCAGGAACGAACGCCAGCCACTGGATGGCAAAGGCCAACAGACCGCACCACCAAAAAATAGACAGATCACGGTAAGTGATGCTGTTGTCGCTACCAGCCCATGCGACTAGGGCCCCAACCCCAAGAACAACGCATATGGCGATAAATGATCGGACGGAAGGATTCATAGGTTCTCTCTTTTGTTGTTATTCCCGTGGCGCGAGTCTAACAATCTTTTTGTGACTTGCACAATAGAACCAATGAAATTTGCTATCGGTATTGCTCCCAGCGTTTTCGACGCAGACAATAGTCCGAAGGCGATTCCTGCTCGGGTTTCATGTTGCGGCCAATGTCGGCAAGCACGAACAACGCCATTTTGGCCCTTTCCCGATCAGCGCCTGTACCCGCCTTTTCTTTTTCAAGCTGAGAGCGAAGCTGAGAAATGGGGAGAATTCCCGGTGCGGTTAATTCCTTGTAAAAATAGGAATACTTGGAGCAAAAATGCTCGTTTTCAGAGGTGCATCCGAGCATCACCCACGCGACTATGAGCAGACGGAGCAAAGACGATAATCGAAGAGTCATAATGAAGTCCAATCAGGGATAAGAAACCGCATAAATATCAACCATGAGTTTCAGGCTCATAATCGTCAAGCCCATAATTCTAAAGGTACTTGGTGCGATACGGCTTTGAGCACATCTGAACGGGTAATAATACCCGACAACTGTTGATCGGGATCTGACAGTATCAACAAAGAACCCACGTGACGCTCAAGCATAACCTTGGTCAATTCACGCAAATTGGTGTCTGGGGTCGCCGTGAGCACTCGGCGGCGCATGATTGCAGAGACCGGACTGGCACCTGACGGCGCCGAGCTCATGCCCTCTTTCGAGCGAGCCATGGACGGGCCCGCTAAGCTCGAGGTCATCTTCAAGAGTCGTCGCTGAGAGACTAAACCCTGGACCTGCCCCTGAGCATCGACAACCGGTAGGTGTCGAATCTTTAGCTCGGCAAAAACGGCCCATGCTTGGTCGAGAGATTGTGAGGGCGACAAGGTGTGAACCGGCGACACCATAATCTGGTCGGCGCGGTAGATACGTTTACGGGTATCCCCGTCGTCAGCAATTTGCTGACGTTGATATTCGGAAATTTGGGGGTCAGAGGTGTCCTGTTTATCACTTTCGACAGCGTCTTGCTGTTGGGAGATTCGCGTCAGGCCAGCGGTTTTCTCAAGTCGATTCACTTGCCGCGAGGGAAATGAGTCTTTCCAGGGCGTCTCGATACGACGCCCCTGCTCAAAAATTTGAAAAGACATGATTACTCCTCTAAGACTCAGACGGAGAAACAATGCCTCACTGCCCTTAATGCATGGCAGGCAAACGGATTAGGCCAGTTCCGCCGCGCGTCCAATATTGTGCTCAATCATCAATTGTGCGATCTCGCCAAGGCTAGCCGGATCGTCGATGGTTGAAGGCACGCTATATTCTTCTCCATCGGCAATTTGACGTAAAAGTTTACGTAAAATCTTACCCGATCGTGTTTTTGGCAAACGTTGGGCCACGAGAGCATTCTTAAAACAAGCGACAGCGCCTATCTCTTGGCGCACGCTAGCGACTAGTTCTCGCTCCAGCTGGGCAGCCTCGATATCGGCGCCGTCTTTAAGCAGCACCAGCCCCAGCGGCATTTGTCCTTTGAGCTCACAGTGAATGCCGACAACGGCGCACTCGGCCACTAGAGGGTGTGCCGCTAGCACCTCTTCCATTTCTCCGGTGGATAATCGATGGCCGGCAACGTTAATCACATCATCAGTGCGCCCCATGATAAAGACATAACCATCTTCGTCTTTATAACCGCCATCACCCGAGACATAGTAGCCTTCGAAGGTTGACAAATATCCGTCGTTGAAGCGTTCAAAGTCGCCCCAGATTGTGGGCAGGCAACTGGGAGGAAGCGGGAGTTCAATGGCGACGTTACCCTGCTGATTCGGACCTAACTCGCGACCGTCATCGTCCAAAATTTTCACATTGAATCCCGGTGAGGGTAAGGTTGACGAGCCCGCTTTAGGCTCTTTTGGCTCCACACCCATTAGATTGCCACAAATCGCCCAACCGGTTTCGGTCTGCCACCAATGATCGATCACCGGTACGCCAAGTAAGTCTTTCACCCAATGATAGGTGGGTGGGTCGAGACGCTCCCCGGCCATAAACACGGTCTCTAGGCTCGAGAGATCATATTTCTTCAGGCATTCGGAGTTGGGATCTTCCTTTTTGATCGCTCGAAAGGCAGTGGGCGCTGAGAACAGGGCTTTTACCTTGTAGTCGCTGACAACCCGCCAGAAGGCTCCTGCATCTGGGGTTTTCACTGGCTTGCCTTCGTAGAGTACCGTGCTCAGTCCAGCTAACAGAGGCCCGTAGACGATATAAGAGTGCCCCACCACCCAACCGACATCGGATGCCGCCCAGAAGACGTCACCTGGATCCATATCGTAAATGGCTTTCATGCTGTATTTCATCGCCACCGCATGGCCGCCATTGTCTCTGACAACCCCCTTTGGTTTGCCGGTGGTGCCTGACGTGTAGAGTACATATAGCGGATCAGTGCCCTTGACGGTGACGCAAGCGGCTGGCGATGACTGAGTCATTAGCTCGCCCCAGTCGAGGTCTCGGTCGGGCTGCATTTCAGCACTGACTTGATCTCGTTGATAAACCACACAGGATGACGGTTTGTGATTGGCAAGATTAATAGCTTCGTCGAGCAGCGGCTTATAGGCAATAACGCGATTCACCTCGATACCGCAAGATGCCGTCACCACCACGGTTGGCTTGGCGTCGTCGATACGTACGGCCAGCTCATTTGAGGCAAAACCGCCAAATACCACCGAGTGTATCGCCCCTAGTCTTGCACAGGCCAACATCGCCACCACCGCCTGAGGGATCATCGGCATGTATATCAGTACGCGATCGCCCTTACTCACGCCTTGATCTCGTAGGCCGCCGGCAAAAGTCGCCACCTGGCCACACAGATCTCGATAGCTTATTTCTGCGCGGCTGTTGGTGACCGGTGAATCATAGTAAATCGCGATCTGATCACCCCGGCCCGCCTCGAAATGATAATCAAGCGCCATGTGACAGGTGTTCATTTCTCCATCGGCAAACCACCGGTCAATGCCGTTTTCATCCTTAGATAAAATCTCGCGGGGCAAGGAAAACCAATCCAATTCAGTGGCTTTAGAGCGCCAGAACTCTTCCGGTGCTTCGATGGACTGTTGGTATTCAGATTGGTAGCTCATGATCGGACCTGTTCGGTTGGGCGCCTAGCGAGAAAAGACGTTTACACACAGTGCCTGTTAACTCGCTGAGCAGGTAAATAGTCGTGTATTGTTTGCCTTGTAACTTTAAAAAGTCTATCAAGACTGCTCAACGACTCACATGCGACCATAGTCTAGGCACACTTGACGACTTAGACCCCCTACCCTGGAATGGCTTATCCCCCCCTCCCACTCGCATCAACGAAAAGCTCTTCACTGAAACCTCTCAACAGTTGCTTGCGAAAGATTTATCACAGATAGAATCTAAGCTCCTTCAAAAAAGCTTGTAGGCCGACTCGGTTTTCATCGCCCAAACGCCACAGCGCCTTTTCAAGTGCGCTGGACTGCTCTACGGCGCTGGATTCAAATTCGTACAGAACATGAGGCTGCTTCAGAACCCCATCACCTGACATCGCCTTTGTCGCCAAAATATTATCCACCGCCTTAAATAGTCGCTGATTAAAATCCCCCTGCTTGCCTAACTCTGCGTAAGCTTGCTCCAGCATTGGCAACCATGCCTTGTAGTAACGACCCGCAGTTCGAGGGTCGATAAGCGTTACCGCCTCGACTAAATCATTAAAGCGCTGCTGATTGCGAAGTGCCGCGCGATAGCGCTCACTGCCCACTTCGGTCGTTTCACCCTCACCGGTGAGTTCAGCTACCTGAAATGCGGGGGCCGAAAACGCCAAAGGGCGATGACGTTGGGGTAATCTTCCGTCGGCCAATAGATCGATTGCCAACACCCACTTGCGAACCTGCTCTTGGGGTACTAACCATTGCACCAACGATGGCGACAGCTCGCTCAACACCGAAACCGCAGATTCATCGCTGCTATTTAAGCTACTCGGCAGATCTAAGAGCGCGGGCAGGATCGTCTGCGGCTTTGCGGGCAACGCAATTTCCACAGCCGGTTGCGGAGTCTCTCGCGCCACCTGCCCCTGTAACTTGGCAGCTTGAGTGGGTTCTGGAGGTGACTGCAACCCTTCTGATGACGTCAGCGGCGGCAAAGTAGACTCTTCCGTTGAATCCCGTTGCGGCTCACCGCCGCTCACTATCCAGTAGCCGCCCACCAGGGTAACGGGTAAAGCGATCGCCATGACTTTTATCCAGCTTTTCATACATCTCCTATAAATAATTAGAGTGACTATCACGATCTGATGACCGTTTTACTTCCATTATGCCCGCCGTCAATGAGTTTCGATTAACCCGCACCGAGGTTTTGATTTCGACGATGTTCATTATGACGCCAATAACACACTTTAGTTTCTGACAAACTGCGATCAACTGTGACGAATTATCGCAGGGCCTAGGTCGGCTTGCGCTAAGTCAGCGAGATCAATCAAGCGATGTGTTTCTGACCTAAATCAACATCCCAGCCGCAAGAAAACACTAGACTCTACCGAGTGGCGCAATGTCGATACAAGTATCGCGCGCAAACTTCCCAAATCTGGAGACGGTGTATGTTAGAGAAACTCAAAAGCCAGTTAGATCAGACACTCGAAAAAATTGACGATCTAGACGATTACTTTGAAGATCGAGCGGAAGATTTTAGCGATGAGATGACAAGCCTTTGGGGCAAGACAAAAGCGCAACTCAACGGCTTTGGCGATCAAGTGCGACGAGGTGTCACAGCCCTTGATCAGGAGTCTGATCATATTGCACTGCAGGCACATCTCGCCACTATGGACGCCCGCGATCAATGGGACACCCTGAGAGCGAGCATCGAAAGTAGCGCGCAAAATATTAAGCGAGATGGAAAACTACAGCTCGATGAAGCAGCACTCCAGACCCACCTTGGAGCCATGGATGGAAGAGATTTTATCAATGCGAAAGGAGATGAAATTGAGCGGCGCTACCAGCAGACTCGACGCGAACTCGAGGAATCGACCCTTAAGGCCGCGACTGATATCAAGAAGGCCTTTGACGGCTTAATTGGTGGACTGCCGAAATAAGCAGCGGCTGTAAACGCAATCCTGGTTTGTCACCGAAGTACTGCTGCGCCCTTGATCCACTTGCGCAGCAGCCTCTTTAGATCTATCAGCGAGCACCAATGTGCTGCGCAATATCACCAACCATTTTCGGAACCACCTGCTCCGGCAAGTTGTGCCCCATACCCTCGTAGATAACCAGCGTCGACTGGGGTATTAGCTCGTGAGTATATTCTCCATGAGCCACAGGCAAGAGGCCATCGTCTCGTCCGTGAAGCACAAGGGTATTGGCCTCGATGTCTTTTAATCGTTCTGAGCGATCACCGGCGGCGAATATCGCCATTAGCTGACGCGGTACGCCCTGCGGCCAAAACCCACGCTCATTCGTTGCCAACAATTGCTCGTCGGTGCTGTAGGTCGCCGACTCTAAACTCTCGAGAGCCTCATCCGTCGGTTCTGGCAGGTGCGGTGCTCCAGAGGTCGACATGATGGACGTCAAAGTCTCTACTCGTTGGGGATGTTCGTAGGCGATAATTTGAGCAATCATCCCCCCCATGGAAGCGCCAATGACGTGGGCCTTATCAATATTTAACTGATCCAATAGAGACACCGCATCGTCGGCCATGTCGGACAGTTCATAGGCCGTGCTAACCGAAAACCCTAGCTTACTCTTCAACACTTCCCACCAGATCACCGGCTCGCCTAAGTGATCCATCCGCTGTGACGCGCCGACGTCGCGGTTATCAAAAAGAACAACCCGATAACCGGACGCCACCAGACCATCAATTAACGGATCACCCCACAGCAAATAAGAACTGCCCAACCCCATTACCAATAACACCGCTTCGCCTTCAGGGTTACCCACCTCCGCTGCCGCAAGGGATACGCCATTCACGCTGTATTGCGTAGGTTGTAAATCTTTAAGCCCTGCCGCCACCGGCAAAGTCACTAGAAATAAAGAAAACAGAAAAATCAGCCGTGCCATGTCAAACCTCATGTTCGTTATTATTAGGTGCTAGTAATCTGCGGGCGGCGTTCAAGTATGGACGCCCGAAAAAACTCTAGACTATGCGCGATCCCCCCGCATGACAAGCCTCCACAGTGACTCGCAGGTCGCCTGCTCTTACCTCAAGGATGAAACCAGCGGCGACCTTCAGTATACTGCGCGTCAATGGGCGCACCTTGCTCCTTCCTTGCATCAAGATCATAACAACTCCAGCTATGAGCTACGCGTTACGCCCCTATCAACAAGACGCCGTCGACGCCACCGTTAAACATTTCCGTGCGAGCCCAGATCCTGCGGTAATAGTTTTGCCCACCGGTTCAGGAAAAAGCCTGGTGATTGCCGAACTGGCTCGCATTGCCAGGCGCCGAATCTTAGTGTTAACCCACGTCAAAGAACTGGTCGAACAAAACCATCAGAAATACGAAAGCTATGGATTAAAAGCCAGTGTATTTTCGGCCGGACTTAGTCGCAAAGAAACCGATCAACAGGTGGTATTTGCCAGCGTTCAATCTGCGGCAAAGAACCTAGAGGATTTCTCTCAGGACTTTTCACTACTCATTATCGATGAATGTCATCGCGTATCAACGGAAAAAGACTCTCAATATCAAATACTCATCCGGCACCTGAAAGCGTATAACCGAGACCTGAAAATTCTGGGCTTAACCGCAACGCCCTACCGACTAGATCGAGGCTGGATTTATCAATGGCATATGCCCGACAAACGTTTCTGCACAGATCAAGACACCGCGTTTAAGTCATGCATCTTCGAGCTGCCGCTGCGGCTCATGATTCATCAGGGATATCTCACCAAGGCGCGGTTAATCGATGCCCCGGTGGCGTTTTATGATTTCGAAGTTCTGCGCAGCAACAGCTCGTCGAGCTTTGACGAAACCGACATCGATCGTGTCATCGCAAAATCCCAGCGAGCCACCGCAAAGATCACCGAGCAGATCATTGAGCTCTCTCGCGATCGTAAGGGGATCATGATTTTCGCCGCCACCGTGCGCCACGCCAAGGAAATTCTGAGCTATTTACCCGCTCACAATTCAGCGCTCATTTTAGGCGACATGCGCATCAAAGCGCGTGACAGCGTAATCACTGCTTTCAAAAATCGTCAAATTAAGTACTTAGTCAATGTTTCGGTGCTCACCACCGGCTTTGACGCGCCGCATGTGGATCTGATCGCCATTTTACGACCGACCGATTCCGTAGGTCTTTACCAGCAAATCGTTGGCCGCGGGCTTCGTCTTTGCGCCGACAAAGAAGATTGCTTGGTCCTCGATTATGCAGGCAACACTCACGATCTTTTTCGCCCACAAATCGATGACACCAAACCCAACAGTAAAAGCGTTGCGGTGGAAGTGGCCTGCCCGCTTTGTCAGCACAGCAATCAGTTTTGGGGGCTTAATGATGATGACGGAAACCTGATTGAGCACTACGGCCGACGCTGCCAGGGCATGATCTTAGACGATGCCAACCAAGCACCTGAGCAGTGTACGTTTCGGTTTCGGTTTAAAGAATGTGATCAATGCGGCGCCGAAAACGATATCGCCGCGCGCCAGTGCCATCAATGCGAGAAGTTGCTGGTCGATCCAGATACAAAACTAAAAGAAGCTCTAAAGTTAAACGACGTCAAAGTCATCCGTTGCTCAGGTATGAGTTTTTCCCAATCGATAAAGAATGACAGTCAACGATTAACAATCACCTACCATGATGAAGACGGTGGAGAACTGAAAGACTATTTCCACCTCTCAACGCAGGCTCAGAAAACAGCTTTTTCTCACAACTTCGTAAAACAGCACCAACGAATAAGCGGCGAAAACTATCAACCTAGTTCGGTCGAAGATGCCATAAGAAACGAACATCGATACCGACACCCAGATTTTGTCATCGCACGAAGGGAAAAGCGGTATTGGACAATACGCGATCGAATATTTGACTACGAGGGAATCTACCGACGAGCCAACGAACTCTAACGTGTAGACGCGAGGTAGTATTGTTCAAAATCAGAAACCGACAAAGGTCTGGAGAAATAGTAGCCCTGAATAGATTCCACATCGAATCCACGCAAGCACTCCAATTGAGCAAGCTCCTCAACCCCTTCGGCGACCACCTTGAGTCCCAAACTTTTGGCCATACCGACAATAGCGGTAATGATTGCCACTTCATCTTGGTCACTTGGTATGTTCATCAAAAACGATCGGTCGATTTTTAATTCATCAAATGGCAACTGCTTGAGGTAGCCAAGATTCGAATATCCGGTGCCAAAATCATCGATAGAAAGCCCAACCCCACACGCCTTCAAGCGTTTAAGTAAGTCGAGAATATCGAGCCCCTTATCCATAGCCAGGCTCTCGGTTAGTTCAAGCACAATACTCTCTGGCGGAAGTTGATTATTCTTAAGCGCGCCAGAAACAAATGACACGATATCACCAGCAGTAAGTTGTTGCGGCGACACATTGAGTGACACATTAAAGTCTACCCAGCCTTTATCTCGCCAGAGCTTCGCTTGCCGACAAACGCTGAGAATAACCCAATCGCCTAGCGAATGAATAAATCCTATCTCCTCGGCCAGCGGAATAAATACGCCAGGGGAAACGAGCCCGCGCTGCGGATGATTCCAGCGAATAAGAGCTTCTACGCTAAGCAGTTCTCCGGTTTGCGTATGCACTTTGGGTTGGTAATGCATTTCAAACTGGCCACGACCGATGGCTTTGCGCAAATCGGTCTCCAGTTGCATACGCTCTTTCGAGCGGGCTTCAACTTCGTCTGAGAAAAATTGATAATTGTTACCGCCCTGCTTTTTGACGAAAGCCGACGCTGCACCAGCGTTTTTCATTAGAACGTCGGCATTGTCTCCATCGTCGGGATACACAGAAATTCCCACGCTGGCAGTAATGCTCACTTCTTGGCCATCGATATTAAAAGGCTCATCAAAGGTTGATTTCAATCGCGCCACGACAGTTTCAGCGTTTTCAGATCGGCTCATATCGTCGAGTAAAATCGAAAACTCGTCGCCACCCAATCGAGACAGACTACGCCAAAGATCATCAATCGGTACCTTGCTGATGACATCGCCTTGGCGCACCTGCTCAAGCATACGGGCGGAAACCTTTTGCAACAGGAGATCGCCGCCTTTGATTCCCAAACTTTGATTGATGTATTTGAAGCGATCCAAACAAATATCGACGACGGCGAGAGCACCTCCATCTCGATGCAGTCGATTGAGCGCCCATTCGAGCCGATCCAAAAATAGTTTTCGATTCGGCAGGCCCGTTAAAGTGTCATAGTAAGCCAATTGGTCTTGATAGGCTTTAACCGTCAAGGTGTTGCGCAGTCGTAGCGCCAGCTCACTGGGATCGACAGGTTTGGCCAAAAAATCGGTTGCTCCAAGTTCGAGCGCTTTTAACTTGCTGGCAGGATCATTTGCAGAGGTTAAAACAATGACCGGTATATGTTTAAGAGATTTCTTTTCACGCATAGCCTCCAATATTTCGAAGCCATCAACATTTGGCATGTTTAGATCGAGCAGCAATACATCGGGCCGTTCATCTTGTAGAGCATCCAAGGCTTTACGTGAATCCTCTAGTGTCGTGAATCTTGAGTAGCCCTCAGACTCTAAGAATGCTTGTACCAACTCCATCATAATCGGTTCGTCATCAACCATCATGATCAGCGCGTTTTTCAACTGTATGTAGTGATCCACTATTTCTTGTTGCGGATCTTGATTCGGTGCTGCCAGCGTCATTATTCGTCCGATCTCAGAGTTCATTTTTGATGGGTTCGTCGTCATTTCGCAGTGCCGGAATTAATATACGGTTAACCATACGACTTAAAACGCCAAAGATATAATCGGCGCGCTCGAAGTCCTCATCGAGTACCGCCTGTTCCAAGTCCGCCGCCGGCTGTGTAAATACATCAAAGCCGACACTTCCCGCGGACCCTTTCAGCCAGTGCGCAAAACCTTTCAGTTTGGCGCCGTCGCGTAAGTTAAGCATTTCTTCTGCTTCCGGCATTTGCTCCAATAGGCGAGCGTGAAACTTGAGAATAATGCCAACGAATTTTTCACCATAATCCGCCAGACGCGACTCGATAACATCGGGCACGTCATATTCTTCGGAAAAATCCGTCGCTTCTCCGCGGCTTTCAACGGCCGCAACGTTTAACGAACTTTCTCGCGCCGGTGAATCAACCGCTGAGATACTTTCAAGCGGGTCGACCAATCTCGACTGCAACCGCTTTATTTCAATCAAATGATCGGCGCAAGCCGTCATGTTTGCTTCTTTTGCCGACAACTCGAGTGGCTTGGCAACTTCGGTCAACGCCTGAAACCCAACTGAACCGGCGGATCCTTTCAACCAATGGGCTAAATCTGCCAGTTGCTTTGCCTCACTTAGTGCTAGAGCCTCATCCATGGCATCCACTTGCTGCGCAAGCTTGGCAATGAAGTCGCTGACAATCTGTTGAAACTTTGGATTCGTCAACGGCAACGTCGTGTGAATCTGCGGCTCAGCCATCTGTTGAACGTTAGGCGAGTCAATGGAGGATTCAGGCTCAGGCACCGTTTCATCGGCTTTCTCGACCAATCGCCCACCCACTGTATCGGCGACTAGCTTAAATAATCGATCGATCTTAATCGGTTTGGTCATATAACCACTGTAGCCAGCTTCTAGGCATTTTTCCTCTGCGCCTTTCATCGCGTGTGCGGTTAAGGCAACTATTGGCAGCTCTACGCCCCTGTCTCGCATCAATTTGACGGCGGTATAGCCGTCCATTACGGGCATCTGTACATCCATCAAAATCATTTGATAGCTGTTCTCGGCGACCCTATCGCAGGCCTCTTGACCATTTTCGGCAGTGTCGATAGTCAATCCCGCGTCACCCAGCACGACCTCTAAGAGATTACGGTTTTCATCGCCATCATCCACCACCAGCACGGGCTGGCCATCGAATTGCCATTGTTGATTTTCAGCGATTTCGAGATGCTGCTGCTCTTCGAGTAGCTGAGCTGGCGTCAGCCAGTTAACCTGACTGACATCACCTGGATTGAGAGACGCGATAAAACGGCTGCCCTGGCCCTCTTTGCTGGTGACCCTAATGCCGCCACCCAGCGCCTCTGCAAACTGCTTACTGATGGTCAGCCCCAGACCTGTACCGCCAAAACGCCGGGTGATCGAGCTATCGGCCTGTACGAAGGGCTGGAATACTGCGTCGGCTTGGGGGGCGGTCATTCCGATGCCGGTATCCACAACCGTCAGCAAAACCTTATTGGTATCGCTCATCTGTGTTTCGACCAACACGCCACCACTTTCGGTAAACTTAATCGCGTTGCCGATGAGATTGGTAAGGATCTGCCTTACGCGAGCAGGATCCGAAGTGATGTGTTCAGGTAAATCGCCTTTGGGCTCATAGCGCAGATAGAGCCCTTTTTCATCGGCCTTTACTCGCATAATTTGTATGACCTCGTGAACAATATGATGCAACGGGCAATGAATCCTCTCGACTTCGACCTGGCCGGCTTCCACTTTCGACAAATCAAGAATATCGTTGATCAATCCCAATAGATGCTCACCACTAGAAGCGATGGTATTGAGGTATTTACCGCTTTCTTTTGGGTTCTTGCCATAACCGCGTTTAAGCACTTCGGTAAAGCCCAAAATTGCATTCATCGGCGTTCTGATTTCATGACTCATGTTGGCGAGAAAATCGCTTTTCGCACGGTTAGCCGCTTCGGCTTCGTCTTTCGATTTTCTCAATTCAACTTCTTTTTCTTCGAGCAAGGTTACATCGTCAAGGCTAACCAAAACGCCTGCAGCCTTGCCTCCACCGGCCAGCACTGGTGAGCAGTTTGTCATGAACGTTCTTATAGCGCCCGAAGGTAAAGTGAGTTTAACCATTCGATTAATCGTTGCTTCACTGTACTTTAGCGCGGTTTCCCAGGGGTAGGATTCGGCATCTTGACTATCAACAAAATCCCACTCGAAACGATTGACCTTCGAACCGATGACCTTCTCGGCGTCAACCCCCATCAATGTCGCAAAAGCATCGTTGGCCAATACGATATTCTGTTTAGCGTCGAGCACCAAAAGACCTTCAGCCATGGTGTCGAATGCAGATTTAACTCGATCGGGAATGGCTTGTGAGGGGTCGAGTTGTTTCAGCATTTTGCCAAGATAAAAATAGAAAAAAATGAAACTGCCCCACATGACAATCATCAGCAGCTGCAAAAATGGATCAAGAAGATAGCCCATAATGCCGCTGGGTAAATATGGCGTAAAACGCAATTCAACTTGCCCCCAGCGCTTATCACCTTGCCAAATCGGAACATACAACTGAGAATCTTGATTGGACTCCGTAGCCGCTTGCGCCCAATGATTTGCATGTTCATTGCCGACATCCACCATCAGCCTGCCGTCTTCACGACGAATACCCGCTGACAACAGCTGATCTTGACGCTCGACCTGAACACGTAAATTGTTTTCCATCCGCCACAAATCAGACTGCGTAATAAACACCGAACTATTTACAGCGATTGCCTCGGCAACACCGGCGCGCCCCTCAAGAACTAACGAACGTTCATTGGGAATCAAGCCCAGCATTCCTGAAACGAGAACAATACTGACAACAATACCCGCCATTCCAATCGCCAATCGCGCTTTGGTGGAAATTTTTCCGAGTATCTTTCCGTACCAAGCGAACATTAACGGTCTTCCTCGACGTTGTCGGCTTCATCGCTTTCGGATGAGGTGACCATTTCTTCAAGTGACTCATCATCGTCGGCGCCTTCTCCCTGCACACCTCCAAGTACCGGCAAGGGATCGATAAATCGCCAGGCGGGTAGTGATGACAAAACGCTACTGAGTAAGATACCGCTCCGAGCCAGCCATACGACGTATCCAGCCGACAGTCCCGCGCTGACAGAGAGCATTCCGCCCATTGTCGTGTCCCTCGCATCCGACGATTGCTTCAACTCATCGCGAATATCATCGACGCCTCGCATGTAGCGCTCGGTTTCGACAAGAGAAAGCGGATCACTATAAACCGCAAATTTAACGCGAAGCGATTCCACTGACTCTATCGAAATAGCCCCCGCGAGATTCGCGTCAGCCCTTTCAAACTCTGTTGTGGACTGAATAATTTCGGCGTTATTTACACTAACATTCAAGCCCGTAAACGCACCGTCAAACAAACTCTCGCCGCCTTCTGCTTCACCCACATCACTCAGTCGCTCACCTACGGCGTCGCCAGAAAACCCGGCATCAGATTCACCGGAAGACTCCTCCGAATCACTTGTGTTTTCGGCCTCGTTTTGCTCTGGACTAGTTTCCGGTGCAGTCGCTTCAGAATCCAATTCAGCCGGTGCTGTTTCATCTGGTCCTGGCGTCACAGCTGGCTCTGTAACCGGAGCGGTAACCGGTGGAGCGACAGGATCGACGATCACAAATCCGTTACCCTTGACCTCAATGGTAATCGTTCCTTCGCGGCTCGTATCATTACTTTGACCAGAATCATCACTGACTTGAAATTTTGCGGTTACAAAACTGCTTTCACCAAACGCTAGATCATCAAACGACGAATCAGGCACGAACCTGAACGCGCCATTACCAAGATCAACTAAGCTGCCGTTACTAGGTTGCTCAATAATAGTAACCGCTGAAGTATCACTAAGATCAATTTCGGTGAAGTCGAAAGCGTCAACCAATTCACTGTCACTGGAATTCAATGAGACCGACATATCCCTAACAATGGGCCGATCGTTGGTTCCAACCACGTCGACGGTGACTGCCCCGTTCGCGCTGGTTGAAGACGCAACGCCGCTGCCATCCACCGCCGCAAAGGTGAAAACGACAGTTCGAACTTCACCATGAGATAGCTCTTGAAAATCAGAACCGACATCAAACGAAAAAGTGCCGTCGCCATTATTGGTTGCAACCCCTTGCGCAGGCGCACCAGTAATCACGAAGGTGTGTGAATCGTTACTGTCTACATCGGTAACATTAAAACTACCGCCAGCTAAGGCACCGTCTTCAATTGCGCTTAGAAATACACCCGACACGGTAGGCCGGTCATTGGTGCCAGCCACGGTAAAGGTTATGGTTTCAATAGTGCTGGTATCATTTACAGCGCCAGAGTCGTCTGTGGATTGATAGCTCACGGATACATTTCGGCTCTCACCTTGGGCTAAGTCCTGAAAGTCTGTGCCAGGGTCAAATGTAAAGGTTCCGTCGTTGTTGTTAACAATGTTACCTTCCGCTGGGGCAGACAAAACAACGATGGTTTGAGTATCCAACAAATCCGCATCAGACACAGAAAAGCTTGCACTTTTAGGTCCGTTATCTTCCGCAGAGTTGACCACGAACGAAGCAATCACAGGGCGATCGTTAACCCCCGTCACTGTGATTCTGACAGTGGCCAATGAACTGGTATCGTTAGCGGTAGATGACGAATCTATGGCTCGATAGGTAAATGTCACATCGCGAGTTTCACCCTCCGCCAAATCTTGAAAATCTCCAGCGGGATCGAAACTAAAACTACCGTCATTGTTATTGACCACCGAGCCTTCTACCGGCGCATCGACGATCACAAATGTATGAGTATCGGCGCCATCGCCATCGACAACAGAGAAGTTGCCGTTAACGACGACGCCATCTTCGTTAGCAGCTTGAGTTAAGTTGCCAACTATTGGCGTTTCATTGCGCCCTGTAACCGTCACCGTCACCGTTGCTGAAACACTATTGGCGTTGCCGCTACCGGAGCTGTCGGTCACCACGTAATCGAAGGAGACGACACGTGTTGCGCCCTCGGCTAAGTCCTGAAAATCTGAACCGGGATCAAAAGAAAAGGTACCATCGTTATTGTTGACAACGGTACCTTCCGCGGGAGACGAGGTAATGGAGAAAACATGGGTATCGTTCGTATCGGCGTCGGTTTCGATAAAGCTGCTTGACACAACCGCACCATCTTCATCGGCATTAATGTCAAAGCCAGTTGCCAACGGTTGATCATTCGCTCCTGTCACCGTCACAGTTACGGTCGCTAATGCGCTATCAGCGTTGCCAGCACCAGAGTTGTCTGTGGCTCGGTATGTGAAACTAACGTCTCGAGTTTGACCGGCGGCCAAATCTTGAAAATCTGGGCCAGGATCAAAACTGAAAGTACCGTCGTTGTTGTTTATTACCGACCCTTCTGATGGCGACCCGACGATGGCAAACACATGAGTATCGCCAGCATCCTCATCGTTAACAACGAAACTGCCATTTACGACGACGCCATCTTCATCGGCGGCGATAGCAACCGCCGAAACAGTAGGCTGATCGTTGGCGGCCGCAACCGTTACCGTGGTCGCTATTGCGGGCGACACAGAATCATCGCCTCCATTGGCGACGCCACCACTGTCTTGAAGGTGCGTCAGGGTGACGACCCGATCGGACACATTCGGATCTTCACTGGTATTGTTGTAGCTCATCCCATTGATCAGCGTCTCGGTTAGCGACGGCTCCAACCCCGAACTGTTAAAACTTATAGTCGCGAAATTTGCGGCCTCTGTCACCGTGAATGACATAGCATTACCGGCAGTGAAGCCTGAGTTACCTGCCGTTAACGCTATGTCGGTTCCATCAAAAGAAATAACTTCATCACTGCCATCGAACACATTAGTGATCGAAAATGAAAGAGACACCACCAACTGCCCAGACTCCACCAGATCGACAACGGTGCTGCTAAAAAGCGATACAGCAGCCCCATTCTCCGTAAAGCTGGGATCTACGGGATTGGCGTTAACACTTGGCTCAATATTTACCGCTTGCACGTCGATACTCGACTGAATGCTCACGGCAACCGTGTCGTCACCAGCGTTTGCCGTACCTCCAGAATCCGTCAGACCCGTCAATTCGATTAAACGTACGCCCACCGATGGTATTGCGGCATCGTTGAGGTAAGCAATATTATTGACTAGGTTTTCAGCGTTGGTATCGGTGAGATTGGCACCGGTTAAGGTAACGGTGGCGACGCCACCTGCCTCGCTCACGCTGTAGCTAATTGCGTTAGTCGCCGTGGTACCCGAGGCGGCGTCCATCAACGAAATCGTCGAACCATCAAGTACAATTTTTTCGTTGCCGCCATCCAATAGGCCGCTGATAGTGAATGTAAGACCCGAGATCGTTTGACCAGGGTTTTGGGCATCTATGGCGGCGGATTCGAATGCAGCGACCGCCCCACCCGACGCAATAAACGTCGGGTTCGAAGCCGTGGCACTAAATGTGGGCTCGGCATTAACGCGGATCACCGAGACATCGGAGGCAATCGCTAAGGTCGCCGTATCATCACCGCCGTTCGCCGTGCCGCCAGAATCACTCAACGCGATCAAACTGATGGTACGAGTCGCTTCAGTGAGTGCGCCATTATCGTTTTGATAAGTCATTGCGTTTAGTAATGACTCCACTGCCACCGCAGATGCTGAACCACCAGTAAAAGTAATAGTACGAGTCGGTCCACTCACAGACACGTCGTAGCTAAAGCCACTTCCCGATGTAGTGCCAGAACTGCTATTGATCAGAATAATCGTACTACCATCGATTTGAATCTTTTCATTAGAGCCATCAAAAACATTAGAGACCTCAATCACAAAACCGCTCACGGTCTGAGTAGATTCAATCAAATCAATGTCGATGCCACTAAACGGGGTGACCGCACTGCCCCCGGCAACAAACGAAGGATCGTTGCCCGTTCCTGTCACCACAGGTTCGTCATTGACATCAACAACAGTAACGCTAGAAGTTAGTGCGAAGCTGCCCACATCAATACCGCCATTCGCTGTGCCACCGCTGTCGACGATTTCTATCAAGCTGACACTCTTGACTCCTGCGACAGGATTCTGCGCCGAATTAATATAAGCGCTAGTATTCAAAAGCGTATTGGCTAGAGCGTCGGTAAGCGTACCTCCTGACAGCGTAATAGTCGCGGTACCTGCCGAAATCGACACAGAATAGCCTAAAGAGTTTGTAGCCGTGGTGCCGGTTTGGCCATGAAGCAAGACCACGTCAGTTCCGTCCAAACGCAGTTTTTCAGAGGATAGACTTTCAACATTTGTGACCGTAAAAGTCATCGCGGTTATGAGTTGCCCCGCTTCTATGACTCGAATATCGGCGCCGGAAAATAACGAAGTAGCCGCATCACCTTCAGAAAAAACGGGATCTAACGCGGTAGCATCGGCCGTCGGGGCGTCGTTCACCGCCACCATAGCCACAGTCGAAGAAATATTAAGGTCGACGGTATCATCACCGCCGCTGGCAATGCCGCCTGTGTCTGTCAGCGACTTCAACGTAATAACTCGAGCCACGGCATTGGGATTTTGATCAACGCTGTTGTAGCGCAAGCCATCTATCATAGTTTGTGCATCAGCTGCCGTTATACTCCCATTTTTTAAAACTAAGGTATAACTCGCTCCGTTTAGAGTTACCTCGTAATCAAAACCGTTATCCGTGGTTGTACCGGTCGCGCCGTCGAGTAACGCGATAACACTGCCGTCAATAATAATTTGTTCATTAACGCCATCGGAAGCGTTTTCAACCACTAACGCAATACCTTTGACGTTCTGCCCTGCATCAACCACATCGATCGAGGTTGCGGTAAACACCGCAACACCGCCTGAGTCTTCGATATAGGTTGGATCTAGCGCGGTTGAGACCACCACTGGCTCAGTATTCTGCACTACGCTTATCAGTGATATTCCATCTAGTTTTACGCCTGCTAAACCCACATCAGAACCATCAAAGAACAGCGCTGCAGTGGCTTCTGCGGCAACGGGCGATGCCCCCCCTACAGTTGCCTGAGTAATTTTCAACAACGCAACATCCCCTGACGACACACTCAAGTCATTACTTCCAATCACGTCTCCATTATTCTGCGACATAAGTATCGTGCCTGCCGCTAAAGAGGTTCCTGCTATCGTGGTATTAGTTTCAATGAGCTCTAAACCATGAATATTTTCATCGATACCGACATCTCCTCCATCGATGAGTAAATCATAGACTCCACTAGTGTTAGATTCCCCCACATCGATAGGATTGAAGATATAAATACTCTTATCGTCGAAAGAACCACCTGTCGCCTGAGAATAAATCAAGCTACCTTTAGTGAGAACTGTTCCACCGACGACCGTATCAGTCTCGACTAAAGAGATTGCACGGAGATCTGTTGTAACCATCTTATCGAACAGAATAAAGAAGTCGCCCGAACTGTAATCATTAATAACTGTGGGCCGAAACACAAACACATCGCCTTTCTTGACATCCTGCACGTTGTTACTGGTTAGTGTTTCGTTCCCGTCACCAGACGACATTAGAATGTCGCCAGCTTTTAGATCAATGGTTGTTGATTGGCCAATGGTGATGTCTGCCGATACATAGTGCATCGCATCGATTTTTATGTCGCCGTTGGTTAAATCAAAAAGATTCATATCGATAATTGAGGTGAGAGTACCGTCGGTTGTTTGCGATGGCGTACCTGCGGGCTCGAAGCTTAAATTGGGATCAGACAGTTCTAGCAACTGCGCCTTGGTTATTGAGGGTATACCCGGAATGGACAAGCCCGTTGCGCCATCCTTGGAATTCAACCACAAAGAGTCGACCGCACCAAACGGGCCCAAGGTGTGCTGCCATCCCGCTTCAAAAGCAGTCGATAAAAAGAGCTCAGAACCTACCTCTCCAACCAAGAACTCCAACTCCCAATCGCCATTCAATGCCGACGCACCGGTCAGGTCATCACTGGCGGCAATATCCGCCCGCGTTAACTCAGAAATCGTTTGCAGCAGTTGTTGACCTTCACTTTGTTGCGCCAAGTTACAACCGTAAAACAATAAATCAGCATCGTCGGTAAGAACATCTTGCCACGAGCTCAAGGCATCGCGCTGATTGGCCAAGGTGCTTTCATTAAGATTCAAGCTTCCCAGTTGGACCGCACCATCACTGCCGTGAGAAATAATGTGAATCGCAGAAAAAGACTGAGCGCCATAGCCACCCAAGTACTGGGTAATTTGATCGACGCCATTTTGATCGGTGGCGAGTAAAAGCACTTGAAAATCAGCGCCCTCTCCCTGCGTGACGTCACTCAGGAGCCGTTGATAATCTGGCGTCGAGGTATCGATGACTATGAGCTGTGTGGGAGAAGATTCCTGTTGTTCGGCCTCTTGCTCAAGATTCGAGACCTCAAGGCGCTCCTTGACGCTGTCGCTGGTTTTATGAACACCTTCCGAGGACATGGTATTTGAATCATCAAGCGCGCTTGGAATTAATCCCTCGACGCTTGCCGACAGTGGATCGGCAGAAAATAGGATTCGGGGCTCTAGCGGCTCAAGTAAGCAGCGAGCCCCGACTTTACGTCGTTCAAACGGTTGTTTGCTACGGCGCTTACGAAACATCTTTTTACCTCAACTTGCCGATGATACGGGAATTACAATGAGCTTCAGGCCAATAAATAGATCCAGTAGCCCCTTAACATTGTAGTTCAGAGCGAGAAGCCTTCGTCGTCATTGACGGGTTATGTATTTTCGCCCAACAGCCCCAGTTCTCAGAGTAGCCCGCGTCAAGAGCGCCTAGGTTATCGCTCGTTAAGCAGTAACTCCCGCCCGGGAACCGACAACTGGCCCATGTCTGCGACCAAACGCGCAGCCTCGTCCTCACCGGCAATTTCAGCGGTTAACCAACTCGCTGGCAGCGGCGCTGATCGAGGCTTGATGATCGATGACACCCCACGCCGCGCCAAATAGGCTTGGTGTTCTTTGGCCGCTGCGGGCGTATAAAGAACGCCCAGAGAGACTCTTCCCTTATGCTCACCAGTTCTAAAAACTTGATAATCGTCTAGTCCGACAGTCGATAGATAATCCACGATATCGCCAGCCGCGAGTGATCCATCAACCGCTCGCGCCGATGGACTATGCCCATCAACCCCAGTGGCGAGCACAATATAACCTCGTATCATTTCGACGCTACCACTCTCTACCGTTACCTCGAGATGACTCTTCGCCAGTAACGCCTGCGCCTGCTGCAACTGCTCTTCATTGGTGAGCGGCCCAAATCGATAGACAAATACAGGTTTAGCCGCAATAGAAGTTTGCCGAGAATGCTCCACCATAGATTCCTCTTCGCTCTCAGATATAGAGGTTGGCGGTTGCTCCCCGACGGAATCGGGCATTGGCTCTATATTGCGCGGTTTATTGTCAGCAGTGGCTTCTGCAGTTTTGGCAATGGCGGTAGTAATCGGCAAAGCGTCTCGGCGCTGATCACTACCACCAGAGGATTGCGCGGCCATCGAAGGCTTAGACGTTTGCGCGGTCGCTACTGTATCGGCCCCACCCGACGCCTCTAAAAACCGAAGCCCGCACTTTAAGCCCGCCGGAATTTGATGATCGGTATTAGAGAGTTCCAAACGAACGCCAAAGGTTCCGCTAGCGGTATCGCCCAACCGGTCCACGGCAATCACTTTTGCGGTGTGCTTTCGAACCTCAACAGTTTCGGGGGCGACCTCAGCCTCCATTCCCTCATAAATACGACCAAACACCTTCATGGGTACAATGGCTTCAACAAACAATGGATTAAGCTGCACGACCCGAACGATCGGCTGATCTTCGACGTATTCGCCCTCGAAACGATGCACCTTAGTCACAAAACCCGAAATCGATGAGCGAACAATCTTCTGAGACAATTGAGCGTGGGCACGCTTGAGTTCTAACCAACGAATATCTTCTAAATCTCGGGCCTGCTGCAGCTCCCACTCAGAAAGCTTAGCTTCGCGATCCGCTTCATCCTTAATGCGGTAACTAACCGCTTTTTTCTGATACAACTCGGTTATTCGCTTCTTTTCACGCCGATCGAATCCCAGGTTAATCTCACCCAGGTGCACTTCGGCATTGATATTGGCGCGCTTAGTCGCCAATTCAACCGAGGCCAACTCGACCGAAGATTCAAGCCGTGCGACCTCCTGTCCCTGCTCGACAAATTCGCTGCGACTCACTGAAATCGATTCGAGTACGCCTGAAACAGCCGCACTCAAATCCACAGTTTTAGAGGGGTTGATTACGCAGTCCACAGGCAGCATAGCGTCTTCGGCAGCTGCCAGTGGTTGAGCCAGCGCAACGATTGCCGTTAATACCGCATTTAAAACGCAGAGGAAGGCTCGGCCATTGATTTTTTTCAATAAAACACTCAACTCATAATCTCGATACAAAAATGACCGCAAGAAGTCCAACGACCCTCATATAAATTTGGGTCTTGAGCGCCGAACTTCCCATCTGAATAAATAGACGATACAAACAAACTCCATAGATAGTTATCGTCTAAATTCGAACTTTTTCAAGCCAAAATCGTTTTAAAAACTCACCACTACGTCCAGCCAGACTACGACTCTTGTGTTTAAACCGGAGGTTAACCGCTGAGCCAACCTTGATTGCGCTATCGGCCTGTTCGCCCAAAAGCTGAACTTCGAGTTTAAAAGTTGGCGCCATACTGGTTCTGCCGGTGCTATCGCGAGCATCAACGCTAATATTGCCACCGCCCATCGAACCGAGCAAAGCGCTGGGCAGCTGGTAATTTGCCGCAGGAGTCATCAAGATCAACCGCCCATCGATCGGCTTATTGCTCGGATGCTGGAGGACTTCAATACCTTCGACCCCTAAACGCAACCTGCGTGCATCAGAGTCGTTTACGACGGCAACCGCCGACAACGGCGCGCCATCGTTCAAATAGCCAATCAGCTGTCCCTGCTCGAGCCAACGCCCGTTCAAGTCGCGTAAATCCAGCGATACAAAAGTTCCCTCTGCCGGACTCTTTACCGATAGCTGTTTTAACCGCAGCTCAGCATCCTCTAGCTGCTCACGTAGACCAACGGATCGCTCAGCATACCGAGCCATTTGAGAAAGATCATTGTCCAGCGCTTGCGCTTGGCGCAACTCGGCTTCCCGAAGCGATGCCTTTAACTTGGCTACCGCCGCGGCGATATCCGGATTGGACATTCTGACGAGCACTTGTCCCGCGCTCGCTTGATGCCCCGTCGAAATTTCTATAGCAGACGCAATCCCTGCTTGATTTGCGCGAATTAAAGAATGCTCTGGGGCTTGAACGAGTCCTTTAACGATCGTGAAGCTTGGCAGCGGTGTCAATAGCAATAGAGCCAGTACCGACACCGTACCTGTGGTGCGCCATAGCACCTGCTTACGCTCTGAGCTTGACGAAAGACGCCAAGTTTCTGTGCTCCAAGATATCAATGGGCGAAACACTTGGATCGCTAACAACCATGCAGCAAAAAAGAGCCCGAGCACAAAGAACCGGCTGCTGAGATAAAGTGCAATGATAATCGAAAGCCCCAAACGATAAAGGTAGGCCAACACGCCATAAGCAACCAGCCAGCTTCGCTCGTGCGGATCATTCATGGGTGCAGCAATCACGTCCAGTCCAAAACAATACCGACGAATCAGATAGCTTAAATAGCGGTTAGAACGAGTTGATAGGTTTGGGATACCAATAGCATCAACCAACAGGTAGTAGCCATCGAAACGCAACAATGGATTGGCGTTAAACAATAAGGTAGAGCCTGCTGCAAGGACCATAACGTCGAAAGCGATGAGTTTGACTAACTCAGCGGGCACAATTAACCAAACCCACAACGCCAGTGTAGACAACAACAACTCCGCCCAAATACCCGCACCCGAGACCGCCATACGTTGCCATTTCGAACCAAAAGCTGAGCTAGCACTGGCATCCACATAGGGTATAGGAATAAAAACTAAGAACATCAGGCCAGCCTCTTTTACTCTGCCACCCCAGTGCTTTATCGCCAAACCATGCGCCACTTCATGAATAAATTTGATAGCCGGATAGATGAGCAACAATAGAAAACCGTTTGTCACGCCAATAAACTGGGCATCAAAATACTCGCTCAGCTCTGACCACATCAGCGGTACTTTCAGTACTGCCCAAACGACGGCAACCAAGCTCAAGATTGCCGCGGGGCCATTAAAGATCGCTCTCGCATAGCGGTAAACGGAACCCAGCCACTTATCAGGTAACAGTAAGGGAACACGAACAGCGAAAGGTTTTGTAATGGCTTCAAGCCAAAGAGGTTTAGCTGAGTTCTGAATGTTGGAGTCAGTGATGTTCGACGCAGGTATTTGCCCCGCACTATCGACAATAATCTGCGCTTTCAACAAAGCTAAATAGGTTGCGATAACCTGCTCAGCGCTTAGTGCTTCTTTGTGATTCTCTGGCAGCCGAGTCAAACGCTGTTGCAACGTCAAATCACCATCAGCACCATCGAACACCATCGTTAGCAATGGATCCAAACGATAAAATGTACCTACGAATCGGTTCTCAAAAATGACCCAAGGTATACCTCGGTAATGATGACAATGACTCAATATCGAATGATTGAGGCACGGCCTCGACTGCAACATCTGCTCCCAGGTCGGAGCAGCGACATTAAGATTGTCGTCAGTTTTCACGGCAACCATGCCCAGAGCTTCAATTGCCACCATTCAATCAAGTCGTGAAACAACACCCAGCCCAATGCCCTTTTACCAACGTCGATTTTCGCAATCCCTTTCATTCCCGGCCTTAATGCTTTCGGCGATTCTCCAAGCAGCCCTTCAACTTGAAAAGCGGAATCAGACTGAGAGGATTCGAACACCGGTACGATATTGCCTACGGAAAACTTCAGTTTTTCACTTGGCAACGCCAACAAAGTAATCCGCCCTTGCAGCGCCTGACTCAAAAATTGAATATCCTGTTGGTGGACAGATAATCTTGCCCTGTAGTTTTCAAGCGGTGCCACCTCAAACAGGATTTGCCCTCGCTCAACGGGAGAGCCCAGCGCACGAGACAAGTCCCCACTAATTACAAAACCGGCCATAGGTGACTTTAAGGTCGCGCGCTCCGAGCGATCTTCGAGTAAATCCACATCGGCACTCACCTGCGCCATTTGTGCCTGAATAATTTGAGACTTCGCATGCTTAAGCTGTGCCAAAGCTTGGCGGTAAGTTCGATCCAATTCACGCAAGCGAGTTCGTAACCCTTGCAATTCCAACTGCAGTTCACGATCTTCAAGACTCGCGAGAACTTGCCCTGCGGTCACTTGATCGCCAGCTCTGGCATTACTCGTCTCGATATAACCCTCGAATGGCGCTACAACAGCCTGATGAACAGCGCCCTCAATAACAGCCTCTGCTCGAATGGTGTGATTGACCGGCATCATCATCAACAGCAACAGCAACAAGATCGCAACTGCCGCTATCGATACAGGCTTTGTCACCGCTCCGAGTTTAAACTTAGACAGATATCGATCCACACCGAGGGCATTTTGACTAGGGGAATATTGCTGTAACAAATACCAGAGTGGCATCTTGACCGATAACACCTTAGATAAAGCTTCTTCGGCTTCCTGCTCTGCATGACAAGTCATCACCAACCGAAAGCGAGCTGCATCTGGGCGACGCACAATCGACTCGGAGGGAGCCTCAAGAGTCGCCGAACAAAAGTAGCGATCGGCCTCGGATACAATATTCCCATCCAGTTGAGCACAATAATCTTTGGAGTCGGATGCATTATCGGCACGATCAACTTCCTGTAGCATTTCAACCACTGCGGGGGATTGAGCAGTGAAGCTACGATCACCAGAGATCGCTTTCACTTTCCAGCGACCGTTCTCCGACACCAAAAACCAAACAGAACGTGCCGAACAGTTCTTCTCAATAGAAGACAACAAACCCTGAAGGTTGCAATGAGGCTGTTGGGCGAACAGATTCGACAGCCAGTTCGGCAGTAGCTCCTCTTTCGTCTCTTGGCCGGCCTGTTGATCCGCAGCCCAATGTAACCACAATATCATCGCCGCCAAAGTTGCCTGAAGCTTTTGATGCTGGCCAATGCTCGCGTCAAGTTGCAATGCAACAGCATAGTTTTGGTAAAACTCACCTAATGCACTCGCCACAGTCACGCTTTCACCACCTCCGTCACAGGGACCGACAGACGTTAAAGCCGCCCCCTGAGCTAAGGCAAGCTTGGCAATAGTTTCAAGGTTATGTAGGTTTTCGGAGGAATGAGTATCACCACGAGCGAAATGAATTCCTTGCGCGTTAACCAAAACCGCTGATCGCAAATCCGGCAACTGATCGCAGCATCGCTCAAACCATGAATGCAACAGGGAGTCCTGCAAGGGTGCTTTCCTTTGTAATGTCTAGATTGAGAAACTGCCATATTCAGATATAACGGCAGCTCGAATCAGTCCTTCAATAGAATAAGCATAGACGAGTCTACAAGGAACTCTGTCGGGGCGACCAAATTCGCATCGTGAAACAGACAATGGAAAGCGTAGGAATGGCGAAATACAGCTCGACCTCTGTTTAACAGGGGCCGGTAACAAGTATCAACTGTGACTGATTTCTACACCGCCGAGCGCAGAAGCTATGTCGTCTAGGTCGGCGCAAATAGTATCAAAGCCGTCAGACTCGGTTAGGGGGTATCGCACTTTCACATACAGACCACCGTTATTCAGACTGACTTTCACACCGCGGCGATTTTCAGATTTGACGGTATTCAAAAACCGAGAGGCAATCTGCGCGGTGTCGAATCCAAATACAATGTTGGCTTGCATAGCTCAGCGTTCCTAGATAAATGCGCGCGCATTATACCGCTAGGATAAGTTTTGTCCCCCCCATTTAAAGAAGTGTTTAGTCCGAGAACCTTTCGCCAGAGCGGACGTCATAGATTGCGAACCCACAATGACGGAACTTGAACGATGACACATCAAACCACCAGACCTAAGATCGCCAGCTTGCAGGTCACACAGGAGAGCATCAACCTATACCAATCTATGGCAATGAACGACGGTTTTTCGTTTCTGGTAAGCAGCCTAGACGATCAGCCGCTGGCTCGGTTAGAGCTTGTTAACAATCACCACGGTGAGCATTGGGCTGTGCAGACACTAGAGCTAACCGTAGAACAAGCTAAATCGCTTGGGCATGATTTGCATCTTCAGCACTACCAGTTTTACATTCACGAAGGTTGCTTTCACATCACCGCCTGGAATCTCCTCGATGCTCATTACATCTGCAACCTCATCGCGCTGCACGAATTTGGTGGCCACAGCAGCAACACCGAAGAAAGCTATGCGGCCTAATGAAAGGCGAGCAACTGCAATCGGAGCCACTTCTCCCTAGGTGGGCTAAGAGCAAGTAATAGACACTTAGGGAAACTCCCCCGCCCAGCCAATTATGTTTACTTTCACGCCAAACCTCATGAGACCATCCTATACTTAAGACTTGATCGTCGACGCTGGATCGCGCAAGTGAAGAATGCCCTATATTGCTCAGTACAAACTTTAATCAGACTTGCTATAAGTTTGTCTATTATCACGTCGGTAGCCGTCGAGGCCGACACGGCAGAAAAACCGCTCAAGATTGCGTTTTTCAGCCCAGGCTATGAACAATCCCAAAACCCCACAGGACAGTTTTGGCCGGAATCAAGCCGCTTCGCCCAAGCCGTGGCCGATCAGCTACAGATCAAGCTCGACATCTACCATGCCAACCGAGACTACCTGCGAATGCAACGGCAGATTGCCGAAGTACTGCGCGGCGAAAATCCGCCCGACTATCTGTTATTGGTCAACGAGCGCTTTGCACTTTCCCCTCAAATAAGGGATATCAATCAAGCTGGGGTCAACTTCTTTCTTGCCTATAACCACCTTCAGAAACCTGAATCTGACGCCCTGCTAATTCCGCGGCGTGACTATAAACACTGGGTGGGTTCACTGGTGCCAGACAACCGCTACGCCGGCTACTCGCTGGCGAAACACCTCATCGATGAATTACAACCCATGCCACCAAACGTATTAGTACTGGCGGGAGACAACCTCACCTCTGCCGCAAAGTTACGAGAACAAGGTTTGGCGGACGCCTTAGCGGAAACCCCAAATGCTAGTATCCACGAGCGTTTAATTGGAAATTGGGGCTACGCGGAACCTCGAGCCAAGATCCACGGCATTCTGCGACGCCACCCAAACATCAACATGATTTGGAGCGCTAACGGCCCAATGGCCCTCGGCGCGCTTCAGGGCTTAAACTCATCGCAACTGGGATGGCGCCCCAAAGCCATCGGCAGCATCAATTGGGACACTGAGGAGCTAGCGGCCGTCGAGAGCGGTGAACTCGCAGTTTCCTACGGCGGTCACTTCATGACCGCGGGTATCAGCCTTATTTTGCTGACTGATCACCACAACGGCATCGACTTTAAAGAAGACGGCGGAACCTACCAACAAAGACAGCTATTTTATCGTGCAACCACTTCCACCTTGAAACGATACCCCATTCTCAAAACCCGCCAATGGCATCAGCTTGCCTTTTTGCCTCTGAGCAAACACCACAACCCGGAATTAAGACAATACCATTTCGGGCTTGAATCCCTGTTTCGCTCCAGCCAAAACCCTCTGCTTAACAGGTAACGTAATACAACGACACCGTGACAGCGACCTCCACTATCTCTCTGTTTTAGTTGATATTTCCCAATTTCGAGCCCACAAATCCCCAAAACCTCAGATATTTCACTGGATTCCCAATTATTCGCGCGATAAAGGCAAAATACTCTTCTACAACGGAAAAGAAACTCTGTATACTATCGCGCTTTATTTTGGCCCTGGCTTATCGAGAACTACTCAAATGACAGACTTATCTAAGTACAGAAATATCGGTATCTTCGCCCACGTTGACGCCGGCAAAACCACCACTACCGAGCGTATTCTGAAGCTGACTGGTAAGATTCATAAAACCGGTGAAGTACACGACGGCGAATCCACCACTGACTTCATGGAACAGGAAGCTGAGCGCGGTATTACCATTCAGTCTGCTGCGACGACGTGTTTTTGGGACGATCACCGTTTCAACATCATCGATACTCCGGGGCACGTTGACTTCACTGTAGAAGTTTACCGTTCTTTGAAAGTTCTCGACGGTGGCGTTGGTGTATTCTGTGGTTCTGGTGGTGTTGAACCTCAGTCAGAAACCAACTGGCGCTACGCGAACGACTCAGAAGTTGCTCGTATCATCTTCGTTAACAAACTTGATCGCATGGGCGCCGACTTCTTGCGTGTTGTTGATCAGGTAGAAAACGTTCTGGGTGCAAACCCACTGGTTATGGTTCTGCCAATCGGTATCGAAGAAAACTTCACCGGCTTGGTTGACCTACTCACTCGCACTGCCTACCAGTGGGATGACTCTGGTCTGCCAGAAAACTACAAAATCATCGACATTCCTGCCGACATGGTAGACGACGTTGAAATGTACCGTGAGAAGTTGATCGAAACTGCTGTTGAGCAAGACGACGACTTGATGATGGCCTACATGGACGGCGAAGAGCCAGCCATGGAAGACATCAAAGCGTGTATCCGTAAAGGTACCCGCACCATGGACTTCTTCCCAACTTACTGTGGTTCTGCCTTTAAGAACAAAGGTGTTCAGCTGATTCTTGACGCTGTTGTTGACTACCTGCCAAACCCAACCGAAGTTGATCCACAGGATCTGACCGACGAAGAAGGTGAAGCAACTGGCGACAAAGCCATCGTTTCTGCTGACGAGCCATTCCGCGCCTTGGCCTTTAAGATCATGGATGACCGTTTCGGCGCCCTGACCTTTATCCGCATCTACTCAGGTGTACTGAACAAAGGCGATACTATCCTCAACAGCTTTACCGGTAAAACCGAGCGTGTTGGCCGTATGGTTGAGATGCACGCCGACGAGCGTACCGAACTGACTACCGCTCAAGCGGGCGACATTATCGCCATCGTGGGTATGAAGAAAGTTCAGACTGGTCACACTCTTTGTGATCCTA
>JBOEGJ010000035.1:65933-80474 GCA_050633365.1 Cellvibrionaceae bacterium | reverse complement strand
CGGGATACGGGATACGAGATACGAGATACGAGATACGAGATACGAGATACGGGATACGAGATACGAGATACGAGATACGGGATACGAGATACGAGATACGAGATACGAGATACGAGATACGAGATACGAGATACGGGATACGAGATACGGGATACGAGATACGAGATACGAGATACGAGATTCGGGATACGAGATACGGGATGCAAGATACGAGAGCACCCAAGCGGAAGGCTATCGCCCTCGCATCTCGTCATCTCGTCAACTCGCATCTGTTCTTATCCTTTTTCCCAGCTCGCCGACCCCCATTGCCCCGGCCCCGACGATACGCGCAAGACTATCTTTTGAATCGCATCGTTATCGCCGTAGCGTGAATCTTTGCGCAGTTCTTCCAGAAAGTAGCGCGATAGCTCTTCGATGGTGACGTTGATGATGGGTAGCAGTAGGGTGTCTTTCTTGAGGAAAAACATGGTGTCTTCAGCGAAGTCGACTTTGTAGTAGTTGGGGTTTTCAACGATGCTTAAGTGCGCCGAGCGTTCGGGTAGCAGCACATATTCATCTAAGGCTTCGCACTGTTTGCGCAAGGTTCTTTTGAGTTCGTTGTAGTTGAAGCACATGCCATCGTCTTGCACTTCCGCGGTGACAGAAACAGAGACAAAAAAGTTGTGGCCGTGTAATCGTTCCCGCTCCTGCGCCGAAAATATCGTAAAGTGCGCGGATGAAAAGTGTAGGTACTCTTTTTCGATGTCGATTGTGGTTAGCTGTGTCACGGAAACCTCGGGCATTGATCGGTGTTCAATTTCGCTCTTGATGCTGATTCTAGCACGGCCACATTTGGGTAGGGCTAGATTTTACTATGGCCAAACGTTAACTGGCTCATGAGAGTTTGCCAGTGTCTGTTCTAACGCTCCTGCCAAAGCGGGTGCTTTTTCATGATTCGACTAAAACGTTCGCTGTTTAGAAACAGATCTAACCAGGCTTGAACGGCGGTGTAAGCGCTGGCGTCGAACCAGGCTTTATCCACGTGAGCAAACTGTCTCACAAAGGGAAACACTGCATTGTCTGCCAGGGTCGGCTCTTCCCCTAAAAGATAGCGTTGCCCGCTTAGGGTGCGCTCGAGATCCGCGATGAATTCTTCTGCCTGCTGGCGATAGTAGGTCTCAGAGTGTTCAGGGTAGCCCACTGAATATTTGTATTTATCGAGCCAGGGCTTAAAGTCGTCGTCATTGCGGTTTATCCACAGCTCAATCTGGCGTTGATCGTCGCTAGAGCGATGTTGGTACCACCGCTGGGGATCGCTTTGGTTCAGTGCCCACATCATGACATCGCGGCTTTCGTCAATCACCTCGCCACTGTCGAGTATCAGCACCGGCACCGTCCCCTTGGGAGACGCGGCGAGCATGGCGGCTGGCTTATTTTTCAGTAGTATCTCTCGGTGCTCAAGGGTGATGGCACTGTAGTCAAGCGCCATCCGCGCACGCATAGCGTAAGGGCAGCGACGGAAAGAGTAGAGCACTGTCTCATCCTCAATGGCAGGTGAAGGCGAAAGTAGCTCGGTGGGCTCAGAGTGCTGTGTCATGTGACGATTCGTGAATGTATTGCAGACAGGTTAGCTAGTTTATCGCGTTCTGAAGCGAAAGTGATGAAAATTCCAATCGCTGTGAGGAGCGCAACAAGAGTGAGGATGGCAATAATGAGAAGAGCGACAGATTCAGAGGGATGACAGGGGCCAGACTCTCAGGTAACGTGCCTCTTTACGGGTTGCTAAAGAGGCTTACCCACAGAATTATTCATTAACAGTTGTTGGAGTTTCATCGATGGGAAAAATCCTGATAGCGGTATTGGTGATAGGCGTCGCCTTCTTTTTGATTCAAAAGGCGTCGGCCAATAAAAGCAGCATGGCTGAGAACCTGGCCAAAGGCGCCGCATTCTTAGCCGACAATAAAACCAAAGAAGGCGTGCAAACCACCGCATCTGGTCTGCAGTATCTGGTGCTGGAAAAAGCCTCTGGCTCGGAAAAACCCGGCCCTAGAGATACCGTAAAAGTGCATTATCACGGCACCCTAATCGACGGCACTGTATTTGATAGCTCGGTGGATCGTGGCCAACCCATTTCGTTTGGATTACATCAGGTGATCAAAGGCTGGCAAGAAGGCCTGCAACTGATGAGCGTGGGTGAAAAGACCCGTTTGTTTATTCCCAGTGATCTAGCTTACGGCAATCGCTCGGCGGGGATTATCACCCCGGGGTCGACGCTTGTTTTTGATGTTGAGCTTTTGGATATAAATTAGGTTTTGAGATGGCGAGATGCGAGATGACGGGATGGCGAGATGACGAGATGACGAGATGGCGAGATGACGAGATTCGAGTGGTTAGGATTTCGCATCTCGTAACTCGCACTTGTGCCCTTTAGGGTATCCCGCCGCCCCTTGTGCCCTCTAGGGTAGAATCCGCACCCGCCCTTTCTTTTCCTAGCCACTAGAAACTAGTTACTCGTTACTAGAATCCCGCACTTGTGCCCTTTAGGGTATCTCGTATCTCGTATCTCGTATCTCGCACTTGTGCCCTTTAGGGTATCCCGCCGCCCCTTGTGCCCTCTAGGGTAGAATCCGCATCCGCCCTTTCTTTTCCTAGCCACTAAAAACTAGTTACTCGCTACTAGAATCCCGCACTTGTGCCCCTTAGGGTATCTCGTATCTCGTATCTCGCATCTCGTATCTCGCATCTCGCATCTCGCATCCCGCATCCCCGTATCCCGCATCTCGTGACCCTAACCCTCTTCAGGCTTTTCTCCCTCATCAGGCTCCACTCTGCGAAGCTCTACCAACAAGCGCTCACGCAATTCTGCTTCGATACGTGGCATGTACAGCGCTATCACGTCTTCAACCATATGATGCACTCGCTCGGGCGACAGTTGCGGCGGTAGTTGCTCGATAACCGCTTCTTGGACTTGTTCTGCCACCGGTTTTGCGACTGGTTCTGCCTCGGGTTTTGGCGCGGCGGTTGGCTGCGTTAATGGCGTTTCTTTAATGATGTCGACCAGTGTTTTGTTGGTGTGCAGGCGATCGCGAATGTGTTTGGGTAAAAACGGGTTTTCGCCGGTGGCGCGGGTGGGGCGCTCTGGTCTTACGTAGGGCTCGTCACCGTCGGCTTTGGCTGTGCGAGATTCTCCGGTAAAGAGACTCTGCTGGCCCGGCAGTACTCCAGGAGGCAATTGCTCATCCGCGTCGGTTTGGTCGCTGTTTTGGTCACTGTCTTGGTCACGAGAGTCAGCGTGGTTCGAGTCATCGTCGTTGCCGTAATCACGGGACAAAGAGGCGAACAAGGTCGAGTCCGATTGTGTGCTGTCGGTCAGCTCTGGGAAGGCGTCGTGTTGGTATTCGTCGCTTGCGGTTTGATCCGCAAGGGATTCTTCAGCTGCCGGTGTTTCACTGTCTACTTTTGTGCCTGCTTCTGCGTCTGTCTCAGCGCCTGTTTCAGCGGCTATTTGTGAATCAGTTTCTAGGGCAGTCTCGGCATTTGCAACTGAGTCTAGCGCGTGTGCCTGCGTATGTTCATCAGTATTGTCGGAGGCAGATTCAGCGGCCGGAGTGATATCTATGTCAGATGGCTTCTCGGCGTGCATGAGCTTATCTTGGTCAGTAATGTGATCGCTCATGACGTGATCTTCAATGACGGCCTCATCGATCGGCAGTTCATTGAGTGCTAATTGGTCGAGCTTGGGTTCATCGAGTGAGAGCTCATCGAGCGATAATTCGTCTAGGGATAGCTCATCCATCGATAGTTCATCAAGCGGCGAGACATCAACGGTTTTGTCGTCAATAACGATCTCTTCGTTAAGGTCGTTATTGCCGGCGTCTGCATCGTTTTTGTCGTCGGCGTGCATCAGTTCTTCGTAATCGTGTTCGAGGGCTGCTTCAATTTTTTCAACATTGTCGGCCAGAAACTGATCATCTAACTTCTCGTACTCGAGCCTGTCTTCTTGATCAGAGCTTGGATCAGAACTTAGATCAGAACTGAGGTGGTCTTGATTGGTGTTACTGGCTTCGCCGATCGGCGTCAGGCTATCAACGTCTGCGGCAGTGTCTGCATTGGACGCGCTTAGCTCATTGCTATCGCTCTCAAGACTATCGCTCTCGGTACTGTTGTTTTCGGTGCTGCTGTTCTCGGTACTGTTGTTCTCGGTTCTGGCGCCCGCCGTTGATGCAAACGGGTTGCCAAAGGTTTCTTCTGTTACTGGGTCGGCAGTTTCTGAGATGTCAGCCTCAAAGCTGTCATCATAGTCGTTATAGTCGCTTTCAAGTTCGAGGCTCAGATCCAAGTTCAGTTTGTCGACGGCGCTGTCGATGTCCGAGCTGTGGCTGTCGCTGATGGACTGAGTCTTGTCCGCGGTGTTTTTCGGATTCTCTGTACGGCTTTCATCATCGCTATCGTTGGAGATGAAGTCGGCAGCGCTGGAATCAATGGCGGTGCCGTCTGGGTAATGAGTCGCCAGAGATTGATCGGCGGGGGGCGTATCGATATGGGCGGCGGCCAGCGAGAATTCGTCGTCTTCTTTGTCTAAGTCTAGGTCTAAATCTAACTCGAGAGACGCCGATTGTGTCGAACTCATCAAATCAAGCTGTTGATCCACCGGTTCGTTTGACGACACGGCACTGGGCTCGGTTTCGTCAGGTTCGGATGCTGTCAGTGATTGGGCGCTGGTTTCAACGGGCGATTCAGTTTCCTTGGCCTTAGAGGAATCTTGACTGGGCGATGGCTCAGACACCGTATCGCTCAGTACGGGAATATCATCCCATTCATCCTCAGAGAGAAGATCCTTGATGGATTCCAATTCTCCCAATAGTGCCTGTTTGGTTTCGCGTTTTTCTTCGCTCATCGATTGCTCTGTGTTCTTATTGTATAAACGGCGGTTATCGGATCAACCGTTGGCCACTTGCGGGCGCATATCGTGGGATTTGATGGGATAGCCACGATGACGGTAAAAGGTAAAATTTTCTCGGGTTTGTGTCAAAACCTCTTGTTGCTGGCAGACCACTTCGATCAGGCGCTCAAAGCGGCTGAAGTACTCGGGAATGGACGATTTTAGATTGATCAACACATCGTGATGATCGCCACAATCATCGCCAAAGCCGATTTGAACCGGTGCTTGCAGTGTGGTTTCTCCTTCACAGTCGTGGGGAACAAAACTCTCGGGGCGAAATTCCCAGAGTAGATTATCCAGCTGTTTGGCCTGATTGGCATCGTCCACGGCAAGGTAGACCCGAGACCCCACATGCTGGGCTTTTTGGGTGAGCCGACAGGCAAACTCATAGCGCTTTTCAGCGCTAGAGTCGGCCAGCACATAAAAATCAATGCGTGTCATGGTGAGTGAAATGTCTCTCGGTTCTTTGGGTAAGAGAGTCTCCGGGTTAGAGAGACTCGCGGTCAGTGTTAAAGCGATTGCTGCTGTAAGAACTCAACCAGCATCGCCACCGGGCGACCGGTTGCGCCTTTAGCGCCGCCACCCAACCAAGCGGTACCGGCGATATCCAAGTGTGCCCAGTCGTAAGACTTGGTGAAGCGAGACAAGAAACAGGCTGCGGTAACACTGCCGCCACCGGGGCCGCCAATGTTGGCTATGTCGGCAAAGTTACTGTCGAGCTGCTGTTGGTACTCGTCCCACAGTGGCATATGCCAGGCTTTGTCACCGGCGTTTTGTCCGGCTTCTAACAGTTGCTCTGCCAGCTCATCGTTATTGCTGTACAGGCCGGTGGCGTGTTTGCCCAGTGCCACCACACAGGCGCCAGTGAGTGTGGCAACATCCACAACCGCTTTGGGCTTGAAGCGTTCAACGTAAGTGAGTGCATCACACAGCACCAAACGGCCTTCGGCATCGGTATTGAGGACTTCGATGGTCTGACCCGACATAGAGGTAACGATATCGCCAGGCTTGGTGGCGTGACCGTTAGGCATGTTCTCGGCAGCGGCAACCACAGCCACCACATTCAATGGCAGCTGCATGTCGGTAATCGCACGCATGGCACCAATGACGCTGGCAGCGCCGCACATGTCGTACTTCATTTCATCCATACCGGCGCCGGGCTTGAGGCTGATACCACCGGTATCAAAGGTGATGCCTTTACCCACCAAGACGATAGGCTTTTCGGTCTTTTTACCGCCCTTGTACTCCATCACGATCAATTGCGCTTCTTCGTCGCTACCGGCCGATACCGACAGCAATGAGCCCATTTTCAGATCGCGCATTTGTTTTTCATTCAAAGCCTTGGCGCTGAGCTTGGTATTGCCCTTGGCCATTTTTTTAGCTTCTTTGGTGAGGTAGGTGGGGGTGCAAATATTGCCGGGCAGGTTGCCCAAATCTTTGGCCAGCGCCATGCCAGCGGCAATCGCGGTACCGTCGTTTAGGGCTTCGCCCACGGCTTTGGTTTGGCCTTTTTCGGCCACCAAGTAGGTGCCTTTTTTCAGGTTGATCACAGGCGCTTTTTTGCTCTTTAGCTGATAAAACTGATAGAGCGCATTGGTGAATATTTTAGCGGTTTGGCGAGATTTCCAGCCCTCACAGCGATCGTCAACTTCGATGTCGCCCAGATCCAGAGTCACGTCTTTACCGGCGCCGGCCTTCACCGCTGCGGCGGCTTTTGTCAGAGCCTTATCAAACTTGTCGCCCGACAGGGTCTCTTTGGCTTTGCCAAAGCCCAACAGGACAACTCGCTCGGCTTTGCAGCCCTCGAGGTTAATCAGGCGGTAGGTACTGCCCAGAGCGGTTTTGGCATCGCCCTGTTTGATCAGTTTACGAATAAGGCCACCGTTGGCTTTATCCAGCTCGTCCGAAGCGCCCGATAGCTTGCCGTTGTCAAAAATAGGCAATACCAGAGTGGCGGTACGCAGCGAGAGTGGTGAGGCGGCTTTAGCCTGAAATTCCATAGTCCTTCCCCGAGACAAAAATGTTGGTTTGCGGGATAATGCCCGACAGTCTGTTGTCACACGTTAAGCCCACACTATGATGGGTACTGTAAAAACGCGCGATAACCAATAAACGAATAATGTAGCGCTGCAATCAATCGGCGGGCCCAATTAAGGCCTCGATGCCACTAACGATAACGCTTAGCATCGCAGGTAACCCCGAAAATTGGGCTGCTATCATTGATAACGGCGCGGATCGAATACAAGCTTAGCTGAAACATCCGCACAAGCTTAGATTGGATTGAGCCAGCGTGATAGCCCACTAGTTTACGCTATGGCCGGATTCGAGCAAAACTTTCAAGGCGCTTTAGAGAAACAAATTTATGGCTCAGCCGTCTATTTACCCAGCAGGTCTCAACTTTTGATTATTTTCCGATATTTAGCTCGCGAAGTGATGGTGAGTATGATCGCCGTCAGTGGAGTGCTGCTGCTTATTATTATGAGCGGTCGTTTTGTGAAGTATTTGGCCGAGGCTGCCGCGGGTAAACTATCGCCAGAGGTATTGTTTGCCATTATGGGCTATCGCATGCCCGGCTTCTTAGAATTGATTCTGCCCTTGGGTCTGTTCATCGCATTTCTGCTGGCCTATGGCCGTCTCTATATGGAAAGTGAGATGGTAGTGTTATCCGCCTGTGGCATGAGCCAAAAGCGCTTGGTGGGATACAGCTTTATGCCCGCCGCCTTTGTTGCGGTTATCGTGGCTTTGTTGAGCTTGGTTATCAGCCCGATTGGTATAGAAAAAGCCGAGGCGATCTTAAAAGATCAAAAACAGCGCAGCGAATTTGATCATCTGTCACCGGCGCGCTTTCAGGCGACCCAGGGTGGAGCTGGCGTGACCTACGCCGAACAGTTGAGCGATGACCGAAAAGTTATGCAACAAGTGTTCATGGCCGAAATGGGCGACTCCATGGATCAAGACAAAACCGGTCTGGCGGTGATTACTGCGCGCACGGGCGAGCAAGTGATCGATCCTCAGTCGGGGCAAAACTACCTTAAGCTCAAAGACGGTTATCGATACAGCGGTAATCCCGGCGAAAACGATTACCAAGTGGTGGCTTTCGAAACTTACTGGCAGCACCTACCCAACGACAACGCCAACAAACGCCGCTCGGTAAAAGCTGACTCCTTACCCACGTTGGAGTTGATTGGTTCAACCGCCAGCGAAAACATCGCAGCTTTGCATTGGCGTTTTTCTCTGCCGGTTCTGGTGTTGGTGGTGACTCTGCTGGCCGTACCGCTCAGCAAAACCAATCCACGCCAAGGGCGCTATGTGCAGATGATCCCGGCGATTTTGCTCTACATCGTTTATTTGGTATCGCTCAATGGCGCGCGCGGCATGGTCGAAGAAGATAACATCTCCCCCTGGATCAGTATTTGGGCGGTACACGGTGGCGCGCTCGCCATCGCCATCATGTTATTGATCTGGCCCGGCTTGCGCCTGAAGATGCGAGCCAAACGCGCAGGAGGCAACACTCATGCGTAAACTCAATCAATACATCGCTCGCACAGTGATTGGTGCTGTCTCTATGGTGTTGTTGGTCATCGTTTCTTTAGATGCTATTGCCGCGCTGGTGGATCAACTGGGCGAGCTTAAAGGTAACTACAACTTTGCCGAGGCGCTCGCTTACGTAGGCCTCACCTTGCCCGGTCGCATTTACAGCAACATTCCGCTGTCGGCGTTGGTGGGCTGCTTGGTGGGGTTGGGAATCTTAGCCAGCTCCAGTGAGCTGGTGGTGATGCGCGCGGCGGGCGTTTCCGTCGTGCAAATTACCTGGTCGGTAATGAAACCGGTGCTACTGTTTATTGTGCTCAGTATCGGCCTGGGCGAGTACGTGACGCCACTAACCGATCAAATCGCCGACAGCCGCCGTGCCATTGCACAGGGCGACAAAAAAGCGCTGGAATCTCGCCACGGTCTTTGGAATCGTGAAGGCAGTGAGTTCATGCACTTTAACGCCGTGCTGCCCAATGGCCGGCTCTACGGCGTGACGCGCTATCGCTTTGATGAACAAGGCCAACTTACGGCATCGAGCTTTGCCCAAACCGCCATTTACCAAGGCGATCACTGGCTCGAAGAAGAGGGCCAAGAGAGCTTGATCACCGCCGATGGCGTGCAAGTGCATCAATACGACTGGCGTCGCTGGAATACCGAACTCTCGCCCAAACTGCTCAATGTTCTGGTGCTGCGCCCCGAAGCCCTGTCGATACAAAACCTCTATTCCTACGCGCAATACCTGCAACAACAAGAACTCGACAGCAGCGAATACTGGCTGGCCTTTTGGAAGAAACTGCTACAGCCACTGGCTACTGCCAGCTTAGTGCTTATCGCTGTATCGTTTATCTTTGGCCCACTGCGCCAAGTCACCATGGGGCAGCGAATCTTCACCGGCGTCATCGTCGGCATCGTCTTCAGAACCACACAAGACCTACTCGGTCCCGCCAGTTTAGTGTTTGGCTTTTCACCGTTGATTGCCGTGGCACTGCCACTGTTGGTGTGCGCGGGGGTTGGGATTTATTTGTTGAGGAAGTGTTAGGTGGGGCTAGGGGCTGCGGGTAGCGAGATTCGAGATTCGAGATTCGAGATTCGAGATTCGAGATTCGAGATGCGGGCTGCGAGACACCCTAAAGGGTGCAAGTGACGGGCTGCGAATCTTAGGGGCTAGTGGCTAGGGGCTAGGAAAAGAAAAGACAGATACGGGATGCGAATCTTAGGGACTAGTTGCTAGGATAAGAAAAGACGGATACGGGGCACCCTAAAGGGTGCAAGTGACGGGATGCGGGTCCTATGGGCTAGTGTCTTACGCCGACGCTAAAGCGCTCATTCTTTTTCTGGTTTTCTGTTTTTTCTTTTCCTAGCTACTCAGTTACTCAGTCACTAGTTACTAGTTATTAGTTACTCATTGCCCCCATCCGCTTGGCCATTTACCATAGCCCCTCACTTTTTTAATCTCTGATGTTCATGCCTCATTCTCACTCTGCTCGTCCCGCTGATCGCTGGTTGTTTTGGTCGTTGTTGGTTCTTTTGATCTGGATTCCGTTGCCTTTAGGCAGTAACCGGCCTTGGGCTTGGCATCTGATGGAGTTGGTGAGTTTTGGATTAACAGTCGGTTGGCTCTGGCTGTTTATCACTGAGCGGGTGAAGGTGGGCGAGGTCTTGCGCCAGTCGCGAGCTTTGCTGACTTGTCTGTTGGCGTTTGCGGCGGTGATGTTTTTGCAGTTGCTGCCTTTGCCGTCTGAGTGGGTAGCGCTGTTGCGCCCGTTAGATGCCGCGCTGGAACCGGCGGCTTGGACATCGATCTCGATTGACCCGCACATTACCTGGATTCACGCCCGCACCACACTGTGTTTTACCGCCTTGGCGTTTCTGGTGGTTGCCTTGATCAACACTCGCGATCGCCTCAGAACCTTGGCCATCGTGCTGCTGATCAGTGGGGTCTTTCAGGGGGTTTATGGCGCACTGATGACCCTATCGGGTATCGAATACGGATTCTTTATCAAGAAAGGCGGATTCCACGGCGTGGCCACCGGTACCTTTTGGAACCGCAACCATTTGGCCAACTATCTGATTTTGAGCATTGCCACCGGCACCGGTTTATTGCTGGCGGATTTGTATCAAGATACTTCGCGCAATTGGCGCGAGCGCGGCCGCCGTTTTCTAACGACGCTACTGGGCTCCAAAGTACGGGTTCGAATTGGTTTGGCGATGATGGTAATTGCCTTGGTGCTGACCAAATCGCGCATGGGCAACACGGCGTTTTTCACCAGCCTGATTTTGACCGGCTTTTTTTGGTTATGGGCGACAAAACGAATCACTCGCGGCAGTATTATTTTATTAATCAGTTTGGTCTTGATCGACTCGCTGATCGTGGGCGCTTGGTTTGGGATCGATAAAGTCAAAGAGCGTTTAGAGACCACCGCCTTTACCAAAGAAACCCGCGACGAAGTCAACCGCGATACCTGGACCATGATCAAAGACCAACCGCTGTTTGGCTCGGGTGCGGGCAGTTACTACACCGCCTTTCCCCGCTACCGCCAGAGCGATATCAACCTCTACTACGATCACGCCCACAACGATTATTTTCAGTTTGTGGCCGAACACGGCATTGTTGGTTGCCTACCCTTGGCCGCATTACTCCTGCTCACGCTCAAGCACACAGTACAAACCATGCGCCAGCGACGAACCCTGTTGTTTCAAGCCATGGCCTTTGCGCCATTGATGGCCATTCTAGCAATGCTGATGCACAGCACCGTGGATTTCAGCTTGCAGATACCCGCCAACGCCGCGACTTTTGTGGTGATACTAGCACTCGCATGGGTGGTTAGATTCATGCCTAGAAAGGCGAGTAGACAGTGACTAAGTAGCTACTCGCCCCAAGATTCGAATCCCGCCACGTGCACCCTTTAGGGTGTCTCGCATCTCGCATCTCGCATCTCGCATCCGTCTTTTCTTTTCTTGCCACTAATAACTAGTCCCTAAGATTCGAATCCCGCAGCCGCCTTTTCTTTTCCTAGCCACTAATCACTAGCAACTAGCCCCTAAGATTCGAATCCCGTCACTTGGACCCTTTAGGGTGTCTCGAATCTCGAATCTCGAATCTCTCCCTGTATGTATACCTATAAGTTGACGAAAGCAGAATTTAAGTATATAAATCCATATACATAAATAAGATTATCGTATATCGATAGGCATACAAATGAGCCTCAAGAAAATCGTCACAAAACAATACCAAGAACGTGTGAATCAGGTGGCTGTGCAGCTTGAGGGGCTTGTTGTACCTTCTGAGGGCTGGCTTCGCACTGTACGTAAAGCACTAGGGATGTCAGGAGCGCAGCTGGCACGCCGAATGGGTGTTACCCGAGGTTTGATTTCCAATACTGAAAAAGCCGAAACCGCTGGCGGGGTTACGCTTAGAAATATGCAGCAGATGGCTCAGGCCATGGATTGCCGTTTTATTTACGCGGTTGTGCCCCAGAATAAGATCGAAGACATCATTAGAACGCGTGCCTTTGATAAGGCTCAGAAAATGGTCTCGGAAACCAGTGTTCATATGGCTCTTGAAGAACAGGTTCTAAGCGAAGAGAAAATTCAGTTTGAAATTGAGCGTCTTGCGCTGGAAATGATCGATCAAATGAACTCAGAATTATGGAATGATGAATGAGTGCAATAGTAGGGGAGCCAGACGGAGCTACACCGCTTGATCCCGATGAAATGGAGGGATTGAAGTTTCAGCATGTGACAACCCGTGGCGAGCTCGATCAGCTTGAACAGGCAAATATTCAAGAGGGGCTTAAATGGTTAAAAAAACGTAAAAACCTCGAGTTATTCACCGAGGCTTTTGTATGTGATCTTCATAAACGTTTATTTGGAATGGTTTGGCGTTGGGCGGGCACCTTTAGAAAAACGGGCAAGAATATCGGCGTTGATGCTCAACAAATATCCGTCGAACTTCGCAAGTTACTGGATGATGCCAAATACCAGACCGAGAATGAGACCTACTCGGCGCTAGAGCTAGCAACCCGTTTTCATCACCGCCTTGTAAAAATTCACCCTTTTCCAAATGGTAATGGTCGCCACTCTCGAATCATGACCGATGCAATTCTAACTAAAGCGCTCCAAGAAAAAGCAATCGATTGGGCAGGCGGCCATAATCTACAAACCATGGGAGAGCACAGAAGGAAATACATCGCCGCTCTCAGATCCGCAGATCATGGCGACTACGAGCCACTACTCAAATTCACCGGCGCCAAAACCAGGTGATCGCTTTACCCCAAAAATCCCGAACCTCGAATCTCGTCACTTGCACCCTTTAGGGTGTCTCGCATCTCGCATCCTTCTTTTCTTTCCCTAGCCACTAATCACTAGCAACTAGCCCCAAGATTCGCATCCCGAATCTCGTCATCTCGCATCCGTCTTTTCTTTTCCTAGCCACTAGCCACTAGCCACTAATAACTAGCAACTAGCCCCTAAGACTCGCATCTCGCATCTCGCATCTCGCATCTCGCATCTCGCATCTCGAATCCCGCATCTCGATCCCACATCTGCCCTATTTAAGGCACCAAAACCTCCCCCAGCGGCAACACCTTCCTAACCTCCTCAGCAAAAGCCCGTTTAGCCCGATCATCTCCATGCACCACTCGCACCTGCTTGGGTGGCTTGCGCATACGTCGAATAAAGTTCAGTAGATCGCGCTGGTCGGCGTGAGCCGAGTAGCCGCTGATGCTGTGTACTTGAGCGCGCAGTTCAAAGCGCTCGTCGTCGAGCAAGACGTAAGCATCTTTTTTACCGGCGTACTGTTGGATCATGCGGCCGGGGGTTCCTTTGGCTTGATAGCCGACAAAGACAATATCCGTGCGCTCATCTTCGATTAAGGCTTTGAGGTAATTCACCATACGCCCCCCGGCGCACATGCCGCTGGCAGCGATCACAATACAGGGCTCGCCGGTACTGCGCAGGCGATTGACTGCGGTGATGTGTTGCTCGTGCGAGTTAATGGTAAACAGTTGATCAAAATCCAGCGGGTGTCGGCCCTGGCTCAAACGCTGCAGCGCTTCGGCATCCCAAAAGGGTTTGAGTTTTCGGTACACCTGAGTGAACTCACTGGCCAGTGGCGAATCCACCAGTATCTGCATCTGCTGCCAATCTTTAGCGGCGGGTTTGTCGGTGAGGTCGTGAATCAAACCCTCCAATTCATAGAGCAATTCTTGCGTGCGGCCGATACTAAACGCCGGGATCAACACCGTACCGCCATCGAGCAGGGCTTTTTCGATCACCGCCCGCAAACGATCGCGACGGGCCTTTCGGTTTTCGTGCTGGCGATCGCCGTAGGTGCTTTCAATTACCAGAGTATCGGCTTGGTAAGGCGGCTTGGGTGTTGGCAGTAAAGGCGCATGGGGCGCACCCAGATCGCCCGAAAATACCACGCGATGCTGCTCGCGTTTTGGCTTAGCGTTTGAATCTTGATCGGTGTTATTGATTTGCTCTAACTGACATTCCACATAAGCCGAACCCAAAATATGCCCCGCCGGTTGAAACCGAATCGATAGCTGTTGCTGATGTTCACTATCATCAATAACTTTTTGCCAGCGACGGTAGGGCAGCGGCCTCAAGCGCGTTTTAATCAACGTCAAAAACTGCTCGATGAGTTTTTTGTCGCGAGTCACGCCAATCTTGAGCGCATCCTCGAGCACCAACGGCAACAACTCGGCCGAGGGCTCGGAGCAATAAATTGGCCCGCGAAAACCGGCCGCCAACAAATTCGGAATACGACCCACATGATCAATATGCACATGAGTCACCACCAGCGCGGCAATGTGTTCGATGGCAAAATCAATTCCAAAACCATCGCCATCACTATTCTTGGCGGCTTCGTCGCCCTGAAACATACCGCAATCCACCAAGATTCCCGCGCCGTCACAAAAGCGCAGCTCATGGCAAGAACCGGTGACGCCATCAACGGCGCCGTGGTGGGAGAATTCGAACCAAGGGGTGGGCATGGGGTTTCCTTTTTTTTTAGATTCGAGATGGCGAGACACCCTAAAGGGTGCAAGTGGCGAGATGATGAGATGACGAGATGACGAGAT
>JBOEGJ010000035.1:61761-65855 GCA_050633365.1 Cellvibrionaceae bacterium | reverse complement strand
GCTACGGGCTACGGGCTACGGGTTTGGGGAGATTCGAGGTTGTGCGATGACGAGATTCGAGGAGACTATACTGATCTCGTATCTCGTATCTCGTATCTCGTATCTCGTATCTCGTATCTCGTCGCTCGCTCTAACTCGCCCATCTCTGATTGGCATCACCCACGGTGCTTCCCCAAGCCTTGTGAATCGACCGGGCGTAACCACAAACAGTATTTGTTGATCCTTTGCTTACAATGTATCCCGCGGCCAAGAACCCGGCAGTGGTGTAAACGCTAGCTGAACTGGTTGCGAGATCTAACGATTTAAGAAGCGAGCTCAGGCCAACCGCGCCAGTAGCGCCACCGATGGCAACCTTGGCCGAAAAGCTAAGCGTACTATCGACGGCATTTGCACGTGAGTCTTCATTGAACATATCGTAGGCGTTGATGTTCACACCTACGTAGTCAAAGCCCACCACCTGCGACAGCCTCTTCAGTTCTTTTTCGTTAGTACCTTCACCGCGAGGATTCGAAAAGAACACTCGTTGTTTGGACGTGGCTCTTCGTAGATTCAGGGTGATTTGTTCATCGGCAGCTTCTGCACGGCTCAACGATGGGTAGCTTGCCAGCACTTCCATTGCACGCACGAAAGTACCTGCTCCCTCTCCGTGAACAAGCCAGCTCACTGGCTCTTTTGCGGATAGCGCTTGCTGTATTAGCGATACGAGATGATCCCGTTGGTCATCGTTTTTGTGCTGGCCGTTTTGCCAGAAAAGAGAGTAGTGATTTTTGGCGTTTTGCGTAGTGCTTTGAGCAAGCCGATAGCCTTTTTCGATGTGCTCATAAAGAATTTCGCCGGCCTGTTCTTTGCTCTTAAATTTCCCGCTAACTGCGGCGTAGTGAGAATCTGCCCACTTATGTCGCAGCGCCATCTTAAGTTCTTTCTTTGGTTGAGTTCCCCAGCTTTTATCAGTACTCAGGTATTTAACGGTATACAATCCCGTAGCTTGCTTCGACGAGGCTTTCCATGCGCCTTTATCAACTCTCACGCCCAGCACTTGTACATCTCCATCTGAGTTCAGGCGGTAGTGTATCTCGGCGCCTTCTAGTGTTATTGGTTCAGGGATGCCTGTACCGCTAGCCGCAAGAGCATTTAGGCTGAATACACCTCGCAATATACTAGTGAGGTAATAATTGCCCGCATGAGATTTTTTAAGTTTCTGCCACTTTTCTTCGTGTTGCTTCCGAACAAATACGTTTCGACTTGTATTCGTTGCAGAGCCTTTCGGAATGAAAAGCGTCCAAGCTTTTCTGTCGATACTCATAAACAATCCTTTGCTATATCTGTTGGTTAGAATGAAAGGGTGGGAGGAGGAGAGCCCGCGGTTACACGTACAATTTCAGGTTCGTTTTCGTTCTCGCCTCGTCGCCATTCTGGATAAATCCAAGGTTGTGGATTAAAGCTGGATCGGGCTTTTGCATTAGGCCACCGTGATCTTGCCTGCTGCAGATCTTTTGATTGGGCGTCACTTAACAAGCAGTGAACCGCCGATAGCACTTCATCTCTGACTGTGTTCATGTTCTCGAGGCTTTCATCCGCTGGCGCGTAGCCCATAAACTTGAAGTTCAGTTGTAAAAAGTGGCGTGTTCCTACGGGGATGTATAAGCAGCTGGTTGTGCAAGCTCTATCAAAAGGGTCCTGCATTATTGATGGATCGCTCAAGTCAGGATGGAATTCATAATAGATAGCCGTGTTGCCATCGAAGCTAAAGAGCTGCCAATTATTGGGTGCCGTCTGTTTGGCAAAATCCGGTTGGCCAGGACCTCTATAATAAGCTCTTCGCAGCACCACATTCTCAAAGTGAGCAGGATTGAAGCAACTCATGTCTTCAGGAAGAGCGTCATAGCGGGCTAGTGATGCCGCAAAAATTACCTTTCCGTAGGGCCATTGTTCCCACTGCGGCCCTCTGAAGTCCCAGTCCCGATTACACAGATGACGAATAGCAATTCCTTCTCTCTGCCAGCCCTGAGATTCTGCATCTGATTGATACGCGTTGTCGTCATAGACATTCACCGTCGTAGGCGCAGGCTCCCGCGTAAACCCCTCAATATTGCTATGAGGCGGCAACTCCATCGACAAGCGAGTACCCGACAGGTCGATCTCAACCCGATCGCGCTGATTAGCCCAGGGCTTGTAGGGATTTTTACGGCTGGCAAATAGCTGCTTAAAAAATGACATTGTGTCTCGATTGATTCATCCGCGTGGGCACATTCTAGCGAAGAATTCAGCGGCTGAATATCTGGAGAAAAGTAGCAAGGATTGGGCGAGGGATTAGAAAGGTATTAGGGAGGGGGGGGGAAGTGGCGAGTGGCTAGGGTTTTAGTGGCTACCCTAAAGGGCATAAATAGTGGCGAGATGACGAGATGACGAGATGACGAGATGACGAGACACCCTAAAGGGTGCAAGTGAGGGGATTCGAGGGAGCGAGATCCGAGGGGGTTACACTGATCTCTCGAATCTCGAATCTCGAATCTCGAATCCCGAATCTCGAATCCCGAATCCGGCACTTGTGCCCTTTAGGGTATCTCGCAGCCCGCAGCCCGCAGCCCGTATCCGTCTTTTCTTTTCCTAGCCACTAAAACCTAGCAACTGAAATGCCCAAAGGGCAGCCCTATCTAATCCATCAATCTTTCTTAATAATCGTAGTCAACTGAATCGGCGACTGCACCAACGTCTTCTTCCCATCAATCGTCGGATAAAAAATGTAATACCCCTTAGTCGGCTCAGAGGTAATCTTATCGTTCTCAACAATAAACGGAGTAGGGCGACCATTCACCCAAACCTCATAATCCCCACCCAGCATCGTATCCAAAGTACGCTCGGTACGATTAAAGAAATCACAGCCCGACAACAACACAACCACACCCAATACTAAAACCCGCCCAAACATACCCTCTCCAATAAATTCATTTGACTGCCCCTTACCGGAAGTCACTATATCTCGCATCTCGCATCTCGCATCTCGCATCTCGCATCTCGCATCTCGCATCTCGCATCTCGCATCTCGCATCTCGCATCTCGCATCTCGCATCTCGCATCTCGCATCTCGCATCTCGCATCTGCCCCTAAAAGCAAAAAGCCCCGCATAAGCGAGGCCTTTCTCTTAAACTCGAATCTCGTCATCCCGAAACTCGTATCTGCCCCTAACCCCCCGAAGCAGTACCGCCACCGCCGCCACCGCTAGAGTTAGACGATGAAACTGGTGAAAAGCTGTTTTGAGTAGTAGTCGTTGTGGTAGTAGTGGTGGTCGTTGGACCACCTGCAGCAGGTGCTGGGCCTGCAGTCAATCCGCTAGCAACAGCCGTTGAGGCTAATTGAGGTGAGAGACCCGCAGTCTCTGCAGCGTTCTGAAAGGCTGCTGCCAAAGTTGGGTTGGCGGCAACGGCATTTTGCAGCGCAGCAGCTTTAGCCTCTGGTGTAGTCGCCGCAGCTAGGGCTGCTTCCAATGCGTCTACTTCGGCCTGCTCTGCTGCGGTGAGTGCTTGCACTGCTTCAGTGGCTGGTTCGCCGTCTTGAGCGAGCACCTGAGTGGCTGGCAAGGCAATTAGGCCTGCAATCAAAATGTGCTTGAGTGTCATGATATAGATCCTTCTAATAATAAGGCCTTAGTTTAAGGGGCGATTTTAATGGAACTCAGGTCAGATGAAAAGTGAATAAACGGCTTATTTTTTAATCACTGTAATTGAAATGTAAAAGTTCGAGTGGTAATCTACGCGCCATAAAAATGCCAACTGAGTCACACTACACCTGTGGTTCCAAATTAAGCCTTTTGCGCTTATTTGGTGCGCGAGTGACGCGGCGGCCCTGCCTATAGGAATGAATATAGATACAGGGTTATAAAATGGAATGTGTCGAAGATGTACTCACAGGGACGCGCTACTCATTTCGAGTTCGCAGTGAGCTTCCTACCCGATGTATCTTACCGATTCCAAGCTTATAGAGAACAACTAACGTTTCGCCGTTTTCGAATCAAGCTTTGGCTCGTCTGAAAAAAATGATTTGCAAGCGCGAAACTTAAAATCAAAATTGATAGCTCGTAGCTCGTAGCTCGTAGC
>JBOEGJ010000035.1:37036-61606 GCA_050633365.1 Cellvibrionaceae bacterium | reverse complement strand
CTCGTAGCTCGTAGCTCGTAGCCCAAGCAAGGAACAAGATATGGAAGTCACCAAAGCAGTCATCCCCGTTGCCGGCCTAGGCACTCGCATGCTCCCGGCAACAAAAGCGATCCCCAAAGAGCTTTTACCCATTGTCGACAAACCACTGATTCAGTACGTGGTAAACGAGGCAGTAGCCGCCGGCATCAAAGAAATCGTACTGGTCACCCACGCCAGTAAAAATGCCATCGAAAACCACTTCGATACCACCTTCGAGCTCGAAGCCCAATTAGAGAAGCGCCTCAAGCGCCAGCTGCTCGACGAGGTACGATCTATCGTGCCTAAAGGCGTCACCATTATTTCTGTACGCCAAGCCGAAGCCAAGGGCTTGGGACACGCGATTAACTGCGCCAAACCGGTAGTAGGCGACGCGCCTTTCGCCGTATTGCTGCCCGATGTCTTGGTCGATCAATACCAAGCCGATCTCACCACCACCAATCTAGCGGCCATGGTTCGCAACTTCGAATCCAGCGGCGCCAGTCAAATCATGGTTGAGCCCGTCGCCTGGGAAGACGTCTCAAAATACGGCGTAGTGGATTGCTTGGGTGAAGAGCTAGTTGTGGGTGGTACCGCCAAAATCAGTGGTATGGTCGAAAAACCCAGTGTCGATGCCGCGCCTTCCAATATGGCGGTGGTCGGCCGATACGTTCTTCCTTCATCTATATGGCAATTGCTCGAAAATACGCAACCCGGTGCAGGCGACGAAATTCAGTTGACCGATGCTATTGATGAACTACTGAAAATCGAGCAAGTCAATGCTTACCGTATTGAAGGTAAGAGCCATGATTGTGGGAATAAGCTGGGCTATATGAAAGCTCAGATCAAATACGCACTGGCCCATGAAGAAGTTGGCAAGGAGATTGCTGATTACATTGCGAGCATGGGTGGAAGCGCTAAGCAGAGCCTAAATTCTGAAGTGGCTTGAGTTACGTTAGAAGTTAGATTTTTATTAGCAGATAGTTGATGTCGGCTGATACAAGAAAAGATAGGTCACAGGAAATTTAAAACGTGAAGATAGCGGTATTTGGTATTGGCCAAGTTGGCCTAGTACAGGCGGCTGTGCTTATGTTGGTCAATAAATAGCACAATATATGTAATTGCTTAATTGAAAGTGCAGGCTCTCACGGATATACAAAAAGTACGGTATGTTTTGGAGTGCCCCGCGAGTCTGCCGGCTTTAAAGCTGATGATGGATCTACTAATTGGGGTTGTGGCTTAAAGTGGGTTGAAGTTCGGTGTGGGATAGTGTGATTTTAATTATGAATGTTGTTGGATGTTTGGTTGCTCGAGTTGGTACGTATTCCTATGAGTTAAGGGTGCAAGGGGCATGCTAAGACGATCTATGGCAGTTGCCTTTTTCTTACTTGTTCCTGTATGTGCGGTAAGCATAATTCCACAGGTGTTTGGGAATTTTTCGCGAAACGCTAGCCTTGTGCCGTTTATTGTGCTGATCCTGATATCTCCATTTGCGCTGTTCAATTTAATTTGTAGTACTGCGGTGAGATTGAAGAGTTTTCGATGGATTGGCATCTACTTTGCGTTGTCAATTCTGTTCTCTATTGGTACTGGGCTCTATTTTCATTCGGAAGGTGTCACGGCCTATGGAGTGGGTGTTCTGGAGCACACATGGCCTAGACTTCTTCTTCCAATATTTATTTTTTTGGTTATTGCTGTGACTATCTTCGCGGCTAGGCTGCTGCAGCGGCGAAGATTAAAAAGAACCGTATACGCTAGCTATATATTGACGCTTATCTACGGATATTTTCAGGCCATTTTGTTATTTTCAGGCGGTGGAATGGAGTCTTTTCTACTCTTCTTTGAATCTGGTAAGGGAGATTCAGTACCTTATATATATCGGTTCTTTAGGCTTAATTTGACAACTTTAGAGCCGGCAGAAGCCGCTCGCCTGCTTATAATATTTTTTTTCCCAATTATCTATATGTTGTCGAGCTTCGCAGTTTTTGTAAGATTGATCGTTCTGAGCATACCATTGCTCGTGCTAGCGTTTTCAACGACTGCAATACTCTTGGCTTTGACTGTTGTTTTCTGTCTGGCTATCCGGAGTTTGGGGGTGGCTAAGGGGTGGGCTATCGTGTCGTTTTCATCGATTGTTTTTGTGAGTTTGATTTTGGTTCTGGGTAGTGAAGAATCGACCTATTTGATTCAGAAAGTAATTAGCATTGATGCTAGTGAGTCGTCGAGAACTCGTTATTCAATGATATATGCAACGATTCTTATGTCTTTGGATTATCCTGTTTGGGGTGTTGGCTGGTCTAGGGATCTGTTCTTTCTTGTAGACTATTTTCCGGCCTGGGGTTGGAATTGGGAAACGACCGGCGCGTTTAACAGCGGTGAGGCTGTTAGTGCTAAGAGTCTATTTTTTAGGCTGATCGCGAATAATGGCGTTGTACTATTCTTCATGTTTTCTTTTGCTCTTGTTGAAATATACAGGCGCAGAAAGAAAGTACCCCATGTAGGGTTGTTTATTCCTGTTTTTATGGTCGGTTCGCTAATAGATGGCGGGATAATGACGTCATTTTACCCATGGGTGGCTTTGGGGTTGTCAATGTATTTTATTGAAGAGGAAGAACGTGAAGAAAAAATTACTTTTGTTGATGGGCGTTAACCCGTACGGAGAAGGGAAAAGCTATAGCGAAATTGTAGTGAAAATCATTCGTTACATATTTTCTCGGATATCTATCTTGATGGGAGTGCTTCTTGATCGTACTGGTCTAAAGCAGTATCCAAGTGTTGATTTCTTTGTGATTGGCGCACAGAAATCGGGAACTACTTGGTTGCATTCGGTTTTGGCTGACCTTGACGAAGTAGGGGTGTCTGAAACTAAGGAGTATCATTTTTTTGATCGAGGTGAAGGATGGTTTTTTTCCCGATACTCTAAAAGGTATGAGCAAATCGGACGCAGAAAAGTAGTTGGAGAGTTTGCTCCAGACTACTCTGCGCTATCATATTTTGATTCGCTCTTATTTAGGTTTTGCTATCCTCGTGCAAAGATCTTCTTTGTCGCGAGAAACCCGTATGAGAGAGCATTGTCGGAGTCTGTTATGGAGGTCGGGCAGTGCGGCGTTCTAGATGTGGAGGAGATTGATGATGATGAGGTTCTTAGAAATATTAGATCTAAAAGGGTGGTTCGACGATCTAGTTATGATCAAATATATGATCGCTGGAAATCTCTTTATGGTTCTCGCTTTCACTTTCTTTTTTACGATGACTTGATCGAATCGAAGTCTAATTTTTTGTTGAATATTCTATCTAAGCTCGATTTACAGGTAGGGATTGATCGGTTGGAGTCTATTGAAAACTATAACTCAGTGGTTTTTTCTTTGAGTAAACCAAGCCTTGAGGGAGTATGCGTTGAGTCTCATAGAGACTTTTTTCGTTCGATCGCATCTAAACCTACTTTAGAGGAAGGGCGCACTGATATCTACCGTAGGTGGTTTCTTGATGAACAAGAATAAAGTGTTGTTTGTTTCGGGCTATTTGCCCAGTCTGTCTTACCCATCTTCAGGTCAGAAAATTGCCTTTAGAAATTTGAAGGATATGGCAGAGGATTGTGAATTGGTGCTAATTGCATTTTGTAATGGAATTGAAAAAGAGTACTTGAGTCAAACTAGGAGGGAGCTGTCGCAGATTGGAATTGATTATCATATTTTTGAGGTTAACAACTTTCACAAGGCAGTTTCAGTGTTTTTAAGTGGACTCCGCCCTTTTCTTACATTTGCTAGGGCTCGGAAGGCGAGGGCTACCTTTGAACGCTATGTCTCGTGGGCCGATCTTGTACATTTTGAGTTTACACAAAGCTTAGGTCTGCTGGATCGAGCAATTAGTGAAAATAAGAAAGTTAGTGTCCGCTTTCATGACTGCTATTTCAAAGCTTTTTCTAGAAGAGCTGCACTCACTAGTAATTTTCTGGTTAGCAATTTTTGGCGGTGGGAGTCAATGAAGCTTAAATCTCTTGAGGTTCGGGCGGCATGTCAAGCAACAAAGGCGATAGTGTTGAATGAAGGCGATGCTGAACTTTTAAGGCTGGAAGGAGCTAGTGTTGATGTTGAGTATCCGCGAGTGTCTGACGAGTTCATGGCAGTGGATAGAGCCAGTGTGGAGCCAGATTCGTTAATGTTCTGGGGGCAGATGGCAAGAGAAGAAAACGAAGATGCAGTTCTGTTTTTTGTAAATGAAATTTTTCCTGCAATTATAAATGAACGTCCAAGCGTTAAGCTCTACGTGGTAGGTGCTTCACCTACAACTAAGGTGGTATCACTGGCGTGTGATAATGTAAAGGTAACTGGTTTTGTTGATTCGCCTAAAGCTTATTTTGAACGTTGTGCTGTTGCAGTTGTTCCTCTCAGGTTTGGTTCTGGAATAAAGATCAAGGCTGTTGAAACTTTGGCGGCTGGTGTTCCAACTGTGGCGACAACTGTAGGAGCAGAGGGCGTTCGTCGTGAGGAGAATCTTTATGTAGAAGATGATGTTCAGGGGTTTTCAAGGCAGGTGCTAGATCTGCTGGAGGTGGATTATTAAAACTGTAGGTGTATTGACAACGTTATATAATGGCGATGATGTGGCGCTTGCGGAGATTGCAGTTAATTCTTTGCTCTCGCAGGGTGGGGAGAGTCTAGAAGTAAGAATCTATTTGTACGTTGACGGGCCAGTGAGTAATGAGTGCGAAGAATTTATTCAATGCTCAGAGTCCCATTTTTACAAAGTTATACGCGGAGAGAAGAACAGGGGGTTGGCTTTTGGTCTCAATAGGCTAATTGACAATCTTGAGAGTGAGGAATACGTATTTCGAATGGATCTTGATGATGTGAATCAAGTCGGCAGGTTTTCCGCACAAATTGACTTTATAGAAAATCACCAAGAATATGATTTAGTAGGGTGCAATATTTCTGAAATTGATCAAAGTGGGCAGTGGCTTAGAGATCGAGCATATCCTGAAACTTATGAAGAATGTATGTCGGTGATTTCAAAGGGGATGCCGATACTCCATCCGACATTTTGTTTTCGGAGAAGCCTTTTTCTGGATCCCAGTATACGTTATCCGGATAAGTATCTTACTGAAGATTTGGCACTGCTCTCTTTGCTGATCAGGAGGGGGGTGAAGTTTGGAAACGTACAGAATAATCTGTTTTCTTGGCGCTTAGGCGATGAGTTTTATAAGCGGCGAAACATTAGGCGGTCAAAGGTAGAACTGTTTGAGTATGTGGCGCTCGTGTATTTTATTTACGGTTTTAGTTTTCGATTGATTTGGCCGATACTTAGGTTCGCTTTTCGGTTTTTCCCTGGTGGCGCCGTTAAGTTTATATATGGTAGTAGAGTGAAAAAAGCGCTGCTCAAGGGGTAGTTTATGCATGCTGGGGAATTTGGCGTTTGGACATGATCTTGTGTTGGGAGTAATTAGGAAAGTCATATTTACCGGCGGGATTCGAGTGGCTGCTGCCTGCGTGTCGCTGTTGTTCACTGTTGCCGTTACTAGAAATTTGACGTCGGATCAGGCGGGTCTATTTTTTATCGCGTTTTCGCTGTTGGCGGTGTTGTCAGTATTTTTTAAACTTGGATTAGATAGTGTCTTGTTGCGACGGTTTGGTGAGCAAGGGTTTAGCGGAACGGGGCAGTTTGATCTCTATTCAGGCTTACGATGGGTGGCTGTTAGTTCATCGATTTTTGCTTTCTCAGTGTTTATGTTTTCAGATTTTATATCGGTATCCATTTTCTCTAAGAAGGAACTATCTCCTGTTCTGAAAGCTGCTGTAGTAGCATTGCCTTTGATGTCAGTGTCCGCGGTATTTGCGTCTGCATTGATGGGGTTGCAACGTCCTCTTTGGGGGGTGTTTCTTCAAAGTTTGGCGCTGCCTCTATTTAGTTTGGTTCTATGCCTATCTCTCGATTTTTTTGAGCTTGATGCGACCGCATTCTCCTCTATTTACTCTTTTTCTGCGATGTTGGTTTGTATTGTCGCTGCCTGCATCTGGTTTCAGCAAGAGGGGGTTTCTTTTGAACGCAAAGGAGGCTGGAAAAATACGACGCTCTGGAAAAGCTCGTCGAATTTGTGGGTTGCCTCTATTATGTCATTAGCGGTCAATTGGTCGGGAGTGTTGGTCGCTGGGGCGTTTGTTGATTCTACCGAATTGGCTTACTTTTCAGCGGCACAAAGGACTGCGCTATTGATTAATTTTGTCTTGATTGTTGTTAACGTTGTAGTTGGGCCCCAGTATGCGCGGTTATCCTCTGAGGGCAATGTTGACTCATTGAAGCGGCTGGCTAAGTGGGCGACAAGGGGGATGATCATTTTGGGGGTTCCTCTAGTGATTTTGATTGTTTTTCTTCCTGACGCAATTATGTCAATTTTTGGAGCTGGCTTTGAGGGGGGAAGTGAATATTTGCAAATAATGGCGGCAGGTCAGTTTTTTGGCTTGATGGTTGGTTCCGCGTCCTATTTGTTGCAGATGAGTGGATTTGAACGTGATTTCCGAAAAGTAACGATGATTTCTGGGATGACTTGTATTGCCCTTTCTTTGTTGTTTACGTTTTTGGGAGGGGCAGCAGGCGCGGCGTATGCGACGACTATTGGATTGATTGTCCATTATTTTGGATTGTTCATCATGGTCCGAAAAAGGTTGGGTTTCTGGACGGTGTAAGCTGTATTTTTTTTGCTCGAAATTTTGAGATCACTACGCCAAATAGATTGCTTTCTCAATCTTTTGCAGACTTGTCGGCGCAAGAGGCGCAATTGGATGTGGACCTTTCTGGGTGTTGTATGCTCTCTATACATGATTTTAGATATTGGATATTTTTACTGGAATTAGGAGTAAAGCATGATTGTACCCGTTGTTATGGCCGGTGGCTCCGGTTCACGTTTGTGGCCGCTGTCTCGTTCAAGCTACCCAAAACAATTCTTGCCGTTGGCTAGCGATGACACCATGTTGCAAGAAACCTGTGTTCGTCTCTCGGGGGTTGATCATGAAGCGCCGATTTTCGTTTGTGGCGAGGATCATCGTTTTATTGTGGCCGAACAGTTACGAGAAATGCAGTTGGCTCATAGCGGAATACTATTGGAGCCAGCGGGAAGGAATACGGCCCCAGCCATTGCCTTGGCGGCAATGCAGGCTTTAAAAGATAACGCAGCGAATGACCCCACCTTGTTGGTTTTGGCGGCCGATCATGTGATGACTGATGTTGCTGCATTCCAACAGGCGGTAACTGCGGCTAAACAGCAAGCGGAGCAAGGTCGCTTAGTAACTTTTGGTATACAACCGGATAAGCCTGAAACAGGATACGGTTATATTCGTAAAGGTGAGTCGATTGATGCTGCTTACACTGTGGCAGAATTTGTTGAGAAGCCTGATCGGGCCACAGCTGAACACTATTTGGCTAGCGAGGCGTACCTTTGGAACAGCGGCATGTTTATGTTTAGTGCAAAGCGCTATCTTGAAGAGTTAAGCGCTTACCGCCCTGATATTTACGACAGCTGCGAAAAAGCTATGGCAAACGCTTCGGTTGATGCGGATTTTGTGCGCCCTTCTAAACATGAGTTTCTTGAGTGCCCGGATGACTCTATTGACTATGCAGTCATGGAAAAAACAAGTGATGCTGTAGTCGTACCGCTGAGTTGCGGTTGGAGCGATGTGGGTTCGTGGTCGGCGCTGTGGGATATTGCCAAAAAAGATACTCAGGGCAATGCGGTATTTGGTGATGTCATGGCCGTTGATAGCCAAAACTGTTACCTGCGCAGTGATTCTAAACTGATTGCAACAATCGGTATGGAGAATGTCGTTATTGTCGAGAGCGACGATGCGATTTTAGTGGCCGACAAAAGCCGAGTTCAAGATGTTAAGACTATCGTCTCGCAGTTAAAAAACCAGCAGCGCAGTGAATCTCAGTTGCACCGAAAGGTGTACCGCCCTTGGGGATATTACGATTCCATCGATAATGGGGCTCGCTTTCAGGTAAAGCGCATAGTGGTCACCCCTGGTGCAGAGCTTAGTTTGCAGATGCACCACCATCGTGCGGAGCACTGGATTGTGGTGAGTGGCACTGCGGAAGTGACTTGTGGCGAGAAGGTCGGCCTGGTTAGCGAAAATGAGTCGACCTATATCCCGCTGGGAACAAAACATCGTTTGAAAAACCCTGGAGCCATACCGCTAGAAATGATCGAAGTACAATCGGGCTCCTATTTGGGTGAAGACGATATTGTACGATTTGAAGATAACTATGGCCGAGGCTAGTTAAGCTCGGTTGGCCAATTGTAAATGTTGGTGATTTTTCGGCCACTTACGGCCCCAAGGGCATAGATTTTTGGTGACGCTTGTCACAAAAAACATTAGAATGTCGCTTTATTGTACACGGTAATTTGATGGCCTATTTCAGTGAAAGGCCACGGTTAGACCGATCTAGGGAAGTGTTAGTTTTTTAGGGATATCTATCAGGGGAATCATCATGTTTAAACCTTCTTTTGCGCCGGTATCTTTGGCGTTAGCAACGGCTATTGCCTCGGTAAATGTGCAGGCAATAGAGCCCTCGGTAATTAAAGTTGGCGTTTTTGATCTGGTACCCGCGATTGGGCTTGACCAGCGTTATGACGATAACATCTTCTCGCAAGCGAGCGATGAGCAAGAGTCTTGGGTTACGGTACTGACCCCCTCGGTACAGGCTAGCGCTGATCTAGGCAGCGTCGAGCTAGAGTTGGCCTACCAACACGCCGCGGGTATTTACGAAAACAGCAGTGATGATAATTACAACGATAACGCGGTATCGGCCGCGTTAAGTTGGGAGCTGAATCATCGCAATCAGTTAGATCTTTCGACCACTTATAATGATGGCCACGAAGATCGTGGTACCGGTTTTAGCCAAGGTGCTGGCGCCGGCGCGATCGACGAGCCCGACACCTTCGAAGAAGTGACCGTTGATGCGCAATACGCTTACGGCGGCGAGACTTCTCGTGGTCGTTTAGTGTTAGATATCAGCAATTACAGCAAAGAATTTACCAATCATCGTACGACCACTCGCGGCCGCGATCGCGATGATCTCGCCACCGGTGCAACGTTTTTGTGGCGTGTAGGTGGTAAAACGGATGTGTTGGCCGAAGTAAAGCGCACCGATATCGATTACGTGAGTGATCCAGCCTCTACCGCTGGTAGCTTCGATACCTTAGACAGCACCGCAACCAAATACTTGGTGGGTGTCACTTGGGAAGCAACCGCGAAAACTCAGGGCTCTATTAAAGTCGGGCAAGAGAAGAAAGATTTCGACGATAGCGATCGTGATGATTTCTCTGGCACCAGTTGGGAGGTGGGTATTCAGTACTCGCCAAAAACCTACTCGATTTTGTCTTTGAATACGGCGCGCGAAGCTCGTGAAACCAACGGTACCGGAAGCTTTATTGATGCTGAAGATTATGGCATCAACTGGCAGCACAGCTGGACTGATAGCCTAACCAGTACACTCTTCTACAGCTTTAGCGAAGAGTCTTACGAAGATGATATCACTGGCCGTGAAGACGAAATCTCGGGCTACGGTTTGCGCTTAGATTACAACATGCGCCGCTGGTTAGATTTGGGATTGTCGGCGGTGTACAACGAGCGCGACTCGAACTTGGATAGCTTTGATTACGAGCGTAATCAGGTAACCCTGCATCTTTTGATGAGTCTCTAAATCAGTAGATACGAGATAGCGAGTTTTTGAGATACGAGGTTGGTGTCTTTGAGTTTCGTTATCTCGTCATCTCGTTAACTCGTATCCGACCTTATGAAACACTTTCTATTCGTACTCCTCGCCTTTTTCGGCAGCATTTCACTGGCTGCTGCCCAAAGCGGTTTGTCTGAATACACCTTGGGTTCTGGTGATGCCATCAGTATCCATGTGTTTGGCGAAGATGATCTTAGCTTCGACGAAATCCAACTCAGTGATGCCGGCAGTTTGTCTTACCCATTTTTGGGTGAGATACAGTTGTTGGGTTTAACCGTTGGTGAGCTACAGGCAAAGATTACCCAGGGCTTGTTGGGCGATTACCTGATCGATCCGCGAGTCTCTGTCACTATTGTGGGGTATCGACAGTTCTATATTAATGGCGAAGTCGAGAAACCCGGCGGTTTCTCGTTTCAGCCCGGCCTCACCATTCGCAAGGCAGTATCGCTGGCAGAAGGGTTTACTGAGCGAGCCGCCAAAAGCAATATATTTGTGATCTCTGATAGCGATGCGAGCCAAACCCCGAGAAAAGTTGGGCTGAATTCTCCGGTGAAGCCTGGGGATATTATTACCGTTGAGCAGAGTTTTTTCTAATTAACCAGATGCGAAATGACGAGATGCGAGATAACGAGTGAGAAGAAAACTCATTTCATTTCGAATCTCGTTATCTCGTTATCTCGAATCTTAAAAAGACACTATGAATAACTCCCCTATGGCGAAAGATCGCCCCGAATTTCAGGAAGAAGTCATCGACCTACGCCATTACTGGCGTGTATTGATGTTGCACAAATGGAGCATTGCTGGCTTATCTGCGGTGGTGACTTTGTTGACGGTTATGGTGGTGTTTTCCATGAAGCCTGTGTATCAGGCGACCACCACTGTGCTGATCGAAAGCGAGCAAGCGAAGGTGCTTTCGATTGAAGATGTGTACGGTTTAAATACGGCCAATAAAGAGTATTACCTGACGCAGTTCGAGATTTTAAAGTCTCGTGACTTAGCCGAGCGCGTGATTCGCCGCTTAAAGCTCGACGTGCATCCGCTGTTTGATCCGCGCCAGCAAGAGGCCGGCTTTAGCCTTCGCGCGTTGATTCCCGTCGACAGTGGTGACGCTGAGCCAACCGAGCAAGAGTTATTTGATTCGGTGGTCGAGAGCTTTACGGAAGACTTAAGTATATCCCCAGTAAGAAATACTCAGCTGGTTAAGATTCACTACCAATCTACCGATAAGGCGTTGGCGGCACGTATCACCAATACCTTGGCCGATGTGTACATCGAAAGCCATTTAGAAGCCAAGCTTAGCGCCACGAGAAAAGCAGCCGATTGGCTGAGTACTCGCTTGGGCGATTTACGCTCGACCCTTCAGGCTTCTGAATTGCGATTGCAAGACTACCGCGAAGAGGCTGAGTTGGTTGATGTTAAAGGCGTACAAACTTTTGATGCCAGTGAATTAGAAGAGTTAACCAAGCGTTTTGTGGATGCCAAAAATCAGCGTTCCGAAACCGAGACAATTTATTCGCAGGTGCAAGCTTTGGGCGGCTCCCCTAGTGCAGAGCAATTAATGGCGATACCCAGCGTATTGCGCCATCCCTTGATTCAAAACTTGAAAGAGTCACAAGCCGACGCCGATCGCAGAGTGGCCGAATTGAGCCGACGTTATGGGCCAAAACACCCAAAAATGATTGCGGCGAATTCCGAGGCTGAGGTGGCGCTAAAAGAGCTACGCCGCCAAATCGAGAGAGTCGGGCGTGGTATCGGGACTGATTACCGCGCTGCGCAGCAAACCGAAAAAGCCATCGAAGCCCAATTGGCCGAGGCCAAAAAGCGTTTTCAGGGCGTTAACCGTAAAGAGTTTAAGTTGCGCGAGTTAGAGCGAGAAGTCACCACCAATCGACATCTCTATAATATGTTCTTAACTCGCGCCAAAGAGACCGACGAAACCGGCGGTATGCAAGCGGCTCACGCGCGAGTGATTGATCCGGCCGTGCCGCCTCGTTTACCCATTAAACCAAAGAAGGCCTTGATCGTATTGTTGGCCATGGTGGTCAGCGGGATGTTTGGTGTTGTCGTCGCCTTTTTGCTCGATGCCTTGAATAACACCATTCGCACCCCAGATGATGTCGAAGAAAAATTGCATGTATCGATGTTGGGCTTTTTGCCCTTCGTGAAATCCAATAAAAGCGAACAAGCCTTCGAGGGGTTTTTATCCGATACCAAAGGCAACTTTGCAGAATCGATTCGAACCATTCGTACCGGCCTAATGCTGTCGGCGATTGATGAGCCTCATAAAATTACGGTGATTACCTCGTCGGTTCCCAATGAAGGAAAGTCGACGGTTTCGTTAAATCTGGCCGAAGCCGTCGGACAAATGGAAAAGGTGCTGTTGATCGATGCCGACATGCGTCGCCCAACCTTGGCCAAAACCATGAAACTACCACGCTCGGCGCCGGGGCTTTCTAATATCGTTGCCAACACCGCCGAGTTTAAAGATTGCGTACACAAACTGGGTGATACCACCGTGGATGTTCTAACCTCGGGTATGATCCCAACCAATCCACTCGAACTGCTATCGTCCAAGCGTTTCGGCCAAGTGCTGCAAAAACTCAGCGAACACTACGATCGCATCATCATCGACTCGGCCCCAACCCACGCCGTCAGCGATGCCATGGTACTGTCGACCTATGCCGACGCATTAGTCTACGTCGTCAAAGCCGACGACACCGCCGCACCACTAGCCGCGAAAGGCATCAAACGCCTGAAAGAAGTCGGCGCACCGATTACCGGCGTTGTACTGAATAAGGTGGATGTGGATAAGAGTTCTTCGTATGGGTCTTATTATGCGGGGTATTATCAGAATTATGGTTACGCTGAGGCGTAACCGTTAGATTCGAGATGGCGAGATACGAGATTGCGAGTTAAAAGATGTTTTTGCTCGGATCTCGAGATTAAAAAAAGGAGAGCACGGATGCTCTATGAAAATTTAGATGTATGGAAACGCAGCCGATTATTAACGATCGGCGTTTATAAGGCGCTGGGCTCTTGTCGGGATTTTGGTTTTAAAGATCAAATTACTCGATCTGCTTTATCAGTACCAAGTAATATTGCAGAAGGATGTGAACGCTTATCTAGTAAAGAGAGGCGTAGATTCTTGGATATTGCAAAAGGCTCTCTGGGAGAGTTTAAGACACAAGCCGATATAGGTATAGCGGTTGGATTGGTACCAGAAGCTATTGGTAGGCAATGGCTGGCTGAGTCGGATCAGCTTGCAAAAATGTTAAAAGGCCTAATCAGAAGCATAAAAGATTAGTGTTTTTAACTCGTATCTCTCAACTCGTATCTCGAATCTAATTTCTATGCTCGATCTACACTGCCATTTATTGCCGAAAATCGACGACGGCCCCAAAGACATGGCAGCCGCGCTCGATCTTGCGCGCCAAGCCGTTGCCGATGGCGTGACTCATTCCGTAGTAACGCCGCATATTCATCACGGTCGTTGGGAGAATTCTATTGCTGGGATTTCGGCGGCGGTGGATGAGTTTCGGTTGGCGTTGGCTGATGCATCAATTCCATTGACGATTGATTTTGCCGGTGAGGTTCGTATTGGGCCCGAGATTTTGTCGATGTTACCCAACGGCGAGATTCCGTTTTTGGGGGAGTGGGATGGCAAGCGGGTGATGTTGCTCGAGATGCCCCACAGTCATATTTTACCGGGCACCGAGAAGATTGTTGCCTGGTTGTTAAAGCACGATGTGTTGCCGATGATCGCGCACCCCGAGCGCAATAAAGATGTGATGCGCAAGCTTGAAAAACTTGATCAGTTGATTGAGTTGGGCTGTTTGTTTCAGGTGACGGCGGGCAGTGTGGCTGGTCAGTTTGGTGACTTGGCCCAAGAGCGTGCCATTCAGTTGTTAGAGCGCGGAGCGGTGACGATTTTGGCTTCGGATGCACACCATGTAGATCGCCGCCCGGTAAATTTGTCGGCGGGGCGCGATGCGGCGGCAGAGGTTGTGGGCGATGTTGAGGCGTTGAGGTTGGTTGAGGGGAATCCTCGGTTAATAATTGGGCAGACTCGAGATGATGAGATGATGAGATGATGAGATGACGAGATGACGAGATGACGAGATGCGAGAGGGCGAGATGCGAGAGGGCGAGATGACGAGATGACGAGATGACGAGATGCGAGGGCGATAGCCTTCCGCTTGGGTGCTCTCGTATCTCGTATCTCCAATCTCGAATCCCGCATCTCGCATCCCGAATCCCGAATCTCGAATCTCGAATCTCGTATCTCGTATCTCCAATCTCGAATCCCGTATCTCGTATCTCCAATCCCGAATCTCGAATCTCGAATCCCGACAATGGATACAGTTCAATGAGTAAACACATTCGATCACAGAATAAAGCGAGAACCCACTCGAGAGTCGATAAGCGTCTATTCTTGCTCGGCTTTTTGCTGCTCGCTTTAGTCGCGTCTTCTTTCCTCGCTCTCCTAGCCGATATCAACGCTCATCAAGCCACTCGCTTGGAGCGCCGTTGGGAGCAGTCGGGCTCGGTGCCGAATTTGTCGCAGTTGATGGCTGCTCGGGCATCGCTTGAGTTTGCCGAGCAGCTTTCCTTTGATCATCCGGATTATTTACAGGCTTTAGGGCGTTTATCCAGTTGGCATTTTTTTGTTGAAGGTGTGGCGCCTAGTGATGTTGAAACGCGCAAGGGATTAACGAGTTTTCGGGCTGCGTTAACAGTGCGGCCTTATTGGGCTTATGGTTGGTCGGAGTTGTTACTGCTCAAGGCGCAGCTGGGGGAGGTGGATGAGGAGTTCTCCAGCGCTTTTGATGCGGTGCTGTCGACAGGGGTAAGTGAGCCTAAGGCTCTGCTTAATCTTGTGAATGCAGGTTTAGGATCTTGGTCGTTACTGGAAGAAGATCAACAGATTAAAACCCACAAGGCCTTTTTGCGGTTATTGGGATTTTCGAATCAGCAAAGTCGCACGGCCATCGCGATTGCTACCCAACACGGGCAAAAAGCGGCCATGTGTGATGGGTTGGATGAGCAATTGGTAAAGCCTTGGGTTATTAGGTCGTGCAAAGCCAAATAAAGTGTGACTTATTTCACAAAACGATTGTGGTTTTGTGCGCCTGTCGTTAAAATTGCCGCACGTTTTTTCACCGTTTCGATGATGAAAAAAACAGTTGTAGCACCGGTGTGGTGCGAGCTTTTAAGACACAGCTATTTTCGGTGCAAGGCCGCGCCGGTGGTGAATAGCTTGGAGATTTAATACTACGGATGGCCAATAGAGGGACCTTATAGTGTCTGCCAAACAAGGTTTGATTAAACCTTACGCTTCTCAATTCGCGTTTATTTCCCGTTGCCTAGATTCCGTTTTGATCGTCGCCGCTCTTGGGCTGGTGGGTTATCTCAATAGTTTTAATCTGAGCAGTGATTTCTGGATAGCCGGTATTCTTGCGGGATTGTTGCATCAAATCCTCGCGGATTTCACCGAGATTTATCGCTCCTGGCGTTCCGAAACCTTGTGGGCCGAGGCCAAACAAGTGGGCCTGTGTTGGACCATCGGTTTTGCCATCATTGTGATGATCGGTCAGTACAGCCCCATCGCCGATACCTTGTTCACTTGGCCGACCTTTGCTGAGTGGTTCGTGCTGGGTTTCTTTCTTTTATTGTTTTGGCGTTTAGTGGTTCGCGTTGTATTGCGACAAATGCGTTTGCGCGGTTACAACACCCGCACTGCGGCCATTGTGGGTACTGGATCATTGGCTCAAGAGGTTGCCGCTCGTTTGCACAGCGCCACCTGGGCGGGTTACAAGATTCATGGTTTCTTTGATGATCGCCGCAAAGCCGAAGACCTGAGCGACGATTGCCGCCGTGCCTGTGGCAATACCGATATCGAGTGCGACGCGGTGGGCAGCTTTAAAGAGCTGGTCGAAAAAGCCGAGGCCGGCGAGCTCGACAGTGTGTATATCGCCTTGCCCATGCGCGCCGAAAAACGCATTCAAGAGTTGCTCAATCGCTTGGCCAATTCCACCGCTACGGTTTATGTGGTGCCCGATCTGTTTGTATTTGAATTATTGCACGCTCGCAGTATCAACCTTAATGGTCTGCCTGCCTTTGGATTGATTGGCGAACCCATGCGCGGCTTGAACGGTTGGCTCAAGCGCGCCGAAGACATTGTGGTCGCGTCGCTAATTTTGGTGATGATTACACCGGTCTTACTGGCGGTGGGCGCACTGGTTAAATTGACCTCGCCGGGCCCGGCCATCTTCAAACAAAAACGCTACGGCATGGACGGTAAATCCATCGATGTGTGGAAGTTTAGATCCATGCGAGTCATGGAAAACGGCGGCGATTTTAAACAGGCCACCAAGAACGACAACCGCATTACTCGTGTCGGGGCGTTTATCCGTAAAACCTCACTCGATGAATTGCCGCAGTTTATCAACGTACTACAAGGCAGCATGTCGATCGTAGGCCCACGCCCGCACGCCATTGCCCACAACGAAGAATTTCGCGGCCAAGTAAAAAGCTACATGCGCCGCCACAAAATCAAACCAGGCATTACCGGCTGGGCTCAGGTGAACGGCTGGCGCGGCGAAACCGACACACTCGAGAAGATGGAAAAACGCATCGAGCATGATCTACACTACATCCATCACTGGTCGGTTTGGTGGGATTTGAAGATCATCTTCAAGACCGTGTTTAAAGGGTTTGTGGGGAAGAATGCTTATTAGGGCATAGATGCGAGATGCGAGATGCGAGATGCGAGATGGCGAGATGACGAGAAAAAGATAGCTAAACAGCTGTTGGGTCTATCGAGCTTGAATTACAACTTATATTGTTTAGGATATCTCGTACTTGCACCCTTTAGGGTGTCTCGTATCTCGTATCTCGTATCTCGCACCCTTCAGTATGTCTCGCCTAGGAGCTCGGTAGTATTAAATTCTTTTTCTCTTCACATCTTTGGCGGTTGGTTTCCTTACTAGGCTTTATCATTTTGCTCTGGGCGGCTTTTCGGCCCGAGCCTATTCCGCAGTACACTCAAGACTTTGATAAATGGACGCATTTGGTTGCCTTTGCGGGCTTAACCTTTGCAGTGTTGCTGGCGTTTCCACGCTGGTCGTTGGTGTTGGTATGTTTGGGATTAGGGGCGCTCGGAGTGGGTATTGAATTCGGCCAAGACTGGTTTTTACCCAAACGCGCTTTCGATTGGCAAGATGCACTGGCTGACGGCGTGGGCGTGCTGATCGGAGCCAGCCTAGCATTCATTACCAAAAGGCTACCGCGAAAACAGAATTTTTAACTCGTCATGGCGAAAGTTAGCGCCAAAAGTAGGGGGCTATTAAGCCAAGTAATCCAGTTTGGTAGTAAGGCTTGTTTTGTAGTACTAAACCATGGATGCCCAAAACGCTTCGCGGGGCAGGCTCTTGCCACGTCGCTACGCTCCTCGCAATGACGTTTTTCAGCGGTTTACTAAGTGTTAGTCGTTAGGAAAAATACAAATAAATAGAAGCCGTGTTTTTAGGTGAAGCCTACAGCGGACGAAGCTTTTATCCAATTTCTTTTACTCGTACCTCGCCATCTCGCACTTGTGCCCTTTAGGGTAGCAGCCCCGCCCCAACTCTTCTTTTCCTAGCCACTAGAAACTAGCCACTAAAATCCCTCACTTGTGCCCTTTAGGGTATCTCGCATCCCACATCTCGCATCCCCGCCTCAACTTTTCTTTTCCTAGCCACTAGAAACTAGCCACTAAAATCCCTCATCTCGCATCTCGCATCTCGCATCCCACATCTCGCATCCCCGCCTCAACTTTTCTTTTCCTAGCCACTAAAAACTAGCCACTAAAATCCCTCATCTCGCCATCTCGCCATCCCGTATCTCGAATCCCCTTGTGCCCTTTAGGGTATCTCGCCATCCCGAATCCCACTAACGCACAAATCCCACGCGTAATCCAAACGGCTTGGAGATTTTCTTCAGCGTCTCTAGCTCCGGGTTGTGGGTGTCATTTTCAATGGCGCTGACGATTTTGCGTGATAACCCCACCACTTTCGCGCCGTATTCTTCCTGAGTCATTCCCAGTAGTAGGCGCATTTCTTTGGTGGCTTGTCCCAGGGTCAATTCGCCTTTGGGAATACGCTCCAACAGGGCAAGCTTTTGGGTATTGAAGTTGGCTGGGTCAAGCTTGTCGATTTTGGCTCTGGGCATGAGGTTTCTCAATTACGATATGGGTGAGCCAACACAGGTGGTGGGCTTGGCTCAGTAGAGCGACGCAATCCACACGGCATGCAGTCATGAATTATCGTCTTGTGGTTTGCACTCTTGGCGATGACAGTGATTACTTTAATTACAGTTTAAGCAGCTGTAGCTGGTTTAAATTGCTCTCAATGGCCGCCTGGCGTCGCTCAATAATATCGCTATCAATGCCCGCCGCCGCCATAACATCGGCAAGCTGTAACAGCGGTTCTTTTAGCGCCGTTACTTCTCTTAATAGCCAGGCTTCGTCGACCCATGAGTTAAAAAACTCACACACGGCTTGCCACTGAGGGCGGCCTGCCTGTTCTTTGTCGCGGTTCCAGCGGGTGATACGGGCAATGCCTTCTGGATCTAAATACATGGGCGCGAAATCGAATAACGGGCTGAGGCGGGTGTGACCGTTTTGGTCGCGCAATACGGCGCTATTGCGGCCGTGATTATCGGTATTACCCATCACCACATTTAGCAGATCGCGTTTGATATATTCCAGTGCGGTCGCGGGGCGGTCGTTCTCTGCCAGTGTTTCCATTAAGGCGCTGGCTAGCTCTTCGTGCGAGCTTGCAACTCCAAATTCGGCAATGCCGCTAATGGCGTAGAGAGATTCCATGGCCAAGCGTTCGGTGTGGCCTTGATGTTGAATACGATCAAAGCGCGGTATAAACAATGCCCCATTCTTGTATTGCAGCGGTTCGCCAACTTGTATTCCAAATACTCGCGCCGTTTCGAGATAGGGGGCTTCATTGCGCAATAGCTGTTGGTCGGCGGTGGTTTTACCCCGCGCAAATTTTACAATCCAATGCTTTTTAATCTTTGAGTCTGGCAGTGCGCCTTCGGCGTGCCATTGGCCGTTGTGATCTTCGGTCAGCAAAAACTTCGGGGCTTCGCCCTGCACATCGGTCGCACCAGCCACGGCGGCACCAAGGTTGTAGGCATACTCAATAAAGTGTTCTCGCTTCTTGACTATGCTAGCTTTGGTGAAACCGGGATGCTGAACGGTGGGCGTTAGCAGGCCTTGTTCATCGGGTAATTGTTGAGGCAGTCGGTGATGGGAGTTAGCGGCTTCTTTTACGCGAATATTACCCGCTGGGTTTGCCGCAGCGTGCTGCAACAGGGCCAGTTCACCACTTAAGCCGGTGGTAATACCCAGCCGTTCGGCCCAGCGACGACGGCCTTCGCCACCAGGTAACAAATCCAGTAGAAACGCGGGCCAGCGTGGTTCACCGTGGCTGGCAAAATCCACTGGATAGCGGCAGCTGATTCTGGCTCTTCCGCCATCAGCCCCTTCACTATTTTCACTGCCCATATGCTCGATCACATAAGGAGCCAAATAGTCGAGGCGTGCAGGCCCCTTATGCCCTTGTTCTGGGGCGTCAAAGCTGACCTCAGCGGCATCATGCCACTGTTGATCAAAATGGATTTGCAGGGTGATTTTACTCATATGGGTAGCTTAGAGGGTCATAAGATGCGGGTCAAGGTATTTTATGACCCTTAATAGTAGTCATAAGTGGTGCGGGGGATGGAGAGAACTAGGTTGGGTTTGCCGATTGCTTAAAGGTCTTCAAGTCTCCATTGGCATTCTTGTTCCAGCTTTGTGTGTTCGCAGTTTTTGTTACCAAGATTGCAGAGCTCGTCCGTTGTCAGGTGTTTTATGAACGGAGAAACAAAAAAGCTCTCGTCATGAGTTCCTTGATAACGATTCAAGCACTTCTGCGCTAATTTATGGTCTGGATGCTCTGGGGTATTTGCCACGCTGCGCACGGTTTGATAGAGGCGGTCTCGTTCCGGCGAGGTTAGGTCATGCATGCCAATAAGGTGCATGGCGAGTGTGGAATCTTTCTCCATCAAATCTCGAAATCCAGTGGTGGCAGGATAGTACACCCGTGAGACGGATACGCGGGTTCTCTTATCAAGTTGTACGCTGGTCATTAGAGCAATCAAGACCACGACAAATGCGATATTTCTGGCTAGATACCAGTGGATTTCTTGAAAGAATAAACTGAGAGCTGCCAGGGCGAATGCACCTAAGAGCAATTTTTTCATGTAGAGGCGTCTTATTTCAGGCACACGCTTACTCGTTAATTGCCTTTCTTCGGGATCATAGATTTCGCTTAGCAGATCCCAATGCATGGCTGCACCTTTTGCACTGGTCTCATGCCAGTCTTTGGCTTTTAGGTATAAGAAGACTCCAACAATAAGGGGGGATATATGCCCAATGAACTCGAGAATCGCTTGAAGACTGAAAGTAACTCCAAATAGCTGTGAAATAAATCCCAAAGCCATTCCCGTAATCACGGTGTTTACATGTTGCATCTTAATTCCTTTTATAAAAGATAGAGCTTTTAGCTGCAACGACGGACGCCGCGCTCTGCTCTAATTTTCATTCCATTTTTTGGCGTTTTCGACCTTCCTGTGGAAACGAATCTAAGCATTGTGTTTTTTCTGCGCAAGCTTAAGAAGGCTCTTACCTGAAGGGATGATAACGTATCGCCGATTTTTTAGGGGGAGGTGATTCGCAAATTACACATGACCACTACAAACTAGTTTCTAGGGAACGCTAAAAGGCAGGGTAACTTGTCATTGCGAGCGTTAGCGCCAAAAGTAGGGACTATTAAGCCAAGCAATCCAGTTTGGCAGTAAACCTTGTTTTGTATCACTAAACCATGGATGCCCAAAACGCTTCGCGGGGCAGGCTCTTGCCACGTCGCTACGCTCCTCGCAATGACGTTTTTCAGCGGTTTACTAAGTGTTAGTCGTTAGGAAAAATACAAATAGATAGAAGCCCTGTTTTTAGGTGAAGCCTACAGCGGACGAAGCTTTTATCCAATTTCCCCTGGCTCGTACCTCGTCATCCCGCACTTGCGCCCTTTAAGGTATCTAGAATCCCCTTGTGCCCTTTAGGGTAGCAGCCCAAAGCCCAACCTTGCTTTTCCTAGCCACTAGAAACTAGCCACTAAAATCCCTCATCTCGCATCCCCGCCTCAACTTTTCTTTTCCTAGCCACTAGAAACTAGCCACTAGCCACTAAAATCCCTCATCTCGCCATCTCGCCATCTCGCATCCCCATCCCAACTCTTCTTTTCCTAGCCACTAGAAACTAGCCACTAAAGTCTCGCACTTGTGCCCTTTAGGGTATCTCGCATCTCGCATCTCGCATCTCGCATCCCGCATCCCGCATCCCGCATCCCGCATCCCGCATCCCGCATCTCACATCTCGTCATCCCGCCCCCCGCACGCTAGATCCTGTCACAATAATAGAGTTAGTATGTACCATCGATAGAAACGTTGATCCGCGAAAAGGAGAGCACAGTGAAGGTGACCGTTTTTGGAATAGGTTACGTCGGATTAGTCCAGGCAGCCGTCTTGTCCGAGGTCGGGCATGACGTGTGTTGTGTGGATGTTGATGAGAAAAAAATCGCCGATCTAAAAGAGGGGGTTATCCCCATCTATGAGCCGGGTTTGTCGCCTTTGGTGATGTCTAATTTCGAGGCCGGGCGTATTAGTTTCACCACCTCCGCCGAGGAGGGCATCGAGTTTGGCGATATTATCTTTATCGCCGTAGGTACGCCGCCGGACGAAGATGGTTCGGCTGATTTAAGGTATGTGCTGTCGGTGGCTGAAACCATCGCGTCTCATATGAACCGCGATAAGATCATTGTTAATAAGTCGACAGTGCCGGTGGGCACGGCGGATAAGGTGTTGGCGCGGGTTAATGGGGTGCTTGAAGAGCGCTTTCAGGACCAACCACGTCCCGCGGCGAACGTGATTTCGAACCCCGAATTTTTGAAAGAGGGGGTTGCCGTGAGTGACTGCATGCGGCCGGATCGCATCGTTATAGGGATCGACGCCGAAGGAGAGACGAAACAGCAGCTAATGACCGAGATGCGCGAGTTGTATGCACCCTTCAACCGCAATCACGACAGAATACTCTTCATGGATGTGAAGTCTGCGGAGCTGACCAAGTACGCTGCCAATTGCATGTTGGCGACAAAAATTAGTTTCATGAACGAAGTCGCTAATATAGCCGAGCGTGTCGGTGCCGATATCGAAAACGTGCGAAAAGGCATTGGTAGTGATCAGCGTATTGGCTATCAGTTTATCTACCCCGGTTGTGGTTATGGGGGCTCGTGTTTCCCGAAAGATATCCAGGCGTTGATTCGTGCCTCGGATCAAATGGGGTGCGATTCCAAGATTTTGAAAGCCGTTGAAGACGTGAATAATCGTCAGAAACACAAGCTGTTTGAATATGTTTGTGCGCATTACGAGTGCGATCCGGCGCAAGCTCGTCCAACGCTAGAGGGTAAAACTTTTGCTCTCTGGGGTTTATCGTTTAAACCCAAAACCGATGATATGAGAGAGGCGCCAAGTCGAGTGGTGATGGAGGCGCTTTGGGCCGCTGGCGCAAAGGTACAGGCTTTTGATCCTGAAGCGATGGATGAGGCACAGAGAATTTATGGCTCTCGCGATGACCTAGTGCTGATGGGCACCAAAGAGATGGCGTTAAAAGGCGCCGATGCGCTGATTATTTGTACCGAGTGGCAGAACTTCAAAGCCCCAGACTTTGGTTTTATTCAAAGCGAGCTGCGCGATCCGGTCATCTTCGATGGGCGCAATTTGTTTGAGCCCGAGAACATGAAAACCAAAGGCTTTAAGTACTGGTCTGTGGGCCGAATTTGAATCATCGTTAGGCGTTGTCTCGACAAGGCCGGTGATGGAGAAAAGTGTCAAAGTAAAAGAGGGGGTATCGGGCTCTTTTGCTTTGGCTTGTTTGATTTTTACTTTTGTTCCGAGTGTGGCGAGACTTTCAATGACGACGTGAGTCACCCGTCATTTTTTCTCCAATTGAACCACCCAAGTCCCGCTGGCGTGATCGTGCCAGGTGCGGTTGTTTTTGTCCCAAAACCCCCAAAAAAAGCCAAGCCCAAAGGCGAATAGGCTAAAGGGCGCGATCAATCCGCGAATCATTGCTTGCAGTAGGTTTGGGGTATGGCCGTTGTCTTGCACCATCTGCAATCGCCAGGCGCGCATGCCTAGTGTTTGACCACCGCGGCACCAGAAAAACCACAAGAAAGCCTCGAGCACTACAATCAATCCCACGAAACCGGGTGTGCCCATGGTGGCCCGTTCGTCGGCGGCGAGCTCGATATCGAAAATCGCGTGTTTCACACTTAAATATAAGGCGCCATAGGCCATGGTAACGGCCATGATGATCAGAGAATCGTAGATCATGGCGATTAACCGCTTAAACATACTGGCGGTGGGTAAACTTTGTTTTGTCATAAAAAAATGCCCGCGAGGAGTGCGGGCAAGATTGTAACAAAAGCTAAGTGCTAATAGCTAAGGAGGAGAGAGAAAGAACTAAAACTCGTATTCAAAACTTAATTTAACCTTGTTGCCTGAGAGTCGAATCTTGTAGTCGACGTCTTCACTGACTTTCCCGGTACCGTTGCCATCGGGGACGGCTTTGGCGGAAGAGTAGTGTTTATTGCGAACCCCATCCCAGTAGGTTCTGAATCCCATTTTTACCAACTTCGACAACACTTTACTGCCCACGTCGGGGTTGTCGCCGTGATGATGTTGTTCGAGCCATTGATGGTTCAGCGCTCGCTGTTGTGAACTCATCTCGTTAGTACGTATTTGATTGGCCGCATCTTCGAGCTGAAGATTACTCAGCGCCACAGACGAGGTAGCGTAACGCTTGGCATCGCCCTTAACCTGCTGCTTATTGTGCTTAAGCGGATTGTAGTAACTGAGCTTGTCGGGCACGAATAAGTCGTTGTGCTGATCGGCTTGGATACCGTCTGCCGAATGCACGGATGAGCTAATGAGCAGTGCACAGGCCGCACTAAGGGTGAAGGCACTGACTCTTAGTCTTGCGCGTCGAGAACTTCTTGATCTGGTTGCTCGGTTCATCTCATTAACTCCTTCTACAACAGAGTATGGATTATGTTGGCGGTTTTGGTAGAGACAGGGAAGCCCATGGCTTAGACAAAAAAGTAATGCATGAAGATGACGATTAGGTGTCAGAAATCACCTTGAAAACGGAACCGAGCGCCACCGCCCAGATTCAGGCGACTTGGCTGTAATGGGGCCAAAATTGACTTGATTTTAACTGATTAAAAATAACCCACTTTAAGACGAATTACTTATTGATAGTGGATTGGTAAGGGGAAAATGATCTGATGAAGCAGGGGAGTTAGAGGTGCTCTATATCGATTTTTTAAGCAAGCCGTGATCTTTCTACCGGTTTTATCTCTTAATTAGGCGCCTATACCCACCAGTGACCTCGGCAAATGAATTGGCGGTACTTCGAACTTGGCCTCTCAGGGTATCTTGCAGCGACGAGAAGGCGTCGATACTCTTCGAACCTCGAACCTCGAACCTCGAACCTCGAACCTCGAACCTCGAATCCCAACTTTCTCCTAGCCACTAGAAACTAGCCACTAAAGTCTCGCATCTCGCCATCCCGAATCCCGAATCCCGAATCTCGAATCTCGAATCCCGTATCCCCGCCTCAACTTTCTTTTCCTAACCACTAGTAACTAGCCACTAAAATCCCGCATCCCGCATCCCGCA
>JBOEGJ010000035.1:0-36956 GCA_050633365.1 Cellvibrionaceae bacterium | reverse complement strand
ATCCCGCATCCCGCATCCCGCATCCCACATCCCACATCCCACATCCCACATCCCACATCCCACATCCCACATCCCACATCCCACATCCCACATCCCACATCCCACATCCCACATCTCGCATCTCGTCATCTCGTCATCTCGTTATCTCGAACCCCACATCCTATGGAAACAAAACTAATTATTTAGTATGGTTTCTCTCGTACCTAGGAGAGTTTCATGGATGAACTGAAAAGGACTATTCGCTACCAATGTTTGGCTGCTGTTGCAGCGATTTTGGTGTCCATATTTCAGATCTTTGCCGATCCATTCGGTCTGGCGACTACCACAGATCGTTTATCTTCCCTTCTTTTTAGCGCTCTAGCGTCACCTTTCTACGGAACGAGTAATAAATCTCCAGCTGACAGTGACCGAACGGGATATTCCGATCGACTCGTCAAAGGGCGAGATGAAATTGTCATTTTGTTATTTGACGATCAGTACTTAGAGCACAATAAGTGGCAATGGCCTTTGCCGCCTTTTACTCACACACAACTGTTGCAAGCGGTTGTTGATTCTGGTGCTCAATCGGTATTTGTCGACTTGAGTTATGTGGCTGATTCGCTCGAGCGCCGTGATGCTTTGGCGGGGATGATGTCGGCGGCCAATGATCTGTGGTTGGAGGAGCAGGTGCCGGTGTTTTTCGCGGGCATGATGTATAAACCGATACCGGAGTTTAATGGGGTACGAGCTGAGCATTCAGCGCTGGCTGAGATGCATGCTGAAGATTATCAATATGTGCTGCGACAAGCCGCTTATGATGAGCGCGAATATGACACCGCCGCTTACGCTCTTTATAAGCATTGGTGCAAAAGCCATTCTTGTTCTATGTTCACTGCTGCAGATGAAGATAAAACAATGTTCATCCAGTGGGGTTACGCGCCAGCCGCCAGTATGGCGCGTTATTACCAAAAAACCGGAGTAGAGTGTCAGCCACAAAGGCAGGGATTCGTTAGTGGGGCTTGGCAGTCATTAAGGTTGTTTGTGGTACATGCTTTTCATGGTTTTTCGGGAGAGTGGCGTCCCTCTTGTCTTTATCATACAAACGTTAGCCTCCTATTGCCGACCGAGAACTCTGAAGAGCTCGGAGCCTTGGTGAAAGATAAGATTGTATTGCTGGGTGCTCACCTTAAACAGTATCCCGATATCAGTGAGTCTCCGGTTCACGGAAAGGTTCCAGGAGTGTTTTGGCATGCTGCGGCCCTTGATAACCTGATTGAATTTGGTCCCAACTTTCTTGTCGATGATCAATCTCGCAGCAGTGAGATAAATGAGGCCATAGCCAGCGCGTTGGTGTTGATTCTGTTCACGGCCTTTAGCGTGTATATGGACTTTCAACAATCGAAAGTTGATGAAAATGAACGCCTATTGATGAATGTAAAATTCGGTGTGGCGGTGGTATTGATGTTGTCGATGTTGGTGTCTTCGCTGATTTATTTTACGCACAGTGCACCGACTAATTGGATCGGTATTGCGGCACTCTTGTTGATTGTGAATCCAGAGCCTTTTAAAGCTCTATGGAAAACCAGTTGGTTTCGTTTGGGGCGCCCTAGCATCATGATTTTTCATCGGGGCAGTAATCTGAATACCTTAGTTCAAGCAGTAATGACAGCCTTGTGGTTTAGCGCAATTTGGGTGCTGGTTATCGGTGTGTTACTCGGGCCTTTGGTGTTTTTTTCGCTGCACCCCGAGGCGTCAGTTTGGTTGTATTCCACGATGACTTTAACCTATGGCGTTGGTGCAATTTTCTCTTTTTACTCGCTGTGGTCTAGCCACAGAGGGAAAACAACGGCTTATGATGGTTGTTAAAATTCTTGCGCGGATAAAGTAATCGCACAGAAGTAGACCACAATAGGGCTGTTTTTAGTTCATCACAATCACGATTATTGATGTTAGTAAAAAGGAGCTTACTCATGAAGTCGACACTGTCTAAGATCTATCAAAAATATGTTCGAATTATCCCCGTAATAGCGTGCACTTCGCTGGGACTAAATGCCGCCGCAGAGGATGCGAAAACAGATCACTATGTGGTTGGAGTAACGGTAAAAAAAGTTCGTTTGTATGATTCTTCACTGAAGCCATTAGAAGTGTTAAGTGCGAAAAAATTTGAAAAAATGATGACTGAACATCAAACATCAGAAGGTGTGGTTAAGGGGATTAAAGTAGTTGAGCGTGGTAAAGGCAGTGCCACTCTTAGCGTTCAGCTCCCCAATTATGATGAGCCCGTTTGGTTAGGAATGGTGGGCTTGGAGATGTCCAACAAGAAGAGAATCCCCTGTCCTGATAGTCATATTGGCAAGCAGGAGTCATCGAACCCTGGGGTTACTATTGGTTTTGGTGATAGTTGTAGCCCGACTAAATGAGGAGGTTTGTATGTTGTCTCGACGTAATCTCATCACGGCAGTGTTATCTGCATTGTTATTTGTCTCGCCATTAACAAGCTTTGGCACTGATCTTTTTGATACTCGCAAGGTTAAGAAATCAACCTATTTCACCGGACAAACACAGTCGCAGGCATCACTCACTCAGTATCGATTGCAGGAATGGCTTGATCGTCGAAAAGATGACGACGAACCGAAGCATATTTTGGATCAGGGGTTTCTCATTGATGACCCTGAAGTGGTCGGGCCGCTATATAAAATCGCTGATCGATTACTAGAAAACTGGCCGGGGCGGGTGCCAAATATCTCCATTTTTGTGAAAGTTGGCCAGCCTAATACGGTCTATGGTGGAGAGACATTGATTGCCGATGAAATCCTCATTAATCGTGGCACCCTTGAATTGGTCGAGAGCGATGATGAGCTTGCAGCGGTGATTGCTCACGAGTTGTCTCATGTTCTACTCGGCCATAATAAAAAGAATAAAAACATCTTAATGGCTGAACAGTTCTTCGACTATTACGAAACGGGCAAGCAGCTGCATGAACTCATCCAAGGTACCGAGGTAAGTAAAAACCTTCAGGGTAAGTATGATATTGAGATTAAGGAGGGCTTTCTTAAGGGTATGATGCAAGCTTCAGCGCAACGCCGGCGGGCATCAATTGTGTATCAGGCTTACCACAGTAGCTTTTTTAGCCGCGGGGCTGAAGTTGACGCCGATCTGTTGGCGGCGGATTTAATGGTGGCCGGTGATTTTGCCGTTGTCGCTTTGCAAAATAGTCTGGAGCGCCTGAGCAGCTCTTTTGAAGTCGAGCAACTGATGAATGAGACTCTGACCTTGTCGGCGCAGTCTCTTGTGGAAGAAACTAAGGTGCAGCTACTAGAGCAATTGGCGAGTTACGACGAGCTAGGTGAGTTCGGTGATTTAGATTCTGCACTCGACAAAATGAACGACAGCATGATGAAGACGTTTAAGGGCCGAGCAAAAAAGGCAGTGCTTGGCTTCTTCAAAAGCGCTCATCCGGTGCCAGAAAAGCGTGTCGCCAAAGTCTCGAATTATATGAATGAGAACTTTGGGCTAGACGTAACGGCGCGTCCGACCAAATTGGATCTGGCTGGTGCATATAAAAAGGGAAGCGCTAAACGCTTGCTCGCGCAGTATGACCATGCGTTCAATGCCGCGGAGCTGCTCGCCCAAGAAGATCTTAATGCGGCGGCTGCCATGGCAAGCAAAGGAATCTCCGGAAGTACCGCCAATGCGCCTTTCACTCGCTATGCGGCATATTTAGTGCGTTCTTATCAGCAAGATCAACGACGAGCATCACTCAATGCTGTGCGAATCAGTTCCTATCTTCATGTGCCTAACAGTAAACTCGCCGAAATGTCATTGGATATGGCTCGTCAAGGCCACCTTAGTAATGCCGGAAAAGCTGTTGCAGCCAAGGAGCACTATGGCGGTTTAATCCCAGAGTTTTATCCCACCAAAATACAGCTAGCGCTGGAATCAAAAGCGGATAGCGAAGCGGTCGAATTAGCGTTGGAGTGTGTTTCCGCCTCCAAAATAGCCCAGTCCATAAAAGACTCCTGCCACAGCTTCGGCTTGTTGCAAAACACGGCAGCCGGTAAGAAGGGCGGTTTTATGGGGATGTTGCAGTCCACCGTTGAGGGAGTGAACGGATTGACCAAGGGTATAAAGGGGGAGGATTAGTTTTTTTGGGAGATGCGAGATGCGAGATGACGAGATGACGAGATGACGAGGCAGTCTGGTCGCGGCAGGTTCTGGTTGCTTGTAGCTCGCATCTCGCATCCCGTCATCTCGCATCCCGTCATCTCGCATCCCGTTATCTCGCATCCCGTCATCTCGCACTTGTGCCCTTTAGGGTATCAATCAACTAGAAGCCCTAAACCTAACCACCAACTCCCCACCTTTTTTAACAGATTGCCCCAAAGCAATCTTCCCATCTCCCATCAGCGGCAGCTCTTCGCGGCGCAGGTAGATTTCGTCTTGGGAAGAGGTGGCGACGTAGGTTCCGTTGGTGCTGTGATCGACGAGTACGAACTTGCCGCGGCGGAAGACGATTTCGCAGTGCTCGCGAGAGGCCAGATCGCTGTTGATTCGAAGGTTGGCCGAATTGCTGTCGCGACCCAATATAAAGGGGGTATTCTCGGGCAGTAAATCCAGCGATTGTTCGCCGTATTGCAGGTTTAAGTGAGCGACGTGATGGGGTTGGGTATTGTCTTCGATGCTCATGACTCGAGTGGCGTTGTGGGCCTGAGTCATTGATTCCCAGTGCAGTCGATAGATGATGCTTTTGTCGGCTTGTCCTTTTATGGTGACTCGGTCAAATTCGTGGCACTCACGGCGCAAGGATTCGGACAAGCAATCGGCCAGTGCTTGGGTGAGCAGTATTTGTCCGGCGCGAGCAATGTGTGTGAGGTGGGCGGCGTCGTTCACCGTGTCGCCAAATAGATCTTCTTGATCGAGTAGCGTGTCGCCAAAAGCGACGCCAATGCGAACTGGCAGTTGTGCGTCGATGAGTGAGGCTTGTCGCTGTAACATTTGTGCGCAATGGCAGGCGTGACTGGGATCTTCGAAGGACACCATAATTTCGTCGCCAATGGTTTTGATTAAGCGACCGTTGTGCAGCTTAACTTCGCTGATCATGGCGCTGAGCGTGTCATCAATCATCTCTTTGGCATCTAAATTGCCAAGTGACTTGTACAGAGAGGAGCTGCCACTAAGGTCGGCGAACATCACGGCTCGAGGGTAGGTCTGTTGTGTCATTCAGATCTGGTCTTTTGGTTGGCGATGGCTGTCAAAATGAGCGCTGGTAGCGGTTTATATTAACAGAATCAGATCCAGCGTCTGTGATCGAATTCCCCTGTCTCGTCTCGCAAGACTTAACTACACTATGGCATGGACGAGGGGCGGCGTCTCAGATTTAGGGCGTCAGCTCGAAGGGCTCAACCTCAAAGGGCGCCGGTCATCTGACGCAGGCGTCCCGATTTGAGAGTTAATCGAGAGTGAATCGGGAGCGAATGGTGTTCTAACAAGAGCAAGCTGCTCGCTGGTGACAGTAATAGTGAGCGCTGTTCCTATGTGGGCCTGAGGCTGTCGGAGAATGTCAATCTGACTGTCTCAAGCCGTCAATGCATGTTGGCAGTGCATCTTTCAAACTGCATGCAACCTAAAAGCAACCCGGATATCAGATCCCGGAACTATATCTAACGAGGAAGGTTATGGCTAATTCAGCTTACATTTTTGACGCTGTTCGTACCCCACGCAGTAAAGGGAAGAGCGACGGAAGTCTACACACGGTAAAGCCTATTGATTTGGGTGCAGGCTTACTTCGCGAAATTCAGTCGCGTCATGACCTAGACACGTCTTATGTTGATGATGTGGTATTTGGTTGTGTCACACCTGTCGGCGAGCAGGGTTCTGACGTTGCTAAGATGATTGCGCAAAATGCCGATTGGGACGAGTCTGTTGCCGGTGTTCAGCTCGATCGTTTCTGTGCCTCTGGTCTTGAAGCGGTAAATACTGCCGCGGCTCGTGTAGCCTCAGGCTGGGAAGACCTGATCGTAGCGGGCGGTGTTGAATGTATGTCGCGCGTCAAGATGGGCTCAAACGGTGGCGCCATGGGCGGCGATCCAGAATTCGCCATGAAGACCGGTTTTGTCCCTCAGGGTATTGGCGCCGATTTGATCGCCACCCTCGACGGCTACAGCCGCACCGATGTGGATAACTACGCGCTTGAGTCTCAGCGTCGCGCGACCTTTGCTCGCGATAATGGCTACTTCGACAAATCGGTAGTACCGGTTAAAGACCGCAATGGTTTGACCATTCTCGAGAAAGACGACTTCATCAAGCCTAACAGCACCTTGGAAGGCCTCGGTAATTTGAAGGCCTCTTTCGAGATGATGGGTCAATTCGGTTTCGACGATGTGGCTCTGCGCAAGTACACCAGCGTCGACAAAATTAATCACGTTCACACCCCTGGTAACTCCTCGGGCATTGTTGATGGTTCTAGTGCGGTTTTGATCGGTAGCGAAAAAGCCGGTAAAGATCTGGGCTTGACGCCACGAGGTCGCATTGTGGCAACCGCGGTATTGGCCACCGATCCCATCATCATGTTGACTGGTCCTGGTCCTGCCGCGAAGAAGTGCTTGGATAAAGCGGGTTTAACCGTTGCTGATATCGATCTTTGGGAAATCAACGAAGCCTTTGCCTCAGTCGCCATGCGCTACATGAAAGACTTGGGCGTTGATCACGAAATCACCAATGTTAACGGCGGCGCCATTGCCATGGGTCACCCACTGGGCGCCACTGGTGCTATGTTGGTCAGCACCATGTTGGATGAGTTGGAGCGTCGTAATGCTAAGCGCGCCATGTTGTCTTTGTGTGTTGGTGGCGGTATGGGTATTTCTACCATCATCGAGCGCGTATAAGCGATTTCACCCAGGTTTTTGAGACGCTAAGCCAAGATCTTATCGGGCTTGAGCGGATGATCAAACGTACAGAGTAAAGGTACAGAGTAATGAGTGTATTTAACTACGAGAAAGACGCCGACGGTATCGTAACCGTCACAATGGACATGACCGGTCCTGTTAACGCCATGAACGAAGAATACAACGTGGCGATGAATGAAACCGTTGATCGTTTAGAAAAAGAAGACGGCTTGAGCGGTGTCGTATTTGCATCGGCGAAAAGCACCTTTTTTGCGGGCGGTGATTTGAACATGCTACTGGCGGTACAGCCCGAGCAAGCCGAAGAGTTCTACACCGGCATCCTTGCCACTAAAGAGCGTTTACGTCGCTTAGAAAAATTGCCGGTACCGGTTGTTGCTGCCATTAACGGCGCTGCATTGGGCGGTGGTTTTGAAATTTGCCTGTCTTGTAATCACCGTGTGGCTTGGAACAGCAAAGCGGTACAAGTGGGCTTGCCTGAAGTTGGCTTAGGCTTGTTACCTGGCGGCGGCGGTGTCGTGCGTATGGTTAACTTGTTGGGTCTTGAAACTGCGTTGCCTTACCTCTTAGAAGGTAAAAAAGTAAACGCCGAAAAAGCCCTTAAAGCCGGCTTGATTCATGAGACCGTTGAAACCCTTGAAGAGTTGGTGCCGCGCGCTAAAGCTTGGATTGTTGAAAACAAAGGCAACGAAGCAGCTGCAATTCAGCCTTGGGATAACAAAGGCTACAAGATTCCTGGTGGTGGTGCTAACAGCCCGAAACTGGCACAGACATTGATGATGGCACCTGCCATGTTGATGCAAAAAACTCGCGGTTTGTTGCCTGCACCAGAAATGATTTTGGATGCAGCCACCGAAGCGGCGCGTTTGGATTTTGATAACGCTCAAGTGGTTGAAGCGCGTAACTTCACTCGTTTGGCTATCTCTCCTGAAGCTAAAAACATGATCAGTACCTTCTTCTTTGGTCTGAATAAGGTTAACGGTGGTGCTAGCCGTCCGAAAGACATTGCGCCAAGCAAAGTGAAAAAAGTGGGTATCTTGGGCGCCGGTATGATGGGCCAAGGTATTGCTTATTCTTCTGCCATGGCCGGTATCGAAGTTGTTTTGAAAGACATCGATCAAGCCGCTGCGGACAAAGGTAAAGCCTACACCGAGAAGTTGCTCGATAAACGCATCTCTCGCAAGCGCATGACCGAAGAGAAGAAAGCCCAAGTTTTGGGTTTGATTACCGCCACGGCCAACGATGCAGATCTGCAAGGTTGTGACTTGATCATCGAGGCCGTGTTCGAAAACATGGAACTCAAGCATAAGATCACCAAAGCCACCGAGGGTTACTTGGCTGAAAACGGCGTGTGGGGCTCTAACACTTCAACACTGCCAATCACTCAATTGGCCGAAGGCGCAACCAATCAAGCCAATTTCATTGGTATTCACTTCTTCTCTCCTGTAGACAAGATGCCATTGGTTGAAATTATCACCGGTGAAAACACCAGCGATGAGACACTGGCTCGCGCCTTTGATTATGTTCGTCAGATCAAAAAAACCCCCATCGTGGTTAACGATTCCGTGGGCTTCTTTACCTCGCGTACCTTTGGTACTTACATTGATGAAGGTGTTCGTCTTCTGCAAGAAGGTGTTCACCCAATTCAGGTCGACGGCATGGGTAAAGCCATCGGTATGCCAGTGGGTTCATTGACCGTACATGATGAAACCAGCCAGCAGCTGTCTCACAAAGTGGTTAGCACTCAGAAAGAAATGGGCTTGTATAAAGAGCAAGCTGATGGCGATTCGATGAGTGAAGTGGTTGAATTTGTTTACGTCGAGAACAATCGCGGTGGTCGCCATCACGGCGGCGGTTACTACGATTACGCCGCAGACGGCAGCAAAACCGTTTGGCAGCCACTGGTCGACAAATACTACAAGGCCGATCACGGCGTAGAAGAGCAAGACATGAAAGATCGTCTGTTGTTCCGCTCGGTGATTGAAACCCTTAAGTGCTTGCAAGAAGGTGTCCTGCGCAACGTACCTGACGGTAACATCGGCTCGATCATGGGCATTGGTGCTCCGATCTGGACCGGCGGTTACATCCAGTTCGTTAACACTTACGGCGCCAAGAAGTTTGTTGCACGCTGTAAAGAGCTGCAAGCGAAGTTCGGCGATCGTTTTGAAGCGCCAGCTAACGTTGTGGAAATGGCTGAGAAAGGCGAAATATTTAAATAGTGTTTCGTAGATTCTAGACGCCCTAGCGGGCCGAGATGACGGGATTCGAGTGATAAATTAGACTCTTTTCGTCATCTCGTCATCTCGTCATCTCGTCATCTCGTCATCTAACTAATAATAAGGTTCTAAATCATGCGCAATTTCACCGAAGACCAAAACATGTTCCGCGATGCTTATCGAAAATTCCTTGAGCAAGAAGTGGCTCCGCACATGGAGGAATTTCGGGAAAAGGGTATTGTTGATCGCGAGATTTTTAAGAAAGCCGGTGAACAGGGCTTTTTGATGATCTGGCCAGATGAAGAATACGGCGGTTTGGGTGATAGTGATTTTCGCTACGAGCAGATCATTATGGAAGAAAACACTCGCGCGGGCACCGGTGAGTGGTTTGCGACTTTGCACAGCCGTTTGGTTGGCCCTTATTTGAGTCGCTTTGGTAGCGAAGAACAAAAGAAACGCTTTTTACCGGGCTGTGTGAGTGGCGACACGGTGTTAGCCGTTGCTATGACCGAGCCAGATGCCGGCAGTGATTTGTCCGGTATGCGTGCTCACGCAAAAGACATGGGCGATCACTTTGTCTTGAATGGTTCTAAGACCTATATTTCTAACGGCATTAACGCCGATTTGGTGGTTGTTGCTGCTAAAACAGATCCAGAAAACAACCCTTACAGCGTTGGCTTATTTTTGGTCGAGCGAGGTATGGAAGGTTTTGAACGCGGTCGTAACCTCGACAAGATGGGCATGAAAGCGCAAGACACGGCTGAGTTGTTTTTCAGCAATGTGAAGATTCCGAAAGAAAATGTCCTGGGTGATCCAACCAAGGGTTTCTATTACTTGATGGAAGGTTTGGCCGAAGAACGCCTCATCGCTGCGACCGGTTATATGGCTCACGCGCGACACGCCTTTGATGTGACTCGAGAATTTGTGATGGAGCGTAAGGTTTTTGGTAAGCCTCTCTCTCATAAACAGAATACACAGTTCAAATTGGCAGAGCTCGATACCGAAATCGACATCATGCAAGTGTATGTAGATCACTGTATCGCGTTGCACAACGAAGGCAAGTTAACCGCAAACATGGCGGCTAAGGCTAAGCTTCAAGCCAGCGAAATCGAGTGGCGCATGATGGACGAGGGGGTTCAATTGCATGGCGGCGCCGGCTACATGAACGAATACCCGATTTGCCGCATGTTCAGCAGTGCTCGAATTAACCGTATTTTGGCGGGCAGTTCTGAGATTATGAAGTTGATTATCAGCCGCGATATTTTTGCTGATGGTTATAGCAGTATTTTGGATTGATTGCGGGCGGGCGGGCTGTGAGAATGCGAGATTACGAAATTCGAGTTTCGGGATGCCCTAAAGGGCACAAGTGCGAGATACCCTAAAGGGCACAAGTGCGAGACGGAGCGTTGTGGTGCTTGGCGATCTCCGTGTTTGGCTCGTGAATTGATTGTTCTATTTTGAGGAATGGTTATGGAGTTACAAGGTAAGGTTGCCGTTGTTACTGGTGGTGCGTCGGGTTTGGGTGAGGCGACGGTGCGTCGTTTTGCGGGGCAGGGCGTTAAAGTTTCTATCTTTGATATGAACGATGAGCGCGGTCAAAGTGTTGCTGCAGAGCTTGGTGATAGCGTTATCTACAACAATGTGAATGTTGCTGATGAAGCTTCCGTTGAAGCGGCCATGGCAAAAACCGTTGAGACTTTTGGTGCGATTCATATCTGCTGTAACTACGCCGGTATTGGCGCCGCAATTAAAACCGTAGGCAAAGATGGCCCTCACCCGCTGGATGCCTATAAGAACGTCATCAATGTGAATCTAATAGGCACCTTTAACGTCGCTCGCTTAGCAGCGGCAGAAATGGCTAAGAACGATCCTGTCACTGACGATGGCGGTCGCGGTGTGATCATCAATACCGCTTCGGTTGCGGCCTATGAGGGTCAAATCGGACAGGTGGCTTACAGTGCCACTAAAGGTGGAGTGGTGGGCATGACTTTGCCGATGGCGCGTGATTTGGCGTCTTTGGGTATTCGTGTGAACACTATTGTACCGGGCCTTATCCACACGCCTTTGTTTGATACTCTGCCCGAAGAGCCTTATAACTCTCTGAAGAACAGCGTGTTGAATCCCAAGCGTTTGGGTAAACCCGACGAAATCGCACATCTTGCGCAGTACATTGTTGAGAATGATTACACCAACGGCGAATGTATTCGTATGGATGGCGGTATTCGTATGCAACCGCGTTAACCAACGGCTTGTGAGGGGTGGCGCCGAGAGGCAATAGTAATCCCTCACAACTGGCTTGATTGAAAAGGCGATTCCTGTTGAAGGAATCGCCTTTTTTTGTGCTCGAAATAATTCTATCGCAGCGACAAGGTATTGGTGAATTAACGCTTCGCTTTAATCAGAGTTGGCTAAGCTTAGTAGATACGTGAGAGGGGCGAGGGAGTCAGTGACTGCTCGCCAGACTGTAGACAGGATCGAGAGGTTGTCACTTGTTAGTTGTAGATAGATTCCATCTTTTTCGGGATCAGGTTTTACGCGCTTTGTTTTTAAAACACGTGCTTCTGAGGCCTTTGTTTCTGCGGCCTTTGCTTCTGGGGCTATGTACGGTTGCCATTTTATCCGTTGGCGTCGGTAAGGCTATGGCAACGCCGCAAAATGGGGATCAACCCATCAGAATCGTTACCAATGATTGGTCCAGTCAGATTATATTGGCGCATATAGTCGGCGGTGTTTTTGCGGAGTTGGGCTATCAGATTGAATACTCGTCGAGCTCTGTGGCCGAGCAGTGGGGCGCCATGGCGTTGGGGCTTGATCACGTTCAGGTGGAGGTGTGGGAAGGCACCATGTCCGATATGTTCACACGCATGGTAAAGGCAGGGCGTTTGGTGGATGCCGGAAATCACGCTGCAATTACTCGAGAGGAGTGGTGGTACCCAGAATATGTTGAGGAACTCTGCCCAGGCCTGCCCGATTGGAAGGCGTTGAAAGCCTGTTCGGCGCTGTTCAGCGAAGATGGCAATGATACCGGGCGTTATTACGCCGGTCCTTGGGAAAAGCCCGAAGCTGCGCGAGTGAGAGCCTTGGGCATGAACTTTAAGGTCGAACCTGTGGACGAGGCCGATGCGTTGTGGCGAGCCCTAGAGTCGGCTTCCAAACAGCAGCGACCGGTGGTGCTCTTTAACTGGACACCCAATTGGGTCGAAGCGCGTTATAAAGGTAAGTTTGTGGAGTTCCCTGAACACGCGCCAGCCTGTGAGACTGACCCGGCCTGGGGCATTAACCCCAATTTTCACTACGATTGCGGCAACCCCGCTCGGGGCTGGCTGAAAAAAGCCGCTTGGAGCGGAATGGTTCAGCGCTGGCCCTGCGCCTACAAAACCTTGCAGCGGGTCTCTTTTGATAATTTGGCCATTGCCCAGTTGGCGGCGAGGGTGGATGTGGATGGCTTGACCCATGAGGCGGCTGCGCAGGAGTGGTTGCAAACTAACAATAGCCGTTGGCTCGAGTGGATAGCGCCCTCTTGCAACCGAGAGGCGGCACTGTGAGAGCCGTTACTCACAGTGCAGTTGGAGTGATGGTAGGTGGCTAACTCGGCGAAGCACTCGATTTCCAAGCAGCTTATTAAAGTGGTATTCGCATTTTATTGCGCCATCGCCATTGCCGTAACGGGTATTCATATTATTGCCGAGTACCGCTATACCCGAGAGGCAGTGTCGAAGGAGCTGCAATCGAATGAAGTTATTTTTGGTTCGGTATTGGCGGCAGCGCTTTGGAACTTAGATCAAGAACAGGTCGATACGGTGCTCGACGCGGTATTGGCCAATCCCATTGTTACGGGTATTAAAATCTATCAAGCAGACCTTTTGTTTTCGGCCAAAGGGGTCGTTATCGAAAATGATCAAGTGGCCTCTTTTGGGGGTGCGAATGGGGCGGATGATCAATCGGACACAATCGATCGCGATGGATTGATTTCCTACGATTTTCCGGTGGTCTATAACTACCAAGGACGCAGCACAGAGATTGGTCGGGCGACGGTTTATTCCTCGAGTTCAGTGGTATTCGATCGTGTTCAGCTGGGCTTTGCCATGTTGATTTTCAACGCAATGATAAAAACCATGGCCCTGTGGTTTGTTTTTCTTTGGGTGGGTAAACGGGTGTTGGTCAACCCTCTCAATAAACTAACAGTGGCCATTGATGAAGTGGATTTAGACCGCCTCGATCGCTTTTCGATTAATTTGGAATCACGCTACAAAAATGAGCTGACCATAATCGAAGAAAAGTTTCGTTTGATGGTGGAAAAGCTCAAACAAGATAAAGTTCGAATCGATGAGTTTAATCGCGATCTCGAGTCTCAAGTGAAAGTTCGAACCGAAGAACTTGATGATGCCCGTGTTATCGCTGAACAGGCGAATAAGGCGAAGAGCCTGTTTTTAGGGCGCATGAGCCATGAGTTGAGAACCCCGCTTAACGCCATAATTGGATTTTCGAAGCGTCAGATTCGAATCGCCGATAAAGACAAGCCGGAACAAATGAAAGACATGGCAGAAACCATTTTTAAAGCCGGCAATCATTTGCTCATGTTGATCAGCGATATTATGACTTACATGGAGTCTGAACAGGGCAAAATTAAAGTACACATTCAGACCTGTCAGTTGCAAAAAATACTGGATGACAGTTTGGATATGGTCGATTCCATGGCCGACGCCTACGGTGTGACTTTGCACTGTCGGTGTCGAGATGCTTCGGTGTTGGTTGATCCCGGTCGCATGACTCAGGTGGTGATTAATTTGCTCACCAACGCCGTCAAATATAATCGTCCCGGTGGTGAGGTGATTATTTCGTCAGAGGAGAAAGGTGGTCAACTTATTTTGCACGTGCGCGACACGGGTGTTGGCATTCCTGAAAGCGAAATGCACAAAGTCTTCGAACCTTTTACTCGTTTGGACTATGCCGAGTCTCAAGCGATCGAGGGCACGGGTATTGGCTTGGCCTTGTGTGATTTTTTGATGAACGAAATGGGCGGTGATATCAAAGTGCAGAGCCACCTTAATGAAGGGAGCACGTTCAGCCTGACCCTTGCCTTGGCCAAAGAAACGCTACCCACTGCTGTCGAAGGAGAGTCCTAGTGTCTGTGCTAATCTCGAAGATCCGACTCCATCAATCGTTGGGAGTAGAGGCGAGCTCATTTTTGGTCAGTACCTCAAGAATAATTCCAGCGTTAAAGGCAATTTTGCTCGGCTTTTGTTTGTGGTTGAATTCAGCGGGGACCATGGCCAATGGGGAGGACGACGCTTGTGGCTCGGATAAGCCCCGCTCGGTGTGGTCTGGTAAGTTAACCTTGGCCTCAGATTATGTGTTTCGCGGCGAATCAGAAACCGCCGACGGTGATATCCCCGCGGTGCAGGGCACCGCGAGTTGGACACATTGTAGCCAGTGGTACGCAGGGCTTTTTGTGTCGAGCAATAAATTCAAATCGTCCCCCGACGTCGATACCGTGGTGGCCCCGTTTGTTGGAAAGACGGGCGATCTTGGTTTTACGGGGCTCGATTACAATGTGTTTATTTTCCATTACGCCTATCCAAACGCTCGCGAGCTGGATTACACCGAACTGTGGATCTATCTGGGCAAGAGCTTTGATCGGTGGCGTTTGTCTGCGGAAATTACCCCAACGCTGAACGATTGGTTTGGCGTTGATGGTTGGAGTGGCGTGAACTACGCTTTGCACCCGTCCTATAATTTTGAGAGCGGTTTAAGTGTGTCGGGCTCATACGGTTTCAAGCGCTCAGCGGCGATGGCGCCGAAGGTTGGAAGCATTGGAATATGGGGGTGAACAAAAGTCTCGAGACCGGGGCCGGAGTCATGTCGGTGGATTTACGCTATCACGACAGTGATATACGAGAAGGCCATGATGTTTATGGCCACCCCGATGGCTTGGAAATTTTTGATGAACGCCTAGTGATTGGAGTGAGCCTAAATTTCTAATTGACGTTTCGAGTAAGATGACGATTTTGAATACAATCTCGTCATCTCGTCATCTCGTCATCTCGTCATCTCGTCATCTCGTCATCTCGTCATCTCGTCATCTCGTCATCTAGGATTTAAATCCCCCCAAGACACATATATTTAATTTCCAAATAATCATCCATGCCGTACTTGGATCCCTCTCGACCACTGCCCGATTCTTTCACCCCACCAAAGGGCGCCATCTCATTTGAGATGATGCCTTCGTTAATGCCAATGATGCCGAATTCGAGACCTTCGCCAACGCGAAAGATACGCCCCAAGTCTTTGGTGTAGAAATAGGCGGCCAATCCAAACTCGGTATCGTTGGCCATCTGTAGCGCTTCTTCTTCGGTGGAGAATTTAAACACCGGCGCTACTGGGCCGAAAATCTCTTCGCTGAACACGCGCATGTCCGGTGTGGCGTTTGTCAGTATGGTGGGTTCAAAAAAGCAGGCGCCTAAATCGGAAGGTTTACCACCGACGGTGGCCACCGCGCCTTTGTCGACAGCTTCGTTGACCATCTGCTCGACATCTTTTACGGCTTTGGCGTTCACCATGGGGCCGTGGGTTGTACCAGCGTCTGCGCCATTGCCCAGCTTGAACTGAGAAACTTCTGCTTTCAGCTTGGCGACAAACTCATCGTACACCGAGTCTTGTACCAAGATACGGTTAGAGCAGACACAGGTTTGACCTGAATTGCGATACTTAGATGCTAGAGCCCCCTGAATGGCAGCATCGAGATCGGCGTCTTCAAACACCATGAAGGGTGCATTACCGCCAAGTTCCATCGAGGTCTTTTTCACCGTGGCTGCGCATTGTTCCATCAGGACTTTGCCCACTGGCGTCGAGCCGGTGAAGGTGAGTTTTTTCACTTTCGGGTTGCTGGTGAGTTCGCCACCAATTTCTCGTGAGCTTTTCCCCACCACCATATTGAAAACACCCGGGGGAATACCGGCTTCTTCTGCCAGTACGCATAACGCCAATGCCGATAGTGGTGTTTCGGTGGCAGGTTTACCCACGAAGCTGCAGCCTGCCGCTAATGCTGGAGCTGCTTTTCGGGTAATCATGGCGTTGGGGAAGTTCCATGGAGTAATCGAGCCCACGACACCGACGGGTTGCTTGATAACCATAATGCGTTTGTCAGCGGAAGGGGCGGGAATGATGTCTCCGTCGATGCGTTTGGCTTGTTCGGCAAACCACTCGATATAGTTGGCGCCATAGGCGATTTCGCCCGCGGCTTCCGACAGGGTCTTACCTTGCTCGGCGGTAAGGATCTTGGCGAGATCTTGTTGGTTTTCCATGATCAGGTTGAACCAACTTCTCAAAATGTTGGCGCGTTCCTTGGCGGGTTTTGCGGCCCACTTGGGCATGGCGGCCTCGGCGGCGTCGATGGCGGCTCGGGTCTCGGCAGCGCCATGGTTGGCGATGTGAGCGACTGTCTCACCATTGGCGGGGTTTGTCACCGCAACGGTGTTAGCGTCATCTTTCAGCCATTGGCCATTAATATAGGAGGCGGTGGCGAGCAGGTCCGGGCGGTTGAGCGTCAACATGATCAAATCCTTTAGAGTGGTGAGTCTAGCTGCCTTATGTGTTCCTTAACTATAGTGCGTCTTTGGAAACTTGCAGTTGGTTATAAGCGTTAATTATTGGCAAGCTTGGCAGATTCGTCTACCAACATTCGAGATATTGATGATGCTATTTGCCGTAAAGGGCTTTTGGTCTATCGCCATTGAAACTGGTACGGGGTGATTTCATCTGAGTGGAGCTTATTTGAGCGTGAGTAATAAAGGGCGCGACTAGGATTCTCGCTGGCGGAGTAAATTCTCTCAATCAGCGCTAACTGCACGATATTAAAGAAATTTTAGGTCGCGCCTATTGACGCTTCAAATCCCACTGATATAATCGCGTCCTGTTTTGAGGGACACCTCAGAAACTCTGTGCCAGCGTGATGAAATTGGTAGACATAGGGGATTCAAAATCCCCCGGCTTCGCGGCCGTGGCGGTTCGAGTCCGCCCGCTGGTACCATATTTAACTCTCTCTAGAGAGCTGAAAAGGCGATACCCTTTACTGGGATCGCCTTTTTTTATGTCCGTCTTTTACCCATATCCCGATATTACCCTTGATCAAAAACTAATCGTGTTGCCCGAGATACGCTTCCGACTGCGTGGCTGCGTGGCTGCGTGGCTGTGTGGCTGCGGGGCTCAATGAAAGCTCTGAATCTTTCTTCGAATTGAGTTATAAACGAGGCTCGGGTGTTGATCTGCAACACTTATGTTCGAAGACGTGATTGATAAAGACTTAGCTAGGCTGACAAGGACGAACACTATGCACGATCATCCCGCCTTAATTCTTATGGCACTTCTGATATTTGGTTTTGGTCTTTTTTCTCAGAAAGCCGAACATTTCCCTGTCACAGGCCCCATGGTCTTTGTGGCCACTGGGTTGTTTATAGGGCCGCTGGGATTAAATTTGGTAAGCCTTCATATCAGTAGTGACACGGTGAAAGTCGTCGCGGAAATTACGCTGATTCTGATTCTGTTCACCGACGCATCGATGATTCAATTTAACAAGTTGGCCAAGGTGTTGGCGGGGCTTCCCGCTCGCTTGTTATTGATTGGTTTGCCGCTCAGTATTGCCGCGGGAGGGGGTATGGCGCTGTGGTTGTTGCCGCAGTTGGATCTGGTGTGGATTGTTTTGGTGGCGTTGATGTTGGCGCCCACCGATGCGGCCTTGGGGCAGGCGGTGATTAAAAGCCCTGATGTACCACTGAATATTCGTGAATCGGTGAGTATTGAAAGCGGTTTGAATGATGGCATTGTGTTGCCGCCGATCATTGTGGCCATGGCCATTATTACCGACGGCGCTCAGGTGTTAGACGGCAGTAATAATTGGTTTGGCTTTATGTTGAAACAGCTTACTTTAGGGCCATTGATTGGCGCGATGGTGGGGCTGGCGGGTGGTTTCTTGGTTGACCGCGCAGCTTCGAACGGTTGGATGGAGGGTGCCTTTCAGCGCTTATCCTCGATTTCCTTGGCGTTGATGGCGTATGCAGCGGCGGAATTGTTTCATGGCAATGGGTTTATTGCCGCGTTTTTCGCCGGTCTGATGTTGGGGGCAAAAACACCGGCGGTGAGAGAGCGCATTCAGGAGTTTGGTGAGGCCGAGGGGCAGTTGTTGTCGCTCTTTGTATTTCTGCTATTTGGCATGTTGTTGGTGCCTTATTTATTGCCCTTTTGGGATTTGAATGCCCTCGTATATGCCCTCTTGAGCCTGACGGTGATTCGAATGTTGCCGGTGGCGGTGTCGATGATCGGTGCTGGATATGATTTGAAAAGCGTCGGCTTTGTGGGATGGTTCGGGCCGAGAGGCATCGCCTCTATTTTGTATTTGTTGATGTTGATTGGCACTGTTGGCGTCAGTGGTTATGAATACGCCTATGGTGTGGTTACTCTGACAGTTTTATTGAGCACCTTTCTGCATGGAGTCAGTGCGGTTCCATTGTGCCGGCGTTTTAACTCGACACAGTAGTGCTAGGTTCCAGCGCCGCGCTTTATCGACAGGGCTGGAATGAGATGTGACCAGCTTGCACTCAGCCGCAGAGCGGTCGAATTCTTCGGCTTAAGTGGTGGCCTAGTATCTGGCCATAGTGTTTCTCTTGGTATTTGAGCTTTTGATGGTTTGATGTCGAGGCGGCGTGTAATCTGTGACACCGAGGATGCCTGCAGATTGATGATGCTGTTTGGTTTTTTCCGCTGCGTTTTCAGTGTTTTGTGGTAGCCCGACAGCCAGTTTTGGCCGTTATTGGTTCATCGGCTTAATAACGACAATAAAAAAATCGTGAGAGATTGGTCTATGAAGCTAGCGACCAAAATTGGTTATGGCATTGGGCAGATGTCCGATGGCGTCAAACAAGCTGCGTTTAACACCTTTTTATTTTTCTATTACAACCAAGTACTGGGATTGTCGGGCAGCCTTGCCGGCACCGCAGCGTTATTGGCTCTTGTGGTCGATGCTGTCACCGACCCTATGGTGGGGCAAATCTCGGATCGATTTCAATCTCGCTGGGGGCGTCGTCACCCTTTTATGTTGATGGGGGCTTTACCGTTTGGTGTTGCCATCTATGTATTGTTTAGCCCACCTAGCGGACTCAATGAAAGCGAGTTATTCGCTTGGATGTTGTTGGGTGCGATTGCGGTGCGGTTAATGTTGACCTTGTTTTTTGTCCCCCACCTTTCATTGGGGGCCGAGATGGTGAGGGGGTATCATGAGAGAACCTCGCTGATTGGCTATCGTGTGTTTTTCACTTATGCGGGGATCTTGCTTTGCAGCGTCATTGGTTTTGCGGTGTTTTTCCCACCCACAGAGGCTTACCCCAATGGCCTGTTAAACGCCGAGAGTTACCCGAAGTTTGGGTTATTCTGTGGGGTAGTGGGTAGCTGCTCGATGTTGTGGACGGTATTTGCGACTCGCAAGGTGGTCGCGGATCTGCCGAAAGTGGTGATTGCGCCAGCCAGCACACATCCGCTACTTGCCTTTATGCAGGTGTTTAAGAGTCTCAAGTATCCGTCGTTTCGAGTGCTCTTCAGTTTGAGTTTGTATTTCACCACCCTCGCAGGGGTCATTCAAACCTTGTTAGTGTATGTGGCTACCTACGTATTTGGATTTCAGTCAGAGCATTTGGCGGGGCTAGCCGCGTCGGTGGTGGTAGGCATTGTGTTTGCGTCGCTTGTTGCACAGTGGTTAGCGCGACGTTTTGATAAGCGGGGGGCTTTGACCATCTGTGTCTTGATGGGGTCACTGTTCGCTTTCGCGCCGATCACTCTCTATTTGTTGGGTATTTTTCAAACCTTGGCTTCGGAACAGAAGTTTTTGGTGGTATTCAGTTTTAATGGTATTTCTCAGGTGTTCTTCATCGCCTATGTGATCGTACTCGATTCGATGCTATCGGATATTATTGACGAGAACGAGCTGGAAACTGGACAGCGAGAGGAGGGGTTATTTTTTGCCGCAAGATCTTTTGCCACCAAAGCCAGTTATGGCTTTGGAAGCTTTTTTGCCGGTATTGGCTTGGATGTTATTCGTTTCCCTCAGTCGGCCACACCGCAGAACATTCCCCCGGATGCCGTTACTAGTCTGGCTATTCTTGCGGGGCCGGTGATGTTCTTGCTGTTTATGTCGACCATAGTGATTTCTCGCAAATATCAGTTGAGTTACGAGCGGCATAAAGAGATTCGTCAGGCGATATTGGATAGGTAGGTTGGGAGGGGCGAGATACCTTAAAGGGCACAAGTGAGATGTGGGGGGAGTGGCTAGTTTCTAGTGGCTAGGCAAAAAAGTTGGAGCTGCGGGATGTTCTTGGGTACTGCTCTTGACCTACTACCGAAGTACTGACAGACTAACCACTGGATGAAAAAACAGTATTGAGGTGGGGCGACCAATGGCGCTCATATTAGGTATAGATCCCGGGTCATTAAAAACCGGCTTTGGCATCATCAACAGTGTCGGCTCAAAAACTCAGTACGTCACCAGTGGTGTTATTCGCATTCCTGATCTCAGTTTGCCCGAGCGACTTAAAATCATCTTTGATTCTGTGACCGAAATTATCGAAGAATACTGCCCGCAAGAAATGGCGATTGAAAACGTGTTTATGGCCAAGAGTGCTGGCTCGGCGCTCAAACTCGGCCAAGCCCGAGGGGCCGCTATCGTGGCGGGTGTGAATCAAGAGTTACCCGTCTCTGAGTACGAGGCGCGCAAGGTGAAACAGTCGGTGGTGGGCAATGGTGCTGCCGACAAACACCAGATGCAACACATGGTTAAAACCCTATTAAAGCTGCCGTCGACACCTCAAGAAGATGCCGCCGATGCTCTGGGGGTGGCGCTTTGCCACGCGAATACTCAACAACATTTAATCAAGGTGGCGTCGGCGAAGACATTTCGTCGCGGCCGAATGGTCTAGCTTCTTTTTCGAGTTAACAGGGGTGGCCGTTCGAGGGGCTGGCATTGGAGCAGCCTAAGCCGACATTTTTGATTACCTTTACAGCAAATTTACTGCCGCAAAATGGCGAGAGAGTTATCGGTTTATGATTGGACGATTACAGGGTCAATTGATCGACACGACAGCACCCGAGGTGCTTATCGACGTCAACGGCGTGGGATACGAAGTCTTGGTGCCGATGACAACCTTATACGAGCTGCCACCTTTGGGACAGGAAGTGACTCTTCTGATTCACATGGCGGTGAGCGAGACGGCACAAACCCTTTATGGCTTTCACAGTAAAAAGGATCGAGGGCTGTTTCGCACATTGATCAAAGTGAGCGGTGTCGGCCCAAAGATGGCGCTGGCTATCTTGTCGGGCATGGACAGTGATCAATTGGTTAACTGTGTGATGCAAGACAATGTCAGTGCTTTGGTTAAGGTACCGGGCGTGGGCAAAAAGACTGCAGAGCGTTTAATTATTGAGCTTCGCGATAAGCTCAAGAACTGGCAGGTTCAAAATGCGCCTCTGGCCGATATGGAAGCCGCTAGTCAGCCTCAAGCGGCTGAGGTAGGCACTAGTGATATTGTCGCCGAAGCCGAAAGTGCGTTGGTTTCTTTGGGTTATAAACCCACCGAGGCCAGTAAAGTGGTGGCGCGTGTTTTGAAAGAGCATTCGGTGAGTCGCAGTGAAGAGCTGATTCGTTTGTCTCTGCGCAGTCTCGTGCCTGCCTAAGGGCAGCTGAACTTTGTTTTACTGTCTGTTTATTGAAAGAAAGCACTTGTAGAGAATCAGCTTGATGATAGAGAAAGATCAGTTTGTTGAAGCGCAGCGTGAAATCAGCGCAGAGCCAAGGGCCACAGAAGAGGTTCAAGACCGAGCCGTGCGTCCTAAGAGTTTGGCCGACTACGTTGGCCAGCCGGCAGTGCGTGAACAGATGGAAATCTTCATTGAGGCGGCCAAGGGCCGCGACGAAGCTCTGGATCATACTCTGGTATTTGGGCCGCCAGGATTGGGTAAAACCACGTTGGCCAATATCATCGCTAATGAAATGGGGGTTGATCTAAAAACGACTTCGGGTCCGGTGCTTGAGCGCGCCGGAGACTTGGCCGCGCTGATGACCAATTTGGAGCCCGGCGATGTGTTGTTTATCGATGAGATTCATCGATTGAGCCCCAACGTCGAAGAAGTGCTTTATCCGGCTATGGAAGACTACCAGCTCGACATTATGATCGGAGAGGGGCCGGCGGCGCGCTCGATTAAACTCGATTTACCGCCGTTTACCTTGGTGGGGGCAACTACTCGAGCGGGCCTGTTAACGTCGCCACTGCGCGATCGATTTGGCATCGTCCAACGTCTCGAGTTTTACAATATTAAAGATCTCACTCACATTGTGTCTCGCTCTGGTCGTTTAATGGGTGTTGATATTGATGAGCAGGGTGCTTACGAGGTGGCTCGACGCTCTCGCGGTACCCCGCGAATCGCCAATCGTTTGCTGCGGCGGGTGCGTGACTACGCTCAAGTCAAAGGCGATGGCACGGTGACGCGGGAGATGGCCGATTTAGCGTTGAATATGCTCAATGTCGACCAAAAAGGCTTTGATCATATGGACCGACGATTGTTGTTGGCGATGATTGAAAAGTACGCCGGTGGCCCAGTGGGTGTTGATAATTTGGCCGCTGCGATCGGTGAAGAGCGCGATACCATCGAAGATGTGCTCGAGCCCTTTTTGATTCAACAGGGATACATGACTCGCACACCTCGGGGCCGAATGGTGACTGCTCAGGCCTACGAACATTTCGAGATGGATTTGCCTAAACGTTTTCAACCCGAGGAGTGATCTCCGGCGCTCGAGTTTCGCATCGGCTCAGTCTTGAAGGGTGCATTTGAGCTCGATAGTTTCACTACCCACACTTTCTTGAAACGCGTACACTTTGTCGCTCTAACGACTGACAAAGACTGCTCTGTAAAACATGTCACACTTTCAGCTCCCCATTCGTGTTTATATCGAAGATACCGACGCCGGCGGTATTGTTTACTACGTCAATTACTTAAAATACATGGAGCGTGCACGCACGGAGTTCATGCGCAGTTATGGCTTTGATAAGCCTGCGATCCTCGATGACGGTAAATTGTTTGTGGTGCACTCGGCAGAGGTTAAGTATTTGCAGCCGGCACTGCTCGACGATCAGTTGACGGTCACCGCCAGCATCAGTAAGTTGGCTCGCAGCTATTTGGTGTTTGATCAGCGGGTTGAAAGAAATGGGGAACCCATCTGTACTGGCAGCATCAAAGTGGCTTGTGTGACACAACAGGGGATGAAACCTGCGGCTATGCCAAAGATTATCGTCGAGGCGCTTAAGGGCGATTCGGCGGCTTAATTGCTGAGCGGATTAACCCCTTGGCGAGTTAACCGCTTAGTGAGTTAACCACTTAGTGGGTTAGCCTCCGAGCGACTCAATCGCCCAACTGACAGAAGATTAAAAGAAAGTTAATTAGATCTTAACCCCAAATTGTTAGCCGCCGCGTTTAATTAACGGGCGACATTATTATTAAGGAATGGCCATGGCCGAAAGTGAATCACTCTCCATCATCAGTTTAATCATGAATGCCAGTTTGCTGGTGCAGTTTGTGATGTTGATTCTATTTGTGGCATCGGTGGTGTCATGGATCATGATTGTGCAGCGGGGCCGTTATCAACGGCTCGCCAAAGCGAGATTGATCGAATTTGAGAATACCTTTTGGTCCGGAGTGGATCTGCACCAACTCTATCGTCAGGGCAATCAAAACGCCGAGCAGCAAGATGGCGTTGAGCATGTTTTTCGAGCTGGTTTTAAAGAGTTTAGTCGTCTGCGACAGCAGGGCGGCGCCGATCCAGAAGCCGTAATGGAAGGCACTCAGCGAGCTATGCGAGTGGCTTTGGCGCGGGAAGAAGAAAAGCTTGAAGCTAACCTATCGTTCTTGGCCAGTGTGGCCTCGGTAAGCCCTTACATCGGTTTGTTTGGTACGGTTTGGGGCATTATGAATTCATTTCGCGGTTTGGCCAATGTGCATCAAGCCACTTTGGCTACGGTTGCGCCGGGCATTTCAGAGGCCTTGGTGGCAACCGCCATGGGATTATTTGCGGCAATTCCCGCGGTTCTTGCCTACAACCGGTTTTCGGCGCGGGCCGAGACACTGGCCAACAGTTACGAAACCTTTGCTGAAGAGTTTACCGCTTATCTTCATCGTCAAGTTCACGCTCAACAACCTTAGGCTGAACGAGAACTCGCACTATGTTTCGACGAAAAGTTAAAAAGAAACCCATGGCCGAGATCAACGTGGTGCCTTACATCGATGTGATGTTGGTGCTGTTGGTGGTGTTTATGGTCACCGCTCCAATGTTGATGCAAGGGGTAGAGGTCGAGTTGCCGGCCGCGCCATCGGCGCCTCTGGACGATAAACAGGAAGAGCCGTTGATAGTCTCTGTGGATGCCAAGGGGCTCTACTACGTCAATCTGGGACGAGAGGAAAAAACGCCTAAATCCATGGCGGATGTGAAAGACATGGTGGCCAAGGTTCTGCGCAGCAAGCCCTCGACCAAGGTGCTGGTGTGGGGGGATCGCACGGTTGAATATGGATTGGTGGTCAATATGATGACTACCCTGCAAAGTGCAGGCGCGCCCTCTGTGGGGCTTGTGACCGAGCCACCTGAGCTGTAATTCATGTCACTGTCTTTTATATCGTCCCAATCCAGCGCCAGTAGCTATGCCGTTCCGATTGCCATAAGTTTACTGCTGCACGGCTTACTCATCGCTTTTGTATTGGTGGGATGGCAGTCGGCCGAAGCGCCAAAACAGCGAGTTATACCGCGTTATGTCGAAGCGACTCTGGTCACCCTCAAGCCCAAAGCCGAGAAGCCCAAGAAAGCGAAGTCGACACAAAAGGTAGTGGATCTAACCGCGAAACGACGTGAGCAAGCGCGTTTGAAAGCGGCGGCCAAAAAGAAGCGTTTGGCCAAAGAGAAAGCCGAGCGTGAGCGCTTGAGAAAACTGGCAGAAGACAAGCAACGCAAGCTCGATGCGGAACAGAAGAAGCAACAGGCCTTAGCGGAACAAAAACGACAAGCCCTACTCAAACAGCAAGCGCAACAGAAATTAGCCCAGGAGGCCGCCTTCGCCGAAGCTCTTGCAGAAGAGGAAAGCATTATCGATGCTCAACAGCAGAAGGATAAGGCGCAAGGTTATGTGGCTCTGCTGGCTCAGCGTATTGAGCAAAATTGGAGTCGACCGCCATCGGCGCGGCGCGGCATGAAGTGTGAGTTGCAAATTAAACTGGTACCCACGGGGGAGGTGATTAATGTCACCATTATCAAGTCCAGTGGGAACAGTGCATTTGACCGCTCGGCGGAACAGGCGGTTAAAAAAGTAGGGCGTTTTGACGAGTTGCGAGAGGTACCGTCGGATCTATTTGAGCAGTATTTTCGTCAGCTGACGCTGGTGTTTAATCCACAGGATTTACGTTTGTAGTCGCTATCGGCTGCGGCGATACCAAGCGTTGGCGTCAAGCAGGCTTAAGAATTATCAACATCGATTCAATAATTAAGACGCGTTGGCGAGACTTAGCCAACCACAATGACATTAGGATTTGGGGCATGAAACGGATACAGATGTTACTGGCAGCGCTATGGGTGATTGTTGCCGGCGCGGCACAGGCGGAACTGACCATTGAAATTACACAGGGGATGGATAACCCAACCGTGATTGCGGTGGCGCCCATTGGTTGGAGTGGCGACCCGTTGAGCGAGAATGTCAGCGCCATTGTGGAAGCGGATTTGCGTCGCAGTGGCCAGTTCAGTCCGGTTAATAAAGAGGATATGTTGGCCTTTCCTCGTTTTGGTGACAGTGTTTTCTATCGCGATTGGCGAGTGTTGGGATCGGAGTATCTTCTGGTCAGTCGACTAACTCCTACCGTCGATGGCGGTTATTCGTTGGATTTTGAGCTTTATGATGTTCTGTCTCAGCGTCGAGTCATGCAGCGCAACTTAATCGGCTCTGCGGATAACCTGCGAGACTTGGCTCACGCCGTAAGTGATGCAGTCTATCAAGAGATCACTGGTATTCGCGGTGCTTTCTCTACCAAGATGCTCTACGTCGAAGCCTTTGGAAATCAAAAATACCGCCTAATGCAAGCCGATGCCGACGGGGCCCGCGAGAATTTACTACTGGAATCGGATCAGCCGTTGATGTCACCGACCTGGTCCCCGGATGGTAAACAGGTGGCATATGTCTCTTTCGAGACCGGCCGCCCAGCCGTTTTCCGTCAAGTGATTGCCACGGCGGAGCGCGAACAGCTGACTAACTTCAAGGGTTTAAATGGCGCTCCGGCTTGGTCTCCCGATGGCAAAACCCTGGCGATGGTATTGTCGAAAGACGGCAACCCAGAGATCTACACTCTCGATTTGGCGACCAAGACGTTTACCCGTCGGACCCGTCATTTTGCCATTGATACTGAGCCGACTTGGACAAATGATGGCGAAGGCCTCATTTTTACCTCCGACCGAGGTGGAAAGCCGCAAATTTATCAAGTAACGCTTGCCAGTGGTCGCGTGGAGCGCTTAACCTTCGAAGGCGATTACAACGCTCGAGCAAGAGTGTCACCCGACGGTAAGACTTTGGTCATGGTTCACCGGTACAATGGCGTTTTTCACATTGCGACTCAGGATTTCTTGACCGGCAATATTCGCGTATTGACCGAAACTCGGTTGGACGAATCGCCCAGTATCGCGCCTAATGGGGCTATGTTGATGTACGCGACAAAACATCGTGGGAAAGGTATTCTAGCTGCCGTGTCGTTGGATGCTGGCGTCAAGTTTCGACTACCCTCGAAGCGTGGAGACGTACGTGAACCCAGTTGGTCGCCTTATTTTTAGCGCTATTTTGTGGCGCCGGTTTTTATGACACGAAGAAATGTGGTAAAAACATACTTTGGCATGAAACGAAAAGAAACGAGGCGAGAGCAGTTGAGCAAAGCACACTCTGTTTGGCTGCTGGATACACCCTTAAGAAGAATAACAATTAAACAGTACCTATTTACCAATTTACTAAACCTACTTATAAAACATTAGGAGTTACACATGCTCTCAACTGCATTTAAGCAAAGCCTAACCCTAGCTTTGGTCATGGCGACACTCGCCGGTTGTTCAAGTACTGCCACTACCGACGCTGACTCTACCGCCACAAATGCTGATTCCGCCTCGACTGTGAGCACTGGAACTGCCAATGGTTCTGACGTGTCTTCATCCGATACTATGACCAAAGAAGAAGTGCCAGCAATCGATAGCGTTTTTTACTTTGAGTTTGATAAGTCTGTATTGAATGCTAGTGCACGTGAAGCGCTGAATGCTCACGCAGCTCAACTGTCCGCCTCACCTCGTGAAATTCGTTTAGAAGGCCACGCTGATGAAACCGGTACTCGCGAGTACAACATGGCCTTGGGCGAGCGTCGTGCAAAATCGGTTCGAGACTACTTGGTATTGCAAGGCGTCAGTGCTGGTTTGATCGAGACTGTTAGCTACGGTGAAGAGTACCCAGCCGTGACCGGTAGCAACGAGTCTTCTTACGCTCAAAATCGTCGTGTAGAGCTGAAGTAACACTCAGATGAATATGCTTAAAAAGCCTTTAATCGCAGCCATCTCGGCTGCGATTTTCGTTAGCCTTCCGATTCTATCTCGAGCTCAAGTTGAAGTGGTGGAGTCGAATAACCGTCTGTTAGCCTCACCCCAGAGTTCCGATCTACAGGCTCCTACCGCTGTCCCGGGGGCTGCTGTTCCAAGGGCTGTGGCCTCGAGCCCATCGGCCAATAACTCCGCCGATTTGTTTTTCCAGTTGCAAACCTTGCAGCAAGAAGTGCAAGAGCTGCGCGGGTTAATGGAAGAGCAGGCCTATGAATTGAAACGCCTCAAGCAGCAGCGCTTGGATGATTACGTTAATCTTGATCAGCGTTTAAGTGGCTTGTCTAAAGGCGGCGCTAATCCGACTCCGGCGCCGGCTGCAGCCAGTGGCAATACTTCTGCCGCTGCGGCAGCGCAAACCACGGCCCAAGCCCCAGACGAAATGCAGCGCTATCGCACGGCTATTGATTTGGTGCTGCGTAAGAAGGATTACGCTCAGGCGATTGTGGCTTTTAATCAGTATCTGCGAGATTTTCCTCAGGGCCGTTACGCGCCTAATTGCCAGTATTGGTTGGGTGAAATTTATCTGCTGCAAAATGAGCTGGAGCAGGCACGCGAATGGTTTACTCGATTGACCACCGACTTTCCCGATCATGGCAAGGCTCCCGATGCAAACTTTAAGCTCGGTACCGTTTACCATAAATTGGGAGATACCGATCAAGCTAAATCCATTCTTTCGGCGGTTGCAGCGGGTGATAGTAATGCCTCTCGCTTAGCAACCAGCTATTTGAGCGAAAACCTCTGAGCGACTTAACGTCGATCGGCTTGGTTTGACCGGATCGCTAGCCCCGAGCAATCGGGGCTTTTCCAGAATCTTCCTGATTGTGGCTAATTAATCACTTCATTTCTCGCGTAAATCAGCCGTTTTGGTTAAAATCCGCTCCCTTTTCAGGAACGCCGGCTTTTTACCGATGACAGACGCTTCGCTTCGTATTACCGAAATCTTCTATTCGCTCCAAGGCGAGGCCCGTACAGTGGGTTTGCCCACGGTGTTTGTTCGTCTTACCGGGTGTCCGCTGCGATGTAATTATTGTGATTCAGAGTACGCTTTTTTTGGCGGCGAGCGCTTATCGTTCGATGAAATCCTGGAAAAGGTCGCCAGTTACGACCCCAAATACGTGTGCGTTACCGGTGGCGAGCCTTTGGCTCAGCCCAACTGTATTGGGCTCTTGTCTCGCTTATGCGATGCGGGTTACGAGGTTTCTTTGGAAACCAGTGGCGCCTTGTCGATTGCTGAGACGGATACGCGAGTCAGTCGAGTGCTGGATTTGAAAACTCCAGCGTCAGGGGAGTCCGCAAAGAACCTGTACGATAATATTGCGCTCTTGGCCAAGACCGATCAGGTCAAATTTGTGATTTGCGATCGCCAAGATTACGAATGGGCGCGAATGAAACTCGATGAGCTGAATCTACTGAATTTGGTCGATGATGTCCTATTTTCTCCGAGTTTTGGCCAGATATCACCGAAAGACCTCGCCAATTGGATTGTTGAAGATAATCTTCAGGTTCGCTTCCAGCTGCAGCTGCACAAACTTCTTTGGGATGACACCCCAGGGCATTGATTTTCGCGCAGTGCCGTGCTTTTCTTATTGGTATGCGCAGTCTTTGTGTTGTCCTGCTCGGGTTATTGTCTGTAGTTGCTATTGCCAGCGATAGGACTGCTACCAACCTTAGCCCCCCTTCAGTTGAGTCCCTTTCGACCTCCATTGATCTTCCTCGTCCTAAATTTGCCACTTCCACCGTGAAGCCTTGGGGCTTTATTAATGAGTACGGTGAAGAAGATGGCTTGTTGGTGCGTTTCGAGCAGGAACTGCGGCTAGAGACTGGGGTTGCCTACGAGAACTATCTTCAGCCCTATCCTAGGGTGCTGCACTCGCTTGCCAGTGGCGCGGTGGATTTTGCTGTGATTTTCGACAGTCATGCACCGAAAGAGCACATTATTCGAATTGGCGATGTGACTACGCCGGAAATTATTATCGTGGCTAAAAAAGGTGCCCCGAAGCGCGCATCAATGGAAGATTTGAAAGGAATGCAAATTGGCTATATTCGAGGCTCAAAATATGGTGCTCATTTTGATGAGGCCACTCACTTTACGCGCGTGCCAATTAACAAAATACAGCAGGGCATCGCCATGGTGTTAAAGGGGCGTATCGAAGCTATGGCCAGTACCGATCAGAGTCTTTATTGGTCGATGGATAAAATGGGAGTCGATGCTTCGAAGTTATCGAAAGTCATATCGCTGGGGGAAACCACTGGTGGTCTCTACATGTCCAAGCAAAGCGCTCGGCGCGATCTTTTGCCAATTTATCGAAAGGCCTTGCAGCGAATGGAAGCAAAAGGCACCATGGCGCGGATTTTTTATCAGCAAGATGCTTGGGCATCGGCGAAACAACCTTCACAGCGTTTAATTGGCAATAAGTGATTCTATGACGACTTCTAAAGCCGTGGTTCTGGTCTCCGGCGGACTGGACTCAACAACCGTCCTGGCAATGGCGAAACAGCAGGACTATGAGTGCTACACCTTGAGTTTTGATTATGGCCAGCGCCATAGCGCCGAGTTAATCGCCGCTGAAAAGACCTCGAAGGCCATGGGGGCTGTTGAGCATAAAGTTGTGAAGTTGGATCTAGGTACCATTGGGGGATCGGCACTCACAGATACCTCGATCGATGTGCCCGAACACGAGACTGAAGGTATCCCTGTAACCTATGTGCCAGCTCGCAATACCGTGTTTTTGGCCATCGCGCTAGGTTGGGCAGAAGTGCTCGATGCTCAGCAAATTTTTGTGGGTGTTAATGCCGTTGACTATTCGGGTTACCCCGATTGCCGCCCTGAGTTCATACAATCATTCGAACAGATGGCTAATTTGGCAACCAAGGCCGGAGTTGAGGGTAATACTCTTTCAATTCAGGCGCCGCTTATCGAGATGACAAAAGCCGAAATCGTTACTGCGGGTGCCGCTTTGGGAGTCGATTATTCTTTGACGGTTTCCTGTTATCAGGCCGATGATGACGGTCGCGCCTGCGGCAAGTGCGATAGCTGTCGATTACGGCGTCAGGGCTTCGAGCAAGCTCAATTACAAGACCCCACTCGGTATGTCTCTTAAGCCCTTGTTTATAGGCAACAAAATCTTAAGATAAACTGAAAAAACCGCTTGTCTTTTAAAGCGAAATCATTAAGATATGCGCCTCCTTTGGGTCGTTAGCTCAGTTGGTAGAGCAGTTGGCTTTTAACCAATTGGTCACTGGTTCGAATCCAGTACGACCCACCATATTTAGGAAGCTTGAGTTTTATGAAAACTTGAGTAAAAGCAGATGTTCTTACCAGCGACATCTGTAGAGAAAGTTTTGGGTCGTTAGCTCAGTTGGTAGAGCAGTTGGCTTTTAACCAATTGGTCACTGGTTCGAATCCAGTACGACCCACCATATAAACCAAAAAAGGCCACCCATCGGGTGGCCTTTTTTGGTTTATGGGGTTGGCCCGTCTGGAAAGAGTCACGGTTCGATAAATGGCGCAGCCATTTAGATTCCGAAGGAACCCGCAGGGTGAGAATAGCCCGAAGGCTATTCGAGTCAATCCAGTACGATAGCGGAGTATGTTTTCGTGATGGGCCCATCGGGTGGCCTTTTTGGGTTTATGGGGTTGGCCCGTCTGGAGAGGACAGCCAAAGCGCTTCGCGGGCCACGCTGCCACCGTTCGACAAATGGCGCAGCCATTTAGATTCCGAAGGAGCCCGCAGGGTAAATCAATCCAGTACGATTGGTCGAAGAATTCGGTCTGGCGGTACCACCCATCGGGTGGCCTTTTTTGGTTTATGGGGTTGGCCCGTCTGGAGAGGACAGCCAAAGCGCTTCGCGGGCCACGCTGCCACCGTTCGACAAATGGCGCAGCCATTTAGATTCCGAAGGAACCCGCAGGGTAAATCAATCCAGTGCGATAGCGGAGTATGTTTTCGTGATGGGCCCATCGGGTGGCCTTTTTTGGTTTATGGGGGTGGCCCGTCTGGAAAGAGTATCCAAAGCGCTTCGCGGGCCACGCTGCCAGCGTTTCGCCGATAAAGTCCGCATCGTCATTGCGAACGAAGTGAAGCAATCCAAAATGGCATTCTGTAAGCTCTTAACGATAGTGCCGGCACAGAGTGGCTACTTGGGGTTTATGGGCTTCCTCTCAATTTTCGATCCATCAACTTTCGATCCATCAAATTTGGATCCCTCAATTTAAAGTCAAAGGCTCGCAAGAGCGGAGAAAGCTATGTTTGATACGGTACTGAGAGTGTTCGCCGACGATTTTGACGTGGAGTCATTCCTCGCCTCTGTTGATTTAGGTGTTCCTTCCGAAGCCTTTAAAAAGGGCGAAAATGATGTTTTGGGTAACCCTAACCCGGATTCTGGCTTTGATGCTCTGGTTTCCGAGAGCGAAGATCTTGTGGCTCATCTCGATGAGATACGAGTCTTTTTGGCCAAAAATGCGCAATCGTTAACGAGTCTGAAGGCAAAACAAGTGACTGCCATTTTGGATATGGGATTCACTGTAGGGGCGGATGAGCAATTCGCGCAATCCATCAAGCTGCCCGCTGATTTGTTGGGTGAGCTTCACCAGTTGAACATCTCGGTGGAGATCTCGGCCTACCCAGGATCTCAACAATAGCGACAGAGAGGTTCATTGTGCGAGGGCTTTCTTAGGTGAGGGAGAGGGAGCCTAGAGGCCGTGCCTTATAAGCCGGGTAGCCCCCCTGAAGACGCCTTCGGACAAATCTGTTAAACTCCCTCGTCCCAAAATACCGTCGGATTGATCAATGACTGTGATAGAACAAGTTCCCGCTAAGGACGAGGCTCGCGAGTTAGTACGCGATCACTTAGCGACAGTCCCCTCAAGTGTTATGAGTGAGGCGGAACAAGAAAGCTACAAGAATGACATCAAGCGATTGCTCGTCGAGCAAAACGCCGTATTGGTTGCTCACTACTACACCGACCCTGTGATTCAGGCTCTGGCAGAAGAAACCGGCGGCTGCGTCTCTGATTCGTTGGAGATGGCGCGCTTCGGTAAGAATCACGATGCCGAGACGTTAATCGTCGCCGGCGTGAAGTTCATGGGCGAGACTGCAAAGATCTTAACTCCAGAAAAGCGTGTGTTAATGCCAACGCTCGAGGCCACTTGCTCCTTGGATATTGGCTGTCCCGCTGATGAATTCTCTGATTTTTGCGATCAGCATTCAGATCGTACTGTTGTGGTTTATGCCAATACTTCAGCGGCAGTAAAGGCTCGTGCCGATTGGGTTGTGACATCCAGTATCGCGGTTGATGTGATCGATTACTTGGATGCCAAGGGAGAGAAAATCCTTTGGGCTCCGGATAAGCACTTAGGTTCTTATGTCCAAAAGCAGACCGGTGCCGATGTCCTGTTGTGGGATAGTGCCTGTATTGTGCATGAGGAATTTAAGGCCAAGGGGATTCTTGATCTTCGCGAGCAACATCCGGATGCAGCCATTCTGGTTCACCCGGAGTCACCTGAGAGTGTTGTTGATATTGCCGATGTGGCTGGTTCAACGTCTCAATTGATTGCCGCTGCTCAAAAAATGTCCAATCAAAAGTTTATCGTTGCAACGGATCAAGGCATTTTCTACAAAATGCAGCAGCTGTGCCCAGATAAAGAGTTCTTCATTGCGCCCACCGCAGGCAGTGGCGCCACGTGTCGCAGCTGCGCCAATTGTCCTTGGATGGCGATGAATGCGTTGGATAATCTCAAACAGGTACTGATCAACGGTGAAGGCTGTGAAATATTCGTAGACGCATCACTGCGTCAGCAGGCCATGAAACCGCTTCAGCGCATGTTGGATTTCACCAAAAAATAGTGCGTCTTGGTGTATTTTTGCACAGCTTGAACGAGTTTTAATACTCGAACGTATTTATTTTTGTTTTTCTGCAAAAAGAGGGTCGGTCTAACAACCGACCCTCTTTTTTTCTTCTATCCTTTTAGAAACTTAATAGAGATAGAGGATAGACGTTGTGGATTTGGACGACCTGTTTTCAAAGGCCCAAGAGTTACCCACCATTCCTGAAGTAGTTCAGGAGCTCATTCAAAGTTTCGAAAATGATGATTTTGATGTCGACGACATTGCCAAAAAGGTCGGTATGGATCAGGTGCTTACCGCCAAGGTGATGCGACTGGCGAATTCCGCTAAGTTTGGTGGTAATCGAACCATCGCCTCGGTGAATGAGGCTGTGGTGAGAATGGGCTTTAACGCCTTGAGGACCTTGGTGCTGGCCAGCGGGTTTACCTCGGCATTCAAAGCGCCAGAGGGATTCGATCTGAATCAATTCTGGCGCGATAGCTTCGGTGTGGCGGAGTTGAGTCGCTGGTTGGCCGGCCATAGTAAGGCCGAGAGTGAAACCGCATTTACCTGTGGCATGCTATCGAATATTGGTCGTTTGATGGTTCATTTAATGCTGCCAGAAAAAGCGCAAGAAATTGAGCGAGTGGTTGAGAAGGGCGGAAATCGACTAGAACTTGAACGTGATGCCTGGGGCTTTACCTCTGATGAGGCCGGTGCACGAGTGGCCAAAATGTGGAAGTTTCCCGAGGCCATTGTTGATGGCATCTTGCATCAGTCTTCACCCCAGGCGGGGGAGGGTGATCAACCATTGGCCTGTTTGGTTCATTTGTCGAGCTATCTTTACGCCGCGCAGCAGGAAGACGTTTCGGACGAGGACATCATCGAGAATTTCCCAAATGACGTGGCTAAGGCCGGAGGCATTGACCTCTCGGCGGTAATGGACAGTTTGGCCGAGTGTCGCGAGTTGGATTCCGGTATTGATGCCTTGCTTGAGTAGCTCTTCTGCAAATCATTTTGATTAAATAGTAGTCACTTAGAGATTCGGTCATCATTGTAAATGGTGATCGAATTTTCTGTTTTTACGCCTCGATTTCGCTAGAATGTTGACCTCATTATTCTTATAAAATTAATGCTGGCCAGCCTTCTATGACCCCTGAATTTATTCATCTTCGTTTACGCACCGAATTTTCCCTGGTGGATAGCCTCGTGCGCGTAAAACCCTTGATCGGTGCGCTCGAAGAGATGGGGATGCCTGCCTGCGGCGTGACCGATCATTGCAACTTCTTTGGACTGGTTAAATTCTATAAGGCTGCGCAGGGCTCTGGCGTCAAACCCATTGCTGGGGCCGACTTTTGGGTGCGCGCCGAAGTCGATGGCGACGATCCTTACATGATCACCCTGCTGGCCATGTCGCAAAAAGGCTATAAGAACATCACCGAGTTGATTTCGCTCGGCTATCAGCAGGGGCAGCATCAGGGAGAACCCTACTTACAGCGCGAATGGTTACGCCAGTATTCCGAAGATGTGATTGTCCTGTCAGGCGGAAAGTTTGGCGACCTAGGTGTGGCATTGCTCAGCGGCAAGCAAGAGCTCGCCACCAGTTTACTTCAGGGCTGGATGAACGATTTCCCCTCACGCTTCTATGTCGAGTTGCAGCGCACCGGTAGAGCACAAGATGAAGAGTATTTGCACGCTGCGGTTGAGCTTGCCGGTCAACTGCAATGCCCGGTGGTGGCAACCAATGATGTGCGTTTTTTAAAAGCCAATGAGTTTGATGTGCACGAAGCTAGGGTGTGTATCGGCGAGGGGCGAGCGTTGGATGATCCGCGTCGCGAGCGTCGTTACAGTGAAGAGCAATACCTGCGAACCCCAGCGGAAATGCATGAGCTGTTCTCAGATATCCCAGAAGCACTTCAAAACACGGTTGAGATTGCCAAGCGCTGCAGTCTCGATATCGAGTTGGGCACCTACTACCTACCAGATTACCCCATTCCCGACGACTTTGAAGAAGACCCTTATTTTCAAAAAGTTCCCTACCAAACCCTTTCGAATTACGCCGCCGAAGCTATGGCGGAAAAGTGGCAAGGTCGTGAGCAGGAAGATGAGTACGCGGCGATGCTGCGAACCAATGTTTTCTTTCAAAAAATTTCCTATGAAGGGCTCGATGAGCGGCTCGACTTTTTGTTCGATACCTCTGCAGCGGATTTCCCTGATACCTACAAAGTGTATTTGGCCCGCTTAAGATTCGAGCTAGATATTATCATGCAGATGGGGTTTCCCGGTTACTTCCTCATCGTCATGGATTTTATCCAGTGGGCCAAAGATCACGACATTCCGGTGGGGCCGGGTCGTGGTTCGGGTGCCGGTTCTCTTGTGGCCTATGTGCAAAAAATTACCGATCTCGATCCGCTGGAATATGATTTGCTGTTTGAGCGATTCCTTAACCCAGAGCGGGTTTCGATGCCCGATTTCGACGTCGATTTCTGTATGGATAAGCGCGATCAGGTGATCAGCTACACCGCCGATACCTACGGCCGTGATGCGGTATCCCAGATTATTACCTTCGGCACCATGGCGGCGAAGGCGGTGGTGCGAGATGTGGCGCGAGTGCAGGGTAAGTCTTACGGACTTGCCGATAAACTGTCAAAAATGATTCCGCCAGATCCAGGTATGAAGCTCAAAGTCGCCTTCGAGCAAGAAGAGATTCTACGCGAGTTTCTCGACACAGATGAAGAGGCCCAAGAAATTTGGCAGATGGCGCTTCAGCTTGAAGGCCTAACGCGAAACGTGGGTAAGCACGCCGGTGGTGTTGTAATCGCGCCCACCAAACTGACCGACTTTGCGCCTCTCTATTGCGACGAAACCGGCAGTGGCTTGGTGACGCAATACGACAAAGGTGACGTAGAGGACGCCGGTCTTGTTAAGTTCGATTTCTTGGGATTGCGGACCTTAACGATCATCGATTGGGCAAAAAAGATGATCGATCTCAAGCGTGCCCGCACTGGCGAAGAGCCGCTGGTTATTGAGGCCATTCCTCTCGATGATCCCAAAACCTTTAGATTGTTAAAGGCGGCCGAAACCACGGCGGTTTTCCAGCTTGAGTCGCGAGGCATGAAAGATCTTATCAAGCGACTTCAGCCCGATAACATCGAAGACATGATTGCACTGGTGGCACTGTTTCGACCAGGCCCTCTCGATTCGGGCATGGTTGATGACTTCGTTAACCGTAAACACGGCCGCGCTGAAGTGGCCTATCCCGACGCCAAGTATCAACACGAAAAGTTAGAGCCAATTCTAAAGCCCACTTATGGCGTTATTGTTTACCAAGAACAGGTGA
>JBOEGJ010000034.1:0-38452 GCA_050633365.1 Cellvibrionaceae bacterium | reverse complement strand
ATATCGGTAATGAACTCTGGGAACTCATCGAAACGATTGAGCACCATGATCATCGGGACGGTTTCTATTAATGTTTGCAAATGCTCTTGTAGCATCGCCAGAGTATTCACGTCGAGACCATCGAACGGCTCGTCGAGGATTAACAGTTCCGGTCTGCTAGACAGGGCACGAATGAGCATGACCTTTCGTGATTCACCCGTCGATAGCTTACGAAAGGCACGATCGAGTAATTTGGTGATATCAAATTTGTCGGCAAGCTCCTTCGCCAGTTCGATGTCGGAGCAATCTTCAAACAGGATTTCATGTACGGGAGTGCCTTCAGCAATCACATCCATAATATCCGCGTCGTCTTTTTTACGCTCAGCCTCAATCAGCTCAGCCTGCGCCTCAAACGACACCAAACCTACACGTGCCGGCACGCCTTCGATACCGCCCGACAACACATCTCCGGCGCCGGCCAACACAGCCGCCAACGCGGACTTGCCCGCGCCGTTAGTACCGGTAATCACCCAGTGCTGTGAGGTGTCGATCTGCCAATTGATATTGTCGAGCTGAAAACGATCGTCAAAATTAACGGTCAGATCGTTCATGCGAATGGTGGTTGCGCTGGTCATGTGTTAAATCCGCTTTTACTTAAACTGTTGTACTGAAGCTGATGAGCTGCTGAAAAAAAGGCCGAGACCCTTCAGTGAAGAAAGGAGTCTCGGCCTTTATTTCAACAGCCTGCTGGCGCTAACGCCAACAGGTGCTGGGAATCATTTAATAAAAATTAAACGATTTTCTTCATGTCAGACATGTGGCCACGCAAGGTAGCACCAATCGCTTCAACCGGGTGAGCACGCAATTCAGCGTTCACTTCGATCAAGCGAGCGTTATCAACACCCAAGTCGTCCAACTCAAGACCTTTACCGATTACGTCGGTTTTAATGTCTTTCATGAAATCGGCCAACAGTGGCAGGCAAGCGTGGTTGTACAAGTAGCAACCGTACTCAGCCGTATCAGAAATGGTGGCGTTCATTTCGTACAACTTCTTACGAGCAATGGTGTTAGCAATTAACGGAGTCTCGTGCAGTGACTCGTAGTATGCAGAATCAGCAATGATGCCAGCAGCGGTCATGGTTTCGAAAGCAAGCTCAACACCGGCTTTAACCATAGCAACCATCAAGATGCCTTTGTCGAAGTACTCTTGCTCAGAAATTTCTACGTCGCCTGCTGGAGTCTTCTCGAAAGCAGTCTCAGCAGTCTCGGCGCGCCAGCCTAGAAGGTTAACGTCATCGTTAGCCCAATCTTCCATCATAACGCGAGAGAAGGTGCCGTTGATGATGTCGTCTTGGTGCTTGTTGTACAGCGGACGCATGATTTGCTTCAGCTCTTCAGCCAAATCAAAACATTTGATTTTTGCAGGGTTAGACAGACGATCCAACATGTTGGTAACGCCGCCGTATTTCAGTGCTTCGGTGATGGTTTCCCAACCGTACTGAATCAGCTTAGAAGCGTAGCCTGCTTCGATGCCTTCTTCGATCATTTTATCGAAGCACAACAAAGAACCGGTTTGCAGCATGCCACACAGAATGGTTTGCTCACCCATCAAGTCAGACTTAACTTCGGCGATGAAAGAAGACATCAGTACGCCAGCTTTGTGGCCACCGGTACCTACAGCGTATGCCTTAGCCAGAGCCAAACCTTCGCCTTTAGGATCGTTATCTTCGTGAACAGCGATCAAGGTAGGAACACCAAAGCCGCGAACGTATTCGTTACGAACTTCTGAACCTGGGCACTTAGGGGCAACCATGATGACGGTAATGTCGTCACGGATCTTCATGCCTTCTTCAACGATGTTGAAACCGTGAGAGTAAGACAGGCAGGCGCCTTCTTTCATCAGCGGCATAACAGCGTTAACAACCGCAGTGTGCTGCTTGTCTGGAGTCAGGTTCAGTACTACGTCGGCAGTAGGAATCAGCTCTTCGTAAGTACCCACGGTGAAACCGTTCTCGGTAGCGTTCTTCCAAGATTGACGCTTCTCGGCGATAGCCGCTTCACGCAAGGTGTAAGACACGTCACAACCGCTGTCGCGCAGGTTCATACCCTGAGCCAAGCCCTGAGCACCACAACCGATAACAACCATTTTCTTGCCCTTAAGCGCGTCAACGCCGTCTGGGAACTCAGAAATATCCATGAAACGGCACTTGGCCAATTGCTCAAGTTGCTCGCGCAGAGGCAAGGTATTGAAGTAGTTGTTAGACATAATTAGCATCTCAGTAATAAAAGAATGGGACTTAGGTGACTTTCACGCGACTCATTCGCGCAGCAGTCAAAATTCAGTGGCGCTACTCTATAGAAAATCACGCATTTCGTAAATTGATATAAACACAACGCAATGTGCCATATAATGCAACACACTACATCCACTGCACGCAATAAGCCTGCCCGCAGCCCACAGGAGCCATATGAATATTCGTACCCTTAAGCACTTTGTGGCTCTGGCCGAAACGCTCCACTTTGGTCGCGCCAGCGATGCTTGCAATATTAGCCTTTCAGCCTTATCGCGCAATATTCGACAGCTCGAAGAAGAGTTGAGCACCCTGCTGTTTGACCGCGACAACCGTACAGTCGCGCTCACTGCAGAGGGGCAAAAGTTCCTACAATACGCTCGTGATGCCATTGCGCAATGGGATCAAATACGCAATGAACTGGCTGACAACTCCGATCAGCTGCACGGCGAAATCAGTATGTACTGCTCTGTGACCGCCAGCTACAGCATCTTATTTGAGCTACTCAACCGCTTTCGCCGCGATCATCCAGAGATCGACATCAAGCTGCATACCGGTGACCCCAACCACGCCATCGCCCATATATTGGACGGCGAAGAAGATCTTGCCATTGCCGCCCTGCCCCAGACTCTGGCGAGAGGTTTGGCTTTCAAACCCATCACCACCTCCCCACTGCTGTTTATCGCGCCACTGCAACAGCGCCAAGCTGAGGTTCCCGCCACGCCTCCAGACTCAGCCGAACAATGGGCTAAGGTACCGATGATTCTTTCTGAGGGCGGCGTCGCTCGTAAGAGTATTGATAGTTGGTTTCGACAAATGGGTATCAGCCCGCGAATATACGCGCAAGTGACCGGTAACGAGGCCATCGTCAGCATGGTGAGTTTGGGATTGGGTATTGGCGTTGTACCAAAGATTGTTTTGGACAACAGCCCACTGGTGGATCGAATTCAGATTCTAGATGTGGCGCCAACGCTGGCGCCTTATGAGGTCGGGCTGTTTACTTTAAAGAAGAATCTAAAAAACCCTCTCATTAACGCCTTTTGGTCGGTGGTGGAGGACCAGTAGCCAGAAAAAACTCGAAAAATTTAGAGAAGAACGCTATAGCTCAGTCCACTCATGGGACGCTTGCAAGCTCTCCATCCAATCAAGTATCACCTTATTTGCCAGCTCATAATTTCCCACTTGGCAGTGATTGCCAGCGTGATCGTGCTGAGTAAAAATTCGCCCGGTAAATGAACGAACTTGAGTTAAGCTTTTCGCTTGGCTATAAAATTGCCCAATAGGAATCATGTGATCTTCTCGCGCAGCGAGTAGTAGATAGTCCTGCTTCAATCGATGAGAAACTTCATAAGTATTTAGTTGTTTTGTCCACATAAAATAATCATAGATAGAGGACATGCCACTGATGTGCTGCCCATGCGCCAAAGCCCAAGACATGACCACATCTTTTTTCGCGGCTTTTAGAAACAAACGATTCAGCAATTTCTTCAGTTTTAACTTGAGCATGGTATTGAGTAGACGAGCCTTGTGTGGCCCCACACGAGCGGTAATAACTCCGAAGAAATCCTCCAGCACGTCGTTAGCAATCACTCGCTTAACTCTCGATTCAAACGCTGCCGCACGAGTCGCCAAACATCCTCCTAGAGAAATCCCCAAAAGAGTGCAATCGTCTATTTCAAAATAGTCCAATATTGTCGAAACAGGCTTTTCCCAATTGGGAATCATGGGCATGTTGAATTTTTTCAGTGGCTGCCCTTGGCCAGGGCCTTCGAAGATAATTACACGGTAACCGGCCTCGACGATGCTGGAAACCAATGGATACAGCTCTTCCATAAAAGAGTCAAAACCACCGTGAATCACCAAAGTGTCCTTCCAGGCCCCTGCCCACTCGCCTTCGGGTTCAGCCACCAGAGCAGGAAGAAACCCATGTTCATAAGGCACTTCAACTCTTTTGTAAGGTGTCATCCCAGTTATCAAATCGAACATTTCAATGAACTTTAGATAAACGCGGCTTTTGTTGGGATTATCAGCGGCCATAAAAAACTCAGCACCGCGATAATAATAAGCGGCATTCATGACCCGACCTTCTGCCTCTGCTCGCTCTGCATAGTCGGTCATGACTCGCGTCCAATCCTCAAAGGTTACTATTTGCTGGGCAACCTCATAGAGTTCTTGTTCTGGTAGATACGGCAACCAGCGATTAAGTTGAAAATTAAAGTGCTCTTCTTTATGAAAGTCCCTATAACCAACCACTTTAGACAACATAAAATACTCCTAGGGAGATGACATTAAAAAGAGGGCTCCGCTGAGCCCTAAATGAACCGCAAAACAAAATGACTCTAATCGAAGCCATTGCCGTGCGGAGAGAGTTTTCGATTACTGCAATTGATAGGAGAGAGACACACCGAAAGTTCGTGGCGCACCATAAGTAACACGAGATTGCTCAAAAAATGCCGATGGCCCCGTCACTAAAACCTCGGCCTGATTCCCCAGGTTTTTCCCCCAGGCAACGGCTTCCCACAAACCATCAGCTGACAACCACCCCACTGAAGCATTCACAATATCTTTACCAGCGCGATCCAGCTCACCTAGATTGGCGTCACGTAAGCCGATGACATCACTGCGAGATCGAACATCAACGCGAACGCGCAAGCGATCTTCTGACGGTAGATAGTATTCGTAGATAGCACCCAAATGCCCGCTCCACTCAGGTACCTCTTCGAGCTTCTCACCGCTGAGATCCACATTATCCAAAAGGCGTTTGTCATAACTGGAGTCGTAATTGGCGTAGCTTCCCACCAACGACAGACTCTCTGTTAGTAGCCACATGAAATCGACCTCAAAACCTCGAATCGTCGCCTCGCCACCATTTTCGATAACATTGGCACCCGAAGCCAAAAATGCATTCGTTTGAATATCGTCATACTGTGATTCAAAAATCGCGGCATTTAAACGCAAGCGATTGCCCAACAATTCTGACTTAATGCCCAACTCAGTGCTTAACACCGTTTCTTCATCATAAGACAGCTCAAGAGCCTCCAAGTTAAACGGCTCGGGATTAAAACCGCCGGACTTAGTGCCGTTGCCAAGGGTGAGGTAAAGATTATTTGAATCATTGAGCTGATGGGTGAGTGACAATTTTCCCGTCACCGATGACCAACTGTCGTCAACCGAGCCGGTCAATACCTGAGTGGGATCTTCAAGCGCACCGGCGGCTATCGCCAGAGCCAACGGATGTGCTGATAGCGGATTAAAGTCAAGAAGCTCATGCACCGCAGCGTATTGTTTTTTGTCGTAGCTATAGCGCAGCCCCGCAGAAAAGCTCGTCGACTCATTGATGTCATAGGTAATTTCACCAAAAGCGCCGTAGCTATCGCCTTCATTTCTTTGATTGAAGTGTTGACGAACTTCCAGCCCCAAGGCGGAAAAAGTGGGATCATTAGCGAACACTTCACGAACTTCATCTCGCTCATGGTTTTCGTGAAGAAAGTACAAACCGGTCAACCATTGAAAATGACCATCGCCTGCATAACCATTCAGACGAATCTCCTGTGAATAGGTATAAGCGTCGTTGTAGGATTGCTGTATTGCAATATCTTGTGGACTACCGAAAAGATCGACCCGTGCATCATCTTCACCATTACGATAAGTTGTAATGGATGTGAGTTCGAAATTTTCCGCGCTCCAGTTGACCGTAGCCGATGCACCAAATATCTCTCGATCGTAGTACAATCCATCTGAATTCAAGACGGTCCAAGGATCAGTACTGAGTTCATTCAGTACCAATAATGGAGCAAAAGCGTTATCCGCTTGATCTGCATTGCGCAACTTTCTTGGCGCTGGATTGTCTTTGTTATCTTTGCTCCAGTTCGCACGAACAATGACTTCCACGTCGTCTCGCAGCTCAAATAATAGAGTACTTCGCAACGCTGTGGTCTCGCTATCATCCACAGAACTGCCACTCAGAGCATCGTCGCTATAACCGCTTTTTTTCTGAGAATAGAGAGCAAGTCGCCCCAAAACAGAATCCGCCAAGGCTCCGCTCACCATAGCTTCTGCTTCCATCAAATCATAATTACCGACGTTTATTTTGGTAGAAAATTCGGTTTGCTCTGTGGGTAAGTTATTGATGACATGCACAACACCGCCCGCGGCATTACGGCCGTAAGTGGTACCTTGAGGCCCACGTAAAACCTCCACGCGAGATATATCGAACGCTGCTGACGAGTACATAAAATCTCGTGCGACAACCTCTTCATCGATCATCATCAAAATCCCAGCGCCTCCAGATGCCGATCCATCACCGGATGAAACGCCACGAATACTCAGACGCTGCTCACCAGGAAAGCTGCTTGAAAAAGTCGCCCCCGGCGTAAATTCAACCATATCTTTAACACCGGTAATATTGAGGTCCTTGGCTGTCTGACTGTCGAACACGCTCACGGCAACGGGAATCTCTTGAACACTCTCGGTGACTTTCCGAGCCGTAACCACCACTTCTTCTAGCTGAAACACCTCGCCTTCCGCTAGGGCGTAGCCATTCATTGATGCAACAAGACTCAGGGATAAGGTTGCCTCCGCTAAAGTTCTGTAGGCAGTACTTAATGATTTTCTATTTTTTTTGTCGCTCGTCATAAATCTCTCCTCAGTTTTTTATTGCTCTAAATCAGCATTTTTTTTGATTTATTCACTGATACGGTCTGCGCCCAACAAGACAAATGCCATCACCACTGGAGCGCCCGAGCGGTTATGCCACGCGTGACGAGTGCCGTTTTGCACCACGCAATCACCGGCGCTCAGCAGTCGCTCGTCGCCATTGTCCAGCTCTAGGTAAATCTCACCCTGTAACACAATTCCGTAGTCCACCGAGTCGGTGGTATGCATTCCCGGAGCATCAAGCTCCATGTGCTCAATGAGCCCCGGCAACTTGCGCTGAAGCTCGAGCACGGCTGGCTCAGTAATCTCCATGGCGGCCTGTCCTTGCGCCAAGGCCGGAAAGGTAATCACTCTAAAAACGCTATCGTCGGTTCCGGGAAAATAGTTCGACACGCCATGAGATGATCCCCGATGCGGAACTTGTCGATTGTCGGTCGTCGACCAAAGCTCAAAGGTTTGAAATCCCGGCATAAACTGAGTTTCCACGGGGTCAACGGGGTTATCAGACAGGAAAATGGAATGACCCGCTTCGTCATGTCCTGTTACTACTTTGCGTACAGCCACAATGCCTCCTTCAGTGATTTGATTGTTGTGTGATAGGTGTTGCGTGATTGATGCTGCTTAATTGATGTCAAATTCTGAAAATCAGGTTATCAGCGCCGCCCCACCACCTATTTACATATCACGCAAAATTGTTTACATTTAGCGCAGAAAAGATTAAAAAATAGTCAAGTACATTTTTTAGAGATGATTTATGGCGTCCTTCTCAATCCGCAGTGCGGTACTAGCCCCCCTCTATCAATTGACCGAATCTCTAGGAGCCGATCCAAACCGCGTCATGCAAAGAGCCGGGCTGAGTCCAGCCGTTTTTCGAGACCCAGACGCACTGATATCGCATACCGATGCTCTGAAGCTCTTCGAAGCAACGGTGGCCGAGACACACTGCGAACATGTAGGGTTACTGGTTGGTGAAAGAATTAATATTCAAGACTTGGGGCTGCTAGGTCTGTTGATGAGATCATCTGCGACTTTTGGGGTTGCACTTGAAAATATGATTAAGCACCTTGCTATCCACGCACAGGGAATTACTCGCGAATTGCACACAGACAATCGAGTTGCCTATATCACCACCGGTTTTGATGAACCTGCGCTCTCACAGTCATTTCCCGCGATACAAATGAGCGTGGCCACAAATTGGCGAATCGCTCAATTGCTATCTCACCATCAATGTCACCCGACAGCGATTCACTTCACGTTTGGAGAGCCTGAAAACAGTATTTTCTTCCGGAGATTCTTTAAAACCCCCGTAGTTTTTAATGGCGATTTTAATGGGATTGTCTTTCATGCAGCCGATCTCAAATTACCAATCCGCGAGCATGACCCAATATTACATCAAGAAATGAAACGCCAGATTGGAAAACTGGAAGACACCTTGAGTGATAATTTTGTTGACGATGTAAAAAGATTAATTCGACAGAATATGAACGCGGGAATTTGCAATATTGACGCTGTTATTAGTTTTTTTCCGTTCGAAAAACGGACCTTTCAAATAAAGTTAAAGAAGGAAGGCATTAGTTATCAAGCATTAGTTGACGACATACGATTTCAGAAAGCGGAACACCATCTATTGAAATCGAACATAAGTGTTTCACAGTTGGCCGATTTACTCTGCTATAAAAGCACCAGTGTATTCTCGACTGCCTTTAAAAAGAAGTACGGTATGTCGCCCTCTAGCTGGAAACGGCGGCATGACAAAAAGTAGAAACTCAGGCTAGATCTTTACAATTCCTTTAGGCCCTACCACCAAACACTTCCGCCTCGAGAATTATAACTCACTACCTAGACTCATAAATCTTGTGTAATCCATTACACCATTACAATCAAGCGACTTAAGGACTCCTTCCAACTCCATATTTTTCATGCTCGGCATTAACCGAAAACCTCTTACGAGCAGTCCCTGCGACACATTATGTGTCGCAGGATTCTTACCACACGAGCATCAAAAGGTGCTGACAATAATCCAGACTGAACTCACCAATATCGTGGCAATCGTTGCAATCATTCCAAACACTCTAAGCACTGGTGGGCCAAGCTGAGTTAGACCGATATAGTGTGCTATCCGCCCTACAACTAAAGAGCCCCCCAAGATGTGAAGCCATAAGTCAGACGCCCCCATTAACTCCATTGCCACGAAGAGGATCAGTGCGATAGGAACGGTTTCGACAAAGTTTGCCTGCCCCCGAACTCGTCTTAATAGCTCTGGGTCATCGCCAGTGCCGATATAGATCTTTGTCTTTGCCCGATAGAGTCCAGCCCGCAGGGTAAACGGAATAAATAGAAGGCCTAGAATCGCTATGTATAACGGTGTAATACTTAAAAATGTTGATAAATCCATATTTTCCCCATTGCTTTGAAATAATTAGTCCCGTTTCTCTACGCTCGATACAGGCTCAGCAGAAGCCCACGTTTACCGACGAGTCTCAACCACGATACTTCTTTATTTCTAAAGACTCCAACCGTTTATTTTTATTGTGTCTTTAGCCATGCTGTTTTTAGCGTCTAAAACAAAAAGCAAGAAACAAGAAAATCAACATAGCTCAAGAAAATAGGCGTTCAGACCAAACAGTCAAACCCTTGGTAACACTGCCGAAGTGATCTCCATCTACTACGTCAACATTGCTGAACTTAGTTTCGATTACCTGTCGAATAATTTGTGACTTAGCGGCACCACCGGTAATGTAAATTAGATCTGGCTCACACTGGGCCTGCGCGACCACCTCGTCGATCAACTGAGTCACACGCCCAACATGGTCTTTTACCGCGCGAGAAAAAGCTTCTCGACTGACACAACAAGACAGAGTCTCTTCAACAAAACCTAGATCAACATCATGAGAGTGGCTTTCAGAGAGCATAATTTTGGCTTGTTCGGCACTGCGCACCAACTGATGATTTTTCCTTTCTTGATGCAGACGAATAAAACGTTGCAAAATTTCTGGCTCAGCACTTTTTAATCGATATTGCGACAATAAGTCTTCGGTTGCCGCACTGTTGAACAGCGTTTGCTCGCCGACGTTGTTGGTTTTGACGGCACTCCAGAAGACCTGTGTGGGGATTGGCAAACCATCCTTAAAAGTAGATTGCATGCCTAACAATGGCATAAGCAGTTTTCCCGCGACCGCAATATCAAAGTCATTACCACCGATGCGATCCCCGCTGTGTCCCAAGAAGTCTTCGGCTCGATCGACAGAGTTACGATAGCTCGGCCCCATTCGCACCATGGAGCAATCGGTGGTACCACCACCCACATCGACGATTAATACGGTTGTATCATCTTGCAGGCTCTGTTCAAAATCCATACCCGCCGCCAATGGCTCGTAGAGAAACTCAATGGATTTAAAGCCAGCACGCTTGGCCGAGGTGGTGAGAATATCGATCGCTCGACGGTTACTTTGCTGTGGATGAACGCCCTGAAAATTGATGGGTCTGCCGATCACAGTATGATGAATTTCCTGCTGTAACGACTGCTCTGAGCGCTGCTTAACCGTTAGCATCATAGTGGTGACGATATCTTCGAAGAATTGCACCGCTGCAGGCGGTAAACCACTGCCTCCCAAAAAAGATTTGACCGACTTGACGAAATAGCCCTCACCGGGAGAGCTTAAATATTGATCAAAGGCTTCTTGACCAACAAAAACTGTTTTCTCACCCGAGCGAATATCCTCTTGTCGACGCACCCGTCGAGCAGCGTCTAACTGACCACTACGGCGCTTCATGTAATCGTCTTGAGACGATTTATCTTGCATCAACAAAGCCGCTGACTCACAAATCAATTCACGACGACGTGCGTAAAGTGCCGACGGCATAAATGGCTGACCATTATTAATCTCTAGTAAGCGGACTTTTGATTCACCTGTATTTTGCTGCATAACACCGACAGCACAATTGGAGGTACCGAAGTCAAAACCTGAAAACATAATTAAACCTATTAAAAATAACCTGGATCACGCCTGAACCCAATCACGATGGAAACCGAGCCCGCTTAAACAATCACTGCTGTGGACACCTGAGCTGAGTTAAAACGGAGAGGGACAGCGACCGCTGATGTTCTCACCCGATACAGGATGAACAAAATCCAATTGGGTTGCATGTAACATCAAACGATCGGCCTTCACAAAAGAGTCTCCACTAAAGTAAAGATCACACCCCAAAATTGGATGGCCAATCTCGCGACTGTGAATACGCAGTTGATGAGTGCGACCGGTTAAGGGCGTAAATTCAACTCGCGTACGATTATCGTCTAGACGTTCGATCACCCGATAGTGACTCTGAGCCAACTTTCCGGTCTGAGAACAAATCACCTGCAAGGGAAACTCACCCTTGGCGATAGGAAAATCGATGATACCTTCATCGAGACTTAAAACGCCTTGAAGTATGGCCTCATATTTTTTAGCCACGGTTCGGTTTTGAAATTGTTTGGTCAAATCACCATTGACTGCTTTATTTAACGCCACCACCATGATGCCAGAAGTGCCCAAATCCAAACGATGCAATAAAGTTGCGGAGGGAAAGTCTTGCACCAGTCGATAATGTACCGAATCTTTGTTTAAGGGGTGTTTTCCCGACAAGCTCAACAATCCCGAAGGTTTGTTAATCAACAATAGATCGTCATCTTGAGCAATAATTTCAATTTCATGATGACAAACAGGAGCAATAAAAGGATCGGTATCGGACGACATCAAAAAATCAATCTTTCTTTTCAATCGTTACGGTGAGTGTTTTGCTGTCACCGGCAAACCATTTCTGAACATACAAACTGCCGACAATAGGCGCCTTACCCGCCTCAGGCTCTTCCTTATAACGCACGCTGTTCTTAGTTTCTTTTTCGTAAACAAACGTTACCTCGGCTTTAGACATGAACAACTCCTAAAAAGGTTAAAAAGAGATTACAAGGCCATTGTGCGGCCACAGCGGCTACAACGTATTCGAGAACCATCACAAAAGAAGCGAAGTATAAACGACTCGGATCTCTTAATAACCACTCATTTGCCAAGAAACACAAGTTCACAGGAAACCCCTTCAGGGCATCCCGCATCTCGAATCCCACATCCCGCACCTCGCAGCCCGCAGCCCGTAGCCCGCATCCCGCATCTCGCATCCCGCAGCCCCCCACAAATCCAAAACTTGATAACTGTACATTTATACAGTATAAATACCCTATGAATTCCGACATCGAAAAACTCCTCCAGCTGCCCAACACCTGGCAAGCCAGTCGTGGACCTCAAACTCTAAACGCCGCCAGTACCGGGCATACGGAGCTTGACAAGGCCTTGCATCTTGGCGGCTGGCCACAGGGGGCCACCACAGAATTACTGCAGCCGGCACATCATCGCTGCGAGCTACAATTGGCCCTACCAGCACTCAAACAACAGCAACAAGATGCCGCCTGGCTGGTGATGATCGATCCACCATTTCCGCCTTTTGCCCCCGCATTAGCCGCCCATGGGTTAGAGCTTGATCGACTATTACTGCTCTACCCTCGAGACACCAAAGAACTACTCTGGAGTGCGGTGCAATGCTTACAATCGGGTAATTGCAGCAGCGTCCTCACTTGGAGCCAGCGCTCTGCTTTACTCGATAAGGACCTACGCCGCCTGCAACAGGCCGCCGCCACCGGTCAGTGCTGGCATTTATTGATGCGGGCCATACAAACTCAGCAGCAGGCATCACCTTCGGCCTTGCGCCTTAGAGCAGAGCGTGCCCCCAAGGGCACACTCAAACTCAACATCCTCAAACAACGCGGGGGATGGAGTGGGCAACAACTAGAACTTCCCTGCGCAACTCTCGCGGCCAAAAATGAAGTCACTGCACGGCCTGTGCATCTGGCGCCGTTGCCGTCACACCCCGCCGCGAAAGGTAAGTCTATTCAGCGCGCTCATGCTCAGATTCATCAACTTTACCCCTGCGTCAATTCATCCACGATCGGCCGATAAATCAATTTCACTATGTCTGATTCGTCGCCATCTCACTCAGAACCGCCAACACTGTGGCTCGCATTACGCTTTCCTCAAGTCGCTTTGGATGTTTTAAACAAACGCAATCAACAACAACCATTAGTGATCATCGAAGGCCATCGTGTTTTTCAAGCCTGCGAACAAGCTCAGAGCCTGGGGATTCAACCCGGCATGTCGGTACAAACGGCCTTGCTGCTTAGCCAAGCTAGCGATGACAAGAGCAAAACCACACTCACAGGCAGTGAGCAAAGTTTGTCGCCGACAGGCTCTCAATTACTCATGCGTGAACGGCGCCAGTCACAAGAGCAAAACCACATGCAACAACTGGCGCAGTGGGCTTATCAATTTACCCCCTATGTGAGTCACTGGCAGCAACAGGATTCACTACTGCTCGAGCTAGGCAGCTGTTTAGCCTTATTTGGAGGCTTAACTCAATTACTCGATAGCATTGAACAGCAACTATCAAACAAACAGCTTCAAGTTCAATTCAGTCTTGCCCACACCCCGCGAGCGGCCTGGTTATTAAGTTGGCAGCCAGAACTGATTGACTGGCAAGTTCAATGGCGATCCTCTCATGCCAATGTCAACATCTTCGATGAGCCAAGCTTTAAAAAAAACATCATAGAATCGCTAAACCGTATGCTCTTATCGCAGTTGCCCGAACAGGCGCCATTTACCCCAAAACGCCTGCAACAATGGCAGAACATCGGCCTAAATAATTTTGCTCAACTTCTGAACCTACCTCGTGCCAGCGTGGCCAAACGTTACGGAAAATCTTGTCTGCAGCAGTTTGATCAAATTGTTGGCAAGGACATCGACCTACAAACCTACATAAAACCCAGCACCGACTTCTTTGCAGAGCGGCACTACCTCAACGGCCTGGAAAGTGTCGATATGTTAGAGCTGCCCGTGCAAGAGTTATTAATCGAGTTCCAACAGTTTCTGCGACATCAACAACTACAGACAGAGGGATTTAGTTGGCGGTTTTTTCATTTTGATAAACACGACTCTCAGCTAGACATCGAACTATCATCGGCTCATTCACAAGCCGATATATTCATTCAGCTCACAAACCTACAACTGCATCAACACCGTATTGATTCGTCCATTGAAACCGTCGTTTTACGTTCAGATAAGTTGGTTAAAGCCAAAATGCAAAGCCAAGTACTCTTCAGTGATTGCGGTCAGCAGAGTGATGCCGACGCTCATAAACTCATCGATACCTTGACCGCGCGCATGGGTAAAAACCGACTCTATCGTTTGCAGTCATTGAACGATCATCTGCCCGAAAGCCGTCAAGGGGTTAGCCACGACATTCAAGACAGCCATTGCGCCTCTAACATTGCCGATCAGCAACTCCCCTTGTGGCTGCTTCCCAACCCCATTCCTCTGCGTCAACCACAACAGCAAGCCATGACATTACTCAGCAGCGCCTATCGAATTGACAGCCACTGGTGGCAGCAACGCCAACAGCGCGATTATTTTATCGCCCATGATCGCCAGGGACATCATTGGATCTATTTTGATCACGGGCAAAAACGCTGGTTCCTACACGGACATTACGGTTAAAGCGGTAGAGTCCTATGTTTGCTGAATTACACTGTCTCAGCCACTTTAGCTTTTTACGTGGAGCCTCAAGCCCTCAACAATTAGTTGAGCAAGCACAGGCGCTGGGCTATCAAGCCATAGCCATCACCGATGAGTGCTCATTCTCGGGGATTGTTAAAGCTCATGTCGCCGCGAAAGAGCTAGACATGCCACTGATTATTGGCAGCGAGTTTTACATCGATGACGGCGCCAATGAAAAAGCCTGCCACCTCATATTATTGGCCAGTTGCCGCCAGGCTTACAGTGAGATATCGCTATTAATTAGTAGAGCTCGGCGGCGCAGCCCTAAAGGCGAATACCAACTGAGCCTTGCGGACTTACAGTTCGGCACTCCGCACTGTTTGGCCATCTTTTGCCCTCAACATTCATCCACGAGCAATCAACATCATGCAAAATTGCTCAAACGTTTCTTTAAACAGCGATTGTGGTTGGGCGTCGGTTTGACTCAGCAATTCACGGCCGATCAGAACTATCAAAAAAGCTATCGCCTCGCAAAGCAATACGACATTTCCATGGTGGCCTGTAATCACGTACTGATGCACCGCCGCGACTACCATCCACTGCAAGATTGTCTCACCGCCATTAAGTTAAACTGTTCCATCGCTGAACTCGGCGGCCAAGGTCAACACAACAGTGAGCATTATCTACGCCCCCTAAGCCGATTGGAAAAAATCTATCCAGCAGAATTGTTACTCGAGTCATTACAGATTGCACAACTGTGTCAGTTCTCCTTGGATGAGCTCAAACATGATTACCCAGAAGAATTAGTCCCTAAATCCTTGAGCGCCGCGCAACACCTCAAAAACCTCAGTTTTGCGGGGGCCGAGAAACGTTGGCCGGCGGGAATTCCCAAAAAGGTCGAACAACAATTAATTAGCGAGCTCAACACCATCGGCGAGCTTCAGTACGAGCACTACTTTTTAACCGTCGAAGACATTGTTCGTTTCGCTCGACGTGAAAAAATCCTCTGTCAAGGTCGAGGCTCAGCCGCCAACTCAGTGGTCTGTTACTGCCTGTTTATTACCGAGGTCGACCCCCAACAAAGCTCACTGCTATTTGAGCGATTTATTTCTAAGGAGCGTCAAGAGCCGCCAGACATTGATGTGGACTTCGAACATCAACGGCGCGAAGAAGTCATCCAATACATCTACAACAAATACAGCCGTAAACGCACCGCACTCACCGCCACCATCATCACCTACCGACCCCGAAGTGCCGTGCGTGATTTGGGTAAAGCCTTGGGCTTTGATAGCACCGTGATTGAACGCCTCGCCAAGGATCTCACTTGGTGGGACAAACCCCATCACCTGCAAACCCGCTTACAAGAGAACGGAGTTGCCTTGGATAGCAATATGGCTCAACACTTTTTGGATTTGTTGGAAAAAATTCTCGGCACACCACGGCATCTCTCCCAGCATGTGGGTGGTTTTTTGATGACTCAAAGTCCAATCAGTAATTTGGTTCCCGTCGAAAATGCCGCCATGCCCGATCGCACAATTATCCAGTGGGATAAAGAAGATATTGAAAGCCTACGGCTACTCAAAGTGGATGTCTTGGCACTGGGCATGTTGACCGCCATTCGAAAGAGTTTGTCTCTTATCCAGCAATATCAAACAAGTCCCATCAGCCTTGAAACCATTCCAAAAGAAGACCCAGAAACCTACGATATGCTATGTCGAGGCGACAGCGTGGGTGTTTTTCAAGTGGAATCCCGAGCGCAAATGGCCATGCTGCCAAGGTTGCGACCCCGCTGTTATTACGATTTGGTGATTCAGGTCGCTATCGTCAGACCAGGGCCGATTCAAGGCGATATGGTTCACCCCTTCCTTAAACGCCGCAATGGGGAAGAGCCCGTTAATTACCCCAGTGCCGACGTCAAAGCGGTTCTTCAACGCACCCTTGGAGTTCCTATTTTTCAGGAGCAAGTGATCAAATTGGCCATGGTTGCCGCAGGATTCAGCGGCGGTCAAGCCGATCAGTTACGTCGCGCCATGGCCAGCTGGGGGAAAAACGGGGATTTAAACGGTTTTGAGCAACAGTTGATCGAAGGCATGTTAGTCCGTGGCCATAGCCTTGAATTTGCTCAGCGACTATTTCGCCAAATGCAGGGCTTTGGAGAATACGGGTTTCCAGAGTCTCACGCCGCCAGTTTCGCGCTCTTGGTGTACACATCATCTTGGTTAAAGTGTCACCATCCTGCAGCATTTTATTGCGGTTTACTCAACAGTTTACCCATGGGGTTTTACTCCGCCTCTCAATTGATTCAAGACGCACGCCGACATGGCATCACCTGCTTACCTTTGGATGTGGCATACAGCGACTGGGATCATCAATTGGAGCGCTGCGAAGCAGTTCCTTGCGACTCGCAGCTTCAAGGGCCAAATGAAGCGAATCTAAAGCCAAGCTTAAATCTGGGATTGCGTCTGGGTTTACGGTTAACCAAAGGCCTATCGCGTATCAATGCCGAAAAAATCACCCAAGCACGACTGCAGGTAAAGCGTTTTCAAAACTTGGCACAATTCAAACAAGTGACCGGTCTTAATACTCAAACCCTTGAACAGCTCGCCGCCGCCAATGCCCTGGGATCACTCACGCAACACCGGTTTGAGGCTCACTGGCAAGTTCAAGCCATCGAACAAGAGCTGGCCCTGTTCCCCAGTGACACATTGACAATTGAAGACAGCGACAACCAGATTGCAGAGCCTTCGGCTGTCGAAACCACCTTAGCCGATTATCGTCACACGGGTTTAACCCTTAACCAACACCCCATGAGCTTGTTGCGGCAACAACCGCCCTTTCATCGCTGTTTGCGCGCTTGTGATTTAATCCACGAAAACAGTGGCCGCTTTGTCAGGGTTGCAGGTGTTGTTACTGGCCGGCAAAAGCCGGGAACCGCCAGCGGTGTCTTATTCATGACCCTCGAAGACGAAACCGGCAACATTAATGTGGTGATCTGGAAGAGCCTTCAACAGCGACGGCGACAAGAGGTCTTGCAGGGAAAAATTGTGATGATCAAGGGAATCCTCGAACGAAAAGGTGCTGTCACTCATGTCATTGCCGGCGATATTGAAAATGCCAGTTCGGTGCTGCCTGGGTTTGGCCAAAAGTCGCGAGACTTTCATTAATCGAATAGACCTAAAACAAGACTATCGAATTCAACAGCGACGCTTCTCATCACCTTCGCGATGTCACCGATTACAATGACTGCCTTTGAACAAATCCTCAGTTTTCGGTAGGCTTTCAACTGCCACAGACAAAAAACTCGCACAGACGAAGAAACTCGCACTCGTGACCCAACGAAATTTCACCTCAAAAGATGCCGCGCTGACCATTAACTACATCAGTTTTGTATTTCGCAGTCTGGTGAATGACGGCTACCGCCCAGATGAATTACTCAAACATACTGGACTCACCGAGAGCGCACTCAAAGACCCAGATTTTCGCTGCACTATTGAACAGCACAAAACGTTTGTACTCAATGCCATCGCGTTAACTCAAAACCCACATCTAGGCCTAGAGATTGGCAACCGATTTAACCCCATCAACATCGGTTTACCCGCCTCAGCGGCGATGAGCAGCGATAACTTGTCGACCGCTCTAAAGGTTCTACAACAATTCTTTTCCCTCAACTTTTCTATTCTGGCGTTTGACTATCATGAGCAAGGCGACCAGCTGATGTTGCGATGCCAACCGGCTTTGCGAGTCCCTGAGATCGAATACTTCGTGGTGAGCAGCAGTTTAATCGTCACCGAGAATTTACTGCGATTGTTACTGGGTAGGGAGCAAGTCGGTGAGCAAGCCGAGTTTTCTATGACAGAAGTTTCGGGTTGGCAAGCTTACCAACATTCACTCGGCACAAGCGTTCGCTTTAATGCCCCCTTCAACCAACTGGGCATACCAAAACACTATTTAACTCATCCCTTAGCCAGCTCTGACCCCGTTACTCACCAAAATATGATGCGCCTGTGCGAGCAGCAAAAAGCGCAATCCTATTATGGAGATGGCCTTGAAGCCCAAGTGTGCAAGGTGATTGTTGAAAACCACTACCACGGCCTGTCGATCGAAAAAGTCGCATCAGAACTGGGGCTGTCGGAGCGCAGCCTGCGCCGACAATTAAGCCAAAGCGATACCTCTTACAAGCAAATTCTTGATGATTTACGCGAATCTAAGGCACGTGAACTACTGGCCATTGTCGGTCTACCAATCAGTACCATCGCCTACGATTTGGGCTTTAGTGATCCCTCCAACTTCTCCCGAACCTTTAAACGCTGGACTCAACGCTCCCCCCAAGAATTTCGAGAAACGCTGTCAAAGCCGGACACCTAATCAGTAATTCCACCTCTCACGGTCAATAGTGACCAGCAGTTGGCCGCCAATGAACTGCCTCAATCCATCGTAACTTTTACTATGATCTCTCTAGGTTAACTAACACAAGAGAGGTCAACCATGCGCCCAACCATCGATGTATTTTGGTCATTTCGAAGCCCCTACTCCTACCTCATAACCCCTGATTTGATGAGACTTCGCGACGACTATGACGTCGACGTCAAACTGCGTCCAGTTCTCCCCATTGCACTGCGAGCCAAGCAAACCCTATTTGATGATCCCATCGGTCAAAAGAAAGTGCGTTATATCCTGTTGGATGCCGCACGCCGCGCGAAGTATCTGGATATGGCCATGGAATTCCCCTCGCCGGATCCCATTGTTCAGGACCTCACTACCTTCCAAGTCTCCGAGCAGCAACCCTACATCTATCGATTATCGGCACTTGGGGTAGAAGCCGAACGCAGAGGCAAAGGCATTGACCTTGCCCTAGCGGTTTCGCACCTTATTTGGGGAGGAACCAAAAATTGGGATCAAGGCGATCAGCTTGCACAAGCCGTGGCCTCTGCTGGACTTGATCTGCGTGAGTTAGACGCCGCTATTGCCAAAGACGATTGTCTCAGCGACATCGAAGCCAATCAAAAAATGCTTGATGACTCAGGCCATTGGGGCGTGCCAACCATGGTGATCGATAACGAGCCTTTCTATGGCCAAGATCGAGTCGACACCTTGCGCTGGCATCTAGATCAATTGGGGTTACGATCGAAATAACACCGCTACATCGACCCGATAACAACTCATAAAGACGAAAAGTCGCAAAAGAACACTCACAAGAGAGCAGAGATTATGGACTTAGGAATCAGAGGTAAAAAAGCTATCGTTGCCGGCGGCAGCGCAGGCATGGGAAAAGCGACCGCCATCGAATTGGCAAAAGAAGGCGTTGAGCTATTTATTTCGGCGCGACGGGAAGAGCGGCTATTGGCAACGGCAAAAGCCATTGCCGAAGAAACCGGCGCGAAAGTGACGCCCATTGTTGCTGACCACTCAACTCTGGAAGGCCGCGATGCATTAGCGGCGGCCTGCCCCGATCCTGACATCATGATCGTCACTATTACCCCACCGGATTTGGTGTGGGACTACAACACCCTCACAGAGTCTGACTGGCACAAATCCATCGACAGCGGATTGGTGGCGCCGGTTGAGCTCATACGTCGATTCACCCCCGGCATGGTCGAACGCGGCTGGGGCCGCTTCGTCAATATCGCCACAGTTGCCGCTAAATACCCGCTGCCCATGCGGATGCTATCAGGCCCTGCTCGCTCCGCCTTGGCCAACTATACGTCAGTGGTATCGCGCGACCTCGCCAAACACAACGTCGCCATGAACAATGTATTACCCGGTATGTACGCCACCGAAGGTATGTTAGAAGTCGCCAAACCACATCAGGACAGGTTTTCGGAAGCATCTGATGCCGGCGATAACACTGAACTCACCGCCGAGATGGTGCACGAATCAGTGCTTCAACTGTTTGATATCCCCACCGAAAAACTGGGACAACCTGAAGATTTAGCGCAGTTTGTGGCTTTGCTCTGTGGAGAAGCGGCCAAGTTCACCATCGGCCAGAATATTGTGCTCGATGGAGGCATGTCTCGCTCCTTGTTTTAAGGCGGTGACTTTATCCCATTTTAGGGCTCTAGGTTAAGCTCTGAGTTAGCGCTTAGGTGACGCCCCTTACCTCAATTAAAACACAGCATTGCATCGACGTTTCAGCAATCGATCGAGGACTTTTATTCGAGATGTCATTATTCCGAATAACAGTCCTCGACGATTGACCTTACACCCCATTCCAAAAAACGTTTCAAAAAAGAAACTGTTCCAACATTCAATCACAGCAATTGTTCACAACCACGGATCATCTTTCCTCTCGCCCAAACCGCCTTTCTGATTCGAGATTTTCTCCCCATAATTACGCTGTGCTTTTACAAAAAATTTATCCTGTCCTATGGTCTATTCTATTAAGTAACCGAGTAAAGCGCCGATAATAATCGGTACTAGGTAAATAGAACGCCAAGAACCATCCTGCAGCTCAACCGCCTAAGGAAATGCACCAAGCGAGTGCACAGTAATCTTGATGCAACACACTTGATGCAACACAAAGGGATAACCATGCAAGCGCTAAAAAACTTGTCCGTTCGGACTAAGCTACTGTTACTGATTTCTTTACCCGTTATTGGTCTGGCCTATTTTAGCGGACTGGGACTAAAAACAGCCTCAACAACAGCAGCCAATGCCACCACCATTGAGATCCTAGTGGAGATTGCAGCGGCCAATAGCAACCTGGTTCATGAACTGCAAAAAGAACGAGGTGCCAGCGCTGGATTTCTCGGCTCTGCCGGTAAGAAGTTTTCTGATGTTCTTCGCAACCAACATCGCACCACCGACAACGCCATACAAAAACGCCAAAAACTGCTCGATCAATTCAATCACTCAGAGCTGGATTCAGCGGTTAAAGACGGATTAATGCGAATTGATCAACGACTGCAAACCCTAGCGAGCATTCGTCAAGATGTGCTTCGCCTATCCATTGCTCCTCCTAAGGCGATTGGCTATTACACCCAGAACAACAAAATCCTCTTGGATATTGCGCCAAAAGCGGCCTCGGTTTCCCATGATGCTCAAGTTTCACAACAAATACAGGCCTATTACAATTTTTTGCAGGGCAAGGAGAGGGCAGGAATCGAGCGCGCAGTGTTAAGCTCTGTGTTTGCCATCGATCAATTCACGCCAGGAAATTTTCAAAAGTTCATCACATTATTATCTGAACAGAACAGCTACCTTTCTGTTTTTGAAACCTTTGCACAGCCTGAACAAGTCCGCTTCTATCGGGAAGCCATGGGCGACACTTCCGTCAACCAAGTCAAGAAATATCGCGATAGAGCTCTTGAAAGCGCCGAATCTGGCAGTTTTGGTATTGACCCTACGAGCTGGTTTAAAGCCGCTACGGGGCGCATCAATCAACTAAAAAGAGTCGAAGACAAACTCAGCAACGATATTTTGACCTTCAGCGCTGCTCAGCGAGATAGTGCCAACGATCAATTTACAGGCTTGCTGATATTTTTCATGGCGGTCATAGCGGTGACTTTTTCCGCCAGTTTCTGGGTGATTTCCCTACTGACTCGACAGGTATCGACCCTAACCGATGCGGTGGTGATGTCGGCACAAAATAAAGATCTCAGTGTTAGAGCCTCGGCTCACAGTCGGGATGAACTGGGCACTGCCGCCATCAGCTTGAACAACATGTTTGAGAACTTTTCAGTAGCGCTTGATGAAATTGGCAAGTCCAGCATTCAATTGGCTGGCGCCGCGGAAGAAACGTCTAGCACGGTTGGTGAAAGCACACGCAGCCTTGAAAACCAAAATGAACAAACTCAAATGGTCGTCGCAGCAGTTGAAGAAATGTCGGCCACCACCCAAGAAGTCGCTCGCAACATTACCAACGCGGCGGATGCCGCGCACAACACCCAAGCCATTGCCGAGAAAAGTAGCCATGTGGTCAATGACAGCGTCGAGCGAATTCACCGTTTGGCCGAGGAGGTTAAATCCGTCGGCGGTATTATTGAAGAGCTTCACGCCAGTAGCAGCAATATTGTCAATGTGGTGGAAGTGATCAAATCTGTGGCAGAGCAAACCAACCTTCTGGCGCTAAATGCCGCGATTGAGGCCGCCCGCGCCGGCGAACAGGGCCGAGGTTTTGCCGTGGTAGCCGATGAAGTCAGAACCTTGGCACAGCGGACGCAGAACTCCACCTCAGAAATCGAATCCATCATTTCCAATTTCAACAGCCTATCCGAAAGAGCTTTTGAGGCCATTAAAGCGGGCAGTGAAACGGCGGCCAGCGCCGCCTCACAGACCGGTGAGCTGATAGACGCACTAACAGATATTGGCAGCAGCGTTAACACCATTTCCGACATGGCCACTCAGGTCGCCGCGGCAGCCGAAGAACAAGTCGCGACAACAACAGAAATCAGCCGTAACCTGACTTCGATCAGCGATATGACCCAAGCGACGGCTTCTGGCTCCGTACAAATCAGTGCGGTTGCACAGGAACAGGCCAAACTCGCTAACAACCTACAGGACATTTCCACCGCGTTTACCACCGCCTGAAGCCCCCTCTAAGACCATGCTAGCTCGGCCTTTCAACTCGAAGGGCCGCAAGTCTTCGGGGGCTTAACTCTTCGGAGGGCCGCAAATCTGCAAAACCCACCGCCTTATATCAGCCCTGCATCTTGCCCTAACCTAGATCTTCGAATATCAGCTCTCAAGGCTTATTACATCTCAGTCTTGACACTGTAAAGATGGCCCGATATGCTCGAATCTTACCACTGTTAAGTTAATTCCAAATAAAGCGAGAAATTCGAATGTCTGATTACGATGCCATTGTGATTGGCTCTGGAAATGCTGGGCTAACAGCAGCCACCGCTCTACAGCGTGGCGGCGCCAAAACCTTGCTGTTAGAGCGCCACAACATTCCCGGAGGCTGTGCCACCACCTTTATTCGCGGAAACTTTGAATTCGAAGTTGCTCTACATCAATTGAGCGGAATGGGCACGGATGAAAGCCCTTTTATCTTGCGCCATATATTCAACGACTTGGGCATCATGGACGATCTAGAAATCGTCATTGAACACGACCTCTACCGTATAGTGCTGCCGGGAGAGCTAGATGTGACCCTGCCTGCCGACTGGACAGGCTTGAAAGAGACCCTAACCGAGCACTACCCAGCCGAAGAGACTGCCATCGCTGAGTATTTGACGCTCTGTGAGACCATTACCTTGGAGTATTTTCTCAACGTGCCCAAGGCAGAAAAACTCAACGACGCTGAAATGCTGAACAGCACCTGCCCAAATTATGTGAAATACGGTTTGCGTTCGGCAAAAGACGTCATCGACGAATTTTTCACCAATGCAGATCTAAAGGCCGTTATCGGCGCCTATTGGTGTTACATCGGTGTGGCACCAAAAGATATTCCCTTCGTCGACTTAGCCTCGATGATTTACGCCTACGCCGCTTACAAACCCTGTCACGTAAAAGGCGGCTCGCAAGCTATATCAAGCGCCCTACTGGAATCATTCCAACAGGCCGGCGGTGAAGTTCGTCTCAACTGTGGTGCGGAAAAAATCCTCACCCAAGGCGATCAAGTTGTTGGCGTTCGCACAGAACAGGGCGAGATATTGTCCTGTAAAAGTGTGGTATCGAATTCCAGTTCCATTCAGACTTATCACGAATTGCTCGATCAAGCCCCTCAGCAAGCGCGTAACGACATGATGTCTCGTCGTATCGGTCCCTCTGCTTTTGTTTTGTATGTTGGTCTCGACTGCAAACCAGAGGATATTGGCGTATCGACGGCTTCAAGCTTCATCATCAGCGATCGCAACGAAGAAAAAGTCATTGATGCCATGCGTGAAATTGTGGACCCGGTAAACATCATGGTGACCTGTTACAACCTAGAAGATCCCGAGTTTGCCCCAGAAGGAAAAACCTCTCTTTCGATTCTTTGTCTTCAGTACGGCGAGCCCTGGGAAAAGCTCTCTCCAGAAGAGTACGCAAAAGCAAAATTTGATTTTGCCAACAAGTTGATCGACAAAGCCGAAACCGTCTACCCCAATATTCGCGAACATATCGAAGAAATTGAAGCTGGATCGCCACTGACCATGATGCGCTATCTCAACACCCCCGGTGGTGCCATCTATGGATTCGATCAGAACCATCAAGATTCGAGCTATTTTCGTGAACGCATGGATGCCATCAAGGGCCTTTACATGGCGGGAAGCTGGAGTGGCATGGGCGGCTTTCAACCCACCTATATGGCAGGCGCCAGTACCGCGCGCGCAGGATTAAAGTACATTCAAACTGTCTCTCAGAATGACGAGGTTTTAGAAAATGCCTAATAAAAACTCCCCTAAAGAAACCGTGCTGAGTCATGTGGTGGGATATCAGGAAGTGGTCGACAGCCAAAAAGCGTTGATCAAAACCGGTTCTGACTTTTCCGAACACAAAGGTCATGTGGCCAACACCATTGCCAAGTTACACCCAAAGCGCTTGTCTCTGAAAGTCACCGCCATTGTCGACAATACACCGTCGACCAAGACTCTGCGGGTGGAAGCCGTTAACGGAAGTAAATTACCTCCGTTTCTCGCAGGCCAGTACATCAATCTCTTTGCAACGGCCGAAGGTAGCGATACTGCTCGTCCCTACGCGATGTCATCATCACCAGCAGACTTAAGTTACTACGACCTGACGGTAAAACGTGCAACTCCCGGTTTTGTCACCCATCACTTACTCGATCAGGTTCAAGTGGGTGATGTAGTTTCTAGTACCGGACCTATGGGTACTTTTTATCACAACCCGCTATTTCATGGCGATCAATTGGTTTTTCTGGCGGGCGGATCCGGCATCGCTCCCGCTATGACAATGATTCGCGACATTGCCGATCATCAAAAACCGCAGAGATTTCACCTGATTTATCTATCGAGTTATGAATCGGATGTGATCTTTGAGCAAGAACTCAAAGAGTTAGATCAAAAGCACGATTTCCTAACCATCGACACCATTATTTCAAGACCAACACCTAACTATTCAGGTTTGTCAGGACGATTGACAACCGAGCGACTCGAAGAGCTGTTAGGTAATGGTGGCCTCAATGAAAAAATGTACTTTATTTGTGGACCCACGCCGTTCAACGAATCGTGCAGACAGCAATTGAACGCGCTAAATGTCAAAAGTCGCCGGATTCGAATTGAGGCCAACGGCCCACCGAAGAATCCCGAGACACTTGAAAAATGGCCGCAACAGCTTGAGCCTAGCAATGAAGTCACGGTTACCATTCAAGGTAAAGGGAGCTTTAAAGCTCGAGTCGATGAGCCTCTACTAAACAGCATGGAGCGCAACGGCTACAGTGCCGAGAATGCCTGTCGATCCGGTGAGTGTAGCCTCTGTCGAGTCAAAGTGGTGAAAGGTTCTGTGTTTAATCCCCCGGAAGCACACCTCAGAAAAACCGATGCCCAATATGGTTGGTGTCACTCTTGTGTCGCCTTCCCCACGGAAGACATCGAAATAATCCTCTAGACCCAAAAGGGGTTGCTGAATGATATTCAACAACCCCTTTTTTGTAATGCTGGCTCACCCATGGGCAATCCGCTTAGCTAGGTGTCACCGAGGCGAGAAAGTGACGCAACTCCATACCGTCAGGCACGGTAATGTATCCTTCGATCAAAAGCGCTGCCATGCCATGAACCAAAGCCCATGCACCCAACGCCTTATTTTTAACTTCGGAAGAATCATCAACGAATTTCTCGAATGCATTTTCGAGTAAAAAAAACGGATCCTTTAAAGCTCGCTCTTCACTCGAGAAAAACTCCCGAGAAGAGGGTTTCTTCAGCCCTCTCGACTCAACCTGCCCAAGCATTAAACGATAAAGCTCTGGATTTGAAATGGCGAACTCTAGGTAAGCGGCGCCGTAAGTGAGCGCCAAGTTATCCCGAGACCGCGGCGATTGATCGGCAGCGCTCTGCATCGCTTCGGCCAATGATTCAAAGCCCCTGTCAATCACAGCCCGAATAAGCTCTTTTTTATTTTTAAAGTGTGAATAAGGCGCCGTGTGAGAAACACCCACCTCCTGAGCAATCGCCCGTAACGATAAAGCATCAGCCCCATCGCGTTGTAAAATGGCGCCCGCTGCTTGAATCAGTGAGGCCTTCAAATCGCCGTGATGGTAACGGGTTGAGTCGTTTTGCAATCGAGGTTTAGGTGGAGAGGTGGATGCAGCCATTGTTATTCAAGCCTGAATAGGTCATCGAGTGGATGACAAAAGTAGGCCACAGTATAGAAAAAAACGGTAAAAATGTCATTTAAAACGCGGATAGGTACCCAGAAAAACCGCCCACAATAATACGCGAGCGGCATTTCGGTTATCGTTCAGCTAACCATCGGCGTTAATGTGACTGATCAACTCTTTAAGTACAATATCGGCCATATCATTGCCGACCTGACAAGTTCCAGCAGCTTCATGACCTCCTCCGCCGTGACGCAAACACAACTCACCAACATTGGTCTTCGACGAGCGATCAAGAATCGATTTACCAATGGCGAACACCGTATTCTGCTGTTTCAAACCCCACATTCGATGAATAGAGATATTGCACTGAGGAAAAACAGCATAGATGATAAAACGATTGGCGGCCCAGATAGTCTCCTCATTTTGAAGGTTGAGCACCACCAAGTTATCGTGAATTTCGGAGCAAGCCTTAATTTGCTCAACCGCCTTTTCAGCGTGCTCGTTATAAAGATCAACACGCTCTTTCACATCGGGCAGTTCAAGTATTTCATCGATGGAGATCTCACGACAGCGATCAATCAACTCCATCATCAGTTGATAATTGGAGATATTAAAAGTTCTGAACCTCCCCAACCCCGTTCTGGCATCCATCAAGAAATTCATTAAATCCCAACCTTGAGGATTCAGAATTTCATCCTTATTAAAGTCGGCGGAATCGCCCTTATCAACCGCGTCCATAAGCTCTTGACTGATGTGAGGAAACTCGGTGACGCCACCAAAGTAGTCAAATACCACTCGAGCCGCTGAGGGGGCATTGGGATCGATAATGTGATTGTCGTATTTTTCGTTCCTGAGCGTTTCACTATGATGATGATCGAAAGCTTGAAAGACGCCCTTAACGTAAGGAAGGTTGGTGGTGATATCACGATCGGTAATCTCTATCTTGCCGTCCTGCATGTCCTTGGGATGCACAAACAGGATGTCGTCTATCATCCCACGCTCTTTCAACAAGGCCGCACACACCAAACCATCAAAATCACTGCGCGTTACCAGTCTAAATTGCTCGCTTTCCATGAAATTTTACCCTCGGCTAATCATTGATATCTGAGAGTATAGGTAGGATCTAGAAGGGCTGCAGGATAGATTGGAGGCGTTGAAGAAAGAGAGCTAAAGCTAGGTTTTTTTATTACGAACATTGATAGGGCGTCAATCAGTCCAGTACAGGCACTGAGAGCGCTGGGTTCAGATGATTATTCACTGGGATTAGTACGTTTCAAGAACCGGTAATAGGAGCTCACATCCTCAAATCCCATCTGCTGAGCTCGATCCTCAGTTGACACCACACGGCGATGAAGGCCTTCAAATACTCGTAATCTCTCTTGTAATAACAACTCCGAAAACTGAGTTCCTTCGGCTTTGAGCTTTCGATAGAGCTTGGTGCGGCTCATATTGAGCTCGGTCAAGATATTATCGAGCCGACTGTACTTCATGAGGTTATGCCGCAATAGCGACTGTACCTGAGTGGTTAACGAAAGAGCTTTTCGACTTGCGAGTGTTAGCCCGCTAGATCGCGACGCCAATAGCTCGCGAATATAAGGATTGGCGGACGACAACGGCAATGCGAAGGCCTTATGATTGAGCTGTATTCGATTGTGCTCACAACCAAAGCGCAGATTAGGCCCAAATACTCTTAGGTACTTGTCTCTGTGGCGAGGCTGGGAAAACGCAAATTGAGCAGATTCGACGGCTAAGGCTGCTCCACTGAAATAGCCGCCCCAAGCCAATAACGCCACCATGCTACGCTCCACCGCAATAGTCGGATAACTGAGTTGCGATCGAAAAGAGAAAGTCAATGACACTGCATCGCGATCTGAAGATAGAGTCCAGCATTCGGCTGAATTCAGCAACCCAACGTTGTTGGAAAATACCGAAAACGCATCACCTAAACTATCGCAATAAGAAATCCAATTGGCGAGAAAACCACGCGCTCGATGATTAACCACGCTGCCAATATCAAACCCCAGCGAAGAACTCACTTTGCGCTGATCGGCCAATTCCCACAACATCACTAGATCCGCTTCGGACATTCTCTCTTCGGTGACGTCATGCCCATCAAGCATACACTCATTACAGTGATGGATCGCTGGCGACAGCTCTTTCAGCTCACTTTCTTTTAATAGATTGCGATCAATTAACTCTCTCGCGAGGTCAACCGTTGCTACCGCAGAAACTGTTCTATCCTCTAGCACAACGATCTCAAGCTCCGCATTCTCTCTAATAGGGTTGAACCGACTCACAATTCAACCAAGGTGAAACCATATACCACAAAGAAGAAACCAAGTGCCTGTTGCCATCTAAATTCAGACGTTATCTTTTTTGCAAAACGTTCAGGAGTTAGTTTCATGTCATCACAAAATACTGAAGATCCAATGGGCAATCAAGATATAGATCTTGAGTTCAAGCCAATTGGTTCAATTGAAAAGTTGCGTACAATTTTGGGAAAGCCAGCCAAAGCGCTTGAGAAACGCGTACAAACCACGCTCGATTACTACTGCACTGAATTCATTGAATTGGCATCGGCCGCGGTACTGGCCACGACAGCCCCAGAACAACCGATGCATTTCATTGACTGCCAACAAGAAAGCCCTTTTATAGTTAACCCTCAACGACTGTCACTCTCTCAGCATTTCACAAAATTTGAGTTTCGAGCTAACGCACATCATGCCAGTTTGTATTTTTTTATCGCCGGTGTGGGGCACACCTTAAGAGCCAACGGGAAGCTCATCAAAACAGAACACGCCACGGTTGAATTTCACATAGACGCTCTGTATTTTCACTGTGCAAGAGCCGCAGCCCGAGCGCAGTTGTGGCAAGGGCCTGCGTTCGCCAAAGAACCAAAACGTGATGAGATCACGACGCATACAACCACGGCGCAGTTTTTGAGGCAATCCCCGTTTCTGTTACTCAAAACTCTAACCGCTGAAGGCACCACTGAGGTATCGCCAAGAGGCGATGGCGCGGGGTTTGTTCATCAACTAAGTCCAACCGCGCTGCTCATCCCCGAACGCCCAGGCAATAAGGTGGCGGTCAGCTTGAGTAATCTTATCGCCCAGCCAAAGGTTGAATTGTTGTGTGTCATTCCCGGCTGCCACTGGCTACTCAGCATCATCGGTGAGGCTGTGATTACCGACTCTCCGGCGTTATTGGAGCATTGTATTGTTAAGGGAAAAAGGCCCAAACTGGGTATACTGATCGAGATCGCTTCCGCGTCCATCCAACAGGACAAAATCTTATCTGACATGCAACTTTGGGATTCAAAAAACCGTACAGATAGCACGTCCTTGACACCCTTCTCAAAGGCCTTATCGGCGCATATCAATGGGACTGGATTCTTGGGTAAGATCACTTCTGGCGTCGTCAAAGCGGTGGTCAATCACGACATGAAAAACCTCTACTGATACCACGCCTATCGAGTCAAAAAACGACAGCGTAATTGATGGCGATCACAGTTATGACAGTGGCTGTAACAACACCACAGCATGAGCAGCAATACCTTCTTTTCGCCCAGCGAAGCCGAGTTTTTCGGTAGTCGTGGCTTTGACATTAACCTGATCGACTGAGGCTTCTAGGTCTTTGGCGATGTGATGAACCATGTCGGAAATGTGCGGCGCCATCTTGGGCGCTTGCGCCACCACAGTCATATCGGCATTGGCCAATTGGTAGCCTTTGGCTTTGACTTTAGCAAATACCAATCGCAACAGATCGCGGCTATCGGCGCCTTTAAAGTTGGGATCATTGTCGGGAAAGTGCTTGCCAATATCACCTAAAGCCACGGCGCCTAGCAGTGCATCGCACAAAGCATGCAAGAGAACATCACCATCGGAGTGGGCAATGAGTCCGCGCTCATGAGTAATGGCAACACCGCCAATTACTATTTTGTCACCTTCGCCAAAGGCATGAACATCGTAACCGTGTCCGATTCGCATAGAGTTTTCCTACTGGTTTACGCGGACACTTCCACGCATTGCATCTTTAAAATAAGTTCGGCCATGGGCAAGTCTTCGGGCCGTGTAATTTTGATATTATCACGCCGCCCCTCGACCATTAAGGGCACATAGTTCGCGCTTTCAAGCGCTGAGGCCTCATCGGTAATCGCTTCACCCGCCTGCAGAGCTCTCTGTAAACACTGGGTCAATATCCCGTAGCGAAACAATTGTGGTGTTTGCGCTTGCCATAGGACTCGTCGATCTACGGTATCTTCAATCCCGTAGTTATCATTAAGGCGCTTGATGGTATCTGACACTGGCACACCCAAAATACCGCCCACTAAGTGCTCATCGAGCTCTTCAACCAATTGATCCACATCGCGAAGATCAACACAGGGTCTGGCAGCATCGTGAACCATTACCCAATCGAGAGGCTGCAATAGTGCTTCAAGTGCGTAGAGGCCGTTCAACACAGAGTCACAACGCTCTTGCCCTCCTTCAACGACTTTTACTTTTGGGTGATTAGTGATCGCTAGTGTCGGCCAAATTTCATCGAAGGGATTGACCACTAACACCAATCCTTTTAGGTAAGGAAGTTGCAATAGGCGCTCGATGGTATGTTCTAAAATTGTTTTCCCGTTGAGTAGAAGATACTGTTTTGGTTTGTCGGCCCCCATACGAGTACCGATCCCCGCAGCCGGCACTATGGCCCAGCAATCGGGTAAATTTGAAGTAGAAATAGCATCCGATGATGATGCTTTAGAGTCGTTCAATGATGCTCTCCGTGCAGATATAGCGCTGAAATCTGATCAATCTTGCGCAGGCTCTACGACCATAAAAAATGTTTCACCGGGCTTGATCATGCCGAGATCTTCACGGGCCCGCTCTTCCACCGCGTCAAGGCCAGACTTAAGGCCTTCAACTTCGGCCGCGAGAATACGATTACGCTCTCGTAAACGATCATTTTCTCTCGCCTGTACAGCGCGCTCATCGCCCAGCCTTACGACTTCCGCAAGACTGCCCTCACCAACCCACAATCGATATTGCAGACCGACCAGCAGTACGGACAATGTGACAATAAGCCATTTCATGAAGCGGTTACTCAGCCTTAATAATCTACCTAATCACTAAGATACCATAGGCGCGCAGATTGAAAACACCTGCAAACGTCCAGAACCAAAACAGGCCGGAAGAACCGGCCTGTTTTGACATCGAGTCGGCTATCATAACGATCGCCGCTCAATAGGTGGATAGCTTACTTAAATTCTGCCATGCCACGGTATGGCGCTGCATCAGTGCCAAGTTCAGCTTCGATACGCAGCAAGCGATTGTACTTAGAAACGCGATCTGAACGACACAAAGAACCGGTCTTGATTTGACCCGCAGCGGTTGCCACAGCGAGGTCAGCAATGGTGGTATCTTCGGTTTCGCCAGAACGGTGAGAGATAACGGCAGTATAACCTGCATCTTTCGCCATCTTGATCGCGTCTAGAGTTTCAGACAAAGAACCAATTTGGTTGAACTTGATCAGGATGGAGTTACCCACGCCCTTCTCGATACCTTCTTTCAAAATCTTGGTATTGGTAACGAACAAATCATCGCCAACCAACTGGATTTTGTCGCCAAGGATATCAGTTTGGTATTTCCAACCGTCCCAATCAGACTCGTCCAAACCATCTTCAATAGAGATAATTGGGTACTTATTGGTGAGGTCTGCCAAGAAATCAGAGAAACCTTCTGACGAGTAAACTTTACCTTCGCCAGACAAGTCGTATTGACCGTCTTTGTAAAATTCAGATGCCGCGCAATCCAAAGCCAAAGTCACGTTCTCGCCCAACTTGTAACCGGCTTGCTCAACAGCAACTTTAATCACGGCCAATGCCTCTTCGTTAGAAGACAGATCCGGGGCAAAACCACCCTCGTCGCCGACAGCTGTGTTCAAACCTTTTGAGCTCAATACTTTCTTCAGCGCGTGGAAGATTTCAGCACCCACTTGCAGAGCCTCGGTGAATGTCTTGGCGCCAACTGGCTGAACCATGAACTCTTGAATATCAACGTTGTTGTCTGCGTGCTCACCGCCGTTGATGATGTTCATCATCGGAACCGGCATGGTGTACTGGCCTGGCGTGCCATTCACGTCAGCAATGTGCTGATACAGTGGAATATTCTTATCCGCAGCAGCGGCTTTAGCTGCCGCCAGTGATACCGCCAAAATAGCGTTGGCACCAAAGTTAGCTTTGTTCTCTGTGCCGTCAGCATCGATCATGGCATTGTCCAACGCGCGCTGCTCAGCGGCATCCATACCCACCAACAACTCTTTGATGGTGGTATTGACGTTAGCCACAGCTTTCAAAACGCCCTTACCTAGATAGCGACTTTTATCACCATCGCGCAACTCCAGCGCTTCGCGAGAACCGGTTGATGCTCCGGACGGCGCACAGGCGGAACCAACCACACCAGACTCCAAAATCACATCGGCATTAATGGTTGGGTTACCACGAGAATCTAAAACCTCGTAGGCTTTTACATCAACAATCTTACTCATTGCGGGACAATCTCCGTTCGTAAAATGGTGAATGATTGAGAACAATCACTCGCTTAACTGATATCCAAAGCAGGCAAACTTTTGATGACATCATCAACCGTTTTCATTTCTGCCAGGAAAGGTTCTAACTTATCCAGTGGCAAAGCACTGGGTCCGTCACACTTGGCTTGATCTGGATTTGGGTGCGCCTCCAAAAACAAACCGGCCAATCCGGTTGCCATACCTGCACGGCCTAACTCAGCCACTTGGTGACGACGGCCACCAGATGCGGCACCAAGAGGATCGCGACATTGCAATGCATGGGTAACATCAAAAATCAGGGGCGCGCCGCCACTGACTTCTTTCATGGTGCGAAATCCGAGCATATCGACAACTAGGTTGTCGTAACCAAAACAGCTACCGCGTTCGCACAACATGACTTGTTCGTTGCCACACTCAGCGAATTTATCGACAATGTTTTTCATTTGTCCGGCGCTGAGGAACTGTGGCTTTTTAATATTGATTACCGCACCGGTTTTTGCCATGGCTTCAACCAAGTCGGTTTGACGAGCCAGGAAAGCGGGTAACTGAATAACGTCGCAGACGTCAGCTACAGGCTGACATTGATCGATTTCGTGAACGTCAGTAATGACCGGAACTTTAAAGGTCGTTTTAATCTCTTCAAAGATCTTCAGGCCTTCTTCCATTCCCGGACCGCGATAAGAATGCACCGAGGAGCGATTGGCCTTGTCAAACGACGCCTTGAAAACGTAGGGAATCCCCAGTTTCTCGGTCACTTTGACGTAGTGTTCAGCGGTCTGCATGGCGAGATCGCGTGACTCCAGTACATTCATACCCCCAAACAGTGTGAAGGCTTTGTCGTTGGCGACCTCGACCGATTGAACTTGAATGGTTTTGTGATTCATCAACGCTTACGCCTTGCTGTTTTTCAGAGCAGCTTCAATGTAGCTGGTGAAAAGTTTGTGCCCATCGCGCGGCGTCGAGGTAAATTCTGGGTGGAACTGACAAGCCACAAACCAAGGATGATCTTCGAGTTCAACCATTTCTACCAAGCTATCATCGGCAGACCAACCGCCAATTTTGAGACCCGCTTGCTGCAGCTGATCAACGTAGTTGTTGTTCACTTCGAAGCGGTGGCGATGGCGCTCGACGATCACATCCTCGCCATAAATAGCGCGGGCCTTACTGTCGGCCACAAGGCGACACTCTTGTCCGCCCAGACGCATGGTGCCGCCAAGATCAGAAGCTTCATCGCGCTGCTGAATATCACCTTCTTCGTTGACCCACTCGGTGATCAAACCAATTACCGGATTCTTGGTCTCTTTGTTGAACTCAGTACTGGTAGCATCTTTCAGGCCCAACACGTTGCGAGCGAACTCAATAACCACCGATTGCATACCTAGGCATATACCTAAGTAAGGAACTTTGTTTTCACGAGCGTATTTAACCGCTGTTAGTTTGCCTTCAAGACCACGAGCCCCAAAACCACCTGGTACTAAGATGGCATCGGCATCTTCGAGCAGAGAAACACCTTCGGTCTCAACGTCTTCGGCGTTGATGTACTTCACATTCACTTTGGTTTTGGTGTGGATTCCGGCGTGAACCAAAGATTCATTGAGAGATTTGTAGGCATCGAGCAGTTCCATGTACTTGCCAACCATGGCAACGGTAATTTCATGCTCCGGATTGATCTTGCCATCAACCACATCGCCCCACTCAGACAAGTCCGCTTCAGGAGCTTCTAAGCCGAAGTTCTCCAGCACGATTTGATCGAGCTGGTAGTCTTGCAATAACTGGGGAATCGAATAGATGGTTTTTGCATCAGGCAGAGGCACAACCGCGCGCTCGGCAACGTTTGTGAACAAGGCGATTTTACGGCGCGAGTCGACATCGACTTCTTTCTCTGAGCGGCACAATAGAATTTCTGGCTGAACACCAATGGAGCGCAGCTCCTTCACCGAGTGCTGAGTCGGCTTGGTCTTGGTCTCGCCGGCAGTGGCAATATAAGGCACTAGCGTTAGGTGAATCCACTGAGCACGCTCTCGGCCCAGTTCAACTTTTAGCTGACGAGCCGCTTCTAGGAACGGTTGAGATTCGATGTCACCCACGGTGCCACCAATTTCAACCAGAGCGATGTCTGCATCGCGACCACCTTCAAGTACGCGGCGTTTAATTTCGTCGGTAATGTGCGGAATCACCTGCACCGTGCCGCCTAGATAATCACCGCGACGCTCTTTGCGCAAAACCGTCTCGTAAACACGGCCAGTGGTAAAGTTGTTACGGCGACTCATTTTGGTGCGAATAAAGCGCTCGTAGTGACCAAGATCCAAATCGGTTTCGGCGCCATCTTCGGTAACGTACACCTCGCCGTGCTGGAACGGGCTCATGGTGCCCGGATCGACGTTGATGTATGGGTCTAGTTTCAGCACGGTCACCTTGAGGCCACGGGCCTCCAAAATGGCGCCTAACGAAGCCGAAGCAATGCCTTTGCCTAAAGAAGAAACAACACCACCGGTAACGAAGATATATCGCGTCATGAAGAACCTTGCTGAATTAACGATCAAAAAATAAGGTGTGGGCTAGCCGCGAGGATCGATTGGCAACGCCGCCTTAAGCGTCGTTTGACACAATCGTGACCACCGTCGTGCACACCGTGAAATTGGATCAGAATCCGATTCTCGATGAGCCCCTTGAGATGGGGCGCCAGTCTACCGGAAATGGGGGGTTGTCTCAATCAGAAATAGGCCATTGTGAGCAATCTCCATCAGACCTATCTCAAGCTTAAGATAGGTCTGATGGAGATTGCCGCCCGACGGCCTCAAACGCCCTATTGACGGGCGCAGCGGGCTATTTACTCGGCGTCAATGTGCCAGCGTAAACGATAGCCGTTACCTGCACGTGCGCCCTGCCCTCGGCAATGCCACAGATCAGCCGCGACAAGCAGTTGATCATCAAGCCTTAAACAGGGCATTTGATCCCGCAGCCAAGGCTCCAGATGGCTTTCTTGCAAGAGCTTCTTTAGGCTCTGGGACTTATCTCGCCAACTTGGATGACAGCGCTCGCCTTGACGTCTTCGGCTCACCTCAAAGCCTTGAGGCGGCATTCGAAAGCCTCCTTCAGCAACAGCTTCAAGCTCAATCCAGCCTCGCCCCCACGCCGTGCGCTGCCCTTTCCAACCGCTCACTGAAGGCGCAGATTCGCCAGCGGCGGCAGTTAGAGAGGTGTCACTCTCTGGGACGGGGCAAAAAGGAAGAAAGTACAGCCGCTGTTTAAAGCGGCGAATGCTGAGCGATTGCCAGTGGAGCTCTGCAGCGCTGTCTGGTCGCCCTTCAACAAACTGTGAATCAATGGCATTGAGAAGGTTTTTGTCCGGTGCCGACACCCCCAATTGCTCAAACCACAAGCGCAGAAGATTGCCTCTGCGATAAACACTGAGAGACGCCATAGCGGAGAGATCTAAGCTCTTACCCAAACGCTCGGATCGCGGCGCCGCCAGCGACAAATCCTCCACCGCCACTTCGCTCACCAAACTGTCGGCCTCACGACACCAGGCCGCACTTTGAGCCCACTGCTCAGTCAGATTCGGCCAACGCTCGACTAACGCTGGCAACACCTGCGAGCGCAAGAAGTTGCGATCGAATTCCGTATCGCTATTGCTCTCGTCTTCAATCCACGAAAGATTCCAATCTTTGGCCTGTTGCCAGAGGACCTGACGATCGAGATCCAGTAATGGTCGATATAAGGTTCCATCGCCCAGCGCTCTTTCAGCCGCCATGGCTGACAAGCCACGAGTGCCGCTTCCTCGCATCAATCGAAGCATCAGCGTCTCGGCTTGATCGTTTCGGTGATGAGCCAGTAATAGTCCAGTCTCTGCAGACATGAATGTTTCAAACACCTGATACCTAGCGGCTCTCGCGGCATCCTCAAGACCGCGACCTCGGCGCTCTACCAACACAGAGTGCCCCTGGATTTCAACGTTCAACTGACGGCAAAAATCTTCACAGTGCCTCTGCCAATCATCGGCCTTTGGCGACAGTCCGTGATTGACGTGGACCGCCACAAGGGGCGCCGAAAGCGATAATTGAGCCATCCCATAGAGCAACACGCTCGAATCCAAGCCACCGCTATAGGCCACCACCCAGCGCTTGACCTGGGGTTGCCGGTCGACAAATTGGCGCAATGTATCGAGCAGAGAGGTCATTATTGGCGCAAACCTTGTTTAGTCAGGAGAATTAGGGTGAAAGGAATATTCCCGAATTCTACCAGCTGAAATACAATGTGGGCCATCAAACTCGATATTGACGCCGGACGGCCTTATCGGCCAACCTCCCATAACCAGAAGCGATCCCTTGCGATGACCGAGACAAAAACCTACGGCAGTTGGCCCTCCCCCATACACAGCACATGGTTGACTCAACAGAGCGTGCGCTTGGGTGAACCTCAGCTGGGTCCCAACGGCTGCTATTGGGTTGAGTCTCGCCCGCAAGAAAAAGGCCGCTGCGTTCTCATGCACAAACCGCTCGGTGAAGGCTCAACCGCGGCCGAGGTGCTGCCGACAGACATCAGCGTGCACAGTAAAGCTCATGAATACGGCGGCGCCAGTTACCTGATAACCGATGACCGTATTTTTTACGTGGATGCCAGTGACCAACGTATTTACTGCGCTCGCAATTTCGACCATTCAACCTCTATAGAAATTAAAGCAATCACACCGAAAGGCAATTTCCGTTACGCCGATTTTTGCTTCGATACCAAACGCCAACGACTGATTGCCGTGCGCGAAGATCATCGACGAAAAAACAGTGGTGATGCGACGGAAGAATCCAACGCGCTGGTGGCCGTGGACATCTCTGGCAACATGGATGTTGAACTGCTCGTCGAAGGCTGCGACTTCTACGCTAATCCGCGTTTATCGCCCAATCAACAGCAGTTGACGTGGCTCTGCTGGAAGCATCCATTTATGCCTTGGGATAGCAGCGAATGCCAGATGGGGCAAGTAAACGATCAAGGTCGAATCGACACCATCATTACCGTCGCGGGAGGGATTGGCGAGTCCATCTTTCAACCGCAATGGAGCCCCGACGGGGATCTGTATTTAGTCTCGGACCGCAACGACTGGTGGAATATTTACGCGGTTAATCTAGACCAAGAACAACCCAACCTAGTGGCAACCATTACCAAGAAGACTTATACACATCTCCGAGCCCACGAGACGCTCA
>JBOEGJ010000033.1:0-104868 GCA_050633365.1 Cellvibrionaceae bacterium | reverse complement strand
ACGCCATCACCTTGGCAAGCTTCACAGCGGCCACCTTTGACGTTGAAGCTAAAGCGCCCGGGTTTATAGCCGCGAGAGCGGGCCTCTTGCGTGCCGGCAAATAACTCTCGAATGGGTGTGAAAATACCCGTGTAAGTGGCGGGGTTTGAGCGCGGAGTACGACCAATGGGACTTTGGTCGATGTCGACACACTTGTCGAAAAGATCCATGTTGTGCAGTTGTTTGTAGGGCGCCGGTGTGAGTGTAGTGGCGCCGTTTAGCTCGGTGGCGGCCAGAGGATAGAGCGTGGCGTTAACCAGAGTAGACTTTCCCGAGCCTGATACGCCAGTAACGCAGGTCATTAATCCGGCTGGAACTTTCAGGGTGACATCCTGTAAGTTGTTGCCTGTGGCACCTTCGAGGATGAGTTCTTTGTCTTCGGGGTAAGGAGTGCGTTCGGCAGGTACTTCAATTTTGACGTCGCCCGAGAGGTATTTCCCGGTGAGTGATTCGGGGTTTTTCATGACTTGTTCTAGAGAGCCCTGAGCGACAATTTCGCCGCCGTGCACTCCGGCGCCTGGACCTATATCGACAATGTAATCGGATTGACGAATGGCGTCTTCATCGTGCTCGACCACGATTACGGTATTGCCAATATCACGCAAGTGTACCAGTGTCTTTAACAGTCGATCGTTGTCGCGCTGATGCAGCCCGATGGACGGTTCGTCCAAGATGTACATGACGCCCACAAGGCCTGCGCCGATTTGGCTGGCCAGGCGGATTCGCTGAGCTTCTCCGCCAGACAAAGTATCGGCACTGCGATTTAGGGTCAGGTAATTGAGACCAACGTCGACCAAAAAGCGGAATCGATCGCGCAGCTCTTTGAGGATTTTGTCGGCGACTTTTCCTTTGGCGCCGGTAAGCTCTAGACCTGAGAAATAGTCAAAGGCGTCGCCCACCGGCAAATCGGTAATTTCGGGCAGGGTGCGCTCATCGATAAATACATTGCGAGCGTCTTTGCGCAGGCGGGTACCATCGCATTCTGGGCAGTGTTGGCTGGAGACGTATTTGCCCAGCTCGTCGCGCACGCTCTGAGATTCGGTCTCTTTGTAGCGCCGTTTCATGTTATTAATCACCCCTTCAAAGGTGTGATTGCGCTGGTGTATATCACCCTTGTCGTTGGTGTAATTGAAATTGATGACTTCGTCGCCAGAGCCGTACAAAATTGCCTGCTGATTGCCCTCCGAGAGTTCTTGCCAAGGGGTGTCGATGGAGAATCCATAATGGGTCGACAGAGACTGCAGCAAATGGAAGTAGTACAGGTTGCGTCTGTCCCATCCACGAATAGCGCCTTCCGCTAGCGACGCCTCGGGAAATTGCACCACTTTATCGATATCGAAGAACTGGCTGGTGCCCAGGCCATCACAGTCAGGGCAGGCTCCGGCGGGATTGTTGAACGAAAATAATCGCGGTTCAAGTTCTGTAAGTGAGTGCTCGCATACTGGGCAGGCGTGTTTTGACGAAAAGGTTCTGTCATCGTTGTCGCCATCCATAAAACTCATGCTGGCCAAACCATCGGTGAGTTGAAGGGCAGTTTCGAAGGACTCGGCCAATCGAATTTTCAGGTCGTCGCGCACTTTAAAGCGATCGACCACCACCTCGATGGTGTGTTTTTTCTTTTTATCGAGCTCTGGGGCATCGTCTAAATCCACCACCACGCCGTCAATACGGGCGCGGATAAAACCGTCGCGACGCAGCTGATCAAAGGTGTGTAGGTGTTCACCTTTGCGGTCTCGCACCACCGGTGCCAGCAGCATAATTTTACTGCCTTCCTCGAGACTCAGCACTTGGTCCACCATTTCACTGACCGTCTGGGCCGCCAGCGGCTCGCCGTGCACGGGGCAGCGGGGCTCGCCGACTCGGGCAAAAAGCAGTCGCAGGTAGTCGTATATCTCGGTGATGGTTCCCACCGTGGAGCGTGGATTGTGTGAGGTGGACTTCTGCTCGATAGAGATCGCCGGGCTTAAGCCTTCGATGTGGTCGACATCGGGCTTTTCCATCAGAGACAAAAACTGACGCGCGTAGGTCGATAGAGACTCGACATAGCGTCTCTGGCCTTCGGCATACAAGGTATCGAAAGCCAGTGACGATTTCCCCGAGCCCGATAGGCCAGTGATGACGATTAATTTGTCTCGCGGCAAGTCGAGGTCGAGGTTCTTTAGGTTATGGGTGCGGGCACCGCGAACGTAAATCGTATCCACAGAAAACAGCTGCTCTTCATATTGGCAAACCAGAGAGTATACGCGCATTTTGTGGCTGGGCGTAATGCTAGAAGGATTTAACAGGGTTTGAGGCGCGATGTCGGTACCGAGGTTTTAGTGGGTGGTATTGGCGGTTGATTATCGGAGCTGGTTATTGGAGGGGATTGTTGAAGGGTTATAGAAGAAAAGGTTCCAAGCAATGTAACAAAAAATTCATTTTAGCAATCGACAATCTGTCCGATCACTTAAAGTTGAAACTTATTGGATTGATTTATGGCCCTCAAAGTTCGTACCAAACTGATGTTGTTGATTATCATCCCGCTTGTTGCCTCGTTAGCGACTGCATTTTTGGGGGTGAGCTCTCTCAAAAGGGTGTCCGGCACAGCGGCATCACTCACTGAGGCGCGCATTGTGCCGGTACTTCGGCTGGAGCGAATCGCTCGTCAATACAACAAAAATCTTGTAGATATGGCCCACAAAACTCGCGCTCAAATGATGTTTTGGCAAGAGGCCGATAAGTCCTTAGCAGAGGCTCGAGAGCAAGTTGCCGCCGAATGGAAAGAGTTTCTGGATCGTGAACTCAGCGCCGAAGAGCAAGCGGTGCTGGCAAAGTATCCTCAAGCCATCGCACTAGCGGAACAATCTATGCTGACCTTGGCGGGTTTTATCGACGAGCAGTCCAGCTACAGCATGGGTAACTACGTTGATCTGACCATGTACGCCGAGGTTGAGCCGGCGCTGAACATGATTGATGAACTGATTCAGGTGCAAGAACTTTTGGCCACGCAAGCGGGAGAGCAGGCGGGCGAGGTTGCCCTTAGTAGCATGCGGTTATTATTGTTGGCGGTAGCGGTGATGACGGTTTTGGTGATCGGTTTGGGTTGGTGGTTAAACGCTGGGATCACCCGAAGAATGCATAAGCTGTTAAGTGTCATCACCGATATTGAGCAAGAGAAAGATCTATCCATTCGAGCGGATTTACCGCCGGGTGATGAATTTGGGGACATGGGGCGTCGTTTCGATCGTATGATGACTGAAATCGGACAAATGGTTGCTGGGCTGCAAACCATGGGCCTTGAAATGACGGCGAGCGCTAATCAATCGCTCGATATCAATGAGCAAAGTACCCAGCAGAGTCGCTCGCAGAGTGTTGAGATCGACGCCCTGGTGTCAGAGATGGATCAGGTCAAAACGTCGGCAGATGTAGTTTTGGCCAATGTTAAATTGGCCGATGAAGTCAGTCAAAACGCCCAGGCCTTAGCGTCCGCCGGTGATCAAACGGTGCAGCAAACCGTTGAGGCCATTCATCAGGTGGCGGATATTGTTCGCCAAGCGGCCGATGGCATGAGTGATGTTAAGCGCGATAGCGAAAATATCGGCACGGTTTTGGAAGTGATCAAATCCATTGCCGAACAGACCAATTTGTTGGCGCTTAACGCGGCCATTGAGGCCGCGAGGGCCGGTGAGCAGGGGCGTGGATTCGCCGTTGTCGCCGACGAGGTGCGCCAGCTTGCCAGCCGAACCTCGGCATCGACGCAAGAGATTCAGGATATTATTACCACTTTGCAGCAGGGCGCGGTGTCTGCGTCGCAGAAAATGCTCAATGGTGCTGAGGCCACTTCATCAGCCGTTAGTCAGGCTCAGGCGGCGAGGGTTTCGCTGGAGGCTATCTTGGAAGGTATCCACACCATCAGTTTGCGTTCAGGGGATATACACAGTGCGAGCAACAGTCAGCGCGATGTGGTATCGCGCTTGGGGCAGCGGGCAGAATCAATCGATCGTCTCGCACAAGAGTGCTCGGCATCGTCTTCGGGCGCGCTGGAGTCCAGCCGTTCAGTGACCAACTTGGCCCAGCAACTGGGTAGCGAACTTAGTCGCTTTAAGGTCTAGAAAAAAGGAGTTTAGAGGGCTGGGCCGCCGTCCCTTTTTACGACACATGAAACCCATGAGATGCATTGACTGACTTTGATGACGGCGCAGGCTACGCCGATTTTGATCCTGATATTGATCAGGTAGCCGCTTACGGTTTAGGTGCTTTGGTTGCCGGTAAAGTGATTGCTAAAACTGGATTTCTTGCCATGGCGTTATTGTTCTTGAAGAAGTTTGGCATATTCATATTACTGGCTGTAGGCGGTTTGTTCAAAACCCTTTGGAGCCGAAAAAGACAGCAGTGATGTAGCTCAGTCGTTTTCAGTTTGTTTAGAGTTGTATGAGCGATGACCGTTAAACGTCATCGCTTTTTTATCTCTGGCATTTTTCTTTAGGCGAGTGAAGGGCAGCTTAGTGAAGAGCTTGTCAGTGACGATAAAGTCGCTGGGTGTCGACAGGTGATGAGTCGTCTACAGCAAGACACTATATCCAGCGGCGAACCTGTTGCCGGTACTGGTTAAAGGCATCACCAAACAACTTTTGCATGGCCTTTTCTTCGGGATGTATTTGATAAACCTGAATGTATAGCATGAACACTATCAGCCAAATCAAGCCGCTTAAGTGGCCCACGATTAGGGTGGCAGCGCCTACCATAAGGCTCATGCCCAGATACATAGGATTGCGCGTGCGTTTAAAAATACCACTACTCACTAGCTCCGAGGCCTGCTCTGGATTGAGTGGGTTGACGGTGGTTTGCGCTCGCCGAAATTCCAGTGCACCCGCCAACATAATGCCAAAACCAAGCAATACTAATACGCCCCCTAAGCTGTAGATAGGGGAGATCTGTAAGGCGTCCATCAGAGAAACCTGACTGCTAAGGTAAATACCGCCGATGGCCACGAGGGTCACAACCGGCGGGGGAATCTTGTGTTCGAGCATGTCTTTCTCCTGATACATTGGTGGTCGGCTTATCGCGGCCTTAGGTCTCTCAGCGCTGATACCAGTATTTATATACTTTCCCGCTGGGGGAAGGTCAATGCTCCAATTGGTCTCCAAACACAGGCTGTGCACTCTCTGGCGAAGTTGTGACGTGATGGAGGCACTCAATTTATTCGGCTTTTTGCCGCTATGACTTCTACACTCAATACAGTTTCATATGTCATTAATCGACCGTGTAGAGATTATGAGTAACAACCAACCAATGGGAACCTTTGTGATTGCCGCCGAAATCGCCGCTAGGCTTTATCGCGCCACTCGTGTGGCTGAGCAGCTATCGCTCACCGCCAAAAATGCCCATGCGGTTAGTGCGCGAGCGGGGCAGCAAGCGACCGGTTTTCGGGCCATTACCAGTTTTATCGAAGATTTAGCCATGACGACCATCAGTCAAGCCAGCTTGATCAGTCAACATGCGGTGGAGGTGGCGATGCTCGCCACCAATCGCGAGCGAACCATTCAGGCCTTGAATCACTTTGCCTCTATCGAGCAGCGAGCGGCGGACGCTCTTTATATCGACTCGATTAAAGAGCCCAGCAATACCGCTCGACAAACGCTGATGGATTTGGAGCACGACTTTCGCGACAAGTTGATGAATCTGGAGTTACAGCTCGACGAAATACAGCAACAGATTCGCGCCGCCTCGATTATTTCCAGTACCTCGAAAGTTGAAGCCTCTCAAGCGGGAAAGTTCAAGCCTCAGCTTGATGTCATCGCTGAGAATATTTCACTGGCGGCTGACGAAATTAAAACCTACTTGCAGCAAGCTCGGCAGCTACTGATGTTGGCGAATCAAACCCTGTAGAGTGAATGTTCTAGGTCTTAGGTCTTAGGGGTTGAGTTTGCGCCCATCAAAAACTAAGCCTCAAGGAATTAAGTCAAAACGGAGTCCTATCGTATGAAGGTGCACAAACTTGCCGCTAACAGCAAAACCCAATGGCTGGTGTTTGGCCGAGACCCCGCAAAACCCGACAAAATCATCGATACCAATCAGTATCTACTGCGAACTAAGACGCGATCTCTGTTGATGGATCCCGGCGGGATCGAGTTGTTCGCGCCAATGCTGGCGGCGGTACTGCGTGAGGTACCGCTGGATGAGCTCACTGATCTTTTCGCTTCGCATCAAGATCCCGATATTATTTCCTCCTTGGGGCTGTGGGATCAGGCTTTGCCCAATGCTAAGTTGCATTCGCCGTGGATTTGGGAGGGGTTCATTCGCCACTTTGGTATGAACAATATCTCCTATGAAGCAATTGCGGATGAAGGTGGTGTGATTAATCTCGATGGTATCGAAATCGAAATGATACCTGCACATTATTTACATTCATCGGGTAACTTTCATATTTATGATCCTCATGCAAAAGTCCTCATGAGTGGTGATGTTGGGGCGGCATTGGAATCAGCGGATGCGCCGATGGAGGTGTCTGATTTTGATGAGCACACACATAAGATGACTATGTTCCATCAGCGCTGGATGCCCTCCAATCGCGCCAAAAATGATTGGATTCAACGGGTGAGAAAACTTGATATCGACATCATGGCTCCTCAGCACGGTCGCTTTTTTCGCGGCGATGACGTCAAGCGCTTTTTGGATTGGTTTGAAGCGCTGGACGTGGGAATAGCGATAGAGGGGGCCGGCTAGCGCTTGGCAATCTCGCCCGCAACAGACCGGCCGTAGTAGCCCCTCAGTTGCTATCAGTTACTATCAGTTGCAAACCGTAAGTGCCTAAGAATAGTCGTGGCTATTGAATGGGATAACCCCTTGCTCAACAAGTGCGATCACTTATTTCCTATCACTTGATCACTCTGTCGTGTACTGCCCCTTGCTCACGCACCTTTTTAGCGCATAATGAGTTGTTGCCCTGTCTGTATTACAGCGTTGACCGGGGCGGCTGAACTGAGAGCGATGAAGTCTATTGCTCGTATTGACTATGGAACAACAATCCTGCGATCGACTCGTCGAGCTGATCCCTTGCAATTGGTCGCCGTTAACGGATTGTGTAGAAAGGTATCTCTCCCATGAAATTAGAATCCCTAGCCCTGCATCACGGCTACGAATCAGAAGCCACGACCAAAGCGGCGGCAGTACCCATCTATCAAACCACGTCTTACACCTTTGATGATACTCAACACGGTGCCGATCTGTTTGATTTGAAGGTCCCCGGTAATATTTATTCGCGCATCATGAATCCCACCGTTGGGGTGCTCGAGCAGCGAATTGCCGCGATGGAAGGTGGTATTGGCGCGCTAGCCGTCGCCTCAGGCATGGCTGCGATCACCTATGCGATTCAGTGTATTTGCGAGGTGGGTTCCAACATTGTCAGCACCAGTCAATTATATGGTGGTACTTACAATCTATTTGCCCACACTTTTCCGCGTCAAGGCATCGAAACTCGTATGGTATCGGCCGACGATTACGAGGGTTTCGAAAATGCCATCGATGAAAATACAAAGCTCATCTTTTGTGAATCAATTGGCAACCCGGCAGGAAATGTTGTCGACTTAAAGCGTCTGGCCGATATTGCTCACGCCCACGGCATTCCACTGATGGTTGATAATACTGTGGCCACGCCCATGTTGTGTCGCCCCTTCGAGCACGGCGCCGATATTGTGATCCACTCGCTCACCAAATACATTGGTGGTCACGGCACCACCATTGGTGGTGCAATTGTCGACTCAGGTAAGTTCGATTGGGTTGCCAACAAAACGCGCTTCCCCATGCTCAACCAAGCCGATCCTTCCTATCACGGCGTGGTCTATACCGAAGCTATGGGTGAAGCGGCCTACATTGGTCGCTGTCGCGTGGTGCCACTGCGTAATACCGGCGCGGCTTTATCCGCTCAAAGTGCCTTCAATTTATTGCAAGGGTTGGAGACGCTGGCGCTGCGTATGGAGCGCCATTGTGAAAATGCCGAGAAGCTGGCCGAGTTCTTGTCGAGCCACCCGAAAGTACAATGGGTTAACTACGCCGGTTTGTCCGACAGCCCCTATCGTGATACCTGCGAAAAAATCACTGGCGGCAAGGCCTCGGGAATTCTGAGCTTTGGAATTGAGGGTGGAATCGAAGCCGGTGGTAAGTTCATCGATGCACTGCAAATGATCCTGCGCTTGGTCAATATTGGCGACGCTAAGTCTCTGGCTTGTCATCCTGCCTCTACCACCCATCGTCAACTCAATGAAGACGAGTTGGCCAAAGCGGGCGTATCTACCGATTTGGTGCGTATTTCAGTGGGAATCGAGCATATTGACGACATTATCGCCGACGTTAGTCAGGCGCTGGATGCGGTTTCTTGAGTTCTCACCGGTAAACTAGCCTTTGGTGGCGGGTGATGGCGTATCCTGATGGTTCTTTTCCTCTGGATACGCCTCACTCTTCGCCGGTCAGCCTCTTTGCAGTCTAATTCAGCACTCGGCGCTTTAGTGACGTATAATTCGCGCTTCTATGATCGTTTTCTCGCAGGCGCCTATTTTGACAACCGATTCCTCATTTAAAACTCTTTCACTCTCCGATTCTCTAAAGTCTAATTTGTCGTCTTTGGGGTATCACGCCATGACGCCAATACAGGCCGCAAGCTTGCCGCTGATTCTTAAGGGCGAAGATCTTATTGCTCAGGCCAAAACCGGTTCGGGTAAAACCGCTGCCTTCGGTTTGGGGGTGCTGTCGAATTTGGATGTTAAGAAATTTCGTGTGCAAACCTTGGTATTGTGCCCGACCCGAGAGTTGGCCGATCAGGTCGCCAAAGAAATTCGTCGATTGGCGCGCTCGATTCATAATATTAAAGTGCTTACCCTGTGTGGGGGTATGCCCTTTGGGCCTCAGATTGGATCGCTTGAGCACGGTGCGCACATAGTTGTGGGTACGCCTGGCCGCATCGAAGAGCATCTGCGCAAAGAGCGTTTAAACTTAGATCATCTCAATACCTTGGTACTGGACGAAGCCGATCGCATGTTAGATATGGGCTTTCAGGATACGGTTGACAACATCCTCGATGCAGCGCCTGCAAATCGCCAAACTCTATTGTTCAGTGCGACCTATCCGAAAGAAATTGAAGACATTGCCGCGCGTGTTATGCAGTCGCCAAAAACTGTCACTGTCAAAGAGCAAAAATCGGAAGTCACAATCGAGCAGCGCTTTTTTGAAGTCGACGACGAAGTTCAGCGCCGCGACGCGGTATTGCGATTGTTATTCGCAGCGCAACCGCAATCGTCCATCGTATTTTGCAATACCAAGCGCGAGTGCAATGATGTTGCCGAGGAGCTGCGTTTCCACGGTGTCGACGCGCTGGCGTTACACGGTGATCTGGAACAGCGCGAGCGAGATCAAGTGTGGGTGCGTTTTTCCAATGGTAGCGCGTCTGTGTTGGTCGCTACCGATGTCGCCGCTCGCGGCTTGGACATGGATGACTTGGAACTAGTGATCAACTACCACGTCGCTCTTGACGCCGAAGTGCATGTGCATCGTATTGGTCGAACTGGGCGCGCCGGACAACAAGGAAAGGCCTACACGTTGTTTAGCGCTCGTGAGGCTCGCAAAGTCAATGCCTTAGAAGATGAGCAAAATATTACGATTCAGCAGGAGTCTTTACCGAGTGAAGATGTACTAAAAAAATCGTTTCCAGCACCCGCCATGTCGACTTTGCAAATCGATGGCGGAAAAAAAGCTAAGTTGCGTCCTGGCGATATCTTGGGTGGCCTGACTGGCGCTGGTGGTATTCAAGGCTCACAGGTGGGCAAAATTAATATGTTTGCTACCTATGCCTATGTGGCGGTGGATCGCTCTGTGGCCAAGGCGGCATTGAAAAAACTGGGTCAAGACAAGCTCAAAGGGCGTCAATTTCGAGTGCGTCAAATACGCGGCCGTTAAGAGTCGCGTGCAAGTCATTACTGTGACGAAACTTCGACAGCGATGACAATTATGGGTTGATCGATTGGAGTCGTCGGCGCTAGATCATGAGCTAGCGCCGGCATTGTGATGTGATACCGATATCTGTTTGTGTCTGTTCTTGGCTCGATAGGAGTTTTCTCCGTTCATGTTTCATCTGCTATTACACTTTGCGATTCCCTTCTTGCTCAGCCTGGCGGTCGCCAAAAAGCGTTGGTTGACACCTTGGGTTCTTATGATGTTGACGATGGCCGTGGATATCGATCACCTCCTAGCCGACCCCATCTATGATCCCGAGCGCTGTAGCATCGGCTTTCATCCCCTACATCAATGGCCCTGGTTTCTGCTCTATGCAGCTCTGTGTGGCCACCGTAAAACACGTTGGATTGGCGTTGGCTTGGTGATTCACATGGTGCTCGATTCCATTGATTGTCAATTCACCAACGGCGTTTGGTATTGGCTCGCTCAAAAATAATTTACCCTTTGTTCTAAATCCTCGCTCTGTCCCTCTTATTGTGTAACGCGCTTGATCGTTGGTTCGCGACGTCTTGAGCAAGACAAATAACAGATAGAGGAAGGTGCCCAGTGGCAGTTATCGGTATTGACTTAGGTACAACAAACAGTGCCTGTGGTGTTTGGCGTGAGGGCGCCGTAGAGCTTATCCCCAATCGCTTGGGTGAATATTTGACGCCCTCTGTTGTTGGACTTAATGACGCTGGCGAAGTGATCGTGGGTCGCGCGGCTAGAGAGCGTATGCTCAAGTATAGTGAGAGAACCGTCGCGGCTTTTAAGCGATTGATGGGGACCAATCACAACATCAAACTGGGTCGTCAAAAGTTTAGTGCCATCGAGCTATCGGCGCTGGTACTAAAATCCCTGAAACAGGATGCAGAAGAATTTTTGGGTGAGCCAGTTACCGATGCGGTAATTAGCGTGCCTGCCTACTTTAATGACAATCAGCGTCACGCCACCAAAGCTGCCGGCGAATTGGCTGGCCTGAATGTTAACCGGTTGATTAATGAGCCGACCGCGGCGGCGATTGCTTACGGACTGCATGACAAAAAGGAAGCCACATATTTAGTACTTGATATGGGGGGCGGTACCTTTGATGTGTCGATCCTCGAGTTCTTTGACGGTGTGATGGAAGTGCACGCCAGTGCCGGGGATAACTTTCTGGGTGGTGAGGACTTTGTTGATGCCATGGTTGTATCCGTATTGCGTGAGTTTAATCTAACCAGTAGTCAACTTAATGCGCAACAGTTGCAGGCGCTAAGTCTGCAGATGGAGAACTTGAAGTGCAGCATTGGGCAATGTGACGAGCGCCCGTTAACGTTGGAACTCAACAAAAAGAGCGTTTTGTGGTGTGCGACTCAAACCTGGTTTCTACAAACTATTTCTGCGCTACTGTTGCGAGCGAAGCGTCCCATTGAGCAAGCTATGCGTGATGCCAACATTCACTCACACAGTATTGACGAGGTTGTTTTGGTGGGCGGCAGTACGCGAATGGCTGCTTTTCGTTCGATGGTGGGAAAGATGTTTTCTCGGCTGCCTGTCTGTCATCTCGATCCCGATACCGTGGTCGCGGTTGGAGCTGCGATTCAGGCCGGAATGATTCATCGCGGTGAAGATCTCGATGATATTGTGCTTACCGATGTTTGCCCTTATACCTTGGGAACCGGTGTTCTCAATCGTGATGTACCGGAAAAAGGCGATTACTTTCTACCAATCATCGAGCGAAATAGCATTGTTCCAAGCAGTATTGTGAGCCAAGTGTGTACCGCCCATGACAATCAAAAAGAGTTGTTGATCAAAATCTACCAAGGTGAAAATCGCTATGTAGAGAAGAATATTCTCTTGGGTGAGATGAGCGTCAAGGTGCCTAAGGCAAAAGAGGGTCACGAGGTTGTGGATATTCGCTACAGCTATGATATGAGCGGCCTACTCGAGGTCGATGTGACCGTAATTTCTACCGGCGAGTGTTTCAGCAAGGCGATTCAGAATTCCCCCGGTTCGCTCACTGAGGCAGAGCTCACGCAATCAAAGAATCGACTCAAAACACTCAAGTTTCACCCGCGGGAGCGAGACGAAAACCTCACTGTTCTTTCCCGCGCGGAACGAGTGTACGAAACTAGTTTGGGTGAAAGACGTGAACAAGTGGCGATGTTGTTGGCGGAATTTGAACATGCTCTAGAGGGTCAGAATCCCAGTGTCATCATTCGAAAACGCGTTACTTTGGACGAGATCCTAGATCGTTTCGAAGCCGAGGCTTGGTTCTAATGAGCCTTTGGCTAGAGTTAGGTGTCGAGCCCAATGCGAATCTGCGAGAGATAAAGCGCGCTTACGCCAAACAACTCAAAGTGACACGGCCCGAGGTCGATCCCGTTGGCTTCCAGAAGTTACACAGCCTCTATTTGCAGGCGATGGAAATCTGTCGACATAGGGCAGCCGATGATACTTTGCACTGCGAAGAATGGCGCTGCGGCGATATCGACACAGAACGACCGGACCTAGAACCTGATTACACAGAATGGCTCGATCCCTATCAGTTAGAAAAAAGCCAGTTAGAAAAAAACCAGTTAGAAAAGAACCAGTTCGGAAAAAGTCAGCTGGAGCTGGAGCAGGAGCAACCAGAGGAAAATCGATCAGAAGGGGAGTTGCCTGAAACCGAAGCTGCATCAGCCAATCAGAAAAAAGAAGAGATAGTGGTGAGTGCTGAGGCAACTGCATCTCCGGTAATGGCCGAAGACCTATTCGATTTAGAGTCCTTGTTGTTATTTGATGAGCAGGGTAGGTCTGGGGAGCGGTTGATTCGACTAAAACGTGAGTCCGACTTTATTCACGGTGATCAAGGTGAATCCCTTCTGGTTCACGATCCGTTGAGTGCTTCAAGTGATGACGAAAAAAAAGCGGAGCTAAAGCGACTGCTCACTCGGCTAGATCAATTGCTCAATAATAATCGGCTATTAACTCGATCAGGAAGTTGGACGTTTCTCCAGCAGTGCCCCTACCTTCTTGATGCTGAGTTCAATGTCTTGCTAGGAGACGGCGTTTTTAGCCGAATTCTTGCCCACAATGCAAAAGCCAGCGCGGGAGGAGATAAGCGTCTGTGGAAAAGGGTGTTACCTGTCTGTCAAAAAACACTAACTGATTGCGATCAATTGTTTGGTTGGTCATTTGATAGGTCGCGACTGGATCGTGAGAATCCCGGACTGGATACCTCCTTGGTATTTGAGGCTTTGTCTGATGTTTCGTCGTGCGCGTCGCAGAAGCTGATGAGTCCTAGGTTGGTTCGCGGTGGTGCTCGGTTAGTACTGGATCGGGGTGAGGCTTTGGAGCTCTATCGAGATTGCGAAGGGAGCGCCTACGAGCTGGTCGGTATTTTTCGACGAATTTTGGCGGCTTCAATGGATATTTTATTGTTGAGTGTTCTTTGTCTGCTAGTCGTAGAGTTACTGGACCTTAGCGGATACTCTGTATCGGATGGATCAAAAGTTCTTTTGCATCTTGCCTTTGCGCTGGTTGGCTATTGCTTAATCGTCACGATGTTCGAGTGCTCTTCGTGGCAGGCCAGTCCTGGTAAACGGATCATGGGTTATAAGGTGACGACACACAATTTAGAGCGAATCACATTTCTCCGAGGTTTTTGGAGGCTATTGTGTTTGTCTTTAACCTTGCCGTTGCTTCAGTTCACCCTATTTATTAATATCGTTTTTTTGGGGAAATACTTGATTCATGACCGTCTCAGCAGAACCTACGTGGTTATGGTGAAACCTTAAGTTGTCTTTGCATCTTCTTTGTTGGGGCTCATAACCGAAGCCCCAGGCACTCAAGTCTCGAGAGGTGCAAGCGGTTAGCGGCGTTTTAGTTCTTCTAGGATTTCTTTTGCGCGTAATTGTTGTGGACTAAACCCCTCACTTTCTATTTTTTTGTCAATGTTGTGTTTGTCGAGATGTGCCGAAATTTCAGGCCAGGCATCCTCCTGAGCGATTGCCTCCGATTGTAAAGTGGTGACCTGATCTCGAGTGCTTTCAAGTTCACTCAGCTGCTCGGGAAGATGGCTGCTTGATGCCAATGTACTGGATCGAATATGCTGCGCTTTGGCCAGTCGCAGCTCTCGACGATGGCGAGTGATATCCGCGAGGGCTTGTCTCAATGTCTGCCCCATGGCCTCTATTTTTGCCTGAACGGTTTTGTATTGGCTGCGGAGCGAGTGGAGTAGCGTTTCGTGTTGTGCGATGTCATTGGCAATTTCCTCAACGAGGCTCTCTTCACGTTGGGCGTCGATTAGCTTTAGAGCTTGTTGCTCTCGCTTGTCGATCAGTTGTTCTAGGCTAGAGATCTCTTCCTCGATCTGCTTTCTCGCCACAATCATTTCACTCATGATGTTCTTTCGCTGATGCACGGTTTTCTCTACATCGACGATTTCTTGTTCGAAAACCGTGAGCGCGTTGGCGTCAACGATAGCTTGTGCCGATTGACGAGCGCTGCCGCGAACTAGGGTGGTCAATTTTTGAATAACGTTCATGCTCTTCTCCTAGGCTGAAAGGTCGTTGATGATCTTGGAGGTTCTCGCTTCACTGACTTTGTTGATGATGCGCGAGGATTCGTGCTCATCTCTCAAGCTCTTTGATAGTGTGATGGTTGAGCTGACTAAGAACAGTGAACTGATGGCAAAGTAGCCTTTCATGAGTAAACTGCCTTCCATCAAAAAAACTCCGCAAGCAACCGCAATAATGGCTATGGCAAAGCTCGCTTTTACGTAAAAAAGCCAACCTGCTGAGTTACTGCTTAGATTGTATTCGTCCATAGAGCGCTCCGATGATTAGTGAATGGTTGACGACAAATTTGTCGTGGACGCGACTAGAATTAGTGATCACGGAGGGTGAGGCAAGAGATCAAATTGAAGTATCATTGTGTGATACTTCAGGGTGAAGGCGATAAAACTCTGTCGCAAAACCCTGTAGTAAAATCAGTCACTAGATCGCTGTCATTTGAGCTATTAGAGTTGTTCAGAGACGCTGGGCTCAGGCTGCGAGATGGGTATACGTGGGGTTTTAAAGTTCGGGTTGTTTCTTGATGTAGTCTCTCGGCGTAACGCCAGTCCAACGTTTAAAGGCTCGATAAAAAGACGTGGGTTCGGTGAAGCCGACATCTTCGGCAACCTGCTCGATACTCTTGGTGCCGCTACTGAGCAAGTAGATGGCAGTATCGCGTCGGATGTCGTCTTTGATGTTCTGGTAAGAGGTACCCTCAGTGCGCAGGCGACGGCGTAAAGTGGCTGAGGTCAATTGTAGCTGTTCGGCGATGGCATCAAACTCGGGAAAGTGGTCGGCCACATTCTGCTGAATCATCATTCGAATTTTGTCCACCAGGCTATTCTCATAATCAGGCAACGACATGAGCGCTAGCGATGGCAAGGCTAAGAACTCTTCAAGATTCTGCTCTGATTGTCGGTTGGGAAGTTCCAACTGTTTACTGCTAAAGCGAAGGCTGTTGCGCGGTTGATCGAAGAGGATCGGCGCCTTGAAGAGCAGGTTGTAGTCCTTGGCGTTTTGCGGGCGAGGGTGACTAAAGTTGACAGATTTTAGTGACAGGGATTGACCGATTAACCAACAAGATAAGCGGTGTATCACCGACAATAAGGTGAGTGGCAGTATGTTGTCTGGGTCGGAGGTGTCAGATCTCAGTGTTAGCACGTAGTTGACATAGTCCCCATCGGCTTCGAGCTCGAGAAGGTATGCATCACTGATGGTGTGGTAAAAATCAATGCCACGTTGCAAAAATAGGCCCAGAGTTGGGCGATGAATACTGGCGTAGCACATCATGGCAAAGGTGCCCGGACGCGTTACCGTGGAAAGGTATCCGGTATTTTCATCTTGCAGTAGATCGATGGCGTTTTCAGATAAGGCGACAAATTGCTCGGTGCGAATTCGCGCCTTTTCATTGTCGAGAACTTCAGCGTTGATACCGATTTTGTCCAGCAGAGGCGATGCATCATGTCCTCGATTAGCGAGGGACTTCAGCATCGAGTTCACGTAAAAGACAGATACGGTGGATATTTCCATTAACTCGCCAAACCTCAGTCGTCGTATTGCTTGGAGTTTAAAGAGAAAACATAACGGGTTGACGCGTTAATGACAATATCTGTGCGCAGATTTAACTTTCCCAGATGAGGGCTTCTCGGGCGCTCGACCAGGTCTCGAACTTATCCTGATGGGCTTGCTCCAATTGTGCTCGCTTGACCTTCAGGGTGGGCGTCATAAAGTTATTGTCGACACTCCACAGCTCAGAGAACAGAATTAGGCTGCTGATGTTTTCATGTTTGTCGAGTTTGGAGTTGGTATCTTTAACTAACGCGGTTAAAGCTTCCAGAAGCTCGCTTTTAAAACTGCTGTCGGCAGCGGCTTTGGTTACTGCCGATTCCGACAGGGTGGCGAGAGCGATGGGCTGCGGTAAATCGGCGCCGGTTACGCAGACCTGTTCCAGTGCGGTATTGCGCAGCAGGAGATCTTCGATGGGCGCCGGTGCAACGTATTTGCCTTTACTGGTTTTGAAGATTTCTTTAAAGCGTCCGGTGATCTTCAGGCGTCCGTTGCGGTCAATTTCACCTTTATCGCCGGTGTGAAGATAACCTTCGGCATCTATCGTCTCGGCGCTCAGTTCCGGCTGTAGATAGTAGCCCAACATGTTCGTGGGTGACTTAATCAGAATCTCACCTTCGGTCGATAGTTTGCAGTCGACAAAGGGGTTGGCGTTACCCACGTAGCCGATTTGTGCCTCTCCCAGCTGAGTCGAGTGGGAATACGCGAAGTTCTCGCTCATGGCGTAGCCTTCCAGAATGGTAATCCCCAGTGATTGATACCAGTTCATTAGCGACGTCGATAGCGGCGCTGCCCCGCTGACACCAATTCTGACCTTATCCATGCCTAGGGCTTTGGTGAGCTTGCGTCGAATAAAGCCAGAGATGATGGGAAGTTTGAGCAGACGACTTAATTTCTTTCCCGATACCTGTTCCAGTACCCGCTGTTGCAGTTTCACCCAAATTCTCGGCACTGCGAAAAACAGCGTGGGTTGTGCCCGTCGTAAATCGTCGGCAAAGGTCTCGAGCGAGTTCGAAAAGTAAACGGGAAACTCTTGATAGAGTTGATTGATTTCGACCGCAGCTCGCTCTGCGACGTGCGCTAGAGGTAGGTAGGACAGCATGCGGTCGTTTTGGTTAGTATGGTAGAGCTTCCCGGTGAGTGTACCTACGGTGGCTAGAGTGGAGAAAGAGTGCATAACCCCCTTTGGCATGCCTGTGGTACCCGAGGTGTAGATGATTGTGGCAACACTGTCACTTTCTGGAATGGGCTTTTCGCGCAGAGGCTCAGTGGTGGCAACTATGTCAGTCCAGCGCTCAGTGGTGACGGTGGTTGCAGGGGCTAGTGGCATTGCAATGGTGCGAATCTTATCGGGTACACCCGCCGACATTTTCTCCCAGCCGTCGAGCTTACCGACAAATAGTACTTCGGCTTCGCTGTGTTCTAAGATCTGGCGAATACTGTTTGCCGATAGCACTGGGTAGAGCGGTACTGAAATGTGGCCCGCCAACCAAATAGCAAAATCGGCCATAATCCAATGGGCACAGTTGCTCGACATGAGTGCGATGCGGCTGCCTGGTTCCAGCGATAACGACTTAAGGTGTGCTGCCATACGGCGCACTTGATCTGCATGTTGTTTCCAGCTGAACTCCTCAACGCGGCCATCGGCATGTGGTTGTACAAAACAGGTACGCTCAGCGAGATGCTTCTCGTTGTGGTAGAACTTTTCCAGTGGCGAGGGATACTGGTCGAGTGTTATATCGTCGTGTGTTGGGTTAGGGAGCTTGCTAGACATCGCAGTTCTCTTTTACGTTAAATATAATTAAGAAAGGGGCGGGCAGTGTTGAGGGGCGATTGTCCCCCAACATTCTTACTGCTTTTTTTGAGTCCTGCTGCAGGACTCAAATTATCTTTGTGGTTTACTTTGGAGCTTACTTCGGGGCCTATTTAGGAACTTGGCCCATGGCCTTAGCGCGTGCGGCTTGCTCGCTGGCCATTTGCATTTTGTTCAGCACCTTGTCGATGGTGAAGCTGCCCGAGGGCTGACGCGGTGGGAACTTGCGATAAGTCATTAACCATTGCCCGATCACTTGCTGCATGGGGACAAACAACCAGAGATTATCGGCCATCCAACGAGTGTACATTTTTGAGTCCATCGAGGTTTCAAAGGGGTCAGTACGCAGGTTCATACCAATAGGGAAGTTCAAAGTCTCGCGTGAGCCACCCCAACCGTCGGGCATGATCGAGAAGTGGACTTTCCAGTCCTTCCAGCGAACCGCATTTAAACTGGCATTGTCATCAAAGAAGAAAACCGTTTCACGTTTGTGTGGCCCTTTACCCAGCAGGCGATCGGTTTGATCAAAACCATCGAGGTGAACCTTGTAGGTTTTGTCGCCAGCTTGGTAGCCGCGTTTTAGTTTTTTGGTGATGTTTGGTTCGCCAGCTGCGGTTAAGAAGGTTGGCAGCCAATCCATATGGTGGGTCACGTCGTTAATGACGGTGCCCGGTTTCACTTTACCTGGCCAGCGGACCAACGCTGGGGCGCGGAAACCGCCTTCCCAAGTGGTGCCTTTTTCGCCTTTGAAGGGCTCCATACCGCCGTCTGGATAGGTGTTGGTTTGTGAACCGTTATCGGTGGAGTAAACCACGATGGTGTTGTCATCAATGCCTAGGTCTTCAAGCTTGTCCAGTAGCTGTCCCACATGATGATCGTGTTCCATCATGCCGTCTGCGTATAAACCGTAACCCGAGCTGCCTTGCCATTTATCCGCGAGGCGAGTCCATACGTGCATGCGGGTTGAATTAAACCAAACGAAAAAAGGCTTTTTGGCTTTGTGGGATTTTTCCATAAAGCTCATGGCGGCATCGGCAAACTCTTGATCCACGGTCTCCATGCGTTTACGGTTGAGCGGGCCGGTATCTTCAATCTTGCCATCGGCGTAAGAATGAATAACGCCACGCGGTGCGTAACGCTTGTGAAACGCTGGATCCTTTGGATAAAAATAAGTTTCCGGCTCTTCTTCGGCGTTTAGATGGTAGAGGTTGCCAAAGAACTCGTCGAAGCCGTGGTTGCTTGGTAAGAATTCATCTTTGTCGCCTAAGTGGTTCTTACCAAACTGACCGGTGGCGTAACCTTGTGGTTTGAGTAATTCAGCGATGGTGGGATCTTCTGGCTGAATGCCCAAATCAGAGCCTGGCATGCCGACTTTTAGTAGTCCGGTACGAAAAGGGTGTTGCCCCGTAATGAAAGAGGAACGTCCTGCTGTGCAGCTCTGCTCCGAGTAGTAATCGGTGTAAAGCGCACCTTCTTGCGCGATTCGATCAATGTTTGGGGTGCGATTGCCCAGCATACCGCGGTGGTAGGCACTGATGTTGTACATACCAATGTCATCACCCCAGATGACGAGAATGTTGGGCTTTTCAGTGGCGGCGTTGAGGCCGCTACTCATCAGCACTAAGGCACTGCAGAGCAGCTGCTTGAGCTTAGTTGCGGAGCTTTTTGAGTGTCGACGCATGTGTGTCTCCTCGAAATGAATCATCGTCATAAACATGTGTTGTTATTTGTCGTGATCAAATAGTAGCGCTTGTACTATGCCCTCACTATGGCTTCATCTTGCAGCTTTACTGACTTTACTTGCATTTACACTGACTTCAATTGCATTTGCGTAGGTGGCGCAAACGGGGGGTGGCGTTGATCGGGCTATAGAATGTGCTTGTTGCGGACATTGTTGCCTCCCATTCTCATAACATAAGATAGCCTTGTTTATAAATCCCGTCACCGTATTGCTGTCGACATAGACAAAGTTAATGTTTGAAGCAGCCATAGGATGGACAACCGCTGAGAGGAGAGCGAAATGAGCGAGTTTATTAAGGTCGAAATTCAGGGCAGAGTGTGCTCGTTAACGCTAAATCGACCAGAGGTTATGAACGCGTTGAATCATCAGGTGTTTGTTGAGTTGAAGCAGGCGATTGAAGATGTGGCGGCAAATGACGATATCGGCTGTGTCATTCTAAAAGGCGAGGGCAGAGCTTTTTCTGCGGGTCACGATCTAAACGATATTGCTGGTGGTGATGAGCTCGAGCATGCGGACTTTGAGGCGACGACGCTCGAAGCTTTGGCCTCCTTGGCCAAACCGGTGATTGCTCAGGTGCACGGCTATTGTTTTACCGGGGCATTAGAATTAGCGCTGGCCGCTGATCTTATCTTTTTGTCCGATACTGGTAAACTTGCCGATACCCACAGCAAGTGGGGGTTGAGTCCTGTGTGGGGAATGACGCAGCGCTTACCGCGTCGGGTCGGTGTGGCTCGGGCCAAAGATATGATGTTCAGTAGCCGAATGATTGCTGCGCCAGAAGCATTGCAAATAGGCTTGGTAGATCGAGTCATCGCGCAAGATCAGTTATCGGCAGAGGTGATGAAGTATGCCAAGAGTGTAGTAGAAAACTCTGCCGACAGTCATCGAGTTTGTAAGTCGATTCTCGAGGCAACCGATGGTCTTAGAATTCACGATGGGCTCGATTACGAATACACCAACAGCCCTGGAGCTTGCGCCGACATGCAAGAGCGTGTCGAGCGTTTTACCCAAAAGAAATAGTATCTCACTGCGGTTCCTGATCCTATTGGGTTTTGTTGATTTAGGTTTTCGGTGGTTGTTAGTGGCACTTGAAGTACTTTCAGATGCCACTAACAACCAGTCACATTGATCGCTCAAGCTATTATTATTGTTCGATAAACTTCCTAAAGTAATCCTAAGACCAAAGATTATTTAGGAGTTTTCTGTGCATCCCATTCATGTTCTTATCAATCGATTAATGACCTCAGCGCTGAAGTTCGTCCAGCGCTTTTTGGATTTTCCCTCTCAGATGACCTTTTCCGGTCAGGGTAGTACCGAGCAATTGTGTGCACACGTGTCGCGCTTGGGTCACAAAAAAGTACTTTTGATTACCGATAAAATTCTGGTTGAATTGGGGCTTGCCGATAGAGTTAAAGCGGCCATAGAGGCCCAGCAGGGCGAACTAATTATCTACGATGGCGTGTTACCCGATCCTACTGCCACCATGGTCAACGATGCCTTGGCGCTAGTGAAGTCGGAATGTTGCGATGCCATCATTGCCATGGGCGGTGGCTCTTCGATTGATACTGCCAAAGGTGTAGCGGCCGCTGCCACTCATGACGGCATTGAATCTCTGGTGGGTATTCTAAAGCTCAAACGCGAAACCTTGCCGCTTTTTGCCATCCCCACTACATCGGGTACCGGCTCGGAAATCAGCATAGCCGCGGTCATCTCTGATCCCGTTACTCATCAAAAAGGTGTGATGGCGGATCCGCGTATTATTCCTCAGGCGGTAGCACTCGACGCCACATTGCTAACGGGTATGCCGCCATCGGTGACCGCGTCAACGGGTATCGATGCGCTTTCTCATGCGGTGGAAACCTTCACCGGTCGCTGGGCCAATGCGTCGGTAAGAAACTACTCGGGTACTGCCGTCAAACTCATCTTTCAATACCTTCCTCGCGCCTGTGAAAACGGTAACGATCTGGAAGCGCGCGAAGCACTGTCACTGGCGTCATACTACGCTGGGCTATCGCTCAACACCGGCAGTGTGGGCAATGTCCATGCACTGGCCCATCAGCTTGGGGGAACCTACGGGATTCCTCACGGAGTGGCGATTGGTGCGGTGATGCCTCATGTATTAGACATTGGTGTAGAAAAGATGCAGCAACCGTTAGCGGAGTTGGCGCGTCTTGTGGGGGTTTCTAAAGCCGGAAATTCAGCGTTACAAGATGCCAAATTATTTAATCAGTCGCTGGTAGATCTTCAGAGGTCAGTAAAGATGCCGGTCACCCTCGAGGCGATAAAAGATGAAGATATTAGGTCTCTTGCGAAAGAGGCAGTGAAGGAAGCCTTGGCGTATCCGGTAAGGTACTTTTTCAGCCGGGCCGAAGCCGAAGCTCTGTTGAAGCGTTTGTGTGTGTAGTCAGTTTCAAATCTCTAATAATAGCAAAAGATTTCTGTGTTAACGGTGTCTTCATGGGGGCGAGATTCGATGACAAGAAAATTCCGCAAGGTGTGGCGACGCAATGTTGCCTGATGGCTCATCGCAACTTAGCGGGGTTTGTGGGTCACTTTTTCGCGGATACTTATCGTCGTAGAAACCATCACGCTAGGCGCAAGACGTTGAGCTTTGAGATCGTTTGTGGGAAAAGATCAAACCGTTACTAGAGACCTAGCCGTGAAAAAATCTCAAAACCTATTGTCGTAAATTGACGCACAGCGTGGCTAGTAAAGCTGTACGATGGCGTCACTGTCTCGATAGTGTTGCTGCCTCATGATGTTGTGTAATCGACTTTAGTCTCGAATGAACATGATGTGAGGAATCAATAATGAGTATTTTAAATGCAAGCTGGATAGACGACGAACTTCGTATCTTACACGACGCGGCTTATGGGTTTACCAAGTCAGAGTTTGACCCTAAGCGAGAAGAGTGGGAAAAAAATGGTCTGTGCGATCGAGACGCATGGCGCCAGGCGGGTGCTGCCGGTTTGCTTTGCGCTAGTATTCCGGAGGAGTACGGCGGCGCTGGTGGTAGCTACGTACATGAAGCTGTTATTTTGGATGCCATGATGCGCGGTGGCGCGGCGGCATCGGTCGGCGGCGGTAATACTGTGCATAGCCAGATTGTTGCTCACTACATTTTGAATTGTGGTAACGAAGCGCAGAAAAAACAGTGGCTGCCTATGATGGCCAGCGGCGACCGTGTGGGCGCGGTGGCGATGACCGAGCCCGGTGCAGGTTCTGATTTACAAGGAATTAAGGCCACCGCCAAAAAAGATGGTGACGACTACCTGATCAATGGCGCGAAGACTTTTATCAGTAATGGTCAGCATGGCGATTTGATTGTTGTGGTTTGTAAAACAGATGTCACCCAAGGTGCAAAGGGGGTTTCTCTGATTGTGGTAGATACCACTGAGGTTGAGTCTGGCTTTCAGCGCGGACGAAACCTAGACAAAATCGGTTTGAAAGAGGCCGATACCTCTGAGCTGTTTTTCGATAACGTGCGTGTTCCTCAGTCGAACTTGTTGGGCGAAAGCGAAGGTTTGGGTTTCTATCAGCTAATGCAAAACCTTCCGCAAGAGCGTTTGAGTATTGCTTGTACCGCGGCAACTGTAGCGGAAATGGCCTTGGAAGAAACCATTGCTTACGTGAAAGAGCGTGAAGCTTTTGGTAAGTCGATTATGTCGTTTCAGAATACACGATTTAAGTTGGCTGAATGTAAGACCGAAGCCACGATCATGCGAACCTTTGTGGATCAGTGTATTGCTGAGCACGAGAACGGCGAATTAAGTGCAGAGAAGGTGTCCATGGCCAAATGGTGGTGTTCGCAGAAGCAGTGCGACATTGTTGATGAATGTCTGCAGTTGCACGGCGGTTATGGCTACATGTGGGAATACCCGATTGCGCGTTATTACGCCGATAGCCGAGTTCAAAAAATATACGGTGGAACCAACGAGATTATGAAGGAGCTGATTTCCCGATCACTCTGAGTCTAATTATAAAAACAACGTCTTAATATCCAACTCTAAAAATTGACGCACTGATCATTCGGCGGGGTTCGTGCGTCTTGAGAAAAGTACATCCCGTCAAAATTCTAATAAATAGATCGACAAACAGGAGAGCGGTATGAGTTTTAGGAATCCACTAGCCATAGCGGTTGCAGTCGCAGGTTTTTCTTTAAATTCAGGTATTGCCAATGCGGAAGTATTTGCGTTGGAAGAGATTATTGTTACAGCGCAAAAACGCGCGCAAAGTCTTCAGGATGTTCCTCTGTCGGTTAACGCCGTCAGCGGTGAATTGATCTCAGAAATGAACATGACCGGCCTTGACGATATGGCCAGTTATGTTCCAAACCTGAGCATCAGCGAAGGTACGACCTCCACCAATATCTACATTCGCGGTTTTGGCTCTGGCGCTAACGCTGGGTTCGAGCAATCGGTGGGCATGTATATCGATGGCATATACGGCGGTCGTGATCGCCAGTTTCGCGCCCCGTTTTTAGATCTTGAACGCGTCGAAGTTTTGCGTGGTCCGCAGGGTATTTTGTTTGGCAAAAACACCATCGCCGGTGCTATTAACATCAGCACCGCAAAACCCTCTCAAGAATTCGAAGCTTCGTTGAGTGCAGAGATCGAACCTGAATACGATCAATACCGTATGACCGGTGTCGTGTCCGGTGCTCTCACGGACTCCCTTTCGGCGCGTTTAGCTGTAACTCACTCGGAAAGTGACGGCTATTTCGAGAACACCTACGAAGACAAAGACGGCCCGGCCAAAGAAGAGCAGGCCATTCGTGCCAGCTTTGTTTGGGATGCCACTGATTCGACTACTGTTAGCTTTAAAGCAGAAACCGGTAGCTTTGATGTAAAGGGTAACAGCGTTCGTCAGGTGCAAACTTCGGCTTTGCCTCAGGTGGGCGTGAACCTCGCTGCATTAGGCGCCTTAAGCTCTCCACTGAGTCCGCTGTCTGGCGCACTGAATTTTCCCAATAACGCCGGTTTGGCTGCTCTTGTTGCTCAAGCGGTTGCTAACGGTGGAACCATTAACCCAACGGTGAGCGGCGATTATGCAACCTTGCTGCAACAGCAAGACGCCGACTTTGAGGTGGATTCATTCAAGCAGTCGGCGGATCGCGATCATGCGCAAACCGACAACGAAAACTTCGTCTTGAATATCGAAACCGATATGAACGGTTTTACGTTGACATCGATTACAGGTTATTCAGCGTTTGAAGCATCTGATGCGCAAGACGTAGATTTCTCACCTATTGATTTGTTGTATCGCGTCAACGATCAAGAGTTTGATCAGTTCAGTCAAGAGTTTCGTATCACTTCTCCTCTTGGTGAAACGCTTGAGTACATTGCGGGTGTTTATTATCAAACAACCGACCTCGAAATGAGCAATCGACAGGACACCTACTTGGCAAGCCTTGATGGCTATCGTCAAGAGCTTGATATCAACCTGTCGGCAGCACTGGCGCAACGTGGCTTTTTTGCCGGTGGTGTTGACTATGGCGCACCTTTTGGCGTGATTCCTACTTTGCATACCGTGTCAACGATCCCGGGTATCAGCAATATTCGCGATTTTGATCAAACTTCCGATACCTATGCAGCCTTTGGTCAGGTGACCTGGCACATGAGTGAAGACCTAGCGCTAACCTTGGGCCTGCGTTATTCGCTCGAAGAAAAAGAAGCCGAGCGTAGCTTGCGATTTGTTGAGCCAGGTACCAACAACACCCTTGATCCAAGTGATCCTAGTTTCGCCTTAACCGCAGCAGCTTACGACATTGTGACTAGCACGCAGGAACACACGGTTAAAGAAGATTTGCGCGAAGAGCAATGGACTCCATCAATCAACCTTAGCTGGGATGTTAACGACGATGTCATGCTGTACAGCAGCGCAACCATTGGCTACAAAGGCGGCGGCTTTAACGAAGCGGGTGTTGACGATCCTAACGCCGGTGGCAAACCTTTTGGTTTTGACGAAGAAAAAGCCACGTCATTCGAGATCGGCGGCAAGACCACGTTGTTAGATGGTGCTGCCCGAGTGAACTTCGCCGCGTTCTATACCGAGTTTGAGGATTTACAGGTAAGTACCTTTACCTCTGACGGTTTTACCGTGGGGAATGCCGGTACAGCAATTTCTCAAGGTGTTGAGGTAGATGGTATGTGGCGCTTGAGTGAGAGTTTCACTCTTTCCGGTTCTGCCGCGTATTTGGATGCGCGTTACGATGAGTTTGCGGGCGCACCTTGTACTGCGGCTCAAACGGCCACTCAGGGCGCGTCTTGTTCACAGGATTTGGCAGGAAAAGAGTTGGTGTTCTCACCGGAATGGTCAGCAAGCTTAGCGCTTGATCATGCGGTAGATTTGAATGACGCGCTGGAGTTACGCTCGCGCTTAGGATTCAACTTTGTTGATAACCAGTACCTGACTAACGACTTGGATTCGATCGAAGAGCAATCAGCTTACACCACCGTCGACATGCGTGTTGCCTTGGCGAACACCAGTGGCGATTGGGAAGTGGCTCTTGTGGGTAAGAACCTTACCGATCAAGAGACTCGTAACTTTGCTGCTGATTCTCCATTGATGACTGGCGCACACATCGGTTTCTACAACGCACCTCGTACCATTTCTCTCTCAGGCACCATCAATTTTTAAGATTATTAACGTATAAATTGAGCGATGTCTTTTTTGGCCCCTTTTAGGGGCCTTTTTTATGCCTGATGGTTTTGTTTTAGCTGTCGAGAATGCTGAAAGGTTCGCCTACTAAGATGCGCAATTAAGCCAGAAAAACAAGCCTTATAGGCCACTGTGCGTTGACCCTTGTTTTAGCATCATGGCGCTATACAGACGCAAATTGATTTACCCAACGAGGAACCGACGATGAATATTACATTTGACTCTCTTCAACTGAAAAGCCCCTTTTACACCGAAGAGCATCAACAGTGGCGTGAACAGCTGAGAAAGTTTGTCGAAAAAGAAATTATGCCGTTTATCGACGACTGGGAGGAAGAGGGGGAAATACCACTGGATCTGTGGCCCAAGGCCGCTAATGTCGGGCTGTTGCAGTTGGGCTATCCCGAGCAATACGGTGGTATCTCTGAAGGCATTGATATCTTTCATACTATTGTTAGCTCTGAAGAATTGGCCCGCTGCGGCGCAACGGGAATTTCTTCGTCCTTGACGGTTCATGGCATTGGTTTACCGCCTGTAGCCAACTACGGCAGCGACGCTATGAAAGAAGAGGTAGTGACGTCGGTACTGACTGGCGAGAAACGTATTTCACTTGGGATTACCGAGCCCGGTGCTGGCTCCGATGTGGCTAACATCAGTTGCTCGGCAAAACGCGAAGGCGACTACTACGTCGTCAATGGTTCCAAAACGTTCATTTCCGGTGGGATGCGCGCAGATTGGTTGACCACGGCGGTGCGCACCGGTGATGCCGGTGTGGGTGGAATTTCTCTGTTGCTGATTCCCATGGATTTAGAGGGCGTGTCACGGACCAAGCTCGATAAAAAACAAGGTTGGTGGTGCTCCGACACCGCCACTATCTATTTCGACAATGTTAAGGTTCCGGCGAGCAATATCATCGGCGAAGAGAATCAGGGCTTTTTACCTATTGTTCACAACTTTAATACCGAGCGTATTGGCATTGTAGCGCTGTCATTGGCGTCTGCAAAAGTGTGTATGGAAGAGGCGGCACAATGGGCCGTGGATCGCAAAACCTTTGGTAAACCTCTGTCGAAACATCAGGTGATTCGTCACAAGTTTGCCGAAATGTTGAAGCGTATTAACACCACTCAAGCCTGTATGGATATGTGTGCCTGGCAGATGACTCAGGGTGGGCTGCAAATTCAAGACGTTTCAATGTTGAAAGTTCAGGCGACCGAGACTATGGAGTTTTGCGCTCGTGAAGCCATGCAGATCATGGGTGGGATTTCCTATATGCGCGGCTGTAAAACCGAGCGTATCTATCGAGAAGTTCGAGTTATGGCCATCGGTGGCGGATCGGAGGAAATTATGCGCGATTTGACCAGTCGGCAGCTGGGATTATAAATCGAGTTAAGACTGAGCTGCTGTGGGAGCAAAATGCTACGGATTGTTTTTGCTTTTGCCCTGCTGCTCAGTCAGAACAGATTGGATCGGAGAGGCATCGTTCGAAGCCTCTCTGACGATTCTTACACAGAGTGGACGAACTCCTGCATCAGCTTAATACTAAGCAATCCTTTGGCTTGCATATCTTTCACGAAGTTAAGTAGCGTTTGCTCTACCACGGTGCCGAAGGCGTCTGCGGGTGTTGTGGGTAGCGTATTGTCAAAAGGTGCATCAGCATTGCCAATAGTAGTGTGTAACGCATGTTTGTAATTCTCGATTAACTGTCCGCCTTTTCCGTCATCGTATTCTATGGTGATTTCATAGTAATCGGTGACGAGAGAGCCCGCGGCGCCGAACGTGAGCCCAGTTCCAAAACCCTTCGCCGCAGCTTCTGTAATATCGGCAACGTTATTGACGGTGACTTTTACTGAAATGTCGGTATTCTCCGCCGCCGGGGTAATAATTCCGGTGGCCCGTAATGTTCTCTCAACGTGGCTTCGTACCTCTGGGTTAACTCGCTCGTAGAGTTTTCCGTTTCTTTGAAACTCCACAACAATTTCAGTTATATATTTATTGTTCACCGGTTTGACATCGTCATAGGTCGCTTTTGAAAAGCTAGGATCTACGTAGGACTTTGGGGAAATACAGCCGGTCATCACAAGTGATATTACGGCGAGAAATACGAAATTTTTAATGTTCATTATTATCCTTATTGAGTTGAGTTTGAAAACTTAGTGTTTTAGCCATGATTGGTAGGTGGAGTTCGAGTCTTTTAGGTCCAGATATAGCCAAACCATACGGTCTACGAACCAGGCTTTAAATGCCATGATCCATAGATTGCCTAGTAGCAGGATCCAAATGTCCAGTTGATAAAGTCCGTACGCAAAAAACGGAATTCCCATAGCGGATAAGACTTGGAGGGCATGACAGGCGCGAAGGTGGTGGGGGGCAATGTTCTCACTGTTTTTATTGAGATAAATTCGCTCGCCAAAAGTACCCATTGATGCCCAGTTGTTGGTGGTTATCGGCGCGTTGAATAGACGTGGATTTAGCCAAACCCAAAATAGCGAGGCCGCTACCAAGATGAAGTGATAGCTTCCTATCCACTCGCGCGACCAAAATGCCAATGAGATCAAAGGCAAGGTGGTAAATCGTGAATAGACGCTCCAGGGGTTTGAGTGTTTATGCCAGGTTTTTTCATCCATCGACATCAATTTCTCAGTCCATTTTAATCGATCCATGAAGCCCCCTTTCGTTTGTACTTGTCATCGAGCTGATGGAAAACTCTGGGCCAGCGCTGAGCGTTACCGCTTTTATTCAGAGGTGCCCTAGTGGTTGGTGAGTGTTGCATGGCGCTGTTTCAGTTTCGCAATCAAACCTTGGCAGGCCTGTGCTTGGCGCTCCATTCCCGGAATATCACTGAGGCTGCGTTTAAGCAATTCATAGGCCGGTATTAGTTTGCCGTATTTGGGGTTGTCTTTGTGCAGCCCATTGATCAATTGCGCGGCTTTGCGTGGGTTGCCGGCATCATAAAACCCCTGCGCCAACTGGTGGCGCAGTTTCGCTTGCTGAGGTTTGTAGTTTGGGGTTTGATGTGCGACCAATTGGTATGCCGTGGTTAGCTGATGATCTTTTTCCTGTTGTGTTAAATGCAATAAATAGTGATCGGCAACTTTGGCGAGCTCTTGTGTTGGCGTCAACTTCGAGGGAAATGGTCTTTTGGTCGCCGCTGCACTTTCCGGTGATGTTGATTGCGCTAGCTGACGCTCTCGCTCATTGTGTTGGTAAGCTTCTTGATTGAGAGGATAGGTAGCCAGTTTAAAACGAAAATTCATTTCGTTGAGTTCGTCATCGGTCTGAAAACGCTTCATCGCATCGTCGAGTGTTTTTTCGGCACTGCCCCAATAGCCTTCTTTTAATAATACTCGAGCTTTGGCGAGAAGGCGCTCTTGCTCCGGCCGCACCTCTAAGGTGTCGTGCATGCTGGATGTATCGACACCTAATTCGTACTGGTATTGATAAATCATGTAACCCATCAAATGAAACATAACGATCGAGTAAAAGTTCGATACCACCGCTTGCAGTGTGAGAACCCCTAGTGACTGCTCGTAACCAATGAGATTGCTTAAAATATCCACCGAGCCGATCATGATCATTAAGATGGCCAAGATTAACCCATAGGGTAAACCAATGGTGGTGATGATCGAGGCCAGTTTGATGGGGTTTAAAGCCTCGGTGATACTCTCGGTCATGGCGTAGGTAATAATAACCGCCGGTGAGGCGACTAATAAAAAGATACCCAGCAAGCTTCCTAGTACGGTGCTAATACTGGCATAGATAAAACCAACCACCACCGTCGATATCACCAACATCAAAAAGAGTCGGAATATGAGTAAAATTCCGCCTTCAAAAGCACCGCTGATTTCTGGTGCGCTCAGCTTGCCGCTGGCGGTTTCCGAGAGGCAATTAAAGCAGTATTTAATCATAATGCCCGTAGTTAACAGGCTTAGCCCAACCATAAGCGGCAGAGGTAGTAGTGAGGCTATGGCACTGAAAAGTGAAATAATGACAATAAATATCAGCACTGATCTTTCAAGAGGGTAGCGAAAACCTTGGTCAATACGTCGCCAAAAGGGAGTGACATCGGCAGGCCCTTCGGACTTGACGGTGGCTTGATCGCAGGTGAAGCAAAAGGCGTTTTCACCGTGGTGGCCCTCGTCGACGCAGTGATCACAACATTCTATATTGCAATTGGAGCAGTGGTGTTTTGCTTTGGTGTCGGGGTGATATTTACAGTTTTCCATCACAGGGCTCCGGTTATGAACTGGTCAGCGATGACACTGAAGCGCTGCTGTTTTTCTCGGTTATTTACCTTGGTGAAAATAACCGAGAGTTTTCGAGCCAAGATACCCAGGGAAGAGTTTGGTGACTGAGGGCTGTAGTAACGCTCAAAAATGTTCTCGGCCAAGACCACGTACTCTTCGGTGGTAAAGTTCAGCGCTAGTTTCAGAGCGGCTTTTTCTTCGATGCTGCGATGCAGTTTTGGGTTGTCACGCCAGGCTTTGGCCAGTTTTTTCAGCTCTGATTCGGAGTAGGAGCGAAGTGCCATCAACTCGCCGAAAAATACACCGAGGTTTTTGTGATTTAGTACTTTTGCCAAGTGGTAGCGCAGGTAGGCAAGTTCAAAGTTTAGCTTGTAATTGACGATGTGTTGATGGGTTTGCTTGAGTGCGGCGGAAAATTTCATTTGATCAAGTAATTGATAGATCTTTGCTAGTGCTTGCTGCTCGGGATCAACGCTTTGATCTTGTTCGACATACTCGTTATTGATCAGTTCGGGCTTTTTGTAGTGGGCTGCCAAGATCAGTAGTCCGCCACAGATAAAACCACCGGCGTGAGCCATGAAAGCAACATTGGAATCCTCGTTAGTGACAAACGAAAATACCTCTTTGCCGATGTAGAGCGGCAGGATCAATAATGCCGGCGCTCTAAAGTAGCCTGCGAAGATAAAGATCCAATAAAAGAAATCAATCTTTCGCAGTCGGAAAATGGCTAAGTACATGGCCATAACGCCTGAAATAGCGCCAGAGGCGCCAACTAACGGCGTTTCACTTTGTAGGTCAAATAGAGCGAAAAACAATCCGCCGGCGATCCCCGATGCGAGATAAAGCGCGAGAAAAAACCATGCGCCAATGGCCGCTTCTACCGCAAAGCCGCAGATAATCAAAAACGTCATGTTGCCCAATAGATGCATCGCATCGCCGTGCAAAAACTGGTGACTCAATAGCGTGAATGGGTTGAGGTCTTTGGGGATTAGACCGTGGGCGAGAAAGCTCAGTTGATTAATCTTTTGGTCGAGAATATCCCGCTGGCGTCGCCAGTTGTCCCAGTTGTCGCTCTCGTCGTAAACATTGAAAACGAGTTGTTTACTATTGTTGTCGAGGTAATCACTGAAGTCATCGTCATTGACGATGGCGTAGATAATGTCGGCGGTGTTCTGATTGAGAAACTGTGTTTGCACGTCCTTTAAATAGGTCTTTTCATCAATTGAACGCAGATAGTTTTGGTAGGCCGGCCACTCCATGCGCAATAAGCCCGAGTGCTCATAGTGCGACAGAGCCAGTCCGAACTTATCGTTGTCACTCGATTGGTATAGAAAGAAGACAAGAATGTTGAGCGCGATAATCGTGAAGAGCATGACTGGTGGGTATTTCCAGTCGAAGCGCTTTTCTGCGGGTAATACAACCATTGGCTATCCCTAACGTGGTGTTCTGAGTCTGCTGCTCAGTGGTGGGATGATTTTCAACAATTCCGGCGGCAGTGTCAAAGCCGAAGCCATTTGGCTGTGAACTATTGCGCTCTCTCAACTCAGACCCGTCTTGAGAGCGCTCGGATATTATTCGGTTTCCCACTCCAATGACGTCGCTAGGGCCTGAAGGCATTCGCGAACCTTGTGATCACTACTCGTGAAACTGATGCGCAAGGCGCCGCTCTTAAGCACTGTCATTGTAAGATCTTCTGGTGCGGACAGTTCTGCAGCGTTCAGTGTTTCCTTGGCTAGAGTGCTGGCCGCCATCTCTCGGAGCGTGGGTTTGTGAATTTTTCCTACCGCGGTTACCGGCATTTCATCAAGGATGAAAATCTGCTTAGGACTAGCGGGGCGTTCGGCGATATTCTCCAAGGCGAATGCTTGTAGAGATTGGGGACTGCAATCGGTACCAGGGTGGAGCTGCACATAGGCCACCGGTAACTCCCCAGCGTAGTGGTCGGGTTTGCCGACGGCGGCGCTCATAGCGACGGCGGGGTGCGCATCAAGACAGTTTTCGATCAATGCGGGATCAATATTGTGACCACTGCGAATGATTAGATCTTTGGCTCGACCGGTAATAAATAAGTAGTTGTTTTCGATGTGCCCCAAGTCACCGGTGTGCAGCCAACCTTCATCGTCGATCGGCTTATCGTCGATACCGAGATAGCCAGCAAATACGTTGGAACCACGAAGGCACACTTCGCCATTACTGTCGATTTTGATCGGTAATTCAGGATCCATGTAGCCAGCGGCACCGGGCACTGCCGGTACCGATGCATTGGGCATAGTGGCACCACCGGCGGACTCGGTCATACCATAAATTTGATGCAAGTCTTTCTGAATTTTGTCTTTGACTTCGATAACTAATGGGGCCGGTACCGGAGAGCCGCCGGAAACCATAAATCGAAGTGACGATAAATCGCAAGAATCTACTGGGACGCCCATCATCGACGCAACAGAGGTGGGAATACCGCCGCTGACAGTGACACCATAATGCTCCACTAAACGCCAGTGATTAGCGATGATGTCTGGGTTGCGAAACCCTTGAGCTGTGGGAAGTATCTGTTCTGTGCCCGAGACCAAACCGCCCAACCCCATAACCATGGCACCGGCCACATGAAACAGCGGCAAACCGTTGATGCTAACGTCGGGAGTGTCGTTGAACACGGCTTTGTAATAGGAGCGAGCGGTGGTCATTTGATTGATGTGAGTGTGCATGGCCAACTTCGGTAGGCCGGTGGTTCCGCCGGTATGAAAGTAGGCGGCGATATCATCGGCTTTTGGGCGCTCGTCGGCAGTCAGTGCAGAACCGTCGAATTGATCAAGCAGTTGATCGTAAAAGAGATCTCCGCCGGGAATCAAAATAGATAAGCATCGAGGCTTATTGGGCAGTCGTTGGGCGACGGCTTGGGCTTTTTCCCAGATATCTGATGCCGGGTTAGGGCCCAGTGCAACAATGATGTCGGTACCGGCGGCCTTCATTAAACCGCAGAGAGCGTCCTCGCTAAGCAGTGGATTCAGTGGATTGGCTATACCGATACTCTCTGCGGCCCACAGTAGGGCGTGATTTTGAGGAATGTTGGGGGCCAGAATCGAGACTACGCCACGTTTTCCGTTCATCAGCTTTTGCAGTAATCGCGCCGATTGATTGATTGATTTGATGAAAGAGGGCCTCGAAGGTAATGGTCTGATCGACTATCTCGGGTGACACCGATTGTAAAAAGCGGATGGCGTTGAGGTCTCCAAAGCGTTTGGCCGAGGCTTCGGCGGCTTCATAAACGGTGGTGATGGATGCAGACAGTTGTGGCATCGAGGGCTCCCTGGTGTATTTAACGTTGCGTTTATCGCGCGTGTATTTGTTATTGTTGCCTTGCTCTTTTGCATTGCATTGGCGGCAATGCTGAGGCTTTTATTGTCAGCCGGCAATTGTGCGGTTTATTCCGGCGAGCCGCATTAGCATTTGTTAAGGCCCAAGTAGGGCTTGGTTAAGTCGTGCTCTCGAAAGTTAAGTGGCCACTTTGAACGCTCAGTGAGTTTTCGAATGGGGCGTTTGATCGCTATTATTTGGGATGATAGTTGAGATGCGAGATGCGAGATGCGAGATGCGAGATGCGAGGGCACCCCAGCAAGTGCGAAATAGATGAGTTAGCCGTTTGTGTAATCTCTCCACCTTAAGTGCTGAGCAGTCGCAATACCAGTTCGCTGCGAATATTGGCCTGCAGTTGAAGGGCTAAACCCGCTTCGAGCAAGATGTCGTTGCGCGCTTTTTCCGAGGCTTCGCGAGCAAAATCCGTGTCTTGAATACGCGACCGCGAAGCTTCCGAATTGACGTTGCGAGATTGCAGTTCGGCAATGGTGTTGTCGAGTCGATTGTTGAGTGCTCCCAGCGTGCTGGCATTGGCATTCACCGTGTCTTGGCTTTGATCGAGCACGGCAATGGCGCTTTGGGCGGCTTCTGCACTGCTGAGATCTAGCTCGTTAAAGCCGAAGTCCTGCAGTTGTTGTTGTAAGTCTTGGGTTTCGATGGTGATGGTCTCGCCACTGCTATCACCGACCTGTAGATCAATGCCGTTGGCTTGATTGAACAGGGGAACTTGATTAAAGCTGCTGGTATTGATGATGCGATTGATTTCTTCTTTCAGCTGCAGTGCTTCGGCATTGAGTGAGGCGCGATCGCTGTCGTTGAGGGTACCGTTACCCGCTTGAATAGCCAGTTCGCGAAATCGCTGCAAGTTTTCGGTAATGGAGCCCAAACTGCCATCGGCGGTTTGGATTAGCGAGATGCCGTCATTACTGTTTCGAATCGCTTGATTAGTGCCCAAGATTTGGCTGTTGAAGCGATTGCTGATGGCGAGCCCTGCAGCGTCATCCGCGGCGTTGTTGATACGCAGTCCAGAGCCCAAGCGCTGTGCACTCGTGGCACTGGCTTGTTGGGCTTGATTGATGGCTGAGAAGCCGCCGCTGGGGATGGTGATTGCCATGAGTGCCTGCGCTCTACTTTAGCCCTAGTTTCGCTTTACTTGGGCTCTACTGTGGTTGGCCATGGCATTGAGTTTACGCCTAGCAGAAGCCTGCGTTAATGATTTTTAGGTTATAACTGTTTGGTGTTTGTGATCGCTGTGTTATGAACACCGGGATCAGTGATCAGGCTTAGGGTGCTAGAATTTTTGAAAATAGGGGTTGTGGCTTTGACGTTGGATTTCAATAAATCCGTGTTGCGTGGCCTTGTGGCATTGGTTACAGCTGTCAATCATCAAGTCGAGCGCCTGGGAGCTTTGTGGCCACTGCTGTTTCTTGATCGCGGTCTCGAGTCGTTCAAAGCTTTGCTTCAGCAACGCATCGGAGAGCTTGGCGATAGGTTGCCCGTGATAGCTCGGGACTGTAGTGAGTTCTTCCAGCAACTCTTCAAGTTCATGTGTGTAGAATTCTGCCAGCGGAGCATTTTTGGCATCCACAGCCAAGCTGGTTTTGTGGGTGAAATATTGCAGCCCCTTCATGGTATCGATCAATGCCACCTCATCGGCGTAAGCGCTGTGCATTGTTATGGTTGCAGTTGCGGCAATCAGAAAGGCAATAAGTCGATGGGGTAATGTCTTCAGTTTCATGGTTTGGTCCTAACGCTAATACTGACGGTGGCCAGGGCTCAGAAATTGCCCATAGTCGCCTCGATCACAAGCGCGGCAGTCTACAGCAATCGTCTATTTTCACCAGAGGGTATTATTCAATCATTGTGTTTGAACTTGACGAGAGCCGTCGAAGGCAATCAGTATATGAGCACTGCCGCGATCATCCGTCATCAAAACACGGTCATCAATAATCATAAGAAAGGCCCCATGGATTCTCTGCTACTTGCCGCGCTCACCTTTTCCCTGTCTCAAATATTGTTGAGTGTTATTTTATTTATTCGCATCAAGCGCAGCTGGTCTGTTCAGCAGGGCCTTTACGGTGTTTTTCTGTTGGCGGTGACGGGTTATTTACTGACGCCACTGGCCGACAATCGCTGGTTATCTATTACGCTGAGTGGCTTGCAAACCTTGGTTCCCGGTACTTTTTGGCTCTTCAGTGCCAGCTTGTTTGACGATCATTTTAAGCTTAAAGCTCGCCATTGGTTATTAGTCTCCATTACCGTTTTACTGCCAGTTTCTGGTGGCGTGTTTGCCGAGTTATTGTGGGATCTTCCCCGCTGGTTGTTTTTTACTTTGCCGCAAACCCTAGAGTTTATTCTGATGGGACTGGCGCTCTGGTCGGTGGTGGGCTTTTGGCAAGATGATTTGGTCGAGTCTCGACGAGATCTACGCTTGTGGTTTTGCGGTGTTATTGGTTTGTACATCGTGACGCTACTGCTGCTGCGCGAAGTGATCTTCCCGGGGGCAGCTTGGTTGTCGGTGTGGCAGTATGTGCCGGTGGGCGCGGTATTGTTGCTGACTAACGGTTTGCTGCTCGAGCATAAAACCGGGCTGTTTCATCCGCCGCCGGCATCGAATCGACTGCTTGATCCTCTCGCGGTAATCCAGGGAGCGGCCCTGGCCGAACAAGATTTTGGGCCTTTGCCAGAATCTCAAGCTGGCGTCGAGGTCTCTGCCACCGTGTCCGCCGAGCAGCCTGCAGAGCGCAGGCTAGAGGCTGCACCAGATACCCAAGTCAGTAATTCGCCATCAGCGGTGATCAAGGCGCAAGCCTCTTCGGCGCTGCTCAGTGATCGCGATGACGATAGCGACCAGGTGCCCGAGGAGATTGTTCAACAACTCACCGCACTGATGGAGAGCGAATGCGTTTATCGCGAGATGGGTCTCACCATTGGCCAATTAGCGCTGCGGCTGGAGTTGCCCGAATATCGATTGCGGCGAATGATCAATGCCGGGTTGGGTTACCGAAATTTTAATGATTTTCTCAATACCTATCGGATTCGCGAAGCGAGCCAGCGTTTGATTGACCCCAGCGACGGCGATGAAGCGGTTTTAAACATCGCTCTCGACGCCGGTTTTCGCTCACTGAGCTCATTCAATAAAGCCTTTAAGCAGTCATTGGGTCGAACGCCCACGGAATATCGAGCCGAGCACAAAGTCGCCGATAGAGAGTAAATCGCTGATTTGATCAAAAACTCACCAGCGTATTGTTGGAATACGCTCCTCATTTTCGTCAATTTCGTAATTTCGACGACGAATTTTGAAATCCATAAGCCAGCAAAGCCCGCTCTTGCCATCATTGCCTCACCTTTGACGGATGGACTGGTGTTTCATGAAGTTATCATCAATAGCGACTTTGCGCTTTGGGCGTTGCTGCCGAGGCCTATTTTTCAGTCAGCTAATTGCTCTGTTTGGCTTAGCGGCAATGGTTCAGGCTGGTGAGCAAGACAGCGCAGAGCTGTTTTCTACGCAGTGCGCCAGTTGCCACGGCACCGACGCCAAGGGTACGGCTTTAGCACCGGCCTTGGCCGGTCAGCAGAGTGATTACCTTACTCGTCAGCTTAGGCACTTCAAAAGCGGCTTGCGTGGGGCGCACGATCAAGACCGGTTTGGGGCGCAAATGGTGGCGATAAGCGGGTCTTTGGATGACAGCGCAATGGCTTCTGTATCGGCTTATGTGTCGCAACTGCCTTCAACCGGTGACTCCAGCGCCAAAAGCATCTCAGTCAACTCAAATCAACGTCGCGGTTACACCTACTATCATTCTACCTGTGGCGGTTGCCATGGTGGTAAAGCCGAGGGCAATCCCTTACTCAATGCACCTAAATTGACTGGATTGTCGGTGGATTATCTGGAGCGCCAAATTCAGCATTTTGCCACTGGTATTCGCGGTAATCACAAGCAAGATCGCTTTGGTCGTCAGATGGCGATGATGAGCAAAAGCTTGGATAAAGAAACTCTGGCTGATGTGCTCGCGTTTATCGCGGCGCAGCCTGCACCATAGGCATTGTTACCGTGACGATTGTTTTGAGTATATCGCGATTGCTATTACTGGCTTTGGGCTTCGCCTTGTCGTTGGTGGGCATTGTCCAGAGTATCGACTTGGCGCAAGCTTTTGCAGAAGCCGAGCCAGATGCCGTGGCCGATGGATTTTCAGCTGAGGCTAGATCTGAGCGTTTTGAATTGTCTGACACCTGCCCACCCGGTTTTGAGAGGGTGGCGGGAAATGCCTGTGAGCTGCGTACGCTTTATCAGTTTTACGGCTCTACTCAGAATCGCGGCGTGGGTGGTACTCAAACCGGACTGCCGGCCCATCGCGATGGTTTTTCGCCGCAGCAAATTGATTTGGGGCGTTTTCTATTTTTTGATCCGGCGCTGTCCGGTGATGGCTCTCAGTCTTGCGCGAGCTGTCACGAGCCCGACAAAGGTTTCGCCGATGGCTTGGCGTTGTCCACCGGCGCGCATGGGCGTCAAACCTCACGCTCATCACCGACATTATGGAACTCGGCCTTTTTGACCAGCTTCTTTTGGGATGCCAGGGCAACTAGCTTGGAAGAGCAGGCCGTCGGTCCGCTCTATGCGGAAGTTGAAATGAACAACACCCCGGAGCAATTGCTGCAAACATTGAATGGCAATGTTATCTATCAGCGTTTGTTTGCAGAAGCTTTTGACCGCGCAGGAAAAAAATCCGGCGACCTCGAAAAGAGCATCACGCTGGATCAAATCTATATTGCCTTGACGGCCTTTCAAACGTCACTGGTTTCATTGAACAGTCGCTATGATCAGTACGCACACGGTAATCACAATGCCTTAACCGCTGAGGAAATCGCTGGCTTTAACGTTTTTCGATCGTTTGTGGCTCGCTGTTCTGAGTGCCATACGCCGCCGCTGTTTACCAATAATCAAATTGCCGTTATCGGCACTCCGGAGCCCGAAGGTATGCCGCTGGATGTCGGCGCGGAAAAAACCTTCAATGCCAAAAAGCTCAAAGGCGGATTTAAAGTGCCGACACTACGCAACATCGATTTAACGGCGCCTTATATGCATTCCGGCGTCTTTGACAACCTGCGTGACGCCACCGAGTTTTACACTAAGGGACGCGGTCATGCCGTTCCTGAAGGTGTCGAAATGCAACTGCACTGGCATATTTGGGAGCCCGACCTTACCGATGATGAACTGGATCTTATCGTCAGCTTTATGAAAACACTCACCGATGAGACCTTTAAACCGGCGACACCTCGAGCGGTGCCGTCTGGATTAACACCGATCAATCACTTGTCGCCTTCAGTGGCGATGAATCGTCAAAATACAATCAATCAAAAGCCGCAACTCTCAGGAGAATAACAATGAATGCAGGCAAACTACTATTAACCGCCGTTTTAATTTCTGGCACTTTTGCGGGTGGAATTTACTTAGGCAAAAGCGGTAACTCTGCTCCCATCATTACTTCTCAGGGTGCGAGTTTTGAAGGCGGTTATCAACAGGCCGATGATGAAACGCTAGCGGCGGGCAGTGCCGTGGCCGCGGATACTTATAATGGTAAAACCATTGTGGTCAATGAAGGTGAGTCCATTCAAGAGGCGGTGACCGCAGCTCAGTCTGGCGACACCATTCAAGTCATGCCCGGCACCTACAGTGAAACGGTTTACATTGATAAAGACAGTATTCGTTTGGTGGGCGTCATCGAAAAAGGCGAGCGCGCGGTGTTGGATGGAGAAGGGCGCTTGAACGATGCGGTACTCTATTCGGGTAACAACATTGTGGTCGAGAACTTTCTCATCACACAATACAAAGGCAATGCCATCATGGGGCAAGCCGGTAACAACTTTGAAATTCGCAACAACATTATTGTCGACACTGGTGTCTACGGAATCTTTCCGCAGTTGGGAAAAAATGGCGTGGTCGAGCACAACGTCATTTCAGGTATTGAAGATGCGGCCATTTATGTGGGGATGAGCGATAACATCCATGTTGCCCATAACGAAGTGTTTGATAGTGTTGCGGGTATCGAAATTGAAAACAGCCGTCATGCCATCGTCGAAAATAATTATGTGCACAACAATACCGGCGGTGTTCTTGCGTTTATTACACCGGGCTTGCCCATTAAAACGACCTTTGATGTCATCATCCGCAATAATTTTATTGTGGACAATAATCATCACAACTTTGGCGCGCCAGGCTCAACTGTGGCGGGTATTCCTCCAGGAACTGGTGTGCTGATTATGGCTGCGGACGATGTGATCGTAGAAGGCAATATCATCAGCAATAACAAAACCGCCGGCATTATGATTACCGATCACTACAATGCGCCCAATACCACCATCGATCCAGGTTCGGAGCCCAATCCCGACCGCGCTGCTATTCTCGATAATCTGATGATCAATAATGGTTATGAAACCATCGATGAAGTGAAGGCCTTGATGTTGACCGAATTTAAAACGGGTAACCCCGACATCGTTCATGTGGGTGGCGGCAAAGACAGCTGCATTATTAACGAGCATCGCTATCAAACTGTAGGGCTTGGCGACTTCAGTACCTGTGATTTTACCAATACCGATAAGGTGGATACTTACCTCTTGGATACGCCGGTGCCACCACGTGAGATTGATCCCGCCGACCGCGGCAAGATCGCGTACCTCGGTATTTGCATGGGCTGTCACAGCTACACCGGTCGCATTATCGGACCGCCGGTACAAATGATTCAGGCGCTCTATATGGATAACGCTCAAGGGCTTGCAGATTATATTGCAGCGCCTATTAAGAAGCGCCAAGACTACCCCGAGATGCCGCCACAATCCTATTTGGATGCAGAAACTCGTCTAGCGGTTGCGGAGTATATGCTGAGTCGAACCAACTAATCCGTTGCTTGATTCTCAGTGAGACCTGAGACCTGAGACCCGAAGTGGATTGATCCCTTCGGGTTTTTTGCAGACGAGCCCATCTCGGGCAGTGCACTTCGCTTATCTCTACCTTCCGCAGCCTTGTCGGCGCTGGTGATTTCTATCGGCGGAACCCATACGGCCGTATGGATTCATGAAATCCACTCGCTTAATCAGTGAAGAATCTTTACCATGCACCAAAATTCTTATTGCGGTGCCGGTGCTATGTCTTTACCTCCTTGTCCAAAATGTAACTCAGAGTATGTCTATCAAGATCAAGCGCTGCTGATTTGCCCCGAGTGCGCCTATGAGTGGAATCCAGCGGACGCGGATGTCGATGATGATGCTATCACCGCCAAAGACGCCAACGGCACTTTGCTAGAGGCAGGTGATAAAGTCACACTGGCCAAAGATCTCAAGGTGAAGGGCAGTTCTCAGGTACTAAAGATTGGCACCAAAGCGCTGATTCGACGCATCGTCGACGGTAAAGATCACGAGTTAGATTGCAAGGTGGCGGGTGCCGGAGAAATGATGGTAACGGCTAAGTTTGTGAAAAAGGCCTAGTGAGCACCAACTTATTGGAATGACAGTTCTTTTCATTCTAGATGGCCGGGCTCGATCAAAATCAGTGACCCCGACTCTACTTAGGCGCTGTGTTTTACCTGGGCAGTTCAGCAGAGCCGCGGCAAACTGAGTCTGCGATGAGTGAATCTGACTCCCGAGCACATTCTCTATTCCGATACTTTATTAGCTTCGGATCGCTTTAAGGCGTTAAATTCTCGCGCTGTAGCGTCTTCGGGTTGCGCCATACTGAGGAATTTTTCCCAGTTGCCCACATTGACTTCACATTGTGTACTGCCGGTGGATTTAGTTTCAAATACACGAGCGATGACATAGGCGCGCTTTGATGAAGGGACTTGATCGCTGATAGATTTTAAGTTCTCGTAGTCTTCGAGACCAATCATGTGGTTGTGGCATTCAGTCCACTGACCGTTATCGGATTCTAAGTATAGTCTTGCATACCAGCGGTTAGCGTCGAGGTAGCTTTCAGCCTCGCCCTCATAGGTGTAATTGAGCTCGAAGGGCAGTATTTGCACGACGGCATTTTCACGGTCTGATTCATCCCATTGTAGAAAAGCAATCAATCCCCAAAAGGCGCCAATAAAGAGTGCAAATTGAGCGATTATTTTTAGAAAGGTCTTCATTTAAATTCCGTTGATGCAGGTGATCTTCTTTAAGGGTTTTGAAATGTCTAAGACAAAAATAGATGGGGCGAGAGTCTAATGAACCTGTCGATCGTTTTCCAGAGCTCCAATGAATGTCGTGATTCAGTGGGCTAAAGGTTATTTATGAGTTTAAATAATCTTTAGCGGCCTCAGCGCTCAGTGATACCGGCCGGGTCATGGTCTCGACGCCATCTTCCACCTTGATGATTTCCACCGTGTGATCAATATGCTTCTGTCCCCAAAGTACAATCTGTTTGAGTGCGGGTAATAAGTCCAAACCCTTGTCCGCCAGCTTATAGTGATAACGCACCGGTTTTTGTTGGTAGGGCTCTTTGCCAATAATCTCTAAAGACTCTAAGCGCTTGAGGCGATCGGCCAGTGTATTGGTGGGCATTTTCTCCCACGAGTCTTGAAAGTCTTTGAAGGTACACTGTCCGTAATAAACCAAATCTCGAATGATGAGAAGGCTCCATTTATCCCCAAAAAAATCCAGTGAACTGGCCAGTGGACAATCCGAGCGATGGCTGTTGATGTCTTTCTTGGTCATGGTTTGACTGTCTGGTCTTGCACAAAGTAATCGCCAATTTACCATTGTCACTTTAATTTTGAAAGTAACTCTTGATTATTTGCTTTTTAGTTGGTTATAGTGACTTGCAAAATTAAAGTCACTATCTGTATTTACTTCTCTTTGTGTCGAGGAGGGGTGCAGTGCTACCGAGTTGAGCGTTATGAATCTTTATCTTCGTCTTCTGATTGCCTTTGTGCGGGGCCGCTTTCTTCCCAAGATCAAACCCACCGATGAGTTGGTTCGCAGTCTGCGAGTGTTGCCTAACGATATTGATATCAACGGGCACTTAAATAATGGTCGCTACGCAACCTTGGTGGATTTACTGATCATTGAGCAGGGGATGAGAGTCGGCATTCTGGGTAAAGCGTTGAAGCTCGGTTGGAAGCCTATGACCGCTAGCGGCTTACTCAGTTATCGAAAGCAACTTAAGCCCTTCGAAAAATTCAACGTGCATTTCAAGATGGACTGCTGGGACGATAAGTGGGCGTACATGCACTTTCGCTTTGTAAAACAAGATGGCTCATTGGCGGCGGTGGGTTATTTCAAGTGTGGGTTTGTTTCACGAAAAGGCCTAGTTGCTCAGCAGCTTGTGGATGAAAAGTTTGAATTGAATCGCGGTGATTGTGAATTACACCCAACCATCGAGCTCTGGAAGCAATCAGAACAAGCGCTCATGCAGCGAGCTCAAGCAAGTTTTTAGTGAAATCAAAAAAGCAATCTAAGGAGAGAGTTATGCGCAGTCTTTTTTATGAAGGAATCAATCAAGTGGGGTGGCGTGATGTACAGGCGCCGACCGTGCAAGCCGATCACGAAGTTTTGGTACAAACGATTGCAGCTTCTACGTGCTACGTCGATACCATGGTGATTTCGGGTAAAAGTCCATTTGAGCCTCCTTTTGCCATTGGGCATGAATCGGTCGCCCGAGTTGTTGATAAAGGCGAAGGTGTTACCGAATTTGAAATTGGTGACATAGTCGCCGTTCCCTACCACCGCTCTTGTGGCGAGTGCGGCTCTTGCAGCTCGAAGCTTCCGCTCAGTTGTGACAATAAGCAAACACCGCTAATCCCAGCTTATGGCATGCCCGATGGTGAAGATTTTGGCGGTATGTTTTCAGAGTTTTATCGTGTTCCCTTCGCCGACAGTGCGTTGTTGAAGATCCCGGATTCGGTAGATCCCATCGCGGCGGTTGCCGCAGGTGATACCTTGACCGACGCTTGGAGTACGATCGTGCCTCACGTACGGCGAAAACCAGACGCTAAAGTGCTGATCACCAGTAATGCCGGTTATGGCTTGTACGCGGTTCAGTGGGCTTTGGCGGCTGGCGCTAGCCTAGTCACCTACATCGATGATGACCCCACCCGTTTGGCTTTGGCTAAGAAGCTGGGGGCGCAGTGTCTAGAGTGGGAGGATGGTATGGAAGTGCCTCCGATTTATGATGTGATCGTTAACGAACGCCAAGGGCCAGAGCCGCTGCGTTTGTGTTTGATGGCCGCAGCCCCGGATGCCATTTGTGAAAACGTCGTGATCTATTTTGAAGACGTGCCTTTCCCTGTGGGATTAATGCACTACAGCGGCGTTACGTTTCGATCGACGTTCTGCCCTGCTCGAAATTATATGCCTGAAGTCATCCGAGATTTAGCGGCGGGAATGATCAACCCCAGGCTTATCGAATCAGAAATTGTTGCCCTTGATGATGTCCCAAAGCGTTTTGTACTCCCGAGTCACAAGCCCATTGTGATTTTTGATGAAACGTTTTCTTGATCTTCAAACGATTCGTTGACTCAAGTGGTAGTGGTGCCGAAGATCAGTAAGACCGTCGTGAAATGTGAGTTCGGCTTGATCTGACTAGAGAGTTGGTCAATCAATTTGAGTGAGATAGGTTTGAATACTTTGTGTTGCAGGGCTGTTTTACGCTCGAGCGGATAATCTCTGTGTGTGCCTTAGGTTATCCGATTTTTTCAATTTTGGCGTCCTATGGTGATGCCGATCTCAAACTATTGTGCTGTGATGATGTATTTTCGATGAGCACTCTGATGGTTCGAGTCTAGTGTGGTTGGCGGCTAAGTTGTTCATCCAGTTGGGCTAGGAGTTTCACTAATGTTTCGCCGCTGATCTGCGAGTGTTTGAAGTATTCTTCGGCAATTGCTTCAACCCCACACTGTGTGGGTAGCGGTTGTTGCTGTTCGATCATCGTGCGCAAGCGTTCCAATAAAATAAATTGAATCCATTGCGGTAGAGTTAAGGTGTCGATGCAAAAAGGTTGAGTGCTGGCCAAGGCATCGTCGCTGGGGCGCTCTTCGCTCCACAGTTGAGACGCTTTTAGTTCGGTTTCTATGGCCGACAAAATCGTTAAAACGGTTTTCATTATTTATGCTCTCGCTTTCAAACTGACTCGCAACTCGCAACTCGCAACTGCTTTTAAGCAATATTGCGACTAAAGGGCGGCAGCGAATTCAAAATAGCGGTGCCATAGCGGCGCGTGACCACACGCCGATCGAGCAAACTAACAGTTCCGGTGTCGGTTTCGGTTCGCAGCAATCGACCGCAAGCCTGCACCAGTTTGGTGGCGGCGTCGGGCACAGAGATTTCCATAAACGGATTGCCGCCACGGTTTTCAATCCATTCGGCCAGTGAGGCCTCGACCGGATCATCGGGGACTGAAAAGGGAATTTTTGCAATCACTACATGGCGGCAATAATCGCCCGGTAAATCAACGCCTTCGGCAAAACTGGCGAGCCCAAAAATAATACTGCCTTCACCGTCGTCGATACGTTTTCGGTGTTCGTCGATCAAAGCCTGTTTGGATCTGTCGCCCTGCACCAAGATGATGTCCTGCCAATCATTTGGCATGGCCTCAAACACTTCGAGCATTTGTCGACGAGAAGAAAACAGTACCAAGCTGCCTTCATTGATGTCGAGCAGTTCGGGCAATGCGTCGACGATTGAGAGTGTGTGCTCGTTGGCGTTGCTGGCGTCGGTGGCCTGAGCCGGGACTTGCAACACGCCTGCGTTAGCAAAGTCGAAGGGGCTGGGTACTACGTGGTATTGGCTATTGGCTGGTGTACCGGCGCGCATTTGATAGCGATCAAAACGGCCCAGTGCGGTGAGAGTCGCCGAGGTCACAACGGCGCCGCAACATTTTTGCCACAGGCTATATTCGAGGGTTTTGGAGGCGAGTATCGGACTTGAGCAGACTTCAAAGTCGAGATTGCCGCTTTGCTCGACTAGGGTGAACCAGCGCGCTTTGGGTACCGCTTGCGCGTCGTCAGGTACGGCGTAACTGGCCCAGAGCTCTCTGTTGGCTTCAGCCCGCGATTGCCAAGTGCCAATGATGGGGAAGGCCGCTTCGAGATCGACTTTTGGCACTGGGCAGTGAGCGTCTTCCATGGATTCATTGATTTCGGTGGCCATTTTACCGAGTAAGTCCGCGAGGCGATCAAAGGCGCGTTGTATGTCGACACAGGGCATTTGCATGGCGGGTGGCACAATGCCGCCGTCAAATCGATAGCGCGGTGTGTGATCAGTGGGATCGATGCCATCGGCCAACTGTTGAAACATGGGGATGACTTTGTCGAGCTCTTGTTTGGCGTCGAGCATGGCCGCCGGCATTTGCTCGCCGAAGCGATCGACGTTACCGGCGCCGCTTACCTGAGCGAGCAAATTCGCCAGAGGCTTTTGGCTCGACTCTAACCACTTGCTGGTGCCCATGAGGCGGCTGTGATGAGCAAAGTGGTTGAGGGCTTTGTCGGGAAGATGATGGCCTTCATCGAAGATGTAAATGGCGTCTTCGGGTTTGGGTAAAATAGCGCCGCCACCGAGAGCCAGATCGGCCAGCACCAAATCGTGGTTGGTGACGATACAGTCGACACTGCCGAGATTGTCGCGCGCCTTCAAAAAACTGCAGGCAGAGACATTGGCGCAGCGTCGGCCAGTGCATTGGCGATGGTCGGTGGTGACTTGGCGCCAGTCGTCGTCGCTGATACCGTCTTTCCAGTTGTCTCTGTCGCCATCCCATTTGTTGGCCGCCATGGCGTCTACCATCGACTGATAGATCTTTACCGACTGCTCGCCTACTTGAGGTAATTCATCTTCATAGAGTGCCTGGGTGGGGTTGCCCGCCATGTCCACGTCGCTAAGAATTCTGTCGAGCTTAGAGAGACACATGTAACGGCCACGGCCCTTGGCCAGAGACACTTTAAAGTTCAGTCCACTGTGTCGCAGCACTTCGGGAATGTCTTTGTTGACGATTTGTTCTTGCAGTGCAACCGTGGCAGTGGAGATGATCACCTTTTTGCCCAGTGCTTTTGCCACCGGCAATGTCGCCAGAAGGTAGGCGACGGTCTTACCGGTACCCGTACCCGCTTCAACCACACAGACGTGGCCTTCGCTGTCGCGCTCATTTTCGTCGTCTAGGTGAATGCCGCCTAAGGTCTTGGCAATTTCGGCGATCATGAGCTTTTGTCCGTAGCGCGCTTTGAGCTCCTTATTATTGAGGAATTCGCTGTACGCGGTTTGGATGGTCTTTTTCAGGTCGGCAGAGAGCATTGAATGTATTACTGGCAAAAGAAAAGCAGTTTACCGTGTCTTTTCGATAACGGCATCAGAAGAAAGTGGGATCGGTGGAGTTTCTAGTGTTTCGGTGAGGGGTATCTGTCACTGGGAGTGATGGAGGGAAGATCTTGGCCCTAGTGATAGGGCCGAATATCGCTCGCGATTAGTCTTGTTTTGCGGCAAGAATGCGTTGCGCCAGTTGTCGGGTAGAGCTGTCCCAGCGCCCTGGCAGGTGCCCTTGTTCGAGCGCTTGCGCAATGCCCGCGCCCAGTTGTTTACCCAACTCCACGCCCCATTGGTCAAAGGCATTGATGTTAAGCAATACACTCAGAGCGTAAACCTTATGTTCATAGAGTGCGATTAGGTGCCCCAGAGCATTGGGTGTGAGCTGGTCGAGTAGCAAGGTATTGCTGGGGCGATTCCCGCGGATGACTTTGTGGGGCGCCAGTTGTTCGGCTTGCTCAGCGCTCTTGCCCGCTTCGAGTAATTCTTGGCGAGCGGCCTTTAGGGTTTTGCCTTCCAGCAAGGCTTGGCTTTGACTGAGGCAGCAAGCCAGTAATTGTTGATGCTGATGACTGTGAGGGTGGTTGGGTCGCAGCGAAGAAATGAAATCAACTGGGATCATCTGAGTGCCTTGATGAAATAGCTGATGAAACGAGTGTTGGCCGTTGCTCTCTTCAGTGCCCCAGACGGCAATGCCGGTGGAGTAGTCGATGGATTGACCGTCGCGGTTCACGGCCTTGCCGAGGCTCTCCATATCCAGCTGTTGGAGAAAGTCGGGAAAGCGCTGTAATTGATGGCAATAAGGTAATACGGCTTGGCTTTTTGCGTCCCAGCACTGGCTGTACCAGAAGGTGATTAAAGCCAGTATTACCGGCATATTGTCACTCGGCGGCGCGTCGTAAAAATGTTCATCCATGGCTGCCGCACCCTCGAGCATTTCTTCAAAACCGCGCCAGCCGATGGCGATGGCAATAGGCAAACCGATGGCGGACCAGAGCGAGTAGCGCCCTCCCACCCAGTCCCACATGGGGAAAATATTTTTCTCGTCGATACCGAACTTCGTGGCCTTCTTAATGTTGGTGCTAATGGCGACAAAGTGTTGTTTGAGTTGCTCGTTGGCGCAACCACTGTTTTTCATCCATTTGCGCGCGGTTTTGGCGTTTTCTAAGGTTTCCAGCGTACTGAACGACTTAGAGGCGATAATGAATAGTGTGGTCTCTGGGTTCAGCGGTTTGAGCAGTTGATGAATTTCGGCGCCGTCGATGTTGGCCACAAAGTGCACCTTGGTGAGCGGCTGGTGAAAATCCGACAGCGCTTTACAGACCATGCGCGGTCCAAGGTCAGAGCCGCCAATACCGATGTTGACCACATCGGTGATGATCTTGCCACTGTGCCCCAGCCATCTTTGGCGGTGCAGTTTTTTGACGAAGCTGGCCATTTGCTGTTTGGCGGCATCGACTTTTGTTTGCACTGAAGTGGGGGGGATAGGGCTATCGCCGCGCTGTCTCAGTGCACTGTGCCAGGCCGCACGTTGCTCGGTGTTGTTAACGCATTCGCCTTCCAGTAGCGCCCGTATGCGCTCGGGCAATTGGCAATCCTCGGCTAACTGAGTCAGCAGTTGCATGGTGTCTTCGGTGAGGTGCGATTTGGAATAGTCGAGAAACAGCGGCCCAACATCGAGCGACAGGCGTTCGGCGCGCTGAGGGTCTTGTTGGAAAAGCTCTTTGAGGCTGTGTTGCCAATGCTGGCGATGCCGTTGCAGGGCGCCCCAGCTGTTAAGGTGATCTGCAAGATCTTTATCGCGCGCGGCGGTTGAGTGTTCGGCATCCATGTGTTGTAAATCCTTCGCGAGCGTGTTGTTTGGTGACCACGGAGTTGGACAGCAGAGCTGTCCGTGTGGGTCTGGGGGCTTTCAATGGCTTTCTATAATAAGCACTTGCTGTGCCAGATCTCTTCTTAATCTCGAGCTAAAGCCTGTGTTCTGTTTTCAGGCCCGACTGGTTTTCGGTCTGTTTGATTTCAAAGCGACTAGTGATTGCGACCGATCGAAAATTCCGCCAATTCAACCATGGCCTGTTTGTAGGGACTTTCCGGTAGGTGTACCAGCTGCTCGATGGCGAGATCGGCCTGTTGGCGAGCGCTATCGGCGGTGTATTCCAAAGCGCCGCTGCGTTTTACGATATCGACGATGGTGTCGAGTTGATCGAGACCGCCCTCGCGGATGGCTTTTTCGATGATACTGCGCTGTTCGTCATCCCCTTCACGCATGGCAAAAATGAGTGGCAAGGTGGGTTTGCCCTCCGCCAGATCGTCGCCGACGTTTTTGCCCAAAGCTTCGGCGTCGCCTTCGTAGTCCAGCGCGTCGTCTACTAGCTGAAAGGCTAAGCCTAAGTGGTAGCCATAGCGTTTAAGGGCTTGGCGCTGTTCATCGCTGGCGTCAGAGAGCACTGCCGAGGTCTCGCAGGCAGCCTCGAAAAGCGCTCCGGTCTTTTTATAGATGACGTTGAGGTAGTTTTCTTCACTGACGCTGGGGTCGTTGGCATTCACCAATTGCTGCACTTCACCTTCAGAGATGGTGTTGGTGGTATCAGAGAGCAGCTGCATGATGTCCATGTTGCGGATCGCAACCATCATTTGAAACGCGCGGGAATACAGGAAGTCGCCGACCAGAACGCTGGGAGCGTTGCCCCATTTGGCGTTGGCGGTGAGGCGCCCGCGTCGCATGCTGGAGATATCCACAACGTCGTCATGGAGAAGCGTGGCGGTGTGGATAAATTCGATTATGGCGGCTAAATCTAGGTGTTGCTTGCCTTTGGCGGGATAACCCAGTGCGTTGGCCGTTAGCAGTACCAATAGTGGGCGCAAGCGTTTGCCACCGGCTTCTACTAGGTAGTGACCAATATTTTCGACCAAATCCACGTTGGAGTGTAATTGATCAATAATGAGTTGATTGACCGCGCTGAAGTCGGCTTCAACGGCTTTATGAAAAGACAGCATAGGTGGGCAAATATCCGAGAAATAGCTCAAACGGGCATGCTATGGGGGTGAGCGGGGGGTGTCAAGAAAAGACGCCGGCAAAACTTGGCGCAAAAGGCCGCAAAACCTCGATTTCATGGGCTCTCGCCGATAGTCTCTCTAAAGGCGACAGATCTCCCTATAAGGGTTGTTTTGGCGAGGTTTTTTCCGTAGAATCTGCGCCCCTGCCTGTAGTCCCTCCTGTTGAAGGGGAGATTATGGGGAGTAGAACTGAGTTAGGTATACGGCGCAAGTCCACTATGAAAGCGTTCAGGTTATTCTGTCGCTACTTCGTGTCGTCCAATGTCTAGGTCAAACGGCTTTATATTGGAGCAATGAAATGTACGCTGTTTTTAAGAGTGGCGGTAAGCAACACCGCGTAGTGGAAGGCGAAACCCTGAAACTGGAAAAAATTGAAGTTGCTACTGGCGAAACCATCGATTTTGATGAAGTTTTGATGGTAGCAAATGGCGAAGACATCAAAATCGGCGCGCCGGTTGTTGATGGTGCTAAAGTGACTGCTGAAGTTATCAGTCACGGTCGCGGCGAAAAGGTGAAAATCATCAAGTTCCGTCGTCGTAAGCACTCTATGAAGCGCCAAGGTCACCGTCAGTGGTACACCGAAGTGAAAATCACTGGTATCAAAGGTTAATTTGAGGAGTTTGAACAATGGCTCATAAAAAAGCTGGTGGTAGTACTCGAAATGGTCGCGACTCCGAGAGTAAGCGACTGGGTGTTAAGCGTTTCGGCGGTCAAGCTGTAATTGCTGGTAACATTTTGGTTCGTCAGCGCGGAACTCGTTTCCACGCTGGTGAAAATGTAGGTATTGGTAAAGACCATACTTTGTTCGCAAAAGCCGATGGCGTTGTGAAGTTTGAAGTTAAAGGTGCCAAAAACCGTCAGTTCGTTAGCATTGTTGCTGCATAAGCAGCTCTAATCTAGCAAGCTTGGTTTGGGGGTTAAGCCCCTTGCCTTACCAAAAGCCCCGTCATCCTTGATGGGGCTTTTGCGTTTTAAAAAGATGATTTTTTGCGAGTGGCCTGTGGCGGCTCTGCTAAGTTAATAGCAAGATCCTAGTGTAGTTAATCTTGCCTATAGAACCCGGAGGGGACTCATGAAGTTTGTTGATGAAGCGCCAATTTTTGTTGCTGCTGGTAATGGTGGCAATGGTTGCATGAGTTTCTGGCGCGAGAAGTTTGTCGCCAAGGGTGGTCCGGACGGCGGCGACGGCGGTGATGGCGGCAGCGTTTACCTTGAGGCCGACGGTGAGCTTAATACCTTAATTGATTACCGTTACCAGCCAAAATGTCGTGCCGAGAACGGTAAGTCGGGCAAGGGTGGTAGTTGTACTGGTGCGAAAGGCGCTGATCTTATTCTCAAGGTGCCTGTGGGGACCACGGTATTTGATATTGATACCGAAGAGCGTTTGGGTGATTTGACGGAAATTGGCGAGCGTCTCATGGTGGCTCGCGGTGGTTTTCACGGTATCGGAAATGCGCGTTTTAAGACCTCGGTCAATCGTGCACCTCGTCAAACCAAGCCTGGCCAGCCGGGCGAAGAGCGCAATCTTAAGCTCGAGCTGAAGGTTTTGGCTGACGTGGGTTTGTTGGGGTTGCCCAATGCCGGCAAGAGTACGTTTATTCGAGCGGTATCGTCAGCCAAGCCTAAGGTTGCCGATTATCCCTTTACTACCTTGGTGCCCAATTTGGGGGTGGTTAAGGTTCAGTCGCATCGCAGCTTTGTTATTGCCGATGTGCCGGGTGTCATCGAAGGTGCTGCTGACGGGGCTGGATTGGGGATTCGCTTTTTGAAGCACCTGACTCGCTGTCGTGTATTGATGCACCTAGTTGATATGTCTCCTTATGATGGCTCCAATCCGGCGGATAATGCCCAGGCGATTATTGATGAGTTGGGTGAGTTCTCTCCCACGTTGGCCAAGCGTGAGCGCTGGTTGCTGCTTAACAAAGTCGACTTGTTGCCGCCGGATGAGGCTGAGGCTCGCTGCCAAGAGGTCGTGGATAAGTTGGGCTGGGAAGGTCCGGTGTTCTTTATTTCGGCGATCAATAAACAGGGCACAAAAGAGTTATGTGGTCAGGTGCTTGATTACCTAGAAGAGTGCTGGGACGCGGAAGAAGAAAATCCAGAGTTGGCTGAGGCCGAGTTTGAGATGCAGCAGGCTATGCAGGCCGAAGCTAAAGAGCGAATTGAAGAGTTGCGAGAGCGGCATCGCCTGGCTCGCAAGGGTGAGGATTCCGATGACGACTTCGACGATGACGATTATGATGTCGATGTCGAGTATGTGCCTTAAAGGTAGGGCGTGATACTGAGTCGCGAGTAGCGCAATAGTTGGTGTGGGAATCAGGATGAGTATTCGCAGTAAATTACCAAAAGCCCGTCGTTGGGTCGTGAAAATTGGCAGTGCACTGCTGACCGATAATGGTCGCGGCTTGGATGTCGAGGCTATTGCAGATTGGGTTGAGCAGTTAGCTCAGGTGCAAAAACAAGGGATTGAATTGGTGTTGGTTTCGTCCGGCGCGGTGGCGGCGGGAATGACACGCTTGGGTTGGGAGCAGAGGCCTGACTCGATTCATGAGCTGCAGGCGGCGGCAGCCGTTGGTCAAACGGGGCTGGTGCAAACTTACGAGCAAGAATTTCAAAAGTACGATCTGGCAACGGCGCAAATTCTGTTGGATCACGATGACCTTTCCAATCGCCAGCGCTACCTGAATGCTCGCTCAACCATTCGCGCCCTGACGCGCTTGGGTGTGGTTCCTATCGTTAATGAAAACGATACGGTGGTCACCGATGAAATTCGCTTTGGTGACAATGATACCTTGGGGGCTTTGGTGGCCAACTTGGTTGAGGCGGAAGTATTGGTGATCTTGACCGATCAGGATGGTATGTATACGGCCGATCCGCGAACCAATCCCGACGCAACATTGATTGCCGAAACTGGCGCTGCAGATCCGTCTCTAGACGCTAAAGCTGGTGGTGGTGGAAAGTTGGGGCGCGGGGGAATGACCACTAAGGTGCGCGCGGCTCGCTTGGCGGCTCGCTCTGGGGCTCATACCGTAATTGTTGGTGGCAAGATTGATCGGGTTATTTCTCGTTTGATGGAAGGCGAGGCTCTGGGTACGCTGTTGACCGCTGATCAGCAACCGCAGGCAGCTCGAAAGCGTTGGTTGGCAGGGCACCTGCAAGTGCGTGGGCAATTGGTGTTGGATGATGGTGCTGTGAAGGTGTTGAAAAAGAGTGGTAAGAGTTTGCTGCCTGTGGGGGTTCGCTCTGTTTCTGGTGAATTTAATCGCGGCGATATGGTCTCCTGTGTGTCGACTTCCGGCGAAGAGATTGCGCGCGGCTTGGTGAATTACAGTGTGCAAGAGTCGGGGCGAATCATTGGCTGTGCTAGTGAAGATATCGAGGCCCGCTTGGGCTATGTGGATGATCTCGAAATTATCCATCGCGACAATTTGGTGGTGTTGTAGATTGGTGTGGTCGCGAGCTTTGCTCGCTAGTTCTACTCTCTAGTTCTACTCCCTAGTTCTGCCTCCTAGCTCTGCTCTCTGGGGCTGCGCTGAATCTTTGGGTTTGTCGTTGAGTGTTTCCGAATCCTTTTTTAATCTCTGCTGGGCGATCTGCTATTTTTGACGTCCGTCATTTGAGTTGAGTAATTATGAGTATTTTCAAAGATCACATTGATGCAATGTCGGCTTATCAGCCTCCGCTTGAGGGGCGAGATCCAAAGCGGTACACCTTGTTGGATTTTAATGAGCGCACCATCGATGTGGCCGAGCCGATTCGAAAGGCATTGCACGACTTAATTGATAGTGGCCGCCTGCAGATGTATCCCTCCTACGGTGATATTACCCAGCAAATCGCTGATTACTGTGGTGTGTTGGATGAGCAGGTTATGATCACCAATGGCTCTGATCATGGGATTGATTTAATTATTCGTTCGGCCTGTCAGGCCGGCGATGAAATTATCATTCCGGGGCCAAGTTTTGCGATGTACGCACAGTGTGCTCGCATCGAAAATCTGACTATAGTCGAGCCTTTGTACACTCGAGAGGGTGGTTACCCTGTGGATGAGGTGATTGCCTCGGTTACCGACAAAACACGTGTCATTGTTATCTCAAACCCGAACAATCCTTGCGGTACTTTGGTAGAGCCAGATGATGTGGTGCGAGTGGCGAAGGCGGCGCCGGGTGCGGCCATTTTGGTGGATGAGTGTTATTTCGAATACAGCCGGGTGACGGTGGCGGATCGCCTGGCTGAGTGCCCGAATATTCTCATTACTCGAACCTTTTCCAAGACCTGGGGCTTGCCGTCGATTCGTTTGGGTTATGTGTTGAGTGTGGCGGATAATATCAATGCGCTGCTGAATGTTCGTGGCCCCTACGACATCAATCAGTTTGCAGTGGTCGCGGTAATGGCTGGCCTGTGTGCTCCTGATGCCACCTTGTCTTATGTTGAAGAGGTAATGAAGGTCTCAAAGCCGTTGCTGGAGCGCTGTCTCGACGAGAAAGCGGTGGAATATTGGCCCAGTGCGGCGAATTATTTGTGGGTGTTCCCGGCAGATGTTGATGGGGTCAATCTGGCTTTGCAGCAGGCGTCTATTTTGGTGCGCCCTAAGGCAGCTGCGGATGGTCGAGTGGGCTTGAGGGTCACCATTGGTACTGAAGAGCAAACTCGCGCCTTAATCGCGGTTCTGGAGTCTGTTCTCTAGTGGGCGGGATTGTGCCTGAATTGGCATAATTGATAGACATCAAAAAAGCCGGCAATCGTGAGATGCCGGCTTTTTTGATGTCTGACCCGAGGGGCTGGCTTAAGCAGCCAGGGCCTTAACTTGGGCGTTCAGACGGCTCTTGTGACGAGCAGCTTTATTCTTATGAATAATGCCTTTGTCAGCAATGCGGTCGATCACTGGAGCTGCTTCAGCGTATGCGGCTTTAGCGGCTTCAAAGTCGCCTGCTTCAATAGCGGCAACTACTTTTTTGATGTAGGTGCGCGCCATGGAGCGCAGGCTGGCGTTATGCTTGCGTGCCTTTTCGTTCTGGCGTGCGCGTTTTTTTGCTTGTGGGGAATTGGCCACCGTAGTGCTCCTAATTAAATTCGGGTACAAATCAAGGACGCGACATTATCCTCGTTTATGAAGAGAAGTCAAGCCGCTGTGGCCGTCTCAGCTAGGAAGTTTGCCAATTATCCACAATCGTTTATTGTCCCGCCGCAATTGGGGTGATGTTGCTGGTGGGCTCATCTTCGAGTAACAGCTCAGGTTTACCTTTGCAGGCTTTGGCGAGGGTTTCTCGGCGCTTGGCTAAAAGCAGGCCGATGGCTTCGCTAAGGTCTTCATCAATTTTCACTTCCTGCTCGATTAGGCTGGTGATGTTGGCGGCCAGTTCGAGCATTTTGTCGTGTTCTTCGGCGTCTTTTTTATTGTCAAACATGCTTCCGTCTCTGTCGCATTTCCAAACAGCAATGACTGCCATGTGGTTATCCTCGTGGTTTTAGTGTATGTATGGATGTACAGTATTGGTTTTGGTGGGTGTTTGTCAAATCGGGCTGGAGTGCGAGGTCGGCGGGGGTTGATGGAGGCTTATGGATTTTGCTGTTGAATGGTTTGTAAGGGCGGAAGGGAATTGGGGGTTTGGAAGTGCTGTTCGACGTCCTCACTCAAGAGGTCAAATAGCTCACGGCTGCGGGCTATTTGGCGCGACACCATGAAGGCGACGTTGATTTTGAGGATGGGGTGTTTAAGCAGTTCGACATCGGGGTGTTTGGAACGTTCGATATTTACCGGCTGGAGGTAATCTAACAAATAGTCGACTCGCCCACTGATGAGCATCTTGAGCGCGTTGCCATGGCTGCTGCTGCGGATAACCTGAACTTTGTTTTTCTGTGCATCCAGTTGCTGCAGTATTCCGCCATAGCCAAAGCCGTTGATGATCGCCAAGCTTTGTCGATTAATTGCACTCAGTGATTCGGCGTGGCGGGTACTTGGCTTGCGCCAAAGGAGTAGGCGGATGGCAAAGTGATCAGGTATTGGGATTACCCTGATGTGCTGTTGGAGGTTGGGCACGTCCTGCGGGCCCAAGTAAATGTCGGCCTCGCCAGATTTGAGTTGAAAGTGAATTCTCGGGGTGGGGTGAGAGGAAAAGTCGTGGGGGATGTTTCTGCGCTCGAGCAGGCTCGAGATGAGCTCGACAAAATAGCCCTGAGACTCTCCCTGTTTGTTGGTATAGGTATAGGGCGGGAATTCTGTGTAAACAATCTTCAATGGTTTTTGGGCGCTGAGTTCTCTGGCGCTAACGGGGGCGGCGTATAGGCTGTGGGTAATCAAGAGCGCTACTAGTAGATACAAAGTAAGCGATTGTGAGGGGTGCTTCATGGGGTGGTGTGATTACCGCTTGATTGAGTGGTTGGTGCCCGCAGTGCGCGAGCAAATATTAAGGATTATGTGAGAAGTGTAGAGTAGAAAAAGGCGCTTTGCGTGTCATTTTAAGTGGGCAGTGGTTCTCTTGTGGGGCATTGAGTACACTGACCGGCTTATGTTCACCGCTTTTAGGTGGGTCGGACTACGCAGTAGTTGGGGGAGTTTTGGGTGTTTTGACCATGGCGACGTGTGCAGAGGGATGGGTTTGAGTCGGAAAGATGAGCAAAGAGATTCGGGCAAGGGCGCTAGCGCCGAGGTGGCGGCTCCGGGTTTGTTGAAATCTAGCGGTATTGTCGGCTCGATGACTATGCTCTCGCGTGTGCTTGGGTTGGTGCGCGATATCGTCTTTGCTCGTTTTATGGGCGCCGAGGCTGGCGCCGATGCTTTTTTTGTCGCCTTTAAAATTCCTAATTTTTTGCGTCGATTATTTGCTGAAGGGGCTTTTGCTCAGGCGTTTGTACCGGTGCTATCCGAATATCGGACTCAGGGCAGTATACAGGCCGTGCGTGGCCTCATTGATCGGGTGGCGGGGTGCCTGGGGTTAACGCTCATGATCCTCACCGGCTTGGCGGTAATGGGGGCGCCTTTGCTCACCATGGTGTTTGCGCCTGGGTTTAGCGACGATCCAGTGCGCTTTCCGCTGGCGGCCGACATGATTCGCATTACCTTCCCGTATCTGCTGTTAATTTCGATGACAGGGTTCGCCGGGGCCATTCTAAATAGCTATGACCGCTTTGTTGTGCCCGCCGCAACACCTGTGTTGCTGAATGTGGTGCTGATTTCGGCCGCGCTGCTGGCCTCTCCCTACTTTGATCCCCCGGTAATGGCCTTGGCGTGGGGCGTGTTGGCCGCCGGAGTGGTGCAGTTATTGTTTCAATTGCCATTCCTGTGGCGCCTTGGCTTGATGCCGTCACCTAAGGTGGATTGGGGTGATAGTGGAGTCAAGCGCGTGCTGGCGTTGATGGCTCCGGCGATATTCGGCGTTTCAGTCAGTCAGATCAATCTCTTGCTGGATACGGTGTTGGCCTCGTTCTTGCCCGCTGGCAGTGTGTCTTGGTTGTACTATTCCGATCGCTTAGCGGAATTGCCGCTGGGGGTCTTTGCTATCGCTATTGCGACGGTGATCTTACCGGGGTTGTCCCGTCAGCACGCCGATACCGATCCGACCAAATTTAACGCGACTTTGGATTGGGCGATTACCATGGTGTTGATGGTGGCTTGCCCTGCGGCAATCGCATTGATCATTCTGGCAGAGCCTATTCTCCTGACCTTGTTTCAGTACGGGAAAACCAGTCTCAACGATGTGGCCATGTCGGCCTTGAGTCTCAAGGCTTACGCACTTGGCTTATTGGCCTTTATGTTGATTAAGGTGCTGGCGCCGGGCTACTACGCCCGCCAAGACATGAAGACCCCCGTCAAGATCGGCATCATCGCTATGGTCAGTAATATGCTGCTCAACGTGATCTTTGTGGCGCCCCTCTACTTTGTCTGGAATATAGGTCACGTGGGTTTGGCGCTCGCTACCTCTGTGTCTGCATTCATCAACGCGGGTCTGTTGTGGCGCGGGTTGCGGCGGGCAGGGGTTTACCGTCCCGCCAATGGTTGGGGGCGTAAGTTGCTGGCGATGGCACTGGCCAATGGGGCGATGGCGTTGAGTCTCATTGCGTTGTTGGGCGTGCTCGGAGAGTGGTCCGAATGGCTTTGGTGGCAGCGAGCGCTGCACTTGGTCGTGATTTGCATTGCGGGGGGCTCGGTCTACGCGCTGAGCCTATTTGCTGCGGGTATTCGGCCCCGAGATTTAAGGGCTCGCGTTTAGCGCTGGCGCTGGCGCTCGTCTGGCTTAGCGGTCGATATCTGGGGTATACTCCGCTCTCATTGTGCCGAGGATTTACAGCTTCTCATTTTCTCGGTGGCGACCACTAGCGTTTGATCTGATTGAGCCCGTCTGTGTCTGAGTTCCTGTCTGAATCGAAGTTACAACAGCATTTTATTCGTGGGATGCACAACTTGCGTCCGATACACCATGGTAGCGTGGTGACGATTGGCTCCTATGATGGCGTGCATTTAGGGCACCAAGCCATCATTGAACAGGTGACAGAAAAGTCTGCGCAGTTGAATTTGCCCTCTGTCGCGGTCGTGTTTGAGCCTCAGCCCCACGAGTTTTTCTCGGGTGACGAGGCGCCGGCACGACTGATGCGTTTGCGTGAAAAGGCGCTGGCGCTGTTCGACGCCGGTGTAGATCGAGTTTGCTGTCTGCAATTCAATCAATTACTGCGCTCGCTGTCGGCTGAAGAGTTTGTAAAACGTGTTTTAGTTGAAGGCTTAGGGGTTAAATATCTGGTCATTGGCGATGATTTTCGTTTTGGCTGCGATCGCAGTGGCGACTACGAATTTCTCAAGCAGGCGGGGGAGCGTTACGGGTTTGATGTGTGCGATACACGCACTTATCAGGTCGACAATGAACGCGTCAGCAGCACTCGCATTCGAGCCGCCTTAGAGGTGGCCGACTTTCCGTTAGTGGGCCGTTTGCTGGGTAAGGCTTATACAGTGTCTGGCCATGTGGGTTACGGTCAGCAGTTGGGGCGCCAGTGGAATGTGCCTACGGCTAATGTCCACTTGCGACGCTATCGCTCGCCGCTCAATGGTGTTTTTGCTGTGTCGGTAAAATTGCCGAATGGCGAGACCGCCAATGGCGTTGCCAATGTTGGTGTGCGTCCTACCATCGGTGAAAAAATCAAACCGATATTAGAAGTGCACCTGTTGGACTTTAATGGTGATCTCTACGGCAAAATGATCACTGTAGAGTTTTTACATAAGCTCAGAGATGAGCAAAAATTTTCGTCACTCGACTTGCTGAAAGAGCAGATTTATCGAGATATTGACGAAGCGAAAGCGTATTTTTTTGAGACGACATAAACATTCATTTATTGCCGTTCCTGCGGCAGTATTGTTTAACTAAAAATTATTGAATATTAAAAGTTATTTAGACTATGACCGATTATAAACCGACCTTGAACCTCCCCAAGACCGGCTTCGCCATGAAGGCCAATTTGGCCCAGCGTGAACCTGGTATGTTGAAAAAATGGCAAGACGGAAAGCTCTATCAGGCCATTCGAGAGGCGCGAGCTGGTCGCGAGCAATTTATTTTGCACGATGGCCCCCCCTACGCCAACGGCGATATTCACATTGGTCATTCGGTTAATAAAATTCTGAAAGACATCATTATCAAATCCAAAACCATGAGCGGATTTGATGCGCCTTACGTTCCCGGTTGGGATTGTCACGGCCTGCCAATCGAGCACAATGTTGAAAAGAAAGTGGGCAAGGCCGGCGTCAAAGTTGATTTCAAAACCTTCCGTCAAAAATGTCGCGATTACGCGGGACGACAAGTCGAAGGTCAGAAAAAAGATTTCGTTCGCTTGGGCATTCTTGGTGAGTGGGACAACCCTTACTTAACCATGGATTACACCTTTGAAGCCGACATTATTCGCTCTCTGGGTAAAATCGTCGACAACGGCCATCTGCACAAAGGCTTTAAGCCGGTGTACTGGAGTGTGGTGGGCGGTTCTGCATTGGCCGAAGCCGAAGTCGAATACCAAGATAAAGTTTCTTGCTCAATCTACGCCAAATATAAAGTGCTTGAGGCCGATGCCCTTGCGGCCGCGGTTCCTGATCTGAGTGGTGAAGGCGATGTGTCGGTGGTTATCTGGACCACAACGCCCTGGACCTTGCCTTCCAGTCAGGCGGTCAGTATGCACGCAGAGCTAGATTACGTGGTAGTACAAGCAGGCAGTGAGCGCTTGTTGCTCGCCGAGGCTTTGTACGAATCGGTGATGGCGGCGGCGTCCATCGAAGATTATTCCGTTGTCGGTCGAACGACCGGGCAAGCGCTCGAGCGCTTGTCGCTGAAGCACCCTTTCTATGACAAAGCCTTACCTGTGATTTTGGGTGATCACGTGACCACCGATGCGGGTACTGGTTGTGTTCACACGGCTCCCGATCACGGCGTTGACGATTTTAATGTCGGCTCAAAGTACGATATCGGAACCTTAAACTACGTCGACGATAACGGCATCTATCGCAAAGATGTCGAGCAGTTCGCTGGCGACCATGTGTATAAGGTCGATGACAAAGTGTTGGCGGTACTCGAAGAAAACAATGCCTTGCTGTACGCCACAAAACTCAAGCACAGCTATCCGCACTGCTGGAGAACCAAGACACCGCTAATTTATCGCGCGACGCCGCAATGGTTTGTCAGCATGACCAAAAATAATCTGCGCGACGATGTTAAGACCGCAGTGGATGGTGTGCAGTGGATTCCCGACTGGGGCCGCGCTCGTATCGACAGCATGCTCGATTCAAGCCCCGACTGGTGTATTTCCCGGCAGCGTACTTGGGGTGTGCCCATCGCGCTGTTTGTTCACAAAGAAACTCAAGAGTTACACCCCGAGACCTCTCGCTTAATTGAAGAGGTTGCTCTTAAGGTTGAACAAGAGGGGATGGACGCTTGGTTTGAGCTGGACGCCGCCGAGTTGTTAGGCGATGAAGCTGAGCTTTATTCCAAGGTTACTGACACGCTGGACGTATGGTTTGATTCTGGTGTGACTCACGAAGCGGTTGTGAAGCGCCGTGAGAATTTGCGCTTTCCTGCCGATCTGTATCTTGAAGGTTCCGATCAGCATCGCGGCTGGTTTCAGTCGTCACTGAAAACGTCTATGGCTATGAACGGTGTGCCGCCTTATCGTCAGGTTCTCACTCACGGTTTTACCGTGGATGAAAACGGTCACAAAATGTCTAAGTCATTGGGCAATGTGATGTCGCCACAAAAAGTGGTGAATAACCTCGGTGCTGACGTTTTACGCTTGTGGGTATCGGCCACCGATTTTAGCGGTGAGATGCGAGTGTCTGATGAGATTCTCAAGCGCACCGCCGATTCTTATCGTCGTATCCGCAATACCGCTCGGTTCTTGTTGTCGAACTTAAACGGCTTTGATCCCGCGACCGACTTGGTCGAGCCCGAGCAGATGCTGTCACTCGATCGCTATGCGGTAGAGCGTGCAGCGGTGCTGCAAGAAGAGCTTATCGCGGCCTACGACAGTTATAACTTTCATCAAATTTATCAGAAGTTGCACAACTACTGTGTAGTGGATTTGGGCGGCTTCTATCTCGATATTATTAAGGATCGCCAGTACACCTCTAAGTCCGATAGTGTCGCTCGTCGCTCAGCGCAAACGGCTTTGTATTATATTATCGAAGCCTTCACTCGCTGGATCGCGCCAATTTTAAGCTTCACCGCGGATGAGTTGTGGCAGCAGATTCCGGGTGAACGTCAGGGCAATGTTTTTATCGCTGAGTGGTACGAGTTACCTCGCCTGCCAGCGCAAACGGCCATGTCCGATGATTATTGGTCGTTCATTGCCGAAGTGAAAACCGCCGTTAACAAAGTGATTGAAGCCAAGCGCGCCGACGGTGTCGTGGGTGGCTCATTGGATGCGGCAGTAACCTTGTGCTGCGACGGTGAGTTGGCGAATCAACTTAACGCTCTCGGAGATGAATTGCGCTTTGTCTTGATTGCCTCATCTGCCGTTGTGGGCAGTGGCAGCGGTGAGCCCACCGATGTTGAAGGGCTCAGCGTTGTTGTTGAAAAAGCGAAGGGCGAAAAATGTGGTCGCTGCTGGCATTACCGAGAGGATGTTGGGGCTCACGCAGGGCACGAAGAAATTTGTGGTCGTTGCGTCGACAATGTCTCGGGCGATGGTGAAGTTCGCCAATTCGCATAATGGCTTGAGAGTGAGTGACCGATGAGTAAATCTTCGTTGTTTAAATGGTATGGTCTCGCGGCTTTGGTGTTGGTTCTCGACCAGTGGAGTAAACACTGGTTTAGCGCCAACTTGAGCTATGGGCAGCCCTGGGTAATTACCGATTTTTTTAACTTTACGTTGCTACACAATACCGGTGCGGCCTTCAGCTTTTTGAGCGACGCGGGTGGTTGGCAACGCTGGGCTTTTGGCCTTGTCGCCGGTGTGGTTTCGGTGGTGTTGGTGATCTGGATCTCTCGACTGGAGCGGCATAAAGTCTGGGAGGCGATGGCGCTCGCTTTAGTGTTGGGCGGTGCTCTTGGGAATTTGTACGATCGCCTGGTGCTGGGTTATGTGGTCGACTTTATCGTCGTGCACTATCAGCAACATTATTGGCCGGCTTTTAATGTGGCCGATAGCGGAATTTGCGTTGGCGCGGCGATGTTAATTATAGATTCGTTCCGATCCCCTGCGGCGAGCGATTAAACCGTGTGGAATGCGCGGTCTCGATAGATTTAGTGGTAAATAGATATGACAGAATTAGTGATTGGCGAAGGTACTGAGATTACCTTACATTTCTCGTTGAAGCTCGATTCCGGAGAGGTGATTGATTCAAATTTTGAAGGTGACCCAGCCACCTTTGTGATGGGCGATGGCAATATGCTGCCCGGATTTGAAAAGAAGCTGGAAGGCATGACGGTTGGCGAGCAAGAGAGTTTTATGATTAAGCCGGAAGACGGTTTTGGTCAATCCAATCCCAACAACTTCCAGACCATGCCTCGTGATCAGTTCGAAGACGTCGAATTGGTCGAGGGGTTGATGATGTCGTTTGCCGATGCGCAAAAGGCTGAGCTGCCGGGTGTGGTGTCGGCCTTTGACGATGAAACCGTAACCATCGATTTTAATCACCCGTTGGCAGGTCGCGATATTGTTTTTGAAGCAAAGATAGTCGCCATAGCGCCAGCGGTAACCCATTAATAAATTCGCTGCCGTTTTTTCTTATTATTGATCACAGTTAACAGGAATGTCATGACCTCGGCCGTAAACATAAATCTTGCCAACCCCAGGGGCTTTTGTGCCGGGGTTGATCGCGCTATCGATATCGTCAACCGGGCTCTCGATGTGTTTGGTGCACCGATTTATGTTCGTCACGAAGTGGTTCACAACAAGTTTGTGGTGGATTCTCTGCGTGAGCGTGGAGCGGTATTTGTTGAAGAGCTGCACGAAGTTCCCGACGATGTCATTGTCATCTTTAGTGCCCACGGGGTCTCCCAGCTGGTCCGAAAAGAGGCGGCTGATCGTGGCCTAAAGGTCTTCGATGCCACCTGCCCTCTCGTGACAAAAGTACACATGGAAGTGACTCGCTACTCTCAGGATGGCTCCGAATGTGTGCTTATCGGCCATCAGGGGCATCCCGAAGTCGAAGGTACTATGGGGCAATACGATACTAGCACCGGTGGCGCCATCTATCTGGTTGAAGATGAGGCGGATGTCTCGACTCTTGAGGTCGTCAATCCCGACAAGCTCAGTTACGTCACTCAGACGACCCTGTCGATGGATGATACCGCCAAAGTGATCGATGCCTTGCGCGCCCGTTTTCCCAATATTGAAGGGCCACGCAAAGATGATATCTGCTACGCCACGCAGAATCGGCAAGATGCCGTTAAGCAATTGGCGCTGGAGAATGATCTTGTCTTAGTGGTGGGCTCTGTTAATAGCTCCAACTCCAATCGTCTTAAAGAGCTGGCAGAGCGCTGCGGTTCTTCTTCCTACCTGATTGACGGTGCCGACGATATTCAGCCTCAATGGTTGAAAGACAAAACGTCGGTAGGCATTACCGCTGGCGCCTCAGCACCTGAGGTTCTGGTTAAGGCGGTGATTCAAAAGCTTGAGCAGTTGGGCGCTCGTCCCGCCGTTGAAGCACCGGGTGAAATCGAAAACATTCACTTTTCGTTACCAAAAGAGTTGCGCTAGCGGATTGCTTGTTCGCACTTACAGGCACTCTGTGATGTGATTGCGACCGTGCTGGAGTCGCACTCTTCCGGCACCATTGATGACCATTTCTCTAGCATTTCTATTCATGTTTTCAGGTCTTGCGGCTGTATTGCAAATACGGAATGTCATTAGTGGCAGGCTGCCATTGGACTTTACCACTCGGCCGTTAGGTGAAAATACCAAATGATTGCTGCTGGTATTTGATGTCAGGGTATAGCCGCTTGTGAGGGGTTCCGAGACTCTGAGTATTTCGTCTGCTTCCGCTTGCAAGTTGTCATTTTTGTCTTCAAATATAATCCAGCCCTCGTGCCATTGCTCGCTATCGATGCATTCAGAGCCATCGCTGACGCATAGGTGAATAGTCTTGTTTCGTTGCAGTGCCGTGGTCTTCGCCAAAGCGTAATGACTCAAAAACTGTCTTGTTGCTGAACCAAGTTGAACACTTCCGATCAAGTGCGAAAAGCTTGAAAAGGCGAGCTGGAAAAGCCCTACAGAAACAGCAATAAAGGTGATGAGCTCTGGAAGCGTAAATCCGTGAATTGAGGGTTTTTTGCTGCGGTGCGGTTTCATGTTACGTCCATCCTTGGTCGTAACGAGAGCTATCACACCCTTGTGATTTTATAATTCGATTTTTGTCGTGCTGTTTGAATTACTCGCTTTTACGTATTTTCTGGCCAGATGTTGAAGTCTCTAAGCCCAACTCATTACCAGCAATCAGCAACGGTGCCGGTCCCTGTAATTCCTCGCACGCCTAAGTGGTTTATCGTTAGTGATCCACAGACTGCGTCGGTGTGCGGCGCTTGTGGTGCCGCTGTTAGGGTGTAAGTCGTGGTGGTGGCTCCTGAGATTGCCATGGTGTAGAAGCTGTTATCACTGGTTGTTTGAAGTTCTCGTTTGGTGGGTGGTGTGTCTACCGTAATATCAACTGCGTATTGATTGTATTCGGTAAAATTAATTTCCTGCGCTTGAGCCCCTTCGAGTAAAAGAGCTTTGCCTTCCGCGCGTCGCGATTTTGTCATACTGTTTTGATACGACGGAATCGCAATGGAAGCTAGTATGGTAATAATTACCAGTACAATCATCAGTTCAATAAGGGAAAATCCCATTTGTTTTCTAATTTTCATTGTTTTTCCTAAGAAGGTACTAGGAATGTTCCTAGTACCTTGATGGTTTTATTGAGTGATTTCAGTCCAAGAGTTTCTGCTGGCAGCGGCTCCACTTCCATCTGGTGGTGTTTCCGTGATGGTAATGGTGGATCCCGTTGAGCTGTTAAACAGCTTGTACTCTTTGTCATCATCAGCAGAGCCTACGATCGAAGGCTCTGTGATAATACCAGACTGTTGAATACCGCTGATAACGTTAGAGTTGTATAAATCGTTATCGTCGATGTCTCCATCATTGTTGATGTCTAGAGGTGACTCCGCCAGACGACTACCACTGCCTAGATCGATTTCCATCAGCCAGCTGCTGCCGCCAAAATCACAGGCGACATCATTTGGTGACAAGGTAGTAAATACGATACGTCCGCCTCGCAACACCGAGTTGGTCACTTGCCGTTCACCTAGGTTGTCTTGCGGTGAGCTGCCGGTATTCACAAGATCAAGATACCAACCGTGGTGAGTGGTCCAGTCGACGGTGTTGTTGGATGTTGTTCGTACGACTGCGCCGGAAGTGCCTACGATGTTCTCGGAAAGAATCGTTTGTCTTAGGTAGTTACTGTTGGTGCGGTTGCCGTTGAAGCTGGCGGGGAAGGTGCCGTCGAGCTTGTCCCATACCGCGTAGAAGGTTTGGGTGTTTTGCCCGCTGGCGACGTTATCGACGGTGTCGATGTAGCGCCCAGTACCAAACAACACCAGCAATCCACTCTGAGCTGGATCAGGATGGAAGGAGACACTCGGTCTAGTGGTTATGGGTTGGCTTGGGTAGCCAGTTTCAGGGGCTTTAGCGGTAAAGATAGGCGTCGGTGTGCCGCCGCTTTTGACCACATCCCATGAGCTGGAGCTGGTGCTAGAGACGTCAAACTTCCACATATTACCCTGTAGGTCGCCAGCGTAAATATAGTCGACCTTGTAGTCCCCATTGGTGTCCACTGGTGTGGCTGTGGCTAAGCCGTTGGGGGTGGTTGTATTGCCGGTATTGGTGGATATTTTCTTTATGAGCGCTCCGGTTTGAAGGTTAACGATATAAAGATAACCGTATCCCGTGGTGCTGGCGTCGCCATCGGCTTCGGTATTGTTGTAGCCGTTGCCAAAAATTGCGGCCCAAGTGCCGTCATTCATTTTGACGATATCCGGCTGGCTGTAGGTGTAACCCAAGTCCGTATCAGTAAACTCCCACATGACGACTTGGTTGATGTCTCCTTGAGTTTCGGTGAACTTGGTGGGGTCGGTGACATTAAGTGCAAATACGCTTTGTCCGCCGGCCCTTAAACCACTGACGAGAACGGTTTTCCAAGCGCCGCTGAGAAAGGCGTCGCCGACGGTGGGGCTGCCATCAACGAAATAGCGGTGATTACTCTGAGTGGTGTATTCGTCTTTCGAGAGCAGGTCTAGGTTGCCATAGACCGCTTCAGGAACATAAGCCACAACTTCGTTGCCGGTCTCGGTGTTGAAGCCATGCAACATGCCGTCGTTAGCCCCGACATAAACTACCGGGGTGCGGGAGGAGGCGGAGCCTTCCTTGTAAGTGCTGTAAGCGGTAACTTCTAAGTTGTCGGGATAGTTGAGTGCTGGCGCACCAACGTAGGCGGGTGCCGAGTTTACAATGTCACCAAAAACCGTCGAGTTACGTTCTCGAAAGCTAAAGCCCGTTCCTTCGTTACTTTGGTTGCCACGTAAAAAGTCGATCAAGGCGCTACCGTAGTTGGCTTCATTTCCGGTTGGCGCGCTGTCGAGCAAGTCAGTGATTTGGCTGCTGCTAAGTTCAAAGGCTGTCGGGCTTAGATGGTTAGTGGGCCAGCGAAAAGCAATGCCTTTATTGGCATTAGTGCTGGCAGAGTTGTAGGTCATGATGTTTCGACCCGTATCTGGGTTTTGTGCGTCCAATTGAGTTGAGGCATTCCAGTCTGCGGCGTTGCAAACAAAGCCTGCAGAAACACCGGCGCACGAAGAGCGAGTGTCTGTTGAGCCAATCGATACCGGCAAAGAGCGCAAATTGCCATGCCAGTCGCCGGTATTGAATAGCGCTTGGTAGATGACTGTGCCTTGGTTCAAGGTAGTAGAGTTGGCGGCAACGGCAGCCGAACCACTGTTGCGCGCATCGATACTATCTAGTGCTTCTTGCATGTCGTCGATAAGGTCTTGTGGCTCTGCGGCGTTTAAGTATTGGCCTCGGCCGTTAACCGCGGCATGCCATAGGTCATCGATCGAATTTGGGTCGCTTCCATCGTAGTCAATGCTTGTGGGCCAGCTCGATGAGCAGCCTGCGCTACCTGGTTGGCAGGAAAGGTTGCCTTCGACACCAAAGGCGACCGTGTAAGTAATCATGTGTTGGTGCATTTTGTCGCTTTGGCCGTTGGAGTTGGGCACTGCGTCAGATAGAGTGCTCAAGTCTTTTTCATAGAATTTCATGGCAACATCGGCAATGGTATTCGATACGGTATCGGCATAAATGCCCCCGTCGTAAATAGAGTCGTCACCATCGTCATCTGTGCCGCCATCATTATCGCGGTTGCCGACATTTGGCGACGTAGAGCTCGAGGCGTAACCATCAGTCATTAAAATGGTGAAGTTTTGTTGGCATTGCCCGCCATTTGATGCGCTTAATATAGGCGTTCCGGGATCGGATGACATATGTTCAAACAGCGCACGTGATCCAGATTCATAATACTCGCCGGCTTCTTTTAAGGAGGCTCTCAAGGGGGTGCCACTATTACTATTGATTTGGCCTACTTCGCTCATTAGCGTTGCCTTGTTTGTGGCATCGGCCGTAGTGCTGCTATCCCCGTCATCCATATCGGTGATTGTAGTGCCTACATTGTTGTTGTCATTGAGTGTGCCAAGTCCCATACGAGCGCTAGAGCTATCAATTAAGGCGAGGGTGGCTTTCTTGGCGACAAACTCACGTTTGCGATAGTAGCTGTACCAATTGGCATAATTTTGCTTTTCGGCTGCGGTTAGATCGTTCACGACAAAGCATTGCGACTCTCTGGTGCAGGCGTCTGCGAAGGGCTCGGTAACTGTCGTGCTGTTGCTCCACATGTCTCTCCACTCGTTTTTCCAATCGCCGTTCCATTTTTTCCTTCTACAACGATTGTAGCCTTCACTTGGATCGTATTGTTCATACCAACGATTCCATTCCTTACAGTAGTATGTGGTGGTGGTGGTGGATTGTTGTGCTGGTAGGGTGGGGCATTCGCCACTATCGTATTTTTGGTCCCCGTCACCATCAACCCAATTGAAATAATAATGGCTGCTTATATTTACACGGTTTGAAGAGCTTGCGGTGCCTCTATATGGATCGATTAAGGCACTTGATACCGATGTGACGTTGGCATAATCGGAGCCGTTGATATCCTTGCCTTCCCAAGGTGTGTAGGTGCGCGATTGGTCGTAGGCTAGTACATTGTAGCTATTGCAAAGCATCCTAGTTTCAGCGTCGGTTGTCGGCTGATAGGCAATATGGAAGTCCCCAGTATAGGGGAGCGGAGCGCCTGGGTCTGTTGCTCTATCTTTATAGTTGGCTGGATTCGTCTCGCTAGGGTGTGCGACTTGCGCTTCTTTGGAAAAAACTGCTAGCCAATCCATACTACCCGAATCATCAATAACCATGAGAATGTTGGGATCAACACCACTGTCCAAAAACAGCGGTACATCGCTGATATCCAGCTCAGCGGAATGCACCGGCGTCGTTCCTGCCAGTACGCCAAGCGTTAACGCAAAAGATGAGAGTTGTGATAAGCGTTGTTGGAGTTTCATGGTGCGTCTCCTGTCTGCGTATGTATTACGCATTGATAAAATTCGATGAAAAATTAGAAGCTTTTTTCGTAATCAGATTGCAGCAGTACAACGGCATTTGCGCTGCCTCCAACACCTCTGGCAGTTACACGATATCCGTAAATCGTGGTGTCTCCACCGCTGGCTTTCGATATGGCGCCAATTTCTGCGGAGGCATTCGCTCCACCTCCGGAGAGTTCACCGCGTTCTTCGATGACGTATTTTGGGCCTTCCGCTAAACCCGTCATTGAGTTTTGGTGTGCAATGGCTTGCCAAAACGAGTAAGAGCGAACATTGGCAGAGCCAAAACTATAAACGCCATTGGTGGCGGTTGAGTTTGCCACCGGTGGCGCGGTCTGAAGGCTAAGAAAGGCTTCTGCGGCTTTTAGTGCAGACTCAGCGGCTTCAAAGGCCATTTTTTTATCGCGATAGTTACCTGCCATTCTCTCTTCCAATACCGAGGTACTCATACTCTGTACACCGATAATGGTGAGAACCAAAAGAATCACTAAGCTGATGATCAGAGCGACACCTTGTTGTTGTCGAATGCTGTTCATTACAAACCTCGATTACGAATTTGAACGGTAGACACAAACTCTTTGCGCATAGGGCCTGCCGCATAGGTTTTGGTGGTGCCTCCTGCGGTAAAGGTATAAGACGGAGCATTGGTTTCTTCAATGCTTCTCATCAGTAATGTGATTCTTGTGCTAACCACTTGAGACCAGTTAATGGTTCCCGAGGCGTTGGCGTAGATCTCGGGAACATTGTCGGCGTTGGTATCAATGCCGTATTGGATCTGCATATTCTCTACCCCTTCGATCAGAGCAATGGGGTTGCTGCCTCCGGCATTTTGCGTATTGTCTAACACAAAAAGTGATGGAAGTCCGCTGGTTGCATCGTTGCGAATGAAGTAGGTGTTCGAACTGTAGGTGAGTACTTCCGAGGCCGCGCTTGTGGTGTAGGCAACTGCTAAGTCAGCGTGGCTAAGTTGCCCTGAGCTACCAGGAGCATTGGTGATTCGAAATATGTCGGCGCTGCTGCAGTTGGCGACGATCGCAACATCGTTCTGGGAAAAGCCACATTCGTTAGCGGTTGCCATGCTTAGCCCGTCGCTCACCGCCGCCATATCGGCCGTGAGGGGCGTCGAACACTGACCACCGCCCGTTGCCGTGATGACATCGGTATCGTCTACCACCGAATTGACGCCAGTGGGCAGTGAAGGTGTCCAGCTTTGCGAGCCTAGATTGTGATGCCCGTTTAAGACATTGGTGAGCGAGTAAGCCGCAATGGAGGGGGTGGTTGTGACAACGGATGGAGTGATGGTTTTGATATTACTGCAACCTACGTAACCTGAGCTGCGGATATCCCGCGCGATAAAGTCGAGGGCAAAGCGAGCGCTTTCTTGCATTCGCGCCAATCCATCTTGAGAGCGGTAGGTTTGTTTACTGTTGATGTAAATCTCGGTGACGCCGTAGGTGAGGATGATGCCTAGAGTCATCGCGATGAGTAATTCTACCAAGGTCAAACCCGCTTGAGAGGCCGGTGATATTTTGCGCATCATAGTTGAACTCCCAGCGTTAGTTCTGGCGTGTTGTTATCGCCATCGCTCCATTTAATCGTGATGTCGAAATTATTGGAGCCGTTATCTTCGACCTTACCGTCGCCAGAGGGGAGTTGATTGGCTAGATTGGCTTTCCATTGGATTAAGTCTGTAGCGCTAATTTGCGCCGGTGTGCAGTTTGAAGAGCAGGCGCTGCCACTCGCTGCGCCGTAGCTTTCGACGTAGGCACCTGTTTCTGCCTGAGTTGAGTTTGCTCGCATGCGGTCGGCAATATCATAGGCAAGAATGGTCGCCTGAGTTCTAAAATAGGCATTGCGGTTGTGTTTTAAGCCGTTGGCTTGCATGGATGCTAGGCCGAGTAATCCCACTGAGAGAACCAGTAACGAAATGAGGATTTCAATCAAGCCGATACCCGCTTGAGATTTTCTCTGACGTTTAAAGCTATGAGAGTTTAGGGGCATGATGTGGTCCCTTTTGCGAGTCGGGCTTGGCCGACGACATTAAAGCTGATGGCTCTAGATTCCGCGTTGTCAGCATCGGGGCCGCAGAGGCGAAAGGTGACACCGCTGAAGGTTGTAAGATTGCTGCTTACTTTGCCGTCAGATTGAAATCGCAGCCAGTTGAGTGTCGCGACGCTGGGGCGCAGTGTGTAATTGTCTCTTAGGGCGTCGATGTAGCGTAACTCTTCGCCGCTATCCAAGGTGTCATCGCCATCATTATCGGCAAAGATAATCCAGCCGCTTTCCCATTGAGCCCCGTTAGAGCAGCTGAGATTATTGCGCTTGCACATAATGACCGAGGTGTTCCGGGTGATGGCTTCACTGCGAGCGGCGCCGATTGCACTAGAAAAGTGGTTCGTCTGTGACGCAATCGCGTTCGAATTGACCAGCGAAGTAAAATTCGGCACGGCCATGGCCAAAGTGATCGATATAATCGCCACGGTAATTAACAGCTCGACCAGGGTGAAACCACTGTCAAAGTGATGTCTTGATCGTGTTACTTGGCTATCTCTATGAGTCATAAGGAGCTAATTCGTCCGGTAGGTTGGTAAATGCCGTCGATTTCTGTGAGCGTATCATTACCGATCGGCGCAAAGGTGTCTTGAGGGAGTGGATAAGCGGTACAAATAAGGGTTTCTAAGGCTTGAGCTTGATCAATTTTGTCTAAATCGTCACATTTTGAGGGCTAAACTTCGTCCAACCCTAGCTTTTTCAAGCGATACCGAAAAGACCGAAAGCTAACCCCCAGCTTCTTGGCGGCCGCGGTTCGATTCCACTTGGTTTTTTCGAGTGTCGCACTGATGACTTCTTTTTCGATCTCTTCCAGATAATCATCGAGAGAGTCTACGCTCTCGTGATTTACCGTGGAAGAGCTAGTGGATGTTGATATTGATGCGGCCGGTAATTGCAGGTCTTCAAGCTCGATGACGTCTTCATCGCAGAGGGTGTAAGCGCGCTCGAGAATGTTCTCGAGCTCTCGCACGTTCCCGGGGAAGTGGTACTGCTGCAAAGCCTCTAGGCTTGCGCGCGATAGCTTGGCCGGTTCGCTGCCCCAGCTATCGGCAAATTGAGTCAAGAAGTGGCGGCTGAGCTGCTCGATATCGTCTTGACGATCACGCAGCGGAGGTATGTCAATTTGAATGACGTTGATTCGGTAATAGAGATCGTTGCGAAAGCGCTCTTTGCTGATCTCTTGAGCCAAGTCTTTATGGGTGGCGCTGAGGATGCGGATATCGACAGCGATTTCTTGATCGGCGCCAATTGGGCGAACCGCCTTTTCTTGAATTGCTCGCAGTAATTTGACTTGCATGTCGAGCGGTAAGTCGGCCACTTCATCGAGAAACAAGGTGCCTCCATTGGCGGCTTGAAACAGACCTTGTTTATCGCTGGTGGCGCCGGTAAAGCTGCCTTTGGTGTGGCCAAAAAATTCGCTTTCCATCAATTCTTTGGGAATAGCGCCACAGTTTACCGGAATAAAGGGGCCGTCGGCTCGGCCACCTTGGTAGTGGATGGCGCGTGCGACCAGCTCTTTACCGGTACCGGATTCGCCGCTGATGTAGACCGGTGCTTGGCTTCGGGAGACTTTAATGATCTGTTTGCGCAGCTTGTCGATAGCCTTGGTGCTACCCAGTAGAGGCGGGCTATTGCTATTGGACGCGTCTTGCTCCTTGGCCAGCCGCAGCGCGGTATTGATCAGGCTGCGCAAGTGTTCCAGCTCCACTGGTTTTGAGATGAAATCGAAAGCGCCAGCTTTCATGGCCGAGATGGCGGTATCCATATTGCCGTGAGCGGTAAAGACCGCCACTGGCAGTGATGAGTGGTTGATCTGAATGTGTTTGACGATATCGATACCGTTGCCGTCTGGCAGGCGCAAGTCGGTTAAACAGACTTGATAGTCATGAGCTTCCAGTTGTTGCATCGCTTGCTGTACATTGCCGGCGCAGTCGACATCGAGGCCCATGCGCGACAAGGTAATGTCGAGTAGCTCTCGAATATCGGGTTCATCATCAATGATCAGGGCGCGGGTTGTTTTACTCATAAAAAGTCATCAAAACATTCGGTCTGGGTGGGCAAAGTCTATCCGAAAACAGCTTTTATTGTCGTGGGTTCTTTGAAAGTTCAAATTGGCGTGATTGGCCTCACAGAGCTCCTTGGAGAGATACAGACCGAGCCCCGAGCCGGCCGCTTCGGTGGTAAAAAAGGGCTCAAAAATGTGCGTTAAGCTATCGTCGGCGATGCCTTCGCCCTCATCGATGACCTTGAGGTAGGGCAGCTGGGTTTGATCGTCGACACCCACTTCATAGCTAAGGCGAGCTTCGCCAATAGCTTGTTGGCTGTGGCGCAGGCCGTTGTCGGTGAGGTTGGTGACGACTTGAGATAAGTGACTGGCATCAATTCGAGTTTGAATGCTTGAGGCGCTCTTGGGGTTCGAAAGGGTGAGCTCACCGCTGTTATTTTCGGCGTAGTCGCGCATGTATTGCATTAGCCATTCGTGGATATCGATCGACTCGGGGCGGGTCGGTCGGCGGCGAGAAAGTTGCAGTACATTTTCGATAATTTGATTGACGCGTTCGGCGTTGGTTTCGATGATTTCTGTCAGTCGCTTGTCCGCTTTATTCAGCTCTGGGGATTCCGCCAGCAGCTGACCTGCGTGGCTAATGGCCCCCAAAGGATTGCGAATTTCATGGGCGATACTGGCGGTTAAGCGGCCAAGCGATGCAAGCTTGAGGTGCTGCGCTTCACGATGTAGACCGCGAGTATCCTCGACAAAAATAAGAGTATCCGAGATAACTCCTTGTTCATCTTCAAGCTCTTGCGGGGCCAAGTTGGCGAAACGTAGGCGAACCTCGTGCTGTGAATTTTTGGGCTTGATACTGGGAGCTCGGGATTGCGAGTGGGTCTGCCAGAGTCGTACGTGCTCCTCCAATTCGTCGATGTCGGTTAAGCGAGGGCTTGCATTGTCTGATGGCCAGTTCAACAAATTCTCTGCCGAGCGATTAATGAGTTCGACCTCACCGGCTTGGTTGGCGACCACAATACCGGTCTGCATACGCTCGATAATCAGCTGTGCTAAGCGCTCTAAGTGAGCGGCGTGAGCGGCTTGGTTGGCAGCCTCAATAGCGCTCATTCTCAACTTGTTGCTGAGGTAGTTGAACGCCAGTGCAAAGGCAAAGATGAGCGCTCCCAAGACACCCGAGGTGAAAATATGACGGCTTTCCGGGCCGTTGGGGCCAGAGCTGTAGAGCGTCTCGGTAAACAGAAGCAAGGTGGTGAAAGCCGCGAGGGCGCTGCACAGCTGTTTGTTAAGGAGAATTCCTGCCACCGCAACGGTGACTAAGAGTAAGAAACCCAGCCCGCTTCCCAGCCCGCCACTGGCATGCACAAAGATAATCAGTGCAAGTGAGTCAATAAGAAGTAGAGTGAAAATTTGCTGAGGCGAGGGTTCAAAACGCCTCTGCCACAGGGTGGCCAGGGTGATCAGGTTGAGAACGGTGTAGGCGGTTGAGCTATAAATGAACAGCGACGAGTGATCACTACCTAAAATATTCGATGCCATGTTTGAAGAAAACATCAGCAGCAAAATACTGCTTAGCGCCAACCGGTAGTAGGCGTAGATACGCAACAGAGGGTAGTTAATATCAATGTTCGCTGAAGCCATGTTTATTTTGCTTAATCTGCGGGATTGACCGAAAATAGCGCTCTTTTTCATTGGCCCTGTGATGGGCAATGAGTTGCGAGAGTCACGTCGGAGTTAAAGATATGCCAACCCTAAAGATTGTCATGGCCCAGGTAAACCCTTTAGTGGGGGATATTCAGGGGAATACTGAGCTGGTCATTGAGACCGTGCGACAGGCGCAAGCAGAGCACGACGCCGATGTGGTTGTCTTTCCCGAGCTGACGCTGACAGGCTATCCCCCTGAGGATCTGCTGCTGCGCGAAAGTCTCGAGTTGCGTATCAATAGAGCTTTGACACAGGTGTGCGAGGCTTCACTGCAGGCTGCCGTGGTACTGGGTTATCCCAGAGCGGTTGCCGGGCGTGTCTTCAATATGGCCGGAGTGATAGACGGCGGCGAAATTATCGGCGAATACGCAAAGCAGCATCTGCCCAATTACCGTGTATTTGATGAAAAACGCTATTTTGTGCCTGGTGATAGTGCTTGCGTCTTGCGCTTGCGGGGCATCAAAGTCGCGCTGACGATTTGTGAGGATATCTGGCAGCACGATCCCATGCACCAAGCTAAGATTGGCGGAGCCCAATTGATGCTTAATCTCAACGCCTCGCCGTTTCATCGAGGAAAAATTGAAGAGCGTCGCACGCTTCTGGCGGATCGAAGCCGCGAGGGGGAGATGCCCATTGTTTACGTCAATCAAGTGGGCGGACAAGATGAGCTGGTTTTCGACGGGGCCTCTATGGCGGTTAGCGCCGCTGGCGAGATAAAGATTCAAGCGCCGAGCTACCAAGAGCTATTGATGCCCGTTGAGGTGAGTGTGGCCGATGGTAAGTGCGATATCGTTCAAGGGGATGTGACGCCCGAGCCCGAGTCTCTGGCCGGGACCTATGAAGCGCTGGTGGTCGGAGTCCGCGATTACGTCAATAAAAACGGCTTCAAAGGTGTAGTTCTAGGCTTGTCCGGCGGTATCGACTCGGCTTTGACCTTGGCAATTGCGGTCGACGCTCTGGGCAAAGACCGGGTCGAGGCGGTGATGATGCCGTTTCGCTACACTTCCGATTTGAGTAAAAACGATGCCGAAGACGAAGCCAATCGACTGGGGGTGCGCTATCAGTCGATTTCCATCGAACCGATGTTCGAAACTTTCATGGCGGCATTGGAGAGCGAGTTCGTTGGCAGGGAGCGCGATACCACCGAAGAAAACCTTCAGGCCCGTTGCCGCGGCGTATTGCTGATGGCCATCTCCAATAAAAAAGGTTTCTTGGTGCTGACCACAGGCAACAAGAGTGAAATGGCTGTTGGTTATTCGACCTTATACGGTGATATGGCCGGTGGCTTTGATGTCTTAAAAGATGTGCCTAAAGTGCTGGTGTTCGAACTTTCTCGTTACCGCAACACCATCGAAGAGGTGATACCGGTGAGCGTCATCGAGAGACCGCCATCAGCGGAATTGGCGCCGGATCAGAAAGATGAAGACAGCTTACCGCCCTACGAAGACTTGGATCGTATTTTGGAACTCTACGTAGAGCGAGACTATAGCGCGACTGCGATTATCGAAGAGGGCTTTGATGCGGAGATCGTTCATAGAGTCTTGAGATTGGTGGATATTAACGAATACAAGCGTCGACAATCGCCGATCGGGCCTCGGATTACCGAGCGAGGATTTGGTCGCGATCGCCGCTATCCAATCACCAATGGCTGGAAGTTGGGAGATTAGAAGCTGCGGAATTGGCGTTTCGGGAGGGAAGTCTAGTGGGCACAGATGGCTAGATTTTCTTGTCCCGTCGGCATAAAAAAGCCCTCGTCATAACACTATGGCGAGGGCTTTTTTGTGTTCGGGCTAAAGTGCTCTTAACCAAACAATCCAAAGGTTAAGAGGTTCAACCAGGAGCGCTCGGTTTGTTCTTCAGGCTGAACGTATTCATCGGCTTGTTCGATACTTTGAGCCGTTTCCGAGAATTCCGGGTTGTAGATCTTACGGCTGTCAAAGCCGGGGGGATCTTTTTTATCGAAGAGTCCGAAAGATGCGTAGCTAACCCAAGAGCGATCGCCTAAGCGGGAGCTGTGCTGATAGTTAAAGCTGCCATCTTTTGCCAAAGCGGGGTGTTTGGGGTAGTTGGTTTGTAAGGTTTTTAAGCTATGCTCGCCGAGATCGTCCATTTTCAGTAAATGGTAGCTTTGTACCATCACTGCAAGCGCATCGGGTATTGCCGGTGTTTGCTGGAAGTTCTCAACTACGTAGCGCCCGCGATTGGCTGCCGCCACATAAGCGCCGCGCTTCAAATAATAGTTGGCCACGTGTATTTCGTAGCGCGCCAGCAAGTTACGCAAGTAGATCATTCGCTTGCGAGCATCGGCGGCGTATTGGCTGCTGGGATAGCGTGCCAACAGTTGTGAAAAGTGCGCGAATGATTGACGAGCAGCGCCAGGATCACGGCTGGTGAGATCGGTGGGAATAAACCGCTCAAACATGCCACTGCCTTCGGTGAACGATGAGAGACCCTTCATGTAGTAGGCGTAATCGGCATCGCGGTGCTGGGGGTGCAGGCGAATGAAGCGATCGGCTGCCGCGGTAGAGGCTTCGTGCTCAAAGTTGCGGTAGTAAGCGTAGATCAGCTCAAGCTGAGCTTGCTCGGCGTAGGTGCCAAAGGGGAAATTGGCCTCCAGCGCTTGCAGGTTATCAATGGCGAGTTCCCATTGACGAGAATTTAGCTGTTTCTGAGCGGCTTCGTAGAAGTCTTTCTCAGTGGTGTGTTTCGGGCCTTGATCCTCTTGAGAAGAACAGGCGGCCAGTAAAATCGCACTGGCAACAATCAAAATAAGACGGGCACGCATATAGTCAATCAACTCAGTCGAAGACTCCGGAGCATTATTAAATGATTATTCACCGGAGCTTGTTTAAACTACCCAGCTAAACTGGGAAAGAGGTATTTAACCACAGAGATCCCTCAGACCAAAGGGGCAGGGCCCAATGCGGCTCATTTTATTGGAATTTTTCTAGCCCAATAGAACAGGCATTGCTAAGAGTCAGATAAGACTGGGGGTTTACTCGCTCCTTTTATGCCCTTCGAAGGCATTACTGCCTCGTTTTCCAAGAGAGATACCCTTAGGTCATCCTCGACACAGAATGATCGATCAGCCAACACTGGCTATTCATTGAGCACGACAGAGAAAGTTAGGCATTTAACTATGACAGAAGTAGAAAAGTTCACCGCGATCGTGCCCGAAGATATGATGGGTAAACGACTGGATTTTGCCGCCACCGAGTTGTTTCCCGGTTACTCTCGCTCCCGTATCCAAGCGTGGATCAAATCCGGAGCTTTAACACTCAATGGCGAGACTTCTAGGCCAAAAGAAAAAGTCCTCGGCGGCGAAACCTTAGTGCTACTGGCCGAACATGAGGAACAGGGTGATTGGGAGGCAGAAGAAATGCCACTCGAGATTGTCTTTGAAGACGATCAAATCCTCGTCATCAACAAACCGGCAGGGCTGGTGGTTCACCCCGGTGCAGGCAACCGCTCGGGCACCTTGCTCAACGGTTTGTTGTTCCATTGTCCCGATCTGATCAATGTACCTCGGGCCGGTATTGTCCACCGTTTAGATAAAGACACCACCGGCCTGATGGTGGTCGCGAAAACCCTAGAAGCCCATGCAGATCTGGTGGCTCAATTGCAGGAGCGCACCGTCAGCCGAGAGTATGAAGCGGTTGTTGCCGGCGTCATGACCGGGGGCGGTAAAGTAGAAACTATGATGGGGCGCCACCCCCGTCAGCGTCAAAAGATGGCTGTGCTTGAGTTTGGTGGTAAGGAAGCGATCACACACTACCGAGTAATCAAACGATTTCCCAATCACACTCACGTTCGACTAAAACTTGAGACCGGGCGCACTCATCAAATTCGAGTGCATATGGCCCATGTTGGCTATGCTTTGGTCGGCGACTCTACCTACGCGGGACGAATGAAGATTCCTAAAAATGCGTCACACGAGCAGCTCGAATTGCTTAAGGGCTTTGGTCGCCAAGCACTTCATGCGGCGCAGTTGGGGTTGATTCACCCCATGACCGGTGACTACCTTGAATTTCAAGCTGAGCGTCCGCAAGACATGAAAGAGCTGCTTAGGGTGTTGGCACAAAAATAGGTTTGCCTCGCCGCAAACGCTAACAAAAGGCGGCGCGCTGCCCTTTTATAGAGTTAGGACGAGACTTCAAGGAATGCATGAATGAGTGGTGATGGGATGAGCGATGCAAATGGAAAGCAACATTCGACGTGGCTGATTCCCGATTGGGAGGCGCCCGCCAATGTGAAGGCCCTCATCACCACTCGCCAAGCAATTGATGAGTCTTTATCAAGTGAGCCTCCCTATAACGGTTTTAATCTGGCCTTACACGTGGACGATGATGTCTCCTCGGTGGAACGCAATCGCGAGGCGTTGCAGGCTCGCTTAGAGCTAGAACACGCCCCTCAATGGCTTGAGCAAATACACGGTACAAAAATTGTCGAGGCCAAAAGCGACGGTCTTATGCGAACCGCCGACGCCAGCTACACTCGTCAGTCTCAGTTGCCTTGCGCCATCATGACCGCTGATTGCTTGCCTATTTTACTGTGCGATCGAGCGGGATCTCAGGTGGCGGCGGTGCACGCGGGGTGGCGCAGTCTGGCGAAGGGGATTTTGCGCAATAGCCTCGATCAATTTAACTGCCCGTCTTCTCAGATCTTGGCTTATCTGGGGCCGGCTATCGGGCAAACACACTTCGAAGTGGGTATTGATGTGCTCGAAGGGTTTTATGATAAAGCTCTTAGTCCCGCGCATTGCGAAGCTATTTCTGCGGCGTTTCGCCCCAGTATTCACAAACCGATGAAGTTTAATGCGGATCTCTATCAGCTTGCTCGGGCAGAATTGACTCAGCTCGGTGTCGAATCCATCAGTGGGGGCGGGTTTTGCACCTACGACGATGAAAATCGTTTCTATTCTTACCGCCGCGACGGTCAAACCGGTCGCATGGCATCCCTCATTTATTTGACTTAAATCATCTATTTGGCCGGTTTGTCGTATTTTTTGTCGTTTCTACGCTTGAAACTCTCGGCTTAGTCCCCAAATCCTGAGCATAGGTATTCACGCTTGGTGGGTTGCGCTTTATTTCGCACACCGACCCAGCCACGTTAATGGAGTAAAGCATGCGAATTGATCGACTCACGAATCAGCTGCAAATGGCCCTTTCTGACGCCCAGTCTCTGGCTATTGGACGCGATCACACACAACTAGAACCTGCTCACGTACTGCTGGCAATGCTCGATCAGCAAGGTGGCGCAGTGCGCCCACTATTGGCGCAGGCTGGGTTTGATGTGACGGGATTGCGCAACGCTCTGGCGATTGCCCTAGACGGTCTGGCAAAAGTGCACACACCCACGGGCGATGTGCATATGTCGGCCGAGATGGGACGCCTGCTCAACTTGGCGGACAAAAAAGCCCAAGACAACGGCGATGGATACATTTCCAGTGAATGCGTGTTGCAAGCTGCCATGGCCGATAGCAACAGTGAACTGGGCAAGATGCTCAAGCAATTTGGCGCGGTGGAAAAACTCGACCAAGCCATTACCAAAGTGCGTGGTGGTGAGGCGGTGGATAACCCCGACGCCGAAGGCAATCGTCAGGCACTGGATAAGTTCACCGTTGATTTAACCGCTCGGGCCGAGGCCGGTAAGCTTGATCCGGTGATTGGCCGCGACGATGAAATTCGCCGAACCATTCAAGTGTTGCAGCGTCGCACGAAGAATAATCCGGTACTCATCGGAGAACCCGGCGTAGGTAAAACTGCCATTGTCGAAGGCTTGGCGCAGCGTATCGTGAATGGAGAAGTGCCCGAAGGCTTAAAGCACAAGCGTGTGCTGTCTTTGGATTTGGGCTCTTTGTTGGCGGGCGCTAAATTTCGCGGTGAATTCGAAGAGCGCCTAAAGTCTGTGCTGAATGAATTGTCGAAAGAAGAAGGCCGCATCATTTTATTTGTGGATGAGCTACACACCATGGTTGGCGCCGGTAAAGCCGATGGCGCTATGGATGCCGGTAACATGCTGAAACCGGCGCTGGCACGTGGCGAGTTGCATTGTGTGGGTGCAACCACGTTAAACGAGTATCGCCAGTACATCGAAAAAGACTCTGCGCTCGAGCGTCGCTTTCAGAAAGTGTTGGTAGAAGAACCTAGCGAAGAAGACACCATCGCCATATTGCGAGGCCTTAAAGAGCGTTACGAGGTCCACCACGGTGTCGACATTACCGATTCGGCAATTATTGCCTCGGCTAAATTGTCACAGCGATACATCACCGATCGACAGCTACCAGACAAAGCGATCGATTTGATCGATGAGGCGGCCAGTCGTATTCGTATGGAGATAGACTCCAAACCGGAAGAGATGGATCGTTTAGAGCGGCGTCTTATTCAGTTAAAAATTGAGCGAGAAGCGGTCAAAAAAGACGACACCGATGCCGCTAAAAAACAGCTAAAAATTCTCGACGGTGAAATCGAAAAGAACGAGCGCGCCTTTGCCGATCTCGATGAAGTCTGGAGAGCTGAAAAAGCCGCCTTACACGGTTCTGTCGAAATTAAAGCTAACTTGGAACAGGCTCGCTTGGATCTTGATGCGGCGCGCCGAGCCAGCGATCTTGGTCGTATGTCTGAACTGCAATACGGTATTATTCCCGAACTCGAAAAGCAGCTCGACATGGCCAGCCAAGTGGAAATGATCGACATGAAGCTGCTGCGCAACAATGTCACCGACGAAGAAATTGCAGAAGTCGTTTCCAAGTGGACCGGTATTCCAGTGAGCAAAATGCTCGAAGGTGAGCGAGATAAGCTGCTGAAAATGGAAGAGGTTTTACATCAGCGAGTCATCGGGCAAAGTGAAGCGGTGGTCGCCGTGTCTAACGCAGTAAGACGTTCGCGAGCAGGTTTATCCGATCCCAATCGTCCCAACGGCTCGTTTTTGTTTTTAGGGCCAACCGGTGTGGGTAAAACGGAGTTGTGTAAGTCGCTGGCCGAGTTCTTATTTGATACGCCCGACGCCATGGTGCGTATTGATATGTCTGAGTTCATGGAGAAACATTCGGTTGCTCGTTTGATCGGCGCGCCTCCGGGGTATGTGGGTTACGAGGAGGGCGGCTACTTGACCGAAGCGGTGCGCCGTAAACCTTACTCTGTGTTATTGCTCGACGAAGTGGAAAAGGCCCACCCCGATGTTTTTAATATTTTGTTGCAGGTGCTCGATGATGGTCGCTTAACCGATGGTCAGGGTCGCACCGTAGATTTTCGCAATACGGTGGTGGTGATGACATCCAATCTAGGCTCCGACGCTATACAGGACATTGCCCGTAATCGCTCTTTCGACACCATTGATTTTAGTGAGGCGAACGCCGATGCGGATTCCATAACCAACGAAAACCGTTACGAAGCGATGAAAGAGGCGGTGATGGAAGTGGTCGGCGGGCACTTTCGCCCAGAATTTATAAACCGCATCGACGAGGTGGTGGTCTTTCATCCACTGGGCCAAACCCAAATCCGCGGCATTGCCAATATTCAGTTGGATCACTTGCGCCAGCGTTTGGTTGAGCGAGAGTTGGGTTTTGAAATCTCCGACGGCGCTTTGGATCAATTGGCGGCGGTGGGTTTTGATCCCGTCTATGGCGCGCGACCTCTCAAGCGGGCGATTCAGCAATACGTCGAAAATCCACTGGCGCAAGATGTTCTGTCGGGGAAATATTCTCCCGGTGATGTCGTTAAGGTCGGCGTCGATGAAGATCGGATTGTGATGCAGTAGATGTCACTCTAAGGGTTCAGAAAACGCCGATACTTCGTTGAGTGTTTAGGCGGCTAACGGCAGCGCGAGCAGCTTGGGTGTTAGCCCTTACTCGAGTAGTGGTTGTCGCGTGAATTGCGGCTTTTACCCAATCGTTTTTTGCGGCGGTTTAGCCAAAGGCCGCAGAAGCCGATTAATAACAACGGGGCTGTTGCGGGCGTGGGAATGGCTGCGCTTGCCGGCAGTTGCGATTGGCCTTCAATTTTCAAATTGCGAAAGGCGAGAACTTCTCCGCCGCCGTTTTGCTGCGCGGTAAAAAGGAGTTTTAATTTAAAGCCTTCGCCAAAGATCGGCGCGGAGAAACTCTGAAATTTATTGTTCAGCAATCGATCGCTGAATAATGGATCGCCTAGCACTGGATTACCTAGTACGGGATTGCCAATGGCTAGAGGGTCGTCCAGCGAAAGGATCGCCCCTGAGGCCATTTGGTAGGCTTGGGTTTTCGTTTGTTCGGTGTTGAGTTCAAACAGCGTTTGTCGATCGAAGTCATCAATGGCGTAATCCCATCGAAACCAATCACTCAATTCAAAATCGCCCATCGCGGCGATATCGAGCGATAGCGATAAGTTGCTGCTGTTTTCTATGTCAAAAATCCAACTGGCGGTGGCTTGCCCAGAGGGATTGATGGCGTTGTCGAGATCTTGCACGGCGAAGAACTCATCAAAGTCTTGGTCTTTTTCTATAAGGCCGAGACTGTCGCTGCGATCTTTCGAGTCGTCGATAAGCCCTTCACTAATGTTGCCAGCACCTTGACGATGTTTTTCAAAGGTATCGTCGATGGAATGTGAAAAGGCGCCCTCCAACGGATTATTGTATTCAATGAGATTCAGGCTTTTATTGTTGTATAGATCAAATGCTATCAATCCCGCATGACTCGATGAATGACATAGCATCAATAACAGAATTGAACATTTGGTTAAGAGCTTTCGGCTTTTAGCGTGTTGACGAATCATAGTGTCGCTTCCCTGTGACGATTCTTTGTGTGTCTTTTTATATTTGTGTTTCTATTGGCTGATGTAGCCTTGCAGTTACAGGCGCTAGCTTCAATCGCTTGGCGAGAAAATTTTATCGTCAAGATTTAAAAAAGTGATTGGCTTGGTACTTTTGATTAGTGGTTTTGATCGGTGCTTTTTATTTGTACTTTTGTGGGGTGTTTTTGATGAGGGAATGCGGGATACAGCCGGAGGTGTTTTATGGGGATTGCGAGTCGCCCTATGGTTAGGAATAACGGCGTCATAAAAAAGGGAGTCGCGACTGGATCGCGACTCCCTTCTGATCGGCGATTAAGCCGTTATGTTTTTGAGGATTACTGGCCTGCTGCAGTAGCCGGTAAATCACCTAGCCCGCCAAACACGGAAGAGGCAACCATGGCTTCGTTATAACCCGCACCAACGGCCATATCTTGAACTGCGGCGGCGAGCATGGGGCGCTCTGCCACGACAGCCATGATCAAATCCGATGCGCTGTCGGCGTCTTTACCATCGAGTACGGTGTCTAACTCTGCCAGCATCTGCATGTCAGAGACGCCATTGATAGTTTCGTTGGCGCTGGCCAGGGCAATGCTCACTTCGGCTCCGGCGATACTGGCGGCCAGCATGTTCACCGCGTCTTGGCCTTGACCAAAGCGAATCGCGTCATTGGCGTCGGCAAGGGCAATGCTCAGGTCGGCTTCTGCCAAGCTGGCTGTCAGCATGTTGACCGCTTCTTGGGCTTCTACCGTGCGTATCGCTTGCTCGGCGTCTACCACTGCTAGGGTGAGCTCTGCGCTGGCGACACTGCCGTTAAGGGCATTTAAGGCCGCTTGTGCATCATTTTTGGTGTCAGCGAATGCGCTTGAGACCGGTAAGGCTGCGGCAACAGCCACAGTTAATAGTGTTTTTAGGTTCATCATCTTCATCACTCTACACCAGTTATTGGTTGATTTTTAGGCGTGTTGGCAGTCTAACCAGCTAGGTTTAATGTTGCAATGCGTGCCAAGCATCCGGCGCCAATCTTTTCGATTATTTGTGACTCATGCTCTTGCAGGGGTCACCCATTAGGGAATATCGTCAGTTTTCTAGTGATTTTCGCCAATAGTCGGGCACGCAGCCCGCAGCCGTTACAACTGTGATTGGGAGTAACCACCGCAAGGGGGGGGCACTGGCGAGCGCTGAATTATCCAGCCCACAAAAAAGCCGGTGCTGTGAGGCACCGGCTTTTGGCTTTTCAGCTGAAGATTGAGTCTTCAGTCTTAGAAGCGGTAGGTGAAGTCAACACCGTACATACGTGGCATGCGACGAGCAACGGTGTGAGAACCGATGGCGCTACCAGGGCCGGTGAAGTCACGCAGATCTTCTTCGTCAGTGAGGTTGTTCACCCAGCCAGCAACGGCCCAAGTGTCATCGGCACTGTTGAAGGTGGCGCGAGCATTAACCAAGTAGTAAGCATCGATAGATTCACCGCGAAGCTGGCCAACACGTTCATCGGTCCAGCTGTAGTCGGCACGCAGCACTAGATCACCGGTTTCATCGAATGGAATGGTGTATTCACCCATTAGATAGAACTTGTTCTCTGGAGTGTTGGCCAGAGGGTCACCAGTGATGTCGTCTTCGCCGGCCACAATGGTGTAGTCGGTGATTTCGGTGTCGAGGAAGCTGTAGTTAGCCGAGACAAATAGCTGATCGGTAATGGACCAGTAGACTTCCAGGTCAACACCTTGGCCTTCTGCGTCAGAAGTTGTGATGTTGTAGCTTGGAATGGTGTTCGCTGGGCCGATTAGAGCCAAGTCTTGCTTGTTCTCGTACTCGTAGTAGTAGGCTGCGGCGTTGAAGCGCAGGGCGCCATCGAGGAAGTCGCCTTTAAAGCCAAGCTCAAAGTTGGTGACTTCTTCTTGATCAAACGAAGGCTCGATCGTTGGGCCAAAGCCTAAGCTGTTGAAACCGCCAGATTTGAAGCCGGTGGCAACCGAGCCGTAAACCATGGTGTTGTCATTGATGAAGTAATCCAACACCAGACGACCAGATAGTGCGTCCCAGTCTTCGTTGTATTCTTGAACTTCGTTGTTGCCATTCACGCCGTTGTTGTAGAAGAACAAGCCTTGGGCGATAGGATCACCTAATGGAGTGGTGAAGAAGGCGTTGTTGGTGTTGTAGCCGGTTTGAACGGTGAAGTCTTTTTCATCGTAGGTGTAGCGCAAGCCGGCACTCAAATTCATCTGCTCGTTGATGGAGTAGGTGAAGTCACCGTAAATCGCCATGCTTTCATAGCTGCCGGTATTGCGTACAGATTCGATCCAGCTCGGATCATTACTCAAGCTGCCTTGCACCTGTGGTAGTAAGCAGTTTGCGGTCGCAGATTGGACGCCGTTTGCCGCTGCTACTTGGGGTGTTGCACCTCCGAGAATGCTTGCTTCAAACACGTCGTTTGCATGAAGGCCGGCACTAGGACTAACGCCGCCACAAGAAACTGCGTTTAGTGCTCCGAATGGGTTTGTGAGTGCTGTTGGGTTAGGAGCTGTCGCTAGCTGTTCTGCGAGGAAAGCAGACAGCGCAATACCGTCGGCGCCTGCTCCTTGCAACATCGCTCGGGCACCGTTAACAGCTTCTGCAATTTCTTGTTCGCTAGAGCCAGAGTTAATCCCAAGTAGGGCGCCGGTCAAAGCGGGATTGATTGCAGTCAACGCATCAACATCACCCAACAAGCCATTGTAAATCGCAAAGTTCTCTAGGGTGTTGGTATTGGTGCTAGCAAAAGTCGTGTGATCAACGTGCTCTTTGCTGTAACCCGCGCCCACAGTCCACTTCAGATTGTCGGTTTCACCGGTAAAGCGAAACTCTTGGCTGATTTGATCTTGGTCATCGGTGTTTTCAGAGGCGAAGTAGTGGCCTGGATCTGAAGAGCCGTCTTCATCGTTGATGAAGTTAACGTTCATCGCACGATAAGCGGTGATAGAGGTGAAGGTGAAATTCTCGAAATCGTGATTGATTTCCAAAGAGGTACCAAACAAGTCACGCTCTTCAAGAGAGGTTACATCGGTAGAGACGTCACCGTACAAGTCAAAAGCTTCGTCAACAGTGCCAGCGTTATAAACACTTTCGGTAACCGTATAAACGGTGCCAGAGTTTTGGCTCATGTCGCTGTATTCACCGCGCCAAACGATTTCAGTTTCGTCGGTTGGAGTCCACAGTACTGATGCGCGGAACGACTGGCTGTCTACGTCGTTCAGATCTGGGCCGTTGGCGTTGTCGATATAGCCATCACGGTTGTTAACGGATCCACCAATGCGCACGGCCAAGGTGTCAGAAATGGGCATGTTAAAAGTGAAGTCGGCTTTTTGCTTGTCATAGTTACCAATGCTGGCAGAAACCGAACCTTCCATTTCTTGTGAAGGCTTTTTAGTGATGTAGTGAATCGCACCACCGGTGGCGTTACGACCAAACAGTGTGCCCTGTGGGCCTTTCAATATCTCGATGCGCTCGACATCATCTAGAGGGATCTCTGCGCCAGCGCCACGACCGGCATAAACGCCATCGACGTAAAGGGCAACGGCAGGATCAGAACCTACGGTGAAATCGTCGGTTTGGATACCGCGAATGTTGTAGGCAGGCTGAGTGACGCTTTCGTTGTTCATTTCAACACCAGCGGTGGCACGGCCTAAATCGCTGATGGATTCGGCGCCCATTTCTTTCAATGCATCGCCACTAAAGGCGGAAATTGAAATGGGAACATCTTGCAAGTTCTGCTCACGTTTCTGAGCGGTAACCACAATTTCTTCTAACAGTGCTGAAGCGTTAGCTTGAATGGCACTGAAGGGAGCAGTGGCTGCGGCGATGGCGATTGCCAGTGGCAATGCTTTTAGACGATTGGACTTACTTGATAGGCTCATAAGTAGGACTCTCTCCATAACTCGTTTTGTAAGATTTTTTTATTATCTAAAATCGCTATGTTCATTTTTAGGCTATAGCAATGCGGGCATCCTATAGCCTTAATCTAGCGAATAAAAGGACTAAGTATGAATGTCGGGTCACAAAATAAAGGCGCTATTAAGTGTCGTTGTTAAGATAAGGATTGCATCTTATTTACTGCGTCCGGAATAGTCACAGGATGACCTTTTTGGTTACAAAATAGCGCGTATGACCCACAGTTCACGCTCAAATGTTGAGCAAAATCCGTTCACTTGGCAGACTAGCGGTCTTAATAAAAATAATGGTGAAGATGTGAGCAAGAGTTCAAGTATTTTCAAATATGGTGTTGTGTTAACGCTGATCGGTCTGGCGGTCGTTTTGGCTTGGTCGGTGACCACCTTGCAGTTTAGCTTGGCGAAAACCGATGGTGAGCTCGAGCTGCTAGGGTTGGATCATCCCGTCATCATCGAGCGAGACGATCAGGGTATACCCACACTTATTAGTGACGATCGATTGTCGGTTGCCTATGGACTTGGTTTTGTTCACGCCCAAGAGCGTTTTTTCCAGATGGATTTACTGCGCCGAAATTCCGCTGGCGAGCTGTCTGAGTTGGTGGGTGAGGCAACCTTAGAGCACGATCAAGCGATTCGACGACATCGTTTGCGTTATCGCGCCGAGCGAAACTTACAACAGCTGCCTGAATCACAACTCGAGCTTCTTCACGCATACGCCCGAGGCGCCAACGCTGGCTTGGCGAATCTCGACAGTAAACCATTTGAATACCACCTGTTAGGTACCGAGCCACAAACCTGGCAGGCGGCAGACAGCTTGCTTGTGCTTTTCAGCATGTATATGACGCTCCAAGATGAATCGGGAGAGACAGAGTACAACCAGAACTTAATGGCGGAAGTTTTACCCAAAGATCTCTACGATTTTCTGCAGCCACTAGGAGGCAAGTGGGATGCTCCTTTATTAGGCGAGTCATACAGGCCTGCTCCGATTCCTGTCAGCGGGATTGACCAGTTAACCCTCTCTTCGGACTCTCTCGTCTATCAGCCGCTACTGGAAAGCGATGACTACGCTATTGGCAGCAACAACTGGGCGGTGGGCGGAGCCTTGACTCAACATGGCTCTGCCATCGTCGCAGACGATATGCATCTATCGATTCAAGTGCCGAATATTTGGTATCGCGCAAGCTGGCCTTTGGCCAACGGCTTGACCATGACCGGCGCCAGTCTGCCCGGTACACCAGCAATGATTGTTGGCTCGAATGGCAAAGTTGCCTGGGGTTTTACCAACACCACCGGTGATTGGGGTGATTGGGTGTTGCTCGATACCGACGAAAACGTGACTCATTATCAAACCCCTGACGGCGCCGAAGCTTTTCAGCTTCATGAAGAAATCATTCATGTTAAAGGTGCTGAATCACAAACCCTAGTTGTTAAAGAGACTCGCTGGGGGCCGCTGTTAAAACAAAATCATCGCGGTCAATGGATGGCGTTTCGCTGGGTGGCTCACGATCCCGAAGGCGCCAACATGAATTTGATCGGCATGGAATCGGTCACCAGTATTGAGCAAGCGCTACCACTCGCTTCAACCTTTGGAACACCTGCACAGAACTTTGTCGGTGGGGATGATCAAGGCAACATCGGTTGGACAGTGGCCGGTCGCATTCCAGAGCGCAAAGGTTTCGACGGTACTTTTTGGCGCTCTTGGGCCGAAGGCGAGGTGGATTGGCTAGGCTATCTCGAGTTTGAGGATTATCCAAAAGTTTACAATCCAGACAATCATCGTATCTGGACTGCCAATGCCCGCACCATGAGCGGTGAGTATCTGCGTTTAATGGGCAGTGGTGCTAACTACGCCTTAGGCGCAAGACAACAACAAATTCGCGATGCTCTTTTGGCAAGGGATCAATTCACCGAGCAGGATTTACTCGATATCCAGCTCGATGATCGGGCTTTGTTTTTAACGCCTTGGCATCAACACCTCACCGCTTTGATTGAGAGCAGTGATCGTCCTCTATTGCACGACAAGGAATCGTTGTTGTCGGTCATGGAACTCTGGGGCGCAAAAGCCTCGGCGGATTCTGTGGGCTATCGATTGGTGCGAAACTTCCGTTTGAAGACCATCGAATACGCCATGGCACCGTTTGTGACGGCGTTAACTGAGGCGGATGAGAGCTTTCAGTTCAAACATGTCAAACGCTCCAGTGAATACCCTGTGTGGGCGATGATTACCGAGCAGCCATCTCATTTGCTCAATCCCGAATTCGATTCCTGGCAGGCGTTGCAATTGGCGGCGCTCGATGAGGTGTTAAACACCATGGCCGAAGATGGAGTCAGTTTATCCGAGCAAACTTGGGGTCGACAAAACTCGGCAAAGATCATTCATCCATTGGTAAAAGCGGTGCCGGCATTGGGTATTTTTCTCAGTATGCCTAATGATCGACTGTCCGGAGATTCTCACATGCCGCGAGTGCAAACGCCAACTAACGGAGCCTCCGAGCGAATGGTGGTAACACCGGGGCAAGAGGAAAAGGGTATTTTTCATATGGCCACCGGACAGAGTGGCCACCCCTTATCGGATTGGTTCGACGCGGGTCATCGCGATTGGGTTGACGGAAACGCCAGCGCTTTTTTACCGGCAGAGACACAGCATAAATTGATTCTCACGCCTGCGGTAAACAGACCCAATTGAGCGCAACGCAATACACAATAGGGATTTAGAATGAATCGAATACTGATGATCTACAGTTGGTTGTTTATCGTTTTGATGGGCGTAGGTGAAACCCTTGTCCTGTTGACGACCGACAAATACTGGCCACTCTCTTTGGATGATTATTTGGGTCTGGCGGCGCTTGCTTATGCAACCGTGTTTGTGAAAGTTCCGGTGCGATATCTGTGGATGATCGTTTGTTACGCGGCTATGGCGGGGAATATTTATGCCATGTTGTTCAATCGACTGGACCCGATTCACGGCAGTGGCGAAAGGATTATTCCACTAATGATAATCTTGGTGTACTTGTCTGTGGGCTTAGTTTTTTCGCTGCTGATGCATCAGCGAACTGCAAATGTCGAAACCAGTAATAGGGCTTAGGCGTTGGTTGAGGTTCAGGTTGAGGGTTGAGAGTTGAAGGTTGAAGGTTGAAGGTTAAGAGCTGAGGTTTGAAGATTAAGAGTTAGCGGCAGAATTTTTTGTCGTTACTCTCTATTTCCCTATTTCCCTATTTCCCTATTTCCCTATTTCCCTATTTCCCTACTTCCCTATTCCCCTATCACTCCATTTTCCTATTTTCCTATTTTTGTATCTCCCTATCTCCCTCGAGTTTGTTTCTCAAATAGGCAGGCGTACTCGAAACTCGGCGCCGCCATAAGTTTCGCTGTTGGCGACGTCGATACTGCCATCGTAAGCGCTGACGATGTCCGTGCTTACCGCCAGGCCAATGCCTTGACCGGGCTTGGCGGTGTCGGCGCGAGCGCCCCGCTGCAAAATGCTCTCTTGTTCGGTGGCATCAATGCCACCGCCGTTGTCGGCCACGGTAATGATCAGCGACTCAGTCAAAGTCGCAGCACTGATGATTACGTGATCCTTGCCGTACTTACAGGCGTTCTCAATTAAATTACCCAGCAGCTCAAACAGATCTTGGCTCTCGATGGGGTAGCGTGTGCCGGGAGCTATGTGCATGTCGAAACGAATATTTTTTTCTCGATACACTTTTCCCATGGCGGTGCAGAGGCGCTGTACTACCGGTAAGACCGCCTCGGGCGTTCGGCGTTGATGGTTCGTTTGCAACACCGCCCGTTGCAGCTGATGGCGAATGATGGTGTTCATTCGCTCCACCTGTTCACTCATGATGTCGGTACTGTTGTGGCTGGAATGACTATCATTGAGTTTGGCGGCACTTTGCAGCTCGCCCTGTAAAATCGCTAGGGGGGTTTTTAAGCTGTGAGCCAAGTCTCCCAAGGTGTTTTTGTAGCGCTCTCGTTGTTTTTGTTCGTTGTCTAGCACCTCGTTTAGGCTGTCGGTAATGGGGGTGATTTCATCGGGATAGTGCCCCGTGAGGTGTTGCGTTTCTTGCTGAGGCATAGCCCGAAGATCTTTAACCAAGCGCTTAATTGGGCTTAGTCCCCAGCGCATGATACCCACCTGAATCGTCAACAAAATCATCGCCAGTACGCTGAGCCCGTACCAGAGCTGTTGGCGAAAGTGTTGCAGTTGCTGATTGTAAGGCGCGCGAGCGTGAAAGATCTCAAAGCGCAGCGGCAAGCTTTGGCCCTGGTCATCTTCCCAGGATAAATCGTAGGTTTGGCGAAAGTAGTTTTTCAATAAGTCGAGCTGTTGAAAATTGGTGGTAAACCCCTGACTGTTTTGATTGGGCAGGGCAGTGCTGAGCATGGCTGCCGAGGTGGATTGCCAGCGCGGCGACCAGAGCGCAGTGGCAGCGGGGTTTTCTGTGGGGGAATCACTGGGTGAGAGAATTCGTGCGTAGAGTCCGGAGTCGACTAGGCTGTAGCGCGGCTCTGGTAATTGTTCCGGTAGCCACAGTTGTCCGTCTTGCACTTCGGCGGCGCCCAACAAAATATACAGCTGGCTTTGCAGCTGTTCTTGTTCGGCCAACAACAGGTTATCTTTTGCTGCTTGTTCAAGCAGCAATCCACTGCCGCCGATAAACAGCGGCAGAAACAAAAGGCTGGCGACGATAAATCGCCCTTGCAGGGAATTTAAAAAGTGACTCTGATCAGTGCTGGTGCTCAAAGCGATACCCTAGGCCTCGTACGGTGTGGATAAATTTTGTCTCGCTTTCGATTTTTTTGCGCAGCCGACCCACAAAGACTTCGATGGTATTGCTGTCTCTTTCAAAGTCTTGCGCGTATAGATACTCGGTCAATTCCGATTTTGAAATAACCTTACCTTGATTGCGAGCCAAGTATTCCAGTGTGTTGAATTCATAGCTGGTGAGATCAATGGTCTTGTCATTTACCTTAACCAGCTTTTGATCGTAGTTGATGGTCAGTGGGCCAAAGTTCCAGTCGTTGCTGGCCTGTCCCGCCGAGCGGCGAACCAGAGCTTGAGCGCGAGCGCGCAACTCTTCGTGGTGGAAGGGTTTGGTGAGGTAGTCGTCAGCACCGGCCTCGAGGCCTTCAACTTTGTCTTGCCAGTCGCCGCGAGCGGTGAGAATCAAGATGGGAAAGTCTTTGCCGGCGGCGCGAATGCGGCGGATCAGTTCGATGCCATCAATCTCGGGCAATCCCAAATCAATGATGGCCAGGTCGTAGCGAAATTCTTCGCCAAAATACAAGCCCTCTCGTCCGTCCGAGGCGCTGTCTACGGTAAAGCCCAATTCTTCCATTTGTTGACGAATTTGCAGTTGCAGTTGTGTTTCGTCTTCCACGATGAGCAGTTGCATGGCAGTTCTCGTAAGTCATGTCGTTTGGCGTTGAGCCTTTGTCGACAGGTTGTTGTTCGCTGAGCGCTCGCGGGGAACGCGATTGGTTCGGCTGCTATTAATTCACTTGCTAGGGCTTAGCCTTAATGGTCATGTATCTCACCTTGCCCTCGTGCAGCATCTTTACCTTATAAAAGCCATTGTTGCGTTTCACGCTTAGAACTTTGCCCGGTTGGCGTTGTTTGGCGATGGCGGCGGCTTGCTGCGGCGAGCTTGCCCCAGCGCCATGAGCTGCTGGGGATCGGTGGTGGTCGGCTTGCGCCAAGGCGGGAATCATCAGCGCCAGCCAAATCCAATGCTTGAGTTTCATAGGCCCGTATCGTCCTCTATAAATCGTAAGAGCAAGGTCGCAAGTGTGAGCCGGTTTTGCCCATCAATCAATGCTTGAGGGCAATCTACTCAATGGGGGAGACCTGTACCGCGACTTTTATACGCTTCCCGGGGTGATGATCCATGCGGGTGCGGTAGTGCTCGCCCTTGTAGCGATAACGAACTTTGTAACCGACGATTTTCTCTTCGTATTCGGTGTGGTAATTGGTTTCGCACACCTCTTCGTTCACTGCACGGCTGCGCGATTGATGGGGTTGGCGTTTATGGCTCCAGTCTCGAGCGATGGTGGCACCGAGCACGCCACCGACCACTGCGCCCACTTTTTTATTGGTCTTACTGTGTCCCACCTCGTTGCCGATAGCGCCGCCAATAAGGGTTCCTAAAATGGTGGGCGTGTAAGATTGGTAGTCGTCTACTGGCTGGTAGCGAGTCTCTGTCCAGCACGACTGCTGAGGCACTTGATGCTTGATGGTTTTGTAGATGGGGTCGACACCGGTAACTTTGGCGTAATCCACATGACGGTTCTTGTGATGTTTTTCACCGTGATGATTTTTGTGGCCGGCAAAGGTGGGGCTGGCCGCGGCCGTAGCCAAGGTGGCGATGCATAGGCCGGTTATCCAGTGTTTTTTGATCGAGTATTTCATAGCATTGTTACTCCAATATTGTACGGCTTGCGTATAAAAAGGATCTTGCGTTGTTGATGCTTGTCAATTTACGCTGGTGTAACTGAATGCCTTCTGAAGCCTGCGTGGCTGTTATTAGAAAAGTGAGAAATATGTCTCAGTTGTCTTTATTCCCTTTATCGAATCCGTTGTTTCCCGGACAGCGTCTCTCTTTGCAGATATTTGAGCCGCGTTATCTATCGCTTGTGAGCCGCTGCTTAAAAAACAACGAAACCTTTGGTGTGGTACAAATTCGCGAGGGGCGAGAGGTGGGGCAGCCTCCGCTGATTTTTCAGTTTGGGGTCGAGGCTCGCATCGTGGATTTCAATCAGCTGGACAACGGCTTGTTGGGCATTGCCATTGAGGGCGCCCGAAAGTTTGTCGTCGAAGCGACTTGCATCGAGGACGACACCTCCATGAGTGCCAGCGTGCGCTGGTTAGAAGAAGAGCGAATTGCACCCATTCCGGATCGATTTGATGGCCTGGTGGAGCTGTTGGTTCAGCTGCAGCAGCACCCAGCCGTGTCGGTATTAAAGCTTGGCGATGCCCAAAACAGCCGTGACCTAGGCTGGCAGCTGTGTCAGTTATTACCTTTGAGCGCTGCCGATAAAGTTGCGCTCCTCTCGTTGGATGATCCAGAGCTGCGTTTGGAACACATCGCCGAGCGAGTGAGCCGGCTCAGTGAAGACTAGCTCAGAGGTTCATGATTGTGAGATCGAACGCCCCTCAGAGGACCTCAAGTCTTTGTTAGAGTCGATCAGTTGAGCGATGCCGACAGGTACTCGGCCAATCTCTCTACCGCTTGGCTGTTGGCCGGTTGCGGTTTCACCAAGCTGATCGCCATCTTTCCCAGTTTGGGGTAGCGATCACTGGCTTTGAGCTGGCGCAAGTTATCGGGCACGGTGCTTTTGGCCAGCACGGTGACTCCCAAACCCTCCTCAATTGCCGATCGAATGCCGGCTAAGTCGGGATTGGTGTAGACCAGGCGCCAGGCGATGTTACTTTCGGTGAGCTGTTCCACCGCCCGAGCTCGATAAATGCAGCCTTCAGGGGCCACAATTAATGGGGTGGGGGATTGTAGGTGGGTATCGTGATCAGCGCTGGTGACCCAGACCAGCTCATCGAGTTTGACGATATTTTCGGTGGCCACCTGAGAGGGATCGGGGTGAAGCCCCAAAATCAGATCGAAGTCCAAACGCCGGGAATCGTGCAAAAGGTTCTTACTGAGATCGCTGGTCACCTCAAGGGTCACATTGGGGTGAGACTGAGAAAACAGGCCGACGATTTTTGGCAGTAGTGTGGAGGCGAACTCACTGGGAATCCCCAAGCGCACCTTGCCCGCCAGCAGTTCATGGTGGAACTGTTCAATGGCTTCGTCATTCAATGCCAAGATCTGCCGTGCGTAGGGGCGAAATAGCTGGCCGGCCTTGGTCAGCTCCACCGTCTGTCCGCGGCGAGTTAATAGGCTTTGTCCCAGCTGCAGCTCAAGCTTTTTAATCTGCATGCTTATCGCTGGCTGAGTTCTTCCTAGATATTCACCCGCTTGGGTGAATCCCCCTAGCTCCAATACCGTGATAAATGCTCTTAACGCGTCTGTGGATAAATTCTTCATGGTCTCTGTATCGCGGCCTCTCTATCGCGGTCTTTCTATAAAGCCCCTGTACATAGTCTCTCTATATAAGGTCGCCAAATATAAGGTCGCTAAGGGTAATGATTCTATCGTTTGGGTTACGGACGTTATGTCTCCGACACGCTTTAGGCTGCGCGGCAATCTCAACGGCCAAAGCGGTCTATAGTGTTAAGGCTATTTCTTATGGCCTCATAAGAAATTCTTATTCAAAAATAATAACTATTAATTTAACTAATCCCGGCGCTGACAGTATCATGCGCCATTTGCCGGAGTCCAGCACCGACAATGCCATGGTTTAGACGCTCTGGCGGTTCGGTTCCGCAATGCCCATGAGGCGCGGCGGACGACTCATTCACCCTCGATGTCAGCCCTTATGGTTAGGTCTATTATGAGCGATTTGTTGAAAACACCCCTGCATGCCTTACACCTTGATGCGGGTGCCAAAATGGTGCCTTTTGCCGGATACGACATGCCAGTGCAATATCCCGACGGTATTAAGACCGAGCACCTTCACTGTCGCGACAACGCGGGTTTGTTTGATGTCTCTCACATGGGGCAGGCGCTCATAAAAGGGCCTAAGGCAAAGCAAGATCTCGAAGTACTATTACCTTTGGACTTAGATCTGCTTAAGCCGAACCACCAGGTTTATACCTTTTTGCCCAATGCCGATGGCGGCATCGTCGATGATCTCATCGTTACCTGCTGGGATGAAAACACCTACTTTGTGGTGTTTAACGCCGGTTGCAAGGCAAAAGATGTGGCCCATTTTCAGGCCAATCTCTCAGCCGAGACCGAACTGCAGCTGTTGGATGATCGCGCGCTCTTGGCATTGCAGGGCCCAAAGGCGGCAGAGGTTCTGAGTGTGTTGGCGCCAGCGGTAAACGACTTAGTGTTTATGACGGGCTGCCATGCGCAGGTGAATCACGTCGACTGTTACGTGACTCGCTCTGGGTACACCGGTGAAGACGGTTTCGAGATCTCAGTCCCAGCGGATAAGGCGGCGACACTCGCCACTTGCTTGCTCAACTCGCCACTGGTGAAGTGGATTGGATTAGGCGCGCGCGACTCACTGCGTTTAGAAGCCGGTTTGTGTTTGTACGGTCACGATATGGACGATCAGCGTTCACCGGTTGAAGCGGCACTGATGTGGGCGATTGCAAAAAATCGTCGCACCGGAGAAAGCAAGGCCGGAGGCTTTATCGGAGCCGAAACCATTGCAGCCAAAAAAGAGGCGGGCGCCGATGAAAAGCGCGTTGGCTTTTTGATTGATGGAAAAGCACCGGTGCGCGAAGGCGCCGACATTGTTGATGAACAAGGCAATGTCATCGGTCGAGTCACCAGCGGTGGTTTTGCCCCAAGCTTGGGTGCGCCGATTGCTATGGGCTATGTGAAAACAGACTTCGCCAGTGTTGGCAGTTCTGTCTCGGCGTTGGTGCGCGGTAAAGCGCGTCCGATGACCGTTGCGAAAACCCCGTTTGTGACACAGAACTACTTCCGCGGGTAATTATTAACCGGCATGCGAGACGTATTTTTTCGCAGCGTGTTCTACCTATTCGCCGCGATTGTTTTTGAGCATTGAGCTAAAAGTTGAATTGAAAACAATCGCGACACAGAGTTTTTAAAATATTTATCGAGACCTACTATGAGCAATTTCGAATCTCGCCACATTGGCCCCGCCTCGAATGATCAGCAAAAAATGCTTAACGCCATGGGCTACGACAGCCTGTCAGATTTTATCGGCACGGTTATTCCCGATAATATTCGTCTGCCGGCGCCCTTGGCCCTAGCCGAAGCCGTTAGCGAAACTCAAGCGCTAAAACAAATGCGCTCTGTGGCCGAGAAAAACCAAGTGCTGCGCTCGTTTATTGGTCAGGGTTACTACAACACTCACACGCCCAATGTCATCTTGCGCAACGTGATGGAAAATCCCGCTTGGTACACCGCTTATACGCCTTACCAGCCCGAGATCTCACAGGGCCGTCTCGAGGCGCTGCTAAATTATCAAACCATGATTTGCGACTTCACCGGCATGGAGTTGGCCAACGCCTCGATGTTGGATGAAGCCACTGCTGCGGCCGAAGCCATGACCTTGTGCCAGCGGATGTCGAAGTCAAAATCGATGAACTTTTTTGTCGATCAAGATTGTCTGCCACAAACCATCGACGTGATTCAGACCCGCGCCGAGCCGCTCGACATTAACGTCGTGATTGGTAATCCAAAAACCGATCTGCAAACCGACGATGTGTTTGGTGTTTTACTTCAGTATCCCGGCGCAAGCGGCGCCATCGTCGACTACCGCGAGATTTGTGAGGCGGTACACGCGAGTAAAGGCCTGGTCGCTATGGCTGCCGATATTCTGGCCCTGACCTTATTGGCCTCGCCAGCAAGCATAGGCGCCGATGTTGCCATCGGTTGTTCCCAGCGTTTGGGGGTGCCTCTAGGTTACGGTGGTCCACACGCCGCTTACATGGCAACTCGTGAAAAATACAAACGTTCACTGCCGGGCCGCTTGGTCGGTCGCTCCATCGATAGCCAGGGTAACGATGCTTTGCGCTTGGCACTGCAAACTCGCGAGCAACACATTCGTCGCGAAAAGGCCACGTCGAACATCTGTACCGCTCAGGTTTTGTTGGCAGTGATGGCCAGCATGTACGCGGTGTATCACGGCCCTCAAGGTTTAAAAGCCATTGCTGAATCGATTCACGCAAAAACCACCACGCTGGCCACCGAATTAAAAGCCGCTGGTTTCAAACTGGTGAACGATACTTGGTTCGATACCCTGACCATCGAAACTAACGAAAAAACCGCCGAGATTCACGCCGCTGCAGTGGCGCTTGGGTTGAACTTGCGCCACATCGATGACAACCACTTGGGCTTTTCGGTAGATGAAACGGTAGAGGCAGAAGATCTACAGGCAATACTGACGAGCTTTGGCATTGATACTCTTGCCGCCGACGAGGCGCAATTGGTCATTCCCGAAGGGCTGCTACGCCAAGACGATTACCTGACTCATCCGGTGTTCAATAGCTATCACTCCGAAACCGAAATGCTGCGTTACTTGCGCGGCTTGGCCGACAAAGATCTGGCGTTAGATCGTGCTATGATTCCGCTGGGCTCTTGTACCATGAAACTCAACGCCACCTCGGAAATGATCCCAGTGACCTGGCCAGAATTTTCCACCATGCACCCGTTTGTGCCGGCCGATCAGGCGCAAGGTTACAAGCTGCTGGACGAACAACTTAACACCATGTTGTGTGAAGCCACCGGTTATGACGATATTTCGTTCCAACCTAATGCAGGCTCACAAGGTGAGTACGCAGGGCTATTGGCCATTCGCGGTTACCACGCCGCCCGTGGCGATGCCCATCGCAATATCTGTCTGATTCCAAGCTCGGCCCACGGTACCAATCCAGCCTCGGCGCAAATGTGCGGCATGAAAGTGGTGGTTACCGCCTGTGATGCCAATGGCGAAGTGGATATGGATGATCTGCGCGCGAAGGCTGAACAGCACAGCGACAATCTTGCGGCGATTATGATTACCTACCCGTCGACTCACGGCGTATTTGAAGAAAACGTGCGCGAAATTTGTGATTTGATTCACTCGCACGGTGGCCAAGTGTATGTCGATGGCGCCAACTTCAATGCCATGGTGGGCCTGTGCAAACCGGGCGAATTTGGCGGTGATGTTTCTCATCTAAATCTGCACAAAACCTTTTGTATTCCTCACGGTGGAGGCGGCCCAGGTGTCGGCCCTGTGGCAGTGAAATCTCATTTGGCGCCATACCTTCCCGGCCATCGTTTGATGGAAACTAGCGATCACGCCGTTTCTGCCGCGCAGTTGGGCAGCGCTAGCATCTTACCGATCACTTGGATGTACATCACCATGATGGGCGCCGAAGGATTGCAGTCGGCCACCGAAGTCGCCATTTTAAACGCAAACTACATTGCCAAGCGTTTGTCAGTGGCTTACCCCATTTTGTACACCGGCAATGCCGATCTTGTTGCTCACGAATGTATCGTCGACCTGCGCCCGATCAAAGAAGAAACCGGTGTAGATGTTGAGGACGTCGCCAAGCGTTTAATCGACTACGGTTTCCACGCTCCGACTATGTCTTTCCCGGTTGCCGGAACCTTGATGATCGAGCCGACCGAATCCGAAAGCTTGTACGAGCTGGATCGATTCTGCGATGCGCTGTTAAAAATTGCCGACGAAATTAATGCGGTGCGCAATGGCGATGTCGAGTTGGCTAATAGCCCGCTGGTGAATGCTCCTCACACGGTTGAAATGGTTTCGGCCGACGAATGGAAATACGCTTACTCCCGTTCAGAAGGTGGCTTCCCACTGGATAGCTTGCGCAAAAATAAATACTGGCCGCCAGTGGGGCGTATCGATAACGTTTACGGTGATCGTAACTTGTCATGCAGCTGTGCGCCGATTACTGACTATATGGATTAAAGTTCGTTTCTTGTGGAACTGGAAACTAGTTGGTAACGGCTTTCAGGGACACTGGATTATAAAAGGCGGCCATCACGGCCGTTTTTTTGTACCTGATGATTGGAGTGCTCTGGTGCTTAGGCTGCTGATAACAACAGTTTAAGTTGGTAGTTTGAAAAGCTTGCGCGCATAAAGGGCCTATCGCCGAATAGGCTATCAACCGCTAGTGTCCGTTATTAATCCAAAGCGGACATTGAGATCAGAGAGAAAAGGACTTTATTCCCCCTCTGTTATGTTCTCGTCAATATGACAAATAAATGCGCTTCACAAGTGAGCTCTAATAAATTCGAAGAATTACTGGTGTTCTTTACGAAAGAAAATTGAGGTGTTGAGGGCGCGCGTAGGCAGCATAGCTACTCTATTTGCCACTTTAGCTATTCCCCTCAATTTTGACTAAATTCCTATTCCATGTAATATGCTTGGAAAATCAAGGAGTTAGGGAAGCTCGATTTTAGTATGAATAAGGATGTTATAGCGCCCTCGTTCTTATTAATTCCCGAATTCCTACTTATTTAATACCTGTCACATAAATTCCACTTATCGAGACTGGTATCCATACTAAGCGTTATAGGGCATTCAGGTCCAGCTACCTAATTTTTAGAATTTATGTCCACACAGAGGGATTATGGGAAGTCAAAACCAAATAAAATCTAAGTTGCTTGAAATGGAAGGCGGAAAATTTCAAAGACTCTGTGATGATTGGCTGCATAGAAAGGGGTATGAAAATATAAACCCTATTGGAATGATGAATACAACTGACCGAGTTGTTAAAGGTACGCCAGACTGTCTGTTTATGCAGAAGAATGGAAAGTATATTTTTTCAGAATATACCGTTCAACAGGATCGTCTAGCCAATAAGCTAAAAGATGACATTGAAAAGTGCTTTGATGAAAATAAAACAAGCATTCCTGTAGATGAAATCAGTGAAATAATCATATGTTATTTGGGTAAACTTACTACGGAAGAAATCAACGAACTCAGAACTTTTTGCTACGAAAGAGGAGTAATGTTGACTCTTAATGGTCTTGATTCAATTACTTTGAGCATTAAAAATTCTTACCCAGTCCTTTCAGAAGAGTATTTAGATTTACCATTAGATACTGGCCAGTTGTTGAGTATTGATGATTTTATTGAAAGATATGGTAGAAGCAATTTTACAACGTCTATCGACAATGAGTTGCTATTCTGTGATGACTTGCTAAGTAATGCAGTCAGCAATCTTAATTCTTCTAATTTTCTACTTGTATCTGGTGCAGCCGGATTAGGAAAAACATTATTTTCAGTAAATTTGGCAAAAAAAGTCCACCAAGAAAACAACAACACAAATGTTGTTTGTCTTTTTGATAAAGGTGCAGAATTAATAAGGGATATAACCGCATGCTTTAGCGAACCAGGGGGTTATCTGATTTTTGTCGACGATGCAAACAGGCTAGACAATCGACTTGATTACATACTTCACTATCTAAATGAAAAGGATGAAAGCCGGACTTTTCGAATTATCGCTACAGTACGAGATTATGCACGAGAATCCGTTATAGAAAAGGTTAGTAAATATACAGAGCTTCATGAGCAAGTCATTCCCCCGTTAACTGATGAGCAGATTAAAGAGTTGTCTGAAAAATTATTTGGAATTAAAAATGGGGAGTACCAAAAAAGAATACAAGAAATATCCTGCGGCAATCCACGACTGGCTGTAATGGCATCAAAAGTTGCTATAGAAACAAATCAAATACAGTCTATCCAAAATGTCACTTCCTTATATAGCGATTACTTTGGGGAGAACGAGAATGTAAAACTTGTGCTTGACGATGAGCGGTTGGTTGTTGCGGCTTGCGCTATTTCTTTCTTTAGAAAAATTGACAAACTTAATGAACAGCAAATGGGTATGGTGGAAAATTCCTTCGGCATACAGGCTGAGGAATTTTGGGAACTTGTTGATATCTTACATAAAAACGAAATAGTTGATTTGTATGAAAGCGAAGTAGTGAAGATATCTGACCAAGTTCTATCTACTTACCTTTTTTATATAACCGTATTTGAAAAGAAGATAATACCATTCTCATTAATCGTTAAAGATTTTTATCCTGACTACACCAGAACTATTGTTGATTCACTAAACCCTATCATTAGTGCCTTTGACCAAAGGAAAGTTGTTGCTGGCATTAGGAGTGAGGTTAAAGACATATTTGAAAAGTATTCTGAAAGCGAGAGTGTCGATAAATCGATAGAGTTTTTGAGCACTTTTTGGTTTGCCCTACCAACAGAGGCTTTGGTTTTTTCATCAAAGGTTATTAACGGAATTCCGGACGTTGATATTGATTGGAAAGATGAAAATTATGAGGAGGCTAAGAACGAGGCAGATAAATCATCTTTAATCAGTTTGTTAACAAGTTTTAGGTTTTATGATGAGCAAGAATTTAAAATGTCCTTTGAATTGCTGCTTAAATATCTTGCTAAAAGTAAGGCGTCCCTTGGCTTTGTAATACGAGCGCTGTCTGAACGTTACAATTTTAAACCTAATGATTGCCGATACGGCTATTATGTACAATCGTTCATTGTAGATAAGTTGATAGAACAACTGGACAAAGGGGAAAACTACTTATTCAGTCGACTTTTTATTTTAACGGCTAGTTATCTGCTAAAAGTTGAGCACAGAGAGCATCAGTGGTCTCGCGGTGATGCAATAAGCATAATAACTTTTAGGCTATCTCCTGATGAATACCTACTCGCTTTAAGAGACAAGATTATCTCAAACCTATCTTTTTTAATGGATAAAGATGAGTTGCAACCTTTCGTTATTGATGTAATTAGTGAGTACATAGGCAGAGCAAGATATGAGGGAGCGGATATGGCTGATGCTGACCTTCCTTTTTTTGAACGATATTTTGTTAAAAAGTTAGATAAGGATAATTTGTCTCATTGCATGATGATGCAAGACTATTGTGAGCACCTTGAATCTTTGGAGTTGAACTATCCAAAGGAGTGGAAAGAAGAATTCTTTAATGAAACGCTTAAACTTTTACACTTACTTCTTGAAGACAGGCATGAGCGGCGCATGCTTGAAATGGGGTATGAGGAATACAATCAATACCGTCATCAGAGTTTAGTTGATCATTTTGCAGGAATTTCGATAACAGATTTCATTGACTTCATTGATAGATGTAAAGAATTGAATAATGCCTTGTCGGGTAGAGATAGGGATTACTCTTTAAAAAACGGAATCGAAATGAGTCTTCACGCTATGGCCGAGTCAGTGCCTGACCTCTTTCCTGAAATTGTATTGAGGTATATGGATTATGATGACTATTTTGAAGTAAATCCTCATTTCTTAGTTACAGACCTGTTTAAGTTTCAATCTAGTAGTGACGTTTTTTCGCTGTTAAATAGCAAAGAATATCGGTGGAAGAAGTTATGGCTATCTACTTATTTTGCTTCATTGCCAGAGGGGTCCATTGCCGATGATGACGCTCGCTTATTAATAGAGCACATTAGCAATACGCCAAGTAACGAATTGCGTGGTTGGCTAGATTACTTGGATAAGTATAAGTGCATTGACGATGCTATTTATAGCAAAGTAGTCAGAATTCTAACTGATAAATCCCATGAAGATGCTAACTATGCAAGATCACTAGGTCACCTATTTAGTAGTCACTCCAGCATATTTGGCAACTGGTTTGGAGTATTTGATCCAGATGAGGAACTGGTTTTTGATGCATACCTAGCCGCCTACAGTCTAGATCGTTACTGGGATTATTCTGGCGACGCTTTAAAACTTCTTTTAGACAGACGGTTTGAGTTTTTATATAAATTGATCGATCAAATATATGAAAATGAAAGGTGGCCTGACTTACACACAAATATGCCAGAGTTAAATTTTATGTGGGAAAGGGAAGGCTACATCGAAGAAATTGAAGAATACGCGAGATATCTTCAGAGTAAAGATGAACACTCTTTCAGGTATAGAGAAAATATATTTAGTAAATTATTCACTAAAGAAAAAGGGAAAACTGATTCGGAAGATATGATTCAGAAAAAATATAATTTTTTCCGCAATGCCGTCAAGAAAAATGCATCGGATATTAAATTTACGTGTTTTTTATTTAATTCTGCACAATATCTTAGTGAAGAATTCAGGCGGGAACTGTTAGGTCTATTTCTTAGTGAAAATGCTAAATTTGAGGACTTTCAAACGCTAGATTACGAACTAACTACTCGGTCGTGGTCAGGAAGTCGAGTTCCCATCTTGGAGCGAGAAAGGAATTTTCTTGAAAGTTTGCTGCCACTTTTTAACTCCATTCAGTTTCTTGAGCATAAATCCTATGTGGAGAAACAAATTGAGGATAAATTAAAATCTATTGAATATGAAAAGAAGAGAGATTATCTGGAAAGCAGATAGCTTGATATGTAGTGAAAGATCCCTGCCCTATAACAAGTTGCTGCACACGGATAAATCACTCGCTGCGCTCCTAACTTACCGGTGAGCAAGGCGTTAAGTGGCCAGAGCATGA
>JBOEGJ010000032.1:0-9889 GCA_050633365.1 Cellvibrionaceae bacterium | reverse complement strand
AGGGCTTCGGCGGCTTCTGAGTAAGTCTTGGAATCGCTCACCAGTTCAAGTTGTAACTTGAGTGCTGATTCGTTAGTAATATTTTGCTCAACTTCGTTGAAGGCGGTGTAAAGGGTATTGAGGTATTGCTGTTCTTTTTGTTCTACCAGAGCGCGCTGCTGTTGTTCTAATGCTTTGAGCTTACCGCCAGAAAACAGTGGCTGGCTGAGGCCGCCCAATATACTCCAAGCGAGTGAGCTAGTGTCTAGCAGGTTCTTTAGCTCGTCACTGCTGTCGCCGCTATTGCCGGTGAGTCGAAAGCTCGGAAAACGATTCTTGTGAGCGACGGCGAGATCTTGATTGCTGGCCAGTAGCTCCAAATAAGTGGCTTGAAGATCAGGGCGATGACGCACATTTTGTGCGGTCAGCTGATCCGCATTTAATATCGACAGCAACGGCAGCGATCGATTTTTCTGTGGGTTGCCTTCGAGTTTTCCGGAGGGATATTGACCCAGTAACAATTGAAATTGGCGAATTTCGGCTTTTTCTTGGGCGAGTTGCTGTTGCAAACTGTTGGATTCGTTAGCGAGATCACTTTGCGCGAGATAGACGTCTAGGGCGTTATTGATGCCTTGGCGATAGCCGTTCTGAATAATATCCAGATTGGTGGTTAAGTTATCCACACGTTCTGTTAAGAGTTGAGACAGCTGGCTGGCGGCAATGACGTCGAACCAAGCTTTTGCAATTTGTGCGCTTAACGAAAGCTTACTGGCATTAAATCGTGCCTGTTCGGCTTGCCAGCGAAAATCAGAGGCGTCGCGAGTGTTTGACAGCTTTCCCCATAAATCAGCTTCCCAGGCAACACTGGCGCTAATGCCGGCATTATTTTGATAATCGGTGGTTGAACCCGTGGTTTTCTGACGCTGCTGAGTGACCTCTAAATCCAAGGTTGGCCAAAGGTTTGAGGCGCTGCTAGAGCGCAGCTGCTGAGCGGCGTCGACTCGAGCGCGAGCCTGAGCCAAATCGAAATTGTCGGTGATGGCGATCGCCACCCACTGATCCAAATCGGCGTCATTAAAGCTCTTGATCCAATTCGACGGTGCCTTTGGCTGCTGGGCAAGGGTTTGCTGGCTATTGCCCTCGTGATCGGTAAGCGCAAACGGGGCGTTTTCTTGGATTTTCCGCTGGTGCTCATTTTGCGGTGGCGTACTCATGCATCCATTGAGTAATAAAGCCACTAGGCTTATGAGGCCCAATTTGCCTCGAGATGGCATGAGTGAGGGACCAATGTTGTTGGGCCTTGCAAGCGTCTGGAATGGAGTCACGGTGATATCTTTTATTGGGAATGATTATCGATAATGCGCACAACAGAATAATGGCTTTTCCCTTGTGAGTCTCTTCTTTTGACGCTTTTTACATAGGTTAACGATTGTATCAAAAGTGTCGCATGAGGCCGTTGTCTCTGAACTGGGGGATTTTTGAATACCACCGTTGTTTGCCTCTTAATTCGAGGCTGCCTATAAGTACATTCGTCTTCGGCACGGGTAGTAATACGGCGAGTCTGCCGGTTTAGTTCTGCGTTAGTGTTTAATCTGAATTGTTTAATCCGAGATTTTGCTGTCACCGGAGGCGGTTTTTTGGGAAAATGCGGCCTTGTTAATCCCCCTGCAGGCCAATACCCCTGCTGCTTCTAAGGTCTTTTGTTATGTCTCGCCCTCTTGCTAAGCCGATACCGGCTGACCCTTTGTTTGGTTACCCAAAATACTGGGCGGAATGTTATGGCACTGCGCCTTATTTGCCCATGAGCCGAGAAGAGATGGATCAACTCGGCTGGGACAGCTGTGACATCATCATTGTTTGCGGCGACGCCTACGTCGATCACCCGAGTTTTGGGATGGCGGTGATGGGACGCTTTTTGGAATCGCAGGGGTTTCGGGTAGGGATTATCGCCCAGCCTGATTGGCGCAGCGCCGAAGACTTCAAGGCCTTGGGTAAACCCAATCTCTTTTTTGGCGTATCTGCGGGCAACATGGATTCCATGATCAACCGTTACACAGCCGATCTCAAAGTGCGCAATGACGATGCCTATACCCCCGATGGCGCTCCGGGTAAACGACCTGATCGCGCGGTGACGGTTTACGCGCAGCGCTGCAAAGAAGCCTATAAAGACGTGCCCATTGTGCTGGGAGGCATCGAAGCCAGTTTACGCCGAATTGCCCAATACGATTATTGGAGCGATGAGGTGAGACGTTCAGTCTTGATCGACTCCACCGCGGATATTCTGTTGTACGGCAACGCCGAGCGCGCCATTGCCGAGGTGGCTCATGAGCTCTCTATGGGTAAATCCATTAAGGAACTCGACAGTATTCGTGGTACGGCCGTTGTTCGCAGCGCGGTACCGGCCGGGTGGACTGAGATCGATTCCACACGCATCGATTGGCCTAAACACGTCGATGAAATCCCGAACCCCTACGAGTTCGATTCCAAAGAGGATGGTTCCTGCGCAAAGAAAGATACTTTAGAGCCGCTCGAAGACGATGTTCAGCCGGTACGAATTATTCCCATGCCACTGCAAGGCAAAAGTGTTTGGGATATGGACAATACCTATTTGCGTTTGCCGTCGTTTGAGAAGGTCGCTAAAGATGCGATCTTGTATTCACACGCCTCTCGAGTATTGCATCAAGAATCTAACCCTCACAATGCCCGTGTGCTGGTACAGAAACACGGTAATCGAGAGCTGTGGGTCAATCCGCCACCCATCCCGTTGGAGACCGACGAAATGGATGGTGTGTTTGCCTTGGCCTATCAGCGCAGACCGCATCCGAGCTATGGCGACGCAAAGATTCCCGCTTACGATATGATCAAAACCTCGGTCAATATTATGCGCGGTTGTTTTGGTGGCTGTACCTTTTGTTCGATCACTGAACATGAAGGGCGAGTCATTCAAAGCCGTTCGCAAGAATCTGTGCTGAATGAAATTGAGCAGATTACCAAAGTTGTACCCGGCTTTACCGGCACCATTTCAGACTTGGGCGGCCCTACCGCCAATATGTATCACCTCAATTGTAAAGACCCGGTTATTCATGCCAACTGCCGTCGTCTATCATGTGTATTTCCTACCATTTGTAAAAACTTGGTGACCGATCATCGTCAAACCACCGAGCTTTATCGCAAAGCTCGAGAAATCAAAGGCGTTAAGCGCGTGGCGATCGCCTCCGGTCTTCGCTACGACTTGGCGGTGCGCGATCCTGAATACGTTAAAGAATTGGTGACTCATCATGTGGGCGGTTATTTAAAAATTGCGCCAGAGCACAGCGAGATGGACACGCTCAATAAGATGATGAAACCGGGTATGGATACTTATCATGAATTTAAAAAGATGTTTGATAAGTACTCGAAAGAGGCAGGCAAAGAGCAGTATTTAATTCCCTATTTCATCGCGGCGCATCCCGGTTGCGAAGATACCGATATGTTGAATTTGTCGCTGTGGTTAAAGAAAAACAAATTCAGAGTCGATCAGGTACAAACTTTTTATCCCTCGCCCATGTCGCTAGCGACGGCCATGTATCATTCTGAGCGCGATCCGTTACATAAGCTCAGTTACAAGAGCAAGAAGATTTACATTCCTCGTAAACTCGAACAGCGACGTTTGCAAAAAGCATTTTTGCGTTATCACGACCCCAAAAACTGGGCGTATCTTCGCAAGGCATTGGTCGATATGAACCGCAAGGACTTGATTGGAGATGGCGCCAATCAGTTAGTGCCGTGGGAGGACAAACCGCAAGGTAAATACAAGACATACATCAAAGCTATCGGCTCACAGGGACGAAGTGCGGGAGATGGTCGCCCAGCTAAACGCTCGACAGATAGCCGAAAAGCCAAAGGTAGCCGCGCTGGTGGAAAACCTCGTCGTCGTTAACCATTGGTGATGGCTTAACCCTGCAATACCAAGAACAACGAGACGATTAAACGTCGTAGATTGATGTAGTGAGTACCCTAGTGAGCGAAGGCAAAGTGACCAGTGAATTCCCCATCGATTGGGCCTATGCCTACGGTGAACCCCAAGTAGAGGGATTGTTCCGTCGTCAGCTCGACGACTTTATTGTGGATGAAAACCTAGGCTTTGAACTGACCGGCAGTGGTGAGCACGTGTATCTGCACATCGAAAAGCGCGGCGATAATACTGCCTGGTTAGCTCGTCAAATCGCGCGTTTGGCCGAGGTTCAACCCATGGATGTGGGCTATGCCGGACTGAAGGATCGCCATGGCGTGACCCGGCAGTGGTTCAGCGTGTATTTCCCCAAAGGAGAAGAGCCAAGCTGGACCGAAATCAATTCTGAAACTGTGAGCTTGTTGGAAGTGTGTCGTCACAACAAAAAGCTGCGTCGCGGCAGTCATGCCAGCAATCGCTTTTGTATTCGTTTGCATGATCTCAAAGGCCGTTTGGATGATTTGGAAGAGCGTTTAACGCGGGTGGCGCAACAGGGCGTTCCCAATTATTTCGGTCAACAGCGCTTTGGTCACGACGGCAATAATCTAAATGAGGCTCAGCGTTTATTGGTCGAGGGCGGCAAGATAAAAAACCGTCAAAAGCGAGGACTGATTTTATCCGCTGCGCGATCCTATCTCTTCAATAGAGTGCTCAGTGCCCGAGTTGCCAACGGTTCTTGGCAAACATTATTGGGCGGTGAGCCTTCGCTGCCTTCGGCACAGTCCTCCGAGTCTAGTGTATTACCCACCGGTCCTCTGTGGGGGCGAGGGCGTCCGTTGGGCGCCGGTGAGTGTGAAGCTTTTGAATCTGCTGAGTTATCGTCCTTGAATGCTTGGAAAGAGGGGCTCGAGCATGTGGGTCTTTCACAGGAACGCCGCTTGCTGAGTCTGGTGCCGGAGCAGTTTAGTGCGAATCTTGATCAAGCGAGCCTCGAGGTGACATTTTGTCTGCCTCCGGGGACTTACGCGACGGCGATATTGCGGGAGTTACTACTGTTGAAAGACGTGTCACTGCAACAGGATATGGTATAGTCCTCGGCTGATTGAGTGATTCTTGGCCGCAGTGCCAGTCGCTCTCATCCGAGTAATGGTTGTTTTTTTGGGGGAAAAGGGTGAGTCAGCAGTTACAGGGTATTGGAATGACCTCGCAGCGTACGAGGCAACGTTTGGTTCAGCGATTATCTGATCAAGGTGTGACCAATCTTCAAGTTCTCGATGTGATGGGCGATACGCCTCGCCATATCTTTCTCGATGAGGCGCTTTCTCATCGCGCCTACGAAGACACCGCGCTCCCTATTGGCTACGGCCAAACACTGTCGCAACCCTATATTGTCGCCCGAATGACCGAAGTACTCATTGGCGCCGCTGGCAAACTCAATCGAGTACTCGAAGTAGGAACTGGCTCTGGCTATCAAACCAGTGTTTTAGCGCAGCTTGTTCCAACTCTATTTAGCGTCGAGAGAATCAAACCCCTGCAAGACAAGGCTCGCGAACGATTGAGAAAGATCGGTCTTCGCAATGTCGAGCTTAAACACGCCGACGGTGGTTTTGGCTGGCCGGAAAAAGGCCCTTTTGATGGTATCTTGAGTACCGCCGCACCGCGAGAAGTTCCTCCCGAGTTGCTTGAGCAATTAGCGCCTAACGGTGTGTTAGTGATTCCAGTGGGTGGAGATACTCAAGAGCTGCGACTCATTATTCGCGAAGGTGATACCGACAACTTCATGACTCAAGTGTTGGAACCGGTTAAATTTGTGCCTTTGTTGTCCGGCGTTACACGCTAGTCGTTTCACCCCTTGGCGGTTCAACTTTGAACTGCCTTAAGCTTCTTTTCTGTTCGTTATCCCATCTCACACCTCGGACCCTATCGCTATGGATCGCACTCGCAGTTTCAAAGATTATTTCTCTCTCTTTCTGCGGGGGCTAGCGATGGGCGCCGCCGACGTGGTCCCTGGGGTCTCGGGCGGTACCATTGCTTTTATTACCGGGATTTATACGGAGTTAATCGATTCTCTGCGAAGCTTTGATCATCGCGCATTACAGTGTTTGAGAACTCAGGGCGTTGAGGCCACCTGGGCTCATATCAACGGCAATTTCTTGTTGGCTGTTTTTGCCGGCGTATTAACCAGTATCGTATCGCTGGCGAAGCTTGTGGTTTTTTTGTTGGAGACGCAGCCTATATTGGTCTGGTCGCTGTTTTTTGGTCTGGTGTTGGCGTCTTCATTGATCTTGCTCCGGCAAGTTCCCAAGTGGTCGATGGCTCGCGCATTCCTGTTGATTGCGGGCGTGTTGATAGCGATTGCGGTCTCAATGCTGAAGCCTACGCAATTACCTGATACCTGGTGGGTGTTAGCGCTGGCGGGGTCTGTCGCTATTTGCGCCATGATTCTCCCGGGGATTTCCGGTGGTTTTTTATTGTTGATGATGGGGCTCTATTCAACGGTTGTGGCTGCGCTCTCTCAGTTACAATTGAGCATTATGTTGCCGTTTGCCTTGGGTTGTGGGCTTGGCCTATTGCTCTTCTCACATCTACTGAGTTGGTTGTTACATCATTGGAAAGCTGAAACTATGGCGCTGTTGACTGGGGTCTTGTTAGGTTCTCTCAACATTATCTGGCCCTGGAAGCATACATTAGAGTCAATTCAAGATCGCCATGGTGAGTGGGTACCGGTGGTGCAAGAGAACTTGATGCCGCTGACTTATGCGCAGATTACTGGGCAAAACTCCGATTGGGTAACGGCCGCGGTGGTGGCGCTGATGGGCGCTATGTTGGTTGTGGTCATTGAATGGATGGCGAAAACCCCAGAGACCGACACATAATACTTCTTTCTTGCTTAGAGATGAGATGCAACAAAAATGGGATATTTTTAGGGGAAGCATTGCAGTAAAGTCGGAAAGTTCATTATTTGTGTTTAATTGATAGGTTTTATACCTCTTTTTTTATACGTGTTTAGCATAACCTAGGTACTTTAATCACTTAAATACATATTAGGCACTTGTAAATAGCCAGTTTAAGAAGAGATTTAGATGGGGTTTATGACCACAGAGGGGCAAAAATTGACTCTTTGGGTGTTCAAAATATTGAGCATCCTGTTGGTTTTGTCTGCCTGTTCGTCGTCCACAAACCGTGCGCCGGTGCAGGATAGAACTTCCGTTTCTTCGTCAAAATTAGGGTATCACCTAGTTGCAAAAGGCGAGACTCTCTATTCTATTGCTTGGCGCTATGGAATTGATTATAAAAAACTCGCCAAGGCTAACGGTGTGAACAGCAGTTTCACGATATATCCGGGCCAAAAGATCTACCTTAATAAAACTGTCGCAAAAGTTTCATCTTCCAAGGTGGCATCTAAGTCTTCTTCTAAAAAAGCCAAGCCTCAGCGTTCAAAAAGCACGACAAGTTCACAGAAAAAAGTTGCTGTTACATCTACTCCAACCGGCAGTTTGAAGTGGCGATGGCCAGTACAGGGTCGAATAATAGCTCGGTTTTCATCTCTAAAAAGCCTAAACAAAGGTATTGATATCAAGGGGAGTTTGGGAGAGCCTGTAGTTGCCGCGGCTCCCGGCGCTGTAGTTTACGCGGGTAGTGGGATACGCGGATATGGCAATTTGTTGATCATTAAACACAATGACCGATTCCTAAGTGCCTATGCACATAACAGTCGATTATTGATAAAAGAAGGTGAGGTTATTAAAGCGGGTCAGAAAATTGCCGAAATAGGGAATAGTGGCACCGATCAGAGCAAACTGCATTTTGAAATAAGACGTGATGGCAAGCCGATAGATCCACTCAGGTATTTACCGAAACGTTGAATGGAAAGATAAAGAGGCTCTAACTTTTAGATAATAATGATAAGCAGCGACTACTGCTGCAGAAGGTTAAAAAAGTGGTCCACTGAGGGTGAAAAAGGGTTGGACATTCCAAAGATACAAAAAAGTATCGGAAAGTCTCCTACCAACATTAAACCGAAGACTCACAGGGCTAGTAACATGGCAGTACAAGAAGCGACATACAATAAACACGACGAGATTGCTTCTCTCGCCGAAACCAACCTTTTCGAAAAGCAAGCCAAGGCAGGTAAGCCAAAAGCGACGAAAACAACTAAAGCAAAAGCAAAGCGACCGGCAGCCTCGCCGAGTACCGACAAATTCCAAAAGACGCTGGATGCAACTCAGCTCTATCTCAATGAAATCGGCTTTTCGCCGTTATTATCAGCAGAAGAAGAAGTTTATTTCTCCCGAAAATCTCTGCGTGGCTGTGAAGCCTCACGCAAGCGCATGATTGAAAGCAATCTGCGCTTGGTAGTGAAAATCGCTCGACGTTACGTAAATCGCGGTTTGGCGCTACTCGACCTCATCGAAGAAGGTAACTTGGGGTTGATTCGGGCGGTAGAAAAATTTGATCCCGAAAGAGGCTTTCGCTTCTCGACTTACGCCACCTGGTGGATTCGTCAAACCATCGAACGAGCAATTATGAATCAGACTCGTACGATTCGTTTACCGATTCACGTGGTTAAAGAGTTGAATGTGTATTTGAGAGCCGCCCGTGAGCTAGCGCAGAAGCTTGATCACGAGCCTACACCAGAAGACATTGCCAATCTGCTTGATAAGCCTGTCGCAGACGTTCAGCGCATGCTGGGGCTTAATGAGCGAGTTACCTCGATGGATGTGCCTATCGGTCAGTCGTCCGATAAGTCTCTGGTCGACACCATTCCTGACCAGCATGTTTCGGATCCAGCGTCGCTGTTGCAAGACAGTGATCTGAGCGAGAGTATCGATGGTTGGCTCACGGAATTGACCGAAAAGCAGCGTGAAGTTGTTGCGCGACGGTTTGGTCTACGAGGCTATGAGATGAGCACCTTAGAAGAGGTGGGGCGCGAGATTGGCTTAACTCGTGAGCGTGTTCGTCAAATTCAGGTTGAGGCACTTAAACGCCTGCGTGACATCCTTGAAAAGCAAGGACTTAATAGTGAGGCGCTGTTCAGCAATATCTAAGAGAGCTTAGATTTGGAGTTGCTTCTCTGAGGTGACGACAAATCAGAAACATAAAAAAAACCGCAGCTAGCTGCGGTTTTTTTTGCTTTTGGCATTCGGAGTTTTAGCGCTCTAAATACTGAAGCTTGTTCTCAACACCATCCCACTCCGCGTGATCGGCTGGAGCATCTTTCTTTTCGGTGATGTTTGGCCAAACTTCTGCCAGTTCGGCATTAAGCTCAGTGTAGACTTCTTGACCGGCAGGAACTTCATCTTCTGAGAAAATTGCATCAACAGGACATTCTGGCTCACACAGAGCGCAATCGATACACTCATCTGGGTGAATAACCAAGAAATTAGGGCCTTCGTAGAAGCAGTCTACAGGGCATACTTCAACACAGTCGGTGTGTTTACACTTAACACAGTTATCGGCAACCACAAAAGTCATGGTTAAACTCCACTTTTTCTAGTTTAGATTATATAGGGTTCAGGCTAAGGCGCGGATTGTAGCAGTTTGCTCTTCAACGCGGGAGAGTTTATCTGATTAAGATTATTGGTTTTCTCTCTAAGCTGCCGAAATTTTATACGAAATGGCCAAACTCACAGACTTTCCTGCAATTGATTCTCAGTGAGAGCAGGCGTTGGCGAACTAGCATCGATCCACTAATCCGCCGCCGGGCACTACTGCGTCAAATCTTTGAGTTTATAGAGGGCCTCGAGGGCTTGTCTTGGGGTCAAGTTATCAGGGTTTAGCTCCTCGATGGCATCCACTGCGGGATGCGGCTTCGAAGCGCCAAACATGTCGCCTTGAAATGGATCGATTTCACTCTCTTGTGAAGCTTGGGCGACACCGACACCGACACCGACGCCGACTCGGACACCGACTCCGATGCCGACACGGATTCCGATGCGGACGCTGATGCGGACACGGATGCGGACGCGGATGCCGACA
>JBOEGJ010000031.1:0-31651 GCA_050633365.1 Cellvibrionaceae bacterium | reverse complement strand
GAGTCTAATTTAAATTCCTTCCGTTCGTTCGTCGTTCCAAAGCAGCGTGCTAAGTAGCTCGTTCTAAAATTAATATTGCGCAGCGTTATGTTTGTGCCTCAAGGAGTTGGTCTTATCTCGAACTTGGCCTTAACAAGCACATCTTGCGGGCGTTCAGTTTCGCAACCGAAGAATTAGAATTCTGAACTGTCGAGAACGAAATTACCGATAGTGTCTTCAGGTTTAGCTTCTTGCACGTGCATTTTGGCCGGTCATGCGTGGTCAGTGATCGATGATTAGAAACACTAAATACCAAGGAACGCCAACATGCTAAAGAAAACATGCCCTTGGTGCTTAGAGAGGGCTACCCTAAACCAGCTTGGTCGTAGGCCTGTGCAGAAAAACTATAAATGGTACCAGTTCTCTAGAACCTTGCAGGTATGCCCATATTGCGCGGGTGCTGTAAAGCTTGGGGGTAAGGCGATTTGGTTTATGCTTCTGGCGCTTCCTGTGGTGCTGTCGATTGTTGTTGAGATGTTTTCCGGTATCAATCTACTCGAAAGCCTTGGGTTGGCGGGCATTGGTTGGGGGCTTTTTTGGGCGGGTTGTCTTGGCGCCTTTTATTTTTCGGTCTTTATCAAAGTGGAATAGATCAGAAAGATCTGTTGTTTGATTCGCAATCTGCATTACTACATTATTGCAATGCTCTCGCCCTTAAGTTGATTCGCGCTAGAAAAAATCACCGATTCGTTTTATGTTGTACGGATTGCACCGCTATTTCCAAGGATATTAAAGTCAATGCCAGAAGTGGATCCATCGAAAGCCTTATCGTTTGAAACCCCCCAGCATCTCTGCGATTGGCTTGAAAAAAATCACTCTACTGAAACGGAGCTTTGGGTAAAGGTCTTTAAGAAGAAGGCTAAGACCCCGAGTATCACTTGGGATCATCTAGTGGTTGAGTCTTTGTGCTGGGGCTGGATTGATGGGGTAAAGAAATCCCTAGACGATCAAGCCTATCTACAGCGCATTACGCCGAGAAAAGCTCGAAGCGCTTGGTCCAAGCGAAACACCGAGCATGTCGAGCGTCTAATAGATGAAAACCGAATGAGAGAGCCTGGGTTGGTACAGGTTCGCGCTGCAAAGGCAGACGGTCGGTGGGACGAGGCCTATCGTGTCAGCGAGATGCAGGTGCCTGAAGATTTTCTGGCGGCCTTGGATCAGCAGCCGGCAGTAAGACAGTTTTTCGAAACGTTGAATAAGTCCAATCGCTACGTGATTGCTTATGCTCTGGCGAGTGCAAAGAAACCGGAAACAAGACAGCGGCGGTTTACAAAGTACTTGCAAATGCTGGTGAATGGTGAAAAGCCGAAATAACACGGACTTGGATTGGCCGTGTCTGAATGTTAAGCAATATATTGAATATAGGGATTTTCGAATGAAAGGAGTTTGGATGCCCAAGCCTTGGCTTGCGGTGGTGATTGGTTTGATTTTGCAGCCGATGGTATTTCTGTATGTACAGCGGCTTAGGTTGTTCTTCGCGTATTTTGTTGCGGCTTTATTCGTGGGCGTTATCGATTGGTATCTACAATCGTATTTCTCGGCGTTAGTTAATTTAGTTTGCGCGATTCACGGATTTCAGATTGCCAAGCAATTCGGGCCCAGTAAGGATCGGTGTTGGTATTCTCGGTGGTGGGGGATTCCGGTCGCCTATTTATTGTTGTTGTCTCCGCTGTTGGTGGTACGGGTGTTTTTCTTCGAGCCTTTTTCCATGCCAGCCAGTTCCATGAGCCCTTATCTCAATACTGGTGATCACATTATCGTAAAAAAGCAGGGTTTCGGTAATTATGGTTCTTATGGGGTTAATCTTGTGGAGGGTGGAATCTCCGATCAACTGCAATTGATAAAAGGCGGCGTTTACGCTTTTTACCCTCCACATAAAGACGGGGTACCCTATGTGAAGCGCTTAATCGGTGTTGGCGGTGATCGGGTGGATGTAGGGGTTGATGGTATTTCCATTAACGGGGAGCCTTTAGTAACGGAATTTGTTGCACGCAGAGGCGGCGCTTCCATCTTTGAAGAAACCAACGCCGGTGAAACCTATCAGCTACGCCGTTCACAATCGTCGCAAAAACAATCCACCCATCTCGTGCCGGAGGGACATTATTTCTTTTTAGGGGACAATCGTGATAACTCTTCTGACTCTCGTTATTGGGGAGCCGTTCCCCGGAATCGATTGGTGGGTGAAGTGGTGTACGTGTTTGGCCGCTGATTTTGTGAAAGGCGTAGGACTTTTACATAGTTAAGTTGCACTGCTTACGAACGGGGCTTTATTTCATCGTTTTCGCAAGCACTTGTGTAATGATTTGTTTTTTTTGAACGATGTTCTAATTTTCGCGCCCTGTGTCGGTTATGATCCGAACTCCATGACCGTCATCGTCTAAAGGAGATAGAGCATCGTGAGTCAGTCAGACACCTTTTGGGATAAAACCGCGGAAAAATACGCTAAGCGAGCGGTGCCCGATGAAGAAACGTTTCAGCGAAAACTTTCGGAAACCCAGCGCTTTTTCACCCCCGATATGCACGTTCTCGAGTTTGGGTGCGGTACCGGGTCAACGGCGATTCATCACGCGCCGGTGGTTCGGCAGTACGACGCCATCGATTTCTCTGACAAGATGGTCGAGATTGGCCGCTCTAAGGCGGAGTCGGCGAAGGTGGACAATGTCACCTTTACTCGGGCAACCCTGCAGGAGTTTAACGCCGAAGCCTCGAGTCTCGATGCTGTGTTGGGACTTAATGTGATTCACTTAATACCCAATCACACAGAAGTGCTCGTAGAAGTGGCGCGTATTCTTAAGCCCGGCGGCGTTTTTGTCAGCAGTACCGGTTGTCTCGGCAATTCGGCTTTTCGTTTCATTAAGTGGCTGGTACCAATCGCAAAACCCTTTGGCTTGATGCCGGACGTGTTTATTCTTAAAGAGGACGAACTAGTCGCCGAGATCGAGGCGGCGGGCTTTTCCATCGACACGCGGTGGCACCACGGACCAAAGGGTATTAGTGTTTTTATTGTGGCGAGAAAGCGCTAACTCGAAGCGCGCTATTACTTCTGAGTTTTAGTGCGCTAGGTTTCTCTTAGTTATCGGTACTCGTGAGACATTCTCCGTGAATAATGTAGCGGCCACGATCGAAGGTGGAGTCAAGAACCTTATAGCCCTGTGGGCAAAATTGCATTTCCTCCAATGTCGAGTCGAGCATTTCTTTGGCGGCTGCGGCAATCTTTTCTTGTCGATCGGCGCGGTTGTTGTCCGCCGGTTTTTTTCGCCCCTGATGATCACTGCTGTTTCGGGGAGGGCGCTTTTGTTGGCTACGATCGGGGCTAACGCTGTAGACGAAGCGTTTGCTGCCGTCATCGGCAGTTTGGGTGTTAAAGGTTTCGTTCAGGGCCGGACGCTTTTGTTGTTGGCTGCAGCCCGTCAATGCAATACAGGCGGCGAGTGATACCAGTGCGAGCTTTGATGTGAATGCAGCGGTGGTTTTAAGGGAATTGCGGCTTGCTGGCATGTTAACTCCTAAAGCTGTTCGAGTCATCGAAAGACGAGTAATAGAAAAGCGAGTCATAGAAAGGGGAGCTATAAAAAGGGGAGCACTGAGGCTCCCAAGCGAGGCGAACAGGGCTATGGCTGTGTTCGCCTATTGAGGGTGAGGTGTAGAATCAATCTTTGTCTTGGCGGCGTTTTTCCATACGTTTTTGAATTTTCTCATATATCTCTTTGGGCATGCCGTTGGCGGCTAGATCCAGCTCTTTCACCAGCGAGTCGTCTTGGGTCACGATAGCTACGCTGTAGCCGTCGCCCGCTTGGCTGATTTTTCCGACTTTTAGATTGTCGTTACCTTTCATCAGCAGACGCGCTTCCATGAGGGTGCGAATCTGCTCGGCATTGAATTCGCGCTCAAACATTTCCTTTTTGTTCATTTTGCCGCCCATACCCATGTCAAAGGCGTGATGTTTCATGCCGCGCTCGCGGTCACAGCCGTGGTCGCGATCCTTGCCTTCAGCCATTAGAGGGGCGGCGGCTAGGGTGGTGGTCAGAAGTGATGCGATGAGTAATGTCTTTTTCATGTGATTTCCTCGATAGTGTCTTCACTGCGTGTTGTGGCCTAGTGCCGTTGGTGTTTCGTTTCAGTGAGATCATTGGAACATGGGCGTGTCTGGTAAGTGTCCCAGAATGGGGCTAATTTGTATCAAGGTGTATCACTGAAGAATCGGGTGTGGGCTTCAGATACATTTTGATACAGGTTGCGGTCCTCGACAGCGGTATAATGTTCATCGGTTAGTTATTATTCGGGTTAGGCATCGGTTATGACGCAAGCACACATCCTAGTGGTCGACGATCATCGCGATATTCGAGAGCTGCTGGGAAGTTATCTCACCAAGCATGATTTTGAAGTCACTACCGCCGAGAACGGCGAGCAGTTGCGGGCACTGTTGCCCACGGCCGCGTTTGATTTGGTGGTTTTAGATTTGATGATGCCCGGTGAAGACGGTTTGAGCCTGTGCCGCCACATACGCGATCGACAGGGGCCGCCGGTGATCATGCTGACCGCCATGAGTGAGGATGCCGATTGTGTGGTTGGCCTCGAAATAGGCGCCGATGACTACGTCACCAAGCCTTTCGTGCCCCGAGTGCTGTTGGCTCGTATTAAAGCGGTATTAAGACGAGCCAGAGAGAGTGATGACGAGGCCGTGTCAGTGGTTGCGTCTAAGTCACAAGAGGCGTCCGGCGCGTACTATTTTGAGCCTTGGACATTCGATACCCACCAGCGCCATTTGTTGAGCGATGACGGCGTTCTGGTGCCATTAAGTTCCGCTGAGTTTCGCCTGTTGCAGGTATTTATCGAGCATCCTCAACGGGTCTTAAGCCGCGATCAATTGCTGACTTATACCAAAGGCCGCGAGGCCGATCCGTTTGATCGCAGCATCGATAATCAGGTGAGCCGTTTGCGTAAAAAAATCGAGCAAGATCCGCAGAACCCAAGTTTGATCAAAACCGTTTGGGGCGGCGGTTATCTGTTTGCCGCTCAGGTCAGCGCCAAGGTGAAGGATTAAGCATGGCTTGGTTAAAGCGCTTTTGGTTGCAAACACTATGGCCCAAGAAACTGTTACCGCAAATGATTGTGTGGGTGATCTTGGCGCTGTTTTTGGCGCAAGGCATCAGCTCCTGGTTGCTGACTCGCGCCTATCAAGAGCGAATGGCCATGCACAGCGAACTGCATTTCTCTCGTCAATTTGGCGCCATGATTACGCTGCTTGAGCAGGTGCCGAGCGAATTGCGGCCAACGGTATTGAAGGCCTGGAAGCGACCGGGGCTTCGCTATCAGTTCCTTCCGCAACTTCCGCCAGCGGCGAAAGCTGAGTCTCGACAACAGCGTCTGCGAGAGATGCGGGTCGAGCGTTTGATGTTGAAGAAGTTGGGTGAAGCTTATCGGGGGCGTATTGAGGTGCGGTTGCGATTGGGCTATGACAACGATAACGACAATGACATGGAGCCGTTTTCGCAGCGCTATGAACAGCGGCACGAAGAACGCTTTAGGCCGAGTCGCGAGCACCCGCGACCACCGTTTCGCCCGCGCGAGCGTCTCAGCTCGGATCAAGCCCAATTCGAGCGCAGTCATCGCGGTGGTGAGCTCGAAAAACTCATGCTGGCGGTAAAGCTCAATAATGGTCAGTGGTTTGTGGCCGTGATGGCGGCGCCGGATCTCGCCCCTCTGGCGATAAAGCAGGCTCTCAATTTTGTTTTAGTGGCCAGTGTGTTGGTGTTGTTGGTGTTGTTGGTGTTGTTTTTTCAAATACGCAAGATCACTCGTCCTTTGTCGTCACTGGCGGCTGCGGCCGATGATATTGGCCGAGGGCGAAATGTGGCTCCGTTAAAGGAAGAGGGCCCAGCGGATATTCGCGATACGGTGGTTGCCTTTAACCAAATGAATGACCGCTTGCAGCGTTTTGTGTCGGATCGGACCCGCATGTTGGCGGCCCTGTCGCACGACCTGCGAACCCCCATGACCAGTATGAGGCTGCGCTTAGAACTGATGGACGATGGCGATGAAAAACAGCGCTTGCTCGAAAGTCTCGACGAAATGCAGCAGATGTCCGAGGCGAGTCTGGCCTTCGTGCGCCACTCGGGCGATGTGGAGCCGACTCAGAAAACCGATTTAACAGCGCTGCTCGAGAGTGTTTGTGACGATCTACAGGATCTGGGCTTGGCGGTGCAGTGCGATCGCTTGGATGCGGTGGTGATGGCGCTGCGCCCAGTGAGTGTGAAGCGGGCGCTGCGTAATCTGATTGAAAATGCGGTTTATTACGGCGAAAGAGCCCGGGTGGCCTTGGCCGCCAGTAATGATCAAGTGCTCATTACCATTATCGACAGGGGGCCGGGCATTGACCCCAGTGAGATGGAGTCGGTGTTCGAGCCCTTCGTGCGCTTGGAGCAATCGCGCAGTCGTCAAACAGGCGGCATGGGGCTTGGGCTTTCTATTGCTCGTCAGGTGATTCGCAATCATGGCGGCGACGTTACTTTGGACAACCTCGAATCAGGTTTGAAAGTGTCGGTATCTTTGCCTTTGTGAGGTGTTTACCCCATCGGGCTTTGCTGCGAAGGGGTTAAAAAGACAAATACTCATGGCTGATTGCGTCAATCTACTCACAATGTGGTATTTCCTTGCCTCGCTGTCTTCTTATTTTCATCCTTAGGCCGTAAAATAGCGGGGATTTTATTTGGGGACGAAGCCCCGCTAATCCCTTGTTTTATCAGGGTTATTCGGTTGGTTTCGAAACGGTTACTGAGACGCGAGCGTACAAAACTTGCATCTCGAGTAGACTCCGGCTTATAACGTTCATGTCTGTACCCAAAAAAAAGAACGTGAAGTCTGGTGGCCACAAGCCGCCTGGAACCTCGAAAAAACAATAATTCTGATAGCCGCTGTTTAAGGATCGTATTATGGAAACTATGCAATTTGTTAACTTCCTCGCTCGTTGGGGACATCTTCTGTTCGGTATGACTTGGATGGGATTGTTGTACTACTTCAACTTTATCCAAGGTGGCTATTTCAAAGCCGCTACCCCAGAAGCTCTAAAAGACGCGAAAGCGAAATTGGCTCCTGAAGCCTTGTGGTGGTTCCGTTGGAGCGCCATGTTCACTTTCATCACCGGTTTGATTCTGTTGGTCGGTCTGGCTAAGCAAGATCTACTGAACGCTTACATCATTGCCGGTATTACCTTGGGTACTTTGATGTTCTTGAACGTTTGGTTGATTATCTGGCCAAACCAAAAGATCGCCTTAGGCTTGGTTGAAGGTGACGGTCCAGCTGCAGGCGCTAAAGCGTTGTTGGCTTCTCGTACCAACACCTTGTTCTCTGGCCCTATGGCTTTCTTCATGTTGGCCGGTCCTCACTTTGTGAGCGGTGGCGGTTACGGTTTGAGAGCCGAAGGTTCTACCGGTTTGTTGGTTGCTTTGGCGATCATCGCAGCACTAGAAGTGAATGCGATTGTTGGTAAACAAGGTCCGATGACCACAGTTAAAGGTGTTATCCACTGCAGCTTGGCCTTGACCGCTGTATTGGTTGCTCTGCTGGTTTACGTATAAGTCGTAAATTTCGCAAAAAACACCACGAAAAGCCGGGCATTGCCCGGTTTTTTGCGTTTTGGGATGTCAAAAAAACTGCACCTTTGATATAAAACGCGCTCTAACTTTTTTTGCATGATATTGATTGAGTCACATTGATTTAACGCCATTGATTGAACGGCATGAATTTACCTCCGTTGATTTAACCTCGGTTGATCTAACCTCCGTTGATTTAACTACAATGGTTTATTGAGGAATCCCATGAGTACTGAACGCAAGGAGCCCACGCTGATGGGTATGGCTCCGACCGCCGCCGCCGACGAGAGTCTGGCTGGCAACAAAAATTCCACCGCCTCATCGACCAAAAAAACCGCTGCTACTCAGCGCAAAAGACCGACCCCGGTATCGGCGGTTCAAGCCAAATCGTCGCCTTTGGTGCCGCTGGCGCTGATTTTGGCCCTAACCGGATTGGGATTGGCGGGATTCTCCTATTGGCAGCTATTGATGGCTCAGCAGCAGGTGTCTTCGGCCGAAGCGCGTATCTTGGGGTTGGAAAAACGCCTGACCTTGTCGGATGACGAATCGAGCCAGTCGGTGACGGTATTGCAGTCGCGGTTGCGATCAGCCGGAGACGAGCTGAAAGTGGCTCAGTCGGAAATTCGCAAACTGTGGGATACCCGCAACGTGAATAAAAAGGCGATATCGGACAATAAAAAACAGCTGGCGAGTGTGGTTAAAAGCAGTAAAGGTGGGGCTCAAAAAGCCGCTGAGGCCTTGGCTTTGGCTCAGTCTCAAAGTAAAGAGCTGTCGAAGCTCAGCGGCGATGTCGCGTTTCAGACCGAACAGCTCACTATCGCCACTGATTTATCGGACAGTCAGCAAAAGCGTTTGCGTGAACTCACCGATCGCGTGGCAAAGGCCGACAGCCAGCTAAAACAATTGAAAAGTGATTTGAGCAAGCGGGTCAAAACCAACGAAGAGGCCATCGAGGCGATCGACAACTATCGTCGCAGCGTCAACCGCGACATTCTTGAGATTAAACGCAAGCTCGCGCCATCAACTCCTGCCGGCCAGTAATCGGCGGTTTCCCGCTTGGATTGATGTGGGGGCCAACACCGTGTCGCGGTTGGCCCTGCAATCAACCTGTCTAGTTTTATAAGTCGCCTAGCCCTATCAGCTGCCCAGCGCTATGAATGACTCAGCCTCATAAATGGCCCCGTCAGTGCTCCATCTCAAACTCCGCTCTCGGCGCTGATTGAATGGGGCCGTGGCGCAAGGTGCTGGCCAAATTTCTAACCGCATCTTCGAGCTCGTGTAAGCGTCCGTGCACCTGAGCGTGCTCGGTGGTGCGGGCACTGCGCAGTAGTTTCGAGGTGTGATTCCATTCCAGCAGTGCATCTTCTAACTGCCGTCGGTGAGGTCCCTTCGACTTGCAGGTCTGACAGCTGACCGAATGGGACAGCAGGTGATGACTGATGTGTAGGTGGCCGCTGTCACAAAAAGGGCAGGGCTCTATAAGCGTAGCCATAAGATTCTCCACAATGGTCGAACACAAAGTCTTCGGGCGTAAAAACAGCTACCCGAAAGAAAGGGTGGAACAATAAGCGAAACAATCGAGAAAGAGCAGATTCAAGGGTTTTTTTCGAGGGGGTCGGAGGGCGGCCAGAATCTATTGCTGGTGTGTCGAAACTAACGTTTTCAACTCTAGCCGTAACGATCATTGCGTAGAAACTTCCCCAGTTATCTACTCGGTGACAGCAATAAGTCTAGGCCCATATCTAGCGATTGCAAGAAAACTCACTACCAGTGGTTGTGTTTGTGGCGCTTAAAATAGCGAATGAAGACAAAGCTCTAAAGGAACCGGCCGGACAAAAGCCTTTTGCTGGTGTAAAATTGAGGGCTTAACCGTGACAGAAGGGCTCTTAGCGTCGAAACAGATGCAAGCGCGCTTCTATTCTGACCAACCTGTGTGAGAGATGTAGCCGATGACTACGGTAATTCGTAAAGACGACCTGATTGACAGCATCACCGATGCCCTTCAGTTCATTTCCTACTACCACCCGAAAGATTTTATCCAAGCCATGAACGCCGCTTACGAGCGCGAAGCCAGCCCAGCGGCAAAAGATGCCATGGCACAAATCTTAATCAACTCTCGGATGTGTGCCGAAGGCCACCGCCCAATCTGTCAGGATACGGGCATCGTTAGCGTTATCATGAAAATCGGTATGGACGTTCAGTGGGACGCCGATGGCATGAGCATCGATGACATGATCAACGAAGGTGTACGTCGCGCCTACAATCACCCAGACAATAAACTGCGTGCTTCCGTGCTGGCCGATCCCGACGGAGCTCGTAAAAACACCGGCGACAACACTCCCGCCATGATTACCTACAAAATGGTGCCTGGCGATAAAGTTGATGTACACGTGGTTGCCAAAGGCGGCGGCTCCGAAGCGAAAACCAAATTTGCCATGCTCAACCCGTCTGACTCTGTTGTCGACTGGGTGTTGAGTGTTTTGCCAACTATGGGGGCTGGCTGGTGCCCACCGGGTATTCTCGGTATTGGCATTGGTGGTACGGCGGATAAAGCTTTGGCCATGGCTAAAGAAGCGTTGCTTGATCCTATTGATATCCTCGACTTGCAAGAGCGCGGCGCGACCAATCGCTCTGAAGAGCTGCGTTTAGAGTTGATGGAAAAAGTGAATAACTTAGGTATTGGTGCTCAGGGGCTGGGTGGTCTCACCACCGTATTGGATGTGAAGGTCAAAGACTGCCCGACTCACGCCGCCAACAAGCCTATCGCCATCATCCCCAACTGCGCCGCGACTCGCTTGTGCAAATTCACCCTGGACGGTTCTGGCCCATCGTTGCAAACGCCTCCAAGCCTCGAAGATTGGCCAGAGATTACTTGGGAAGTGGGGAATGCTCGTCGCGTCAATCTCAACGAGGTTACCAAGGCCGACGTTGCCGAGTGGGAGCCGGGTGAAACGATTTTGCTGTCGGGTAAATTACTCACCGGCCGTGATGCGGCCCATAAACGTATGGTCGACATGATCGCCAAAGGCGAAGAGCTGCCGGTGGATTTCACCAATCGTATGATTTACTACGTTGGCCCTGTTGATCCGGTCGAGGGTGAAGTTGTGGGGCCTGCAGGTCCAACCACCGCAACCCGTATGGATAAGTTCACTCGTACCATGCTCGAGCAAACCGGTTTGATCGGTATGGTGGGTAAGGCCGAGCGTGGCGTTCTCGCCATTGATGCTATTAGAGACAACAAAGCCGTTTATTTGATGGCTGTTGGCGGCTCGGCTTACTTAGTATCAAAAGCCATTAAAGCCTCGAAAGTGGTGGGTTTTGAAGACTTGGGAATGGAAGCCATTTACGAGTTTGATATCGAAGATATGCCCGTGACCGTTGCAGTTGATGTGAACGGTGAATCAGTTCACCAAACCGGTCCGAAAATTTGGCAGGCGAAGATCGAAGAAGGCGTGATTGAAGTTCAGTAAAACGCTTTAATCGCCGTATCAAAAACCGGGGCTTGCTCCGGTTTTTTTATGTCTGTAGTTTGGTCGCAAGTTCTATCAACAATTGTCGATCTCAGTGGCGCTATCAACACTCAGACCCGTCTTTTTTAAGTCCAACCATTCACTTCAGCAGGGAGTTTATTCATCGATGACCACAAAAACAGTTTTTTTGACCGGGGCGTCCTCTGGTTTGGGCAAGGGCATGGCCAAAGAGTTTGCCGAGCGCGGTTACGATTTGGTGTTAACGGCGCGGCGACTGGAGTTACTGGAAGAAATCGCCGAGCAGTTGAGCCGGGACTACCAGATAAAGGTCATCGTTAAAGCGCTCGACGTCTGTGATTGCGCGGCGGTGGTCGACAGCTTGAAACAGGCTCATGAACAGCTGGGCCGTCTCGATGTGGTGATCGCCAACGCCGGTATTGGTGTTAATGGTCGGGCGGGAAAATCCTCCATGCAAGACATAGAGCGCATGATCGATGTGAATATCAAAGGTTTGATGGCCACAGTGGAAGGTGCATTACCGCTAATGCGGGCGCAGGGGCACGGACAGATTGTTGGCCTTAGTTCGGTGGCGGGCAGCCGCGGCTTGCCCAGTGGCGGCGTTTATGGGGCGACTAAAGCGGCGGTCACCACCTATCTGGAGGCGGTTCAAGCCGAAACTCAAAGTGAAGCCATTGATGTCACCATTCTCGCCCCAGGTTATATCGATACTCCAATCAATCAAGGGGCTAAGTCTCGCCCCTTTGTGATTCCCGCTGAGGCCGGTTGTAAAAAATTGGTGGATGCCATCGAGCGCAGAAAAACTTTTGCTTTTGTGCCCGGTTGGCCTTGGTCTATTCTCGCGCCAATTTTGAGGCGTTTACCCACCCGGATCATTGCAAAAATGGCGTGAAAAGCGCTCGATGAGAATTCAACTACACTTGAATTTATTAAGGTTATTATCCATAGAGAAGATCTGAGGATTCATGCGCCAAGGAAAAAGTACATTTATCAAACGATGGCCAAACAACATTGATTTGAGGACGCCATGCCCATGACTCAACTGGCAGGAGAAATCTGCACAGCTTGTGATGAAAGTGCTCTAGCGGTCGATATCGAAGAGCAACGAGAGTTGTTGCGCCAGCTGCCCGGCTGGTCGCTGGTGGATAAACAGGGTGTCGCACAGGTTGAAAAAGTCTACCCCTTTAAAGATTTTAATCAGGCGCTCGATTTTGCCAATGCGGTAGGAGAGTTAGCCGATGACTCCAATCATCACCCCGCAATTTTGGTCGAGTGGGGACGCACCACCATTAGTTGGTGGACACACAGTATCCACGGTCTACATCGCAACGATTTTGTGATGGCGGCAAAAACAGATTATCTTCACGGGAAGTGAACTCGAGAGTTTCCGTGACGTGAATTTCGCAATTATCACTACCGTAAACATAAAAAAGAGAGGCAATGCCTCTCTTTTTTATGTTTGAGTCGCGGCTTATGATCACCGGTTTAGGTAATGGTGCCCGTCGTTCTTACTCGTTTGCTACCTTTTACCACAGGCTCGACGCGTTTGGCTTTTTCGAGTTCATCTATCTTGTTGTCAATGGCGTTTTTGATGGCGATTAAAAAGCCGGTGACGATGAAGGCGCCGGGCGGCAAAATCGCAACCAAAAAGCCGCGATAATCACCAAACAGGGTGATGGTCCAATTGGCGGCGATGGGGCCCAACAACAAATCCATTCCAGCAAACAAGGTCCCGCTGCCAAGCACCTCTCGTATTGCGCCGACGGCGACCAGAACGAGTCCAAAACCTAAACCCATCATCAAACCGTCAAAGGCGGAAGCGGCGACGTTGTTTTTACTGGCAAAGGCGTCGGCGCGGCCGAGAATGGCGCAGTTGGTCACAATCAACGGAATGAAAATCCCCAGTACCTGATACAGCTCGTAGGTAAAGGCTTTCATCACCAACTCGGTGCAGGTGGTGAAGGAGGCAATAATCATCACGAAGGCAGGCAGGCGCACTGCATCGCTGACGTTTTTTCGAATCAGTGATACCGAAATGTTCGATCCCACCAATACCAGTGTGGTTGCCAGTGCTAGGCCCAGTGCGTTAACAATACTGCCACTGACCGCTAAAAGTGGGCAAAGCCCCAGCAGTTGCACCAGCGCGGGGTTGTTTTTCCACAGGCCGTTGTGGCTGATTTCACGATAGTTGGTACTCATGGAGTCGCACCTGATTGTGTCGATGCCGAGTTGGCGTCTTCGGTAGTTAAGGTGGTTAACGGTTTTGCTTGGGCAAAGAATTCTAATGTGCGTTTTACTTGATTGACCACAGCTCTAGGGGTGATAGTCGCACCGGTGAACTGATCAAACTCGCCGCCGTCTTTCTTAACCGCCCAACCCGAGAGCACCGGATTGGTTAAAGATTTATGATCAAAGCTTAGAATCCAATCGCTTTTCTTCAGCTCCACCTTGTCGCCCAGACCCGGAGTTTCATTGTGTGTGAGGGTGCGAACACCGGCTAAGCTGCCGTCGGCGTTAATACCGATAATGAGCTTGATATCGCCACTGTAACCATCGGGGGCAACCGCAGGAATAATTGCAGCCACCGCTTCGCCATTGTCGCGAGCGATATGAATTTTACCGCCATCTTTAAGCCCAAGCGCATCCCAGTATTGAGGATCGATCATTTGGGTATCGACCAACAAATCATTGTCGTGACGATCGAGCGGAACAATTTCGAGTAGGGCTTTTTGCGCGGCTTCACGTTCGGCGGCAGCGATACGTTCGGCGGTGCCCGCTTGAGTGCCTGCGAGAATGGCAGCAGTCACTAAGGCAAAAAGGCCGAGTAATAAACTGTTTTTGCTGATGGAGGTTCCCAGCATGTGTCTAATTCCTTATTCGCTTTTTTCGGTGGCGCGGCGGCTGTTGCTGTGGCCGTAGGTGCGCGGCAGCGTGTAATAATCGATAAACGGGGCTGCAAAGTTCATCAGCAATACTGCAAAGGCGACGGCGTCTGGGTAGTTGCCCCAGGCACGGATAATAAATATCAAGGCGCCAATACCGGCCCCGTAAAAGAGTCGGCCTTTGGTGCTCACCGCCGATGAAACGGGATCGGTGGCAATAAAGAAGGCACCGAGCATGGTGGCACCAGAGAGTAAATGCAGCAGGGGTGAGCCTGCGCTCGCGGAGCTGCCGCCGTCGTAAAAGAGTGCCGACAGAACCAACAAGGTAACCAGCATACTGACGGGGGTGTGCCAGGTGAAAATCTTGCGCCAGAGCAAGTAGACGCCGCCTAACAAGAAACCAATATTGACCCATTCCCAGCCAGCACCGGCCCATTGTGCGGTGGCGAAAAGTGGTTCAGCGGCGTAGAGATCGTCCACCAATTGTGCGTTGTTTTGTTTGAAGAGATCGAGTGGAGTGGCGCCGGTGTAACCGTCAATAGGGATGCCAAACCAAATTTGTTGCAGACCGTTGAGCAATCCCACCAGTGATTGATTGTCTTCAAGTAACGTGCGGGGTGCGGCCCACTGGGTCATTTCCAGCGGGAAAGAAATCAGCAAAATAACGTAACCCACCATGGCGGGATTAAACGGGTTGTAACCCATGCCGCCGTACAAATGTTTGGCGAGAATAATGGCCGATGCGGTACCCACCACCACGACCCACCAAGGGCAGTACGGCGGCAGCGCTAAACCCAGCAGTACGCCGGTTACTACGGCACTGTAATCTTTTAGATAAAAACCAGTGGGGCGATTGCGCAACTTTAAAATAGCCGCTTCACAGCCAACCGCAGTGGCACTGGCCAGCAAAACGTTAAGTAGGCTGCCCGGGCCAAAGAAGTAGCTCAGGGCAATCAAGCCGGGCACACAAGCCAAGATGACTTGCTTCATTACATCACCGGTATCGCCTGCACGAGTGGCGTGAGGTGATGATTGTTTCATAAAGGCCATGGTGTCGGTCTCTTTTGTTCAATCGGTTTGAGATTGAAAACGTGTTGTGGGCTAGTGGCTCAAGCGCTCATTGTTGTTGGCGGTTGGACTAACTCTCTTCTAATTGCGCTTGAGTTTGTTCGAGCTTCGCCTGTGTCTTTTCCACGCCGGCTCTGAAAGCGTCGATGTTTTCATCGTCTTCAGACTCCGCTTTTTGCAGTCGCTGTTTGGCCTTCTCTAAACGCTTTTCCAGCGACGCCACTTGGTCGCGCAGTTTTTCTTGCGGCGACATACTGGCTTGAGCCGCCGCTTTGGCCTTGGCTTTCTCGATGGCTGCGGTGGCGGCGTCGGGCTCAGCGGCAACCGCAGCTGCTTCAGTCGGCGCAGGCTGCTCGACCGGCGTATCACTCAGCTCCGGCGCTGTGGGGTTGAGTTCGCGCAACTGATCGCGCAGCTTTTGCTGCTTGGCCAACATTTTGTCTAAACCCAGTTGCAGCGCGTCGAGGGTGTCGGCATTGTCAGCTTTAGCCGCGGCGATTTTGTCTTGAGTTTTTTGCAATCTTGGCGCCATGGCCGATAGCTGATCACGCAGCTTGTCTTCGTCCGACATGCTCGCCTGTGCGGCGGCTTTGGCTTTGGCGCGCTCAATGGCGGCGCTGGCAGCATCTTGTTCTTCGCCGCTTACAGCCGCTGGTACTGCGGGTGCTGGCAGTTCGGCCAGCTCTTTTTCGGTAGTGGCTATTTTTTCTTTAAGTTTATCGAGGCCGGTTTGCAGCGCGTCGACCGTATCGGCGTTATCGGCCTTTGCCGCTGCGAGCTTCTCTTCGGCTTTCTTCAGGCGCTTGTTGAGCGACTCAAGGTTCGAGCGCAACTTCTCATCCGGTGCCATGGTCATTTTGGCTTGTGCGCGAGCGATGGCAGCGGCGACGGGATCGTTGGGATCTACCGCGGCGGTTGCCGGTGCTGAGGTATCCGCAGGCGAAAAATTGTCGAGTTTGGTTTGTGCATCTTGCAGTTTAACTTCTGCTTGCTTGACTTGAGCGGCCAATTTGTCTTTTTGAGTTTCGTCGGCTTCGCTGTGGCGTTGCTGCAATTTCTCTAGGCGACTTTGCGCACTGGATACCGCCCGCTCAAGTTTGGCCTTTTGCTCTTCCGGCGTTGCTTGGGGCTTCTTAGCGCTGGCAATGGCGTTGGCCACCAAGTCGTTTCCAGCCGCGGGAGCTTCGCCACTGGCTTTTTGTGCTTCGAGTTTTTTCTTAGCTTCTTCGGCGGCTTTTTTACGGGCCACACGCTTGGCTTCTTTTTCGGCCTCGGCTTTGGCGATACGCTCTTGTCGGAATTCAAAACGCTTGCGCGAACGATCGGATTTTTCTTTTTCCTCGGCCAGCAGGCGCATAGTGCCCTTGGCTGAGCGATAGTATTGCACCAGCGGAATGTTGCTGGGGCAGACAAAAGAACAGGCGCCGCACTCGATACAATCTTTGATGTTGTGAGCATCGAGCTTTTCGTAATCTTCAGCTTGCGCGTACCAATACATTTGTTGCGGCAGCAAACTGGCCGGACAGGCTTCGGCGCACATACCACAGCGAATACAGGCTTGCGCAGGTGTTGGCTCTGGAAATTCTTGATGGCTGGGGGCGAGTACGCAGTTGGTGGCTTTCACCACGGGAACACTGTCATTCTCTAAGGCAAAGCCCATCATCGGGCCGCCCATAATCAAGCGACTGGCGTTCTTGGGAAGAAATCCGTGTTCGGCTAAGACGTGATTGATCGGTGTGCCTAATCTCACCTTGATGTTGCGTTGAGTGGTGAGTGCCTCACCGACCACCGTGGTGATTCGTTCGATCAACGGTTTGCCAAAGCGCACGGCTTCGTAGGCGGCCACAGTGGTACCGACGTTTTGCAGCACGATACCGATACTGGCCGGCAAAGCGCCTGACGGTACTTCTTTGCCGGTGAGAATTTGAATCAATTGTTTTTCGCCACCAGAGGGGTATTTGGTGGGAAAACTCGCCACTTCTATCGTCGAGTTTTTTGCTGCAAGTCGAACTGCATCGATGGCCTTGGGTTTGTTGTCTTCGATACCGATGACAACCCGCGCAGGTTTACCCAGCAAGTGTGCCAATAGTTCGGTGCCCTTGATGATGTCGTCGGCGCGGTTTTGCATCAACACATCATCGGCGGTGATGTAGGGCTCACATTCGGTGCCGTTGATGATCAAGGTATCAATGGGTTGATTCGCCCGCGGGCTGAGTTTGACCGCTGATGGAAAGCCCGCGCCGCCCATGCCGGTGATGCCAGCTTCACGAATTTTGTTGATTAGCTGTTCGTGATCGAGGGTTAAGTACTCTTCGCAGGGTTCGAATTCAATGAACTCATCTTTGCCGTCGGGCTGCAAAATAATGCAGGTGCCACTCATGCCAGAAGGGTGCGGCAAGGTGCGCTCTTCGATGGCGACGATGGTTCCCGACGTGGAGGCATGAATATTGGCGCTAATCATGCCTTTGGCTGCAGCAATTTTTTGACCGGCTAATACCCGCTCGCCTTCGGCCACTATGGCGGTGGCCGGTGCGCCAATGTGTTGGCTTAACGGATACACCATTTCATCGGCCAACGGCAATTCACCGATGGGCAGCTGCAAGGATTGGCTTTTGTTTTCTTCCGGGTGAACGCCACCGGGAATCGACCATATTTTTGTCACGCGGCCGCTCCATCTTTAACAGCTTGCTTATCGGTAGCAATCAAATTAGTCAATTGATCTTGTGAGGTCTTGGGTTTGTCCCAGCGCCAGTCGCCAATGGTGGTTTCAATGGGCAGCATGTCGATGCAATCCACCGGGCAGGGCTCGACACACAGATCGCAACCGGTGCATTCGTCAGCAATCACCGTGTGCATTTGTTTAGCGGCGCCGAGAATGGCGTCCATCGGGCAGGCTTGAATGCACTTGGTACAGCCGATGCACTCGTCTTCGCGGATATAAGCCACGGTTTTGACTTCGGTCTCTTCGCCGTGCTCTTCGTCGAGAGTGGGCGCTTCTACATCGAGCAAGTCGGCGATGGCGTTAATGGTGGCCTGACCGCCTGGGGGGCACTTATTGATGGCATCGCCATTGGCAATGGCCTCGGCGTAGGGACGACAGCCGGGATAGCTGCACTGACCACATTGGGTTTGTGGCAGCAGGTTGTCGAGCTGCTCGACAATGGGGTCGCCTTCGACCTTAAACTGTACTGCCGCGAAACCGAGAATGGCGCCAAACACCAGTGCCAGTGACACCAGTGCGACCAAGGCGCCAATAAAGGGGTGTGCTAAGAGATATTCAACCATGAGTTATACCAGTCCGCTAAAGCCCATAAAGGCCAGCGACATCAAGCCAGCGGTAATCATGCCAATGGCGGCGCCTTTAAAAGGCATGGGCACGTCGGCCACCGCCAAGCGCTCGCGCATGGCGGAAAAGAGAATCAATACCAGTGAAAAGCCTAAGGCCGCGCCAAAACCGTAGAGCGCCGATTGAGTGAAGTTGTGGGCCTTGGCGGTGTTTTGTAGGGCGACGCCCAATACTGCGCAGTTGGTGGTGATGAGCGGGAGAAACACGCCGAGCACGCGATAGAGCAGTGGGCTGGTTTTTTCGATGAACATTTTGGCGAACTGAACCACCACCGCGATCACCAAGATAAAGGCGATGGTTTTGAGGTATTCAAGTCCCAGTGGCGACAGTACGTAGTTATGGACCAAGTAGCTGCAAATGGAGGCCAAGGTGAGAACAAAGGTGGTGGCTCCACCCATGCCAATGGCAGTCTCGAGCTTATTGGAAACACCCATGAAGGGGCAGAGTCCCAAAAACTGTACCAGCACAAAATTGTTGACCAAGATCGTGCTGATCAAAATCACCACAAAATCTGTCATAACGTCTCCACGGCCTTGAATACGGCTATCAATATTAACCTTACCATTTTAAGTGATTAATCATGGTTTGGTTAACGGTTTTTCTTATAAGGGATATCGACGATTCCGCGCTGAGTGGTGGTCGGTGTCGGGATGACCATCACTCAGCAACGCAATGTCTGGTTACATGACTCTCTGGCCAGGCTTGGCGCCGGAGTGAGGTTCTAGCAAGTAGATCTCTTTTTTGCCGGGGCCTGCGGCCAGCACCATGCCCTCTGAAATACCAAACTTCATCTTTCGCGGCGCCAGATTGGCCACCATAACGGTAAGCTTGCCCTCGAGATCTTCCGGCTGATAAGCGCTCTTAATGCCCGAGAAGACATTGCGGGTTTCACCACCCAGATCGAGGGTGAGTCGCAGCAATTTATTGGCGCCTTCAACGTGTTCGGCTTTGGCGATAAGCGCAACACGTAGATCCACTTTGGCAAAATCGTCGAAGTTGATCTCGTCAGCCAAAGGCTCTTTCCCCAATTCAGAATCGGCGGCTGGCGCTTCGCCGGCGGTTTCGGTTGGCGCTTGCGCGGCCAGGGCTTCTTTACTGGCTTCGACCATGGCGTCGACCTTGTCTTGCTCGATACGCGTCAACAGAGGTTTGAACTTGTTGATGGCTTCGCCGCCGCGAAACGCGATGGGCGCTTCCCAGCTCAGCGATTCGTTCAAAAAGGCTTCGGCGTCTTGCGAGAGCTTTGGCAGTACCGGCGTTAAATAGGTCAGTAGCGCGCGGAACATGTTTACGCCCAAGCTGCAGATATCCAACACTTGCTGCTCGGTGCCTTCTTGTTTGGCCAGCGACCAAGGCGCTTGCGCGGCGATGTACTCGTTGGCAGCATCGGCTAGCGCCATGATTTCGCGCATGGCTTTGGCGAATTCGCGATTCTCATAGAGGTCGGCAATCACGCTGTCGGCATCGACAAACTTTTGCCACAGAGTTTCGTCGGCAATGTTGGTAGACAGAGTGCCGCCGCTTTTCTGGATGAACTTGGCGGTGCGGCTAGCGATGTTCACCACTTTGCCCACCAGATCACTGTTCACACGCTGAATGAAATCGTCGAGATTCAAATCCAAATCGTCAACGCTGCAGCTGAGTTTTGCCGCAAAATAGTAGCGCAAGTACTCTGGATTCAAATGATCTAAGTAGCTGCGGGCATTGATAAAGGTGCCGCGAGACTTCGACATTTTTTTGCCGTTGACGGTTAAGAAACCGTGCACACATACCTTGGTGGGGGTGCGGAACTGAGCCGAATGGAGCATGGCTGGCCAGAACAATGCGTGGAAGTTAACGATGTCTTTACCGATGAAGTGATACAGCTCAGTGTTGGAGTCTTTATTCCAGTACTCGTCAAAGGTTGCCTCTACATCAACGCCCTCTTGTTTGCTTAGGTAGTTTTTGAAACTGGCCATGTAGCCGATAGGCGCATCGAGCCAAACGTAAAAGAACTTGCCGGGCTCGCCGGGAATCTCGAAACCAAAGTAGGGCGCATCACGGGAGATGTCCCACTCTTGCAAACCGCTGTCGAGCCACTCCGAGAGCTTGTTGGCCACTTCGTCTTGCAGGTGACCGGCGCGAGTCCAGTCTTTTAAGAACTCTTGAAACTCGGGCAATTTAAAGAAAAAGTGCTCGGAGTCTTTCTCGATGGGTGTCGCGCCCGAGATAACCGACTTAGGGTTAATCAATTCCGTGGGCGAGTAAGTCGCGCTGCATACTTCACAGTTATCGCCGTACTGATCTTCGGCTTTACACTTAGGGCAGGTGCCTTTGATGTAACGATCGGCGAGAAACAGCTCTTTCTCTGGGTCGTAGGCCTGAGTGATTTTGCGGCTGGCGATGTGGCCATTGTCTTTGAGGCGGCCATAGATCATGCCCGACAGCTCGCGATTCTCTTCCGAATGAGTCGAATGGAAGTTGTCGAAGTTCACCAAAAACTCGGCGAAGTCTTTCTCGTGTTCGGCTTTTACCTTGGCGATTTGCTGCTCTGGGGTGAGCCCCAATTGCTCGGCTTTGAGCATGATGGCAGTGCCGTGAGCATCGTCGGCGCAGACGTAAGTGCAGTCGTGGCCTCGCATTTTCTGAAAGCGCACCCAGATATCAGTTTGGATATATTCCACCAAATGGCCTAAATGGATAGATCCGTTGGCATAAGGGAGGGCACTGGTGACCAGAATTTTACGGCGCTCAGTCATGGCTGTTGAAGTCTCACAGGTAATTGTCAAAATCGAATGGGGCGGTCGAATCGTTGCTATTGGCCTATTATTGCCGATAACGGGGTTGGACCACCCTGCAAAAAAGCGCCGAACTATAGCATTTTTCCGTCGTTAAATCAGCGCTAAGGCCTTGATTTTTTAACGCTTGGCCGCATCTTTGCGGTCAGCACCTTATGCTATGGCTTCAGGCTATTAAAACCCGCGACTGACTTTTCGCGGGGTAACCCCAAGGAACTCCTATGACGGTCACCGATTCTCTGCTTCCCTCTCAAATTGAGTCACGCCTGTTGGCGCTGATGATTGAACCCTTAGAGACCACTTTGGGGGCAGTTGCGACCCTAGCGCCGGTATCGATAGATGCGGGAAAGGTAGGTTTGTCGATTCAATTTAAGCTGCCCTGTGAGACCTGGATCGATTCACTCAGTGCGCAGATTTGGACCGCGATCAAAGATCTGCCCGGTGTTGACTCGGTCGATCTCGATACCCAGTGGGCGGTTGAAGCTGGACCCGTGATGGATCGCGCCGCGGCGATTACGAATGTCAAAAATATTATTGCCGTGGCTTCTGGCAAGGGCGGAGTGGGTAAATCCACCACGGCAGTGAATCTGGCCTTAGCCCTTAAAGCCGAGGGCGCCAGTGTGGGTATTCTCGATGCGGATATTTACGGTCCGAGTATTCCGGCGATGCTGGGTGTGGGCAGTAAGCGCCCAGAGGTGATTGATCAAAAAGCCATGGTGCCTTTGGTGGGCCACGGTATTCATTCGATTTCTATGGGTTATCTGGTCACCGAGCAAACCCCCGTAGTCTGGCGTGGGCCTATGGCCAGCGGCGCTTTGCAGCAGCTGCTGATGCAAACTGCTTGGCCGGAGTTGGATTACCTGATCATCGACATGCCACCCGGGACCGGTGATGTACAGCTGACCTTGTCGCAAAAGGTACCCGTTACCGGTGCGGTGGTGGTGACTACGCCGCAAGATATCGCCTTGTTAGACGCTCAGAAAGGCATCGAAATGTTCCGCAAGGTCAATGTACCTGTGTTGGGGGTGGTCGAGAATATGGCCACTCACATCTGCAGCAATTGTGGTCACGAAGAGCATATCTTTGGCGAGGGCGGTGGCCAGCGAATTGCCGATACTTACGAAACCCCATTGCTGGGCGCCTTGCCGTTGAGTTTGCCGATTCGCCAGCTGGCCGACAGCGGTTGCCCTACGGTGGCCGAAAACGCCGACTCCGCTGAGTCTTTGTTGTACCGCCAGATTGCGCGTAAAGTCGCCGTGGCCTTGGTGGCTCAAGCTCAGCAGAGCTCAGTGCCGAGCATCGAAATTTCGGACGACTAAGAATTAGGGATGAAGGGTTAAGGGCTAAAGTGGCATCAGTGCTGGGCTTCTTAGGATTATTTCAGCAGTGGCAATGCCACGTAGAAGCGACTGCCGCGACCGGGTTGTGTGTCGACCCAGATGCGGCCCTCATGGAGCTTGGTGATTTCCGCTACTAGCGCGAGGCCCAGTCCTGTGCTCTGCATGTGGTCTTTGGGTGTGGAAGCGGAGCTGGCGTAGAGCTGAAACAAGGTCTGCTGTATGGCCTCGCTGATACCTGGGCCAAAATCTTCAACCATCAAAATAAGGTGATCGTCGTTCTGGCGAGTGAGGCCTATCTCCACCGCCGATCCCTCGCCGTACTTTATAGCGTTCGAGAGCAGGTTGAGTGCTACCTGTAACAGTCGTTTTTCATCGCCAAGTACCTTTAGGTGCTTCAGCTCGGCGTTCACCTTATCCACAATCTCGACCTTGCGGTTGTCAGCCATGCCAGAGATGGCGGTGATGGCTTCGCTGACGACGTCATACAGGCGCAGAGGCTCTCGCATTATCTCCATCTTCCCTGCTTCCATTTTGGAAACGTCGAGAATGTCATTAATCAAGGCGGTGAGGTGTTTCGCGTTGCGAATAACGGCATCAAAAGCTTGTTCGTCGCGATCGTTGAGATGCTCTTGAAGGGATTTATGCAGCCGTGTCGAAAATCCCAAAATAGAATTGAGGGGTGTGCGCAGTTCATGGGACATGGTGGCAAAGAAGTTGGTTTTGGCTTGGTTGGCCTGTTCCAGCTGATGGGCCTTGGTGCGCAATTGCGCCTCGGCGTGTTTGCGTTTTTCTTCGTTGCGATAAGCGCTTAGCAGTGTTCCCAAGGTATTGGTCAACGGCGCTAAAGAGTGGGCCAGCTCTTCGCTGTAACCTCCCTCGCGGTTGGCGATACCTGCCATGCCAATGAACTCCTCACCGCAATAAATAGGTAGGCCTAAATAGGTGTTTAAATCGGGATGACCCGGTGGCAAACCGCCGGCGTGTTTGTCTTCGCTGGGATTGTTGCTAATGAGCTGCTTGCCATGTTTTACGGTGTAACCAAAGAGAGTCTCGTGATTGTGAAATTCCATGCCGCTGGGGGCATTTTGTTGGTAGAAGCTGCGAGTTTCTTCATTCCAGGCAATGTTGGTGATGGCGTGAGTTTTGAGAAAGTGACTGCCCTCGGCATTGGGTAAAATCTCACCGATAAATCCGTATTCACTGTGAGTCAGTTGCAGCAGGGAGTCCAGCGCCCTCCCAAACACGTAAAACGAGCCTTTATCGGCAATGTAATCTTTTTGAATTTCGGCCAGAGCGCTCAACAGATCCTGAGTTTCAGGTGAGCTATCGGTGTTGCGAGGTTGAGTGACCGCCAGCAGGCAAATCAGGTTGTCGGTATTGTCGTCATCCATCCACAGGGACAGATGCAGGGAGGTCTCGGGTGCGTGCGGGGCACGGCAGATGGCCGAGCTGCCTCGAGTGCTGTAGGCGGCCGCTTCAAGGGTGATCGATAGGTGTTCGGATAGGGGTTTACCGCCGTCCAGATTCAGTGAATCGCTGATGTTGCCGTGGGGGTGAGATAGGTCTAGTAGGGCTATAGCGTCTTCATCGGCCCAGAGAATATGCCCGTCTCGGGTCATCTTTATGGTGCCATTCGATGGCGGTGGTTGCTGAGTTGAATGGGGGTGGGGCATAAGTACTCCAAAACATGATCGACCATTCACTGCCCGTGATTTCTCCCGATGGCATCGACAGCGCCATTGTGTGATGCCGGAGCGTGGGACGGTAGGGCAGCGTCATCGCTTAAGTGAATAGGTTCGATCGAAAATACTGAATCCTGAACAGAGGTTATCGGTTCCATCAGTCATCTCTAGAGTGTGGATTAAATAATTTATCTGTCAAAGTGCGGTTCTGGGCCGATTCGCCGGTGATGGCGGTTAGGGCTCAGCAGATGGTCTTAAGTCTTGAGCGGCTCGCCTTGAAAGGCTTGCAGGCCCCAGTTAAGCAGGCCTAAGCTCTAGGCGCGAGGGCTAAAAGGCAGTATCATTCCGCCTCTTTTTAGTAATTCAATCGCATTGCAGGGTGAAAAACGAATGAGTATTAAATCCGATAAGTGGATTCGCCGGATGTCCGAGAATGAGGGCATGATCGAGCCTTTCGAGCCGGGACAAGTTCGTTACAGCGACGCCGGTGAGCGTTTGGTTTCCTACGGTACCTCGAGCTATGGCTACGACGTGCGCTGCGCCAACGAATTTAAGATTTTCACCAATGTTCATTCGACCATTGTTGACCCAAAGAATTTTGATGAAAACAGCTTTGTGGATATTCAAGAGGATGTTTGCATCATTCCTCCCAACTCCTTTGCTTTAGCGCGCACGGTTGAGTACTTTCGAATCCCGCGCAGCGTACTGACGGTGTGTTTGGGTAAGTCGACCTATGCTCGCTGCGGTATTATCGTCAACGTCACACCACTTGAACCCGAGTGGGAAGGCCATGTCACTCTGGAGTTTTCCAATACCACTCCGCTGCCAGCAAAAATTTACGCCAACGAAGGCGTTGCTCAGATGCTGTTCTATGAGTCAGATGAAATCTGTGAAACCTCATACAAAGATCGCGGTGGTAAATACCAAGGGCAAACTGGCGTTACTCTGCCGCAAACCTAAGTCGAAAATTGCTTTAGTGAGCAATAACAGAACGGGAGTTTCGATGAGCACGGTGATGCCTTCGGTCTCCCGTTTTTTGTTTTACCGTCAAAACTACATTTGTTTTAATCGACAGAACCTAATTTTATTTCGGAGTAAAAACGCGTGAGCTTGCCGAACACGGTAGACGTCCTCATTATCGGAGCGGGTGCCGCTGGATTGATGTGCGCCATCACTGCTGGCCAGCGCGGTCGCAAGGTGGTTGTGGTTGATCACGCCAATAAAGTGGGTAAAAAAATCCTGATGTCTGGCGGTGGCCGTTGTAATTTTACCAACATGTACACTGAACCAGAGAATTTTTTGAGTCATAACGAGCATTTTGCTAAGTCGGCGCTGGCTCGTTATACCCAGTGGGATTTTATCGAGCTGGTGAGCAAACATCAGATTCCTCATCACGAAAAAAAGCTAGGGCAGTTGTTTTGCGACAACAAAGCCAGCGATATTGTCGAGATGCTCTTGGCGGAATGTCATCAGGCCAATGCCGACGTCTTTACCCATTGCGATATTCAGTCGGTAAAAAAAAGTGAAAGCGGCTTTAGCGTGCAAACCTCCCTCGGCCAAATAGGTGCCGAATCGTTAGTGGTGGCAACAGGTGGCTTATCCATACCGACCATGGGCGCCACGGGGATGGGTTACGAACTGGCAGAGCAATTTGGTCTGCGCTTGCATCCTCGTGCCGCAGGATTGGTTCCCTTTACATTATCCAAAGAGCAGTTGCAGCCGTTTAGTACGTTGGTGGGTACCTCGGCGGATGTTCGCATTGAATGCAATGGTCAGAGCTTTCGCGAGAACTTGCTCTTTACTCATCGAGGTTTAAGCGGTCCCGCGGTATTGCAGATATCGTCCTATTGGCAACCTGGCCAAACTCTGATCATTGATTGGGCACCTGACACTGATTTGCAGGCGCTGTTATTAGAAGCCCAGCAACAGCGGCCCAAGGTGGAGCTGAAAACGCTTCTGGCATCCTTACACACCAAAGCCTGGGCCGGTGTATTTTGTGAGCATTGGCTCGAGAATAAAGCCATTAATCAGTACTCCGAAAAACAACTCGCCGACATCGCCGAGCGATTGCACCACTGGCCGATTATGCCAGCGGGTACCGAAGGGTATCGCACCGCCGAAGTGACACTGGGTGGGGTTAATACCGACGATATATCGTCAAAGACGTTTGAAGCCAAACAGCAGCCGGGTTTGTATTTTATTGGTGAGGTGATTGATGTGACCGGATGGCTCGGAGGATTCAATTTTCAGTTCGCCTGGTCATCGGGTTACGCTGCCGGAAGTTTCGCTTAGCGAAGACTGGCGAATGGGGGGGGGAGACGCAGCCCCTTTTGGCGAATGCGTGCCGATGAGGTGGGGAGTCAAGAATAGCGAGAGCGAGGGAGATCGACGTGAGTTTAACTGGTGAGTGTTTTTGCGGTGCAATTCAGTATCAGATTAGTGGGCAATTGAGGGATGCAAGATCTTGCCATTGTTCGCGCTGTCGAAAAGCCTTCAGTTCGCAGGCATCGGCTTACGCACTGGTGAACCCCAATGATTTTTGTTGGCTTATCGGAGAGGCTCTGTTAACTACCTATTCCAGTGCAGAGGGCTTTGGTCTGCAGTTTTGTAAGTGTTGCGGCTCGACCTTGTGCGGCATCTTCGAGAATCAAATTCACGGGATTACCCTTGGCTGTTTGAATGAAGATCCCATGATCGAGATAGGTCGACACATCTTTGTGGGTTCGAAGGCCCGCTGGGAAGTCATGCCAGAAGGCGTGGTTCAGTATGAGGCCCACGAGCCTACTCCCTCGACGTAGATCGTATGAGTTAAGAATAGGTCTTAGAGTAAGTTAAGAGTAAGCCTTGGTAGGTTGCCAGTAGCTGTTAGTCGGTTTAAAACAACAGACAAGACCAGTAGACTTTCTATTATTAGGCTTTGGGGTCGGACCATACGGCGTATTCGTTACCGCATGGCTCTGAAAAATGAAATCTCCGACCGCCGGGAAAGTCGAAGATCTCTTTAGTAATGTGGCCGCCCGCGGTTTTTACCTTGTCTCGTGAAACCTCCAGTTCAGCACTGTAAATTACCACCAGTACCGATCCGTTCTCAGTTGTGGAAACTTGATCCGATTTAAAAAAACCGCCATCCAGTCCCGCGTTCTCAATGGCGGTATAGTCAGGGCCATAATCCAAAAATGACCAGTCAAAAACCTTAGAGAAAAACTTCTTGGTAGTGATTAAGTCGGTCGAAGGGATTTCGACATAATCGATTTTTCCGGTGTTTTTCATGGGGTGTCTCCTTGAAGTTTCGCGTCATACATCGATGACGCACCGAGGTTTCCGTCGTTGCTGTTTAGGTCTTGATATTGTTCTTAGCTAAAAAGCCCCTGATACTTACGATAAATATCTTCGTCATGTCTGTAGGGGCTTCAATTATTGCTCAAAGTTCTACTCAGCCGATCTTCTCGAATTGGGAGGGCTGCTCTTCGTGAAAAGGGATGGCTTCACTTCTTGATTGGCTAATATTGAGCAGGTGTTAGCGCTCCAGTGTAATACTCTGGTGTAATCTAAACTATAACGACTAGTGATGTGTGTTTTTGCACGTCAAAGGTTTTTTGGTCTTAGGCAAAGCACCCTCCGTTGGCGCTCAGTTGTGCTTCACAGAATTTACATCAATCACAGGGATTCTTTAAGTCGGCGGCTCAGCGGTTCTAATGCGGGTGTTCACTAGGGAGCTGGGGTTCACGCCGCTAGGGCAATATCAAATTTGTCTATAATGCTCACGCATGGATTGATTGAAAGTTATATTGGCTCAACGATTTAATATCAAGCGCAGGTCGAGTTATCGAATTTCTAGGTAAAAGCAAGAGCGGCTATAGAGCATCATTTCTATTTTAGTATCTTATTACGCACCAAGAATACACGGCTCGTTGAGCGTTGCTGTGTGCTGGTGCGATTTTAACGCAGACTTTCGTCCATATTCGCCGTTTATCAACGAAAACGGCGTTGGCATAGCAATTGCTCTGTACTAATCAGCACCGGCCTTTATCCAGTGATGAATCTTCTCCGACTTTTTTAGTAAGGGCGGTTTAGGTTGATCCAACGGCAGGACGCTATCTTCCCTAGCAATAGAAAGAGAAATGTTATGTCTTATTTAGAACCATCAGAGTTCGCCACCAAAATGGTGGATCAGGGTGAAGCCAAAGTCTTTATGTCCACCCAGGATACATTGATCCGCGCGTTTATGGCTGGCGCCATTTTGGCCCTTGCGGCTTGTTTTGCGATTACGGTTGCCACCAAAACCGGTTCACCCATTCTGGGCGCCTGTTTATTTCCTGTCGGTTTTATCATGCTCTACCTGATGAAATTCGATTTGCTCACTGGGGTATTCACGCTAGTGCCTCTAGCGTTGCTCGACAAGCGTCCGGGTGTCACGACTGGGGGAATGTTGCGCAACTGGGGTTTGGTATTTGTTGGCAACTTCTGCGGTGCGATTAGTGTCGCGTTCATGATGTCGTTTATTCTTACTTACGGTTACAACGTCGATGGCGGAGCCATTGCTGCTAAGGTTGCGACCATTGGTGAATCTCGTACCTTAGGTTATCAAGCGCAGGGAGTCGACGGTTGGATTACAATTTTCATTCGCGGCATGTTGTGTAACTGGATGGTGTCGATGGGGGTTGTGGGCGCGATGATCTCCACTTCTGCCACCGGTAAAATGGCGGCTATGTGGATGCCGATCATGTTGTTCTTCTTTATGGGGTTCGAGCATTCCATCGTAAATATGTTTCTGTTCCCATTCTCTATGATCATGGGTGGCGACTTCACCTTCATGGAATACATCGTTTGGAACGAGTTGCCTACGGCGCTTGGCAACCTCGCCGGTGGCTTCCTGTTTGTAGGCTTACCGATCTACTTTACTCACGTGCGCACAGCGCCTGAGCGTAAAGCAGAGGTCAATCCGCTGACAAGTAACGCCGAAGCGTAATTACTTAAGCCAACAATTGTGGGAGGATGAGTCTTCATCCTTCCGCAATTAAGTCGGCTTTTGCCGCCAAACCAAGTCGATCCTATGAGTAATCAGCTTCGCGTTTCTATCGGGCAATACAGCGAAAAAGGTGTTAAAGACACCAATCAAGACAGTCACGGAGCACGTGTTCCAAAAGACTCTTTGCGGGATATTAAAGGTATCGCGCTGGCTATGGCCGATGGCATCAGTTCGAGCCAAGACAGCCATATTGCCAGCGAAACTGCGGTAAAGAGTTTTTTGCAAGACTACTTCTGTACATCCGAAACCTGGTCGGTGCAAAGATCTATGGAGCGCGTACTCAGCGCCACCAATTCTTGGCTCTATGGGCAAACGCAACGAGGCCCCGGCCGCTTTGACAAAAACAAGGGTTACGTCTGCACGATTAGTGCTCTGGTTCTTGCTGGGCGACAGGCGCATTTGCTGCACGTGGGCGATACTCGTATTTATCGCGTCAGCGCCAAAGGTCTTGAGCAGCTCACTAACGATCACCGAGTTTGGAGTAGTGAAAGTCAAAGTCATTTGAGCCGGGCGCTGGGGATTGAGCCTCAATGCGCCTTTGATCACCAAAGCTTGCGTATCGAGCAGGGCGATGTGTTTTTTATCGCCACAGACGGTGTCTATGAATTTGTCGACAGCACGCTGATTGTCGAAGCGGTAGCGCAGTGCTCAGACGACTTAGACGCTGCTTGTGAAAAGGTGGTGCAGTTGGCGCTAGAGGCGGGCAGTGATGATAACTTAAGTTTGCAGATTGTTCGCGTCGATCAGTTGCCTGTCGAGGTTAGTCACAACATTAAACGCGATGTGGCCAGCAAGCCTTTTCCTCCACAATTGCGTTCGCGCATGATCTTCGATGGCTACACCATTATCCGTAAACTGCACGGCAGCAGTCGAAGTCACGTTTACTTGGCAAAAGACAACGAGACTGATACCAAAGTCGTGCTGAAAGCTCCTTCGGTCGACCTCGGCGGTAGCGACGACTATTTGGAGCGGCTGTTGATGGAAGAGTGGATTGCTCGTCGCGTCAATAGCGCTCATGTGCTTAAGTCGGAGCTGCAAAGCCGACCGCGTAATTATCTGTACACGACCTCTGAATACATCGAGGGCCAAACCTTGGCTCAGTGGGCAATGGATAATCCCAAGCCAAACATAGAAACCGTACGTGACATAGTCGAACAAATTGCCCGGGGCCTACAGGCCTTCCATCGGCTGGAGATGCTCCATCAGGATTTGCGGCCAGAGAATGTCATTATCGATACAAACGGTACGGTAAAAATTATTGATTTTGGCGCCGTGTTTATTGCCGGCGTAGAAGAGCACAAAACTCAATCTCCCGAGAGCTACTTAATGGGCACTGCACTTTATAGTGCGCCGGAGTACTTTCTCGGTCAGCGGGGGAGCGTTCAATCAGAGATCTTCTCTCTGGGAGTTATCACTTATTTTTTGTTGTCGGGCAATTATCCCTATGGGACCGACGTCGCAAAAGCTCGCACGTTGAATCAACAGAAGAAGCTCTGGTACCGCACCGTGCTCGACGAAGAGCGAGAGATTCCAGCGTGGGTGGACGACGCAATACACAAGGCGGTGCATCCTCTGCCAGAGAAACGCTACGAGCAGCTGTTTGAATTTACCCATGATTTGCGCCATCCCAATCAGAGCTTTGTGAAGCGCACGCGACCGCCATTGCTGGAAACGAATCCTGTGGCTGTGTGGCAGGGAGTCTCGTTTATCTTGGCTTGCATTGTGATCTACCTGTTGGCCAGCTAGTCGTCGGCTACAGTGGAGGGCTTGGGCGGATTTTGGAGTCTCTTATTAAACATCAATTACTCATCACAAGAGGAAGTACTATGATTAACCGCGAAACCGTTACTCAGATGATCCTAAGTCAAAAGGCGATCAAAGACATCCTTTGGAGCCAGGTTGCTGAAGTGGTTGGCGAATCTAAAGAGTGGACAACCGCAGCCTGCCTAGGGCAAATGACCTTTACCGCTGAGCAGGCTGCAGCCGTTGGCGATTTATTTGAATTGCCCGACGAGGCCATTACGCAGTTGCAAATTGTTCCCTACAAAGGTTCATTGCCCACTGCCGTGCCGACAGACCCGCTCATCTATCGCTTCTACGAGCTCATCAGTGTCTACGGTACTACCTTCAAAGAACTCATTCATGAAGAGTTTGGAGACGGTATTATGAGCGCCATCGATTTTTCAATGGACATACAGCGTGAAGCCGATCCCAAGGGCGACCGAGTGAATATTGCCCTGTCGGGTAAGTTCTTACCCTATAAAACCTATTAAGGGAACCTATTTGGGAGCGGCTTATGGGGGCTGCGTGCATGGGTTAGATGGCGGTGTTAGTGAGTCCGTGTTGGTTTATCCCCTCCCCCTTTTTTTGGGGTAGGGGCTTATGATGAATCGCCCCAAGTTCACTAG
>JBOEGJ010000030.1:0-51498 GCA_050633365.1 Cellvibrionaceae bacterium | reverse complement strand
ACAACAGCGTTACCACCACCATCACTGACGAGATCGTTCCTGATGCGCCGACCTTGACATTAACCGGCGATAACACAGTCAACGAAGGAGCTAGCGCTGGTTACACGCTAACTATTAGCGAGGCACCAGCAACTGATTTGGATGTAACCGTCGTCATCGGCCATACAACAACTGATGCTGGTGATCTTGTGGCAGAGACCCGTACGATCACTATCACTGCCGGTACTACTAGCACCAACTTCAGCGTAGCCAACAACGATGATGTATACAGTGAAGTTGACGAGACTTATAGCGTCAGCGTGACTGGCACTAGTGGTGGAGGCTACGAAGCACAGCCTGCAAATCCAACTGCAATCACAACCACAATTGTTGATGAGGACACAGACGGGATACCGAGTAACGAGCCTGGAGAAGACGCGCCAAGCCTAACTTTGACCGGCGACACGAGTGTCAATGAAGGGGCGAGCGCGAGCTACACGCTAACCATTAGCGACGCTCCAGCGACCGATTTGGACGTTACTGTGGTTATTGGCCATACCACTACGGACAGCGGTGATTTGGTCGCGGAGACGCGCACGATTACCATCGCTGCGGGTACCACCAGTACAAACTTTAGTGTCGCCAATAATGACGATGTCTACAGTGAAGTTGACGAGACTTACAGTGTTACAGTGACCGGTACTAGCGGAGGCGGCTATGAAGCTCAACCTGTTAATCCGACAGCGATCACAACCACGATTGTGGATGAGGATACCGACGGCACACCAAGTAATGAGCCTGGCGAAGATGCGCCGACGTTAACATTGACCGGCGATACCAGTGTCAACGAAGGCGCGAGTGCGAGCTACACGCTAACCGTCAGTGACGCACCTGCAACTGACTTGGATGTCACCGTCGTAGTCGGTCATACCACAACTGATAGTGGCGATTTAGTTGCTGAGACTCGTACGATCACCATCGTTGCAGGTACTACAAGCACTAATTTCAGCGTGGCTAATAACGAGGACGTTTATAGCGAGCTGGACGAAACTTACAGCGTTACGGTAACTGGCACCAGCGGTGGCGGCTACGAAGCACAGCCCGCGAATCCGACTGCGATCACAACCACAATTGTGGATGAAGATACGGACGGCACACCAGGTAATGAGCCAGGAGAAGATGCGCCAACCTTAATATTGACAGGTGATAGCAATGTTAATGAAGGAGCAAGTGCAAGTTACACCTTAACCATCAGCGATGCTCCAGCGACAGACCTAGATGTGACTGTTGTGATTGGGCACACCACCACCGATGCGGGTGATCTTGTGGCTGAGACCCGTACGGTCACCATCTCTGCAGGTACTACAAGCGTAAACTTCAGCGTCGCAAACAACGAAGATGTCTACAGCGAAGTCGATGAAACCTACAGTGTCAGCGTGACCGGTACCAGTGGAGGAGGCTATGAAGCACAGCCTGCAAATCCAACGGCGATTACAACCGCGATAGTTGACGAAGACACAGACGGTATACCTAGTAACGAACCAGGCGAAGACGCGCCAATTCTAACCTTGACCGGTGATACGAGCGTTAACGAAGGCGATAGTGCGAGCTACACTTTGACTATTAGTGATGCTCCAGCGACTGACTTGGATGTGACTGTAGTCATTGGACACACCACCACAGACGCAGGTGATCTTGTAGCTGAGACGCGTACGGTAACCATCCCAGCCGGTAGTACGAGTATAGTTTTCACTGTGGCAAACATTGGAGACATGGTTACAGAGCCTAACCAGATCTACAGTGTCACGGTTACTGGAACTAACGGCGGTGGCTATGAAGCACTACCAGCGAATCCATCTGCGATTAATACTACGATTGTGGATGACGACAACACTCCTGTCGCCCAAGACGATACCTATTCTGTCAATGAAGATACGGTATTGAACGGAACCAGTGTGTTGCTCGATAACGGCAACGGTCCAGACAGCGACGCCGACGGCGATCCGCTTACCGTGGTTCCCGCTGGCCCATTTACAACTGCACAAGGTGGAACCGTCACCATATTGGCCGATGGTACTTTCACCTATACGCCGCTGGCTAATTACAACGGTCCAGATTCATTTGATTACACCGTAACCGATGGCGCCAATATGGATGTAGGTTCTGTCACGATTAACGTCGTTGCAGTGAATGATCCACCCGAGGCTCAAGACAAAACAGTTACGACGACAGAAGACACTACTTACGTTTTTGAAGCATCTGATTTCGATTACACTGATACTGAAGGTAATACGGCAACGTCAATTACGATTCAATCGCTTGAGCAGGTTGGTAGTCTTCGTTATGACGATGGTTCTGGCTTTAGAAACGTAGTGGTAGGTGATGAAATCAGTTTCGCAGATATCGTCGCAGGTAACTTGGTCTTCGTGCCTTTCCCTAATACGTCGGGGGCTGATTACGATGACTTTACGTTTACAGCAAATGATGCAGATTCAGGTACGGTATCTGGAACCATAAATATCGATGTAACCCCAATCAATGATGGGCCTATTGGGCCTGTAACAGATGATAACCCCGTAGTTAATCGTGTTAATGAAAGCGCAACTGCAGGTACAGAGACAGGCCTAGTAGGAATCGCGTCAGACCCCGATCCAGAAGATACGGTAACTTACTCATTAACTGATGATGCGGGTGGTCGCTTTACCATTGATCCTGTAACTGGAATTGTCACAGTAACCGGTGCAGTAGCTTTGACCGCCGGTACTACTTATAGCGTAGAAATAACAGCCACAAGTTCAGATACGACAACCTCGGTAGATACTTTTGACATCGGTGTTGTCGATGGTGCTGACGATTTTGCGGTGGTTCACGAATCTGCTCTAGCCACGGGATCGGGCCAAGCTCAAAATGCGTTTGACAGTACCGATGAGGTAGGTCAAAACGTTGCCGCTGGCGAAGGTACCATTACGGCAACGGGTAACCTATTAACAAATGATACGGGTGCAACTCAGGTAAATAGCGTTGCAGGTCAAACTGCTGTAGGTGGATTCATTACAGTTAACGGCGCAAATGGCACGTTAGTTGTAAATGCCGCTACTGGAGATTACACCTACACGCTAACGAGTGCCGCCGACAACAGCGGTGCAGGAGATGGCGATTCTGTTGTTGAATCCTTCACCTATGTTTCCGATGTCGATACAGCGGATCTCAACATTACGATTGTTGATGACACGGCAGTGTCTTCGGATGTTGTTGCGGAAGTTACTGAAGCCGCCGTTCAATCTTATCAGTTGCTATTTACGCTCGATGTATCGGGGAGTATGGACAACGACTCAGGTACTATTAACTTCACCGATGGAAGTGTCAGTACCAGAATGGATATGGCTGAAGCAGCTCTGATTGCATTAGCAGAAGAGTATTTCAGCCAATCCGATGATGTTGTTATTCATTTGGTCACTTTCGAATCCAGTGCTAGTTATTCCGGACCATTTACTGACTTGGCTTCCTTTACCGCGGCTGTTGAGCAAGGGAATGTTTCCGGTGGAACCAACTATGAAGCGGCTTTAAATCAAGCAATCAGCGCAATGGACGGAAATAGCGATGGATTACTTGATGATACTGCTCGTGAAACCATTACTTATTTTGTATCTGACGGTCAGCCTACCCAAGGTAATACCGGCAATCCAGTCGGTGCATCTGGCTGGGACACGTTCCTGCAAGATAACGCTACGGCGGGTAATGATATTCAGTCTTACTCAGTGGGAATTGGTACTGGTATTACCGATACGACCCCGCTCGACAATATTGCCAATGTCGATATCAACGGTGATGGCTCTAATGAAGGCGCTATTATCGTTACCGATCTTCGAGACTTAGAAGCTGAATTACTCAGTACCGTTCCCGCGTCTTACGGGGGAAGTGTTGTATTGTCCGGTGGCGTGAGTACGGTTGTGTTTGGTGCAGATAGTGGCTTCATTCAATCGATCACCATTTCATTGGATACCACGGGTGATGGTACCGATGATACTCCAGTGACATTTACTTATAGCGCCGCGACCAATGAAATAACGAATGATGGCGGTTATGGAACCATCGCAGGCGATGTTCTTTCGCTGGATTCAACGACTGACTTTCAATATGGAAAGCTATTGTTTGAATTTAATACGGGAGAGTATGTTTACTACGCAGGAGCCAGCGTAAGCGAGGGCGATAGTTTCAATTTTGATTTTGTCGCGGTTGATGGCGACGGAGATGTAGAGTCTCCTGCTAGTTTAACGGTGAATATTGTCGATGGTGTCCCGATTGCGGCAAATGATACCGATACTCTTTTTGCCAATGGTAGTTCGATGGAAGGTAACGTGATCACCGGTGTTGGTACCGATGGCGGTGTTGCATTGGGCGATGCGTTTACGACCTTTGCTTCTCGCGGTGAAGGTGTGGATCAAGCCATCGACAATGCGCAAGTCTCTGAGATCTTGTATCGAGGAGTTTCTATTGATTTAACCACTGATTCTTCTGGTTCAGGTGTAGTAGCTAATGACAGCACGACATTTAGTTACACTGTTGTAGGTGGTGTTCTTGATCTTACCAACAGTGACACCAGTACGTTGGTATTTAATACATCAGGTTATTATCAATATGTGCCGCCTACAGTTCCGGCGCCAGCGACTCCCGCCACGCCTCCTTCAGCTATCACTGAATCCTTTACTGATAATAGTGAGGACAATGGAGTTAGTGCATCGACTACTAATGGTTCGATTACCTACAATAACGGCAACGGTCTGGGGGTCAGCGGCGGTACTTGGACGGATTCGGCCGATAATGGTGAAGATCTCATTCTGACATTTGACTCAGGTCTTTATCCTGATGGCGTACAGAGTATTACGGTAGGTTTTGGTTACGATTCTGGGGCGGGCAATGCATTACTCTACAGCACTAGTGGGGTGTTGTTGGATACTGTCGCGCTCACCGGATCTGATACTCAGACCTTTAGTAATGTATCTGGAGTTGGCCGAATAGAATTTCAGACCGCGGGTGGTGGCGATTATTCCGTTCGTGAAATTACCTTCACGCAAACTTTGGTGAATGTATCTGTGGCCGTCACAGAAGACTTGACTGATGGAAGTGCTGATCAAGGCGTCATCGTAGTTGATCCTCTGGCTGCGGATCCGACGGCGTTTGAACGCAGAGCCGATGCTGGCAGCGGTTACGTTGAGGTGACCTTTAGCACAGGGTTGTACCCTTATGGGGTTACAGATGTGACCTTGAACTTTGACGATACCGGTACTTCTAGTGGTACGGCTATCGTTTATGGGATCGATGGGGCTGAAATTGGCTCAGTGCCTCTATCAGGCGGCACATTGTCTCTACCGGCCGAATGGAGCAGCATCGGGAAGATAGAGATTATTCCGAATGGCAACGATGATGGCGATGATTACCAGTTGTCGCAAGTCTCCTTTGTCTCTGTTGCTCTTGATGAGACTTCTGGAGCTCAGGAACCGGAGATTATTGAATACACATTGACTGACCAGGACGGTCAATCCGATAAAGCCACTCTGACACTGAATACCATTTTCAACACTATCGTTGACAACGCTGGTTTAAATAACATCACGGGTACATCGGCCAACGATTTTATTTCAGGTCTTGAAGGAGATGATGTCATTAGCGGCGGCGATGGCGGAGATATTCTTGAGGGTGGCGTCGGTAACGACGATCTGTTTGGAGGCTCTGGAGTCGATAACCTTGTTGGCGGTACTGGTAACGATGAGTTACATGGCGGCGATGATGGGGATACTCTTGAAGGTGGTGACGGCGCCGATGAGTTGTATGGTGATGACGGCGAAGATGTTCTGCTCGGCGAGGACGGTGACGATATCTTGTTTGGCGGCGCCGATAGCGATGAGCTTTTAGGCGGTAAAGGCAATGATAATCTCACTGGCGACGGCGGGAATGACTTCCTCTTCGGTGGTGAGGGCGACGATATCATCTTTGGTTCTGCAGGCGATGACCAAATTACTGGTGGCGTCGGCGATGACCAGCTCTATGGTGGATCCGCTCTCTCTGGTGATGGAGACGATACGTTTATCTGGAATATTAACGAACAGGGATCGACGATTTCTCCGGCTACCGACACGGTTCACTTCTTTGATAATTCTCTGAATGGCGACGTGTTGGATCTTAGTGATCTTCTACAAAATGAAGAGTCAGGCGTATTGACCGATTACCTAACCTTCAGTGTTGGGGATTACGACGGAGATATGGTTGCGGATGATACTCTTATTAGCGTTGATCACGATGGAGGTATCTATTTCCAAGCCACCCAGAATATCGTGTTGACTGATATTGACTTGACTGCGGCGGGTACTCTTAATGATCAAGATATTATTGCTAACTTGCTAAGCAATAATAATTTGAACGTTGATAGCTAACTGTATTTTTAGTTGAGTCATAACTTGATGAGGCAAGCGGCGCAGGATAGGGCCGTTGGCCTCGTTAAGATTTTATTGGCTGTCTAAAACGTAATCAATGAAGGGGATTAGCTCTTCGTGGTTTCACTTGAAACGCTAAAGTGAAAAAATCTCGACCAAACGATCATCCGTCCAGCTTTCCATCTTGTAGTTTTTCAAGAACGCACAATGGGATCCATAGCGAGTGACTTCCAGCTTTAAATGATCACTCTGTATATTTCTCGGCAGCATTTGATGGCGAACAATGGGGTCATCCTCGCTGGTGATGATCGTTGTTGGTGTGTCAATTTGAGATAGTCTATCGTCTTTCAAGTGATAGGCGTCAAAGTAGGTTGGGCTGTCTTCAAAAGGTGTATATCCAGGAATAAAAAAGTCGTTTAATTGCTGCAGTGTGCGAACCTTCTTGAGTTTATTTTGATAGGTGTAGTGAGGAAAGTGACGAGTTTTTTCTAGTAGAGATTGTTTCCACTTTTTCACAAAGTACTTTTCATAAAAACTGGGGCCCGTTGCTAAGGTATGCATCGTGTCGTTGGGGCAAATAACAGGGCAAATGGCAACAGCACGGTCAATGCGATAATTATGATCTTTTTGTGCAATGGTCGTGCGCAGAGTGAAGTTTCCGCCCAGTGAAAAACCGGCTAAAAAATAATTGGAATACTTGTAGCGTGATTGCAAGTTCTCAATTGCGCCGGTTACATCTGCTAAGCGCGTGGAGTTAAACAGCTCTTTGTTGAGATGATGAGTCTCACCGTGATCACGAAAGTTTAATCGAAAGATTGAGTGTCCCTGTTCGAATAATCGTTGTGCTGCCGATAGTACATAGGCCGATTGACTGCTACCTTCCCATCCATGCAGCAGAATAATCATCGACTTGGCGTCTGGATTTTTGTTGTAAAATCCCTGTAATCTCGCCTGATTAGTACTGTGTAAAATGACTTCTTGACTGGCTTTTTGAAATCCCTGACTGCGATAGTTGACCAACCACCGGCGTAATCCCACGCTCGAGGCAATGTTCTGAATGTGGGCGTTACGAAGCCCTGCGGGTGGATTAAAGCTGGATGTTGAATTCATAGAGTATCGCTGTCTTTTAAGGTTGTTCGCTGAATCGATCGAATTACCTAATGGGAATTTATTAAGGGGTAATTGTCTCGGATGTAGCCATAGATTTGAACTGCCGTCGTCATTAACTTATGGTTCTAAAGTGACAGACAGCATCAATTGTGACCATTAAATGGAATATGTTGAGATATGAATATACGAATGATACAGCCTTTGCTTGTTGTGGCGGTGATTGGATTGCTGATTGTGAGTGTCAGTCTATCGGCGAATACCGCCGATTCTTCAGCAAGTCGCGAGCTAAAGCCAGTCGATGCTCATACCTCGATCGATGTGCCCGTATTGAAGGGCGAGTGGGTTCAAGGGGGGGTATTAATCGGCAAAGCGTCTGTAGGCGATAAAATAGAGTTTTTGGATAGAGATATTCGCTTAAGCGATGATGGTGATTTCGTACTTGGATTAGGGCGAGATTTTCCAGCCAGTGCGCGCTTAACTGTTCGCCGCGGAGAGTTAGTGCGTGTGTTTGAATTTGATGTTTCGCAACGCTCGTACGACATTCAGCGTGTCGATGGTGTCCCCAAAAGAACCGTCACTCCCGACCCCAAGCATTTAGACCGGATTCGTAAAGAGGCTTCTGCAGCGCGTAAAGCTCGCAAGCCAGTCACCGACCATCAGTATTATCGTCAAAGCTTTCAATGGCCATTGTTGGGGCGTATTTCGGGTGTTTATGGCAGCCAGCGTTACTACAACGGTCAACCTCGTCGACCACACTTTGGGGTCGATGTAGCCGCTCCGACGGGCACTCTAGTACAAGCGCCTGCCGACGGAGTCACGACTTTGGCCTATGACGATATGTTCTTTTCGGGAGGCACTCTGATTATCGATCACGGTCATGGATTGTCTTCATCATTTCTTCACTTGAGCAAGATATTGGTGAAAGAGGGAGAGCTGGTGAAGCAGGGGCAACCTATTGCCGAGGTGGGCGCAACCGGTCGAGTCACCGGCCCGCATCTGGACTGGCGTATGAATTGGTACGATCAGCGAGTGGATCCACAAACCTTGGTGCCTTCTATGAGCGAGGCACAAGCTCTGGTGAAGACGATTGGCGAGTAAATCTCAGCAGACAATCCACAGCGGGTTGAGTACACTAGCGCCCATAGCCAATAAGATCTTAGGAATAGCGGTAAGCGTATGATTGACAAGAAATTATTAAGCCTTTTGGTATGCCCTGTCACAAAGGCCCCGGTTGAATACGACAAAGACAAACAAGAGTTGGTCTGTTGGGCCAGTGGTTTGGCCTATCCGGTGAGAGATGGAATCCCGGTGATGCTCGAAGGCGAAGCGCGCGAGCTGACCCAAGAAGAAAAAGACGCCCACCAGGCGGGAGCATAACGATGTCAGAAGTCTCTATTTTTACGCGTATCATGAATGGCGAAATTCCCGCTGAGAAGATCTACGAAGACGACGATTGCATCTGCATTAAAGACATAGCTCCGAAAGCCCCGGTACACCTGTTACTCATACCTCGTAAACCCATCCCGCGTTTGGTGGATGCGACCCAAGAGGACCAAGAGTTGCTCGGGCAGCTGATGATCAAGGCCGGCAATATTGCCCGCGAGCAGGGGGTAGGTGACGCCTTTCGGTTGGTTGTCAACAATGGCGCCGACGTCGGGCAAACGGTGTTTCATTTACATCTGCATATCTTGGGCGGGAAACTGTTTAACGAAGCGGAACTCGGTCTTTAATTGACTCTGGCAACGCCTGCCATGTGAGGTCTATTACTAGGCCTCATCTCTTATCTTATCTACCCTTGCGTCGCCATTTTGGCGAATGACGAATCTCTCTATCTCATCATTATCTGACCCAAATCATCGATTGAACGTCGCCGGTTAGAGTTGCCCACTAGAACTCACATCACGCTTCTATCTCTATCTCTGTCTCTATCTCTGTCTCTATAGTTTGTCGATGCAAGCTTCGCCAATGGCTTTTATCGACGATTTATATACGGCTAGGAATCCATTGTCACAGGAATGACCCAAAAGCCTTTTACTCTAAGTGTTGACTACGCCGACACCAACTTTGCTCCTGAATCTTACTTTGGGGAAAGTTGTCATTAGAGAGGTAATACCCATGTCCGCCACCCTACTGCTCAAGCGCCTTGATCGACGCAAAGGACTTATTTACCTCGCGAAGCGTTATGTCCGGATTTGGCGTGAGTTTAAAGAGAACAGTCATGCAGTCGTGCTGGCGTTAGTGGCGCTGCCGACAATGGCTTTACTGGTTAATTTCACCATCGCCAATTTAGGTGGGGTCATCAATCTGTGGTGGCAGGCGTTTGAGGGTACTGATAAGCCCAGTATTGCCCTAGGGGATTATCACCTTATGGGAGAGCCGGTGATACTGTCAGGCATATCTCACAATGCCTCAGGACTCACATTCAATCATGATACCCATTCATTATTTGCGATCACCAACAACCCAACCAATATTGTTGAGATGACAACCTCGGGAGTTCAGCTGCGGGTGATCCCTTTACTGGGCTTTGACGATACCGAAGGGATTACCTATCTAGGCGACGATCGCTTCGCACTGGTCGAGGAAGAGCATCGCGGTGTTGTTCTGGTGAATATTCATGAGACTACGGATTACTTACTGCGCTCATCCGGTGAGAGTTTGGCGTTCAGTGTGACCAGCACAAAAAACAAAGGCTTTGAAGGCATTGCGTTTGATGCCGTTGAGCAGAGTCTATTCGTGGTTAACGAAAAGAAACCCCGTGCTATCTATCGTCTCGAGGGGGTGGTGAGTGATCACATTAATGGCGTCTCGATTCAGAGCCCTTGGTCGATGGAAGACAACTCCTTGTTCAAAAGAGATCTTTCAGGGCTGCATTTTCTTTCAGATTTAGGCACCTTACTGGTGCTCAGTGACGATTCAAAGTCACTTACTGAGACCTCTCGCGAGGGTGAGCGTATATCCACCTTGTCTTTGCGCCAAGGCAGTGCTGGCTTGGCCGCTGCTATACCTCAGCCTGAGGGCGTTACCGTCGATGATAAGGGGCATTTGTATGTGCTGAGTGAACCCAATCTCTTTTATCGATTCGCCCCCCGATTTCCCTCTAGCGCCAGCCCTGATTTAGCCGTCAATTAACAAAATCCTTCAAAAAACACGAAATATACCGCTCTAGGCTCGGTGTTTTACTCGGCTTCTTATATACTTAGCCGCCTTAAAACTTGGGAGCCCTAGCGCCGACGCATGCGTTGATCGACAGGTCTCTCTACTAAAACCGATAGCCTCCGGATTGAGATCTATGAAGAGCGCAGAAATACGCGACGCCTACCTTAAGTTTTTCCAAAGCAAAGGTCATGAAATTGTGCCCAGCAGTTCCCTTGTGCCCGGCAATGACCCGACCTTACTGTTTACCAATGCCGGCATGGTCCAGTTTAAAGACGTGTTTCTCGGTGAAGATCAGCGCAGTTACACTCGCGCAACCAGCTCCCAGCGCTGTGTTCGCGCCGGTGGTAAGCACAACGATCTCGAAAATGTTGGTTATACCGCCCGTCACCACACTTTTTTCGAGATGTTGGGTAATTTCAGTTTTGGCGACTACTTCAAGCAAGATGCGATTCATTACGCCTGGGAATTCCTGACCTCAGAGCAGTGGCTCAATATCCCTAGTGAAAAATTAACCGTCACGGTTTACCAAGAAGATGACGAAGCATTCGCCATCTGGAAAGATCAGATCGGCGTACCCGAAGAGCGCATTATTCGCATTGGCGACAAAGGCGGTCGTTATCAGTCCGATAACTTTTGGGCCATGGGCGATACCGGTCCCTGCGGTCCTTGTACCGAAATATTTTACGATCACGGTGAAGATATTTGGGGCGGTGTTCCTGGTAGTCCAGAAGAGGATGGCGATCGCTTCATCGAGATTTGGAACGTGGTTTTCATGCAATACAACCGCAGCAGCGATGGTGAAATGGCGCCGCTGCCTAAGCCTTCAGTCGATACCGGCATGGGCCTCGAGCGTATTGCGGCAGTTATGCAAGATGTTCACTCAAACTACGAAATCGACATGTTCCAAGCGCTGCTCAAAGATGCCGCGGAAAAAACCAACACTCAAGATCTCGAGCACAAATCACTGCGAGTGATCGCCGATCATATTCGTTCCTGCGCGTTTTTGGTGATTGATGGCGTATTGCCGTCCAATGAAGGCCGCGGCTATGTGCTGCGTCGAATCATTCGCCGAGCGGTTCGCCACGGTCACAAATTGGGGCAAAAACAAGCCTTCTTCCACAAACTAGTCGGCGGTCTTGAGCAGGTGATGGGCGATGCCTACCCCGAGCTGACCAAACTTCGCGCGCAAATTGAAAAAGTTCTGTTGGCCGAAGAGCAGCAGTTCGAAAAAACCCTCGATAAAGGCATGGTGGTATTGGAAGAAGCCCTTAAAACTCTTAAGGGTAAAGTGGTACCCGGCAGCGTTTTGTTCACGCTTTACGATACCTACGGCTTTCCCTTAGATCTCACCGCCGATATCGCCCGCGAGCGAGAGCTAGAAGTTGATGAGGCAGGCTACGAAGCGGCCATGGCCGAGCAGCGCGCTCGAGCGCGTGCGGCTGGCGCCTTTAAGGTCGATTACACAGCGGGTATCAAAATTGAGGGCACGACCGAATTTACCGGTTACCAGCAGTTGAACAGCGCCGTACAAGTGGCGGGCTTGTACAAAGACGGCGGAGAAGTTGAGCAGTTGAACGAAGGGGACGAAGGCGTAATTGTCTTATCAAGTACCCCTTTCTACGCGGAGTCAGGCGGTCAAATAGGTGATTGTGGCTATCTCTCAAGCGACAGTGGTCGTTTCGAAGTTCGCGATTGTACCAAGCAAACCGATAACCATCTTCACATGGGTGTGGTGTTACAAGGCACGATCAAGAAAGGCGAAAGCCTAGAGGCAAATGTCGACGAACAAGTGCGAAACGCTACGGCCCTGAATCACTCTGCGACCCACTTATTACACGCCGTACTACGTGAAGTTTTGGGCGATCACGTCACGCAGAAAGGCTCTTTGGTGGATTCCGAGCGTTTACGTTTCGATTTCTCACATTTCGAAGGTGTCACAGCCGATGAGCTCAAAGCTATCGAGACCCGAGTCAACGGCCTGATTCTTGCGAATACGCCGGTCCTTACCGACGTTTGTGACATGGACACCGCCAAAGACAAAGGTGCCATGGCACTGTTTGGTGAAAAGTACGGCGACGAGGTGCGAGTGCTATCCATGGGCGAGGGCTTCTCTGTCGAACTCTGTGGTGGTACTCACGCCGAGCGCACAGGCGATATTGGCCAAATTAGGATTTTGTCAGAATCTGGCGTGGCCTCAGGGGTTCGCCGACTCGAGGCGATTACTGGTACCAAAGCCATTAAGCACTTTGATCAGGCCGAAGCCTTGATTGCCGAAGTTAGTCAACTGGTGAAAGCGCGACCAGAAACCTTGGCCGATAAAGTAGGCCAACTAGTGTCGAATAATCGCCAGCTCGAGAAAGAGCTCGCGCAGCTCAAGGCCAAACTCGCGTCAGCGGCCAGTGGCGATTTGATTAACCAAGCGGTCGAGGTAGACGGCATTAAGGTCTTAGCCAGTCAGCTCGAAGGTGCTGATATGAAATCCCTCGATAATGCCGTGGCTCAACTCAAAGATAAGTTGGGTTCTTGTGTGGTGTTATTGGCTAGCCCTGCGGGTGAGAAGATCAACCTTATTGCGGCGGTTTCGTCGGATGTTCAGGGCAAAGTGGCTGCCGGCAATTTGATTAAGTACTTTGCACCTCTGGTTGGTGGTAAAGGTGGCGGCAAACCCGATAAAGCTAAGGGAGCGGGCAGTGATGTATCCGCCTTGCCACAAGCGTTGGAGTCTGTGCCAGCTTGGATTAAAGAGCAGCTAGGCTAAAAGAGCGCCAGAAGCAAAGAGATCGGTAACTTTGTTACTGAAATTTAACATTTGCGTCAATTTAGTGTTTAATTGGCGCCCATTTTTGTCTCCTATACCTAGTGCGGTGTGGGATGTTGGATGAAACAGGTCGCAAATGAGTTTATTTGTACAAAAATACGGTGGCACTTCGGTAGGTACCGTAGAGAGAATCGAAGCGGTTGCCGACAAGGTGGCGAAATTTCGTAAAGACGGTCACGACATCGTCGTTGCCGTATCGGCAATGAGTGGTGAAACCAACCGTTTGATCGACTTAGCCAGCAAGATCCAAGAAGATCCCGATCCCCGTGAGATGGATGTCTTGGTCTCCACCGGAGAGCAAGTCACTATCGCTCTGTTGTGTATGGCGTTGAAGAAACGAGGCTGTGACGCCCGTTCTTATACTGGCTCTCAAGTGAAAATTCTGACCGATGATTCGCATACTAAGGCACGAATTCAAGAAATCGATGTCTCAAATATGCGCACAGACTTAGACGCAGGGCGCGTTGTTGTAGTCGCGGGCTTCCAAGGGGTCGACGAGAGCGGCAACATTACCACGCTTGGTCGCGGTGGTTCAGATACCACTGGCGTTGCTTTGGCTGCGGCCCTTAAGGCCGATGAGTGCCAGATTTACACCGATGTTGACGGCGTTTACACCACCGATCCTCGCGTTTGCGAAGGTGCTCGCCGACTCGAAAAAATCACTTTCGAAGAAATGCTCGAGATGGCCAGCCAAGGCTCCAAAGTCTTGCAGATCCGCTCAGTAGAATTTGCAGGTAAATACAATGTACCCCTGCGTGTATTGCACAGTTTTCAGGATGGTCCTGGAACATTGATCACCCTCGATGAGGACTACTCCGATATGGAACAACCTGTAGTTTCCGGTATCGCGTTTAACCGCGATGAAGCAAAAATCACCGTCGCTGGCGTGCCAGACACCCCAGGCATTGCAGCTCGTATGCTTGCACCCATTGGTGCAGCCAACATCGAAATTGATGTGATTGTGCAGAACATGGCGGCTGATGGTACTACTGATATTACCTTTACCGTTCATCGCAACGACATCGATAAAGCGAGAGACGTGCTAGAGAAGGCCGCCGCTGAGGTTAAGGCCCGTGAAGTCATTACAGACGACAAAATTGCCAAAGTCTCTATTGTTGGTGTGGGTATGCGCTCTCACGCAGGTGTGGCCTCACAAATGTTTGATGCACTGGCGGCCGACAACATTAACATCCAGATGATCACTACATCTGAAATTAAAATTGCTGTCATTATCGATGAACGCTATTTAGAGCTGGCTGTGCGCAGTTTGCACAAGGCTTTTGGGTTGGATTCGGTCGAACAGTAAATAGAATTTAGAGAGTTTCCCGGCATTGGGACGGTGCTTTTGCCAATTTAAGCCGATTTTTGCAAATTTTCTGTAAATATCGGCGAGAAGGGTGCCAAAGGAATTTTCTTTTTTGAAAAGCTAGACAATACTTACATGTGTTGTGGTATCGCTGAACAATAACAATACGAGCGGTAAGGGCTAGGGTAAGAAACCGGCAGCGGTGTCTATTAAGTAGATAGTAGACGTTTGTCCGTTGTACTCACAGGATGCTTTAAGGAGATTTACAATGTTAATTTTGACCCGCCGTATTGGCGAGACCCTGATGGTCGGCGACGAAGTTACCGTTACCGTATTAGGTGTTAAAGGCAATCAAGTCCGTATTGGTGTTAACGCGCCAAAGGAAATTGCCGTGCACCGTGAAGAGATCTATCAGCGCATTCAGCGTGAAAAAGAAGATCAAGATGGCCACAACGATCCAGAAGATACACACGGCAATCGTTGATTCCCTCTGATCACTGAGCTTTCCGTCTGCCAGCTAGGCACCGGTGCTCGACTCAGAAGACCCGCATTAGCGGGTTTTTTGGGTTTCTATGCTGGTAAAAATACAAATCGAATAATCATTGATCAGCTGGCCAATTAATCCTATTTTCATCAAAATATTTGGCTCCAAGTCTTTGATTCTCGTAAGAATATGGTATTATGCCGCTCCGTTACCGATGAGCCCTTAAGGGTTGGTTGGCAACTTGTGGAGAAGTGGCCGAGTGGCTGAAGGCGTGCCCCTGCTAAGGGTATATATGGGAAACTGTATCGAGGGTTCGAATCCCTCCTTCTCCGCCATCATTTAAACAAAAAAGGGCTGCCCATCGGGCGGCCCTTTTTTGTTTAACGCGAAGCGGGAGAGATTTAACAATTCCCTCCGGTTCGACAAATCGCGAAGCGATTTAGATGCCGAAGGCACCCGAAGGGTCGTTACAGCCCCAAGGCTGTAATGATCAATCCCGACTGGTATCCGAGCCTAGCGTGGGCTTCTCAATTGGCGCTCTTTCTTGTTTAACCGCGTAAGCGGGAGAGATTTAACAATTCCCTCCGGTGGATTCGGCGCGTCCTGCGCCTTTCCCTGCGGTCTCCTTCGGAGTCCAAATTTGTTCCAGACAAATTTGTCGACAAATCGCGAAGCGATTTAGACACCGAAGGTGCCCGCAGGGGCATTACAGCCCAAAGGCTGTAATGATCAATCCCGACTGGTATCCGAGCCTAGCGTGGGCTTCTCAATTGGCGCTCTTTCTTGTTCAACCGCGAGATTGGGAGAGATTTAACAAATTTCTCTGTAGATTTGGTGCGTTCCGCACCTCTCCCAATATCTTCACAGTAAACCCCTTCTATTGATGCTGCTCGCCTTGCGCTTAAGCAGCCGCCCAGTTTTGATTACCTTTGCCAGCCGTGCTCTTCCAAGAGTTGGGTAGGCTGCGGGCATATCCACTGAGAGTAGAACTGGCATCTTTACCGACAACATAAGTCGCCAATAAAAAACAACCCGCGGTGGTTACCGCGTCGGCCGAGATAGCCAGCCCCCAACTTTTAAAGGTGGTACTTAAGCTAAGCGCCGCTTCCGCTCCAGCGATATAAGCGACAGCACCCAGTGATACCCCTTTGTTGAATACCTTTTGAAGATTGTCTCGGTTGCGAAGATCGTAAGGGTTCGGGTTTAGGCCTGCATAGGTAATACCAACCTCTTGGCACCACTTCTCTAGCTCATTTTTTGTGGTGCCTTTACCGCGAGGGTTTGAGAAGTACACACTTTGTAAGCTGTTGACCTCTCTTAGGTTGCGAACAATTTCGCCATCTTGCGCTTCGATTCGGCTTAAACTTGGATGACTCTTAAGCGTTTGCAGCGCCTGTACAAAGGTGCCAGCGCCTTCGCCGTGAATCAACCAGTTAACTCGCGCTTTTCGACTCTGCGCCTGCTGAATAAGCGAGGTGAGCGATGCCACGTTATCAGAATCGTTATGCCGGCCATTTTGCCAATAGAGCGAGTAATGATTGCTGGCTTGATGTGAGTCTTTTTTACGGATGTTGGTTTTATAGGCTTCGTGAATGTGGTTTACGAGTTCTTCGCCTGCGGATTCTTTGTCATCAAATTTACCGCTGACAGCGGCGTAATGTGCGTTGCTCCATTTATGGTTCAGCTCCATCGTGTGTTGTGGTATTTCTTTCGTTTTCCATTCTTTGTGTTCATATTTTACGTTGTAGAGTCCGGTAGCCTGCTGCCCGCCCTGCGGACTGAGGGCGCTGTCAATTTCGAGGCCGTGAATACGAACATCACCATGGATATCGATTTCGTAGTGAATTTTGGCGCCGCGTAAAGGAAGGGGTTTGGTTTTTGGACTACGACCACCGGCCAGTGCGTTCAGGCTATAGATGGCTCTTAGAATAGTGGTGAGGTAGTACTTTCCCTCGTGATCATTCTTAAGATCTTCCCATTTTGAATGGTGCTGCTTTAGTACAAACACATTGCGGCTGTTGTTGACGCCGCTCGCTTTACTGAATAGCAGTTGCCAGGCATTGTTGCTAAGTTCCATAACGATTCCTTGTCTAAAGTGTATTTCCAGTGGTTTACGCAGTCGATCGCTTGTTGAAAGCGATACGGTGATAGAGGTTTTGTCGGGTTATGGGGTAAAAGGCGGTGGCGGGCTGCCGGGCTTTAATATCACGGTGCCTATTTCTCCCTTTAGGTGGTTAGGCTCTCTCCATTCGGGATATGTCCATTGTTCGGGTTCTCGCGTAGTGCTTGCCGTCGCTTCTGGCCAGCGTTGCTTGGCGGTCGCTAGCTCTTGTTGTGCACTGGTGCTGAGTTGGCAGTTAATGTGGGCTAGCACCTGGTCGCGTAAACGGTTCATATTCTCAAGGCAGTACTCGGCGGGCGCATAGCCCAGATAGCGGAATGAAATGTCTATGTAGTGGCTTTGAGAGAGCGGAATAAACAGGTAGTTGTACAGGTTGGCTTGCTCGTATGCATTTTCTGGCGTGATTTCTCGCTCACGAAAATCGCGGTGTGCTTCGTAGTAGAGCCAAGTGCACTGGTCTTGATGCACTTTCCAATTCACGGGCGCGATGGTTTTGTAAGAACCCGGACACGCGGGGCCACCAAAATAAATGTGCCGACGTACCAACTGCTCAAGATGGGCCGGATTAAAACAGCTCATGGAGCTTGGCAGGGTTTCCTGTTTGTTGACTCCCACATAAAATGAGACTTTGCCATAAGGCCGTTCACGCCAGATTGGGCCACGCAATTCCCAGTCTCTGTTGATTAAAGTGTAAAAAGACACTCCTTCACGTTGCCAATCAGGCACATGGTCGTCGGTGGTGTATTGTTGCTCATTAAAAATATTGACCTTTGTGGGAATCGGGTCTTCGGCGAAGCTGCCCATGCTTGAGTGCGGTGGCAGCTTGAGGCTCAGCTTTGTTCCTGATAAATCAATTTTGACCGTCTCAAATTGATCGCGTTGAGGAATGTAAGGGTTTTTGCGTGTTGCAAAGAGCTTGTTCAAAATCATCCGTTTCGGGTCTCTTCTCCGTGAGCGGCTTATTTTAGTCACAATCACGCTAGAGCTCTATAGCCCAATAGGATGGATTGTGAGACTTGTGAACTTAAGCCGTAAGTGCTTGTTCATAAATTACATCTTTTCATAATTACAATCTTTCCGTTTTGTTTTTCAAACGGGCTGGCTTGTATGTGTCTATTCAGGGGGGGGCACTAACGGTTAACGATTGCGATTGGCCGATGTTTTATCTGTTGTTGATGCAGTATCACGCTGTAAAAAATATTGAAGTCACAGACAGTTAATTGTAGAGAGGTGCTATTACGCAAAGCCTTTTACCAAGCTCGCAGGCAACATTCAGTCGATGGAGGTAACGCCATGGTGAAAAGGGATTTACAGTTTCCTTAGCCGTGCCAAGGTATGCGTTGTGGGGCTAAAACTCGCTAAGGCGGCCGTTGTAAAAAGGAAGGCGCCGCAGCTCCCCCAATGGCCGCTGTAAATTACATGGTGGTGACAGCACATGTTTGATTCCAATAATTTACCTGCTTCGCTTGTGTCAATAAACCAAAGACTAGTGCGGGTTTAGGCTCTCTGAAATTTTATAACGACCATATATCCAGCCCAAAAATAATGAAAAGAACGCCGTATGCTGGTATAAATGGCAAGCAATCAGTATGGACGGATGCTGGATAGAGATCTCTACGGACAGAAATTATGGCTTCACAGAACTTCGGGTTTCTCGCACAGCACGATGCGATCTTCTTACAGCTGGCTGAAGGCGCCGAGCGCAGCTTTCACGCTGATCCGAACACAACCCTCATTAAGTTACGTCAGCTAGCCGAAGCTCTAGCTCAGTCGCTGGCGACACGTGTCGGCATTGAGTTCGACGAGCGCACCTCCCAGAGCGATCTACTCTACCAACTCAACCGTGCCATCAGCCTCGATAAAACCATCCGGGATTTATTTCATACGCTGCGAATCGAGGGCAATCGCGCCACTCACCAGTTTGAGACGAGCCACCGCCAAGCCATCGAAGGTCTGATGATTGCGCGCAATTTGGCCATTTGGTTTCATCGCTCGCTCAGTTCCAAAGCTGAGGCGTTTAAGCCGGGACCGTTTGTACCACCCAAAGATCCGAGTGCGGATCTGCGCGAGCTGCAAACCGAAATGGAGCAACTTAAAGCCAGTCTGCAGGAATCCAATCAACAGCTAGAACAAAGTAAAGAGTTAGCCAACCTCAAACAGCAAGAGGCCAAGCAGTACGAGGCTCTTGCTGATGAAATGGATGAAGAGGCTAAAATTTACGAAGACCTAACTCAGGAGCAAGAAGCGGCATTAATTGCCGCCAAGCAAGAGTTTGAGCGCAAGCTTCAACAGGCTCAGCAACAAGCCCGTGACGCTTCAGAGGAGGCGGCTAAGGCTCTCGCGACAACTACGGCAAGCGTTAAAACGAAAACAACCCGCGCTTCCCAGCAGCTGGAAATGACCGAAGAGTTGACGCGCATTCTCATCGACAGCCAGCTGCAAGAGGCCGGCTGGGAGACAGACTCCGAAACCCTACGCTTCAGCAAGGGCGCCCGCCCCGAGCTCAAAAAGAACAAAGCCATTGCCGAGTGGCCAACCCAGTCGGGCCCAGCCGATTACGTGTTGTTTATGGGGCTTACGCCTGTGGGGGTGGTCGAGGCTAAAAAGCAAAATACCAACGTTGCCGGAGCAATCGCGCAGGCCGAGCGCTACAGCAAAACCTTTAAAGAGGCGCATGGTGTCCAGTTGCCCTGGCGTGAAGAAGGGTTAGCCGAGGCCTGGCCTAGCGCCGCCGATCAACCTTTCCAAGTGCCTTTCGTCTACTCTTGCAACGGTCGACCCTATCTCAAACAGTCGGCAGAATTATCGGGCACTTGGTTTCGCGATTGTCGTTTAACCTCGAACCTTGCGCGCCCTCTGCAGTCTTTCCATACCCCTCAGGGCTTAAAAGACTTATTAGAGCGCAGCCGCGAAGCTGCCGAGCAAAAATTGCAGCAGGAAGGTTTTAACTATCTGGGGCTGCGTGATTACCAAGAAAAAGCCATCAAGGGTGTAGAAACGGCACTCGAAAAAGGCCAGCGCGAATGCCTACTGGCGATGGCCACCGGCACCGGTAAAACCCGCACCATCATTGGTTTGATGTATCGGTTTTTGAAGGCCGAGCGCTTTAAACGCATCCTGTTTCTGGTGGACCGCACCGCGCTTGGCGCTCAAGCGCTGGATGCCTTTAACGAAGCGCGTCTAGAGCAGAGCCAGACCCTGTCACAAATTTACGACGTGAAAACCTTGGGCGATATGGCCGCCGAGGCCGAAACCCGCGTGCAGGTGGCCACTGTACAGGCAATGGTTAAGCGTATATTTCAGAGCGACAAACCCATGCCGCTGGATCAATTCGATTGCATCATTATCGATGAAGCGCACCGCGGCTATACCCTCGACCAAGAGATGAGCGAGGGTGAACAACAGGTCCGTGATGCCAGCCAGTATTTATCCAGCTACCGCCGCGTACTCGACTACTTTGATGCCGTTAAAGTCGGTCTCACCGCAACACCGGCCAAGCACACCTCCGAAATTTTTGGCAAGCCGGTCTACACCTACAGCTACCGCGAGGCCGTCGCCGATGACTGGCTTATCGACCACGAACCGCCAATACGCTACGAAACAAAACTAACCCAAGAAGGCATAAAGTTTGTAAAGGGCGATAAAGTTGAAGCGATTGATGTACGCACTGGCAGCGTTGATGTTAGCGAACTAGAAGACGAGTTGGCCTTTGAAGTCGAGCATTTCAACCGCCGCGTCATCAACGAGGATTTTAACCGTGTCATCTGCGAGGCGCTGGCCAAAGAACTGGACCCCACCGGCGACGAAAAAACCATGATCTTCTGCGCCACCGACATGCACGCCGACCTAGTAAAACGGCTGCTGGATGAAGCCTTCAGCGCCGTGTGGGGCAGTGAGTATAATGCGGCGGCAACGCTAAAAATTACCGGTAAAACGGACAAGGTCGCCCAGCAAATTCGCAACTTTAAGAACGAGCGTTTTCCTAACATTGCCATCACCGTCGACCTGCTCACCACCGGCATCGACGTGCCTAAAATTTGTAACCTCGTGTTTATGCGCCGGGTAAAGTCGCGCATTCTTTTTGAGCAGATGCTCGGCCGCGCCACCCGTCGCTGTGATGACATAGGCAAGACGGTATTTCGTATTTACGACCCCGTTGATATTTATGCGGCCCTCGACGCCGTCAACACCATGAAGCCCATCGTCAAAGACCCCAGTATCACCATTGAGCAGTTGGTCGAAGAGGTCTGCGACCCTAAAACCCAAGAAGCGCCTGGCAGTGAAGCTGGTCGCAGTCACGCCGATGAAGCGCTCGATGCTCTCAGTCAAAAAGTCATGCGCATCATGCGTAAGGCCCAGAAAAAAGCCGACGCTAACCCGCAGCTCAAGCAGCGCTTAGACGAGCTAGAGCAGCAGTGGGGTGTACCTGCAGCTGAGTTGCACAAACAATTGCACCGCCAAGGTGTTCCGGCGGCGCGCACGTTTTTACAGCAGCACAACAACCTACTCAATCAGCTCGATGAAGTGAAAGTGATGATCGGCAGCGAATTCCGCCCGATCATATCCAGCCACAAAGATGAAATCCGCGAGCGTACACAGAGTTACGGCAACAACCAAAAACCCGAAGACTACCTAGACAGCTTTAACGCGTTTATCAAAGAGCAGATCAATCAGTCGGCCGCCTTGTCGGCGGTGGCGAACAAGCCCCGCGATCTCACCCGCGCGCAATTAAAAGAAATACGCCTGCTGCTCGATCAGCACGGCTTTACCGAGGCCAAGTTAGAATCGGCCTGGCGCAACAGCACCAATCAAGACATAGCCGCCAGTATTATCGGCCACATACGCCGCGCCGCCATTGGTGAAGCCTTGATCCCCTTCGATCAGCGGGTAGACCGCGCCATGGAAAAAATATTCACACTGCACAGCTGGACTGCTCCTCAGCGCAAGTGGCTGCAGCGCCTAGCCAGACAGCTAAAGTACGAAGTCATCATTGACGATGCCTTCGTCAACCAAGCTTTTGCCGAATATGGTGGGGCTAAGCAGCTGAATAAGCTGCTCGATGACCAGCTCGATAGCGTGCTCGACCAGCTTTCCCAAGCGCTTTGGGTGTCCTAGCCAGTTGTCGTCCTAACCGAGCAGGCAGCAGCTGTATAGATTTCCCCGAATAGTATGTGTGCAGCCAAAGATATGTATAGATTTTTAGATTTTCTATGCATATCATGGGCAGCATTGATAGAAAAGCAAAGAGTTTGATCATGTCGACACCCATCAGCCCACTGCCGTTGCCGGATATAGAGCACTGGGAAACCCGCGCGGTGCTCAAAAAAACCGCCGAGGCGCATCGCTACCTGGCCGAACTCAAAGGCGTGGCCGCCAGCATTCCCAACGAAGCAATCCTAATCAACACGCTATCGTTGCAAGAGGCCAAAGACAGCTCCGAGGTGGAGAACATCGTCACCACCCACGATGAGCTCTACAAGGCCAACCTCTTTGAAGAGGCCGTGACCAACCCCGCCACCAAGGAAGTGCAAGACTACGCCTTGGCCTTAAAGCAGGGCTTTCATACCGTGCGCCAGTACAAGATCATTCGCCTGGGCGATATTCTGGCCGTGCAGCAACAGCTTGAGCACAATAACGCAGGCCTGCGACGCCTGCCGGGTACCGATTTAAAAAATGCTCGCACCGGTGCAGTCATTTATACACCGCCACAGCACCCAGACGAGATCACTGCATTGATGGACAACCTCGTCGATTACATCAATAACGACGAGCTTTGCGATGCCGACCCACTGGTGAAAATGGCCATCATCCACCACCAGTTTGAAAGCATTCACCCGTTCTACGATGGCAATGGCCGCACCGGCCGCATCCTCAATATTCTCTATCTGGTCAGTAAAGACCTGCTCAATCTGCCGGTGCTGTATTTAAGCCGCTTTATCATTCACAACAAAGCCGACTACTACCAGCAGATTCAGCAGGTGCGCGACACCGGCAACTGGGAACCCTGGCTGCTCTATATGTTGGACGGCATGATCGACACCGCTCAAAACACCATTGCCTTAATCACCCAGATGAAGGTTCAAATGAGTGCTTACAAGCACCACATGCGCGAGCACTTAAGCAAAATCTACAGCCAAGATTTACTCAACAACCTGTTCCGCCATCCCTATACCAAGATTGATTTTGTTATGGAGGATTTAGGGGTCTCGCGTATTACCGCCACCAAATACCTAGAGCAACTGGTTGAACAAAAGCTGCTGCAAAAACAAAAAATTGGCCGGGGCAACTACTACATCAACCAGCCCCTGTGTGACTTGCTAATGGCCCACAGCTAAATTTTGTATTGCACAGTAAATGTTAAAAAATCATTGAACATTAAGAATTAAGAGACACCCATGACCAACAACGACATCGTACAAAAACTCTGGAACCTCTGTGACGTACTCAGAGACGACGGCATCAACTACTCCGATTACGTCACCGAATTAGTACTGCTGCTGTTTATTAAAATGGAGTTTGAAAACGCCGAGTCTGGCCTGCTCACAAAGCACAAGCTGCCCGAGGGCTGCCGCTGGCCCGATCTCAACCGCAAAAGCGGCATCAACCTGCTCAACGAATACAAGCGCATACTGCTGACTCTTTCCACGGGTAAAGACGCCGACGACAACACGGTGATTACCGACCAGCTGATTCTCGCCATTTATGTCGACGCCCAAACCCGCCTGCGCGAGCCGCGCCATTTAGAGCAGCTGATAAAAACCCTCGACGGCATCGACTGGTTCAGCGCCAAAAAAGACGGCCTTGGGGATCTCTACGAAGGCTTATTAGAAAAGAACGCTGGCGAGACCAAATCCGGTGCTGGTCAGTACTTTACCCCGCGCGCCCTCATCGACAGCATGATTCGCTGTATCAAGCCCCAAGCCGGTGAAACCGTGCAAGACCCATCTGCCGGTACGGCGGGCTTTCTGATTGCCGCCGACGCGTATATCAAGAAAGCCACCGACGATTACTTCGATCTCAATGCCAAGCAAAAGAAATTTCAGGTGAATAACGCCTTTATCGGCATGGAGCTGGTGCCCAGCACCCGCCGCCTCGCACTCATGAACTGCCTGCTGCACGGTATGGAAGGCGATCAAGAAGGCGTCGTACACCAAGGCAACACCCTAGGCAACGAGGGCGCCGCTCTGCCCAAAGTGAATGTCATACTCGCCAACCCGCCCTTTGGTACCGCCAAGGGCGGCGGTGGTTCCACCCGCGATGATTTAACCTTTGCCACGGGCAACAAACAGCTGAGTTTTTTACAGCACATCTACCGCGCCCTAGAACCCGGTGGCCGCGCCGCCGTGGTGCTGCCCGACAACGTCTTGTTCGAGGCGGGCGTAGGCACTCAAATCCGTAAGGACTTGATGGACAAGTGCAACCTGCACACCATATTGCGTTTGCCCACCGGTATTTTTTACGCCGCCGGGGTTAAAACCAACGTGTTGTTTTTTACCAAGGGCACCGCCAAAAAGCCGCAGCAAGAAACCGACTGCACCCAAAATACCTGGGTTTACGATTTGCGCAGCAACATGCCTAATTTTGGCAAGCGCACCGTCTTTGGTGAAAACTACCTCACGCCCTTTGAAACATTGTTTGGCAAAAAAGCCGACGGCACCAGCAAACGGGCTGAGGGTTGTTGGGCGTTTACTGAAAGTGACTCGGAGGAGAGCGATGCACAGGGAGGTGCGAGTGTCGCGGGAGACAGGATGTCGGAAGCGACCAGCCGCTGGCGCTGCTTCACCCGCGAGCAGATTACTGAACGCGGCGACAGCCTCGACATCAGCTGGATTAAAGACGATGACGTGGTGGATGCCGCCGACCTACCAGAACCAGAAGTGCTGGCCGGTGAAGCCATGGGTGAGCTAACTGAAGCCCTGCGCGAGCTGAGTGAGTTGATGGAGGCTTTGGGTGGACATGATGAGGCTGAGGCTCAGAAGACTTTGTTGACTGAGGTGTTGGGTCTGGGAGGTGAGGGGTAATGAGAGGGTCAACTTTGCCTCAGGGTTGGATTGAAGCACCTTTGTCTGAGTATGTGATGAACAGAGATGGTGCGAGAGTGCCTATCTCGTCAAAGGAAAGAGCGAAGCGTCAAGGAGGGTACCCGTACTATGGCGCGACAGGAAAAATCGATTCATTAGATAGTTACACCCATGAAGGGGTTAACATCCTTATTGGTGAAGATGGGGCAAATCTACTTTCTCGTTCAAAGCCAACAGCATTTATTGCAGAGGGGAAATATTGGGTAAATAACCATGCACATGTAGTTGGGTGTTTCGGAGGCTGCTCGGCCTCTTACTTTAATTATTACTTCAACTCGTTGGACTTATCCGCTTGGGTAAGTGGCTCAGCTCAGCCAAAGTTGAATCAAAAAAACCTAGGGACGATACCTGTTAAGGTTCCACCCCTAAACGAACAAACCCGTATCGCCAATAAACTGGACGAGCTGCTGGCCCAAGTCGACACCATCAAAGCCCGCGTCGACGCCATCCCCGCCATCCTCAAACGCTTTCGCCAATCCGTCCTCGCTGCCGCAGTCAGCGGTAAGTTGACGGAGGGGGGGGCAGTATCTTGGCCAATCAAGCCTGTTAGTGAGCTTGTTAAAGTTCTTAACGGAAAAGCGTTCCCTAGTAAGGATTACCAAGACTCAGGTGCTCGACTACTTCGACCTGGAAATCTACATGTCTCGGGTGCGGTTGTTTGGACAGAAAAGAATACTACTTACATTCCTGAATCGTGGTTGGAAAAACGGCCAGAGCTTATTCTTTCGGAGGGTTCACTTTTAATGAACCTGACAGCGCAGTCACTAAAAGATGAGTTCTTGGGGCGAGTGTGTGTGTTAGGAACTGAGGAGGATGTGCTGCTGAATCAGCGTATCTGCTCATTTCAGTCGGAGTTAGATTACGATGTTAAGCCGTTTTTATACATCTACTTTAAATCGCCACAGTTCAGGAGCTTCGTTGCTACCCTGGATAGCGGGAGCCTGATTAAGCACCTTAATGTTAAAGATGTTAAAGCCCATGAAATTCGTTTGCCTCCAGAAAGCGAGCAGGCTCAAATCGTCCAGCGCGTAGAGCAACTCTTCGCCTTCGCCGACCAAGTCGAGCAGCGAGTAGCGGACGCCCAGTCCCGCATCGAAAGCCTAACCCAGTCCATCCTCGCCAAGGCCTTCCGTGGCGAACTGGTGCCCCAAGACCCGAATGATGAACCCGCCAGCGAACTCCTTGCTCGCATCCAAAAGGAGCGGGAAGAAGCGGCGGCGTTCTTGAAAGAAACAAAGAAAGCCGCGAAGAAAACTGCCAAGAAACCCGCCGGTAAAGCCCGCGCGAAGAAGGTCGCCAGCGAATAGGAATCAGGATGAACTCAGTCTTACAGGACGTAAGTGCTACCAACTATGAGGATATGTCGCCAGGCCTTATGCGCCAGCGGCGTAATTTGATGGTTATTTCGGTGGTGATGCCCTGTACTGCCATTTTCAGTACTTGAATGTTGATTTAATTGACCTCGTAGTTACTATGGAGTTCTGCGTTTAGGTTTCGAATTCAATCAAGAATAAAGTATTGGGTTTCGTTTTCTGTCTACGGCTATTGTAGCAAAAGGATGTTAGTAAGCATGGAAGTGAGTCACGGTAAGCGTTTGTCCCCTCAGGTGTGGGAGTTGTCTGCTCTCGACTTTTCAATTTATCAATACGAGCAACGTTGCAAAAATTATCACTACAAGAAGAAACGTGTAGCGGGTGAAACAGCAGAGTAACGTAAAGTTCGACTAGGTGAATTGAAAGAGGCGCGGGCATATCTTGATTTAGAAAAAGGCCGGATTATGTGTATGGCGTCGGTCGAGGCTCAACTTGATAAGTATCGCAATGAGTATAAAGCTGAGGCAGACGAAGAGAAACGTCTCGAACTGTATGAAAGCGAAAAACATCACCCGACTCAAGTGCTAGAGAACAATCTAAGGGCCGCCGGGCGTGCAAAGCCAAGCGCAAGATACACGGCTCACCATTTAGTTGAAGGTAAGGGAAGGCTCCCTGTAACTGCCGATGTGCGATTCACTTTGTTCCTGAATGATATCCGAATCAATGATCCCGATAATGGTGTATGGATGCCTCGAGGTGACGCTGATCGTGGCCACTGGGCAATGCCTAAGGCTGTGCCGCATAGTCAAATACACACGCACAATTACGAACGTTGGATACACGGCCAAATCGAGCATCTGCAAAGCGAACAGGAAATTCGTGGCAAACTTCAGATTTTGCGCGCACAGCTCAAGAATGGAACACAACCGGCAAAGGTTACTGAGAAGTCTGACAAAACATGGGTAGGTAAATGACGGTTTACAAAGTTAGTTTCAATTACACAGATTTCTTGAACCTAGATATCAATAAGAAAAAATTGATGCTGGCTGTCGGTAAAAAGATAGGTGGTTCGAAAGCGTTTATGAGTTACGGCTGGGACAATCTGTCTCTCAAAGAAGCGTGGGTTGATCAAGGTGCGTCATACGTTAAGGTTGAGGGGCTTAACGCGGAGGTACGACCAGACATCACTGCGTGGAATGGCGCGAACCTCGTGCTTTCTACGAAGGCTTATGATGCATTGTGTGAGCGGCTTGATAAGTACGGAGAGTTTCTTCCAATTACCATTGATGGAGAAGCGTCTTTCGTTTTCAATTGTAGAAGCTTGGTGACTGCTGATAGGTCTGTATCAGAGGCGGACATCGTGGATGATCTGTGGATGGGCGTGAAGTCCATTGGGTTTACTAATGAAGACGTCCAGGATAATTTGTTGTTCAAATCAAAATTTGATCGATGCTCATCCCTCTATTGTGGTGAAGAGTTCAAAGCGTTGATCGAAGGGTTAGGGCTAGAGGGGTTGGTGTTTTTGGAAGATCTTGTGGAGGGCTTCTAGCTTGTAAATAGATGGGAGTCTGATTTTCTGAGTGTCGATACGTTTTCAGAGTGTTACTCGCTGTCTGCATCCTCTGTCTTACTGCTCGAAACTTTTGATATGCCCTTATCTCAATTCAAAAGCAAGCTCTTGCAACTTGCACAACAATTGATCAAAGAGGTCGCGTAATGGAAATACCAAATACCTGGGCGCCAATGCTGGTTTCCTCAGTTGGAGATGCTGTTCTCTATCATGAGAACTTACTCAAGAGCGAGACTCTTAGAGATAGAGATGATTATGAAGAGCACCTGCTACAGCTAACCCAATTTTTAGAGTTCATTAAGTCGCAATACAAAGGCATAGAGGTCGAAACCGGTATCCCGCTCGAGAAATTACTTTAAGACTAGATCCCGAGGCCCTGATCGCGCTTACCCAAAACGCAGTCGTTGCGTCGCTACAGTCAGGTAATGTTCCTGAGTGGATGATGTTACCTAAAAACCAATTGCCGGATGAGTAGAATGGCCTATCGCATTAATTTTGATACCCAGCGCTACCTCGGCGTTTTTATCGATGAAGACGAGCTCGATGAAAAGGTGGGTGACTTGTTGTACCCCGATGGCGTTAGTATCGCTGAGCAATGGGAAGAGGCGCCTGAAGCGGTGCTTTACGATGCCACCGGTAAAGAGCGGGATGATCTAGTCAAACCTGATATAGCCTCTTGGGTTGGCAATTTGGCTCTCGGCCCAAAAGCCTATGATCTGTTGGTTGAATCGCTGTCGCCGCTGGGTGAGTTCTTGCCCATCACGATTGGCGATACCACTTGGCAAGTTTTTAACTTAACGCACACATTGAGCAATCAAGTTGTTGATGAGTCGAAATCTGAGCAGGTAATGTCGGGGGCGATTTATATGGGGCTAAAATCCCTAGTTTTTCGAGCAGAGGCTTTGAGTGACGAGCTTTTCTTTAGATGTAAATACGACCAAGGCGTCGGACAATTTGCAACTGAGGATTTTCGTGAGTTAGTCACTAAGCATAAGCTGACAGGGCTGGTATTTAGTGAGGACTTGGTCAAGTAGTGAGCTTGTGTCGAACGTACTTTTTACGTTTAACAATGTTGACAATATCACTGAGAATAAATGGCTGGTTTTTTATTATAGTAACACTGAGGTTTTCAGTCGGTTAGTTATGCCTTAAATATCAGTCGGTTAGGAGGCTAATTGTAACCCCTCCTTCGGAGTCCAAATTTGTTCCTTACAAATTTCTCGACAAATCGCGAAGCGATTTAGCACCCAAAGCGCTTCGCGGGGTGGGCTCACGCCGAAGGGTCGTTACAGCCCCAAGGCTGTAACGATCAATCCCTCCTTATTGCTAAGGCACGGCAATGACTCCCATAGGGCAAACCTTTTCTGTGTAACTGTTGTTTAACTTCTGTCTAACCCACAAAGCAGTGGCCGAATAATTCAATCAACGGTATTGAGCAGGACTCCCAAAATCCAGCAGGCAGGCTCTTCGTTCAATCGCTAGCCGCGACCTCTTGTTTCAATTTTACCGCTTAGGTAAAGATCTAACTCTCGACGAACACTACCGGCGAATGCAATGTCGCGATTTACTGGCGTTTGTACCGACTGTAGATGGATTGTGGTCAGCCACATAATATTCTGATTAAAGCGTATTTTCGCGATTTATGTCTGAACTATTCCAAAATATAGCCCAATATTCTACAAGTTTTTCACTATAGTTCAGCACATCTAATGTTGTGTGTATGAGGCTATTCCCGTGTTTTCAAATCAATCCCTTGCGTCTACTGATCCGCTCCTGCAGCAAATGCGTGGCTATTATCGTCGCGATGAAGATCGCGTTGTAGAAGAGTTGTTGCCTAAGGCTGCGCTCGCAATACCGGCACGTGCGAGAGTGTGGGACAAAGCTCGCGAATTGGTCATTGGCATTCGTCGCGCTCAGACTGGAAAGGGCGGTGTGGATGCATTGTTGAATGAGTTTTCCCTGTCCAACGAAGAAGGTATTGTTTTGATGTGCCTAGCTGAGGCTCTATTGCGGGTGCCGGACTCACAAACCGCCGATCACTTAATTCGTGACAAGTTAACCAAGGGTGATTGGTCATCACATTTGGGCCACAGCGATTCTATGTTCGTCAATGCCTCTGCCTGGGGATTGCTATTGACCGGCAAGGTGGTCGGTTTTAAGGGCGAGCAGAAGCAGCAAATAGGTTTGCTGAAAAAAACGGTGAATCGCCTAGGTGAACCGGTGATTCGTTCTGCGGTGCGCTTTGCCATGCAAATCATGGGAACCCAATTTGTGATGGGTAAAACCATTGGTTCAGCGTTAAAACGTACCGAGGCTCAGGAGGCGCGTGGTTATCGATATTCTTACGATATGCTGGGTGAGGGCGCGCGTACACAAGAGGCGGCGGACGGCTATTTTCAAAGTTACTTGGACGCTATCCACAGCATTGGCAAGGCGGCAAATGGTCGTGGCCCCGTCGAAAGCGCTGGTATTTCGATCAAACTCTCGGCGATTCATCCACGTTACGAGTTTTCTCATCGCCAGCGTGTTTTGCAGGAAATAGTTCCGCAACTAAAAGCTCTGGCCTTGGTCGCTAAGCAATACGACATTGGGTTTACGGTGGATGCTGAAGAGGCTGATCGCCTAGAGCTATCTTTAGAAGTGATTGAAGCTGTCTTCGCCGACAAAGATTTCGACGGTTGGGATGGATTTGGCTTGGCGATTCAAGCCTACCAAAAACGCGCACTTCTGGTGGTTGATTGGGCCCATGCGCTGTGTAAAAAAGTCGGGCGAAAAATGATGGTGCGTCTAGTGAAAGGCGCCTATTGGGATTCGGAAATTAAGTGGAGCCAAGAAGAGGGCGTGGCCGACTACCCCGTGTTTACCCGTAAGCCGTCAACCGACGTGTCTTATCAGGCGTGTGCAAAAAGGCTACTTGCCGCGCGGGAGTATATTTATCCCCAGTTTGCGACACACAATGCTTACACCGTGGCGAGTATTTTGGAGATGGATGATGGTGCCGAGTTCTCAAGGCGTCAGGGGTACGAGTTTCAGCGTTTGCACGGTATGGGCGAGGCTTTATACGACCAAATACTCGAGGGGGAATCCGTGTCTTGTCGTATTTATGCTCCGGTCGGAAAACACGCTGATCTATTGGCCTATTTGGTTCGACGTCTATTAGAAAACGGAGCCAATAGCTCCTTCGTGAATAACATTATCGACGAGACGATTGCGGTGGAATCTTTGTTGCAAGATCCCGTCGAGCTGGTCGAGTCATGGACGATCAAACGAAATCAATCCATTCCATTGCCTCCCGATATTTTGGCTGAGTCATCGCTAGAAGCAGGGGCGCGCCAAAATTCGTTGGGGGTAGAGCTCAGCGATGTGAATTCATTGACAGAACTAACATCCAATATAGATCAGTGGTGGAGTTCATTTGCTGATGCAGAGAGTGCAAAAAGTCGATCGATAAACGTGCTCAACCCAGCCAACCATCGAGAACAGATCGGCAGTATCGAGTTTGCCGATGTGAAAGTGATTGAGGGCGCCATCGCTCGAGCTGAACAGGCTTTTTCAGCCTGGTCGGCAACGCCGGTTACCGAGCGTGCGGTATTGCTACGGCATCTGGCAGATAAGCTCGAGATGAATTACGCCGGTTTTATCGCTTTGTGTGTGAAAGAAGCGGGTAAAACGATTGCGGATAGCGTGGCAGAAATTCGAGAGGCGGTAGATTTTTGTCGCTACTACGCCGACCGCGCTGAAGAACTCATGGCCAACGGCGATCTTCAGGCTCGCGGTGTTATTCTGTGTATCAGCCCATGGAATTTTCCATTAGCCATTTTTTTGGGGCAGGTCGCCGCAGCTATAGTGACCGGCAATACTGTCGTTGCCAAACCGGCAGAACAAACCAGTCTTGTGGCGATGGAGTTGGTTAGGCTAATGCGCGCGTGTGGTTTCCCCGAAGGGGTTGTGGAATTATTGATTGCGCCGGGAAAACCAGTGGGAGAAATATTGGTACCCGATACTCGGGTTCAAGGGGTTATGTTCACAGGTTCAACCGATACGGGTCGCTGGCTGTCAAAAACTTTGGCCAAAAGAGAAGAGGTGGGCATTCCGTTGATTGCTGAAACCGGTGGTCAAAATGCCATGATTGTGGATTCTACCGCTCTGCCAGAACAGGTCGTCGACGATGTGATTCAGTCTGGATTTCAGAGCGCAGGTCAGCGTTGTTCGGCGTTACGTGTGCTGTTTTTACAAGACGATGTTGCCGAAAAGATCATCGCCATGATTAAAGGTGCAATGGATGAACTGCATCTTGGTGATCCAATGCTCTTGTCCACCGATGTGGGCCCCGTCATTGATGATAAGGCGCTTGCACGGCTGCAGGATCACGTTGCATCACTTGCGAGTAAGCCTAAGCGAGCCACGCTTCTACACAAAATCGAGCTTCCAAATACGTGTCAATTGGGTAACTTCTTTCCTCCGCATTTATTCGAACTCGACGATTTGTCTGTTCTAGAAAAGGAAGTGTTTGGTCCGGTGGTGCATGTGATTCGATTTGAGTCAGGAAAGATTGACTCGGTAGTAGAGAAAATAAATGCCAGCGGTTTTGGTTTGACCTTGGGGGTGCACAGTCGCATTGAGAGCGTGTGCGACTTTGTCGCGCAAAAAGCGAACGTTGGCAATGTGTATGTCAACCGCAATATGATTGGCGCCATTGTGGGAGTGCAACCGTTTGGTGGTTGTGGTTTGTCGGGGACAGGCCCAAAGGCGGGTGGGCCACACTACCTGACACGCTTGGTAAGCGATGCCTCCGCGCCGAAAGCTCAGTGTTCGTTGCAGAGCGAGGGGAGGCTGTTTGAATTGGGTTTTGAGCCCGATGCTTCTGCTACTGTTGAGACAACTCACGTTGAAGAGATTCAAGAGGCGCAAGCTCAATGGGCCGCTTGTTCGGTAGCGCATCGTGAATCTATTGTGCGACGTTGGTTAAGTGATCTGGCCCAGAATACACCTACAGCGCTAGAGTTTGCCGGGGTAATTGATGAATTACAGCCGCAATTGGATCGGTTGACGAGCAATATCGACAGGCATCTGAAGCTGCCGGGAGCAACGGGTGAAACCAATCAGCTGAATACCCGAGCTCGTGGTGTATTGGTGTCTCTGTTAGCCACCGATGACAGCTTTGAGACAAATCTCAATCGTATCTCTGTGGCTCTGTTGGCGGGTAACGCGGTGATTTGGCTGGTCCCTGAGCAGCATCGTTTACACGCTGAAACTGTAGTCAATAGCCTATCTCAGGCGGGACTCAATGAATCTCTATTGAGTCTGGCCTCTCCCAGCTGTGCGAGCGGGCTGTTATCGTCAAGTGTGATTGATGGCGTTATGCTTAACGAATATTCGGCGTACTCGCGTTGGGCACAGATTGATTTAGCCAAAGGTGATGGTGCTATATTGCCACTGATTACCGAGGCTCGTAGTGATTTATTGTTACCTCGATTACAGCTAGAAAAAACGATAACCATTGATACAACAGCTGCAGGTGGAAATGCATCCTTGATGACTATGGTTAATTAGAGGGTTAATTAGCGTGTTAACTAGAGAGTTGATTGGCGGATTGAGTAGCGGATTGATCATCGGATTGGCCCATGCCGTCGAGACGCTATCGCCAAGGTGGCGAGGTAAGCGTTTCACGTCGATGACGTAAGAGTTTGATAGACTGATGAGATTTGTCATCATGACATTCGTTAAAGCTAGAGCTGAAAGCGACACTGACTAAAAATAACGTAAATACAAAGCGCGAGTAACGGCCAATACTGCTTTGGTGTCTCGCGTCAAAAATATTATTGGGGTGAAGATGGAAGTTGGAACTATTGTTTCCTTGTCGGGATACTTTTTGCTGATGCTCGGTATTGGCGTCTATTCGTATAGAGCTGCCTCCGAGGGTTCTTCTGGGTATCTATTGGGCGGGCGTCAAATGGGGCCCGCCGTTACGGCGCTATCGGCGGGTGCTTCGGATATGAGCGGCTGGATGGTTATGGGCTTGCCAGGTGCCATGTATCTCTCGGGGCTTTCGAACAGTTGGATTGCCGTTGGTCTTATTGCGGGCGCTTATCTTAATTATTTGATCGTCGCACCGAGGCTTCGCGTTTATACCGAGCTCGCCAATGACTCCATTACTTTGCCCGAATTCTTTGAAAATCGCTTTGAGGATAAAACGCGGCTGCTCAGAATTGTTAGCTCGATTGTTATCATCATATTCTTTACGGTATATACCTCGTCTGGCGTTGTGGGCGGAGGTAAGTTGTTCGAATCCTCCTTCGGTTTGAGCTACGAGCTTGGGCTTTATGTTACCGCCGGCGTGGTGGTGATCTACATGTTATTCGGCGGTTTTCTAGCGGTGAGTCTGACGGATTTTGTGCAGGGTTGCATAATGTTCGTGGCGTTGGTGTTGGTGCCGATGGTGATCATTTTTGATTTTGGCGGCTACACGAGTATCAGCGATACAATGACTCAGCTAAGTCCTTCGCATCTCGATATTTTTGCCGGAGCTACCGTTCTCGGTATTATTTCCTCCTTGGCGTGGGGGTTAGGCTATTTCGGTCAGCCGCATATCATTGTGCGTTTTATGGCCATTCGCTCCATCAAAGATCTTAAAGTGGCTCGACGAATTGGCATGAGTTGGATGATTGTGGCCTTGATTGGCGCCATGGCAACCGGCTTCTTTGGTTATGCCTATGCTGAAAAGAACAACCTAACCATCGGTGATGCTGAAACGATATTTATCGTACTGTCACAAACCTTGTTTCATCCTTTGGTTGGCGGTTTTATGTTGGCTGCAATTTTGGCGGCCATCATGAGCACGGTGTCTTCGCAATTGCTGGTTACCTCCAGTTCATTGACTGAAGATGTCTATAAGGTCTTTTTCAATAAAGAGGCCAGCGACCAACATTTGGTGTCGGTAGGGCGGATTTGTGTGGTCTTAGTTGCACTGGTTTCTATTGCGTTGGCACAGGATAAAGACAGCTCTATTTTGAGTATTGTCGCCAACGCATGGGCCGGTTTCGGCGCCGCATTTGGTCCTCTCATTGTCTTGGGGTTGTACTGGAAACGAATGACATTTCTCGGCGCCTTCGCCGGTATTGTTGTCGGCACTGTGACCGTGTTGATATGGATTTACGCACCCTTGACGATCAACGGCGAATCACTTGGTAGTTTCATGTATGAAATTGTCCCTGGCGTCCTGCTGAGTTCTATAGCGATAGTGGTGGTGAGTTTACTCGATAAACAACCCAGCCACTCTATGCAAGATATGTTCGATCGTATGCTGGTTAAGCTCAACCAGCCTAGTTAAAGCGATGGCGGGCTGCCATTATTGTGGCCCGCTGTATTTTCCGATTTCTATTGTCATTGATTGATTCGTGGAGTCGTTCATTGCGCCCTCTGCATTGCCTTCTTATCCTGCGGTCTACTTAAAGTCACTTAGCATTCGATTCTTTAAGTGTGTGGCTTTTTTCTCTCCTTTTGATCAACACTCTTACGCTGCCGAGGTGTATGCCGCCGATGCGGTCTTCATGTGCCAATTTTTTGTGTTGTGTGTCATGTGAGCGATAGGGTTGTTTTGTGATCGCTTGTCGTTGACTCTTCGGAATTCAGCGACTGGTTTACTCTTCTTTTAGAATACCCTCAAAAATTCTCTCAAGGGGACGTGTACATTGTCAGTCTCCCCGGCTGCCAGAGCAGAGAACTGCTGGGCTTTTTGGATTGAATCGACTTAATTGTCGGTGATTGAAATTGGCGCGTCTTTTATCTATGGTTGGTGGCATCTATGTCACTCGCAATGCCTTTAGATCAAACTTTCACGGCATTGAAATCTCAAAGAGTGTCAAATTTAGCGATCTTGGCCATCTCATCGTCAGTATCGTTACTTAATCAGTCAGGGATCGCTAACTTCATGTCTTTATCATCCAATTCTTTGTCTTCATGGCTTTGTGGATCTACCCAGCTGTTTGTTCGCAGAAGCGCCTTGGCCGCTGCAATGTTAGTGCTTACCAGCACGGCACAGGCTGGCCCCATTGAAGATTTAATCGACGCAGACGATAAGCGAGCACTGCAATCTTATTTAAAAGAAAACCCAACGGATTTGGGGTTAGTCGAAGACAGTGGTTTGTTACCGCTGAGTTACGCGGCGCAGCAGGGGGAGTTGAACCTCCTAAAGACACTGATCAAGCGCGGCGCCGATGTGAATGCGGCCAACCCCGATGGATCCACAGCATTGCAGCAGGCAATCGTGAATGGTCGGATCGACAATGCCCGTTGGTTGATCAAACAAGGGGTAGAGATCACAGCCGTTAATGCCAAAGGCCAAACCCCATTGCACTGGGCGGCTCAGCAAGGGGATGTGTCGCTGTGTAAGTGGTTACTTAGCAAAAAGATGTCGCCGCTGCAGTTGGATTCCGAAGGACAAAGCGCCTTGGAGATCGCCATTGCTTACGGTCAATGGCAGGCGTTGAATCTGTTGATCGAGGCCACGGCCGATCCGGTGGCGAATGCTGATGCTATCAATAAGGGGAGCGAGTCTTCGCAACCGAGTTTAGATGACGATCGAATCCGCTATTGGAGTGCACTCTATTGGGCGGGGCAATTCGAGCCGTTGGCGAAATCTCTCGAGCGAGATTTGCTCTCTGGTCGAGCACAAAGCTACGCCGCCTACATCTGGGGAAAGCTTCAATCGCGACAAGATCAGCTATCGCAGGCCTATGAGCAGGTTTCCCCCGAGTTAAAGACGGCCCTAGGTGAAACTCCAAAAGTGATACTGACACTGGAGCAGTCGCCCCTGACGGCTTTGCAGCAGCACCCGGCAAAATCGTTCACCTCCGTAAGTGATGTATCGGTACTCGTCGATTTGGCTCACGAAGCCGAAGAACAAAAGAATTATCTAGCCATGTATGACTATCTCGAGCGTGGCATTAGTCTGGCTCCAAATCTTTGGCAATTTGCCTGGATGTACGAGGAGGCGCCGGCGCTAGCGCGAGATGATATCAAAGTGCGTGCACACAGCTTTTCACAACAGCCGGGTATTAAAGAGAGTTTGACGGGGCAATACATTCAGGCGCTGATAAAACAGCCCCAGTGGACACGAACGGATCGACTCCCCCATATCGACAAGTTTCTAGAAAGAGACCCCTTTGATGCTCGCGCGCTGTCGGCAAAAGCTTACGCGTTGGATGCCCACGCTTATTTTTCTCAAGCCGCCGATGCTGCGTTAAAGGCCACGGTACTCTATCCGTTCTATGCCAACCGCGATAAGGCGCTGGCACTATTGATCAAAAACCGTGAAGCAGATCGCGCCCAGCGTCTATCGACGGGAATGGCTCGTTGGTTTGGACTTGAGTCTGTGGCTCCGCGCGGCATTCGCTACTTCGCTGAAGGTATGATCGACACCGGTGATCGGGGTGCGGCAAGACGGGAGCTGAAAAAGGGCTTGGAGTTACACCCTCAAGACGGTCGTCTGTGGAGCGCTATGGCGCGACTTGAAACACTGGACAAGCGATCTGAAGAAGCGGTTTTTGCCGCGCAAAAGAGTGTTGAGTTACTCGGCGATGAGCTCACCGAAAGCCACTTAAAGCGTCTGTTAACGAGCTATCGAGACAATGGTGATACCCAATCTGCGGTCGAGGCTTTTTTCCAATATCGAACGCAGCTGGCGAAAGTATCGCCAGAGCTTTTTAACACTCTATTGGATGATCTTAAATCCTTAAAACAAGATCAGGAGTTTGGCGAGTTATTGTCTCAGGCGAGGACTCTCTACCCGTTGGATTTAGCTTTAGGATTAAAACTGGTTGAGCAACAGTGGCAGCAAGGTCAGAAAGCGCAGGCTTTGAAGCAGGCTAAACTTTGGCTGCCCGATCACCCGAGTTCCGACAAGTTGCTGACCCTTGTGCATGATTATACCGTGAAGGTTGAAGGCTCAGAGGCCGCGCATCAATGGTTAGTGGAGGCTCGAAATAAACGTCCTTGGATGAAAAAGCTCTGGCAGTTGTCGGAATCGAGCTTGGAGTTGAATTCACAAGGTAAAATGGATTTTTGGCAAAAAGCAGTCGACGCGGCACCCGCGGAGAGCTTTGCCTGCGAAGAAATTATCGACCTCTTGGTGGCCGATAAACAATGGCAACAAGCGTACAAACAGTCCGAAAGCTGCTTGGAAACCATGCACAATCTCGCGGATGTACGGATTTCGGCTCGTCAGCAACTCTGGTTAAATCAAGGTTGGATTGTAGAAAGGCAAAGCAAAAGGGAGCGCATCAGCGCCGAGGCGATTCAAGCTGTCGAAGCTAGCTTTGATCAGTACCTAGCCACTTATGGTAACCGTCGCAGTGTGCTGCGCTATCGCGAAGCCTTCTGCGTCGCCAAGCAGGATCGGCGCTGCGCTGCAGATGCGCTAGCACAGCGCAGCTACTACTCGCGCGACAGCACCAGCATGTTTCACGATTTGGTGGCCGATTATTCTGACGAGCTAGGTTTGGAGCAAACGTTTGGATACGGTGCAACCATGATCGAGCGCCGCCCCTACGACACCCGCCCGGTAGTTTCATTTGTGCACAAACACCTGCTCTGGGGCGGGAGTCCTATTGTTGCGCTAAAGGCCATTCATGAAGCTCAAGCGCGCGGACTCAATATCGAAAAATCCTGGGAGCGACAAGCCCGTGGAAAGCTGGGCGATTCGCTGTCCGAATTCGAGCGCTACTCGCTATTGAATAAGTACCCTGGTGAATCCAAACGCTATCTAGATTGGTTCGAAAGCGCGCGCACCAGCGCCTTGGAAGCCGATGGTACCCAAGTGTTTTATCGTTGGGATGGCGATCAACCTGAAGTCGAAATCTTGTTGCCTTCCGGGGAACTCATCAGCCGTAGAGATCATCCTCGTTTCGGTCGACCTACCTATTTTTCTCGAGGTGCGACTTACATTCGCTTGGAATATACCGATAACGGAAAGCTCCAGAGTATCGAAAACTCAAACGGTAAGCGTATTGAACTGCAATACAACCGCGAGGATGAAATTCGACGTCTAATTAGCGACGAGGTTAACATTCTCGAGTTCAGCTACAACGCCATGAGCAAACCAACGCGCATCGAGCATGTGGGACATGGCATATTGCAAGTGAGCTATGACGACGCGGGAGAAATTATCTCGGTTGATTCGGATCAAGGCCATCAAATGGCTTTGCACATTACTCAGACCTTCCAAAAGCTATTGGGGATGGTAAATCAGGTCAAGAAAATTCGAGACCTCAAAAATTTGCCCGAGCTCGATGTCAGTGATCCACATCTCGACAGCTTGAGAGCGGTATACCAAGAAACCCCGTCATCGTCGGAAGAGGAGCAACTCGCGGCTTTAGAATTGGGCGAGTACTTGGTAACCCATCAAGGTTATGGTCCCGATGTTTTTGATGAGGCCGAAGGCATGTTGTTTAGCGTGGTGGAGTACGCCATACAAGAAGATGACAGTAAGAAATCTCGCAACAGAGCGGCACGGGCGGTGGGCTTATTGTACGACCTGTATCGAGAGGTGAGGCCGCAAGGTTTGGCCGAAGGATCGTTTACCTATTGGTCCGATGCCTATAGTTGGTTGCGCGGTGCGAGTATAGAAGCATCGACATCAGTGATTGCCAAAGCATTGAAAAAAATTGATCAGCAACCGCTCGAACTACTCCGTGATGCTCATCGTTTACAACGCTCTGATTTCAGTAACAGCGCTTATTGGAAACGCTACGGTAATCAAGAACTCTTGGGTGCCGAGCTGGCGTCGGCGGAAAAGAATCAACTTCTACTGCGACACAACGGCGACTTGGCGCTGGCTACCAACAAAGGCTTGGCGGTGATGAGTGATGGCTTCTGGCAATGGTACGGGTACGATCGAAGTACTCGCCGTTTTTCCGCCAACATCGATCTTCACGACTTGGGTGATCGCTCTCAGATTTTGTCCTTAGCAGAGACCAACGACGGGGTTTTGTGGCTGGGCACCCCTAAGGGCTTGATGGCGATTAGTGGCGATTACGATGGCGATATTAAGACTTGGGGTATGTCTCAAGGGATGTTGTCTACGCGGGTTAATGCGCTGTCGGCGGTGGCGTCTCGGGTCAGTATCGCAACGCCAAAAGGCTTGTTGCACGGCAAGTACAGCAGTGCCCAATTACGACTCACTGACAAAGTTAAGGGACACAATATTGATCAGGTGATTGCGCTGCCGGGAGACAACGACAGCGTGATTTACCAATCGGGTCGCGAGCTGTTTTTGGTCAATGGAAATCAAGTCAGTGAATTGACTGTGGCCGAAAAAATGGCCTACCGCAATGATAGTCAGACACTCTATTGGCTGAGTCAGGGAGTGATCTACGAGCAGTCATTGATTGAACAGGATGGGCTCTGGTCCGAGCCAGAGTCGGCGCCGAAGGTAGTGGCAGGTCAAGCTAATTTACTGATGTCAAAGCGCATTCACGAATTGGTTATTTGGCCGGTGGAGCAAGGCGAGCAAACCTTGGTGGTCAATACCGACACGGCAATCAATGTTTTGACCGGTAGCTACTTTGAGGCCATGGCATTGCCTCTCGAAGCTGGTCGGGGTGGCTTGCAAGTGGGGCCTCGCGTCTCCGTGGGCAACGAGCAGGGCGTTGCCCTCATCAGTGACGACGGCGTCTATACACGCTTAAAGAGTAAGGTCGAACACCTAGCGAGTGATGGTGTGTACGATCTGCTCAGTGACGACAAGCTTGCCGTCACTTATATGGCCATGGGCGATCACATTCGGGTCTTACCACATGAGTTGCCGCTGGAGGCGTCCGAGTATTTCTCCACGGCCAGTGCCTCCCATCTCGCTCAAGACAGCAAGGGTAACTTGATCACTCACGATGATCGTACGGTTCTGCGCTTCAAACGCGGTACGGATCGCCCTCAAGAATTGTTCCGCGCTTATCCTTCGGTGGATGAAAAAGGGTGGCGAGGCGAAATCGTTGATATCTTGGTGGACTCTCGCGATGACATTTGGGTGGCAGCAGGCTCGTCGCTGTATCGCTATCACGGTGAAACGGTGACAGAGTTTAACTACATTCTGAATAGCGACGAGTTTCCATCGCGCAGCCCCATGTTGATGAGTGTCTACGAAACTCTGTCGGGCGATATTCAAGTGGTCGCTTCCAACGAGAGCCACCTAAAGTATAAGGGGGTCGATCTCGAGGGTGGCTTGCTGCAATGGAACGGCAAGGGCTTTGATCTGCTAGGCAAACCAGATCACTGGTTCGCGACGGCGTACACCGCTATTGATGAATCTACTGCGGTGGTTTCGACCAACCACGACTTTGCTCGTGAAATGGCGGGTGCAGACGCGTCCGAGAAGCGTCAGTCTTATCTCGATCTGAAGGATCCGTCGTATACCGCATTAAAAGAAAAAGCCAGCATGGTGTGGCTGGGCGGTAAAGGCCAGCGTTTGGGCACTGACGACGATAGTCGCAATAGCTGGTTGTTTCCCAGCGCCGGTGGCGTGCTCTTGTACCACAATGGTCGCTGGATTTATCCCGATCGACTCAATCAACTGTTACCGCAAGATCAAGCCTTGGGCCAATACGGTGGTCGCACCGTCCACGCGGTTGAAGTGGATTCCAGAGGCCGTATTTACGCCGCTACCGATGTGGGGTTAATGGTGTATCAATCTCACGGGGTTGCGTCTTTACTGACCGATAACCAATTGGGGCAGATGGCGTTCAGTGATCGTGATTTCAGTCAGCAGCAGGCGTTGAGTGAAATCTTTTTGTCGTCTTTCCCGAGTGACAGTCAGTCGGGGAAATTATTACAGCGCTATCAACAGGCGCAGAAGACCATCGATCAACTTGAGCATCAGTTGACACAACAATCGGCTCAAACGGTTGGACTTATCGCCGAGGCTGAGAGTGGAAATTCTGCCTCGATTCAAACCGGTAAAGACGGTTCTGATGTGCCAACCACGATGACGGCAGCACAGAAACTGCAAAAACAATTAAAACAAAAAAGCCGAGTTCGGGAAAAGCTTTTGGCCAGAATGGAGACAGAACATTACGGTCTCTATCAGATGCTAAAACTTGATCCTCGCGAGGTGGCGGCCATGCACAAACGGCTCACCGCCAAGCAAGCACTGTTGCAGTTTCTGCCAACCCCGGACAAATTGTTGATTCAGCTGGTGACTCAGCAGGGGGCTCAAATCCGTGAAGTGTCGGTCAGTCGCGAAGATCTCGAGACCGTTACCTCGCTAGTGGTTAAAGGTTTGCGATATCGAGCGGCGCACCTGGCCGATGATTCAGTACGGGGTCTATCGAGTAAAAAAGACGGCGCTTCGGGTTATGATCCTCAACGTTTGAATCAGCACTTGGCTTGGCTTTACGAAAAATTGCTGCGACCGGTCGAACGGGAACTGTCCAATAAAACACAGGTGTTTGTGACCCCAGTAGGGGCTTTGACTTATCTGCCGTTTCCCGCCTTGATTCGTCAAAGTGAGCCGACACTCGAATACGCCGCTGAGCGATTCAACATCGGCGTGATTCCGTCGATGTATCACCTTAGTCTCGTGTTACAGCAAAACGATTCTTACAGTGATGGTATCACTATGGTGGCCGATCCCGACGGAAGCTTGCCCGGCGCCCGTGCCGAAGTGGCGCGTATCGCACAAACTAGCAACGCCGCCCCAACCATCTTGCAAGGCGGTGAAGCGACCTATCAAAACCTCTCCAATTCGGTTGATGAGGCTCGTATTCTGCACTTGGCGACGCACGGGACGCTCGACTCCACCACGCCCGCCGATAGTTATCTGCTGTTGGCCGACAACCATCGATTGAATGTGATTGATATTGCGACCTTAGATTTGGATCAGACGGATTTGGTGGTGTTGTCGGCCTGTGAAACGGGTATCGGTAAGCCTGGGCTTGAATACGCCACCTTAGCCCGCGCCTTTGCCTTGGCCAGTGTGCCAACGGTAGTGGCCTCTTATTGGAAGGTGGATGACGGCGCAACGGCTAATTTGATGCAGGCTTTCTACGATGGTGTGCAGAGTGATTACGAAGACGACTATTTGGCCGCTATGTCGGCGGCACAAAGACGATTGATTCAGGCGGGCGGGCTCTATGCTGAACCAGCAGCGTGGGCAGGATTTACCGTTTTTGGCAAGCCGTAAAATTGAGTTGCGAGCTGCTGGCCCGAAGCCCGCAGCTCGCAAAGGCTCTAGGCCAAAAATAAAAACTGAAAAAAGTGATGGCCGGATTGTTGAAAATCGACCCCCTGGCCGTCCTATTTAAAAACGTAAGGCGCATCACTATACTCAGTCGTGAATTTACCCTTAAAGCAAGTACGGAAACCCCAATGACGACAATGAAGCAAAGGTATCGGATAAAAAGTGATCGATTGGCGAGTGGGGCTCGTCCCCTATGGCGCAGTCTACTTAAGATATGCTCAGTGGGGCTTCTCGCGGTCACCAGTCTTGAGTTAAACGCTGCGCAGCGAGCACTGTTGGTCGGTGTTGCCGACTACCCAAGTCTGCCGCCGGCCATGCAGCTAGATGGCCCTGTACACGATGCCGAAATTGTCAGTGCCATTTTGCAGCAGCGTGGCTTTCAGCAAAGCGATATTCGTACCTTATTGACCGCAGAGGGACATGAATCACCCACCAAAGCGAATATTCTTGCGGCCTTAGAAGAGGCGGTACAACAAGCGAAAAGCGACGATTTCTACTATTTGCATTTTGCCGGTCACGGCAGTCGTCAACCCGCGAGTGTCAATGATAATACTGAAGCCGATGGTTTGGATGAGATTTTTTTACCCACCGATGTGAAGCGCTGGGACAGTTTTATCGGTGCGGTTGAGAATGCCATCGTAGATGATGAAATCGCCAGTTACGTGGATCGTATTCGCGACCGAGGCGCCGATGTTTGGTTGGTGTTTGACAGCTGTCATTCGGGCACCATGACCCGAGGCGCCAGCGCCATGCCCGAGGTAAAGTATCGTCGTTTGGACAGCTCATTACTGGGTATTCCCGATGATATTCTTGTCAATCGTCCAGAGCACAAAATGCTAGCCGGTACTGAATTCAACAGTCGCGGACAAGCGCCCACGGCTTCGCTGGAGGATCAATTTGTCAATGCGTCGCAGTTGGTTGATCTAGCCCAGGGCGCCTCGATTGATGATGGCGCCGAACGCGGCGATCTTATCGCTTTTTCAGCCGCGCAAAGCACCGAAACCACCCCCGAAATGAAACTGCCTAGAGGCGCGCCAGAGCGCCGTTTTCACGGCCTGTTCACCTATACGCTAATGCAGGTGTTGGGTTCGAACGAACAGTTGACCTACCACCAGCTCGCACAGCAAGTGATGTCTCGTTATCAAACCACGCCTTGGAAGGCGACAACGCCTTTGTTCAGCGCCACGGATATGAACCGTTTGGTTTTTGGTGATAGCCAAGGGCACGGCTTTAGTGCGCAGTTGGACAACAATCGCCTCAATATTGAGGCTGGGAGTTTATCGCTGTTAAGTAAAGGCGCCGAAGTCGAACTGTTTAAAGCCGGTAGCTCCGGTAACGAAGCTGTGGCGAACTTGAAAATTTCGGGTGCGACGCCGGTTCGCAGTTGGATCGATGTCGATCAGCAACGATCGAAGACTTGGCCTACTAACCTCTATGTTCGTTTGAAAACACCGGCGGCCAGTGAGCATATTCAGGTAGCGCTATTGCCGTCACAATCTATGTCGCAATCGCGGGGTAAGCAGTTATCGGCTTGGCTAACGCAGATCGAACAAGCGCAAGTGGGTATTGCTGTCTCGTCGATAGAGCAGGCCGATGTGTTAGTCAGTGAATTTGACGAAAGTTTGTGGTTTTTACAGGCCGATCAGAGCTTGCCTTGTGAAGAGCAAGCCTTAACCGCAACGGCGAAAAAACACTGTGATACTACTCGCTTGCCACAGCAGTTGCTGAACCTGCCGCTCGATGGCTTGGTTGATAAGCAACAGTCCCAGCTGCAAGCATCATTAACAAAGATTGCCAATGTCACCCGCTTGATGAATAGCCGTCAACTCTTGCCAGGTACTCAGCAGCAGTTAGAGGTCGACTTTCGTATCGAGCGCAATGGCGAGTTTGAAGCTTTTCCTATCAATAAGAGCCCGACTCTTCGTGAGGGCGACACCATTCACTTTACGGTGAAGAATGTTCAGCGTCAGCCCCAAGATGTGAGTATTGTGTTTGTTGATAGTCAATACGGAATCACCCAGTTGTATCCCGAACCCGGACAGCCCAACCGTCTTCAGCATAAAGAGCAGCTCAGTTTCGAGTGGCTGGTCAATGTTGATACCGTGGGCAGCGAGCATTTGTTGCTGAGTACGCAAACCGGCAAAGGGATCAACAGTGATTTGAGCTACCTTGAACAGGCCCCGCTCAATGTTTCAACTCGTGGTTTGGGTAGCCGTAAAGCAACTCAATCATCGGGTATTGATCTTTACTCTTGGAACGTGGCTAAATAGCGCATCCTAGAATAATAGCAAAAATTACTAAACCAACCGAAAGGAAGTCACCATGAAAAAATTGCTTATCGCATTCACCCTCACCATTGCTGCATTCACCGGCAGTGTGTTTGCTGCTGAAGCCTCTGATGCTAAAGCGCAGCAGTACGCCGCTGAAATTCAAGAATTGCAAAAAGAGCTGGCAATCAAAGAGTCTGAGTACAGCGAGTACATTAAGAGCTTAGATCTTCGCAACGCTGAGTCTGAAGTAAAAATGCGAGGTAATGCTTCACGTTGTTCTTATCAGTGTAGTTTGCGTCACAAGAATGATATGTACATGTGGAACAGCTGCTTCCGTGCTTGCACGAACTAATTAGTCGCGAAGAAGTATAAAAAAAGCAGCTTAGGCTGCTTTTTTTGTGGGAGTCTATTGCGTATTTGGGGGGAAGGATCCCGAGAGTTAACTTCTTAGATAAGGCCGGTTAAGGATGTTTAGAGACTTGATTATGTAAATAGGTATCGATTTGCTTGCAGGCTAGATTCAAGTCGTTGGATAAAACCAGTGAGTCGCCAGCGGGGTTTGTGTCTAAGCTAGACAAGCTTTCCCGATCTTGTCCACATAAAGCTGTAGCCAGTAAAAGCCAGCGGCCTAACCGATAGTTTTCGGTTTGTATTGTCCCGTGCAGCTTTTGATAGGCATCGGCAGCTTGCTGCAGCTGTACCTCGGAGATAGTCGCCACGCTGGTACTGAACCCCAGGCTTTGTTGCCCGGCGTGTAGACCGGCTAAGACTTCTGTCGCCTCAGCGCTAATCTTGGCAGGAAAGCCGCGCATAACCGGTTGTTGATCAAGGTAGCTGGACAGCTCGGTCGAGTATTGCTTATAGGCTTCATCCAGTGGGTAGGGTTGTTGATTCGGCGTTAGGATCAGCACACTGACCACCGCAACCGAGGCCATGGCCATCCCTCCCATGGGGATTGGTTTGAGTACCCACTGTCCAAATTGCTCTGCCCAGCGTGTTATCTGATTGGTAACACGCGCAATCGGATTCTCACTCGGTGACGATTGCATCACGTTCGATGCTGCCGTGAGTGGAGCTTCCTGCCAGTGCACATGATTGGAAACTAAGTACTGCCACTGGTTATAGAGTTCAGAATCGTTGGCCAGATGACTGATCACCTCTTGGCGTCGCTCGTGACTGAGTCGGTCATCCAAAAGGGCGGCAAAGTCCTCTAGATCTGGGCGTTCACCCAAGGGCGTATGGTGCTTGCCCAACTCTAGTGCTATTCGGCTCAGCCACTCGTCGTGTTTGTCTTGTGCAGTTTGACTTGTCATTAACGATTTCTCCTAACAGCTGAGACGGACAAATACTCGACTTGAACGGCTGCCCAGTGGTGATTGTGACAGTGGTGATCTTTCAACGGGGTATTAATCATGAGCAGTCAAGCCCGACGGTAGCAGCTGGTGTTCGAGCAGCAGTTGCTGGATATGTTTGAGCGCCCGCTGAGCAATACGCGCGGGTTGATGGGCGGGCAGCTTGAGGGTTCTGGCGATGGCACTGAACTTTAGATTGTCTTGATAGGCCATACGCAGAATCAATCGCTGTTCATCACTCAGTTGCAATTGTTCTTTTAAGGATGTGAGTTTATTTTGATCTTGCCATTGAGCCATTACTGTTGAGCTAGGATCCTCTGTCTCGCCTAAAACTAGGTTGTGCAGCAATAACAAAAACTCTTCCTGCGTCGCGTCGTGATTGCTTGAGTGATGAACCTCGTGAGGCGAGTTGTCGGCCTCTAGTTCAAGAGAAACTTCCCCGGTTTGTTGTCCACACCAAGGTATTTTGGCTTTGATGGTGGTGATCATTGAGAGCACACTTTCGGCGTCGTTCCGACTATTTTCATCGTCGCTAAATCTTTCAATCACCACGGGAATGGGCTGGCGCTCTAAGCAGATGTATTTCCACAGAGTCAGCCATTGGTTGCCCAGTTGTTGCAACCATTGGGGCGGGCGAATACGGCCAAAGCGTTTGCGTGCATACTCTTCAATAAAGTTTGCGCATAAGGTGTAGAGGTAGGTCTGCGGGCGTGCTTTGCCGGTAAACTTATGGCATACCTGCCAGTCGTCGGCCGAGAGTTGCTCGAGAACGTAGCTAGCGGCAATATCGGCATCGGCGCTTTTTCCAAAGCGACGTTCGCTCAAATACTGAATGCGAGATTGAGTTTGTTCACCGAACACCAGCATTGGCCAGTCTATGGTTGGGTTTGACGCGTTAACGATGACGCTCTCCTGAAATGTCTGACGTCGATTCAATCATAATTACTGGCGATTTGGAATAATACACATGCCTTACCCTAGCCCACTCAGGCCCGTTGCAAGTAAGCTCAATCCCGATAATGCTAATAAACTCAGGGCGCACTGACGCAATCTTTGTTCGCTAATCTTGGGCGGATAGCGTTGACTCAAACGGGTGCACAGGACGATCCAAGGTGCGCCGATGAGGGCAAGCCAATAGACGCTCTCGTCCACCTCTCCTAGGCCGTGCACCATGACGATTCGCATAATGGCCGTTAACCAAAATGTGGCGAGCATGGTGCTGAGCAGTGTTTTCACTGCAAGGGAATGGCGATAGAGTGAGTAGGCAATCGGTGGGCCGAAGGTTGAAAATAGGCCGCCCATCACACCTGCGGTGACACCGCTGAGATTGAGCGCAACACGAGAGGGCCGCTGCCGAATTTGCACCGGTTTTTTTATCAGCAGCAGTGCGCTCCCGAGCACCGATAGCCCCAAAAGAATCTTGAGTTGACTTTGATCACTCGCACTTAGTTGATAGAGCGCCCAAACGCCAATCAGGGCGCCGGGAATAATGCCGCTGAATAAGTGTAAGAGAATACGTTTGTCGATGTCTCTGAAGCTACTTTGCAGCGCCGTGGTGGAATTGACCAAACTCAGAAAGCTAACCACCAACGCCAATTGCGGGACCGACAGCGCGCCGCTGGCACCGCCAAGGCTCATGACGATAAGGGCAAAGGCAAAGCCGGTATTGGTTTGAATGTAACAACCCAATGCAATGATGGCCATTAAAGACAAGACGGAAATGGCGGAAAGTTCCAAGCGGGTGTCCCTAATAGCGGTAACTAAACGTTTACTTTGTTGGCACCACTTGATGAATCATTGAGCAACTGTCAATTAGTTGCTGTTTGAACTCGTGGCGAGCCGGTAGTATACCAACAAAAATAATCACAAGAGGTGTTCGATGTTTGCAGCAATAGGGCTAGTGCTCAGTGTTTTTCTTTTGATATGGCTGGCACTTCGAGGTGTGAATATTATTCTCGCCTCGTTAATTTGCTCGCTGGTCGTGGTGATCACCAATCAGCTGCCTTTGGCGCAAAGTTTAACCGAGTCATACACATTTGGCCCCTTAGGGGCATTCACCTTTGCTGGAAAGTTCTTTCTTCTCTTTGTTTGTGGCGCCATGTTCGGTCGCCTCATGGGCGACAGCGGCGCCGCAGCCAGTATCGCCAGTGCACTCGCAAAACGCTTGGGGGCTCATAGAGCACTCTGGATCACCGTCATCGCAGCGGCATTGCTCACTTACGGTGGCGTCGTCGTGTTCGTGGTGATTTTTGCGATCTACCCACTGGGGTTGAAATTGCTGCAAGAAGCCAATATTCCCAAACGTTTGTTTTGCGCCGCGATGGCCTTGGGCAGTGGCACCTTTACCCTGACGGCACTGCCAGGAACGCCATCGATCCATAACGTAATTGCCTCGGCCCGTTTAGGGACGGATTTATTCGCCGGCAGCTGGTTAGGGCTATTGGGAGGTGGGCTCATGTTTGTCGCCGGCATGTGGTATCTCGAGCGAGAACGCAACCGAGCAACGGCCGCTGGTGAGGTCTTTGAAGCCGGCCCCAACGATGTGATTCCCACCGACGACGATGACGGCGGCTTGCCACCCTGGGCGCTATCGATCGTGCCATTGATTGTGGTGATTTCCACCATCTTGTTACCGCGTTTACTGAAATCGAGTTTTGCCGGCAGCGATAGCAGCTTGGCTCAGCTCGTTGCTTTTGCCAATAGCCAACCCATCTTCTGGCCTAGTGTTGCCCTCGTAGTTGGCTGTTGCGTAACTCTAGCGCTGTTTGCCTCCTACCGGGCACAACTGAGTCAGTCGGCTGGCACAGGTGCGCAAGAGGCAATTATGCCATTGATCAACACCGCCGCCGTGATTGGGTTTGGCGGTGTGGTGACACAGACCGCCGGTTTTCAAGAATTTACTGCGCTGTTGCTGAATTTGGATTTCCCTCCGCTGGTGTCCATGTTTATGGCGGTCAGCTTGGTTTCAGCCATTGTGGGGTCGGCCTCAGGTGGTTTACAAATTTTCATGGAGTCGATGGCGCCGAGCTATCTCGAAATGGGGGTGGATGTCGAAGTCCTACATCGGGTGGCGACTATGGCCAGTGGCGGGCTGGATTCACTGCCACATTGCGGCGCAGTGGTAGCGATGTTGACCATCACTGGATTGACTCACAAACAGGCCTACAAAGATGTGGGTGTTATTACGGTGGTCATTCCCGTGATGGCCACCATTGTGACCATGGGCGTCGCAGGGCTAGTCTACTAATGTAACACCTGAGTGGCCGCCAGCTCGGCCACTTGATCAGTCTCACTAATGACCCGATAGAGCTGATCCACTTTTCCCTGAGCCCCCAAGTTACTGGTGAGCGCAAACAGTGAATTATCCAAGGCGCCTAAGGCGGTAATTCTTAAGCTCTTTGGTACCGCCGGAGCGAGGCATATTTTTAGCAGTGACTGGTGCAATTCTTTTAACACCCACTCGGCATTTGTCAGCTGGCCTAGAGCCGAAAGCGACAATGAAAAGTTATGGGCCGCAGCTATTTTTAGCGTCAGATAGCTTTGATGGCCCTGCAAAGGGCGCAAGTCAATCAACTGCTTCACCAATACCAAGGCCTGTTTGAAGTAACCGCAAGCGGATTTGTAATCTTGTTGATTGTGGGTGCTGCGACCTTTGCGCATAAAGCGTTTGAAGTCATTTAGAGTCTCGTTTGGATGGGCGCTTATCCGCTGACGTCGAGATTCTGATAACTGGGGTAGAGGCATTGCATTTGCTCCTTAGTTGCTAATGAGAATTATTATCAATTAAGTTTTGATTGGATGCAACCTTCGATTTGGATATTTGTGGACTATTGCCGGAGGTTCTATTGGTACCGGGAGCAATTAAGATGTGAGGCATTAAGTCTCTGATAAAATTACCGTTTTCATGGAAAAAACGGTTGACGCAAGCAGGGGTGATCCTTATTATACGCGCCTCAAGACAACGCACTCGTAGCTCAGCTGGATAGAGTACTCGGCTACGAACCGAGCGGTCGAAGGTTCGAATCCTTCCGAGTGCGCCATACAAACAAAAAAGGCTTCCCTGAAAAGGGAGGCCTTTTTTGTTTGTGTTGTGTATTTGGATCGGATGAGAGCCTTCGATAAGGTTCGATCAATTGCACAGCAATTAAGACCGTGCAACGCACGCCCGAAGGGGCGTAACAGACCCAAGGCTGTTACGAGTCAATCCTTCCGAGTGTGCCATATTGAAGAAAGCTTAACTCATCGAGTTAGGCTTTTTTTTCGTCAGCAGATTA
>JBOEGJ010000029.1:0-182017 GCA_050633365.1 Cellvibrionaceae bacterium | reverse complement strand
GAAAGCCCAAAGCTTCATACGCTCGGCAACGGCACCAGACACGATAGACATGGCCGTAGCAACAAAGACTACCTGAAAGTAGAAGTCGGCAGATGGAGCGTAAGTCGCTGGCTCATCGGCGCCCGCTACGCCATCACCCATGATGCCATCGAGGAAGAACATTTCGGCGCTGCCGTTGTACATAATGGCGTAACCGCAAACCAAATACATGGTGCAAGAAATCGCGAACAAGGCGACGTTTTTGGTCAGAATTTCGGTGGTATTTTTAGAGCGGACCAGACCCGCTTCGAGCATGGCAAAACCAGCTGCCATCCACATAACCAGCGCGCCACACACCAAGAAATAGAAGGTGTCTAAGGCGTACTGCAATTCGAAAATTGAGTTTTCCATAGTGTTTCTCCGGGAGAAAATTTATTAAAAATTACACAGTGTTATTCGATAGTCGCAACGCAATCGAGCCAAGCTCTTAGAGTGCGTCTTCACCGGTCTCACCGGTACGAATTCGAATAACTTGTTCCAGAGATGAGACAAAGATTTTGCCATCACCGATTTTTCCGCTGTGTGCTGCTTTACTCACAGACTCCACAACCGAGTCGACTTGGTCATCGCTGATAGCAACTTCCAATTTAGTTTTCGGTAGAAAATCCACAACGTACTCTGCCCCACGGTAAAGTTCGGTGTGGCCTTTCTGACGACCAAAACCTTTTACTTCAGTGACAGTAATACCCTGTACACCGATTTCTGAAAGCGCTTCACGAACCGCGTCTAACATAAAAGGCTTGATGATTGCTGTTACCAGTTTCATTGTTGAGCTCCTTTAATGACGCGCTCTGCGCCTTTAAGAAAAAAACAGCCGAGCACAAGGCTCGGCTCTATTTTGTGCGAATCTTACAGGTCGAAAGATTTGCCCAAAGTGAAAACTAAGGCTTCGTCGTGACCGTCAGTAGCACTGGTATCTTCGTCGTTGAAAATCAACGCGATTCCAGCGTCAAAACCACCGATTTCAGTGTCATAGCCCAACTGGACGAAATCACCTTCGAAATCTTTACCCCAAGAACCGTAGGTTCCGTAAAAGCCGTTGTGTGACAGAGTTAAAGCGGTGTAGCTGTAGTCTGACTCTTCAGTGATACCAGCACCTTCATCTTTACCGTGCTCACCAACCGAGTACTCAAGACTGGCAAAGCCATAGCTCAAGCCCAAGTTAACTTCGTTGTATTCGCTATCGAATTCACCGGTGTACTGGTAAGTAGTGAAACCAACGCTTGCGCCAATACCAGACTCAGTTTCGATGCCGTAGCCAAAGTAGCCATCAACTTCCAAACCGTCGGTTACGTCTGCAGCCCAAACACCGGCGTAGAAGCCGCCATTTTCGTAATCAACACCGCCAGAGGCAGAGGCGTCAGAAGTTTGCTGAATGCCGCGGAAGTAGTACTCAGAAGCCAAACCAACATTGGCAGAGAAGCTGCCTTCAGCCATAACAGGAGCGGCGCTCATAGCACCAGCGGTAAGGGCAATAGCAGCAGCTAATTGAGTTAACTTTTTCATGGGTCTTCCTCTCATTTACTTTTGTTTAAGTTGTTCTTTCGGATTTAAGTCGCACTTTTTAAAAAGCTTGTTTATGCAATCCATCGACTTGCCCTGTTAGTGCACATAGCTTGCCAACTTTTAAAAGTTGTTAATTTTCAATAGGTTAGGTAACCCCCGAGGAATAGGTGAGATAAAGGCTAGGAGTTTTTATCTGCCAAAGCCCGCCTGAGGTGCACAAATTTAAGGCCTGCACCAGGATGAGCACCAATATAGTGCAAGAGTAGCTGCACCATTGAACGTCAATCTGAGGTAAAATTCTGTCTACACTGAATTCGCCCAAAAAAAGAGCGCCCCATGATCGAACAACTGGCTCGCAGCCTGCTTAACGATTTAAAAGCCGTTGTGCCCAATACCACCGCTGACTTGCCCGAAAGAGAACTGCGGGTACTGCTCGAAAGTGCCCTGCGGAAAATGAATCTTGTCTCCAGAGAGGAGTTCGATGCGCAGCAAGCGGTATTGCAGCGCACGCGAGAAAAGCTCGAACAGCTCGAGCAGACCGTCGCGGCCCTTGAAGCGGCAAATCAATAGACTGAAGCCTTCGATTCAGGAAGGCGCGCAAGCCCGTCAAGATTTTTTCGCGGCCCTCACACCAAGGCATGAGAGCTGTAAGAATTCCCGCGACTCTTGCTTTTCTCACGGCTCACCTCGCTAGTCACATAGTCTCGCTGGCTTTAGCCTGTGTTTTGATTTCAAACACATAGGCTATCCATGTCTCTGGCAACTGTTTTTTCTCGGGCTCGTTTGGGCCTGCAAGCCCCTGCGGTTACCGTCGAAGTTCATCTGTCTAACGGTCTGCCGTCACTGTCGATTGTCGGCATGCCCGAAACTGCGGTAAAAGAATCTCGCGACCGAGTTCGAAGCGCCATCATCAACAGCCACTTTGACTTTCCCGCTCGCCGCATCACCATCAACCTTGCACCGGCAGATTTACCCAAAGGCGGAGGTCAATTCGACTTACCCATTGCCTTGGGAATACTGGCGGCGTCGCAACAGATTCCAGCAGAACCTCTGGCCAAGTTCGAATTTGTAGGTGAGTTAGGTTTAAACGGTGAGCTTCGCGCCGTGCCCGGATGCCTGCCTGCAGCTATTGCCTGCGGTAAACAATCGCGGCAGTTTTTTTGCCCCACGGAAAACATGCCGCAAGTTTCCCTGGCCGATGATGTTGAGAGCTTTTGTGCCTCCTCTCTGTTGCAGACCTGTGCTCACCTAAGCGGACAAGCATCACTGCTTCCCTCTGTCACAACAGCTTACAATCCGGTCGACATAGTCGCCGAGCACTCACTCGATCTCTGCGATGTAAAAGGACAACATCAAGCCAAGCGCGCACTGGAAATTGCCGCGGCAGGGCAGCATCACCTACTGCTTTATGGGCCGCCGGGCACCGGAAAGTCCATGTTGGCCTCAAGGCTGCCGGGCATTATGCCGCCGCTGGATAAACCTTCGGCTATCGAAGTAGCTTGCGTGCAATCACTTACCCAGTCAGACGCAGGCGGTGGATATCCGAGCCGGCCCTTTGCTGCGCCTCATCACACCGCCTCGGCCGCTTCCTTGGTGGGCGGTGGCTCCAACCCAAAGCCAGGGGAAATTTCGCTGGCCCACAAAGGCGTTTTATTTTTGGATGAATTACCAGAATTTCAACGACAGGTGTTGGAGGTACTGCGCGAACCGTTGGAATGTGGATCGATTCGCATCTCGCGCGCGGCTGCGCAAGTGGAGTATCCCGCTCGCTTTCAACTCGTGGCAGCGATGAATCCTTGCCCCTGTGGATTTTTTGGCGACAGCACGGGAAGCAATCGACAGAAGTGCCGCTGCAGTCCAGACCAAGTCCAGCGTTATCGCCACCGTCTTTCGGGGCCGCTACTGGATCGCATCGATTTGCATGTCCCCGTCTTAGCGCTAAAAAAGGGAGAGCTCTATGGCGGCGACAACGGCGAGAATTCACACACAGTTCAAGCGCGGGTTATGTCGGCCTATCAATACCAGCTGGATCGACAGGGCTGCAGCAATGCTGCGCTCAGCGCTGCGCAGCTCGAACAAATATGCCCACTCAATCCCTCGCAACAGCAACTGATGGAAAACACCATGTTGACCATGGGATATTCAGCAAGGGTGCTACATAAGGCCATTAAGGTGGCGCGAACCATTGCCGATTTGGCGCAGGAGAATCAATTGCTTGATTCGCATCTAATGGAAGCGTTCAGTTATCGAAGTATGGATAAATCGGTGTGAAAGTGGTTCTACTGTCTAAGGATCTTCCCTATGACTCTAAGCTGCGAAATCAAGGACGAGGCAGCCGAGGGCAAAGAGGGCAAAGAGGGCAAAGAGGGCAAAGAGGGCAAAGAGTTAGAATAGGCGCAAGCAAAAGAAAAGTGCCGACTAAACCCCGTCCATAATGAGCTTGTCTTCGAAATTTTGAAATACACGATCTAGATCGACGGCCTGACCGTAATAAAAACCCTGAACCTGATCACACTGAAAGGATCTTAACAACTCAAACTGATGTTGATCTTCTACACCTTCGGCGATGATGGTTTTGCCTAAGCTATGAGCCAAACTTATCATCGCCGACACTAAGGTAGCATCTTCCTTTTTTCGAGTAATCTCAGCCACAAAACCTTTATCAATTTTTAACACCGAAATGGGCAATCGCTGCAGGTGCATAAACGATGAATAGCCCGTGCCAAAATCATCCAGCGCAAACTGGCAACCCAACTGTGAAAGGGCCCGCATACACAGTGCGACGCGATCAATATTTTCCATGATCACCGTTTCGGTCAATTCAAACTCAATATCCCTCGCGTCGACACCAAGATCTTTCACAATAGTCGCAATACGCTCGACTAACTTGTCATCATTAAATTGGCGAATCGATAAGTTAATCGCCATGAAGATATGTGGTTGCCCCTGTTGCTTGAGTTTCATCAAATCTTCACAAGCGCGGTGCAAAACCCAATAGCCAATCGGAACGATCAAGCCAGTATCTTCGGCCACGTCCATAAATGCGTCGGGATAAAGCAAACCTTTTTCCGGATGATTCCAGCGCAACAAGGCTTCAAGCCCCCGCACTTCACCGGTATTGATATCAATACGGGGTTGATAATAGACAACAAACTCTTCTGCCCGTATGGCTCGACGCAATTCAGATTCGAGTAGCAGCTGTCGATGTGCTTCAACGTTCAGAGCTTCGGTAAAAAAGTGATAGTGGCTTTTTTTGTTTTGCTTAGCTTGATACATCGCCAAGTCGGCGTGTTTCTGTAAGGTGTGAATATCACCGCCAGCTTCTGGATAGTTGGCGATCCCGATACTACAACCGACGGAGACTTGATGGGTTCCTATCTGAATCGGCTTGGACAAAACATCGATAACTTTTTCGGCGATGTGGGCAATATCAGTGGGCGAATCTATATGCTCGAGCAGCAGGGTAAATTCGTCCCCCCCAATACGCGCAACCGAATCACTTTTACGCATGCTGTCACGTAGCCGTTCGGCGCAGACCTTAATCAGTTCGTCGCCGGCATCGTGACCGAAGGTATCGTTGATTTTTTTGAAGCCGTCGAGGTCCAAATACATGAGCGTAAAACTGACGCCATCTCGGGCAGAGAGTTCAACCGCATGTTCGAGTCGATCGCGAAACAAGGTTCGGTTGGGGATTCCGGTTAATGAATCGTAGTGCGCCAATTGTGCTAGCTTTAACTCGGCAGCTTTGCGCTCGATGGCATAGCGCAAGGTACGCTCTAACAGCTGGCTATCGATTCGACCCTTGATGAGATAATCCGAGGCGCCATATTGAATAGCGGTGCGATCAACATCGGCCTCCATTTCATCGGTCATTACAACGATCGGAACCTTACATCCCTGTGACCGTGCCCCCTTGAGAATGTCGATACCGTTGCCATCGTGCCAATGATAATCGAGCAACAAAATATCGAATTCATCAGACAGAGCTTCGTCGAGGGCGTGCTCTAGGGAATTGACCCAGGTTAACTGATAATCGGTGTGGTGAACTTGAGACAATAGCTGACCAATCAGTCGATATTCCGACTGAGATTTGTCAATCAATAGTATTTTGAGGATCGTATCCATATTGCCCGCTTTGGCCATTCCATGTGGCCCGATGAGTCATCGTTATCATTGTTATTTGATTCACTCTACACCAGCACCAAAACAGAATAAACCGTCAACTGTCTTATATGACAACATGTTACTTGAAGAGCATTATTGCGCCATTTGGATATATGCAGCGGGATAATAATGCCGTTACCGGTTTGTGGGCCGAGAAGAGCTTGCTACAATGCCGCTCTTTTTCAGCGATACTTCGAGATCTCTCGCCCCTATGGCCAAACTCAATCCTCGGCAAAGCGAAGCCGTTCATTATATCGATGGCCCCAGCCTCGTATTAGCGGGCGCGGGTAGTGGCAAAACCAGTGTAATCACACGAAAAATTGCCTATTTGATACAAGAATGTGGCATGCCCGCTCGCCATATCGCGGCACTGACGTTTACCAATAAAGCCGCGCGCGAGATGAAAGAGCGGGTATCGGGGTTGGTCAAAGGCAGTGCCAGTAAAGGCCTTACCGTTTCGACCTTCCACAATCTCGGCCTCAACATTATTCGCAAAGAGCACAAGGTGCTGGGGTTCAAGCCAGGGTTTTCGATCTTTGACGCGGAGGATGCAAAATCTTTGCTGAAGGAGTTGATGCTCAAAGATGGGGATCTCGACAGTGACCACTTAGATCTGGTTCAACATCAAATCTCCAACTGGAAAAATGACCTGCTCTCGCCAGATCACGCCATCAGCAAAGCCCAAAGCGAGGGCGAAGAGAAGATCGCGTATATTTATAAACGTTACAATTCGGCGCTCTTGGCCTACAACTCTGTGGATTTTGATGACTTAATCTTAATTCCCGCACAGCTGTTCATGAATAACCCCGAGGTACTGGCCCGCTGGCAACGCAAGATCCGCTATTTGCTGGTGGATGAGTATCAAGACACTAACTCCAGTCAATACCTGCTGGTAAAACTACTTATTGGAGACCGTGGCGCCTTAACCGTGGTGGGCGATGACGATCAGTCTATTTACGCCTGGCGTGGCGCAAGGCCAGAAAATCTCTCTTTATTGAGACAAGATTTTCCAACACTGAAGCTGATCAAGCTCGAGCAAAATTATCGCTCCACCAGTCGAATTCTAAAGTGCGCCAACCACTTGATTGCCCATAACCCCCACGACTTTGACAAGGCGCTGTGGAGTGAAATGGGCCTGGGCGATTCGCTGCGTGTGATTCGCTGCGCCAATGAAGATGCCGAAGCCGAGCGAGTCGCCACCGAGATTTTCATGCAGCGGCAGAATCGACGCGCTCAATTTGGTGACTTTGCCATTCTCTACCGAGGTAACCATCAGGCGCGCTTGCTGGAACTGAAACTCCAGCAGCATCAAATCCCTTACACCATTAGCGGCGGCACCTCGTTTTTCTCGAAGACAGAGATCAAAGATATCCTCGCCTATTTACGCTTGGTGGTGAATCCCGATGATGACAATGCCTTTTTGCGCATTATCAATACTCCTCGCCGCCAAATCGGCACCGGCACTCTAGAGGCCTTGGGGCGCTATGCCACAGAGCGAGAAATCAGTTTGTTCTCGGCCTGCCAAGAAATGGGTGTGCAAAGTCATATCCCGAAGAAGAGTCTCGAACGCATCTTGCGCTTTAGCCATTGGCTGGTGCAAGTGGGTGAAAACTCTCGCGATGGCAATCCGGTCGAAGCCGTGCGTGAAATGGTCGAAGATATCGATTACGAATCGTGGCTACACCAAAACGCCTCAAGCCCGAAAGTGGCAGAAAAACGTCTTGAAAACGTTTGGTATTTGGTCGACTCCATTCGCCATATCGTTGAACGAGACAACGCCGAAGATGGCAGTGGCAGCCTCGAAAATGCCATTAATAAATTATTGCTTCGCGATATGCTCGAGCGGCAATCGGAAGAAGAGGAAGATCTCGACCAGGTGCAAATGATGACTTTGCACGCCTCGAAAGGCTTAGAATTCCCCTACGTTTTTCTCGTGGGTATGGAAGAAGATTTGCTGCCTCATCGCTCCAGCATCGAAGAAGATAACGTCGAAGAAGAGCGTCGCTTGGCTTACGTAGGCATCACTCGAGCCAAAAAGGTGCTGCACATGACCTTAGCGGCCAAGCGCAAACAGTACGGTGAAATCTGGGAGACAACACCCAGTCGTTTCCTGGAAGAATTACCCGAAGAAGACATAGAGCGGGAGGGGTTCGGTGAACACTGTCCTGAAAAAAATACCGTCAGGGGCCGAGAGACCCTTGATAATTTACTCGACAGTCTGGATCTTTAGTCTCTCCTGCGACGATTAAAGACTCCAACGCTGCTAAACCTGTTATCTGGTTTAGTTCTTGCTTACAATCTCGATACATTTTTGATCGCTCGCAAGGACTACTCGTGGCCATACCCCAATACGTTAAAAAAACAACACTTGCCCTATTATTGGGCGCTGTATCAACAGCCTCTCTGGCCGCCGACCGCAACGCCACCGGCGATGATGGCCGTGAAATTATCTTAAAAGAAAACGGCGGCTGGGAATACCGCTCGAGCGATCGCTTTGCCACCAGTGAAGACGGTACTCGCGTGCGCTTGAAAGACGATGGCCAATGGGAATTCATCGGCAACGCCCCGGTAATCAACAAAGAGCAGGTACGAACTGAAGCGCTCGACGTGCAACTGGGCGATATCGTCACCGAGTTCTACAAAGAAAAAATCGGAAAAAATACTCGTCATATGTCGCAAACGGTGTTTAACCTAACAATCGACGTATCGAGCTATGGCGAAGGCGTCGACGCCAAACTCTCGCACTTCAACCTATTCGACATTACCGACAGTCGCGGCAATCGATACCCCGTGTTGAGCGTCTCGCCTCAACCTAAACACCTACAAGCAGGTAGCGAGTATCAGGTCGCAATTCGTGTTGACGGCTCACCTTCTGGGCAGTTTGCCGTGGGAGTGAAATATTTGAACATCAATGTTGATAAGAGCGTATTTGGCACTCAACAAGATCTACACTTTAGCCGCCGTGCAGACGAGGTGAAGCGTTTACGTCGAAAAACCATGTTCTAAGTCTGAATAATTACCCAATAGGGAATGCTATGGGTTTATTGATGGGGCTAGTACCGTGATCAATGCTGAGGCCGCGGGAGCATGGGCCAGCAGCTTCAAACGCAGGCATCACGGCAAAACCTTAGGTTATCGATAGCAACAGCCCCTCGAAGAATCCAATTTGAGTTGAATCGAATAAATCCGAAACGATCAACTCATATTGGTTAGCGTTAAAAACGATTTATTCAGTATATTCGCCAACCTATAAGCTCTACAGGTTTTGATATTAAGTGCGATACCGTTAGAGCGGTAGACAAACAGTTCCAATTAAACTGACAACATGCCCAAACCCGAGCCAAACTCAGTTATTTCAAAAATGAAAAAGGCCGCGATTGCGGCCTTTTTCATTTCGGTACAAAAAACTCAATATCAACTCTAGATCGCGGCGATTAAACCACCTGAGCATCGGCCTCTTCAACTTCAGAGTGCCATTCGAACAAATTCATTTCGATAAAGATGAAGGCCACAATCCACAAAAAAGCATCCCAAAAGTCCAAAAAGTCACCGTCGATTCCCCACAGAACAGCGCACATCAACAACACCGAATACAATACCGCTTTAACAACTGCGCTGATTTTAATGATCTTATCGGTCAAGCGTCCGTTAAATTGCAACCAAACATCGGCACCCAAAATAAGTACCACTAAAAACCAATCAACAGAATTCACTACATCAATCACCGTCAGCCACTGAGCCTCTGCCATGGCTTGCGAATCGGTCACGATCATGCTTTCAGGCACTTGTAAGAAAGTGCTAGCGTTACTGAGCTGTGCACAATTTTCTAAGTTGATAGTTTCGTATTCATCTAAGGTTGTCATAAAAGACAAGGATTGAGCCATGGGCTGACACAGATCCGTCAGCGTCGAAGCTTCAAAGCCATGAACTGCCATATATTTACTAAAGTACCCATAAACCGCATAAGCAATAACCGCGTAACAGAGCAGCTTGCAACTGCTCAACAACCAACGTAAACCGCCTTTTAGTTTATCGTCGTCGATCACATGAGTTTCGAGCTCAAAGATCAACAATAGGAATATCCACGAACAAGTATCAATAGTATCGGCATAAGCTTCGATCAGCTGACCAAAAGTCACTCCATCGGTAAAAACGTGAGCCGCCGCGTGATGATTTTCTTGAAAGAACAATACCGCGTTTATCGTCAGTAGTCCGTATACGCAATATTTGAACAACTGGAACCAAGGAATGCCAGCGTTCTTTGTGGGGTAGGTCTCAGTCATTGCTATAAACCTTCGCTCTGTCTTCAATTTATTATGGTGTTTGTCATTGGGTTTTTCCATCTCACCGATAATTCTTGCTCACATCACTCAATGGTGGTTGCCAAATGATCAGTGGACAATTATGATTTAGCCATAAACCGAATTAACATTCAATTAAAGTTGAGCTTATATTCGGTAATCTAAGCTTGAGCTCTTAGACCAAAACAAGCGCGAGCTCGAACAATATAGGGTTAATGTTCAGTGAAACAATCTCAAGACTCGATCCATATCGATTCCTATTATGCCGCCTCAGCCCATGCTCTGGAGGCATTGCCGCAACTCGCGGGCGATCATCAAACCGATGTCTGTGTCATCGGTGGTGGCTTTACCGGCCTCTCGGCCGCGCTACACTTAGCCGAGCGAGGCTATCAAGTCACTTTGTTGGAAGCTGAGAAAATCAGCTGGGGCGCCTCAGGCCGTAATGGTGGCCATGTGGGGGTTGGTCAACGGGTGGGCCAGGATGTGCTCGAAGATAAAGTCGGTAAAGAGTTGGCTAGGGCCTATTGGGATATGAGCGTGGAAGCGGTTCAGACCGTAAAAGATCTCATCCAAAAACACGATATCGATTGCGACCTAAAAGACGGTGCCGTTCACGTCAGCCATCGCGCCAGCGATGCCGACGAATATAGACAAGAAGCCGAGCATCTTCGCAACCACTACGGTTATAACCACATCCGCTTTATGGATTGCGACGAAACCCGACAGCAAGTGGGATCTGAGAATTACCATTGCGGCACCTTTGATGAATTTTCATGCCACCTGCACCCTCTGAATTATGCCTTAGGTCTCGCCAAGGCGGCCATCAAAGCCGGTGTAAAGATCTACGAAAATAGCCGTGTTAACGAGTACACAAAATCGGCAAAGCCAGTAGTCAAGACTGACCATGGCCAAGTGACCTGCGACTACGTCATTCTCGGCTGCAATGGTTACCTCGGAAAATTGGAACCTAAGTTAGCGGGCAAGATTATGCCTATCAATAACTTTGTGTTGGCCACCGAGCCGTTAAGTGAAGATCTCTGCCGTGAACTTATTCACAGCGACACCTCGGTTTCCGATGCACTCTTTGTCATCAATTATTGGAAGCTTTCAGGCGATAACCGCCTTCTATTTGGCGGCGGCGAAAACTACACCAGCCGCTTTCCAAGAGACATGAAGAGTTTCGTGCGCAAATACATGCTGAGAGTGTATCCACAGCTAGCGAACGCCCAGATCGATTACGCTTGGGGTGGCACCCTCGCCATCACACTCAATCGTATGCCGCACTTTGGACGCCTCGAAAGCAATGTATTTTATGCCCAAGGCTATTCCGGTCACGGCGTGCCCACCGCCACTATGGCGGGAAAACTCCTAGCCGAGGCCGTCGCCGGAACCGCAGAGCGCTTCGACATCATGGCCGACTATCCAACTCACACGTTTCCTGGCGGCACCTTACTGCGCTGGCCTGGATTGGTAGCCGGCATGTTGTATTACTCACTGCGAGACAAGTTTTAGTCCAGATTAAAAAACGAATTCTATAAAAATAGCACCATCACATTATCAGAGAACATAACAATACCTTTACACTTAAGAGGAAAGCACCATGATAAGACGTTCCCAATTTACCCGACACTCTCTGGCGGTTGCCGTCAGTAGTGTTATGTCGCTGGGTACAACGGGTTTTGCCATCGCTGAGGAAAATTCCTGGTCGATTGAAGAAGTTATCGTCACCGCCCAGAAGCGTGAACAAAGCCTGCAGGAAGTCCCCATCAGCGTCTCCGCTTTCAGCGGCGAAATGATGAAGGATGCGCAAATTGACGACGCCAAACAATTAGCCGTATTGACGCCAGGCATGTCCGGTAACAGCAATGACAGCTTCATGGACTCCATCAACATCCGTGGTATCAGTACCAATGGCTTTGGCATCGGCGCTGAGCCTTCAGTGGGCACTTATTATAACGGTGTTTATCTTGGCCGCACTGGTGCTGCCGTTACTAGCCTCTTTGACATGGAGCGAGTGGAAGTCGTCAAAGGCCCGCAAGGCACCTTATTTGGTCGCAACGCCTCTGCCGGTGCAATCAGCATGCACACCCGTAAACCCGACGGCGAATTCGGTGGCAGTGTCGATGTCAGTGTCGGTGAAGACGGCTACCAAGAATTTACTGGCGTACTCAATGCACCACTGACCGAGAACCTCAGCTCGCGCTTTGCTATCTATCAACGTGAGCAAGACGGCTACATCAAAAACCTCACAGACGGCGGTAAACTCGGCGGAGAAGATGTGCTAGCCGTTCGTGCTAGCTTTGCCTATGAAGGCGATTCCTTCAGCGGTAATCTGGTATTGGAATACGAAGATCGTGAGGTCACTCCTTCAATTTACCGAGCCTACGATGACGGCTCTGATGTCAGCACCGGCTTGGGTATGATGGACCTAAACAGCACCAATGCCGGGAAAGATGAAATTCGTTCCGATATCCCCAGCAATGACATGGTCGACGAAGGCGAAGTCTGGGGCGCGACCTTAACGCTCGAGTTTGATCTCAGTGACGAATACAGCCTCACCTCCATTACCGGTATTCGCGGAAGCAATTACTACTACGTAGAAGATTTCGACGGCAGCGATGCTCACCTGTTCTCCTACTTTCAAGACCAGGAACAAGAGTATGCCAGTCAGGAGTTTCGCCTAAATTACGATGGCGGTGGCCCCATTACTTGGTTCTTGGGTGCGTCGGCCTACCGTGAAGAAGTTAAAGTCCGCTACGATCAAACCTATGATGAAGATTTGATGTGTGCCTCTACCTTTGCAGCGAGCTATGGCGTTGCTTACGGTCAAGCCGCGGTTGATTCGGTTACCGATTGTGCCAGCTACTACGACTATAACTACGGCTACAATTACGGCCCAGGCATAGGCGAGCGCAATGACTCTGTCGACGCCGAAGGTGATTACGAAGGCTGGGGCATTTATGGTGACGCCACCTTGGCCGCCACCGACTCATTGGATATTACCGTGGGTGTACGCTACACCGAAGATACTCGCGACTTCAAAACCAAATTTGGTGGCCAGGATCGAAATTACTTCTGGTACAGCTTTCCGTTCTTCAGTTCCGATTTTGTTGAAGGTGATCAGACCTGGGAAAATCTTTCAGCGCGGATAGCCCTAAACTATGACGTTAACGAAAACATCAGTGCCTTCGTCAACGTATCGACGGGTTATAAAGCCGGCGGTTTCAATACCTTTGATCTCGACGTACTCGATGGTTCTGATCCTACCGACCTCGATGCATCAGTAGATTTTGCCTCTGGTTTGAATGAATTTGATGAAGAGGAAGTGACCAGCTACGAAATTGGCGTGAAGTCCATGTGGTGGGACGATCGCATACAGCTGGACGCAAGTTTGTATCACTACAAGTTTGAAGGCATGCAAGCGGTTTACGCCGTTGGCGCTCAGACCCGTCTCGCCAACTCTGGCGACGCTAGCGGTGAAGGCCTTGAAGTTAGCCTGAGAATTTTGCCCACCGAAAATCTCGATATCTATTGGGGATTGGCCTGGGCCGATACCTCTCTGGATGACCCAAATGCTACCTTCTGTGCGGCGACCAACTGTAAAAAAGGCGGTCAACTACCCGGTACCGTTGAATTCAGCTCATCTCTGGTTGCCACTTACAGCATTCCAATGGATAGCGGTAACGCCTACGTCACTCTGGAAAATTTCTACGATGAAGGTGGCCCTGGCTTCGGAGACTTCAGCAATGACAGCGCCTATCAAAACGAAGATTATAAAGAAACCAATCTTCGCCTGGGCTATCGCAGCAACGACAACTGGAGCGCCTCTCTGTGGGTAACCAACCTTACCGACGAGGATATCTTTGACAGCGCGTCTCCGGTCGCATCCTCCTTCAATCTACCTGCCCACACTGTCGGTGTTGGTGAGCCACGCCGTGTTGGTGTAAGCCTCGGCTACGAGTTCTAAGAGCCTAGGTTATATTGCCGATCTAAAGCCGGTTTAAGTTAGACTTAAACCGGCTTTTTTTTCGAAGACAGGAATGTAATACTGCCTGAGCACTCGATTTGGATACTCCCATGAATCCCAGAGAAGTTTTCTTTAAAGCCCTCAACGCGTTTAAACAGAAACAATTTGAACACGCCGAAGAACTCTGTAAAAAACTGCTAAAACTGAATCCGAGAGAGGTCAACAGTCTGCGTCTCTACGGCCAAATTCAGGTCAAACATCAACTGCCACAAGAAGCCGAAAAAGCCTTCTTGGCGGCGCTGGAGATTGCTCCCGATTACGCCCACGCACACATGGATTTGGGTGAACTCTACCTCAGCCAAGGCCTTCGTCAAAAAGCCGTTGATCATCTGGAAAAAGCCTGTCAATTGGATAGCCGCCTTCACAGTGCCAAGCGTATTCTACAGCGCGCCTATGAAGAAGCGGGATATCAGAAAAAAGCTGAGGCACTGAACGAAAATTTTGCCGAGCGAGCCGATATCGCCGACAAGGTGAAACAAGCTTTCGATTTACAGAGGCAACAGAATTTCGTTGAAATGGAAAACCTCTGCCACCAGATCCTGCAACAAGATCCCGGCAATTTGGCGGTCATCAGCCTGCTAGCGGAACACACCGTGTCGGAGCGCCAGGCTCAACGTGCTGCAATGTTGTTTGAAGAGGTGGTAACTCGCATGCCTGACAATTGGCGAGCTTGGAACGGTTTAGGGCGCGCACGAGTTATTCAAGCCGATATCGAAGCCGGTCATCGATGCTTTGATCGCAGCCTCGAAATCAATCCTGATGCCATCGAAAGCCAAGTACTCAAAGCAGACGCCTACGCCCGTGAATACCAATACAGCCAAGCAATCGCTCTGTTGGAAAAAGCTGTCAGCCAAGATCCAAATCACAACCCCGCACTGTCGCAATTAGGGCTCGCCCTAAAAACGGTGGGAGAACAGGATCGCGCCATCGAAGTCTTGCGCCGCTGCATCGCCAATGACGAACTCTACGGCGAAGCCTATTGGACTCTGTCGGATATGAAAACATTTACTTTCGACGACGACGAGGTCACCGCGATGGATCGTATTTTTTCCAGCGATCAGCTTACCGACTCTCGTCAAGTCCAGTTTGGTTACGCACTCGGCAAGGCGATGGAGCATCGCAAACAATACCACAAGGCATTTTCCTGTTACGACAAAGCCAACCGTGTTCAGAAACGACTATTGGATTACAGCGCAATCGAGAATCAGCAATCCACCAATGCCTTGATTGAGAATATAACAGCGGAGTCACTCGTTAATTTATCGGCGTCATTAGAACGAGATGTGACACCGATTTTTATTGTGGGTTTGCCGCGTTCCGGCTCCACCTTGCAAGAGCAGATTCTCGCCAGCCACTCCCAAGTAGAAGGCACCGAAGAGCTGAGTTATATGCCGCGGCTAAGTAAAAGTATGCACTTGGGCGAACAAGCGTTAACTCGCAAGGCCTTTCCCCAGTGCGTTGATGAGCTCTCAGCAGAGGTTCTAAACACCCTCGGCACTCAGTACCTTCAACAAGCGGACAAGCATCGCGTCGAAAAACGCGCTTACTTTATCGATAAGCTACCCAATAATTTTGTCAATATTGGTTTGATTCTAAGCTGCTTTCCCAACGCTAAGATCATTAATACCCGTCGTCACCCCATGGACAACTGTCTGGGTTGCTTCAAGCAGCTTTGGGCATTAGGCCAACACTTCACCTACAGTTTGGAAGATTTAGGCCATTACTACAACGATTACCATCGTCTGATGCTGCATTGGCACAAAGTATTTCCAGGTCGAATTCTCGATGTCCAATACGAATCCGTGGTCGACGATTTAGAAAACAATGTACGTCGTGTACTCGACTTTTGTGGACTGGAGTTCGAACAGGGCTGCGTTAACTTTCACGAAACGAAACGGGCAGTAAAGACCTCCAGCTCAGAGCAAGTACGTAAACCTATCTACCGCTCGGCACTCGCCTATTGGAAGAACTTTGAAACTGAATTAGAACCACTGCGAAAGGTGTTGGGAGACTTAGCGACGCAGCCGTAAATTAACAACTGCGGGGACTAGGATCGAGAAAACAGCGACGACATAAGCGACGGCGTTGATCCCGACCTTGACTACAAAATCGATTATGCACTAATCATAACAACAGAAATGTCGGAGCCATAGACGCCGACATTTCTGGTAACTCGACGGGTTATTCGTAAACTACATAGAGCTTTTTGGCCGTTTCTAACGTTGTCCATACACCGCTGAATCCGGCGGGAATGGCAAACATATCGCCTTTAGAGAGGCTGATGGTATTACCATCGTTATCGGCGACTTCTACTTTACCTTCCAGCAAGAAACACACCTCCTCTTCACTGTAGTTCACCTTGTGGCTACCGGGCTCACCCTGCCAGATACCAGCGCCAAAGCTCTGATCTTTATTGTCGTAGCAATGCCATATCAGCTGCGCCGGATTGCCCGCCAGGATTTTTTCCTGATCCGGCAAATACTCTTCGGCACCGACCTGATCAGTGCCAATCCGCTTAATCGACGAAACACTCATAAATACTCCTTAAACACACGATGAATTAGTTAGCTCGGTGAATCACGTCGCCATTGAAGACCGTGGTTAACACGCGAGTTTGATCGATCAGATCAGCGCGATCGGTGCGAGCCAAATCAATAATGTTTTGGTCGAGCACGATAAAGTCGGCTTTTTTGCCTGGTTCCAGAGAGCCCACTAATTCGCTTTGACGTAATGCGCGGGCGCCATTAATGGTGTAAGCATCAATGATACTGAGGATATCCAGTTGTTCAGAAGCGTTCCACACCACGTCGCCTTCACCACCACGAGTGACCGCTTGCTCAATGTTCACAAATGGGCGCGGTTCGCGAGTATCCACTGGCGCATCACTGCCTGCCGCTAGAACAACCCCGGCGTCTTTCAGGCTCTTAGCCGGATAGCTGTTGGTAAAGGTGTAGTGTTTGGGGTTGTAAAGGTCATCCAAACCGGCGATAGCGTCGATAAACGGCGTCACTGTTGCATCGTAGGCCACTTCCGGATTAATCCAGGCGTAGGTCATAGTGACGTACAAACCTAGAGCCGCTGCTCGTTGAAAATCATCGGAATTGACGATTTGCGCGTGACCAATATTGTGCGGACGATTAGAGTCGCCGTTAACTTTCTTCGCTAACTCAAACGCCTCGATAGCGGTGCGTACCGCGCGATCACCAATGGCGTGGGCGTGGATAGTGTAATCGTTTTTATCCAGAGCCTGAATATAGGCTTTCAAAAACTCTTCAGGCTGCTCCAAGATGCCGTTGTTGAATTCACACTGGCTCGGAGAAAATCCGTGTTGAGAAATAAATACTCTAAGCTCAGTCTCATCGTCGAATCGATCTTGATCGGCGCGAGCGGATAGACAAACATCGCCCTGTTGATCCACGTAACCGTTGAGGGTTAGCTGTTGCTCACTGGCGTTATAATCGAAGATCGGTTGATGATAGTGCTCGAGCTGTGCAGCGTTGGGCAGGGTGGCCGGCTTCACCAGTGGATTGCCTTCAATCACGCCGTCCATGAAGACCTTAGCGGCGTCAGCCTTGATTACTGGGTGATTGGAAAATTTCTCGCGTGCCACGGCGAAGTCTTTCAATATCGCATCGATATCATAATGACCAACCTCACTGGCATAATCCGAAAAATGTGGGTAGAGCGCAGCGGTCAAACGAAATGTGTGCTCTCCCTGGTCATAGAGATTTTCATAAAGGCGCAAGCTAGAAGGTTCCGCGGCAGCGTCTTGCACCGACGTGATACCGTTCGAAGCCAGCTTTTTGGCAATGCGCGGCATGGCCTCTTGAGGCACGTTGGAGCCTAGCAATCGCGAAGGATCTATGGCCACCAACAAACGCGCAGTTTCGGTGAGTGAGCCATCCGGTTCGCCAGACGCATCTTTGCCAATCAATTCCCGGTAGTCAGAGAATTCCGTTTTCAAAGTTGTGGCGTTGATTCCAACCGTTTCTCCCTTCGAGTTTTTGGCCGTCGCCAGTGCCGCACTATTGACCGCTGCGTGGTGACCATCGTTACCCAAAAGAAAAACAGGTACCTCTGTCGATACACCGTCCAAAGCGGCTCGCAGAGTTGGGTATTTTGCACTCGGTTCATTGCCTTGAGTAAAGGCCCATTGCTCAACCATCAGCCACTCACCCGGCTTAATATCGTAGCGACTGATACATTCTTGCAATACCGGTACCATGGCATCAAGACTGTGAGGTTCACTATCGAAATCACACACGTCTAGTTTCACGATGCCCAGTGGATGAATATGAACATCGTGCAGACCAGGCATCAGTAACTTGCCGTCGAGATCTTGCACGAGAGTCTCATCACCTACAAAAGACCTAGCCTGCTCACTGGATCCTACGAAAATTATCTCGTCGTCTTTAATGGCGATAGCTTCGGCTATGGACTGATTGTTATCGGCGGTATACACCTGACCATTTAGGTAGACACTGTCGGCCAACTCAGAGGCGATCGAAGTCTCGACAGTTTCTGTGCAGGCCGCAGTCATCGCCATTAGAAGGGCGGGTAGCGATAGGCGTGTAATGGTCTTCATAAAATCTCCATAAGGATGTGTCATGAATGAAAGCGCAGATTGCTTTCAACAGTATTATTATTTTGAATACGAGAAGTGCCCATTGGCTATGAAAAAAGGGCCACTAGGGTAGTGGCCAAATGGGCTGGAATAATTAGTCGTCGAGCGCACCCTGATTGATAGCGTCTAAAGTATCAGCCAGTGATTTTTTTGCCTTGTCAATGAGTTCATCAATTTCATCGCGGCTAATGGTCAACGGTGGAGAAATCAACATGATATCGCCCGTGGCTCGCATGATAAGTCCGTTGGAGGTACAAAAATCTTTGCACAAACCTCCGGCTTTACCATCAGCGGCTAAGCGCTCTTTGGTCTTTTTGTCCTTCACCAGCTCCAACGCACACACCAAACCCACACCGCGAGTTTCGCCGACGATTGGCGAATCCATCAGTTCCTGCCAACGCTTTTGCAAGTAAGGTCCGGTGTCCTCTGCGACACGCTCCACCAAATTTTCTCGCTGAATAATTTCGATGTTTTTCAGCGCCACGGCGGCAGCGACGGGATGACCAGAATAGGTATAACCGTGATTGATTTCACCAGCTTCATCTTTCAATACTTCCGCCACTCGATCACTAAAGAGTACGCCGCCGATAGGCAAGTAGCCTGAAGACAACCCTTTGGCAATAGGCATGAAGTCAGGTTTGATGCCAAATGTTTCAGAACCAAACCATTTGCCGGTGCGACCAAATCCGCAGATCACCTCATCGGCGATTAACAAAATGCCGTATTTATCGCAAATACGCTGAATTTCGGGCCAATAAGTCGATGGAGGAATAATAACGCCGCCCGCTCCCTGTAAAGGCTCACCAATAAAGGCCGCTACTTTATCGACACCCAATTCAAGAATTCTCTCTTCCAGTTGCTGGGCGCGTTTTAAACCAAATTCTTCAGGTGTTAGATCTTCACCCTCTTCAAACCAATAGGGCTGATCAATATGTTCGATACCAGGGATCGGCAAACCGCCTTGCTTGTGCATGTAACCCATACCACCCAAACTGGCGCCTGCAACGGTCGAACCGTGGTAAGCGTTTTTGCGGCTGATAATGACAGTCTTTTGCGGTTGTCCTTTTACCGCCCAGTAGTGTCTTACCAGGCGTAAAACGGTGTCGTTCGACTCTGAACCCGAACCGGTAAAAAAGACGTTGTTCACATGATCGGGCGCCACCTCAGCCAACTTCTCGGCAAGCTTAATTGCCGGAGGAGTGGTGCACTGAAAGAAGCTGTTGTAGTAGGGCAGTTCCAACATCTGCTCGCGAGCCACATCCGCCAGCTCTTGACGTCCGTAGCCGACCGCAACACACCAAAGACCCGCCATACCGTCGAGCATTTTGTGGCCTTCTGAATCCCACAGATACACACCGTCAGCTTTGGTAATGACCCGAGTGCCTTTTTTATTGAGATCGCCCTGATCGGTAAAAGGGTGGAAATGGTGCTGACGATCTAGCTGTTGCAGTTCTTTGGTAGTCGACATATCAATACTCACTCTCTAATCTTTTCGTACAAATTACGTATGGTTAAATAGTCTTTTATTAAATTCTTTGCCATCAAAACTAAACGTTCAATAACAGGTGTTCGCGTTCCCAAGAGCTGATGACCTTATTAAACTCTTCGTATTCCAGTGCTTTAACCGCCACATAAGCATCGACGAACTTGTCGCCGAGTATGTTTCGTAGTTCTTCACATTCATCCAGCAAACGCGCTGCGTGCTCCAGAGTGCGAGGCACTTCAATCTCTTCATCGTAGGCACTACTGCCACAGGGTTCAGTGGGCTCGATGTTCATCTTCATACCGAGATAGCCACTGGCTAGCGTTGCCGCCAATGCCAAATACGGATTTACATCGACGCCGGCGAAGCGATTTTCTACGCGTTTTGCCTGAGGAGAACTTTCCGGAACTCGAATACCTGCGGTGCGATTGTCATAACCCCAATTGAGATTAATCGGCGCGGCAATGTCTTTGGCAAAACGTCGATAAGAATTCACATTGGGGGCATAAAAAGGCATGGCGTGCATGGTGAAGCGTTGCAGACCGCCAATGTAATTTTTGAAACGTTGATTCTCCTTGCCGTCTTCGTCGACAAAGATGTTTTTCCCGGTTTTGACATCGACAATACTCTGATGGATATGCATCGAGCTTCCGGGTTCAGACTCCATGGGCTTTGCCATAAAGGTGGCAAAGACGCCGTGTTGCATTGCGGTTTCTCGCAAAGTGCGCTTAAAGGTGAACACCTGATCGGCAAGACTGAGCGCATCGCCGTGCAAGAAATTCAGCTCCATTTGCGCGACACCGGTTTCATCAATTAGTGAGTCCACATCGAGATTCATCATTTCACAATGATTGAACATATCTTCGATTAATGGCTCGAATTCATTAATGGCGTCAATGGTGTAAGAGCGGCGCAAGACTTCGTGACGCCCCGATCTGCCAATGGGTGGTTCAAGCGCGTTATCGGGATCGGTAGTTTGTTTTACAAGATAGAATTCCACTTCTGGCGCTACCACCGGCTGCCAGCCCTCCTTCTCGTAAAGCTCGAGTACACGCTGAAGCACTCCACGACTCGACAGCGGGTGCAGTTCGCCATCTTTTGTTCGGCAATCATGAATAATTTGCGCGGTGGGCTCTTTCGCCCAAGGCACCACTCGCATGGCATTGGGGTCCGGACGCAAGTACATATCGCTGTCAGTAACGCCCAAGATTTCATCGAACTCATCAGGATAAGTTCCGGTCACCGACTCCAACAAAATGGCCTCCGGTAAACGGGTTTCTTCCTTAAAGAATTTTGCGGCCGGAACAAACTTTCCGCGAGCATTGCCTGTCATATCAGGAACCAAACACTCCACTTCGGTAATGCTGTTAGTCTTCAACCATTCGTTGATGGAATCCATAAAATGCCTTTGTGTCTCTTTTGTTAGATTTTTACTAATTGTTATCGCGATCTACGACTTAAAAACGTGAGCTCGGCAATACTATTAGCGACGACGCTTGTCACAGGCCGCGCCAAATTCGGTAAAGATACTTTGGTAAAACGAATTTTCGATCACCTTCCACTCCGGATGCCATTGCACCGCCAAAACAAATCGATCATCCCGCTTAGCGCTAAATGCTTCGATCAATCCATCCGGGGCCTTTGCTTCGATCTTGAGGGCATCCGCAAGAACATCGATACCCTGTTGATGAATCGAGTTTACCGCAACTACCTTTTCCGAAGTGATGGCTGCCATCACACCATCGGGCTCGATGTGCATGTCGTGGGCGGGTCCGTATTGAACATCCAGCGCATCATCGGGATTTTCGCGATGATCCATCATGCCCGGTAATTCTTGTACTCGTTGATGCAAACTACCGCCAAAGGCGACATTGATTTCTTGAAAGCCGCGGCATATCCCCAGTATAGGAATGTCTGCATTAACGGCCATCTTAATCAGTGGCAAAGTCGTTGCGTCGCGCGCCGGATCATGGAAGGGCTCGAGCGCAGCCTCACCTTGGTAGTGATGGGGCTCAATGTTACTGGGCGAACCGGTCAACAAGAGTCCATCGATCATCGACAAATAAGTTTCCAACAGTTGCGGTTCGGCAATCGCCGGAATCAACAAGGGAATGGCATTCATACCGTCGATAATACTGCGCACATATTTGTCACCCAGTGAATGAAAGGGATGAGGCCCTATCATTTTGCAATCTGCCACCAAGCCAATCAGCAATGGCTTTTGCTCACTCATAAATTTCACCTAACTCAACATCGAACCAATAATCAGTGCCATTTGCATCTCGCCTACGAGAAAAAAAGTTTCGTAGTTGTGAAGTTTATTTCCTGAAATTCTATTATTTTTAACAAACATACCGAATACAGGCGGAACCAATAAATACAATTACTCTTTAATTTCAGCAGCTTAGAACAAGATTTGATTTTTCAAAGCCACTTAAAAACCGAATTAAGCTTCAGTTTATGAATTTTTTATCCTAAAATCAACATTCGTCTTTGAGAGTATCAGTGTGCGCTCTCGAGGTAGATTTAAAATAACCCTATCGAGTTATAAAGCTGTGCTCACAAGGCATGGTTCCACGATGGGCAATCGTGTGTATTTTTAGGAGTCATTGGTGAACCACTCAATCGCAAATTCGAACAACCCAGTGGTTAACGCGTTGTCTCAGCGCGAACTCGAACGCTTTCTCGAGCAACACCCGGATATTCAAACGGTTGAAGTTCTACTCACAGATCTCAACGGTGTACTAAGGGGAAAATGGCTTCCCATCGACAATATTCAGCGTCTCGTCGACGGCAATTTTAAAATGCCGCTGTCGTCCGTTGCCCCCGATGTATGGGGAAGGGACGTACCTAGCTTATGCCAAGCTACTGGCGACGGCGACGGCATTTGTCAGCCCATAGCCGGCAGCCTTAAAACCATTCCGTGGCTTAAACGACCCACCGCACAACTTCGTTTGCGTATGACTGAAGACAACGGCGCCGCCTGGGGCTACGATCCTCGGGTGGTATTGGAGACGGTTTACCAACGCTACCGCGAGCGAGGGCTCAATCCGGTAACGGCACCGGAACTCGAGTTCTACCTGTTTCTCGAACAACGTACACCGCTAGGCGCCCCTGAACTGCCCTGTACCCGAATTAATGGTAACAGCCAAATCGGCGGCCAAATATTCAACACTGACGCTATGCACGAGTACGCCGATCTGCTGCACGACATTCGAGAGGCTTGCAGCGAACTTGGAGTGCCACTGGACACCATTGTCAAAGAGCTCTCCCCAGGGCAGTTCGAGCTCAATTTACATCATGTGGATAACCCTCTGTTGGCCGCAGACAACGCCCAGCAACTCAAACGCATCATCAAGAGCATCGCTCAGCAATACGGCTATATTGCCTCCTTTATGGCAAAACCCATGGCGGATTTAGACGGCAACGGACTTCATATTCACGCCAGTATTATCGATGACCAGGGCAATAATATTTTTGATGACGGCAGCGACAAAGGTAGCGATCACTTGCGACACGCCCTAGCAGGCCTGCAACAAACCATGAGCGATACCTTCCTGATTTTCGCCCCACACATGAATTCCTATCGTCGTTTTAAGGCCGGTAGCCACGCCCCCGTCGCCCCGACCTGGGGTTACGAGAATCGCGATGTGGCCATGCGTATCCCCAACGGGGACCATCGCGCCCGGCGCATCGAGTATCGAGTCGCCGGTGCCGATACCAATCCCTATCTCGCCATGGCCGCGTTGCTCGCCGGTATGCTCTACGGCATAGATCATAAACTCGAGCCGACACCTGCCATGGCTACCGGCTATAGCGAGCAGAAGCCGACACTGCCGCGCACGTGGATCGACGCTCTCAAGGCATTTGAACAGTCTGATTACGTAAAATCTGAACTCGGACAAGCCTTTCAGGACGCCTACAGCGCCGTGAAAGATTTTGAGCAGCGGCAGTTTGAGGGTAACATTAGCGCCTTCGAATACGACAGTTATCTGATACTCGCCTAGAGTGCACCCATTGTGCCTAGCCTGCGGTATCAGATCCCTCGCCCAGGAAGCGTCTTGGGCACACTTATTGAGATAGAACTGATGCCAAAAGAGCGCCAAGAAAAGCGCAAGGCGACGCTTAATCCCCGTCGAAAACCGATGCAACAGCGAGCGCGAGAGCGCACGCAACAGATCTTAGAAATCACCGCGCACCTGCTCGAAGAGGTTGGCATGGATGATTTAACCACGATTCTCATTGCTAAAGAGCTGGGTATTTCGGTGGGGTCGCTGTATCACTACTTCCCTAACAAACACGCAATTTTGTACGCGCTGGGCGAACACTGGCTCGACGAAATGACCCAGGCAATGAATGACATTGAAGCCATTGAGGTGACAGATTTATCGCTCGAGCAGTTTGTCGATGTCGCCGTCGATCGCATGCTCGACGTCTACAAAACGCAACAGGCGGTCTTACCTTTAGCACAAGCTCTGTGGTCGATTCCAGAGTTGCGCGACTTAGATATCGAGCACGACACTCTAGTCATCACCAAATTGGCGGGCATATTCAAGCGACTCAAACTCAGCGGCGGTAAAAACGAACTAGAGAGAATAGGGCGCCTATACCTCGAGACCACTCACGCAGTATTACTCTCGGTTGTGTCTCAAAAAGGGGTACGTTCTACTCGCAGCCTGGAAGACTTGAAAACTATGATCTTGGCATTACTGAGCAAACACTCCGACCAATAAAAGCTCGATGCTTCGCTCAGGGACGAGCGATGACATTTTTCTGATCAAATACCCAACGCTCATCGGCGGTAAACATCACCTCTAACCACATCGAGTGGCTTTCAGTATCCACCCATTGAAGATTGTCCCAAATACGCGCTCGCAACTGATCGAGACTGTGTACTTTTGAGGGCTCGACTTCGGTATCAAACATCACGTACACGCTCAAGTTAAACTCGCGTCCAACCTTAGCCATTCGCAGGTGATAATTGTCGAGACCTAGGGGCGTCAGTGTTTCTTTTATATTCTCATGCAGCTGATTCTGCAGCGAATCAGACGGTGCCAAATACAAAACTTCGCGAATATTACTGCGAAATATCCTTATGGGAATTGGAATAAATAGAGCCACAAGAAGCATAACCAACAGCGGATCTAAGTAGGGGATCAAATGGCTCCACTGTGATTGTTGCAACCCGTAAGCAATAGTAAAACCCGCCAAGATAGCGATACTTAAAACACCATCGAACAACCAATCAATGGCATCAATTTTTGCTAAATTTGAATCGACTTTTTTCGCATAAAAGTAAATAACTCCACCGAAGCCCAAACAGCCAACCGACGAAATGGCCGAGTAGGTAATTGCTGCCGACAGCTCTACTTGGCGTCCGCCGTCGAGAAAACTGGCAACCGCTTCAGCAAAAGCATAAAGACAAGTGGCGGAAATAATCATCGCCTTGATCACGTTTAACAGTGGTTCTAAGTGGGTATAACCGTATTGAAAGCGCTGATCGTCAGGCCTAATTACCAATTTCGACACCCACAGCGTGACACCCGACATAACAAAGCTAATACTCGAGTAGACGCCGTCGAACATGATCGATTGAGAATGCGTATAGAGACCGTAAACAATACCAATAACGGCAAAAACAGCCGCTCCTAGAATTGAGAATTTTATCGCTCTCTGTTCAAACTTTTCTCGCTCGCTGGCCTGCACTGGAAAGCTCCTAACAACTCTCTAGAAAAAAATGGACTGACTCAAGTAAAAACACCGCCAATAGGCGGTGTTTTTACGAGCCACGTTTCAGATTATAAATTGTGACTAATGGCCTTGGTCTCCAAGAAATCTTCAAAACCATACTCGCCCCACTCACGGCCATTACCTGACTGCTTGTAACCCCCAAAAGGAGAGGAGTAAATATGCGGTGCGCCATTCACACGAACCATACCGGCGCGCAATTGACGCGTCACTCGCTTGGCTCTATCGGCATCATCCGTTTGCACATAGGCTGCTAAACCATAGGGCGTATCGTTGGCGATTTCGATGGCGTCCTCTTCAGAATCAAAAGGTATCAACGCCAGTACAGGACCAAAGACTTCTTCACGAGCAATGCTCATTTGGTTGTTAACATCGGCGAAAATGGTTGGCTTGGCAAAGTGCCCCACTTCTAGACCCTCTGGTTTACCCACACCACCAGCCGCCACACGAGCACCTTCATCGATACCGGCCTGTATCATGGCTTGCACTTTTTCGTAATGCGGTCGACTTACCAGAGGACCGATATGGTCACCAGATTTATCGGCTTTATCCACCACCACAGCATTGGCAGCGGCAGCGGCAATCTCAACCGCTTCGTCATAGCGAGCCGCCGGAACCAACATACGGGTCGGTGCATTACATGACTGACCAACGTTGTCCATACAATGCTCAACGCCACGTGTCACGGCGGCTTTCAAATCGGTATCGTCGAAAATAATGTTGGGAGATTTTCCGCCCAGTTCCAAGGTGACGCGCTTGACGGTATCGGCGGCGGCTTTCGAAATTGCCATACCCGCCCGAGTCGATCCGGTAAAGGACACCATATCGATATCGCTATGGCTGGAAATTGCCGAGCCTACCCCCGGGCCGTCTCCGTGAACCATGTTGTAAACGCCCGCAGGAATACCGGCATCATCAATCATCTTAGAAAACACTTGTGCCGACAGAGGGGCAATTTCACTTGGCTTTAACACCATGGTGCAACCGGTCGCCAGAGCCGGCGCCACCTTACAGGCGATTTGATTGATGGGCCAATTCCAAGGGGTGATAAATCCGCAAACGCCCACCGGTTCGTGCACGATGGTGGCATTGGCATTTTGATGTTCAAATTCGTAGGTTTTTAGGGCTTCCAAGGCAGCGTTGATATGGCCACTACCACAGTCGGCTTGCGCCGCATGGGAAAAGTCTCGTGGCGCACCCATCTCTTGAGAAATGGCGTCTGCCATTTCGTCGTAACGATCTGCATAGGCTTTTAACAAACGCTCAAGTAAAGCAATACGCTCTTCACGGCTGCTAAAACCAAAACTTTGGAAAGCCCGACGAGCCGCTTTAACGGCTTTGTCGACATCGGCGGCAGTACCCAAGCTGATGACGCCAATGGTTTCTTCCGTGGAAGGATTTTCGACCGAAAAGTCATTGGCCACAACAGGATCAATCCACTGGCCATCGATGTAAAATTGACGATAATCGTGCATTACCAAACTCCTATACGCTGTATCGCGATAATTAGTGAAACCACTCATCGGTGCTATCGTCGCCGCTGTTGTGGTTCTTCAAAATAGCAAACTCAGGAATAACCCATCAACCGCGTGGATTATTTTAGAGCTCATCAAGTAACTTGTAGTACATCATTCCCAAGGCAAAGCTCGGCGTGCGCAATAGCTTGCCGCCCGGAAAAGACCAGTGCTTAATTTTTCCAAATACATCAAAGCGCTCGGCTTGACCGGCGATCATTTGCGCGGTGATACGCCCCATCATATGGGTTGGTGCAACTCCGTGACCTGAGTACGCCTGAATATAGTAAACATTGCCTTTCAGGCGACCCAATTGCGGCATACGATTCATACCGATGCCCATCTGCCCACTCCAACCGTAATCAATCCGCGCATCTTCAAGTTGCGGAAACACCTTTAACATCTTCTCGCGCATTACCCCTTGAAGGTTGTTTGGCTCACGCCCCGTATAATTCGATAAACCGCCAAACAGTAAACGACGATCGGCGCTCAAACGATAATAGTCTAGTGCCGTGCGCGGATCACAAACTGCGCGATTACCGGGCATTAGAGCTTCTGCCTGTGCCTTCGATAAGGGCTCTGTGACAATCACCGAGCTATTCGACGGCAACACTTTGGACGCAATCTTTGGCACTAAGTCGTCGAGATAGGCGTTGCCACACAAGACCACATGCTGAGCCTGCACCACCCCTTGATCGGTATGCACCGCAGGAGCGTCGCCCTGTACAACTTTTGTCACCCGAGATCGCTCGAACAACTTTACGCCCAGACTCTCGGCGGCCTTTGCCTCCCCAAGGCACAGATTCAACACATGGCAATGGCCATTTCCCGTGCGATTGAGCATGCCACCAACATAGAGATCTGAGCGTAATTCTGACTGCAATTGATCAGAATTCAATAACTCTAAAGTGTGAGGGTAGCCCATCTTTTCTTGATAAGCTTTTTCGGCCTCGAACTCGCGCATATGCCGCGCTTTTAACGCAACATCGCAGTAGCCCCAGGTAAGATCGCAGTCAATGTTGTACTTATCCACACGCTCACGAATAATGTCACAGGCTTCCACGCCCATGTCGTAGATGGATCGAACACCTTCTTTCCCAATGCGTTTCTCGAAACACTCCAAAGAATGACCAATACCGCCGATAATTTGGCCGCCGTTACGACCAGTCGCACCCCAGCTGATTCGATTGGCTTCAAGTAATACCACGGAGTACCCGCGTTCGGCTAATTCGAGCGCCGTATTAACACCGGTAAAACCGCCACCGACGACCACTACGTCGGCTTTATGAGCGCCTTTTAGCAGCGGGTAATTGGTTTGCCAATTGGCACTGGCGGCGTAGTAGGAACCGGTGTGTTCCTGAGTGTCTTTTGGTTTGCGTAAACCCAACATAATCACTGTCCTCGAGGTCATATTGACGATCCGTAGCGCACCATTTGCGGTGGCCGGATAAATTGCGCGGTTGCTATAGAAGCGATAAAACCTATAGAAGCCATGAAATCTATAGAAACCGAGAGTGACTAAGCCTTAGCCCAGTCCGAGGAAAGGTCGTGGATCGTCATCTTCTCCACGAAAAAAGTCTTGCCAGGCCGCAGACGTGCAGAGCCAATGGGACCACGTAATAAAACGCAGACTGTATTGACGGATCACTGGATTGAAGCGGGCATTATGTAGCAACATGATGGCTACTTTAGCCGAAGCGGCCTTAGGTTACAAGCCGAACAATCATTCAGTTTTTAACTAGATATCACGATCCCTACTGGGATAGAGAGTTGCAATAAGGCCCTTGTTTTTGATCAAACTTAGAAAAAAACGTGAGATACTCTGCGCCGCCTGGACGCTCGGCCAAACGCTTAAAAAAGCCAGAATTTGAATAGAATTTCAACGATTGCCAATAGCTTTCACAGAGATCCTTTGCGCGGCCCCCTAGGGCGATAACAGAAAAAGCCAAATGCACATCAATACTGCCCAAGTAATACTTTTTCTCCAAGGTTATGCCAAACCCTTCTTGCCAATAGTTGGCAGAAAGATTATCCATTCCTAGTAAATCGATGCGATGACTCATCAGCGATTTAACCGCGCTTTCATAGTTGTTAAAGAAAACTACATTGCTACTATCCTTCAATCCAATGTAGTTCTTGCTAGTGTTTGCTCGATAGAGCCCGACCTTCAGCCCTTTCAAATCTTGAATACTAGAGAAGTGATCTGGGAGAGGCCTATGTTTTCTTTCATCTCGATCACCGTAGAGATACAACGGGATAGAAAGCAGCGCATCCTCAGTCATCACTATCGAATCAATTTCTGGCTGTATCATTTCTTCTTGCATGACTAAGAATACAGCTAAATCAACCGTTCCTTTTGCCAATTCATGAGCAATTCGTCCATGGGGAATGTGTCGGTATTGAAAAGCATACTCTTCGTCTTTTAGAACCGTCAGAGTGTCGACCAAAAAGCCGCGAGACTGCCCCTTAGAGTCAAAGTGACTGTAAGGGCCCTTTTGATGAAATACGCCAACGATCAAATCCGAGGGCGCCGCCTCGAGATTTACGCATTGCACCAAAAAAAGCGCTGCACAGAACACATTCACTAACAAACTTCTGTAATCAAAACCTTGAAGGCGAAACATAGGCAGCTTTTGCGATTATGAGCGAGGTGCAAAAAAGTATAGTCGCCGTAAACTCCGGCCGCCATTTCTCTCAGAATTACGAAAGACGATCAAAAAAAGCGCTTTTTTCAATCTCTATCAGTTCGGTCATGCAACTACTTTTTAAGAATAAGCAGAAGGGTTACAGTGAGAAAACCCCATAAGATTCGATGGATTGCGCTAATTTCTATGTGCTCTGGAGAAATCAAAATTCTGCTATCTTCAGTTCACCATAGAGTGATGATTTGCTTTCGGTAATACTTGGCGTTTGTCGCTATAATGAACCATCACGCAACAAAATCACTAACTTGGATAATTATGCTCAGTGACCATAAGTCTCACCTAAATGGGGTTAATCTCTTGAGGGTAGTTATCACCGCGGGGCTACTTTTACAGTTACTAAGAGCTCCAACGCTCTTCGCCACTGAATATGTCGCTGGTGGGTTTCACCAACAAGGCCCCTACAGCTACAGCGATGCAAGTGGGCAACGACAAGGGGTACTCGTAGATAGTTTAAACGTATTAATGAGAGATGGAGATAGCATCACTTACCGCGTAGTACCCCACGGGAGGCTGATCTACGAACTGATGCAAGGCAGCGTTGATGTCTCGCTACTTATTATAGCGCCAACCATGTTCGATTCTCCCAGTGCTGATTCCTTGGTTATCTCCAAATATCCCCTGTTCGAAACTCCAATTCACTTATACTCCGATAGCAAATACGATAGAAATCGAAACTTCCCCAATTCCTACAGTACGATTACCGAATTAAACCAATACAAAATTGGAATCTATCGCCCCAGCTCAACCGATGCCTTTTTCGGTTTGAAGGGAAATACCAATATCGTGTATTTCACCCAGTATGAAAGTGCCGCTAAGTCACTCGTCGCAGGCCGAATCGATTTGTTAGCCATTGATCCACTGTTTGTTGATTACTGGGAAAAGAAACTATCCGCGAGTTGGGTCAAGCAATTTAGTTTTTCTAGCGCGCCTGTCCATATCGCGTTTTCAAAAAAGTCCCTCGGAGAGAATGCCTTAGTACTCTGCAACAACTACTGGCGCGCGCTAAAGAAATTGGCTCAAGAGAATCAATTAGAGACCCTGTTTCACCAATATCAAAATACGCCATTCATGGATTACCTGTCGGGTTTTGAGCAACAAGATACGCAATACTGCCGAGTATTGTAGTTTTGCTCATTTACACCTAGTTACATCTTAACCTCGATTAAACGAGGCCCTGTTATTTGCATTGCGTGAGAAAACTGCCGTTCGAACTCAGCAATTGTGGTCGCACGTGAGGCGTTGATACCCATACCTTCGGCGAGCTTCACCCAATCCAAGCTTGGCTTGGTGAGATCCAACATCGACCGAGCGCGCTCACCTGGATTGTCGACCCCCACTCGCATCAGCTCTAGGTTCAAAATGGCGTAGCTGCTGTTATTGAAGATCACCACACAGACGTCGAGATTTTCTCGGGCCATGGTCCACAAAGACTGATTGGTGTACATCGCACTGCCGTCGGCCTGAAGGTTAATCACTTTTCGGTCGGGGCATGCCACCGCGGCCCCCACAGCGACCGGCAGTCCTTGACCAATTGCGCCACCAGTAAGATTGAGCCAGTCGTGGCGCGCAGCCCCATCGTAATAGGGAAACGAAAACGCACCTGAGGTTTGCGCCTCGTCCGACACCACCGCATTATCCGGCAACAAGTTGGCCACCACTGCGCCAACGGCTTCGGCGGTTAAGGGTCCCTCCGGTATTTCCGGCAGGACGGCGTTCTCTTGCCACTCGCATTCGGGAGCTTGAAGATACTCGGCCAATGCCTCCAATGCCGCGATGGCATCTTGCTGAGGATCGGTTAGCTGAGTCACCTCACAAGTGTCTGGCCACAGCTCTCCGGGCTTATCGGGGTAGGCAAAAAATGAGACCGGTGCTTTGGTGCCAATCACTACCATCTGAGAAAAGTTCTTTAAACGCTCGGCGGCAAACTCACCCAAGTAGGGTAACCGCTCTATGGTCGGTCGACCCCGCCCGCGCTGAATGCGCGCGGGGAACACTTCACTGATCAGGTCGGCGCCAGTAGCCTCGGCTATTCGATGAGCTGCCATCAAACCTCGCTCTCGCAGTGCCAAACCACCCAGAAAGAGACAGGCACTCTCGGCGCTTTTGAGCGCCTCAGCTGCGGCGGCTATGGTCTCTGATGCAACCTTCGGCCGCGAGGGGATCGACTCAGGAGGCCTAGCTTCACAGCCTTGGGTCCAAGCGTAGTTCGCCGGAATAATTAAATTCGCCTGCTGTCCGATCATCGATGCAGCAACCGCTTCGACACCGTCTTGCGCCATGGCGGTGGCCGAGCCGCAAACTCGCGTCCAATCACTGGTCAAAGCCGCATAGGCAGGTACATCCGAGGTCAAGGGCGCATCTAACGGCAAATGATAAGTGGCGTGATCACCGATAATATTCACGATAGGCGTAAAGGCGCGCTTGGCGTTGTGCAGGTTGGCCATGCCATTGGCGAAGCCGGAGCCCAAATGCAACAGCGTCGCCGCCGGCTTATCGGCCATACGGCCGTAGCCATCCGCAGCACCGGTGACTACACCTTCAAACAAACCCAAAATAGGTCGCATACCTGGAATCTTATCGATGGCGGCAACCAACTGCATTTCGGAGGTACCTGGGTTGGCAAAACACACCTCAACACCGGAGTCGATGAGAGACTTTAATAGAGATTCAGCGCCATTCATAATTCGTACCTGTCGGTTGTAATGATCAGTTGTAATTGATCAATTGTAACGAGGCTAAGCAAGACTCTAGTGCGCTCTCGTCAAGTGATAAAAAACCCTCGCACCAAGATGGGAGGGTAAGGCAGTGTGCTAACGAAGCGGAGAGAGACAGCTCTTTAGCAAGCCCTTGATAAATTGGACGTTATTTCTAGGCGCCTTCAATCAGCCGGCGAAAAACTCGATGATTAATGCCGGAGATAGGCTGTAATTTGATGAGCCGGTGCACTCAGCTAAAAAATTTATCATCGTTAAATACGATTTTAATAGGAGGAATTTTAAAGCAACTGTCGCCTTGTGACTTTGCAAATATTGCCTAAAAATTGATAGTATGTGTCAATCTCACCAGGGCGATCACTGCCCACAACTTTAGGTTTACGATCCGTCATTACGCGCAATATCGAAGGTAAGATGAAATGAAAGCCAGTCAATCCCAACCACAAAAAACTGATTTGCTGCGCTTCCACAATGAATTCAAGAATTTCTCCGTCGACACTGAGCAACTCTATCGACAACTGTCGATCGACCCTGAAGTCATGAAAAACAGTGACACTCAGATCAATCTTTTGAAACATTACGAATTGATGGAAGCGGCCGCCGTACAAAAGGGCGATCCGTACTTAGGTTTCCGAATGGGGTTGGTTTGTCAATCAAGCGATTTGGGCATGCTGGGCTATATGTTACGCAACGCTCCAGACTTCGAGAAAGCTATCGAAATTCTGCATAACTATGTGGTTCTTCTTTCACCAGAAACCCAGACATCGCTACTGAAAGAAAGCAATGAATACATATTAACCTTCAAAACTCTCAATGCGCCATCTTCGGCAGCCAGACAAACAGTCGACATGACTTTGGCCCAGTTTATTCTTATCGGACGAGATGCGTTCGAAGACGAAACTTGGGAGCCAGAACGAATCTATTTTGACTACCCCAAACCCTCTGACAGCGAACTTGCAAACTTTCCCACCAGCAGTGAATTGATCTTTGATCATTATTTTAGTGGTGTCTCGTTTCCCACGACTATCAATAGTTTTCGCCGAGACGATAGCGATCCACAACTGTTAGCGCTACTGGAATCTCAAGCTCTGCAAGCATTGAAAGATCACAACGTCGAAAGATCGCTGCTCAAACACATACAGTTTTTAATCAGCTCTAACATCGGCAATACCAAAATGACCGCCGAGTGTGCGGCATCAGAACTTGGAATGAGTCGTCGCACCATGCATCGACGCCTGAGTGAGTATGGCTCTACCTTTAATCAACTTCGAGAAGATATTGTCATCAATATCGCCAAAGAAACTCTCTCTACCACTACCGTGAGTATTACCGAACTCGCGCATAAATTGGGCTACGCCGATTCCAGCGCTTTTGATCGCGCCTTTAAGCGCTTAACCGGTAAAAGACCATTGGAATACCGAAAGCTGAGAAATCCAAAGTCTAGATCTGAATAACGAATCTAAATAAATGAATGCCTAAGAGCTTCAAAACGATAAAAAAACTCCGACAACTGCCGGAGTTTTTTATCACTAGCGCTAGATTTTAGAAACGCTTATTCAAGGTTACGCCATAAGTTCTGGGCTCACCGGGAGAGGTAAAGAGCTTACCATCTTGTAAAGGAGCATCAAAGGTACTGCCTTTGTAAGACTCGTCGAGGATATTGCGTCCCCAAAGAGTCAAATCGATGTTTTCATCCACGAAACTCATACCTGCGCGCAAGTTCAACAAACCAAAATCTTTCTGCTCCTTGAGCGGATCGTTGTCATTGCCGTTAACGAGACCTGATAGGAAGGTGTACTCACCATAAACATAAGCATCGATGTTATCGCTCAGCGAGAACACTTGTTTAACCCCAAGATTGACCGCGTGCTCTGGAGTGTTGGACAGTTTGTCGCCAGAGCGATCACAAGCTGAAGAGCCTAGCTGACGCGTTTCAGCGATACCGGTGTGAGTCGGTGTCGCGATTTGACAGCCGGCTTGCTCGAACTCTTTGTACTCCGCATGAGTGTAAGCGTAGTTCAACGAAACCTCGGTGTTCTGCTGAGCCACCCAGAACAGTTCTAACTCACCACCGTAGCTTTCCAGCTCACCGGCATTTTGTAACACAAATCCAGTGCCGACAAAGGTGTTTGCCTGAAAATCATCAACCGTGGTGTAGTGCAGTGCCGCGTTAAAACGCACGGCTTGATCGGGAAACTCGGTTTTAACGCCAACTTCAAACGACTGGGACGTTTCTGCGTCAAAAACTGGATCAAAGCCCGTGGCAATACGATCGGTGTTGGTACCACCAGATTTGTACCCGGTGCCATAGGAGGCGTAGACCATTGTATCTTCGTTAGCCAACCAACTAATTTTGACGGTTCCGGTGATCTGCTCGTCGGAGAGTTTTACATTGATATCTTCCCGTGGCGTCAACCCGGGAAATAGATAACCACCCCAGCCCGCTTGAGTGAACGGATCAAAAAAGTTTGGATTCGCCGCTAGCAAGTTATCATAGGGAACCGACGTCGCTGGAACCCCAGGCACAAATCCAGCATCCACTAGCAGTGCCGTTAAACCCGCTTCATAGGCCGCTTGTGAAGTGGGATCAGCCGGCGTCCAATTTTCACTGAACACGGTACTCATTTCTTTGTCTTCTTCGGTATAACGCAAACCGGCGGTTAGGATCACATCATCGGTAAGCTGATAGTCAAACTGACCGAAGATGGCCCAACTTTTGTGCTCTTGTTTGGCGGTGTGCGCCGCCGCCATGCCCGGAATAAATACATCGTTTGTTGGCACCTGCGCGCCCAGTGTCTTCAGTGCTAATAAGCCTTGAAAATCGTTGTAGTCAACGCCATTGGCGCCCAGACCTGGCTTAACAAAATCACTCAAACGATCGCCGCCGGTGAGCTCATAATCGAGATCAAGGTCTTGTTGAAAATAGTAGGCACCCACCACAAAATTCAGTGAGTCGCCGCTGTAGTCGAGACGAATTTCTTGAGAAAAGCTGGTGGATTCAACGTCGTTTTGAGTCGCTAATAGATCCACATTAGAGAAGTCGGCGTCTACCAGAGAGTTAGAGTTAAAGTTGCGATAGCCGGTGATAAAATTCAAGCTGTAGTTACTATCAAGATCCCAGCGCGTATCGATGCTCAGTCCACGATCACGAGAGTTAGACTCCGGCAGAAAGTTCAAACTGGTATTGAAGTTGTCGACATTATTACCATGATAAACCGTTCCACCGAGAGCTTCTAAGATAGCATCAGAACCCGAGGCACCATTAGCGACGTTATAGCTATCCTGCGCCACCAATACACCGCAGCAAGTTTCATCAATTTCCGAGTAATCAGCGATAACACGCACGGTTAAATCGTCGTAGGGCGTCCACAAGGCTTGCAAGCGCGCTCCCTGACGATTTCTATCATTCAATGCTTCATCACCAAAACCTTCCACATCGATAGTTCCGTCGCGATGACTGCTAAATACCGTACCGCGCAACGCCAATACATCGTCGATCACTGATAGATTTCCGGCTGCCGACGCATTTAACTGACCGTAATTACCACCAGTGACCGACACATAACTATCAGTCTCGTGACTGGGGGCTACGGTGCGAAATAAAATGGCGCCAGCTGGCGTGTTCTTTCCAAACAAGGTGCCTTGAGGTCCACGTAAAATTTCGACCGCTTCGATGTCGATCATTTCGCTGATCATCGAGCTTTGACGCGCTCGATAGACACCGTCAACGTACATACCTACGGAAGATTCTAAACCAAAATTCTGACCAGAGGTTCCTATGCCACGAATACTAAATCCAGAGCTGCTATTGCTTTGCTCTTGTATCGATTGCAATCCTGGTGCGCTGTTTTTCAAATCGTAGATATCTTTAATGACCGCTTCTTGAAGTTGTTCGCCGTCAAATGCCGATACGGCAATGGGGACATCTTGAAGATTCTGCGAGCGCTTTTGAGCGGTAACGACGATTTCTTCAAGAACAAACCCCTCCGTTTGTGCCACTGCATTTGTTGTCGCGCTCGCCAAGCAGATCGCAGCGGCTAATAGGCCAATCGAGGTTTTTACACCACCGAGTTTCGGGACTGGGTTGAGCTTATTCTGGGTATAATATTGTTCGATCACGGTCTCTTCTCCGGCTATCGTTATTTATAATTTTTGGCAGAAACTCTTCAACGGCGACAGAGTCGCGTTCTGTAGTTTGTGAATCTCGTTAGTTCTATCTATCGACTAGATCGACAAACGCAGGGTTCCTAGCGAGTTCATACTAGAAGATAGCGCGGCCATAAACTTGGTAAGCGGAGACATAAAAAAGACAGTTTGTGACAGATCGAAAATTGTGATTCAGGCAAGAAAACAAGACGAAATGACTACTTGAGCTAATTTTCAATTTGAGAAGTCACGATAGGAGCGTCATAAAAACTCAGGAAAAATCGAGGATTCAACTGAGGCTGACGGAGTTCGACTACAACAGAAAATGCAAACGGTTTACGCGAGTTTTTCGAGAGACTTTCGCCTCAAAGGTATTAGCGCAATTCCCAGCAATAATTGCACGGCGCCGTACAATAACAGTGAAAACAACACCATGTTGCCCAACTGCTCCGCAGCGCTATCAACGGCGGGAAAAATAGCCACTTTCAGCATGATACCCAAATTGACACTGCGTACCACCACCTCCATTTCGATGGCAATACAGTCTTTTTTCACGAGCTTAACCGCAGCGGGTGATAACCAACCGACCAATACAATCAATACAATAAACATCGACACCAAAGCAATATTGCCCCAACCGAATTGTTCGACATCTAGTCGACCGGCGATGGAAGCGCCCACAAAAATCATAATTAGCCCCAACACCGAGCCACGAATGCACCAAATTGACAGATGATGGGCAATTCGTGGAAACAACCTTAGAATTGCCATGCCTACGATCAACGGCAACAACAGATTTAGAGTGATCTCTCTCATGATTTGAGCGGTGGGCATAGTGAAGCCCGATGGCATATACGCCGCGATCAGCACGCCTAAGATCAACGGCGTTGTGACTAAGCAGGCCAAGGTAGTGATGGCCGTGATACTTATGGAAAGAGCCACATTACCGCCAGCAAAGTGAGTAAAAATATTCGAGCTCGTTCCACCAGGTATCGCCGCAATGAGAGCAATGCCAACCACAACCCCAGCCGCAACATTGATCAGCTTGCCGACCAGAAGTATAAAGACGAACGCCAAACAGGGAATGACAACCAATTGAATTACGCTGCCGGTAAAAACCGACAGAGGCTCCAAGATGATTTCTCTAAAGTCTCTTAACTTGAGTGTTGCGCCCATTCCCAACATGGCCAAAACCAATTGGAATACCGCAAACCAATATTCGTGAGTGATATAAAAGTTGGCCATTGATAATAACTCGAGATAACTGCGAAGAGACAATCAAAGTGCTCGCTAAGCACCACAGAGTGTTCAGCGAGTAATCGACGATAAGAGCATCATTCACTAGCGAATCACAGGCGCCGCGGTTGATGATGTCCCTTACTAAAAATGCTTTCTGGTTGACTTATACCGGAGTCATTACATTCATGAACGGCTTTATCATCAGGCTGCGATAGAAATCTCCGGGGAAGGGCACCAAACCTTTTTCTCCCGTAAGAAAACGAAGATCTTGATCCGACTCGCCAACCATATTGCAGGCCGTTAGGTAGCCGTTGTTATGGCTCGGCATGATACCCAAACCGTTGTAAGCAACACTGACATGAATATTTCCATCTGCGATTGGACCGGCAATGGGTTGCATCAATGTGGTGTGTCCGGTCACGCCGTGCCAGCCGTGTACCAAACCAATACTGGCAATACTGGGGTAACGCTGCTCAAACACCCGTTGCGCCAATCGCTTTGCGCCTTCAATGTCTTTCCAGTTTCCGGAATCGTGACTAGCGTAGCCAAGCACCATGCGCACAAAAAAGTGACCCGATGGCATTAAGCGAAAAGTCACCGGTAACATCACATCTTCAAAACGAATATCCCAGCGATCCAAACCCAAGCTTTCAATTTCTGCCGCCGATAGCTTGCGGGTGGCAAAGGTATATTGATGCACGGGAAACATTTTTGAGCTTAGGTAACCCAGGCGCGGTGTATAGGCATTGGTGGCAATGCAAACTTGTTTCGCGCGAAGCTCTCCTTTGGGTGTCACTAATCGCGCGGGTTTTCCCGGGACCACGTCCAGCACCGGTGAACCTTCGAAAAGCTCGACACCGCTGTTTAAAGCCGCTTTGGCTTTACCCAGCACTAACTTCGCCGGATGAACCTTGTAGTTCCCCTGAGATTCGACGCCGCCACCCAAGTAATAGGGGCTGTTGATTCTCTCACTCAGTTCATCGCCAGCAATCCACTTCTCGCCGGGCTGCAACGCCAAGCGCGCAGCATCACCCTCAGACTTGGAATCAAAAACCCGTAAATTGGTGGCCGGCATGAAGTCACAATCGATCTGCTCTTTTTCAATAAAGCGCTTGAGCCGCTCTAGGCCGCGTTTGGGCATCTCAGTATCATCGATACCCACATACCGCGGAGAGATAGCCCCTGAGTTTCTGGAACTGGCCCCCGAGCCGATGGTATGGGAATCCAATACAACCACCGACCAATCTGGGCGCAGCTGTTTTAGATAATACCCACAGGAAAGCCCGGTATAACCCCCTCCAACGATGGCCACATCGACGTCTCGATCGCCTTGATATTGAGGTTGAGCGGCGAGTGATGGCACTTGATCGCTCCACAAACTGGGATCTCGAATCGCATCGACTTCAACGCCGGCCTTTCCCGCCGCCAAGTTGGCAATGCCCGGTGCGGCAATCGCCGCTGCACTTGTCCCCAGTAGGAATTTTCGACGCGATATACTCATTCAAGCCTCTCAAAGATTAGCGAACACCGGATGTCACCCTTAATGCAGCTCAATCGCCGGCACCGACACCTCTCACTTAATGACAACTCCAGTCTACCTAACACCAGACGGGTAGGATTGGCTGGCGGAGTCTATTTATTGTCTTTTTGTGTCAAAGCCAGTATTCGATGAGAGCAGCTGGGCTTTGCCGTTGCTGAACATTAGCTTGGCACAAAATGGCCGTGATCTGACTCGTTTTGGCAAGTCGGTGGCAAATAGGTTCGCTAGGATGCTTTCATGAGATTAAACACTCTCCACTCACTCAATAAACAGTTGATCAACTGCGCGGAAAAGCCATGACTACGCTCACCAATAAACTCCAATTCACCACAAAAACCGGCCTGTTGTCGATTCTATTGTTAACCTCTCTGGTGTTGATTTTTATCTCCGAATGGATGAAGTCTCGATGGCAACTGGAACTGCTCGACGGTATTTGGGATCCCGCTGAAGCGCGCAGCTTGATTGAGCAATTGTCCTCGGCGCAAGTCATCGGGCATTTATGGTTCACCACAACCATCGACGTGATCTTACCTCTTGCGGTAGTCGCCACGCTCACCGGAGTCACTCTGAAAGCCTTTACCAGGTATGGAAAGTACTTAGCCATACCCGCACTCGCGGCCCTACCATTGGATTTATCCGAGGGGGTTATTCAGGTACTGGTGCTAACCAACACAGCGGATCTGCTAAACATCAAAGCCTATACCAGCCCACTGAAGATTGGCGGCTATCTGTTCGGCTTGGCGATGCTGTTACTCGCATTGATTCAATGGCTATTTGTCGCCCTCAAAACCCAGTTGCTAAGAGACTAATCTACGCCTGTAGAGGCATGAAAACGGAAATGAAAACGGAGAAATAAATGCTACCCACGGTTTTGGAGGAACCCGCGGGCAGCGGCTCAAATCGAGCAAAAGGGTTGAGATATCGGCAGTCAGCCTCCAGCGCATTAGCCCGCCGAGAGACTGAGAAGCAAATAATCCGCAACTCAGACAGGGAGAACAGATCAACCAATTGCTTGTTGTAACAACCGGTCTATATCTTCGACGGGTAACAACTGTTTTTCCACAAGAAGAGTTTTAATTGATTTTCCCTCGGCCACCGCCTGTTGCGCCAAAGCCGAGGTGACTTCATAGCCCAAGATCGGATTGAGTGCGGTCACAATGCCCACTGAGCTGTTGAGAAACTCTTTGCACTTATCGCCATTGGCAGTAATGCCTTCAACGCATTTATCGCACAAGATTCGACTACCACGGGTTAACATCGCCAGCGACAAAAACAAACAGTTGGCAATTACCGGTTCAAACGCATTGAGCTGCAACTGCCCCGATTCCGACGCCATGGAGACGGTCACATCTTTGCCAATCACATCGTAAGCAATTTGATTCATCACTTCGGGGATCACCGGATTGACCTTACCCGGCATGATCGAAGAGCCCGGCTGCATTTTGGGTAAGTTTATTTCACCCAGTCCACACAAAGGCCCCGACGAGAGCAATCTTAAGTCGTTACAAATTTTCGAGATCTTGGTGGCGTAGCGCTTAAGCATGCCAGACAGTTGCACGAAATCTCCGGTGTCCCAAGTTGCCTCAACTAAGTTCTCCGCCAAACGCACCGGCGTGCCGGAGACTTCGTGCAAATTTTCGATAACTTTTTCACAGTAGCCCTCGGGCGTATTAATGCCCGTGCCAATCGCCGTGGCCCCAAGGTTGATGTCTAGCAACAAGTTGGTGGTTTGTTCGATTTGATGAATGTCTTCACCAATCGCCGTGGCAAAGGCGCCGAACTCCATCCCTAAAGTCATAGGCACAGCATCTTGCATTTGTGTGCGGCCGATTTTATGCACGTCTTTAAATGCGTTGGCTCTGCCTTCGAAGCCCTTCTTGAGTTGCTCAATGGCTGTAACGAGATCACGACTTTTGTGAAACAGCGCTAAACGTAACGCCGTGGGATACACATCGTTGGTGGATTGCGAGCAGTTAACATCATTGTTGGGATGAAGGTGTTGATACTGACCTTTTTCAAATCCCATCAATTCCAGTGCTCGGTTGGCAATCACCTCGTTGGCGTTCATATTGGCCGAGGTGCCTGCACCGCCTTGAATAACATCGACGACAAACTCACCGTGCCACTGGCCACCAATAATTTCGTCGCAGGCCGCCGCGATTCCCTGAGCTTTCACTTGAGTCAAAACCCCAAGATCGCAATTGGTCAGCGCGCAGGCCTTTTTGACCATGGCTAGAGCAACCACCATTTCTGGATCGATGCTTAGGGGAATGTCAGTAATGGAGAAATTCTCTACCGCCCGCTGGGTTTGAATTCCGTAATAACAAGAAACAGGGATTTCTTTGCTGCCTAAAGAATCAGTTTCTGTACGTACGCTCATGATAATAATCCGTTATTGATAGTCACAAGAAAAACCTACGATCATCGTCATCTCGAGATCGCAGGTCGTTGTAAGAGTTTATTGTTGTCGTTCATTCAACGTCTAACCTCGCTGAAAACCGTAGTAACTTCCCAATGCCAATAGCTGAGTTAACTCGTCAAAGGCGGTGTAACACTCGTTGAGAAAATCAGGGTCTTTAAGATCGTCAGGCAACAAAGTATCGCGATAGTGCTTATTGACCCAAGCCTGCAACTGATCGATGGAATGATCGTTCAGCATAAACGTGGGATTGACCGCTGCTACTTCTGCCTGGGTTAGCGCCACTCGTAAACGCAGACATGCGGGGCCACCACCGTTGCTCATGCTTTGACGAACGTCGACAAATTCCACGTCACGAATGGGTTGCTGTTGGTCTTCAACCAATTGTGCCAGATAGATGTTCACGGCTGGATTGTCGCGGCATTCGGTGGGGGCAACCAAACGCATACGCGTAAAATCTCCATCACCACCGGCTAATAATTGGCTATTGAATAGGTAGCTGGTGATCGCGTCCTGCAGAGAGACTTTATCAGCCGGGACACAGACGGGTTGAAAACTAAGTCGATCGGACAGCTGCGAAAACGCCTCGCGTTGTGAATTTTCCTCGAACGCCTGCTGATGAAAAAACAGCACCGGCCCGTTACCTACTGCCACCACGTCGTTGTGAAAGGCGCCGGTATTAATCGCTTCGACGCTCTGTTGAAGATACACGGCTTCATCACCAATACCGTGTTGACGCGCAACCGCTTGACTGGCCTCTAAGGTTTGACGAGCGGGGAACTTCAATGCACTTAAGTCCGTGTGACGATCGCGACCGTAAACAAACAATCCCACCCCTTTTTGATCGTAGCTGTCGGCAAGGCGGGTATGATTAGCCGCACCTTCGTCGGCAAAGCGTTCTTGCGAAATCAACGCTGGATGCACCGAAAAGTGTTGTGGGTTATTAAAGATGGTTTCCAAACACTGCTGAGTTTGAGGGTGTTCAATAGCCCGATGGGCGGTGGTCACAAGATTCGCTGGCGTAAAGTGCACCTTGCCATCGTGACTGTCGGCCGAGGGGGTGACTGTCGCAGCATTGGCCGCCCACATGCTCGACGCTGAATAGACCATCGACAATAATTGCGGCGCTTGCCGAGCAACCTTCGCGATAATCGAGCGATCGCCACCGCTGAATCCTAGCCGACGCAAAATTTCAATATCCGGTCGCAGTTGCGGCAACAGAAAACCTTGACGGTAGCCCAACTTATGCAGAGTGCGCATTTTTTCGAGCCCCTGCAAAGCGGCAAGTTTTGGGCTTGAAGCATTCTTTGCATTTCGCGATGAGGCCAAATTGCCAAAGGCTAAACCACTGTAGTTGTGATTGGGACCAATCAATCCGTCGAAATTTACTTCAAAGGCCTTCATGAACGAATTCCTCGCGCTAGCGGCTGTGTTTGCTCTTGAGTATTGACGCCCTGACTTTGTGCCTGCGGCCAAGCGCAGTAGTCAGCGGCATAGAAAGCGCTGGGGCGGTGATTACCACTGGCGCCGACACCGCCAAACGGCATCTCGCTGGATGCACCAGCGGTAGGCTGATTGAGGCTCACCACGCCGGCTTTTATCAACGCCAAAAACGTTTGTTGGTGTTGTTGATCGTCGCTTATAAGCCCAGCGGCTAAGCCAAAACGGGTGTTGTTCGCCTCTTCTATCGCCGCCTCGAAAGAAGCCACACGCTGCAATTGCAATAGCGGGCCGAACCACTCTTCATCGTTCGAATTCTCTAACCCGGTAACATCGATCAATCCCGGCTTGAGTAAATTACTGCCGGGGTTGTCTGGGATCATTGAACGTAAAACTGTCGCGCCTTGGTCACGCAACTGAGTTTCAAAATTCAATAGCGATGTCGCGGTCGCGCGGTTAATGACCGGCCCCATAAACGGTTCCGGTTGATGGTTATGAGCGCCGACGATCACACGATCGATAGTTTTCGTTAATGCGGCAATTAGATTTTCGGCGTTATCATCGCCCACCACTATCAACCGTCGCGCGCAGGTACAGCGTTGACCGGCACTGAGATAGGCGCTTTGAACAATAAGTTTCACTGCGGCGTCCAGTGAAACATTGTCATCAACGATGAGAGGATTGTTGCCGCCCATCTCCAACGCCAGCATCACTTCTGGCCGCTCGGCCATGTTGCGATGCAGTAATTTTCCTACATGGGATGAACCGGTAAAGAGAAGGCCGTCAATATCAGCTTCGCTGAGCGCCGCACCAATAATCTTATCGCCTTGCACCAAATTCAAAACGCCTGCTGGCAAGCCCGCTTCTATCCATAACTCGACGGTTTTTTCCGCCACCATCGGTGTTTGTTCGCTGGGTTTAAACACCACGGTATTGCCGGCCAATAATGCAGGTACGATATGACCATTGGGCAAATGCCCGGGAAAATTATAAGGCCCAAACACCGCCATCACACCGTGCGCGCGATGTTGCAACTGTAAGTGATCTTTTTGCCAATCCCCGGTTCGCTGTTGTTGAGCGCGAACACTGATGGCGACTTTGTTCGCCATGGCGCCCACTTCTGTGGCGGCTTCCCAATCGGGCTTTCCGGTTTCTAACGAGATCCTAAGCGCTAAATCATCACTGTTAGCCTTCAATAACTCGGCAAAGCGTTCAGCAATTTCTATTCTTTTCGAGAGTGGCGTTAACGCCCAGCCTTGCTGCGCGTTCTTCGCCGCATTCACCGCTTGTGATACTTGCGTTTCACTGGCGCTGTTTTTTTCCCAGACTGACTCATTATTACTCGGATTGATTGACGCCAGTGCCTCACCGTAGCCCGCCAACCATTGATTATTGATACAAACGCTGTTCATAAGATTGGCCTATCGTTGAATAAATCGTAGCAGCGTGCCTTCGCTAGCACACAAAGCCTCAAGATCGTCAGCTTTCAGTTTCACGCTGCCATCGCCGCTGCGCGCCACTCGTGTAAACACCACGCGAAAATCTTGAAGTGAAGACGTTGCGACGAGAGTAGGTTCGGTTAGAATTTTCTCTACACTGCGCTTGGCCATGCCTTGATCAATTCGACGAACACTTCGCAGCGACGAAATTTTTGCTTTTAATAACGGGCCACCGTCAAAGATGTCGACAACCTTGTCATAAACAAAGCCTTCTTCTTCCAACAACTCCATGGCCCGGAGGCCTGCAGAGTTAGGTTTTCCAATCACCTCTCTGGCTTCGGGCGGTAACATTGAGGTGTAAATCGGGTGCTTGGGCATTAGCTCGGTAATAAACTGATTGGAACCCGTGCCGCAGAGTTTATCGGCAGTATCAAAATCCATATCGAAAAAGTTCTGGCCAATGGCATTCCAAAATGGACTTTGCTCATGGTCGTCGACCCATCCGCGCAATTCTGCAATCACGTGAGACTGAAAACGCTCTTGGAATTGCCCCATCAATAAATAGCGCGCCTTGGACAACCAGTGCCCATTGCCACGATAGTCAGGATCGAGAAACAGAGTGCCCACTTCCGAACAATCGGTGTAATCATTGGTTAAGTGCAAAGTTTCACTGCGGGTTTGTTTATCCAGAGAGTGTGAATAATGCGTAAGCGACATCAATCGATAGGCATAAAACGCTTGCCGCGCGCCAGTTTGTGAATAGACACCCGCCGTACCCACGACTTTCTGTTTATCGAGATCTTCCATCACCAACAAGAAATAGTCATCGGGATGCAATTGTGTTCTCGCGAAACTGTCGATCGAGGCCTGAATGCTCTTGCTGAGTGACTCAGGGCAGGGGGGCAGTGAAGTCATACCTTTTCCCGCTTTTTTGGCGAGATTTAGAAGATCGTTTAGATCTTTCTTTTCAACAGGTCTAATTACCAACATGATCAACTCCGATCTTCATTGACGACTTGGGTTGTGTTTGAGATGGCGCTTTCAGTGAATGTTTGAGACGCGTTCAAATCAGACTGAGATTTTTTGAAATCAATCAACTGCGTAATAAACAATGCCGATAGCTGAGCTCTTTCAACAAAGCTATCAATACAAGCGTATTCATCATGGCTGTGGATGTGAGCGCCGCGAACGCCAAGCGTATCAATGTTGAGTAAACCGGCAGCGGCAAGATTATTGCCCTCACAGCAACCGCCGGTGGCTTTCCACTGCACATCCATGCCGAGTTTTCCGCCGCAATTTTTCAGCAGTTCAAACATTGATTGCTGCTCGTCGGTCATCGGTTTAGGCGGGCGATTGAAGTGGCCGTGCAGTTCGAGTTGGCAACCACTGCTATCGGTTACTTGCTTGAGAACATCATCAATGGCATCGAGCACTTGCTGCTGCTGTTCAGTTTCGCTCACTCGAACATTAAATCGGCAGACGCAATTATCGGGAACGATATTCACCGGTCCGCCGCCCACAAGCTCGCCAATATTGACGGTAATGCCAGATGTTTTGTCACTCAACTCACTCAAGGCCACCGCCACCTTTGCCATGGCGACAACCGCATTGCGACCTGAAAAGTAGTCGCGACCGGCGTGAGTACTTAGCCCGCTCGCGGTAATGGCAAAATTGCCGCTGCCTTTGCGAGCCCCGGCTAGGGTGCCGTCGGCCAAGGCGGGCTCATAGGTCAAACCAAAATCCGCTTGTTTGGCCAATTTCATCAGCTCAGGGGCCGAGCTGGGTGAACCAATCTCCTCATCCGGAGAAAGCGCAACCGTAAAACCAAACTGATCTTTGTAGGGAGAGTTTTCTAGCGCGCGCAGCGCCTCGTATAAAGTCACCAAGCCGCCCTTCATGTCGGCAGTACCTGGGCCTCGCAGGTGATTGCCGTCAACCCAACAGTGATCAAAATCGCTGCCTAGAGGAAATACGGTATCGGTATGACCGGTACATAATATTTGTAACGGCGCTTGCGGGCGAGCGCGAAAGATCTGCATCACCGACGGCTGAAAGAACTCCGCAGCTCCTTGATTGTTGATCTTTTTGATCGGCTCTAAAACGCGCTCTTCATAAGAATCTGAAATATCAGAGAACAGCGACTGGAACACTTGTTGAACTTGCTGAATACCTTCGGCGTTATAACTGCCCGAATTGATATTACACAGCTCAACCGTGCGCTCGAGCATGGCGGCCTCTCGGTCGTCGAGTTGCTGCATCAGCTCCAGCTCTTGATTGGAAATCGGTTTTTGCGTCATAAGAGAAAAATCACCAGTATTGGCCAAAAGACCATTCATCAATGCTGGCTAGTGTGACGTCTCGACTTCCGAACTTGGTGTGGAAGTTAATAGTGTTTTTCGAATTTTGTTCGGCAGAACGATTGTGGGGACTACAACTCGTATACAAGGCGCGTAGATCAGCGGGCAAGATCACTCTAGGCGAGAAATCTACGCCACCATCAAACTTCACAAAAACAACGTCAATTACGCCTCGAATTAAATCCGGTAAGACCAAAGCAATTCAGGATTTCATTTTGCCATCAAGCTCTACAATGACTGCTATCCCAATAGGTTTACAGAACGAGACAATCGCCATGACAACAAACACCGATATCAATGCTCTGGTAGAGCGCGACGCGCAAGTACTTTTGCATCCCGCTTCGTCCGTAAGCGCACTACTAGAGAACGGCCCCGATATGATCGTCTCGGCCAATGGCTGTCATGTGACGGATTCCCACGGCAATCGATTGCTCGATGCCGTTGGAGGCTTGTGGTGCGTTAACGCCGGTTATGGTCGCCAAGAGTTGGCCCAAGTGATGAAAGAAGCTACCGAGCAATTGGCTTACTATCACACCTTTTCCAATGCCTCGAATCCATGGCAAGTACAACTGGCCGAAAAGCTGTTGCAGCATGCACCAGACTCCATGGGTAAAGTTTTCTTCGGTAATGGCGGCAGCGACGCCAATGACACCTTAATAAAAATTGCGTGGCACTATCACGCGCTGCGTGGCAAACACAGTAAGACCAAAGTCATAGCTCGGGATCAGGCCTATCACGGCACCTCGATCAGTACCGCCAGCTTGACGGGGCTGGGAGGTTTTCATAGAGAATTTCCATTGCCGCTGGATTTTGTCTTGCGAGTGGAATGCCCACATTATTACACTCGGGGTAAGGATGGCGAGACTGAAGCGCAGTTTTGCGACCGTTTGATCAATGAAGTTGCCGAACTGATTGAACGAGAAGGCGCCGACAATATTGCCGCCTTTTTTGCTGAACCCATTCACGCGGCAGGCGGTGTGATCGTGCCTCCGCAAGGTTACTACCCCAAGCTCAAAACGTTACTCAAGGCCAACGATATTCTATTGGTCGCTGACGAAGTTGTCTGCGGTTTTGGCCGTACCGGAACTTGGTTTGGCTCAGAGCTGTTGGATATCGAACCCGATATGATGAGTACGGCCAAAGGCCTAACCAGCGGCTACTTTCCCATGTCGGCGGCGTTTATGACCGACGATATTTGGCAGGCGATGAAAACGGGCTCTGAAAAGCTGGGGGCTTTTTCCCACGGCTATACCTACAGCGGCCATCCCGTGGGTTGCGCTGTGGCACTAGCCAATTTACTCATCATTGAAAATGAAGGTTTGGTCGAAAAAGCCAAAGATAACGGCGCCTATTTACATCGCCAGCTTAATGAACGTTTTGAGAATCATGCCCACGTGGGCGAAATCCGTGGCCGAGGCTTATTAGCCGGCGTTCAACTTGTGGTGGATAAAGCCAACAAAACCATGCCCAACCCAGCCGAAAAATGGCCACTAAAGGTTTCTCAGGCCTGTCGAAAATTGGGAGTTATCGTTAGACCACTCCCAAGTGTAGGTACATTAGCCATTTCGCCACCGCTAACCATCAGCCGTGAAGAGATCGATCAGTTGGTTGAAGCCTTGACCGTGGCAATCAACACAACGGTAAAATAAGCCTTCAGCGATTTGTAAGGATTTTGGGTATTGTTTGATCCACACCAACAATGCCCTTCTATTTCTACACTCAATCGACAGCTAGACCTACAAGGTAGGTTTAAACGATAATATACGCGCTATTAGGCAGATTTCGTTATCTTTGGCAGCTGCTCACCCAGACCGACAAGGCCAGAATAACGCTACTTGCGACTATAATAAGTACTGAATTGCGACACTAGGTAAGGTCAACCTATGACATCAACCTCTCAGCCATTAGATCGACTCGATTTAAAAATCCTGCAAACTCTCCAGGATAAAGGTCGGATGACTAATAAAGAGCTCGCAGATCATGTGAGTCTCTCTCCCAGTGCTTGCCATCAGCGTCTGCAAAAGTTAATCGACGAAGATTGGCTACAAGGCTTTATGGGACGGGTTAACATTGAGCGCCTCTGCGCCCCTGTCCAGTGTATTGCGACAATCTCTTTGGGTACACACGCCCCTGACGCGTTTCGTTTTCTTGAAAAGCGTGTCGAAGCAATGCCCGAGGCGTTAGAAGCCTACACGGTCAGCGGTGGTTGTGACTTTATAGTAAGATTTGCTTGTACTCATATGAGTCGATATATGACGCTGACGAATTCATTGATTCAAGAGTGTCCAGAGATATCCAATATCGTCACCCATGTCATCATGAAGCACAGTAAGTCATTTTCGGGCTATCCGATCAACGAATTGCTCAATCCGCAAACGTTTTCCTAAGCTAATGGCATCCAATCAATAAAATAATTATTAAATAAAAATCAGCGGCTACGCACCTGATGCGGCGCTAGACTGAGCACACCACTAAGGACATAGACCATGAAAGCACACACGCCACTATTTTTGGCTATACAATTAACCTTGGGCACCGCTATTAGCAGTAGTGTTTATGCACAAGAAAAGCAATCTCAATCTCTATCCCTTGAAGAGATCACTGTTACTGCCACTCGTCGCGCTGAAGGCGTGCAAGACATTCCCTACAATATCACGGCAGTCACTGGCGACTTTCTGAAAGACGTTGGCGCCGATGATTTAAGCAAAATGTCTCAGTTCATTCCTGGTATGCAAATGATCGATAACGGCGCTCGGGGTACCAACTTGGTAACCTTGCGCGGAATGAATGTCGGCGCACTGCAAGCTGCAGAAAATCAGGGTGGTATCGATGTTATTTCTCGCTACGTAAACGACACTCCCTTGCTAGTTGATTTTAAACTCAATGACGTAGCGCGGGTAGAGGTTTTACGAGGCCCCCAGGGGACACTGTACGGCCGTGGAGCCATGGGTGGAACCCTACGTTACATTCTCAACAACCCAAATACAGAAGCTGTTGAAGGAGAAATAAATTCGAAGCTTTACAAGAATTCTGAAAGTGATGACTTTTCCTATGAAGTAGGTGGCGTTCTAAATTTACCGATTTCTGACACTTTGTCCTTCAGGGTTTCCGGAAGCTACCTTGATGATGCCGGCTTTGTCGATTACACCAACGTTCTTGTAGAGCCCGGTGTTTCCAACGATATCCGCGAAGTAAAAGATGCCAACGATGAACAGGCGATTTCCACTCGTATGGCGCTGAGATGGGAACCCACCGACGAGTTCTACGCGCAATTTAGCTTTTTCTATCAGAATCAAGAAACTGGTGGACGTCAAGCGGTCAACAAGGCCTTTACCGGCGATGATTACTCCTCGGCTCTCCGATATACCGAGCCCTATGAAACCGAAGACACCATGTACAACGTTGAGCTGAGCTGGAATCCAGGTTTAGTAGAGATCTTTTCAAGCACGAGTCTTTCTTCGTTCGAGCAATCTACCAGTCGTCGAGATCAGACTGACTTATTGTGCGTTGATATTTGGCCAGGCTATTGTGACTTCGCTGAGTTTTCTGGATTTACAGATGATCAAGAAGACAAAGACGTATTTGTTCAAGAGGTTCGAGTGCTTTCAACCGAAGAGTCGGCACCAGAATGGATGGACTGGATCGTAGGGGTATACTACGAGAAAGAAGAAAAAGAAGAAGATGCAAAAGAGTTTACACCAGGTTACCTAGACTACGCAGGCCTAGATACAGGCTTGGGCGACTTGGAGTATTGGGCCTATAGTGAAGAAGAGTTTGAAGAAACCGCCGTGTTCGGTGAAGTGACATTTCAACCTTCCGATATCTGGCAAGTGACTTTAGGCGCTCGTTACTTTGAACAAGAAGAAGACATCAAAGAAAACTGTACGCTGTTGCCAATTTTTAACTTTCCTTCGACGACGCCTGACTGCGCTAGTGGAAAATCAAAAATCGACGACGTGGTCACCAAGATCAATACCTCGGTTGATATCACAGAAGACATCATGCTGTACGCGACCGTCGCCGAAGGATTCCGTCGCGGCGGCACCAACATCGGCCCACAACTACTCTCAAGCGAGGTATCTTTTACCTCTGATAGCGTCACCAATTATGAACTAGGTTGGCACACCACCTTCGTTGATGGTCGTGTTATTTTCAACGGCGCACTTTTCCGTATCGACTGGGAAGATTTGCAAGTTCCATTTAAATCGCAAAATGCCGCGATCAATATTACTGGAAACGCTAGCGAAGGACGTATTGAGGGCATTGAGCTGTCCGCTCAAATGATGGCTACTGAACAACTTCAGATTAGTGGCTGGGTAACCTACTATGATCACGCACTTGAAGGTGATGCGCCGAATATTGGCGGCTTCAGTGGTGATAAATTTCCGGGAGTTCCGGACTTGCAAGCCAATCTCTCCTTTGACTACAGCATCCCCCTCGACAGCGCAGAGCTAATTGTACGAGGCAACATCTACTATAAAGATGAAGTCACGACACGCCTGAATGATCTCGGAGATAACACCGACTTTGAAGAACTCGACAGCTACTCGGTAACAAACCTGTCAATGGCTTATAGCGTCGACGATTGGAGTGCAACACTCTACGTAGACAACGTCTTTGATGAATACTATTACAGCGGTGGCCGAGGCGAAGCACGTTACGGTACTCGTGGACAGTTCCACTATGTGGGTCAACCACGTACTATCGGTGTAGACGCAACTTACCGCTTCTAATACCCTGCAGAGTCATTAACGCTACACAATGGCGTTAATGACTCGACACCACTTCCGTTTCCTATTTTCAGGAGCTTCTCATCAGCGCTCTTATTGATCAACTACGGCATGCTTTTTCTCAAAAGAACTGGCCAACAGCCACTCAGATCTGTCAACAACTACTAAAGAACAATGCTCGCCATGAAGAAGCTCACATGGTGATGGGATTGATCGCTGGACACCACGGACACACAAACGCCGCAATTCGAGCGTTTAATACGGTGATAGATATTAATAGTGACCGCCTCGATGCACACGCCCAACTGGCACGCTGCCTGGTTTTACGAGGATCTCATTCCAAAGCCGAAATACATGCCGACAGAGTTTTCCATTCGAAAACTCAAAAAGCTAAACTACTTGATCTAGTAGCGACCGTATACAGTCACATAGGAAAACAGGAAAAAGCGCTAGCGCTTTATGATCGCTGCCTAATAATAGAACCAAAAAACATCAACTATTTATCAAACACTGCTAGCTGCTTGACGTTTCTGGGAAAGATTTCGCGAGCACAAGAGTGCCTTACCAATGCAATCGATCTGCAACCATCTAACCCCCGATTTCATTGGCAATACGCCAAACTCACCACGGCAACAAACAGCAATCATATTGACACCATGACCTCACTGCTTCAAAAAGAATCAATTCAAAATAGTCCGCCAGCAAAAACCATGCTGCATTTTGCAATTGGTAAGTCTTATGAAGATCTACGCCAATGGCCTCAGGCATGGAATCACTACGAAAAAGGTAATCAGATAGAGCGCAGTGGTCTTACCTATAATGTCGATGACGATCTAAGTATTTTTGACACTCTAATAAAGACTTTCACCAAGGACTGGATCGAAAGCCATAGATCGGAGTTATCGGATGAACCTATTTTTATCGTTGGATTACCTCGCAGTGGTACTACTTTAGTAGAACGTATTATTAGTAGCCACTCGCGGGTTCAATCTCTTGGAGAGCTACCACAATTTCCTATTGAAACTAAGAAGCTCAGCGGCGACAGTTCAAGACAGCTTATTCACTCCTCAATGATCCACAGTTTGGCAGATATCGATTCAGCCCAACTCGGCTCGAACTATATGTCGGAAGTGTCATACCTGCGAAACGAAAAATTTCAATTTACCGATAAACTGCCTCAAAATTATCTATACATAGGACTCTTAGCCGCTGCATTTCCTCAGGCTAAGTTTGTTTGTTTAGAACGAAATCCTATGGATAGCTGCTTCTCTTTATATAAACAACTATTTGCTAACACCTATCCCTTTTCCTACGATCAAAAAGAGCTCGCTGCTTACTACTTGGGATTTAATAAACTGGTAAAACACTGGCAACAGGTTCTTCCGCGTCAGTTTTATACTATAAATTATGAGAATTTGGTCGAAAATCAAGAAGCTAGCACTCGGAAACTTCTAAGCCAATTGAATCTAGACTTTGAAAAAGACTGCCTGAAGTTTGAACAAAATACCTCAGCAGCAGCTACCGCCAGCGCCTCTCAAGTACGCAATAAAATTAACGCTAACTCCATTGATCGTTGGAGGCATTTCGAAACTGAACTTACGCCGCTAAAAGAATTCCTATCTTGGGATGCGCCGCAGCTATAAAATAGTTTGAGGTAATGTCTTGCAATATCTTTACGTTCGCTTTCACATGCTTATGAATATCGTCTAGCTTACGGAAGAAGGAATATAAACCTTAACTCAATAACATGAGTATTGAGTTAGTATGAAGAATCTTCCAACACCTCCGAAACTCAGAGACTCGATCGCTACTGGAACAAGTTTCAACGGAAATTACACAGTACTGAGAATTGACAGTGCCGAACAACGATTAAAGTGGGTATGGGATCCCGTCTTATTTAGACCGCTCTATTGATGAGCCTTGTGTGAATTCACGAAAATATGCTTGCCAAGTGATACTCATTGTTGCTGTACGATACTCCGACATTGTTTTTGTCGCTAATGAACACTCAGTGGCTTTTCTTCGTCGCCCCATTTTCGTAGGATACGCGCTCGATGCTCTTTTCTGCACAAGGAGCCCATTTGCCTTGCTATTGGACGATGCTAGTTTCTTATGTCAACACCGACGCCCAGAGTAATCACCATATCGCCTCTACAAGTTCCCTTTCGCCTGAAAACTGGCGCCTACGCAGAATCGATGGAGTTTCGACAATTACTGTCAGAAGTTGGCCAGTTAGACCCAGCCATTCACATTGGCAAGCAAACACTAGATCAACAGTACCAAGATCTCAGTAAAGATGACGTGGATGTCTGCTTGTTTCGTTGGCAACAGGATCATCAAGACGCCCAATTAACACTGCACATCTTTCCTAACTCTATTGCCATCGCAGAAATTATTCTACCCACTCGAGAGTTCTCAACTTCCGCAGAACTTGAGGACTGGTCGCAACAATACAGCAGTGACATCATTGATCAGCTCTGGCCCAAATTTTTGAGTCTGTTAAAGCGTATCGATACCGAAATCACCAGCTCGCTGCTAGAGCGCGGGCAGGACATCCATTCGATAAAGCCCGAAGCTGGGTCAAATCTCAACAAACCGAAAATTCATTGGATCTCTCGAACCTTAGCGGTGGATTCAAATCAATTACAACAGGCGGCGACTCAATCGCTGATTACCGAGTGGTTGTCGCAAACTGAGTACCCCCAGCAGGCGCAAGACATTATCGCCGGGCAGCGCTTCTATTCGATGACTTGGCTAAACTACGTGGTGGTGGATGCCGAGCCAACAGGAGATTACCGGCTAGAGAGTATGGTGCTTGCGCAATACTATTACACCGCGCAAGAGAACTGCCTACAACAACTCAAACAGGCCATCGCGGCAGCTTATGCCGAAGATCAACTGAAGGCGGCAGAAAAGCAACTGTCACAAAGTCGCGTGGCCACGCGACTGCACCTGATTGATTATCACGAACAGCGAAAAACGCTCACGCGGCCCAAACTGCGTCTGCTTTCGGAGATTCTCGACAGCTGGAAGTTCGACAGTCTGGTAGACAACAGTCAACGTATGATTGACGTCTGTTCCAGCCGACTAGAAGAAGTGGATCATCAACGCCGCGAACGCAGCACCGTGATGACGGATTTGTTGTTGGTCACCTTGAGCTTTTTTGCCGTATTTGAATTGTCACTGTATCTGGTGGAATTCAGTCGCGAAATGATGTCGCGTCCGGCGCTGGATTATAACGATGAAAACACTTCCTTTTTTCTCAGTAAGATTGCCGAAGTCGATACCGATGTCATGTTTGCTTTCGGGTTTTTGCTGACACTCGGTCTGGTGCTGGTTTACAAACGCATCAAATCTCACTAATTCGACAAGTGACTAATTGACGATCATGAATACTTTTTTTCCTACAAACATTTGTGGACAGTGGTTGGCACTGTGTTTTCTCACAGTGTTCACTGCACTGGCCACAGCCGAAAACAGCACGGAGCCGCGGCCACTCACCATCATAACCAATACCTGGGCGCCCTATATCACTGACGAACAAACGCCACTGGGAACAGCTGCGTCAATTGTCGATTTGATCGCCACTGAGATGGATGCCGAAGTACACTGGCGCTATGTATCTTATGATCTGAGTTACCAATTGATAAAACGCAATCGCGCTAAATTGGCGTTTCCGTTTTTTAAAACACCAGCGCGAGCAGAAGAAGTTATTTTTTCTGATCCGGTTTTTTCCGCCACCAGTCACCTCTACTACAACCTACAGTTTCTGACCCGTGAACAAAGCCGAGCTGATCTCAGTTCACTGCGTATTGGACGTGTATCGGGTTACAGTTATGGCCAGAGCATTGATCAACTGCTCGATCAAGCGGTGGTATTTGGCAGTGAAAAATCGGCACTGCAAGCGCTGTTCAACCGTCAGATTGATTTGTTACCTATGACCGATGGGGTCATGGCCCACACCTTACATTCTGCGTTTCCAGAACGTATTCAACTGATACGTCAGCGAGAGGATATTCGCGATCAATCCAGTCTACATATGATTGCCCCCAAAACCGAAAACGGCCAAAAGACCATTGCCGCCTTCAATCAGGCACTGGCCAAACTGCGAGCTTTGAGCATCGAGAGCATTGAGGTAGTTCCCGCACAGCTGCCGGTGCCCTTGGATTTAGCGCAACTGATCACCGCCGAAGGCTATCCCGCCATTTTGGGTCAAACCAGCAATCTCACCTCTAGCAGCCAGTATTTTACCCTGCCACAGGGAACCCGCGTTATCGTGATTGAGTGGAGCGATCGTATCGTCGAACCATCAAGCACCGATCGTTTTTACAAAAACATGATGGATCTGAGTCGCGTGGTGGTGTTAAACGGCCCACACGTGGGCAAAGAACTGTTTGTTCGCAACATGCATATCGAGTTGTTATGAGCATTCTGTCATTACTCGGCTGGTTCGGCACGCTGCTCTACTTGATTAACCACGGTTACATTTCTCTAATCACAAAATGGAAACCATCGTTGTATTACGGTGGCAACTTAGTCGCGGCGCTTAGTTTGGTGATCACCTCTGTAGTGGCACAATCTTGGCAGGCTGTAGTAATCAACGGCTTCTGGGCGCTAATCAGTATTCTTTTATTGGCTAAAGTCGATCTCAAGCGGTTTGCCATCGCGCAGTCTTGGTACATGGGAGGCATAGCCCTGTTGTGGCTGTGGCTGGCGGTCATCTCAGTGCAGGCAGCGGCACTCGATCTAACCGTTCTAGGCTGGACATCTGCCTACGTGTTTTCACTGGCGTATTTGCTATTCAGTGCTGGGCGTATGGAACCGCAGCACTACTTATTGTGGAATGGCTATGCGGCTTTAGCACTGTTGCCACAATTGTGGCTGGATCAAAACTTACCGGTATTAACCTTAGAGATTGCCTGGGCCTGTTTGTCTTTTTACGGTGCGGCAAGAAAGTACAGCCAGATTCACCTGATTGATTAAGCATCGATTGGATTCGAAAATCACATAATTGCAAAGCTGATTAATGGGAAATTGTGCGAAGAGGAAAATATACCGACGATAAATGGTGAATAGAACGCCATATTATAATTAAAGCTATACTAATGCTCGCGGCCATCCACCCGATAAGCTCTATGCTTGCGAATCACGAGTAACACGCTTAAATTTGCAAAGACAGAATTCTATCGATTCCGGGAGTAACTCATGAGCGAACTGATCACCTTTACCCTAATAGCGGCGCTATTGGTCATCTCACCGGGACCAAACAGCGTACTAATCATTAAAACAGCTTCATCCCATGGCAAGTATCCTGCGCTGATCAACATATTGGGATTAACCAGTGCCACCTTCTTTCACGGTTTTTTTTCAATCTTTGGCATTTCTGCACTGTTGCTACAATCGGCGGAGATGTTTTTTATTATCAAAATGATCGGTGCCGCTTATCTTTTTTATATTGGCGTCAAGGCACTGATAGAATCCTTCAAAAAGCCCGAAACAAGACGCGATAGTTTTAATCGAACAGATTCACTCAAGGAAACGAAAACCACTACCTTAAGAGCGTTTTTCTTTGAGGGGTTTATCACTCAATTGTTAAACCCTAAAGTCTCACTGTTTTATCTAGCCGCCTTCCCGCAATTTACAACGCCCGATAGTTTTAGCCCTGCGGGATCGCTGCTATTGGTTTCAATACATGCCGTGATCATCGCGCTGTGGTTTGTTGCCATGACTTTTGCCATCGATAAAATGAAAGCTAGATCTAGCCAATCACGAGTAGGGGTTTGGGTTCAGCGGCTGTCAGGCTCTGTGATGATTTACTTTTCGTCGCTGATAGTGACGCAAAAGTAGGGTCATCAACAACTCGATTTCCGCAACACTGAGGTGATTGTCAACGATCATCTACAGCGCTGTATAACCAATACAGAAGGCGATAAATGCGAGTGTCACTTAATCGGTGTAGAAACATTTAGAGTCTAGCGTGTCCTTGTGATGACGTGAGCGACCACTGCCGCGGTAACCCGTGACAGTGGCAAAGTCAGACAAGGGCAATTATTGCCAGAGACTTCAGTCTTGACTCAGTGCCGCTTGCTGCAGACCGTTCAACTCTTGAATGCCTTTTTTCGCCAAGCTCATCATGTTGGCAAATTCTGCTTCGCTGAAAGGTTCACCCTCGGCAGTGCCTTGAATTTCGATGATACCGCCATCGTCGGCCATAACGATGTTCATGTCAGTTTCGGCGTTTGAGTCTTCTGGGTAATCCAAATCCAGCACGGCTTCGCCTTGGTAAATACCCACAGAGATAGAGGCAATCATACGCTTCAAAGGCTCGCCTTTAACTTTGCCGTTATCTTTCAAGTATTGGACGGCGTCGGCCAGTGCCACACAGGCACCGGTGATGGAGGCAGTGCGAGTGCCACCATCGGCTTGGATAACATCACAATCGATCTTAATGGTGTTTTCACCCAGCGCTTCCATATCCATGGCCGCGCGCAGCGAACGGCCGATCAGGCGTTGAATTTCAACGGTACGACCACTTTGCTTACCGGCCGAGGCCTCGCGGCGCATACGAGAGTTAGTCGAGCGAGGCAACATGCCGTATTCAGCCGTCACCCAGCCGCGCCCTTCGCCGCGCATAAAGCCCGGTACGCCTTCTTCAACCGTGGCGGTACAAATCACCTTAGTATTGCCAAATTCGATCAGTACTGAACCTTCAGCGTGGCAAGTAAAGTTACGGGTGATACGGATGTCACGCAGGCTGTCAGGAGTGCGGCCGCTAGGTCGTTGCATAGGAGAAACCTCAAGCTTAAATGGGGATCGGAAATCGCCGATCTTCGAAGGGGCATTATTATAGCGAAAGCGCATGCATTCGTCCGAATCACGCCAATGGCTGTGGTACTATTTCGACGATTGAGCTGAAGAGAGACTGAGTCTCGCTTCACAACCGCTCCAACACCGCCACTGACGCGGTCTTAAACTAAGGAATCGCTATGCCTTGCAGTATGACTGGCTTTGCCCGCCAAGAAGCCAAACACCCTTGGGGAACCCTGATTTGGGAAGTTCGCAGCGTTAATCATCGCTATTTAGAACCGCATTTTCGCCTGCCGGAATTCATCCGCGAACTGGAGCCCTCGCTGCGCGAGCAAATGCGAAAATCACTGTCTCGCGGCAAGGTTGAAGCCTCCTTTACCTATCAACTGGGCAACAGCGACGGCAGTCAAGCGCTCAGCCTAAATACGGCATTGTTAGCGCAAATCACCGACGCTGTCGGCCAGGTCAACGACGCTGTGGATAACACCGCTCCCCTTAATCCGCTGGAACTGCTGCGCTGGCCCGGTATGATCGCCGATCACGACATCGAGCGAGAGACTATTCTCGAAGCGGCGCTAGACTTGTTCAAACAAGCGTTAAAATCCCTAGTAGAGCATCGAGCCCGTGAAGGCGATGAGCTCAAATCCCTTATCGAACAGCGACTCGATGGTATCACCGAGCAGGTAAACCTGGTCCGAGATATTTTGCCGTCCATCTTACAAGGCCAGCGCGAGCGTTTACTGGAAAAACTCGAAGCCCTTAAGGCCGAGCCGGATCAAGATCGACTGGAACAAGAGATGGTCTATCTGGCGCAGAAGACCGATGTGGATGAAGAGCTAGATCGTCTCGATACTCACGTCACAGAAGTGCGTCGTACCCTCAAGCAAAAAGGCAGTGTTGGGCGCCGACTGGATTTTCTCATGCAAGAACTCAATCGCGAGGCCAATACGCTATCGTCAAAGTCTATTGTTAGCGATACCACCCAAGCGGCGATTGAATTGAAGGTATTAATCGAGCAGATGCGTGAGCAGATCCAAAATATGGAGTAACCGCCTACAAACGCTATTGCTTATCGCCACCAATGCACAATAATGACGAGCAGATGACGAAGATCATCTCTCAATCTAAGAGGCCCTGATTCCATGAGTTCACGCGGTACTTTATACACGGTTTCTGCCCCATCTGGCGCGGGCAAGACCAGCTTAGTTCAAGCTTTGATCGATAGCACCGATAATGTTCGCGTGTCTGTCTCGCACACCACGCGCGCCATGCGCCCCGGTGAGGAAGATGGAGTGAACTATCACTTCAGCCAACGCGACACATTTGTCGAGATGATTAACAACAATGCCTTCTTGGAGCACGCCGAGGTGTTTGGCAATCTCTACGGCACCTCCACCCAATGGGTGAAAGACACCTTGGCCGGTGGCACCGATGTAATTCTCGAAATCGATTGGCAGGGGGCTCAGCAGGTCAGGAAGTTGATCCCAGAGACCGTCGGTATCTTCATTTTGCCGCCATCGCGGGAAGAGCTTACCCGCCGCCTCACCGGTCGTGGCCAAGACGACAACAGTATTATTGATGCGCGCATGCAAGAGGCCATCAATGAGATGAGCCACTATGTGGAAGGCCAGTATGTTATTATCAATGACGATTTTGACGTGGCATTGAGCGAATTTCGCTCGATATTGGTCAGTCAGCGTCTCACTCTCGACAATCAGCAACAAAGACACGAGCAATTACTGTCTTCGCTATTGTCCTGATTGGTCGTTTTGCGTACACTGGCCGACTTTTTCCGGCCTCGTGCGTCGAGGATTAGGGCATTCACCTGACAACCGCGTCTAAATGCCCTATATAAAGGGAAACACAAGTGACAACCCGCCCTTAGGGCATAGCAAAAGGTAAAGGCACACATGGCTCGTATTACTGTAGAAGATTGTCTCGATCACGTAGACAACCGTTTTGAACTGGTTTTGGTCAGCAGCAAGCGCGCTCGTCAGATTGCCACTGGCGGTAAAGAGCCAATGGTTCCAGAAGAGAACGACAAGCCTACCGTATTGGCTTTGCGTGAAATTGAAGAAGGCTATATTGATGCCAGCATCCTGACTCAAAAAGAAGAGCAGGACGACTTCGAAGAGTTGGTCATCGATACTTCTGCGCCGCAGCTGTAATGACTCCCTAAAATCGGGGCCTAGATTGCAAAATCAGGCCCCGATTTTTTTACTCAAGCAGGACCCCGATGCAGACACTTGAGTCCTTGGGCCACCGGCTCAGCTCCTATTTAGAACCCCAGCAAATTAGTCGCGTTAAGCGCGCTTACTTTTACGCCGAGCAAGCCCACGAAGGGCAAAAACGACGCAGCGGCGAACCTTACGTCACCCATCCCTTAGAAGTTGCCAATATCCTTGCCGGCATGCACATGGATCATCAAAGCTTGATGGCCGCCATGTTGCACGATGTGATTGAAGACACCACCATTTCTAAAGCTGCCCTCACCGAACAATTTGGTGAACCCGTGGCCGAGTTGGTCGACGGCGTTAGTAAGCTCACACAATTCGAATTTGAGACTCAGGCGCAGAAGCAAGCAGAGAATTTCCAGAAGATGGCTCTGGCCATGGCCAAAGACATTCGCGTGATTTTGGTGAAACTGGCCGATCGCCTGCATAACATGCGCACCTTGGGTGCACTCAAGCCGGAAAAGAAGCGTCGCATCGCCAAAGAAACCCTCGAGATTTACGCCCCCATCGCCCAGCGATTGGGTATGAACAATATTCGACTTGAGCTAGAGAATCGCGGCTTTGCCGCCATGTATCCACTGCGCAGTGAACGTCTACAAACGGCACTGAAAACGGCGCGGGGAAACCGCAAAGAACTGGTCGAAAAAATTCAGAATGCCATTGAGTTGCGCTTGGAGCGCGAGAATATTAACTCGCTGGTGATTGGGCGTGAAAAACACTTGTTCAGCATCTATCAAAAGATGCGCAATAAGAAAAAGTCGTTCAATGAAATTATGGACGTCTACGCGTTTCGAATCATCGTCGACAGTGTCGATACTTGTTACCGAGTATTGGGCGCGGTGCACAATCTATACAAACCCGTCATTACCGAATTCAAAGATTACATCGCCATCCCCAAAGCCAACGGTTATCAATCCTTGCATACGGTGTTGGTGGGTATGCACGGTGTACCCATTGAAGTTCAGATCCGCACCAAAGAAATGGACGAGATGGCCAACTCTGGCATCGCCGCCCATTGGCTGTACAAATCCGACGGCAGTGATGATGTGCCCAGCGGCACCCATGCTCGTGCACGCCAGTGGATTCAAGGTTTGCTAGAGATGCAACAACGCGCTGGCGACTCGCTAGAATTTATCGAAAACGTAAAAATCGATTTATTCCCCGACGAGGTTTACGTCTTTACGCCTAAGGGAAAAATTGTCGAACTGCCCTCGGGCGCAACCCCCATCGACTTTGCTTACGCGGTGCACACCGACGTCGGCCATCGCTGCGTTGCCTGCCGCATTAACGATCGTTTGGCGCCCTTGTCTCAACCTTTATTGAGCGGTCAGAAAATTTCTATTATTACCTCACCAGGTGCACAACCCAACCCCAACTGGCTGAACTTTGTCACCTCGGGCAGAGCTCGCTCAGGCATTCGTCACTTCTTGAAAAACCAACGTCACCACGAATCCATCGAGTTAGGTCGACGCATGCTCAGCCGAGCTCTGCAAGATGAGAGGGTAGATCTGGAACATCTTTCCGAAGAGCAAACCGAAATGCTCTTGGGTTCGACCAACTGTGCCACCATTGATGCTCTGCTTGAAGATATTGGTCTGGGCAATCGAATTGCCCACGCGGTGGCAAAGATTCTCGCCACCGAAGACAGTACCGAAAATAGCAGCGCCAATATCTATTCGCCATTGATGATCGATTCCACCGATGGCTTGATGATCAGCTTTGCTCGCTGTTGTCGCCCCATTCCCGGCGATCCTATCATTGGTCACATCAGTGCTGGGAAAGGTTTAGTCGTACATCGAGACACTTGTCGAAACATTGTTGACCTGCGCGATAATCCCGAGAAGATCAGTGCGGTAAACTGGGCACCGACGGTAACTGGGGAGTTTCTTGCTGACGTTCGTGTCGAAGTACAATCCGAGCGTGGCATCATCGCATCATTGGCCACGCGTATTGCCGAACTTGGCGGTAACATCGAACAGGTTAACGTCGACGAGCGAGACGCGCACAACTCCGTCATCAAGTTTTGCCTAGGAGTGCACAACCGGGTTCACCTAGCAACGATTATGCGTCGACTCAAGCTCTTAAATGCCGTTATCAAAATTGGTCGCAGTAAAAACTAAATTCAAATAACTCTATCACGATAGCGCCTCAGCGATTTTATCATTCGTCAGGCGTTTTCAATTTTACGATGAAGGAATTCACCATGAGCACCAACCGAGCAATCATCTCCACCACCAAAGCACCGGCCGCTATTGGCACTTATTCTCAAGCCGTTAAAGTCAATAACACGGTTTATTTGTCGGGCCAGATTCCATTAGATCCTCAAACTATGGAGCTGGTTGAGGGAGATTTTGCCACTCAAGCCCACCAGATGTTTAAGAATCTGAGAGCGGTTTGCGAAGAAGCCGGTGGTAGTCTGAACGATATCGTTAAACTCGGGATTTTCATGGAAGACTTAACTAACTTCCCCACGGTCAACCAGGTGATGTCCGAATATTTTGACGAACCTTACCCAGCCCGTGCCGCTGTCGGTGTTAAACAGCTTCCCAAAGGTGCCATGGTAGAGGCCGACGGCATTATGGTTATTTAGTAGCAGCCCCTCTGTGGCGCAGTTGATTCTGCGCCACCTTTGTTTTACTGAGCTCACATACAAACTGAGCGGTACTCTTGCCACAGGCAATTCGCAGTCGTTTAGCAGAATCTCATTGCTCTGCTTCGCTAACATCAAAGACTGTTAACAATCGTGCCTGAACTCTACTTAGAGCCTCTCTAAGCGCTGACATCGGAGTACCTCCCTCGATTCCTTCCACAAGACTTCGCCAAGCTCAACCCTAAGTCTTAAACCTAAGATCATTGAAAAGCACAGTAGAAGACCGCTTCAACCCAACTGGTTTTGAAGCAGGTTTTGAGCGCCCACATCACTCCATTGAACACAGATACCAAACAGCACCTATACTAACCAAAAGGTATCGAGAGAGCGCTCCAAAATGGACAATCACAACTACAGAAGTATGCTCGAGAATATCGACGATGCCGTATTGGTACATGATGAAGGAATACCGCTCTTTTATAACCAACCTTACTTGTCGCTTTTAGGTTTTGATAGCGCCGAGGAATACGAAACTTCTATTGAGGTTGGAGGTGTGTTTGGTCAACTGCACAGCGATGACTACGATCGCGTACGCAGCTCTCACAATCAACGTATGGATGGCACTGATCGAAGCATCAAATATTACAGTGCACGCCTAAAGAATAAGGAAGGTCACTACCGCTGGATAGATTTAAAGGTTTGCTCTATTGATTGGAGTGGTAAGCACGTCGCTATGGTGTGTCTACAAGATTCTAATCAATTAATTAATCGCTCCAATTCCAACACTCACTTTCAGAGTCTGTTCTCACAAATGCTAGGCTCCATTCCCGCGGTGATTACCCTAACGACAATTGAAGATGGAATCTATCTTCATGTCAGTGATATGTTTGAAACCGCTATGGGGTACAGCAAAAAATCGATTATTGGCCGCTCTTCTCACGACCTGAAAATATGGCCTTATGAGGAGGAAAGACAACACTTAGTAGACTGCCTAAGTGCAGGAAAAGCACTGGAAGATTTCAACTGTTCAGTTTACACCCGCAACGGCGATATTATTCCGGTTTCTATTTGGGCTAGGATTATTGAATGTGAACCAGAGAACATCATTATGATGGTGGGATTTGATCGCAGTGATGATGTCAGTAAACTCAAACACATCCAAACACTCAATGAGAATCTAAAGCTCATGGCCACTACCGATTCCATGACTGGTCTTCACAATCGTCGGCATTTGATCGATGCATCAAAGCCGTTGCTGTCGATGAACAAACGTCAATCTCAATCGCTCAGTACTCTTATCTGTGATATCGACAAATTTAAGAACATCAACGACAGCTACGGACACGATATAGGAGATGCTGCGATTATCGCTTTTGCCAATACGATTTCAGCCTGTACGCGAAACGAAGATTTGGTAGCTCGCTGGGGGGGAGAGGAGTTTGTAATCGTATTATCCAGTACCGATCTTGAACAGGCTGCAGCCTTAGCGGAACGAATTCGACAAAAGACCGAACAGATTAAGCTTCGAATCGACGGACACGAGGTTTGTTTTACGGCCAGTTTTGGTTTAGCCATAATGCCCACAGACAGTGAAGATATTGAAGAAGGGATAAAGCTGGCGGATCAAGCCCTCTACCAAGCCAAACAATCCGGCCGTAACCGAGTTGTCGCTTTTCAGCACTGAGTCAATTGTACTCTTGTCAAGAGTCAACGAATAAAGGTGTAAGACAAAGGTACAGAGAAGGTAAAATTTTCATCGCGAATTTCCCCGGGAATTTCCGGTAGAGGCTCTGCAGTCTTCGCCGCGGTAATAGCCTGCTCGTTGAACAGGGGATAGCGAGAAGGCTCCAGAATAGTTACCTCCAGAACCTCTCCTAAACGATTGATACTCACCTCAATTCTTACATCGCCTTTCCAGCCCCGTTGAAATGCTTTAAAAGGTATGGCTTTTTTTGCATTTACCGCCGCCACCAACTGGCGATAATAGTTTTGACGCAAACGCAAAAGCTCCTCGCTCATCACCTCGACAATATCTTCGTTTGCAGGCTCGTCAATATCCGTATCAGAAACTCGCTCTCGACTTTGCGCTGATCTCTCATTGGACGAAGCCGCCACTGCAGCCTCCGCCTCGGGCAAAGGCTGCGCTAGCGGCGCGGAAGAACCGTTCGGCTCGCTATTTACAGCCTGCGAGTTTTTTTCTGCTTCAACGGAGGCAGCTAGAGGCTCCGGCTTAACCACAGTCACCGCAATCGATGTGTTAACTGGGAGCGCGCTTACCGATGGCTTTTTCGGTGCTACCTTAATTTCGGCGGGTTGATTTTTGGCAGCTTTTATCGCTCCGGTATTGCCCGTTAACGCGCGAGAAGTTTCTGCTCGACGCTCAGCGGTCACCGTCAAGCTGTCCATCTGGGTTTGAATATCGGAGGATTGATCGCTAAACAAAGAGACTTTGAAATCAGTCGACAAAGGCACATCACCCACCCAACCTCTAAGCAACAGCAGTGAGAATTGAGGTTGCTCAAATCGGCCAAGATCGAGTCCGTTTAACCTGATTTTTGAACCATTTACAGGATGATATTGGACCGCAAAACGATCGCCCTGTCTGAGCCTAAAGGTGAACTGGCTCATCATTTGATTAAGGTCATCGGCATAACTTGATAACTGATCAGCTGGGTGATTGATCATCACGCCTTCCATCAGCAAATTGCGCCAACGACGCGCCGACAAACTCTTTGATGAAATCACAACGTCGAGCTGGAAGGCCACGTCACCTTGTAGCAGCTCGTCTGCGTTAATACCCCGTTTAGAGGTTAAGCCAGCGTAAAATAGCGTGCGACTCAACTGCTCATAGGATGATAGGCCCAAGCGTGACCAGTGTTCATTGGCTCGTAGATTGCTGCTGGCAAGAAGGAGAAGAAGTGCCAGAGAGAGTATTTTGTGCATGGGTGACATATAAGCAACACTAAGAATGGATGGACGCTAACCTCATCAAAAACTATAGTTTTACACGCCAAAAACACAAGTTGAGGTTAGTGACTTTCCGGCTTCGACTCAATCATCCGTTGAATCGGAAAAATACAGGTGAAAACACTACCTTTGCCAACTTGGCTCTGAATATCCAAAGAACCGCCATGGCGTAAAAGAACGTGTTTAACAATGGCCAAACCCAGACCGGTGCCACCGGTATCCGACTGACGACTGCTATCAACGCGATAGAAACGCTCGGTCAATCGCGGTAAGTGAACGGCATCAATACCTTCGCCCGTATCTTTAACGGCTACTCTTAGGCCGTGGCTGTCTCGAGAGACAGCGATGGTAATGTCGTTATTGGCCGGCGAGTATTTCACCGCGTTGAAGACCAAATTCGAAAAGGCGCTGTGCAGCTCTCTATCGCTGCCCAACAGCGACAAGCCCTCAGCGCAACGAAGTTCTATGCGGTGCTGTTTAGAGCCGGAAAAGGCTATAGCATCGCTGCGTATCGCAGTTAACAACGGTAGCAGCTCAACCGTTTGATGAGAGCTTTCACGAACGTCGGTCTCAAGTTTTGAGAGGGCGAGCAGATCGTTAATCAAACTGGTCATGCGCTGACTTTGTTGTTCCATCTGATCCAGAGCGCGCCTGAAGGTATCATTTAAGTTTGGCGCCATGCCCAATGTTTCGACGTAACCACGAATTACCGTCAGAGGGGTGCGTAATTCATGGGATACGTTGGCGACAAAGTCTTTACGCATTTGCTCTAGTTTGAAAAGTCTAGTCACGTCGCGCACCACCACCAGCTGCTCGCCTTTGCCGAAGCTAGTGATTTGATACTGGAGATGCAAAGCTTCTGACTGGGGGGAGGGCAGGTCCAACGGCTCTTGAAAATCGCTTTGTTCGAGATAGCTGACAAAACCAGGATGCCGAACGTAGTTAACTAGTGGATGGGCTTGATCCTGTCGGCGAAGATTTAGGAGCTTTCCCGCCGAGCTGTTAAACCAATCAATATTGCCTTTGTTATCCAAGAGAATAATGCCATCGCGCAAGGCGGCCGTGGTTTCCTGGCCGCGCTTCACCACGGTTTGCAATCGACTTTTTTCTCGCTGTTGACGCTTTTGCAAGCGCACAATGTTATCGAAGATGTCGCCCCAAATTCCGCTGGCGTCCGGTGGTTGTTGCGTGCGAGAGTTTTTCAGCCAGAAATCGAGTTGATGGATTTGCCACATCATCCACCCCATATAAATGGCACCGCCGGTAATGAGCGTCCATTCAAGGTAGCCGTTCATAAAACCAAATGCGATGCACAATAAGGTGCAGATAACGACTCGCCTAAACTCGGCAGCAAAACCTCTATTCAATGTTTTTTCTCACGCAAGGTGGCATGCCACCATTTAACCATAGCGCGCTATTTGAGCGAATCGTGCAAACACAAATAACGTGCAATAAAAAAAGAGCCGCTATGATTGCGACTCTTTCTTGTCTTTACACTGATATCCATCAAGGATGTGTAAAAACCGCTAACTTTCCTTGCTGGTGATCTTTAATGAAAAACGATAGCCAGCACCGCGCACAGTTTGAACAAAACGGTCGTGATCATCAAGCTGTAACGCCTTACGCAAACGACGAATATGCACATCGACGGTACGCTCTTCAACATAGACGTTGCCGCCCCAGACATGATCCAACAACTGGCTGCGGGTGTAGACTCGCTCTTGATGAGTCAAGAAGAACTCCAGTAATCGATATTCGGTCGGCCCCATCTGCACCGGATCATCATTAATAGTGACACGATGGCTAACAGGATCTAGGGTCAAGCCCTCGACCGAAATAGGGCCGCTATCGGCGAGAATATCGGTTCTTCGCAATACCGCCTTTAACCGAGCAACCAGCTCTCGCGGTGAGAAGGGCTTGGTAATGTAATCATCGGCGCCCACTTCGAGCCCCTGAATTTTATTATCCTCTTCACCCTTGGCAGTGAGCATAATAATCGGTACTTGAGAGGTGACGTCGTCGCGCTTGAGACGACGGGCCAACTCTATGCCGCTGGTGCCAGGTAACATCCAATCGAGCAGCACCAAATCGGGTTTGCGATCAACAATTAAGCTATGTGCTTGTTGAGCGTCTTTTGCTTCCATGCAGTGGTAATCAGCCATCTCCAAGGCCACGCGCAACATATCGCGGATTGGGGCTTCATCGTCGACTATCAATATCGTTTTCTGGGGCATCATGTCAGCCTGTCCTGATGTTTGATAGTGCTATTAAATAACGTTTTTGTGAATGTTTTGTTACAACTATAGATCAACCACAGGCTTTATCGATGAAGTCTGCGATAACCATGGAGCTATCATACGAGCGTAGGTGCTATCACTGGGTATCAACGGCTATTTCATAAAGTAGTCGGCGGCAATACCTACAAATACAGCGCACCCCACCCAATTGTTATTTAAAAACGCCTTAAAGCAGGCGGCTTTGTCGCGTTCGCGAATCAGGTACTGCTGATACACAAATAACCCCGCCACCACCGCCAAACTCGCGCTATAGAAGGCGCCCAGCTCAAAGCGCTGACCCACCATCATCAGGGTGATGAGCACAATCACCTGCAAAAAGCCGGTAATCACACGATCTTGCTCGGCGAATAAAATAGCAGTGGATTTGACGCCGATTTTCAGATCATCGTCCCGATCAACCATGGCGTAAAAGGTATCGTAAACCACTGTCCAAACCACCACAGCAGTATAAATGAGCCACGAATGAGGATTAATTTCACCGGTCTGGGCCGCAAATGCCATGGGAATACTCCATGAAAAAGCCGCCCCTAAAACCACTTGGGGAAGGTGCGTGTGGCGCTTCATAAACGGGTAACAGGCCGCCAACGCCAAGGCGCCAAACGACAAAAGTACGGTAAAGGTATTGGTGAATAACACCAGTACAAACGCCACTAACACCAAGCCGACAAATAAGATCAGCGCCTCTTGCGGCTGGACTCGGCCGGTGGCCAAAGGCCGATTCTTGGTTCGCTCGACTCGACCATCAACCTTGCGATCGGCGAAATCATTGATAACACAACCGGCGGCACGCATCAGTATCACGCCCAGGGTGAAGATCACTAGTAAATCAGCCCTAGGTACTCCTTGCGCCGCCAGCCACAGGCCCCAGAGAGTTGGCCAAAGCAATAATAGGGTGCCTATAGGACGATCAAAGCGCATCAACTGCCAGTAGTGAGGGAATCGCTCTCGCGCCTGCTGCCAAACCGTGTCCATAAAGATTCAACTCTTTCGAAGAAGTGCCGCCCAGTTTACGTGAGGGTGGCTAAAAATTCTGGCAAAAACACTTCTGCCACTAAAATCCGCTTCTGATCAACGTAAAACACCGAGCGCCGCCCCCAGAGGGCCCGATCTGTATCGATCTCATCGGGCAAGCGCGGGTCGCAAGGCTTGAAGCCACTGATCTCAAGAGGGTCACGCTGAAGATTTGGCTGCTTAAACAGCCAGCCACCCAAAGGTTGGTTGCTCAATTTACGCAATTTGCGAAGACGCCCTGTGAGCGACTGACGCGGGAGGATACTGCGCGCCCACACCCAGGCCTGGCCTCGCCCAGAGAGAACCACCTCGCGCACCAAAACCTCGGCTCGATAATCAATGCCCAGCGCTTGAGCCTCCGAAAAATCAGCACGACCCCAGTACTGATCCAACACGCGAACGGAGAAATCTCCGCCGCTATGGCGCTGTAACGCTGTGGTTAATGAGCCGGGGTCTTGCAGCCACTTCAGCAGCGGCGAATGATGCTTTAGCGTTAATGCGCTAGCGGGAAACCACTGTCGCTTAGTGGAAGCGCTGGTGATTGCATCCACTTTTGTTTGTTTGCGGGACATATTTTGTCATTTCGTTAGGTTTTACGCGGCTTGCGGGCAATTAGGACTTTACCGTCGACATGCCAATTGGTTTAATGCGAGACGATAATAACAAAAACTGAGTTTCTATAAGGAATTTCCTATGCATAAGAGCGACTTAGTGGATTCGGTAGCCAATATTGCCGATCTGCCTAAAGATAAAGCCAACGACGTGGTCTCTGCCATCTTCGAAGAAATCACCAATGCTTTAAGCCGTGACGATTCTGTCAGCTTGGTAGGCTTCGGTTCTTTTTCACAACGCCACCGCGCTGCCCGCACAGGTCGCAGCCCCAAGACCGGCGAAACCATTCAGATTCCAGCCAGCACTTCTGTGGGCTTTAAGCCCGGCAAAGCGCTGAAGGATGCTGTTAACTGAGTGTTGGTTGACCAGATCCCGCCTAAAAACGAAAGCTAATGCTTTCGTTTTTTGTTTCTGAGATTCAACAATGTCGGCGGTCACACCGATAACTCGGCCCACAGACATCAAAACCGTAAGCTGAAAACACTTAGGAGAACTATGAGCCTTACAGTCAGGATATTAATCGCCATGGCCGCGGGCCTTGGAGTTGGCATATTGCTCAACTTGGCTAGCCAACAGCAGTGGCTCAATAGCGCCATCATTGGCTGGGTTGATGAGTTTGTCATCGTCGGCGTATTTGACGCAGTAGGGCGAATCTTTGTCGCCTCGCTAAAACTGTTGGTCGTACCCTTGGTTTTTGTCTCCTTAGTGTGTGGTGCCAGCAGTCTAGGCGGCAATTCTCGCATGGGTGCCATGGCCGCCAAAACACTCTGTTTGTATATGCTTACTACCGCGCTAGCCATTAGTATTGCTTTGCTTCTAGGTAGTTTGATTCGCCCTGGTGATGGGATTGGTTTAGGTGAAGCCTCGACCTTTGCCGCCAAAACCGCCCCCTCACTGAAAGATGTGGTGGTGAATATATTCCCCAGCAATCCCATTCAGGCCATGGCCGAAGGCAACATGCTGCAAGTGATCGTATTTTCACTGCTAATGGGCATCGCCATCGCCCAGTGTGGCGACAGCGGCAGTCGAGTGAAAGCTTGGTTTGAAGATATGAACGACGTTGTCATGAAGATGGTGTCGATCTTGATGGAGTTGGCCCCTTACGGTGTTTTTTGCTTGCTGGCAAAATTGTTTGCCGGTCTCGGCGCCTCGGCGATCATCGACTTGAGCCTGTATTTCTCCACCGTTGTACTGGCCTTGGCTCTGCACTGCTTTGGGGTTTATAGCCTGATCTTAAAATCACTCACCAGGATCGATCCGCTGGCGTTTTTCCGTCACTTACGACCCCTGATGATGTTTGCCTTCTCCACCTCATCAAGCAATGCCACATTGCCTATTACCCTGCGTACCGCCGAAGAAAAGCTCGGTGTGGATAATCGTATAGCCTCGTTCACCGTTCCCTTGGGTGCCACGATTAACATGGATGGGACCGCCATTATGCAAGGGGTGGCAACAGCCTTTATTGCTCAAGCCTACCAAGTGGATATTGGCCTCAGCGGTTACTTGATGGTGGTGCTCACCGCCACCTTGGCCTCTGTAGGCACGGCGGGTGTACCCGGTGTCGGTTTGATCACTCTTGCCATGGTGCTGCAACAGGTCAATCTACCGGTAGAAGGTATTGCGCTGATTATCGGTGTCGATCGTCTGTTGGATATGTTGCGCACCGCAGTGAATGTGTCGGGAGATTCTATGGTGACCTTGACGGTCGCCAAATCTGAGGGACTTTGGGATCAGGATACCTTCGAAGGAAAAGCGCTGCGAGAATCCACCTAAATTCTTCAGTAAATTCTCCAAATTCAGGTAGAAAAAAAAGGGCTGTTTTAACAGCCCTTTTTTGTTTTCAAACCCTTAGCCATGGCTCTTAGCAATCGTTCTTAACAGTTGCTCTTAACGACGCTTTAAACGATGGCGACTAGCCGTTGAGTTGATTGGCGATATTATCCAAATCCTCTGAGGATGATAGAATCGTTTCGACGGTCTGTTCTGCTTTATCGTGATCGAGGTGAAGCTGTCTGAACATCACATCCGGGATTTCGAGCCTTGCCCCTTGGCCAATGCCTCTTTGCTGTAGCAGACGCTGCGCCACAAACAGTAACTTAGCGTATTCGCCGTGCTCCATCTCACTGTCGAGGCTGTTTTGTCGACGCAAAGCCACCACCACCTCTTCCGGCATATTCCACAGCTGCATGAGCCAGCTCGACATTTGCTCGCGGGTCACCCCCAATACGTGGAACTCAACCAAATGTGGCGGCACATGACGGTTGGCCTCCATAAAACGGCAAATATTCTCGAAGTGGGGGGGGAAAACCTCAGCCAACACTAACCAGCCAAAATTGTGTAAAAGACCGGATAGATAAGCCATGCCAAAACCCGGACGATTCTCCCGCGGAATCGCGGTAACCAGACCCTCAACCGTAGCGGCGGTATAGACCGCTTGTTGCCAATAGGGGGTTGAACCGTTGGGACCGTCTTTGGGCATGCTCATGGTTTTGCCCAAAGCCAAGCCTAGAGCCAGGTTTAGGACCATATCGAAGCCCAACACCCGCACGATGGCATCGTGAATCGACTTAATTTTTCCCGGTGCCGAGTAGTAGGGCGAAGAGGCCCAACTCACCACCTGCGCCGCCAAGCTTGGATCCGTTTCGACAATATTGGCCAGGTCGCTGATATCAGCGTTGGGGTCAACCCGCAGCTTGATAATACGCTGAGCCGTTTCCGGCAGTGGTGGAAGCTCTAAGGTTTCTTCGAGTCTCTGCTTGATACGTTTCGAGGTGAAGGTTTTCACCGCATTGAGGATTTCATCCTCATCACTTCCCGCCTGCTGTAATCGACTTTCGAGGTCGGACAGCGGCACACACACATCGCCAATAACAGCATCGGCCACCAACAGCGTAAAATCGTCATTGCTGACTTCGAGCAGTTCATCGGAGCCTGAGTCGAGCAAAACGCTGGTTTGATCCAATAGGCGCTTGTCGACCAAGGTGGGCATGCCACCGAGTTTAGGCAATGCTGGAACCGAGGCCAGTTGGTGTTTATCGAAGAAAGACTGCAACTCGCCATTGGTGGTAGGTCGCATTGTGCGCCCCAACTCCTGATTGACGGTATCCAGATCGAGCAGACAGTTGGAGGGAATCACCACTTGGAATCGCCCCTGGGTATCTTGCAAGATCATCGATCGCGCGGCACCGGCGATACGTAATCGCTGCTCGTGCACTAAGTTGCTCACGCCACTGTTGCGAACCGCCTCTTCAGATTCAGAAATGGAATAGCTAACGTTCTGTTTGTCCAGCAACTGCTTGACACTGGCCGGTACAGGCAAAATTTTTCTCCTTGGTAATCGAAGAGTGTGACAATAATCCAAGCAAAGACGCGCTCAAAGCGATATCTGTCGGCTTAGACATTCTTCTGTCATCAAAAACGGTATTTGATCACTCAATTAACCCTAAGTGTAGACAATGATTGCGCCAATCAAAGACTAAGTATGGGATGAAACTCACACACTGGCGTAGTTTTCACTGTGCCCTAACCAGCGTGAAATCAGCGCCTCAACCACCTCGGGGTGAGTCGCCATGATATGGGTTGCCACTTCTTTCACGCGCGGTAAGAGATGTCCATCTCGCTGCAGATCCGCCAGACGAAAGCTCACATCGCCCGTCTGACGAGTTCCGAGCACTTCCCCTGGTCCTCGTAGCTGGAGATCTTTCTCTGCAATCACAAAGCCATCGTTAGTCTCACGCATCACCGTGAGCCGCTGGCGACCATAATTCGACAGTGGCGAGCCGTACAGTAGGACACAATGGCTCTCGGCTTGGCCTCGCCCCACTCTGCCTCGCAACTGGTGCAGCTGCGCCAGACCAAGACGCTCAGGATTTTCAATAATCATCAAGCTGGCATTTGGAACGTCCACCCCCACTTCGATCACGGTGGTCGCTACTAATAATTGAACTTCGCCCGCTTTAAAGGCGGACATCTGCGCTTCTTTATCGGCAGCTTTGAGTCGACCATGAACCAAACCAACGGATAAATCGGGTAATTCTTGCTTGAGGGTTTCTGCCACCGCTTGCGCCGCCTGAGCCTCGAGCATTTCGGACTCTTCAATTAAAGTACATACCCAGTAGGCTTGTCGGCCTTCGAGACAGGCCGCGCGAACTCTTTCGACGATCTGCGCTCGACGATCATTGCTAATGGCAACAGTCGATACCGGTGTTCGCCCCGGCGGAAGCTCGTCAATGATGGAACAATCTAGGTCAGCATAAGCACTCATGGCCAAGGTGCGAGGGATTGGGGTGGCCGTCATGATCAGCTGATGCGAGCGACCTTGACCACTGGCTTTTTGCCGCAACGCCAAGCGTTGATTGACCCCAAAACGGTGTTGCTCATCGATGATGGTCAGCCCCAAATCGGCAAAATTCACATCGTCTTGAAAAAGTGCGTGGGTGCCCACCACAATTTGCGCTTCGCCGCTGGCGATCGCCGCCATTTGCTCACGTCTCTGGGCGGCTTTTTGTCGACCATTGAGCCACCCCACCTTGATGCCTAAGGGCTCCATCCATTGGGTAAAGCTGTGCCGGTGCTGTTCGGCCAATATTTCCGTCGGTGCCATGATGGCCGCTTGAAATCCGTTGCCGACCGCTTGCAGCGCCGCCATGGCCGCAACCACCGTCTTACCAGAACCCACATCACCCTGTACCAATCGCAACATTGGAAAAGGCTGGGATAGATCCGCTGCAATTTCATCGGCAACTCGCTGTTGAGCGGCGGTCAGGTCAAAACCCAATCCCGTTTGAAAAGCCTTGAGCAACTTCTGCGGTGTCGGCAGGGGCTCAGCCCCTTCGGCCTGCAGTTTTTGGCGAACTCGCAGCATACTGATGTGATGCGCCAATAACTCCTCAAAGGCCAGCCGTTGCTGAAAGGGATGGGTTCCCTCCAGTAATTGATCAATAGGGGCTTCTTTGGGCGGATGATGCAGGAAGGCAATAGCTTCGGCCAGCGGATAGGGGTGATGCTTCCATGCGTCGTCGGGAATTAGCTCTTGTACCGAGTGACTGTCCATGAGCTCGAGCGCCTGCTCAGTCAGAGCTCGCAAGCGGGCCTGAGTAATACCTTCCGTGGCGGGATAAACAGGGGTCAAACGCGAATCGAGCTGCAGCGCTTGCTTGCCATCAAGAAAATCGTATTCTGGGTGGTAGATCTCCAAGCCCGATGCGCCGCGTCGAGTCTCGCCAAAACAGCGGATACGGGCACCGGCGACAAGCCGCTTTTTCTGAGCGGCGGAGAAATGAAAAAACCGCAAGGTGATCAAGCCAGAGCCGTCTTGGACTTTACACACTAAGCTGCGGCGTCGGCCAAATACAACGTCACAGGCGCGAATTTCGCCCTCAATCACCACATTGGATAGAGGCTGTAGACCGCCAATAGGCGACACCCGAGTGCGATCCATATAGCGCAGAGGCAAATGGAACAATAAATCCTGGACTGAGTGAATGTGCAGCTTAGAGAGTTTGTCCGCCAGCTGCTTACCCACACCTTTAAGCGCAGTGACATCCACCGTCATCAGCGAGGGTACCGCCGAAGACTCTGCCGTCTTAGGGCGCTTGGCGTTAGATTTTACGTCACTCATGGTTAACTTTATCCGCCTGCACTTAAAGGGTTCCGTTCAAGACGAGGATCTATCCTCGCGGATTGCGAAATTATTAAACCAACGTCATCAAATAAACAGTGATTGAACAAAAAGTTATTGAGTAATTTGGCATTGGTTAATGGCTTGGCGCAGTCGATCGATCGCCTTGTGACGGGGAAAGCTGGCGCGCCAGGCTAAAGCCACGGTTCGCTGAGGCGCAGGGTCGGCGAAGGGACGAGTGGTCAGCAGATTGGGGGCATACTGCGAGGCTTCCGCCGCTGACTGGGGCAAAATAGTAATCCCCAGCCCTGACGCGACCATGTGCCTGAGGGTATCCAAAGAACTGCCTTCTGCCGCTGTCCGAGTAGCGTGATTGTTTTCTAAGCTGGGCTGCAAGTTGGGGCAAGCCTTAAGAATCTGATCGCGAAAACAGTGGCCCTCGCCCAGTAACATCACGTCGTGACCATCGAGATCTTCTGGTGTGATTGAGGTTTGATCCGCCAATGGATGCTCCTTGGTCATCAAGACCACAAAAGGCTCATCGTAGAGCGGTTGAGTCACCACATCCGGCTCATTAAAAGGGAGAGCGACAATAATGGCGTCTAATTCACCTTTGCGCAGGCGCTTGCGCAAGGTAGCGGTATAACCCTCTTCAACATAGAGCGCCATGTCGGGAGCAATACGTTGCAGCTGTGGAATAAAGTGCGGGAACAAAAAAGGCCCAATGGTAAATATCGCGCCGATGTTTAGCGGGCTATTGAGTTGATCTTTGCCTGCACTGGCCATCTCTTTGATCAACGCCGTTTGCTCGAGTACTTGCTGGGCTTGGGCGATAATCTCGTCGCCTAAAGGCGTCGACTGAACCCGACTTTTAGAGCGCTCAAACAGCGCCACTCCTAACTCATCTTCGAGCTTTTTTACCGCAATGCTCAACGTAGGTTGGGACACAAAACAACGTTCGGCGGCACGGCCAAAATGTTGCTCTTGGGCTAGGGTGACGATGTATCGAAGTTCAGTGAGGGTCATCTTTTGATTTCCATTGCAGGCTGATAGTCGTAATAAAGTTAAGCCAGTGGCCAATGCCGATTCTAACGCTATTCTGGCACAGACTTTAGATAGACGAGAACTATTAAAAGCATTTGACCTGATAAATTTTTACACCGGATAATAGCGTATTATTCATAAGCCTAGCCACGACACAACACACCAATAGCTGATGTTATTCTTGGAACCAAACCATGACCCATTGCGAAAGCTCTGAGCTCAAGCACAAACCGCAAAGCAGCAAAACGTCTCTTGTTACCCTAGTGGGGTGTGGGGACATTGGTCGCCGCTTAGCGGATCGCTTGGATCAAGACCGCTTCAACTTCATCGGCTTGCGGCGCTCCGCGCACTCATCGAAAAACATTCGCTATCGCCAAGTCGACTGCACCGACGCAGCGGCATTAAAAACCGCGTTACCGCAAGATTCAGATTTCATCGTCATCACCATGACACCAACGCAACGCAGTGATGAAGGTTATCAACAAGCCTATGTTCAAGTTGTGGATAATCTGCTGGCTGCGCTAACCAAACCACCCAAGCGTATCCTCTTTGTTTCTAGCACCAGCGTGTACCCGCAAAGCGAGGGCCAGAGCATCGCTGAAGAATCAGCCGCCGAGCCCCGCAGCTATTCTGGCAAGCGGCTGTTAGAAGCCGAGCAACGCCTGCAACAAAGCGGTTATCCCCACACTATTGTGCGCTTTTCGGGTATTTATGGGCCTGATCGCAACCGCCTGATTGAACAGGTTCAGCGGGGCGAGGCGAGTCGTCATCAACCACCGCTCTACAGCAACCGTATACACATTGACGACTGCGCCGGAGTGCTGGCCCATATCATCGAGCACCCCGAACCACGCCAGCTCTACCTAGCCAGCGATTGCTCACCAACACCGCTGCAGGAGGTGAAACAATGGATTGCCGATCAGCTCGGGTTACCCGACAATCACTGGCTTGATGAAGGTGACTCCCCCTTGCGGGCCAGCAAACGTATCGACAATCAAGCGCTGCTCGACAGCGGTTATGAATTTCTCTACCCCACGTTTCGACAGGGCTACGCACCAGTGATTGAACGCTATAAAAAGCGTCACCCAACGCGTGAACAATAGGATAAACGAGCGCTATTGATGATGCAGTTCCAACTGATCGACAGTATTCACCAAATCAGTGCCCAACAATGGGATCAACTGTTTTGCCGCGGTGGCAATCTAACCGCAACCAGCGTCGCCTATCCTTTCGTAAAACACGATTTTTTGGCCGCATTGGAAGACTCTGGCTGTACCTCGAGGGACAGCGGCTGGGAGCCCAAACACCTGTTGGTATTTGATTCCGAACAACCCGAAACACTGCTCGCAGCCATGCCGCTGTTTTTAAAGCATCACTCCTACGGTGAATATGTGTTCGACTGGGCTTGGGCCGACGCCTACCGTCGCAACGCCATGGACTACTACCCGAAACTGCTCAGCGCCGCGCCCTTTACCCCTGCCACAGGACCTCGCCTAGCCACAGAACCAGAGATAGACCGACGGCAAATCATCATCAAAATCAGTGATTTTCTCTCGAACTACTGTGAACAGCATCAACTCAGCAGCTGGCATCTACTGTTCTTGGACAATAGCGACACTCATCTCTGGCATGAGGCCGGCAGCCTCACTCGGGTGGGCTGCCAATTCCATTGGTACAACCAAGAGTATCGAGACTTTGATGATTTTCTCAGCCGTTTCAACTCCCGCAAACGTAAATCGGTGCGTAAAGAGCGACGCCAAGTAACCGAACAGGGGGTGAGCTTAACTCGCCTAGTGGGCGATCAGATCAGCGACGACGACTGGCATCTGTTTTATCAGTTCTATCACACCACCTATTTAAAACGCAGCGGTGGTGGCGGTTATCTTAATCGCGCCTTTTTCGAGGCTATTGCCCGCTCCATGGGCGAGCAAATTCTCATGGTCAAAGCTGAGCAAGAAGGCGAGGGCACCATCGCCTGCGCCCTGTGCTTTTTTGACGACAGTCACCTGTACGGTCGCTACTGGGGATGCAGGGTGGAAGTGCCAGGACTGCACTTTGAAGCTTGTTACTATCAGGGAATTGAATTTGCCATTGAACAAAAACTGCAGATATTTGATCCCGGTGCCCAGGGAGAGCACAAGATTCAACGGGGCTTTGAGCCGACACTGACGTATTCACAACACCATCTCACCGATACGCGCTTTCATCACGCGGTGGATAATTTTTTACAGCAAGAAACCCCTGGCGTGAAAGAGTATCAGCGCGATTGCGCCAATTATCTTCCTTTTAAGAACGAGCAATAGCGCCAGTCCTAGGCCTTTTTGTGAAACACTAAACAGCGGTTATTGGCCGGCATCGGACGATCTTCTATCAGGGACATACCCGCTGCCTTGGCCTCGTCGCACACCGCCTCAAAGTCTCGAATGGCGCGATGAGGCGCCTGCGCCTTGAGCCAGTCATTAAAGTTGGCGTTGCTCTCGCTGGTAAATTGTCCACCGTAGTTAAAGGGACCGTAAATTATCCACACCCCATCTTTGGGCAACAGTAATCCCACCCCTCGAATCATCTGTCGCGCTTGATCCCAAGACATAATATGCGCCGTATTTGCCGTAAAAACGGCCTGAACTGGCGCTAAATCAGTGGGAAAATTCGCCACATTCAACTCAAACGGCGGCAACAAGTTATCCCCAGCGTAATGCTCGATCCAGGCATGGATAGCGGCATGATTGTCCCGTAAATCGCTGGTTTGCCAAGTCACATGAGGCAAGTGCTCTGCGAAAAAGACACCGTGTTGGCCGGTTCCCGAACCGATTTCGAGCAAGGTCACAGGCGAGCTTAAGTAGTGAGCCAATACCTCCAAAATCGGCTGTTTGTTGTTTTCACAGGCTTGAGAAAAGGGTCTTTGTGGCATATGTCACTCGAATCTTTGGTCGCTGAATTCGCCAGTATAAAGAAAACAACCGGCTTGAGAGAGATTTGAAAAGAATTTGAGAAACGCCGGAGAAAAATTTGAGAGAAACTGGAGAGTGACTGGAGAGTGACTGAAGAGAAACTTAAGAATGACCGGAGCGAACAAGGCGCGACAGGGGGGGCGAGAGCTATGGGCAAGGCCCTGCTAGTGCAAAAACAGGACTAACGTATTTTGGCGATAAACTTCGACAGCGCTTCAAACTTTTCGGGATCATTGTCTACAAAGCGAATGGTCACTTTGATGATATTGGTATCCACCTTGTTTTCCCCCGCCGCGATACTACTCAAATAGCCGTTCACCCGCGCGACATCTCCGGCGTCAGTTTCGATATCCACCACCGCTTGCTCAAATAAGCCCGGCAAAGGATCGCTTCTTTGCATCAATCCGCTCAACGCTTGCAAAGACATATCTCTGACCACACAGGCGCAGGTCGAATTGGGAAATCGCAACTGAGCTTTGGTCTTTGCGCTCTTTTTGGGAGCCGCTTTGGCTTTAGTCGAAGCTTTTGCAGGACCGGCGGTGGGTTTCTTTTGCGACGGCGCGCCGCCGGTTAGGGCCGCTAGGCTGTCGGAAGCGGGTTTGGCAGCTTTGGGCGCGGCCTTCGTGGAACCGCCAGTGAGTACATCCACAGAGCCAAAGCCGGTGTCAGCTCCCGCAGCTGCGGCTTTAAACGCATCTTTCGGAGATTTCCCAATTTTAGCCAACTGTTTGGTGGTTTTTTTGAGCAACTCATCGGAGGTAAAAGGCTTGGTGATAAAATCGGAGACTCCCGCCTGAATGGCCTTAACCACGTGATCTTTATCGCCGCGACTGGTCACCATAATGAAGGGAATGTCTTTGAAGTCATCCTGTGATCTCACCCAGGCCAAGAATTCTTCACCGCTCATGCCTGGCATTTCCCAATCACTGAGAATCACATCAACGCGCTGTTTCTTGAGTTGAGCGATGGCCCGATTTCCGTCGCTTGCGTCGTAAATTTCAGCCCCAGCGATACGATCGCGCAGCTGCTTTTTTACCATATCGCGGATGAAGCTGGCGTCATCCACCACAAGAAATCGAATGGCCATAGAAACTCTCTTATTAGATCAGTCCTAAGCCTAGTCTATGGTCCTGCGATATACCGAGTTTTTGATGAGAATTTCGAGTTATCCACATGGCTTACACATGACTGAAAGGAGCCATGAATAACCCCTTTCAAAACAAGGCTTTTACCGAATAATTCAACCGTCTTGACGGCGGGTAAAGACCCAATCACTGGCCGACGATAGAGTTTCATCGTATTGGTAACCCTCGAGGTCAAACCCCTTCAACTCCTCGGCATTGGTAATACGATTGTTAATGGCATAGGCGCACATCAAGCCACGCGCTTTTTTAGCGTAGAAACTGATGATTTTGTACTTGTCGCCTTTCCAATCTTTGAACACGGGTGTGATGATGGTGGCGTTCAGGGATTTGGCTTTAACAGACTTGAAGTATTCATTGGACGCTAAGTTCACCAAGACATCGCTGTTGAGGCTTTTAAGCTGTTTATTCAGCGCGTCTGTGATTAAAGTCCCCCAAAATTCATAGAGGTTTTTACCGCGATTGTTTTCGAACTTGGTGCCCATTTCTAAGCGATAGGCCTGCATCAAATCCAGCGGTCGCAAAAGCCCGTAGAGCCCCGACAAGATACGCAGATGTTTTTGCGCAAATTTAAAGTCGTCGGCCTTGAAGCTCTCGGCGTTCAAGCCCGTGTAAACATCACCATTAAACGCCAATACCGCTTGTTTGGCGTTATCGGGATTAAAGGGTGTCGACCATTGCTGGAAACGATCGTAATTGAGCACACCTAATTTGTCGCTGATGCTCATCAACTTCGAAATATCTTGCGGTGCAAGACTTCGCAATTGCTCAATCAGTTGCTGCGCTTGTTCAAGAAAATCCGGCGTGGTGCTTTGCGTGGTTTTGGCGGGCGTTTCGTAATCAAGGTTCTTTGCCGGCGATATGACAAGCAACATGGTTTATCTCTCTCGATTGTTTCGTTGATTGAGCAAGTCTATTTCTTGTCGAAATGATCGACAGGCTATTCGGGTTTAAGCAGCTCTTGCCACCAATTAAGCGGTGTTTGTCCGTCTTTGGGATCGTAAACGTTCCCGTAGACCCACATCACGTCATCACTGGCGACACCGTTTAAAATGTTCTCGATCTGCTGAAAACCACAACTTACGTGAATGCTAAAGATGAGCATTCTAGGGGTTTCGAGATCGAGTTCACCACCCAATTTTTCCAATGGAGGTGATAGCTCATCCACCAATTCGCTACTGTCATCTCGGCAATACACTCGAATTGCTAAATTGCCACTGCGCTTTTCGATGGTGAATTCGCGCGTATCTTTTTCCAACTTAATGACGTCGCCACTGGCGATGCCCTTTACAAAGGCTGGTGATTTCACCAACTGGCAAGTGTCATCTTCATTGACGATAACTTGGAGCCGCTCAACCACCGGCTGGCCATCACTGCCAATACCGGCAAACAGTTCTATTACTTGTAACGCATTACTCATAGCTGTATTCATTCACAGTTAATATAATGCGACGCATTATACGTGAATGCGCGACAAGAAGGAGATTGCATGGGCATTTTACAAGGTTGTTCTCGTCAACTGACGGCAGCACTGTTAGCGCTATCAGCCATGACCGGCTGCACCGTCAACCCCGTGACCGGTGAATCACAGTTCACCATCATTTCGCCGGCACAGGAAGTGGCCATAGGCGCAAAACAGTACGGCCCATCACAGCAAAGTCAGGGGGGACAGTATTTGGTCGATCCGGATTTAACTGTCTACGTCAACAGCGTTGGGCAAAAGCTGGCTCGCGTCAGTGAGCGCCCGGATTTGCCCTATGAATTTGTGGTGCTCAACAATGACGTTCCCAACGCTTGGGCCTTGCCTGGCGGTAAAATTGCGCTCAATCGCGGTTTGCTGGTGCAGCTCGAAGACGAAGCCCAGTTGGCGGCCGTACTCGGTCACGAAGTGGTTCACGCGGCGGCTCGCCACAGTGCTCAGCAGATGACTCAAAGCATGTTGCTTGGCGTCAGCGCCCAGTTAGCAACCATCGCTGGCAACCAGACTGAATATGGTCAATTGATCGGTATGGGCGCCCAAATGGGTTCGGCGCTCTATCAAGCTCGTTACGGACGGGGGCAAGAGCTAGAGGCGGATCGTTACGGTATGTTGTATATGGCTCGGGCAGGCTATGAACCCGAAGCGGCTATCGAGCTACAGGAGACCTTCGTGCGACTGTCCGAAGGCAAACAGGCAAATTGGCTCGAGGGGATGTTTGCCAGCCATCCTCCGTCGCGTCAGCGAGTGGCTGAAAACCGAGCTCACGCAGCAAAACTAACCCCGGGCGTGCGCAACAAGAGTGCTTTTCAAAGGGCCATGCGGCAGGTCAATCGCGATCAACAGGCCTACGGTAAACACGCCGAGGCGATCAAAGCGGCCAACAACAAAGACATTGATCAAGCCCTAAGTCTGGTCGCCAAAGCTCGCGCATTGCAGCCAAAAGAACCGCTGTTTTTGGTGACTCAAGGGCAACTTCAACTGCAGAAGAAACACTATAAGAGCGCGCTTAACAGCTTTCATTCGGCTCACAAGCTTTATCCGGAGTATTTCATGCCGTTACTGGGCAGCGGTATCGCCGCCAAACAACTGAAATCCTATACCCGTGCGGTCGAGGATCTAACCGCCAGCCATCAGATTTTACCCACACAAAGCGCGAGCTTTTATCTGGGTGAGATTCAGTTGGCGAAGGGCCAAAAAGACGCTGCGATCGGATATTTTCGACAGGCCGCGCAGGGCGGTGGCGAATTAGGTAAACGCTCGATCGCCTATCTGCAAGAACTGGCGCCGCCACCGGCACCACCACAGCAAACGAGAACGGTGCAGCAATAAGGTGCTAAGGTGCTTAAGTTTGAGCCTAGAATAGGGCTTAAGCTTAAAACACAAAAAAGGCGAGTGTGATACTCGCCTTTTTTTGTTGTGTCTAGATATCGCTAGGCGCCATAGCTGGCGGTTGCTAGTTTACCCTTGGCAACGCTTAGTGAGAGCGGCAAATATAGGAGCCCAACTCTTCGCGGCGGCGCTCGCACTCGCGACGAAGGTTTTCACAGGCTTGGGCTTTACCAGGGGCGGTGGGTTTGCGATCGAGACACTGTCCGTAGCGCTCAGCCAACTCATAATCATTCAATTTCTTCATTGCTGAATCATTACCGCAGGCAACAAGCCCCACAGAGAACATCATTAAAATCCACTTCGCCATCAGTTGTCCGCTATCCGCTATCCACATTGAGTCGCAATAATACCGGAATCTTAAGGGCAGAGGCATTAGTTCTCAAATCTAAATATCCACTAAAACCGCCTTAACGCGAATTTCAGAGGTTTTTTTCGGAAATTAACCCCGATTAATGATCATTTTGCTGCAGTTGACGCTCCATCTCTTTCACGCTGATATGGCGAACATCCAGGCCTTTCACCAAGAAAATAACGTGTTCGGCGATATTGCGCGCGTGATCACCAATACGCTCCAGCGCTCGTAGCGCCCAAATGATATTCATCACTCGTGAAATAGAACGTGGATCTTCCATCATGTAAGTGATCAGCTCACGCATGGCAGTTTTGTATTCTTGGTCGACCTTTTTATCTTCATGAGCCACCTTAACCGCCAGATCGACATCGAAGCGAGCAAAAGCGTCCAATGCGGTGATCACCATCTGATGAACGATGGTGCCGATATGACGCAGCTCAACATAGCCGCGAGGCGCTTCGCCATCTTCATTCAGGTGAATCGACATTTTGGCAATTTTATGAGCCTCATCACCCATACGCTCTAGATCGCGAGTAATCTTGGCAACAGCCAATACCATGCGCAGATCCGATGCAGCTGGCTGGCGACGCGCCAAAACCATGGTGCAGTTTTCATCGAGTTTCATCTCGCGATGATCAACTTCTTCTTCGACAATGATAACTCTTTCGGCCAAGTCACCATCGGCGGTGGTAATGGCGTTTACGGCATTGATAGTTTGTTGTTCAACCAAACCACCCATTTCCAAAAGCTGAGTCTTTAGATCTTCGAGATCGGCATTAAACTGCTGAGAAATGTGTTGATCAAGATTCAAGTTGTCCATCGTAATTCTCCTAATGGTGCGGCTTTTCCTTTGCTACTCAGCGCCTAAAACTCAAGGCACCTACACAATATCAAGAAAGCATAAACAGCACCTAGAACCCGTATTTATCGGCCCGGTTGCTGCATAATTAGTATTAACCAAAGCGACCCGTAATATAGGCTTCTGTTAACTCATGATCGGGGTTGGTAAACACCTTCTCAGTTTCATTAACTTCAACCAACTTACCTAAATGGAAGTAAGCGGTACGATTCGAGACACGTGCTGCCTGCTGCATAGAGTGAGTTACGATAGCGATGGTAAAGTTCTCACTCAACTCCGCGATCAACTCTTCAATCTTTGCCGTCGCAATTGGATCAAGTGCAGAACAAGGCTCATCCATCAGAATGACCTCTGGGCTAACAGCAATCGTACGAGCGATACACAGACGCTGCTGCTGACCACCGGAAAGTCCAGTACCTGGCGCGTGTAGGCGATCTTTAACTTCGTTCCAAAGACCGGCTCGTTGCAGGCTAGTTTCGACGATTTCATCAAGTTCAGCTCGACGGCTTACTAAACCGTGGATGCGCGGACCGTAAGCAACGTTATCGTAGATAGACTTGGGAAACGGGTTTGGCTTCTGAAAAACCATACCAACGCGAGCACGCAAAGGCACGACATCCAGTTTTGGATCGTAAATATCTTGCCCTTCGAGCTGTAGAGATCCCGTAACACGACAAATATCGATGGTGTCATTCATACGGTTTAAGCAGCGTAGAAAGGTTGATTTACCACAACCTGACGGGCCAATCATCGCCAAAACTTCATTTTGGCCAATGTCTAAGCCAACATTGTGAATCGCTTGTTTTTCACCATAAAACACATCGACGTCACGCATAGACATCTTTGCATTGTCGGCAAACGGTATACCTACAGTCTGCAATTCGGAAATGTCGTGAGCTTCTGGCGCACTGCCCAGGGCTTCGTTCTTTGATTTAGTCATGTTATCTACTTTAGCTGCTTTCTCGGCAATGGCTTCCACAATTGTCACCTTCTACCATCAAAGTTCAAATTACCAACGGCGCTCTAGTCGCTTACGCAACAAGACTGCCAATGTGTTCATAAGAATCAAAAACCCTAGCAAGACCATAATGGCTGCTGAGGTACGTTCAACAAATGCTCGTTCTGGGCTGTCTGACCACAAGAAGATCTGAACAGGAAGAACAGTCGATGGATCGCTAATACCGCCCGGTACATCGACGATAAATGCCACCATGCCGATCATCAACAAAGGAGCCGTTTCACCTAGCGCCTGCGCCATACCAATAATGGCACCGGTTAACATCCCAGGCATCGCCAAAGGCAATACGTGATGTAGGATCACCTGCATCTTCGAGGCGCCAATGCCCATCGCCGCTTCGCGAATAGAAGGGGGGACGGCTTTAATCGCTGCTCGACTCGAAATAATAATTGTCGGCAGAGTCATCAATGTTAAGACGAAACCACCCACCAAGGGTATTGATCGCGGCATCTCAAAGAAGTTAATAAAAATCGCCAACCCAAGTAGACCAAAGATAATCGATGGTACCGCTGCTAGGTTGTTAATATTGACTTCAATAAAATCAGTAAACTTGTTTTTCTTGGCGTATTCTTCAAGATAAACCGCCGAGGCCACTCCGATTGGGAAAGACAATGCCAGGGTAACCAAGAGTGTAAACAAGGATCCCATGATTGCACCGCGGATACCGGCTTGCTCAGGTTCACGAGAATCACCGGCATTAAAGAAGGTCGTGTTGAATCGCTTCTCAACCGCGCCGTCCTCAATCAGAGATTCAATCCAGTTGATTTGTTTTTCGTTGAATCGACCCGTATAGGCGCCCTCACTAGAGGAGCGACTTTTGAAATAGGTATCAATGTCATCATCGGCCAATACCCAAACGTCTAAGCTGGTATCGAGTATGCTCGGGTCCTTCTCAACTAATTTTCGGATCTCGAAACCTGCACCATTACTGACAATACCGTACATTGAGCGCTTATCGCGACGACCTGTGACCTCTGGAAATCTGTCACGCAAAGCTTGCTTCAAAGCGCCTTGGTAGTCAGCGCCGGCCATCTGTGCCGGATCGTTTATATCTGAGATATCAAGAACTTCAGTCGAAAGATTTACATTCAGCTTTACGTAGGTCTGCAAGAAAGCCGTGTGACCTTTGCCAATAATATCGGTAAAGAGAAACAACAAGCAGAGCAAGCCAAAGCCAATGGATGCGATTCCATACGCCCTAAAACGCTTTTCGGCGCGATAGCGTTTGGCTAAATTTTGATTAACCAATTCGATGGTCTTTTGATTATTCGGCGCTGGTGTCATGTTACTGTCCTGTGATTTCACGTCGTTATCTGATCGATCGGTATTTGGATTAGTCATATTGCTCTCGATACTTGCGGACAACGTGCAAAGCGAAATAATTCAGCACCAAGGTTACGATAAACAACATCAAGCCCAGTGCAAACGCAGACAGTGTTTTCGGACTATCAAACTCCTGATCACCAACCAGTAAGGTTACAATCTGTACCGTTACGGTAGTGACTGATTCAAGTGGGTTTGCGGTTAAATTTGCCGCTAGACCGGCGGCCATCACAACAATCATGGTTTCACCAATCGCTCGTGAAGCGGCCAGCAATACACCACCCACAATGCCAGGTAGAGCAGCGGGGATCACAACTTGTTTTATGGTTTCAGATTGAGTCGACCCCAAACCGAGAGAGCCATCTCTTAGTGACTGAGGCACCGCGTTGATAACGTCATCAGACAATGACGAGACAAAAGGAATAATCATCACGCCCATAACCAATCCTGCCGCTAGTGCGCTCTCGGCTGAAATAGTCATGGTGATATTGAGAAACTCAAATTGCATGGCGAGAAAGTCGAGCCCCAAAGTGCCCACTTCCTTAATGAGCGGCGCCACCGTGAGTGCCGCGAAGAAGCCGTAAACTACCGTTGGGATACCGGCGAGTATTTCTAGCAGAGGTTTAACAATTGAGCGAACTTTGGCGCTGGCGTATTCCGATAAGTAGATCGCCGCCATCAGCCCAGTGGGCACCGCAACAATCAAGGCAATCACAGAAATTAGTAAGGTACCAACAAAAAGAGGTATCGCACCAAAAGCGCCTGAACCACCGACTTGATCTGCTCGGATTGCCATTTGCGGGCTCCAATGCAAACCAAAGACAAAATCAGTAACAGGAACAGACTGGAAAAAGCGTACCGATTCGAAAATAACCGAAAAGACAATGCCAACCGTCGTCAGAATAGCCAAACATGAGCAGGCCAACAGAATGAACTTGAACGCGCCTTCAACTTGTAGGCGTGCTTTCTGTTCTGGACTAATACGAAACCAAGCAATTACCGATAACAGCATACCCAAACAAATTGCGAAAACCGTCATCGCCATCTTGCTGGTCTGCATCAATCGCTGCAAAGTCTCAGATGCTTGAAGCATATAAGGCTCGGGTTCAGAACCGAGCATATTGCCTTCAGCAAGGTTTTTGATGGTATTAAACACCAAGCCCAATTCAGATTCTGGCAGCGCCGCGACATGAGCAGGTAACTGCTTCATAAGCACGCTGTCGATAATGCTTGCGTCCATTACCGACCAAACACCGATCAATAATAGACTCGGAATACCACACCAAAGCGCAGTCAGCATGCCATAGTAAAACGGCAAAGAGTTTAGGTTTCGAAAACCGCCCTGGGCGGTGTCAGCCAAGGCAATTGAACGACCTCGTCCAAGTACGTATGCCACAGCAATCAATAAGGCCAGCGTGGCGATTAGGGTGGAGGTATCCATAAAGCTCCTAAATATCTCTCGGGTTTGGTCAGAGGACTTTGCTAAACGTTAGTCTCGCTTAGCAAAAGCGTCTGTCATTGATAACAAGTATATCTTTCAATAAAAAGTCAAGGAGCCCAGAAATTTGTACGTATAAGATGACGCTCTTAGAGAGCTATCACCCGACAAATTCTTGGGCTCCTTGTGGTAAACAACCCAGTGAGATAAATCCCACTAGGTCGTTTAATTTTCCGTGCATCCTAATGGATGCTGTCTGTAAAACCTAGGATTAAAGCGCTAGATTTTTCAGAGTTTTCACTTCGCCAGCAATCTTAGAGCGCTCGCTCTGACCCAGTGGGATCATGCCTTTCTCGGTCAAGTAACCTTCGCCACCGAATGCTTTCTCGCTGGTGAATTCAGCCAAGTACTCTTTCATGCCTGGGATAGTACCGATGTGGTCTTTCTTCACGTAGAAGTAAAGAGGACGAGACACAGGGTAAGAACCGTCAGCAATTGAGTCAAAAGTTGGCTCTTGACCATCAACTTTAGAACCTTGGATTTTATCGATGTTTTGATCCAGGAAGCTGAAACCAAAGATACCAAGAGCGTTTTTGTTGGCGTTAAGCTTTTGAACGATCAAGTTGTCGTTTTCGCCAGCTTCGATGTACGGGCCATCTTCACGAACGGTACGGCATACTTTCTTGTAGGCTTTTTTGTCTTTCTTTTTCATGGCTTTGATCCATGAGAAAGTCTTACAACCGCCTTCAAGTGCCAACTCTTGGAACGCATCGCGAGTACCAGAGGTTGGTGGTGGCCCCAGAACCTCAATTTTGTTGGCTGGAAGCGCTGGATTAACGTCTTTCCAAGTCTTGTATGGGTTCTCGATCAGAGTCTCGCTACCATTAGGGTTTGGAACTTTCTTCGCCAAAGCCAAGAACAGATCACGACGAGTCAATTCCATCTTTTTAGAAGCAGAAGAGTTACCGATAACAATACCGTCATAGCCGATCAAAACTTCAACAATGTCTTTAACGCCGTTCTCTTGGCACATTTCGAATTCTGAAGACTTAATACGACGAGAAGCATTAGTGATGTCTGGGTGAGCAACACCAACGCCTTGGCAGAACAACTTCATGCCGCCGCCTGAACCCGTAGACTCAATCTTTGGAGTCTTGTAGTTAGTGCTCTTACCAAAGCGCTCTGCAACAACAGTGGCGAATGGGTATACAGTTGAAGAACCAACGATGCTGATGTAGTCACGAGCAGCGTTAGCGAATTGTGCACTCATAGCGGTAGCCGCTAAGGTGGCGATCATCATGGTCTTTTTCACAGTATTCTCCTGGGCTGAGTGGGCCAGCTCATTTGGGATAGCCCGTATTTGTACAACGGAGACGATGCTAAATTTCGATGGTGACAATTCTATGAATATAATATGACACTATTGTTACAAAACACCAAAAAACGGTCAGAAAGAGGGGAGAGTGTCGGCTCGGTGGAGCTTTCGGGTATACTGAGATTGCTTTTTATAGTACTAAAACATAATAAAACTTAGGGATTTATAACATGTCCTCCCATATTCGGGGCTTGTTGGACACCTGTCTGACCTATATCGATGGTTTTTCGGAGCTCACAGGGCGCTTAGTGGCCTGGCTGACACTGGTTATGATGGTCATGACCTGTGTCATTGTGGTCATGCGTTATGGCTTTTCGGTCGGTTCCATCGCCCTGCAAGAATCCATCGGCTATTTGCACGCGATGGTATTTCTCCTAGCGATGGCCTTTACCTTACAGCGAGACGGCCACGTGCGAGTGGACATCTTTTACCGGGAGTTCAATAAACATCAAAAAGCCTGGGTTAACGCCCTGGGCAGCCTTCTGTTTTTATTGCCGATTTGCGCCTTCATGCTGCTCTCTAGCTGGGAGTTTGTGGTCAACGCCTGGGAAGTCAAAGAGGGCTCACCCAACGCCAACGGTCTGCCTCTGGTGTATCTGCTCAAATCGCTCATTCCCACCGCGGCAGTATTACTGGCGCTCCAGGGAATGGCCGAGGTTATCCGCAGTCTCTTGACCCTCACTCAACAGGAGACCGCGCAATGATCATAGAGATACTGCCACTGCTGATGTTTTTAGCGGTTTGCCTATGTTTGATGATGGGCTATTCAGTCGCCTTCACACTGGCGGGCACCGCGCTTATTTGCGCTGGGCTTGGCATCATCACAGGCCACTTCGACGCCAACTTATTACGAGCTTTCCCCGACCGCATGTTCGGCACCATGAACAACTATACGCTGATCGCCGTGCCCTTGTTTGTGCTCATGGGCATCATGCTCGAGCGCTCGCAACTGGCGGAAGATTTACTCAATAATATGTCGCGTCTGTGTGGCCGCTTGCCCGCCGGCATGGGTATTTCAGTGGTGATAGTGGGTATGTTATTGGCCGCTTGTACTGGGATTGTTGGCGCCACTGTTGTCACCATGGGATTGATGTCTCTGCCGGCCATGCTCAAGCGCGGTTACAGCCCCGAGCTCGCCACAGGTACCATTTGCGCGACCGGCACCCTAGGGCAAATTATCCCGCCCTCGATCGCCTTAGTATTGCTCGGAGATATTCTGTCGAGCGCTTATCAACAAGCCCAATTACAGATGGGAATCTTTAACCCGCAACCGGTATCGGTGGGCGATCTTTTTGTCGGTGCAATTGTTCCCGGCGTATTATTGGTGTTGCTGTACATTGCCTATCTGCTGTTCACCTCGCTGAGACGCCCTGATCTCGCGCCAAAAGGCCAAGATGAAGATGACTTAGAGGCTCCATCAACCGCTGAGCTTATCGCCAGTTTAGCGCCGCCCATTTTACTGATCATGTTGGTCTTGGGCTCAATCATCAGTGGCGCCGCGACTCCCACAGAAGCCGCCGGTGTTGGTGCACTTGGTGCAACGTTATTGGCCTGGAACAAGGGCCAACTCACTCGCGCCAAATTGGCAGATATCGGCCGCTCAACCACCACCGTTACCGCTATGGTTTTCACCATTCTTATCGGCGCATCTCTTTTTTCGTTAGTGTTTCGCGGCTTTGGTGGCGAAGAAATGATCACGGGGTTCTTTAACGATCTTCCCGGTGGTGTTCTTTCCGCCACCTTGATCGTTATGTTGGTGATTTTTTTACTCGGCTTTATTCTAGACTTTATTGAAATTACTTTTGTTGTGGTACCCATTGTGGGCCCAGTATTGCTCGCCATGGGACTGGACCCAATCTGGTTGGGTATTATGATTGCACTCAATCTTCAAACGTCTTTTTTAACGCCGCCCTTTGGTTTTGCGCTATTTTATTTGCGCGGCGTCGCGCCGGACACAGTCCCAACTTCCGCTATTTATCGTGGCGTTGCGCCGTTTATTGTGATCCAATTGGCGCTGATGCTAACGCTAGCTGTCTGGCCGCAACTAGTCACGTGGCTGCCAGGGCAGATGCATTAATTTTTCTCAGAGGTGTTCAATGAACGACGATTACGACGATACAATGGATGACGAACCGGTTCCCTCTGGTGAACTGACACTCCAAACGCTGGCAATGCCTGCAGACACCAATCCAAATGGCGATGTGTTTGGCGGTTGGTTAATGTCGCAGATGGACTTAGCAGGTTCCATTAAAGCTGCGGCGATCGCTCGCGGTCGTATCACCACAGTTGCCGCCGGTAGTATGGCTTTCTTGCGTCCAGTACCCGTCGGTGCAACCATTAGTTGTTACGCAGAAATCCTAGAAGTCGGTCGTTCTTCAGTTCGTATTTTGGTTGATGTTTGGTTGTACGTTGCCGAAAGCGGTGAACGTTATAAAGTGACCGAAGGCACCTTTGTGTATGTCGCCATTGATGATAACGGCCGTACTCGTTCTATCAAATTGGGTTAAACCAATCTGATACGGAGCTACCATATTGATTAGAAAAAGGGCGCTTTTTGCGCCCTTTTTTTATTCGAGAATCAACCCATAGCGACATAATTGGGCGCGCTCTGGACACGTCTAATCCAATCATTAATCGCTGGATAATCAGATAGACTAAACCCACCTTCATCAGCCACATGGGTGTAACCATAGAGCGAAATGTCAGCAATAGTTAATTGATCACCGACGAGATAGGGGGTATCGAGCAGTTGCTGCTCCATCACTTTTAACGCCTTGTGACCACCCACTTGTTTTTGTTGGTACTCTTCACGACGTTCTTGCGGCAGCCCCAAATATTTAGCAATGAACCTCGCCACTGCGATGTAGGGTTCATGACTGTATTGTTCAAAGAACTGCCATTGAAGAATTTTCGCGCGGGTAAACGAATCGCTAGGTAATAATTCGGAGCCGGTGGCAAGAAAATTTAGAATTGCGTTCGACTCTGACAAGGTACGGCCGTCATCGAGTTCTAACAGGGGTATTTTTCCAACAGGGTTTTTCACCAAATAATCTGGTGCCTGTGTATCTCCTTTAAGGATATCCACAAAAATCCATTGATGAGGGATCTTCAAAATCTCTAGCAACAATTTTATTTTGTAACAATTTCCAGATTGAATATCGCCGTAAATTTTCACGGTTAAACCTCCTGTTTATCTTCAACAAAATTGCGAAAGCTTCGCGAGGGACTTATTACCTCGTGGTTACCTCGTCAAATCAATAGCCTAATTTATTCTCTCAACTCATAGTAAGCCTGCTCGGAGACTTTATGATAGGTTTCCACGCCATCCTGAAAAGTTTTATAGGCTTCGTAAACACGCTTAAAATCAGGATTTTTTTCGGCCTCTTCACTGTATATCTGATGAGCGATCGCTTCGAGCTCGAGTAATACCGGTTTGGGAATAGGGCGAACATCCACTTTATGAGTATTGATTAGCTCTTGCAGTGCAGTGTTATTGCGGCCAGTGAACTCGTCAAGCATATCTTGGTTAGCCATACGAGAAGCGGTTTCGACAATAACTTGAAGATCCTTTGGCAAGGCTTCTAAAGCGTCCTTATTAACAATTAACTCCAAGGTAGAGCCTGTCTCGTGCCAACCGGGGTAATAGTAATAATCGGCAACTTGATAGAAACCAAAGGCCAAATCATTGTAGGGGCCGACCCACTCAGTTGCATCAATAACCCCGGTTTGCAGAGCGGTGTAAAGCTCACCTCCGGGAATATTCACCGATGAACCACCGGCGCGATTCCACACTTCACCGCCGAGACCGGGGATACGCATCTTCAGGCCTTTGATGTCATTCATGGTGTTGATTTCTTTATTAAACCAACCGGCCATTTGAATGCCAGTATTACCGCCAGCAAAAGGAACGATATTGAATGGCTCATAAATTTCTCGCCATAATTCCATTCCGCCGCCGTAATAGAGCCAACCGTTCATTTCTTGGGCATTCATACCAAAAGGCACTGAGGTAAAGAATTGCGTGGCTGTGTTTTTTCCTTTCCAGTAGTAGGCCGCTCCGTGACCCGCCTCGACACTGCCTGAAGAGACTGCATCAAACACACCCAACGCCGGCACTAGCTCACCAGCGCCGTAAACAGAAACAGTCAAACGACCTTCGCTCATCTCGTCAACCAATCGCGAAAAATTCGTTGCCGCGGAACCAAGTCCCGGAAAATTCTTGGGCCAAGTGGTCACCATTTTCCAATGATATTGAGTTTGCGATTTAGGATTGTCACCACCAGTGATTTCAGTCTGAATACCGCTAGCACCACTGCCATTGATACTGGCGTGTTTAGCTACCAGTAACCAAAATAAGATGACCACCAACGCCACCAAGCCCAAAATAATCATTGGTTGCGAGCGATTCGCGCGTGTCTCTGTCATGTGTTTAATCCATTCACTGATTATCGTTATTTTTAGTGGGTTCGACTTGAGAGGTTTAACGCTATGATAGCGCTTCTAGTTTGGCAAACTTTAGCACCAACCATTTAGAGCCAGCGTCACTAAAGTTCACCTGAACGCGCGCTGCCGCACCATCCCCTTCAAAATGTAAGATAACACCCTCACCAAACATGGCGTGTTTTACTCGTTGTCCCAAATAGAAACCGGTGTTCTCGCCATCGTCACTCAAACGTGGTGCCTTTTTCGGCCGCTGAAAACTCACTGGGCGAGAAATGGTATTTTTTACTCGAACTTCTTCAATGAGCTCACTGGGAATTTCTTTGACAAAACGAGAAATCGAATTGAAATTATCCTGCCCGTGCATACGGCGACTTTCGGCGTAGGTAATGACCAGTTTTTCCATGGCTCGAGTGATGCCCACGTAACACAATCGACGCTCTTCTTCGAGACGACCAGGCTCTTCGGCGGACATGCGGTGGGGAAACAAGTTTTCTTCAGCGCCGGCCAAAAACACCAGCGGAAATTCGAGGCCTTTGGCCGAGTGTAGAGTCATTAGCTGTACCGCATCATCAAACTCATCGGCTTGAGCGTCACCGGCGTCCAAAGCGGCGGTATCCAAAAATGCATTCAGCTCGGGAAGCTCTTCATCATCATGAGTGAAGGCTCGACAGGCATTGATAAGCTCATCCAAGTTTTCAATTCTTGTTTGACCTTTTTCGCCTTTCTCGGCTTTGTGGAACTCATACAGGCCGGAGTGATGAATCACATACTCGGCCATTTCACTCAACACTTTGTTTTCAGTGGTGCTGTGAAGCTCGTCGATTAAGAGCAGAAAACTCTGAACAGCGTTTGCCGCTCTTGCCGTCAAGGCTTTGTTCTCGACCATCATTGTTGCCGCTTGCCACAATGAACAACCTTGTTCACGGGCAAAGGCGCGCATGTTATCCACTGTTTTTCCGCCTATGCCTCGGGTTGGCGTATTAATCACACGCTCAAAAGCCGCATCGTCTTGACGGCTGGCAATCAGTCGCAAATAGGCGAGACTGTTGCGGATTTCCAAGCGCTCGTAAAATCGTTGACCACCGTAAATACGGTAGGGCACACCCTCTCGCAAAAGCGCTTCTTCCAATACTCGAGACTGGGCGTTTGAGCGATACAGAATGGCACTATCGGTGCGTTGGTTGCCATCTTTCACCCAATTTTCGATCCGCTCGACGACATAGCGAGCTTCATCTTGCTCGTTAAACGCCGCGTACAAACTGATAGGCTCGCCTTTTTCACCATCGGTGGTGAGTGTTTTTCCCAAACGCCCTTGGTTGTTTTCAATCACGGCATTAGCGGCATCCAAAATGGTTGCGGTGGAGCGATAATTTTGCTCCAACTTGACCACCTCGGTATTGGCAAAATCGTCTTCGTAGCGCTGTATGTTTTCGATCTTTGCGCCACGCCAGCCATAGATAGATTGATCGTCGTCGCCGACGGCCGTGACCTTACATTGTTTGCCCGCCAAAACTCGCAGCCAGGCGTATTGAATGGTGTTGGTATCTTGAAATTCGTCCACCAAGATAAACGGGAAGCGCTCTTGGTAGTGCGCCAATATATGCGGACATTTGAGCCACAGTTCGTGAGAGCGCAATAACAGTTCACCAAAATCCACCATACCGCCGCGCTGGCAGGCCTCTTCGTATTCGCGATAAATTCGAATCATGGTGGTGACGTAGGGATCGCCGGTATCCTGTATGTAATCGGGTCTTAGGCCTTCGTCTTTCTGGGCATTAATGAACCATTGCGATTGTCTCGCTGGCCACTGCTTGTCATCCAAGCCCAGCTGTTGCGAGATACGTTTAACCAACCGAAGCTGATCATCGCTATCGAGTATTTGGAAGTTCTGCGGCAGCCCCGCATCTTGCCAATGTGCTTTTAGCAATCGATGAGCAATGCCATGAAAGGTGCCCACCCACATGCCTCGGGGATTGAGGCCCAACAGTTCTTCGATACGACCGCGCATCTCTTTGGCGGCTTTATTGGTAAAGGTCACTGCCAGAATCGAGAAAGGCGAGACCTCTTCGACTTGGATCAACCAGGCGATACGGTGAACCAACACCCGTGTTTTACCACTGCCGGCACCAGCCAAGATCAGTTGATTGTTCGGCCCAGCAGTAACCGCTTGGCGCTGTGCGTCGTTGAGATTGTCTAATATTCGGGATACGTCCATGGTGTCATTCTACCAACAAAGAACCTTAAAAAACCTCAGTAAATGAGGGAGTTAGAGCATTTTATGCAGCTTTTTGTAGCAAATTTACAAATATATCGTGCGTTTACTACATATTTTTTTATACTATCTATAACCGCCTAAGGGCGGTGATCACAGTAACGTTCAATCAACCGTTGTACGCTCACTATCGAGCGTGGATCAGTCAGGAAGTCATTCATAGTGAAACCCGCCGAACTCACCGGTCGTATCAGTGAAGCGCTAGAAGTCATGCGTAAATCTGAACGCAAAGTGGCAGATTATGTCCTGTGCAACCCTGCCGATATTATCCACATGCGGATTGTCGATCTGGCGCAAAAGGCCGAAGTCAGTGAACCTACGGTTGTGCGCTTCTGTCGAGCCATTGGCTGTGATGGTTTTCAGGATTTTAAGCTTAATTTGGCTCAACAATTAGCCTCTAGTCCCAGTTTTGGACAAATTGCCGTTACCGATCAAGACTCGATTGCCGACTTTACCCACAAGGTATTCGATTCCACCATTGATACGCTGCTGCAGGTGCGAGACAAGCTAGATCCCTCGATCCTCGACAGCGCAGTTTCCTCCATTTGTAATGCCAACCGCGTTGAGTTCTACGGTTTTGGCGCATCTGGTGCCGTAGCCGCCGATGCACAACATAAATTTTTCCGTCTACAACTGGCCACCGCCGCCCACTCGGATCCTCACATTCAAAACATGTCGGCCATGTCGATGCAGCCTGGCGATGTGATCGTCGCGATTTCTCAGAGTGGACGCACCAAGGCACTATTGCATTCGATGGACATGGTCAAACAAGCGGGGGGAATCGTTATCGCTATCGCCCCCAGCGGCACTCCGGTGATTCAAAATGCCACCACCCCTATCGTCGTGGACGTAGAAGAAGATATCGAGATCTATACACCGCTGTCTTCTCGGATTGCGCATCTAGTGGTGATCGATGTACTCGCCATCGGTGTAGCTCAACGCAAGGGCTCCGAGCTTCAAGATCATTTGTTTAAGCTCAAGCAGGGTCTGCGTTCACTGCGTATCCAGCCAGAAGACAAGCGTTAATGTAATAGATTACTGGATATTTATCCAGTTTCGATACCGCTTAATACTCTCAACTCTCTTGTGGATAAATACCCACAAACCGATGATGTTTTCTAAAGGGAAGAAAATAAGCCCTTAAAGAGACGAGGGTAGATAGCCTTGGCCAGTATAAAATTGAGAGTTGATATCTGTGGATAAACATTCAATTGGGGATAAGTGTTCAACAGAGAATAATCCCCAAGCTCATCGCATTGGCATCTTTATTTACGATGATGCCGAAGTTCTCGATTTTGCCGGTCCTTTTGAGGTTTTTTCAACCGCCCAGCGATTGATCCAAGGGAGTTATCCACCGTTAGAAGTGTTTTTGGTGGCTGAGTCTACTGCACCGATCAAAGCCCGCGGCGGCTTTTTGGTGACTCCATCTTACAGTATTCATCAGCACCCACCTCTCGACACATTGCTAATCGCAGGGGGTGTTCATGAACGAGTTATGCACAGACCGATGGTGCAGCACTGGTTACAACAACAATGCCATAGTGTGGATAACTTAGCCTCGGTCTGTACGGGTGTTTTTTTGTTGGCAGAATCTGGAATTCTGCATCAGCACTCGGTCACCACCCACTGGGAGGATCAGGCAGACTTGCAACGACGTTATCCACAACTAAAGGTCATCGCCGATAAGCGCTGGGTCGAGGCCAATACCAGCCAACCGCGTATTATCAGTTCTGGGGGTATCTCTGCGGGTATCGACATGAGCCTGCACATACTCGGGTTGATTTGCGATCAAGCGCTCGCCATTCGCACCGCCAAGCAAATGGAATTTGATTGGCAGATTGATGTTTGATTGATGTCGTGAAGCTGGACCTCACCTGAGTAAAAACCTACAGACTTTCTGCCTTTATCTTCAATTGCGCCCAATTGACGTCGTTTCGAATTCTTAGAAAACGTGCAAAACGAGGAACTCCTCGCTGGGTCAAACCGGTGTACTGAAAGGTGACGATATCGCCAATAGCGGGAGGGCGCTTTCGCTCTTCGTCAGAAAACCCCGTCCCCACTCGAAACCTGAGCCCGCTCGGCAATTCCACCAGAAGAGCTCCCATCATAGATTGGTACTTGCCTTTACCCTCGAGATGTTGAATCACTCGCGCTTCAGCATCTTCGAGGGGTTTGAGTTTTAACAGGTCGGATGATCTTCCTTGGTGATAATAGGAGTCTCCGCGATGAAGCATTAAACCTTCTGCTCCCGCTTTAACCCGTCGCTCTAACTCCAACAACAAAGCATCGTGAGAATCTAACTTGAACTGCGGAACCATCTTTAGATAGGGAGAATTTGCATCAGAGACGGCGCGCTTGATGACTTCTAGACGTTGAGTAAATGTTGTCGATAGAGAGGGGGAATCAAATACAAGATAGCGAACATCTCGCCAACCGCTATGGGGCTTTTTCTGGCGTACCACAGACGCCAACTGTTCAAAGCTTTGACGAGCTATCCATAGCTCACCATCAAGAGGGTGAGGGGGAAATTTTTGAGTAAACCAAGCCGGCGCGGAAAATCGATGACCTTGTCGAGACAGTAAATTATCTCCGTCCCAATAGGCGCGAAAACCATCGTACTTTTCACTGACCCAGTATTCGTCCAAAACAATATTTTGTTGATAGCTCTTTGCCAATAACAAAGCCGGCTTTTCACCGCACCAGCCATCGGCAAGCAAACAGCAATTAAGGACAACAACCAAACATAAACTATTAAGGTAAGTCATTACGATCATCCTTGATCTAGGTTTTAGAAAGCGAGCATCCTACTCACCACAGATTGTTACAAGGTTATTGTTCAGCTCAGTTCTTGCAGCAGTAAAGTCTGCATAGCGCTGCCAATTGCCCCTTGTTGATCAAACAAAGTCGCTTGCGCCAAACCAATGCCGGTGGATTGCCAGTGAGATTGAGACTTAGACCCCAACCATTCTCCTTTGGGAGCTCGATGCATAACGATGGTGATATCTGGATTCATAAAACTTAAATCCGATAACTCTTCATTTCGCGATAAACCGTTACCACAGTCAGCTAGAGGGCAAAGACTTTGAAAAGGACTGGGGATTTCATTTTCGATCAACGGCAGAGTTCGCATCCACAGTAACGTGGGGCCAGGACGATCATCTTCTCCTGGCGGATACCGCACTTCGATACCCGAGCTAAAACTTGGTAATCCGTGAGCCGTGGACTTGATTGGAAAATCACCAGGCTCTGCCAACTCGAATGCCGGCATTACTTCATCGACGGATGTCATAGCACGAAGCGATTGAACCTGAATGTGTAAACTATTGGCGCTGGCGATCAGTTTCCCAGACTTATCGACAATCTTTGCGCTGGCCGTGGTTACCATTCGCCCCTGTTTGCGAATGGTAGCTTCAACGTAAAAACCACTAAGCGGCACAGGGCGCAAGATCTCTACCGACAATTTAGTCAGCTGCTTATCCGTCACAAGATGTTCAAAAGAACGCGCAATGGCGCCAGTTACCGGACCGGCATGGCAAGCATCCGCGGCCCAAGGTCCTCGAGCTGGATCATGGCCGATATAGCCATTATCACCATCGAGTCTAAAAAATGCGGGAGCAGGAGATTGGATCGCCATGAGTTCTTACCTCTTTATAGATTCAGTCATAAGCTGATGAAGCAGTACTATGACAAAATCGAAATCTCCTGAATATGACAGAAGAGGTCAGATCAATACACAAAATAGGCGAGACAAGAATCCCCCAAACTAAGTCATTAATTTGGGGGATGTCGTCACTATTCGACGGTAACGGATTTAGCGAGATTACGCGGTTGGTCAACATCGGTACCTTTCAATACCGCCACGTGATATGAAAGAAGCTGTAATGGTAGGGTGTAGATAATCGGCGCAATATTCAGTGGGACATGAGGTAAATTTAAAACCGTCGTACTGTCGTCGTTGGTGAATCCAGATTTCTCGTCTGCGAAAACAAACAGTTTTCCGCCTCGAGCCTGAACTTCTTCCAAATTAGATTTCAGCTTTTCCAGCAGTTCATCATTGGGGGCCACCGCGACCACTGGCATATCACTATCGACCAAGGCCAGAGGGCCATGCTTTAGTTCACCGGCGGGATAAGCCTCTGCGTGAATGTAGGAAATTTCTTTGAGCTTCAAGGCGCCTTCTAGAGCAACGGGATACTGCACGCCGCGGCCCAAAAATAGGGAGTGATTCTTCTCTGAAAAAGCTTCACTCATCTGTTGGATATTACCGTCTAAGGATAATACGGTTTCACAGAGTTTAGGGAGTGAATGCAAACCTTCAACCAATTCGGCTTCTTTTTCGGACGATAAGCCGTGACGTCGGCCAAGGGCAATCACCAACAATTGTAAGGCCACCAGTTGAGTGGTGAATGCTTTGGTAGAGGCAACACCAATTTCAGGGCCTGCCAAAGTCATCAAACACAAATCTGATTCGCGCACCAAGGAGCTGTTGGCAACATTACAAATTGTCAGACTCGCAAGATATCCATCACTGCCACGCAACGCCGCAAGAGTATCTGCGGTTTCGCCCGATTGGGACACGCTCACAAATAAGGTATTTGGACGCACCACGGTTTTGCGGTAGCGAAATTCACTGGCGACTTCCACCGCGCAAGGGATACCAGCCCAATCTTCGAACCAGTATTTCGCAATCATGCCGGCGTGATAACTGGTACCACAAGCCAGTATTTGTATGGATTCAACTTGATCAAAAATCGCCTTGGCTTCGGTGCCAAAAGCCTCTTCCAACACCGCACTTTTGCTGACACGTCCTTGTAGAGTATTGCCGAGCACTTTTGTTTGTTCATGAATCTCTTTCAACATGTAGTGGCGATATTCGCCTTTGTCTGCGGACTCTTCAACGTCGGTAAGTTGTACAATTTCTCGCTCAACGGATTCGTTATCAGCAGAGAAAACATCTATGTTGGTAGTGGTGATTTCAGCGAGATCACCTTCTTCCAAGAAAATAAAACGGTCGGTCACTTGGCGCAGTGCCAATTGATCGGAAGCAATAAAGTTCTCATCGATTCCCACGCCTAACACCAGCGGACTGCCACTGCGTGCACAGACAATAGTGTCGGGCTGCTTGGTCGACATAACACCGAGCGCATAAGCCCCATCAAAAGCGGTAATGGCTCGACGTAAAGATTCTCGCAGTGAGCCGGTCTCTTCATAAAGACTGTGGATAAGATGCGCTACCACTTCGGTATCGGTTTCAGAATAGAAACTATAACCCTTGGCTTTCAGTTCGCTTCGAAGCTCGGTGTGATTTTCGATAATACCATTGTGAACCACAGCAATATGATCTGAGTGGTGAGGGTGTGCGTTGGTTTCCGACGGTTTACCGTGGGTCGCCCAGCGAGTGTGAGCAATACCTAACTGTCCTTTTACTGGGTTAGCAATGCATTTCGCCTCTAGCTCGGCCACTTTACCCAGAGCTTTTCTCAGCGCTAGCTCACCATTACTCAACACAGAAATACCGGCTGAATCATAGCCGCGGTACTCTAAGCGTTTTAATCCCTCTACTAGGATTTTGGTTACATTCCGTTGTGCTGCTGCACCAACAATTCCACACATAAGTGATATTCCACTATTACCAATTCACGGAAAGCTCTGTGAGCTTGTTTTATTTTTGCTTTTTGACCGGACGTTTCCAGCCAGAGATATTTCGCTGCTTAGCGCGAGCAACGCCTAACTGATTATCGTCGATATCAGATGACACCGTTGAACCGGCGCCAACAGTAGCGCCTTCGCCTATGCTCACCGGTGCGACTAGGCTCGAATTGGAACCGATAAATGCGCCGTCTCCGATAACCGTCTTAGATTTATTAACACCGTCATAGTTGCAGGTAATGGTTCCTGCGCCGACATTAACGCCATCACCGATTTCGGCGTCGCCAATGTAAGTGAGATGATTTACTTTCGAGCCAATACCGATAACCGATTTTTTGGTTTCGACAAAGTTACCCAGTTTGGCACCGTTTTTCAAAACAGTGGCGGGTCGCACTCGAGCAAAGGGGCCAATATCGCAGGATTCCCCGATAACCGCGTCATCAATTAATGTATTTGGCTTTACGCTGGTGCCGTCGGCTATAGTCGCATCTTTTATGCAACAATTAGCGCCAATCGTGACGTTATTTCCCAGACTCACCTCACCTTCAAATACGCAGTTAATATCAATCACAACATCGTTGCCTGCAGTTATCGTCCCGCGACAATCAAAGCGGCTCGGATCCATAAGGGTCACACCTTCGGCCATTAACTGGTTAGCGTATCGCTGCTGATAATAGCGCTCAAGCTGAGCTTGTTGTTGGCGGTTGTTCACACCTAGCACTTCGTCTTCGGTGGCTGCCTGTTGTGTCGCGATTTTTTTGCCTTCCGATTGCGCCATTTCAATAATGTCGGTGAGGTAATATTCACCTTGGGCATTATCGTTAGACAGCAACGGCAACCAGCGTTTCAAATCAACACTGCGAGCGGCGATGACACCGGTATTGCCTTCTTTGATGCTTAGCTGTTCTTCAGAAGCGTCTTTTTGCTCAACGATAGCCGTAACCGCTCCCGCCTCATTTCGAACAATACGTCCATAACCTGTAGGGTTTTCGAGCTCAACAGTGAGTAGTCCGACACTGTCGTCACTAACTTCATTGATCAACCTGCTCAAGGTCGACTTTTGGGTGAGCGGTACATCTCCGTAAAGAATCAATGTTGTCGCTTCATCTCTGAGATGAGCTAATGCTTGCTGGACGGCATGGCCGGTACCCAGCTGCTCAAGCTGCTCGACGAAATTGACGTCGTCCGCCTGAAACTGTTGTTTCACCTGATCGGCGCCGTGACCGATAACGACATTGAGTTTGGCATCGCCCAGACTTCGCGCGCAATCCAGTACATGCCCCAGCATCGGTTTACCGGCAATAGGGTGGAGTACTTTTGGTGTATTGGATTTCATGCGGGTACCTTTACCCGCCGCGAGAATAACGATGTCTAACAACATAATATGTCTTCCGTGGTGTTTGAGTTCCCTATCCATCAGAGTAACTCAAGCGAGGTACAAATTTAAATCTGATTGAATACTAATCTTTATAGTCACCATTTTTGATGACCAAACAATAGGCATAAAAAAAGGGCAGCCAAAAGCTACCCTTTTTTTACTGCTCAATTCGATAGATACACTGGTATTAACCCAGCTTTTTACGCATCGCCTGAATAGTACGCAGTTGTGCAGCGGCCTCGGCCAACTGAGTGGCAGCACGCGAGTAATCAAAGTCTCCGCTTTGATTATTCAATGCTTGCTCAGCCTCACGCTTGGCTTCGAGAGCGGCAGCTTCATCCATATCGGCAGCACGAAGAGCCGTATCGGCCAGTACAGAGACATGGTAAGACTGAACTTCCAAGTAACCGCCTGATACGTAATAAACCTCTTCTTCACCATCCTGTTTAATCACACGAATGGGACCTGGTTGTAAGCTGGTTAATAGCGGCGCGTGACCGTAAGCGACACCTACGTCACCTTCAGTACCTGCTGCAATTACCATCTCAACCAAACCGGAAAAGATTTCTTCTTCTGCGCTAACGATGTCACAGTGGACAGTCATAGCCATAACTATTGCCTCTTTCTCGGTTGTGGATAAGGTTAATTATCCACAACCTCGCTCAGCTCTATGTGATGAGCTGAAGAGAATGCCTTACATCTTTTTGGCTTTCTCTACAGCTTCTTCGATACCGCCAACCATGTAGAAGGCTTGCTCTGGAAGATTGTCATAGTCGCCATTCAGAATACCACTGAAGCCGGCTAGAGTGTCTTTCAGAGAAACATATTTACCAGGGGCACCGGTAAATACTTCTGCTACGTGGAAAGGCTGAGACAAGAAACGCTCAATCTTACGAGCACGAGATACGGTTTGCTTATCTTCTTCAGATAGCTCATCCATACCCAGAATCGCAATGATGTCTTTCAGCTCTTTATAACGCTGAAGAACAGACTGAACGCCACGAGCGATAGCGTAATGCTCGTCGCCGATGATCAGAGGGTCCAACTGACGTGAAGTTGAATCCAGTGGATCGATCGCAGGGTAGATACCCTTAGAAGCAATATCACGGCTCAATACAACGGTTGAATCCAAGTGAGCAAAGGTGGTTGCAGGTGATGGATCGGTCAAATCATCCGCAGGTACGTATACCGCTTGAACGGAAGTAATAGAGCCGTTCTTAGTTGAAGTAATACGCTCTTGAAGAACACCCATCTCTTCAGCCAATGTTGGCTGATAACCTACCGCTGAAGGCATACGGCCCAGCAGTGCAGATACTTCAGTACCCGCCAAGGTGTAACGGTAGATGTTATCGACGAACAACAGTACGTCTTTACCTTCGTCACGGAACTTCTCAGCCATAGTCAGGCCAGTCAGTGCTACGCGAAGACGGTTACCGGGAGGCTCATTCATCTGGCCGTAAACCATGGCAACTTTGTCTAGTACGTTGGACTCTTCCATCTCGTAGTAGAAATCGTTACCTTCACGAGTACGCTCACCAACACCGGCGAATACGGACAAACCGCTGTGCGCCTTAGCAATGTTGTTGATCAACTCCATCATGTTTACGGTTTTACCTACACCAGCACCACCGAACAGTCCGACCTTACCACCTTTGGCGAAAGGACAAACCAAGTCGATAACTTTAATGCCGGTTTCCAGCAGATCTTCAGAAGCTGCCAGCTCGTCATAGGCAGGGGCCTTGCGATGGATAGCTGAACGGTCTTTCTCACCGATAGGACCAGCTTCATCAATAGGGTTACCCAATACATCCATGATACGACCCAAAGTCTCAGCACCGACAGGTACAGAGATAGGGGCGTTGGTGTTCTCGACGGTTAAGCCACGGCTTACACCTTCGGAAGAACCCATTGCGATTGCGCGCACCATGCCGTCACCTAACTGCTGCTGAACTTCAAGGGTTAAACCCTTTTCAGCGACGGTTAAGGCGTCATATACCTTAGGTACGGAGTCACGAGGGAATTCCACGTCGATAACGGCACCAATAATTTGTACGATACGTCCGCTACTCATTTCCGGATCCTCAATTACAAAAGTTTAGAATTTAAATTCTGTCACTGCGCTCGATCAAACTGCAGACGCACCACTAACAATCTCTGACAACTCCTGCGTAATCGCAGCTTGTCGGGCCTTGTTATAGACCAGCTCAAGATCATCAATCAGGTCACCCGCATTGTCGGTTGCGTTCTTCATCGCCAACATACGAGCAGCCATTTCACAGGCGGTGTTCTCTACAACAGCTTGATACACTTGCGACTCAATGTAACGAGTTAATAAACCTTCCAACAGAGCTTCTGCGTCAGGCTCGTACAAGTAATCCCAGCTGTGTTGCAGCTTTTCATCTTCATCAGCTTGCAAAGGTAGTAGCTGTTGAACAAATGGGTTTTGAGTCATGGTGTTCACAAACTCGTTGCCCACTAAGTACAACTTATCTACTTTTCCTTCGGCGTAGCCGTCGAGCATAATTTTCACGCTACCGATCAAATCAGCAACGCTTGGTTGTTCGCCAAGATCACGCACAGCAGCAACAACATTGCCGCCATAACTATTGAAGAAGGCGGCAGCCTTTGCACCAATCAAGCACAAGTCAATTTCGACTTCTTGATCATTCCACTGCTTCATGTCTTTGATAGCACGCTTGAACACGTTAACGTTCAAACCGCCACACAAGCCACGGTCAGTAGACACCAGAATGAAACCAACGCGTTTAACTTCGCGCTGCTCCATAAATAAGTGCTTATATTCTGGATTGGCACTGGCAATGTGACCTACCACCGAGCGAATACGCTGGGCGTAAGGTTTACCAAGCTGCATGCGGTCTTGCGCTTTACGCATCTTACTCGCCGCTACCATTTCCATAGCGGACGTAATTTTCTGCGTATTTTTAATACTCGTTATCTGAGTACGTATCTCTTTTCCGCTTGCCATTACCGGTCCCCAAAAAATTCAATTTAGTGTCATAAGATCGGACGCGATTAAGCGCCCGAATTAAGACTTACCAAGTTTGAGTGGATTTGAATTTCTCTAGGGCCGCTTTGAAACCGGACTCAATTTCATCATTGTAGTTTCCGGTTTCGGTAACTTTCTTCATCAGATCAGCGTGTTCGCTGTTCATGTAAGAAAGCAAGGCAGCTTCGAAGTCGCCAATTTTGGCAACTTCTACGTCTTGCAGGTGACCTTCGTTGGCTGCGTACAGAATCACGCCCATTTCAGCAATGCTGAGTGGTGCGTATTGTTTCTGTTTCATCAACTCGGTTACGCGCTCGCCGTGATCCAACTGGGCTTTAGTGGCATCGTCAAGATCAGAAGCGAACTGAGAGAAGGCCGCCAATTCACGATACTGAGCCAAAGCAGTACGAATACCACCAGACAGTTTCTTGATCACTTTAGACTGAGCAGAACCACCAACACGCGATACCGAGATACCGGCGTTCATTGCAGGACGGATGCCAGCGTTGAACATGTCAGTCTCAAGGAAGATCTGACCATCGGTAATCGAAATTACGTTGGTTGGTACGAATGCAGAAACGTCACCGGCTTGGGTTTCAATGATTGGAAGAGCGGTTAAAGAACCGGTCTGACCTTTCACTTCACCGTTGGTGAATTTCTCAACGTACTCAGCGTTTACGCGAGATGCACGCTCCAACAAACGGGAGTGCAAGTAGAATACGTCACCAGGGTAAGCTTCACGACCAGGAGGACGACGCAACAGCAAAGAGATCTGACGGTAAGCCCAAGCTTGCTTGGTCAAATCATCGTGTACGATCAAGGCGTCTTGTCCGCGGTCACGGAAGTATTCACCCATGGTAGTACCGGCAAACGGTGCCAAGAACTGCATCGCTGCAGGATCTGATGCGGTAGCGGCAACTACAATGGTGTGAGCCATGGCACCATGCTCTTCCAGTTTACGAACAACTGCCGCAATAGAAGAAGCTTTTTGACCAACAGCTACGTAGATACATTTAATGCCAGAGTCTTTCTGGTTGATGATGGCGTCAATCGCAATTGCGGTTTTACCGGTCTGACGGTCACCAATAATCAGCTCACGCTGACCACGACCTACAGGAACCATGGCATCAACAGATTTCAGACCAAACTGAACGGGCTCGTCTACTGACTTACGCTCAATTACGCCTGGGGCAATTTTTTCAATCGCGTCGGTTTGGCTGTGGCCAATTGGACCTTTACCGTCGATAGGGTTACCCAGTGCGTCTACAACGCGACCTAGCAACTCATCACCAACAGGTACTTCCAAGATACGACCAGTACACTTACAGGTTTGACCTTCGGCTACGCCTTCATAGTCACCCAGTACTACCGCACCAACACTGTCGCGCTCAAGGTTAAGTGCCATACCATAGACACCGCCTTCGAACTCGATCATTTCACCGTACATCACGTCTTCTAGACCGTGGATACGAATAATACCGTCAGTTACAGAAACGACGGTGCCCTCATTTTGGGCTTTAGCAGTAACATCGATACCATCGATGCGCTGCTTGATAATGTCACTGATTTCAGAAGGATTCAGTTGCTGCATGCTCTGTTCCTCAATTCCTATTCGGCGTTGGCCGAATCAGGAGTTCATTGCTTCGGCGAGCTTGGCCAAACGACCACGCACCGAACCGTCAATTACTGTGTCGCCTGCACGTACCAGAGCGCCACCCAAAAGAGCTTTATCGACCGAAGCCGTCAAACTCACCTCACGGTCCAGCTTGGCACTCAGTGCCTTCGCCAATTTATCTTGCAAGTCGCCGGCTAACTCAAAGGCTGTGGTCACTTCCACATCGACGGACTGTTCACGCTGAGCTTTATGATATTCAAACAGCTCTTGAATCTGCGGAAGCAGAGTCAGGCGTTGATTATCAGCCAAAACGTTCATCAAGTTCACTGCGCTCGCATTGAGCTCATCACCACACACATCAACAAAGGCTTTCGCTTTTTGCTGTGCGGTCAAAGCGGGTGACACCAGCGCCTTGATCATTCCATCCTGCTGCGATACGGCAGCAGCTAGAGTTAGCATTTCAGACCACTTTTGTAATTCACCTGCAGCATCCGCCGATTCGAATGCCGCTTTGGCGTATGGTCTAGCTAAAGTCGTAAGTTCGGCCATGATTAACCTCGCTTACAGTTCGGCGGCTAACTGGTTTACCAGTTCGCTGTTAGCAGACTCGTCGATTGACGCACCCAGTACTTTCTCAGCACCAGCTAGCGCCAGAGCAGCAACCTTACCGCGAAGATCTTCTTTCGCACGGTTAACTTCTTGCTCGATCTGAGCTTCAGCGGCAGCCTTCAAACGGTCGCCTTCGACGACAGCTTGATCTTTAGCTTCTTCAACAATCTGGTTGGCACGCTTGTTAGCTTGCTCAATAATTGCTGCTGCTTCTTCTTTCGCTTCACGCAGTTGTTGAGTGGCTTTTTTCTGAGCCAGCTCAAGATCTTTGTCAGCGCGGTCAGCAGCTTCCAGACCATCGGCGATTTTCTTTTCACGCTCTTCCATTACAGAAATAAGCGCTGGCCATACAAACTTCATGCAAAACAGCACGAAGAGTGCAAACGAAATCGTTTGGCCAATCAAAGTCAAATTAATGTTCACACCGACACCTCATTGTTCTTTAAGGAAAGGTTATAAAGAAAGAGGTCGATTAGCCTGCAAGGCCAGGTGCAACAACAAAGATCAGGTACATGCCGATACCAACACCGATCATAGGAACCGCATCCAACAGACCAGCCATCAAGAACATTTTACCTTGCAGAGCAGGGCCTTGTTCTGGCTGACGAGCAGAGCCTTCCAAAAGTTTGCCGCCCAAAGTACCGAAACCGATTGCAGTACCCAGTGCGCCCAAACCGATCAGCAGTGCGCTAGCTACGTATACCAAACCAAGTGCTTCCATTGTTTTCTCCAATTTTCGAAGGTTTAAAGTTAAAGTTAAAAGTAAATCGTTTAAAAAAGTTAGAACGTCTTAGTGATGCTCATCAACATCGTGTGCCATAGCCATGTAGACCGTAGTCAGTACCATGAACACAAACGCTTGCAGAGTAATAACCAGAATATGGAAGACTGCCCACATCCACTGCAAACCAGCACCAAAGGCGCCCAATACCAAACCGCCAGAGTACAACAAGGCGATCAAGATAAAGATCATTTCACCGGCGTAGAGGTTTCCGAACAAACGCAAGCCTAGAGAAATCGGCTTGGCGATTAGACCAACCATTTCTAGGAACAAGTTGAAAGGAATCATCACAGGGTGATTAAACGGGTGTAAGGCAAGTTCGCGCATGAAGCCGCCGAAGCCTTTGTTTTTGATACTGAAGCCGATCATCAGTATGAAGACGCCTATCGCCATGCCCAAGGTAGCATTGGGATCGGTGGTAGGAACGACTTTAAAGTACAGATGCGGATCGCCAGAGATAATCTGAGCGCCCATAGGCAACCAGTCAATCGGCACCAGATCCATCAAGTTCATCATGAACACCCAGACAAAGATGGTCAGCGCCATAGGAGCAACCAACTTGTTGGAATGATGGAAAGTATCTTTTACAACCCCATCGACGAACTCAACGATCATCTCTACAAAGCTTTGCAGACCGCTAGGAACACCTGTTGAAGCGTTTTTGGCCGCTTTCGAAAACAACCAAGAGAAAATCAAACCTAAGCCGATAGACCAGCCCAAGGTATCAAGGTGAACCGCCCAAAAGCCCATATCAGCAGCTTCTTGAGTGGAGTGAGCCAGCGTCCAAGTCGCTTGCTCTAATACTGATCCATCTGCGCGTTCATAGCCGGCTGGCAATTCGCCATAGGCCATATTTTGCAGGTGGTGTTGGATATAACCCGTTTGAGTGAGTTCTTCGCTTGCCATAGTTTTCTCAAGCACCTTTAAGTTTTAAAAAGTTTTAAAAGACTTCTTAGCTCGACTGCTAAAACCACTTTTAGAACTTTTTAGTGTTTTACTTTGAAACCCTCTCCATTGTGGGAAAGCGTCGCAATAAATCAATTACCTGGCAGATTATCGGGTACTAGCGATGGGCAACCGCGCGTCCTACCAAGCCAATCTGTAACACGATCATTGTTAGATACCCACCAAACAAACCGAGGGGATCAATATCGGGCCTGCCAGTGAATACACAAGCAAACCCCACCAGAGTTAACACAAACTTACCGGTTTCCCCACGATAGAAGGATCTGGCAATGTCTTGACTGGCTCTAGCGCCCATAAAACGGAATGCGAAAACGGTGAAATAGAGATGAGGAATGATCGCAATCACGCCGCCAATAACGACGGCTACTGCGATAGACCATTTCCAAAAGCTCAGCCCAACTCCGGCAAGCAGCAAAACTGCGCACTGAATCAGGGTAACTCGGAAGACTGCTGGTCGTTTTATGCTAGCCAAGGCGACTTCTCTGGTAACGCTCTGGGCTTAAACATAGTTCTCGTTTGCTCTGCACCTTTTCCGCCCATCAACGACTCGTCTTCGAGCATCAATTCGGGCGACGCGAATTATAGGGTTTAGACCCTCTGCAATCAACCGAAATAAGGACTTGCTAACCCCTAAGTGCCAAGCTTTACGGCGAAACACTCTATCTAGCGTCTAGTGGCGCATAAAACCACTAGGGCTTGTAACCCAAATGCGCCAAAATCCCATCGAGCTCATCCAAACTGTTGTAACTCAGAACCATTTTGCCCTTACCCTTAGCTGAGTGAGATATGGCCACGGGAACCCCTACCTTCTCGGATAACGACTCTTCCAGCTTAAGCACATCGGAACTGGGCTTTTGAGCGACCACCACTTGCGGTAATCCCTGTTGAATTTTTCGGACCAAAGCTTCGGTTTGTCGCACCGACAAGCCTTTGGCCACCACCTGTTTTGCCACATCTCGCTGCTCGGCAGCATCGAGCGACAACATCGCTCGCGCATGCCCCATCTCAAGATCGCCATGCTCAAGCATGGTTTTGACATCATCGGTCAACGCGATCAAGCGCAATAGGTTGGTTACCGTGGTTCTGGATTTTCCCACCGCTTGAGCAACTTCCGCATGGGTGAGTTCAAATTCGTCTTGCAGTCGCTTGAGCGCAACGGCCTCTTCCATAGGATTGAGATCTTCACGCTGAATATTCTCAATCAACGCCATGGCGATAGCCGCTTCATCAGGCACTTCGCGTATGACACAGGGAATCGTATCTAGTCCAGCTAGCTGGGTCGCTCGCCAGCGGCGCTCGCCGGCAATGATCTCGTATTTGTCAGTGCCCAGAGGTCGCACAACGATAGGCTGCATGACGCCCTGCGCCTTGATCGATTCGGCCAACTCTTCTAAGGCTTCTGGGTGCATGTCTTTACGCGGTTGATACTTGCCGCGCTGAATAAACTCCACCGGTAACTTGGTTAAGGTGCCGTCTTGCGAGGACTCCGTGTCGGTGGTGACGGCGGCAATGGCTTCACTGGCGTTAGACCCAGTCGCGCCACCCAACAGCGCGTCTAAGCCACGCCCCAATCCTTTTCGTTTTGCCGCCATTTTTTTTCTAATCCTATGGTTGCCGTGATCTGCACGGCGAATTGTTATTTAAAATCCAGTTGCGGCGATGCTATCCGGCCATATCGACGCTGTTAGCGCTATCGACCGATTCATTGCGTCGCAGTATTTCGCCGGCCAAAGCCAAGTAGGCGATAGCGCCTTTGGATTGGCGGTCGTAACTCAAGGCCGGTTGACCAAAACTCGGCGCTTCAGCCAAGCGCACATTACGCGGGACACAGGTGCGATACAACCGATCGCCAAAGTGATCCGATAACTGCGCAGAGACATCGTTGGTAAGACTGTTTCGAGGATCGTACATGGTGCGCAGTATCCCCTCGATGATCAGTCCGGGATTGAGCACTGATTGGATCTGATTGATGGTGCCGATCAACGCCGACAAACCTTCCAGCGCGTAGTACTCACATTGCATGGGGATAATTACCCCATCACAAGCACTCAGGGCATTCACGGTAAGCATATTCAGTGACGGCGGGCAGTCGACAACCACATAATCATATTGATCTTCGAGCTCAGCCAGCGCCGTGCGCAAGCGATACTCTTTGTCTTCAAGGGTCAGCATCTCGACTTCGGCGGCGGTCAAATCACCGTTGGCAGGCAACACCGAGTATTTGCCGGAAGGGGAGGGCACTATGGCGTCTTCGGCTTTGCAAGCTCCCACCAAGACTTCGTAGATAGAAATCTCGAGATCATTCTTATCGATCCCCGACCCCATGGTGGCGTTACCCTGTGGATCCAGATCCACCAACAGAACATTTTTTTTGGTCGCCACTAGCGAAGCCGCCAGATTGACACAAGTGGTGGTCTTGCCGACTCCGCCTTTTTGGTTGGCAATGGCGTATTTTTTTATCAAGTTACTGTCCCGCTTCGTTCAGCATTTAGGGTTACAGGGCGCTAGCGCTATGGTCGACGAGCTTAGGGCGTCAGGACCAGGAGGTGGCGTTCACCGTCTTCACGAGGAATCTGTAAGGGGTAAGAATCAGAAACCTTATAGTTTTTTTCCACCTCACTCAACTCATCTGTGGGGTAGATGCCCTTCATGGCGTAAAAAACACCGCCATCGGCGAGCAGATGCTGGCAGCCATCGGTCATGTCTTTGAGGCTGGCAAAGGCTCGACTGATCACAGCATCAAATAAACGCTCGGGCTGAAAACTCTCAACTCGGCGATTTTCGACCTGCACATTATCCAGCTTGAGCTGGGTTTTTACTTGGAATAGAAATCGTGTTTTTTTGCCGGCACTGTCGAGCAAGGTGAAGTTTTTTTGTGGAAACATAATCGCCAAAGGAATTCCCGGCAGACCGCCACCGGTTCCCACATCAATCATGTGATCGGCCTCGATATAGGGAACCACGCTCAAGCTATCGAGCAAGTGTCGATCCACTTGTGATTCGATATCGCGAATAGCCGATAGATTGTAAGTTTTGTTCCACTTGTGAAACAGCTGTATGTAATCGAGTAACTGCGCCGCTTGCAAATCCGAGAGAGCTACTCCCATTTTTGCGGCGCCAGACACCAATCTTTTTTTCAACGCGATGATGTTGTCAGTGTTATTCACGAAACAGCCTTTTGTTTTTTGAGCAGACCATGTTTTTTCAAATAGATTAACAGCAGCGAAACCGCCGCTGGAGTCACTCCTTGAATTCTTGAAGCTCGCGCCAAGGTTTGCGGCTTTCCGTCAGAGAGTTTTTGTTTAACTTCGTTAGACAACCCCTCGACAACACTGTAATCAAAATCAGCAGGGATTGGGGTATTTTCATGTTGACGCAAACGATCAATGTCTTCTTGTTGTCGATCAATATAACCGGCGTACTTCGCATCGATTTCAACTTGTTCTTGCACTTGCGGATCGCTCGCCGCCTCACCTTTTAGCTCACCTATATCAGCGTAAGTAATTTCAGGACGCTTTAACAAATCGTGCAAACTGTATTCACGAGTGAGTGGAGACTTTAATCTCTCACTCAATTTTTCAGCCTCTTGGCTCCCCGCTTGAATCCAAGTTTCTCGCAAGCGTTGTTGCTCGCGAACAATCGCTTCGCGTTTTTCTGAGAAAGCGGCCCAGCGTGCGTCATCAACCAAACCTAGTTCGCGACCTTTTTCTGTGAGGCGCAAGTCTGCGTTATCTTCCCGCAATAACAAACGATATTCAGCACGACTGGTGAACATTCGATATGGCTCACGCGTCCCCATGGTGATGAGATCATCAACCAGAACGCCAATATAGGCTTCGTCTCGACGCGGGCACCATTGGTCTTTTCCTTGAACACGTAAAGCGGCATTGGCACCAGCCAATAAACCTTGTGCACCCGCTTCTTCATAACCCGTGGTGCCGTTTATTTGTCCGGCAAAATACAAACCCGAAATAAATTTATTTTCGAGACTGTACTGTAGATCTCGTGGATCAAAAAAATCATATTCGATGGCGTAGCCAGGACGAGTAATGTGCGCGTTTTCAAATCCAACAATGGAGCGAACCATTTCTATCTGCACATCAAAGGGCAGGCTGGTTGAAATACCGTTGGGGTAAAGTTCGTGTGTTTTTAAACCTTCAGGTTCAATAAAAACTTGGTGCGAATCTTTGTCGGCGAAACGGTGAACTTTGTCTTCGACCGATGGACAGTAACGTGGGCCTACCCCATCAATCACGCCAGTGTACATTGGCGAACGGTCTAATCCACCGTGAATAATTTCATGAGTGCGAGCGTTGGTGTGAGTGATCCAGCAACAGGTTTGTTGGGGATGATCTTGTAAACGCCCCATGTAAGACATTACCGGTTCAGGTTTGTCGCCCCATTGTTTTTCGAGGCTTTCAAAGTTGACGCTGCGAGCATCAATGCGAGGTGGTGTTCCGGTTTTAAGTCGATCAACGGTGAAGGGCAATTCACGCAGTCGATGCGCTAGTGCGATAGAGGGAGGATCGCCCGCCCGTCCACCAGAGTGATTATCCAAACCAATATGGATCTTGCCCCCCAAGAATGTCCCCACGGTCAATACCACCGATGGTGCGTAGAACTTTACCCCCATTTGGGTAACAGCCCCTCGCACCTGATCGCCTTCAACAATGAGGTCATCCACCGATTGTTGAAATATATCCAAGTTCTCTTGGTTCTCGAGAGTTTCTCGAATAGCCGCTTTGTAGAGGGCTCTATCGGCCTGCGCTCGAGTGGCGCGCACTGCTGGGCCCTTTCGAGCATTGAGGGTTCGAAATTGAATGCCGCCTTTGTCAGTTGCCAATCCCATAGCGCCACCAAGAGCATCGATCTCTTTCACTAGGTGGCTTTTACCAATTCCACCAATCGCGGGGTTACAACTCATTTGTCCAAGAGTATCGATGTTGTGGGTCAGCAATAAGGTTTTTGCCCCCATTCTGGCTGACGCTAAACAAGCTTCGGTGCCGGCATGGCCACCACCAATCACGATCACATCATAGCGTTGCGGATAATCCATAAAACAGTCTCTTGGGGATACCCAGGAAGGGCGTGGTTTTCAAAAGGGCGCACATTATATGTTGGGTTGGTAAGTTGTTCAAAATTTCATCTGATTTTTTTAAATCTTTAAACTTATACATATAAGAATATAAATAGATATATAGATATGAAAGATATATAGATATGTTGTTGTTGTTATTAAATAGCAGAGACATATCTGTGTGTAACCGATATTTTCTCTTATAAAACAATAGGTTAAAGAGGTCCAAACCAATGTATCTAAAAGGTATTAGCTGATCACTAGTTGCAGATAAGCTGGTGGTGAAACCATGACTTATACACACGAGAAGACAAACCCTCAGTTATCCCCATTTTCACTCCGAGCTTTTACTCCCACAATTCCAGTGGTTGTCCACAGGAGTTCAAAATCAACACAAAAAAACACCGATTTTTCATTAACTTAGGGGATAAACCTGTGAGCAATTGTGGATAAGCTCTGTAATTGATGGGAGTTTGATCAAAATGGTAATTTTGTACCTATTAGGAGCGGGAGTATTTTATAGAGGGATATTTAAGCTGTGAGATACCTAAAAGGGATAATTCTGGGATACGGGATACCTCAAGAGGAATGAGGGTGGTGGACGCTGGCATAAATAGGAATTTTCTTGTCGGATCGTTGAGTAGAGCCCGTGTAGGAGTCAATCGTCTGTGATGGAGGAAAGGGGGGAGGCGACGGCGACGTCGCCGTCTAGGATTACTTGCCGATGCAGAAGCTGGAAAAAATACGGCCGAGCAGTTCGTCTGGGGTAAAATCTCCGGTGATTTCACCTAAGGTGTTTTGGGTTTGGCGCAAGTCTTCCGCGAGCAGCTCGCCGGCACCTATGCCTTCGAGTTGCTGCTGTCCAGTGCGCAGATGCTCTCGGGCTCTCTCTAAGGCATCTAGATGGCGTCTTCTGGCGGTATATCCACCCTCAGTAGTCCCGGTAAAACCCATACAAGCTTTTAGGTGAGTTCGCAGCTCATCGACGCCATCGCCGGCTTTAGCCGATAGACCTATTACGGGGTGAGTGCTGTGTTTGACCTCGCGCATACCGCTGAGATCGGTTTTGTTGAGTATCAGAGTGAGATGGGAGCTGTCTTCTAGGCTGTCGACGAACTCCGGCCAGATGCGTGAGGCTTCTGTCTCCTCGGTGGTGGTGGCATCGACCACCATGAGAATGCGATCGGCGCCGTGTATTTCCTGCCAAGCCCTTTCGATACCAATCTGTTCGACTTCGTCCGGGCTCTCTCTCAACCCAGCCGTATCAATGATGTGCAGCGGCATGCCGTCGATGTGTATGTGCTCACGCAGCACGTCGCGAGTGGTTCCTTCGATGTGGGTCACAATAGCGCTGTCGCGACCAGACAAGGCGTTGAGCAAGCTGGATTTACCGGCGTTAGGCCTGCCGGCGATGACGACCTTCATGCCTTCGCGAATTAGGGCACCCTGTTTGGCTTCAGCGCAAACACGGTCGAGTTGATTGATGATTGCTTGGAGGTCCGCAGCGACTTTACCGTCGCCAATGAAGTCGATTTCTTCTTCGGGAAAGTCGATGGCCGCTTCAACGTAGATACGAAGCTGAATCAACGCTTCAATCAAAATGTGTATCTCTTTAGAAAAGACTCCTTGCAGGGAGTGAACGGCATTGCGAGCGGCCTGTTCTGATGACGCTTCGATCAAGTCAGCGATGGCTTCGGCCTGGGCTAAATCCATTTTGTCGTTGAGAAAGGCGCGCTCAGAGAACTCCCCTGGATTGGCAATACGAGCTCCCAGGGCGGTGACACGGCTGAGCAGAAGATCGAGAATGATCGGTCCACCGTGGCCTTGCAGTTCTAACACATCTTCGCCGGTGAAAGAGTGAGGACCAGGGAAGAACAGGGTGATGCCCTCATCAATAGCGTTTTTATCGCGATCCATAAATGGGCCGTAATGGGCTTGTCGCGGCTTTAATAGTCCGTCGGTCATTTGTTCCGCGATGGCCTTAACTTTCGGTCCTGAGACTCGAATGATGCCGACACCGCCTTTACCTGGCGCAGTTGCGATTGCGGCGATAGTGTCTTTGTTGAGGGCGTTGGAGCAAGGCGTGTCTGATGACATGTGGATCTCTGCAGAAAAATGATTGCGCGATTATACGATAGCTCAAGCCAACGCATCTAATGAGTTTGATCGGCGATAAGAATCAATGTCTAGAGGGGGTGAATTGAACTTGTGCCAAGCATAAAAAAGGGGAGCTTGAAGCTCCCCTTTGATTGAGTTCAACTCCGATCATCTAGCTATCGGTAGACTCGATATTCTTGGTGATGACGTATTGCTGAGCGATCGACAAGGTGTTGTTCACTACCCAGTACAATACTAGACCTGCAGGGAACCACAGGAACATAAAGGTAAAGACAATTGGCATCATTTGCATGATACGGGCTTGAGTCGGGTCAGGCGGTGTCGGGTTCAATTTCTGCTGGATGAACATGGTGGCACCCATGATCACAGGCAGGATAAAGAACGGATCTTTGACTGACAAATCCGCGATCCAACCCAAAAATGGGGTGTGTCGCAATTCAACACTTTCCATCAGTACCCAATACAGCGAAATGAACACCGGCATTTGCACAAGAATGGGAAGACAACCACTGAGCGGGTTTATTTTCTCTTTCTTGTAGAGCTTCATCATCTCTTGAGACATCTTTTGGCGGTCATCGCCATAGAGCTCTTTCATGCGTTGCATTTCTGGACCGAACTTACGCATCTTCGCCATAGAGCGATAGCTGGTGGCGGATAGATGGAAGAATGCTGCTTTGATCATTATTGTCAGGGCAATAATTGACCAGCCCCAGCTGCCTAAAATTCCGTAAATAAAGTTCAAAACGTGGAATAGAGGTTTGGCAATCCACCACAACCAACCGTAATCCACGGTGAGGTCGAGATAGGGAGCGACTTTTTCCAAGCGGTAAATGTCTTTAGGACCAGCGTAAAAGTCGGCCTTAATCACGCCGCTTTCACCCGCTGGAACGGTTACTTGAGGGCTGGTAAATCCCATCAGATACATATCGCCTTTAGCTTTGCGAAGGCTAAAGCTGTTTTCTTGGCTTTGATCCGGAATCCAAGCGCTCAAGAAGTAGTGCTGAACCATGGCAACCCAACCGCCGTCGATGGTGGTTTTGAATCCACCTTTGCGGGTTAGGTCTTCATCGGCGAGATCATCAAAGTCGAGCTTTTTGTAGTTTTCATCTTTGGTGGTTAATGCCGCACCTAAATAAGGCTGCATACCAAAGCCATCGACAACCACAGGGTTGTGACTATCGCGTTTGATTTGAGCGAATAAACCCGCCTGCCAATCTTGCGCGCTGTTGTTACGAATCTGGTATTCAAGATTGACGAGGTTGTCGCCGCGAGTGAATACAAAACGTTTGGTTATGGTGACCTGATCTTGTTGCAGAACCAAATCAACCGTTAAGGTATCGCTGTCGTCGTCCATGGTATAAGACGATTGAGCGCTGCTAAAGGTGGGACGACCGGCAGCGGTATCCGTTGCGTTTTGACCAATCAAGCCACTTTGTGCGATATAAGTGGTTGCTTGAGTGCGGTTCAGTAGAATAAAAGGTGCATCGGCGTTATTGAGCGATTCCAGGTGTTTCGGCAGGGCCACCTTGACGATATCACCACCTAGCGTATCAATCAGCATTTCCACAGAGTCTGTTTTCACACTAATGAGCTGTGCCTGTGGAAGGGCAACGGTGGTTTCTATTTGGGTCTGCTCAGTCACCAAAGTTGGGATATCGCTGCTGTCATCGGTATCGGCAACCTGAGTGACTACCGGTATACCGCTTGGAGACGCAGAGCTTGTGGTTTCCTGTGAGACAACCGGTTTGTTGCGCTCTTGGAAATCCCCCCATTGGTTAATCAATAAAACGGAAACTACCGCGATAGCTCCCAAAATCGTTGTTCTTTGCCAGTCCATTTTATAATTACTGCCGTTTTAGTGAGTGTGTCCGGTTATTTTGAGTCTGATGATGACTTTTGATCAGCAACGGTTCCGGGTACAAAGTCGACGCCGCCTTCATGCCAAGGGTGACATTTAAGCAAACGTTTTGCGGTGAGATAGCTGCCTTTGGCCAAACCATAATGTTCAATGGCTTCTTCCGCATAATGAGAGCAGGTTGGGTAAAATCGGCATTGGTTGCCAACCCAAGGACTTGCCAGATAACGATACGCGTGTATCAAGGCAATCCCGATCCTTTTCATGCTTTTGGTTCCGCTGTTTTGTTGGCCTTTTTGATGATGCGCCCCCATTGCTTATTAAAAAGCTTGTGCAGTTGCTGGTTGTCGAGCTTATCGAGTCCGGCTCGGGCCAATACTACGGCATCAATGCCACCCAGTTGTTGTTGGTTCTGCCTAAAAGTCTCACGCAGTATACGCTTGATTCGATTGCGTTGTACCGCCAAGCGAATGTGTTTTTTAGCGATCACTAGACCTAATCGGGGTGTTTCAGTTTGATTGGCGCGAGAGAGTATTAATAAGTGCTGGTGAGAGGCACGGAAAGGGGCGTCATTAAAGACGGATTGATAGTCACTGGCGTTGAGCAGTCTGAATGACTTGGAGAAAGCCTTACTCGGCACGCCAGAACCTATCGAAACCAGAAGCTTGGTTTACGGTGCCTTTATATATAGAGAAAGAACCCAGAGTGTTCTTCCTTCTATATATAAGCAAACGCCGTAATTAAGCCGCTAGCTCTTTGCGACCTTTGGTGCGACGACGCGCCAAAATCTTACGACCGCCTTTGGTGGCCATACGAGAGCGAAAACCGTGGGTGCGCTTGCGCTTCAATACGCTTGGCTGAAATGTTCTTTTCATGAGACTTTACCTGCCGATTGAGTCTTTGATATCACTGATTACGTTTATTGTCTTTTCAAATCCAACTGAAAACCTCCAGTTGCACCGCACAAAATCCAATAAGCGCGAAAAAAGAGGCGCGATTCTAATGAATTAACCCAGTAAAAGCAATGCTTTCAGGCTTTACGGTGCTAAGTTTTTGATGTTTCTTGTGGCCACGGAGGGCGGCTCATTCCACACCCAGCTTCCCCATAGGATATATACAGGGTTATCCACAGGCGTGGTGTGGGTTGTTGATGAAACTTGGCTGATTGGGGATTTTTCTTTCTCCTCAATATTTTTATAACGTATTGATTTTACTGTAGTAAATGGCATTCGTTCGAAAAGTGTACGGTTTTTTTTGTGGATAACCTAGGGCAATTGCGCGTAAAATAACGGGCTTTTCGACGAATAAATTTTCTTATTTTTGGGTGTTTGGCGGCTTCTTTTTAAGGGGTTGTTGAGGGGGATGTTTTGCCAGAGTCTATCTGGAAAAAGTGCGCAGATTCTTTGCAGAATGAATTGCCGTTACAGCAATTTAATACCTGGATTCGACCCTTAAAAGTCGATGAGCAATCTGTCGGGCAATATTTAAAGTTAGTGGCGCCAAATCGTTTTGTACTCGATTGGGTCAACGACAAGTTTTTAGCTCGAATTCAAGAATTGGCTGGTGAGCATGGTGCTCAGATGGGCTTTCAGATTGAGTTGGGGGTTAGCTCCGCTCAGCCGGCAGGTCGTTATCAGCGTCGCACCAGTCCAAGAGCCGCGGCGCCGGCGCCAACCTATACCTCCACGGTATCGACGGTGAATAGCGATGTTTCTCTGGATGTTAGCCCAACGGCAATCGCTGACCCTGATAGCGTGGTAACGGCATCGACAGGAGCGGATCAATCCGGATTGTCTGTTGAGCCTGTAACCCAAATATCCATCCCCCTGGATGATCGTCCAACAGAAGGCTCTCCAATCATATTGGATACCTCTCAAGACATCATTCAGCCGCCTCCGATCCAACAAACCTCACAGCCAGCGGGCATTGGTTATGGCGCAGCGCCGACCATTGGTTCTGGTGTGATAGCGTCGGCCAATACCGGCGAGCGAGCCACCAGTATCGAGGTTGAAGGCGGGCTTAAGCATCGCAACTACCTAAATGAAGGTTTTACGTTTCCCAGTTTTGTAGAAGGTAAATCGAACCAATTGGGTTTGGCGGCGGCGAGACAAGTTGCCGAGAATCCAGGTGGTGCGTACAACCCTCTATTTATCTATGGTGGTGTTGGTTTGGGTAAGACCCACTTGATGCACGCAGTGGGGAACGCCTTGGTGCAAAAGAACCCCAATGCCAAGGTGGTGTATTTGCATTCTGAACGCTTTGTTGCCGACATGGTGAAAGCGTTACAACTCAATGCTATTAACGACTTTAAACGCTACTACCGCTCGGTCGATGCACTGCTTATTGACGACATTCAGTTTTTTGCTGGAAAAGAGCGTTCGCAGGAAGAGTTCTTTCATACCTTTAATGCGCTGCTTGAGGGTGGCCAACAGATTATTTTGACCTGTGATCGTTACCCTAAAGAAATCAACGGCTTAGAGGAGCGATTAAAGAGTCGCTTTGGCTGGGGATTGACGGTCGCCATTGAGCCACCAGAGTTGGAGACTCGAGTCGCCATTCTGATGAAGAAAGCTGACCAAGCGAATATTCTACTGCCAAACGATGCGGCTTTCTTTATTGCCCAGCGTATTCGCTCCAATGTTCGTGAGCTCGAGGGTGCTTTGAAGCGTGTTATTGCCAATGCACACTTCACCGGTCGCGATATCGACGTACCTTTGGTGCGTGAAGCATTGAAAGATCTGCTGGCACTGCAAGACAAACAAGTCAGTATCGATAATATTCAGCGAGTGGTGGCGGAGTATTACAAAATTAAGATCAGCGATGTATTGTCAAAACGTCGCAGTCGCTCGGTGGCTCGACCACGACAAGTGGCTATGTCGCTGGCAAAAGAGTTAACCAACCACAGCTTGCCTGAAATTGGTGATGCCTTCGGGGGAAGGGATCACACCACAGTTTTACACGCTTGCCGGAAAATTAAAGAACTGCAGGAAGAAGATGCCGATATGCGTGAAGACCTGAAAAACCTTCAACGTTCACTGACATCTTAGATATCGACCTGATCGATAATAACAACTATTGAAAATTTAAAGATTAAAGAGACCTAGTCATGAAATTCAGCGTATCTCGTGAAGCATTACTGAAGCCTTTACAGTTGGTGGCCGGAGTTGTGGAGCGTCGTCAGACGTTACCGGTACTGGCTAATGTATTGATTGTCTTAGAGCAAGACCGACTCTCGATGACAGGTACAGACCTTGAAGTCGAAATCGTCGCTCGCGTTCAACTGGCTGAGGCCTGTGAAACCGGCGGCGAGCTCACTGTTCCGGCGCGTAAATTGGTCGACATCTGTCGCTCTCTTCCCGATGACGCTATTCTTCATTTTTCCGAAGAAAATCAAAGAGTTATTTTGAAGTCTGGCCGTAGTCGTTTCACCTTATCGACCCTGCCAGCCAACGATTTCCCTAATGTGGAACAAGGTACCGGTGATCTGCAGTTCACCTGTGAGCAACAAGACATTAAGCGATTGATTGATCGCACCGGTTTCGCCATGGCTCAACAGGATGTTCGTTACTACCTGAACGGCATGCTTTGGGAGGTTCAAGAGGGCCAGTTGCGCGCCGTCGCGACCGATGGTCACCGTTTGGCGATGTGTACTCGAGCTGTTTCTGTGTCTACCGCTGGCACTACTCAGGCGATTTTACCGCGTAAAGGGGTGATTGAGCTGGCGAGATTACTCGACGGACAAGGCAGTGTTGAAGTAGTTTTGGGCAGCAACCATATACGTGTTGCCACCGAGGCTTACACCTTCACCTCTAAGTTGGTTGACGGTAAGTTTCCTGATTATGAGCGTGTACTGCCTAAGGGTGGTAACAAGTTGGTCTTTGGTGATCGCAATGATTTGCGCCAAGCGTTTGGCCGCACGGCGATTTTGTCTAATGAAAAATACCGCGGCGTTCGTTTGTTACTCACCGATGGCCAGTTGACCATCGTGGCAAATAACCCAGAGCAAGAAGAAGCCGAAGAGCAAGTGGCGGTGGATTACAGTGGTGATCAACTGGAAATTGGCTTCAACGTCAGCTATTTGCAAGATGTAACCGGTGTGCTGAGCTCAGACAATATCAAAATGACGCTATCGGACTCTAACAGTAGTGCTTTGCTGGAAGAGCCAGACGGTGGCGATTCTGTTTATGTGGTCATGCCAATGCGTCTCTAATGAGACGTATACCGGCTGAAGATTTGATTCACCTTTTGGTCTATCGCCCATGACTCTCCGACGCTTGTCGGCGCAGAACCTACGCAACATCACTTCTCTCGATATTGAGCTGGATTCCCAGCTCAATATTTTTTACGGCGACAACGGCAGCGGTAAAACCACCTTGCTTGAAGCTGTCAGTATTCTCTCCCTCGGTCGTTCTTTCCGCTCACGTAAATACAAAACAATCATCAATCATGATTCCGAATCTTATACGGTGTTTGGGCAGGTTGATGATGCGCAGGATAGCGCGCTTATTCCTATCGGTGTTCAGCGTGACCGCAAAGGGCAGGTGCAAATAAAACGCTCTGGCATCGCTTGTGCTACAGCTGCCGAATTGGCGGAATCGTTACCCGTACGTATCCTCAACGGGCATTCCTTTGGCTTGCTCGAAGGTGCGCCATTGGTCAGACGACAGTTTTTGGATTGGTTGGTGTTCCACGTGGAACCTGACTTCTATGAAACCTGGAGAAGCTACGAAAAGTGTCTAAAACACCGCAATAGTCTACTCAGACGTGATAAAATCGAGGCTTCGCAGCTGGCACTCTGGGACAGAGAGTTAGCGCCGCTGGCAGCTCGCTTAGACGATTATCGTCAATCAACCTATAAGTTGATTAAGCCGGTCTTTGATCGCTTGTTGTCGGGCTTTGAGGGGCTAGAGAACGTGGGGGTTCGCTATTACGCTGGTTGGGATAATGAAAAACCGTTTCTCGATTTATTGACGGATACTCAGGAGCGAGACTCGGACCTCGGCTACACTCGCCAAGGGCCCCACAGAGCAGATTTAAGAATCAATTATGGTGGTTCGCCTGCGGTCGATATTCTATCCCGCGGGCAACAGAAGATCGTTGTGAGCGCGTTGATGATAGCGCAAGGTATTATCTTTTCGGAGATTACTAATCGCACCTGCGTCTATCTGATCGACGATTTACCCGCAGAGCTGGATGACAGCTTTCGCAAGACTTTAGCGGGCTGGTTGTCGGATATGAATTGTCAGGTATGTGTTACAGGGGTCGAAAAACAAGTTTTAATGGATGCTTGGAGTAATGATTCATTGTCCACTCGAGTGTTTCACGTGAAACATGGAACCATTACTCAAGAATAGAATTAGTAAATACCATGTCTAGTCCAAATCGTTGAACTGGGTGCGGTGAAACAGAATAAGAGCAATAACGCTTATATCGTGGAGTGAAATATGTCAGAAGAGACTTCTTACGACTCGTCCAGTATTAAGGTACTGAAGGGACTGGATGCCGTACGTAAGCGCCCAGGGATGTACATTGGTGATACCGATGATGGCAGCGGTTTACACCATATGGTGTTTGAAATTGTTGATAACTCCATTGATGAGGCCTTAGCAGGCCACTGCTCTGAGATTAGAGTGGTTATTCATCCCGATGAATCGGTTTCTGTTTCCGATAATGGTCGAGGTATTCCCACAGAAATCCACGAAGAAGAAGGTGTTTCTGCGGCAGAAGTGATCATGACCGTACTGCATGCGGGCGGTAAGTTTGATGACAATACCTATAAGGTTTCTGGCGGATTACACGGCGTTGGGGTTTCTGTTGTTAATGCCTTGTCGTCAAAACTGAAGCTGACTATTCGCCGCGGCGGTGAAGTTCACGAGCAAGTGTATTCGCATGGTGTTCCTGATGCGCCACTTACGGTCGTGGGCACCACCGACATTACCGGTACCGAAGTCCATTTCCACCCGTCAGAAGATACGTTTAACAATATCGAATACCATTTTGAGCAACTGGCAAAACGTCTACGTGAATTGTCGTTCCTTAACTCGGGTGTGCGAATTGTTCTGAAAGATGAGCGATCTGGTAAAGAAGAGATCTACGAATATGAAGGCGGTTTACGCGCATTTGTAGAGCACATCAATACCAATAAGACACCTGTGAACCAGGTCATGCACTTTACCACTCAGCGAGAAGAAGACGGTGTTGGTGTTGAGGTTGCGTTACAGTGGAACGACTCATTCCAAGAAAACATCTTTTGTTACACCAATAATATCCCTCAGCGCGACGGCGGAACTCACTTAGCGGGCTTCCGTGCAGCTTTGACTCGTGGTTTAAACGGTTACATCGAGCGTGAAGGCCTTGGTAAAAAAGATAAAGTCAGTACCACTGGCGATGACGCCCGTGAAGGTTTGACGGCAATTATCTCGGTGAAAGTCCCCGATCCTAAGTTTTCTTCTCAGACCAAAGATAAGCTCGTGTCGTCCGAGGTGAAAACCGCGGTAGAACAAGAGATGGGCGCCTCCTTTAGCGATTACTTGATGGAAAACCCTCAAGAAGCAAAAGCCGTTGTTGGCAAGATGATCGAAGCGGCTCGCGCTCGTGAAGCTGCTCGTAAAGCCCGTGAAATGACTCGTCGTAAGGGCGCTCTCGATATCGCCGGTCTGCCTGGAAAACTGGCTGATTGCCAAGAAAAAGATCCAGCTCTATCCGAACTCTACCTGGTGGAGGGTGATTCAGCCGGTGGTTCTGCCAAGCAAGGCCGCGCTCGTAAGACTCAAGCGATCCTGCCGCTCAAAGGTAAAATTCTCAATGTTGAGAAAGCACGCTTTGACAAAATGCTTTCTAGTGCTGAGGTTGGCACACTGATTACCGCACTGGGTTGCGGTATTGGCAATCAAGAGTTTGATCCCGATAAGCTGCGTTACCACAGTATCATTATCATGACCGATGCTGATGTTGATGGCTCACACATTCGCACCTTGCTGTTAACCTTCTTCTTCCGTCAGATGCGTGAGTTGGTTGAACGCGGTCATATCTTTATTGCTCAACCACCGCTTTATAAAATTGCCAAAGGTAAACAAGAGCAGTATTTGAAAGACGATGAAGCTTTGACCCAATTCTTGACTCAAGCCGCTCTTGAAGGTTCTTCGCTGCACGTTAATGCTGACGCTCCAGGAATCGGCGGAGCGGGCCTAGAAGCTCTCGTAAGCGAGTATCGGGCGGTTATGGCTACCATTGATCGTCTCTCGCGCTTGTATCCGTCAGAGGTCTTAGAACAACTTATTTATCTGGAAGCACTGAACGAAGAGCAACTGAATAGCCGCGAGAGCACCCAGCAATGGTGTGATTTGTTGATGGCGCGCCTTGCTATCAATAACGCCAGTGGCAGTCATCGCTATGAAGTCTTGGTGAAAGAAGACGAAGAGCGCCACCTGTTTTTACCTGTGGTTCGTATCACCGCTCACGGTGTACCTAACGACTTCCTATTTAATCGCGACTTTTTCCTGTCTGGTGAATATGGATCTATTGTTGCCCTGGGTCAGCGCCTAGACGGTTTGATTGAAGAGGGCGGTTATATTCAGCGCGGTGAGCGACGCAAAGAGACCACCAGCTTCCAAGAGTGCTTGGAGTGGTTGATGGTGGAGTCACGTCGTGGCTACAACATTCAGCGTTATAAAGGACTCGGTGAAATGAACCCCGAGCAACTGTGGGAAACTACCATGGATCCTGAAACACGCCGTATGCTGCAAGTTACTGTCGAAGATGCGATTGCCGCGGATCAGATTTTCACCACCTTGATGGGTGATCAGGTTGAGCCCCGTCGTGAATTTATCGAAACCAATGCGCTGGCGGTGGCAAACTTGGATGTGTAACTACCGTTAAGGCGAAACTCAAGATCAAAAAAGGGGCTTTGTGGTAAAACACAAAGCCCCTTTTTTATGGCGAGTTAAGGGTCTTTTAATTGCCGCTGGAAAGAGAAGCCCTTAACTGTTTGAGTATCTCAATCTCTTCTGCAGAAGGGGTATAGCGGCCGCCACAGCGGGCATCGGTTTTTTGTAAAAGTTGGGTAATCTGTGGCGTCAGAGGGATGGGATCACAGCCGTGTCCCGTTTCGCAGATCATATCAAATTCAGGTTTTGCTTTGATGTGGCAGGCGAAGCAATTACCACCAAAGCGGTTGACCACATCCACAAACCCGCGTTTGCGAATCTCTGTGCCCTCGGCGGAGACGTCCAACTCAAAGAACTCCCAATCTTTGGTGGCCGCATTAAACCCTTGATGATGTTTTACCATGACTTCACCTGGCACCAGTTGAACCACCGATCCAGCGGGGTAGACACCGTTTTCGGCAGTTGCGACATCTACGGTCTTAGAGAGCTCCCCTTCGATTAGATTGTCGACGTAGAAACCACGTACGGGTGTCATATTGAGTACACAATCAAAATCATCTTTATCGATAGTCAGTGTTTTTTCCTCTGCATGAGCGGCAGAGTGTAAGGTGAGAGCAAGGATTACAGAGGCTAATCTTGGCAGCAGTGATGTCATGCTTAAGGTCCCTTTATTTTAATTTTTAACAATATAGTTGTGCACAAACTATATAGCAAGAGCCGGCCTAAGGTTTTCGATGGGAATAATCGGTGTAGCAAAAAAATGGAGGCCTAAGCCCCCATATTACTCACTTCTGTTTCAATCCACTGTTTGGCTTCTTGAGTCAGCTGTTTGCTGTTTTTGCCGTCGGTAGCAATGGCTTTGCCAATGGAGACCTGAATTATTCCGGGTCTTTTGAGTATCGTATCCATTGGCCAATAGCTTCCCGCATTGTGAGCGACTGGCAAAATACTGACTTTGGCATTGAGCGCAATGTCTGCGCCACTGCGGGCGTAACTGCCGGCTTCCCCAACCGCAGTTCGGGTTCCCTCGGGAAATACCAAAACACTATTGCCACTGGCGAGGCGTTTAAGGCCGAGCTCTTTGACTTTCTTTAGCGCTTGGCGCGGGTTGCTCCGATCAATGGGGATGGGTCTAAGTAAAGCCAAGCCCCAACCAAAACAGGGAATGCGCAGAAGCTCGCGCTTTAAAATGGTTGAGATAGGGTGGAAATGAAGCTGCAGAAACATCGTCTCCCATGTGGACTGATGTTTGGCGAGCACCACAACCGGTTGGTCCTTGGGGATGTTTTCTTGCCCTGTGATTTCGTGTTTTACACCACAAAATACCTTTAATGCCCAGAGAACTAAGCGGTTGAAACTGAGAAAAAATTGGCTTCGAAAGCGATAGGGAAGTGGGATAAGAAAAATACCCAAAACCCCAAAAAACACCGCACCCGCCAAAAACACGGTGTAAAAAATCAGAGAGCGTAACAGCAACATGTACTATCCATAATGTTGAATGATGTGTGTCGCTGCTTGCGACAAATTATCGAACACCGCAACATTCTCGAGCCCTGGCTCAGACTGTTGTTGAAGTTTTTCCAGTGTCTTAAGGCCTTTTCCTGTTTTTACTAACACAGGGTGGCAGCCTTTAACGATACCAGCTTGCAGGTCGCGAAGGCTATCGCCGACCATGACAGAACCCTTCGCACTAAGCGACAAGGTTTCTTCGATAGATGTGATCAACCCTGCAAGCGGTTTACGACAACGACAGTTGTCATCGGGGCCGTGTGGGCAGAAGGCAATGGTACTCACGCGGCCACCAGCCTGTTCGACGGCTTTCAGCATTTTAGCGTGCATTGCGCTTAAGTCGTGCTCGGTAAAATAGCCACGGGCAAGGCCAGACTGGTTAGTCGCGATAGCAACCGTGAAACCCTGTCGGCAGAGCTCGGCGATGGCCTCGACACTGCCCTCAATGAGCACAAATTCTTCAACTGATTTTACGTAAGCGTCGGAGTCACGATTAATGACTCCGTCGCGATCAAGAATGACGAGTTTGGTGTCTGTCATTGCCGCTATTTTTTTGCCGGTACGAGCATTGAAATATCCGCAACCTGCAAAAACAAGTTACGCAGTTGAGTTAACAGCGCCAGACGGTTGTTGCGCAGTGCTTCGTCGTCGGCGTTGACCATAACATTGTCGAAAAAAGTATCGACCGGTTCACGCAAGCTGGCCAAAGCTGCCAGGGTAGCCGTGTAATCGTTAGCTGCAAACAGTGGTGTGACTTCATCGGACTTGGCCTGAAGCTGTTTGGCCAAAGCAATCTCTGCCTCTTCTTGCAGGAGCTCAGTATTGATAGCTGCGTCGCTGAGGCTGTCAGATTTAGCCAAAATATTAGACACACGTTTGTTCGCTGCAGCCAAAGCTTGAGCCTCGGGCAATTGACCAAAGGCGTTGACCGCCTGTACTCGGCTGTGGATATCCAAAGGTTGCGATAACTGCTTGGCTTGAACCGCAAGGAATACCTCGGCAGCAATTTTTTCTTCTTCGTACCAAGCGCGAAAACGCTCAACCATATAAGCGAAAGCCGCTTCGGTGCTTTCGCCGGCGTCTTTAATATTGTCACCGTGTAACTCTGACGCTTTGGCAAGCAATGCTTTGAGGTCGAGCGCTAGAGATTTCTCAACCATCAAACGCAGAACGCCCAAACTGGAGCGACGCAACGCAAAGGGGTCTTTTGAGCCGGTGGGCTTTTGTCCGATACCAAAAATACCACTGAGGGTATCGATACGGTCGGCCAAAGCGACAATTGTACCGGTTTGGGTTTGTGGCAATGCATCGCCAGAAAATTTTGGCTGGTAGTGTTCTTTTAACGCGCTGGCGACTTCGTTATCGAGGCCTTCGTTAACAGCGTAGTAATAACCCGCTAAGCCTTGCATCTTGTCGAACTCGCCGACCATGTCGGAGACAAGATCGGATTTACACAATTCAGAAGCCTGTTCTGCCTTGGCGCTGTCGCCGCCAATTTCTTCAGCAATGTAGCGTGAAAGTGCTTTTACTCGCTCTGTTTTGTCGTAAATAGAGCCCAGCTGTTTTTGGAATACAATGGGCTTCAAGCGATCGCGGAACTGCGCCAGCGAGGTTTTTTTATCGGTCTCGAAAAAGAATGCGGCGTCGGCGAGGCGAGGGCGAATAACGCGTTCGTTACCGTCGATGACTTGGCTCGGATCTTTGCTTTCAATGTTAGAAACGGTAATAAAGTGCGGCATCAACTTTCCGTTTGTATCGACAACCGGGAAGTATTTCTGATGCTCTTTCATAGAATAGATCAAAGCTTCTGAAGGCACTTCCAAAAAGCGATCTTCAAAGCGACCCGTGAGAGCCACTGGCCATTCCACCAGACCCGTGACTTCGTCGAGAAGATCTTGATCAACAACCGCAACTCCATTCACCTGCTGAGCTTGGGCTTCAACTTGCTGTTGTATGGTATTTTGGCGCTGCTCAAAATCCACCATGACATAGGCGGTGTTCGGGAGTTTTTCCAAATAATCGTCGGCGTTTTGAATAACCAGCGATTGGTTGTAATGGAAGCGGTGGCCGCGAGTTTCTCTTGAGGCGCGCAGGCCAAGAATATTGGCGTCAACAATTTCGTCGCCTAGCAATAAGATTAACCAGTGAACTGGACGCACAAACTCCGTGCGGCTGGCGCCCCAGCGCATGCGTTTTGCTATCGGCAACGCCGCGAGCGAGGCCTCGACAATGGCGGGCAGTAAATCGGTGGTATTGTCACCGCCAGCTTGAGAGCGGAAAACCAGCTTGTCGGCTTTGCCGTCGTTTTCAGTTTTTAATGCATCAACAGCAATGCCGTTCTTTTTGGCAAAGGCCTGAGCGGCTTTACTCGGATTGCCGTCTGCGTCAAATGCGATCTTAGCTGGAGGCCCCCAAACAACCACTTCTTTTTGTGGCGTCTTTTCTTCAAGTGCGCGAATGACCACCGCCAAACGGCGTGGCGCCGCGTAGGGTTCAACCTTATCAAACGACAGGTCTTGTTGTTTGAGGCCTTGGGCTATGCCGTTGCTGAATGCCAGCATCAACTTTTTTAGGGCGGTAGGGGGCAGCTCTTCGGTACCCAATTCAACCAATAGATCCTTAGCCATGATTACTGCTCTCCTGCCTTGCTTGCATCGGCGTTTTCAGCAGCCAATTGCATCACTTGTTGTCGTAAATTTTCGTCAGCCATAGGGAAGCCCAGTTTTAGACGGGCATCAAAATAGGCTTGGGCAACTGCGCGGGCGAGCGTGCGTACTCGCAAAATGTAGCGCTGACGCTCGGTGACTGAAATGGCGTGGCGAGCGTCAAGCAAGTTAAACGCGTGTGACGCTTTCATGACCATTTCGTAGGCGGGTAGTGGCAAATTGTTTTCAATCAGGCGCTGACTTTCACGCTCGCAAACATCAAAGGTTTGAAACAAGAACTCAACATCGGCCTGTTCGAAGTTGTAATGAGACATCTCCACTTCGTTTTGATGGAATACATCGCCGTAAGTGACCTTGTTACCGTCTGGTCCAACCGTCCAAACCAAGTCGTAGATAGAGTCGACACCCTGCAGGTACATAGCGATACGCTCAAGACCGTAGGTGATCTCGCCAGTGACGGGAGAGCACTCTAAACCGCCCACTTGCTGAAAATAGGTGAACTGGGTGACTTCCATACCGTTGAGCCACACTTCCCAGCCCAAACCCCAAGCGCCTAAGGTGGGTGACTCCCAGTTATCCTCAACAAAGCGAATATCGTGAACGAGAGGATCGATGCCCAGTTCGCGCAGTGAATCCAAGTAAAGATCTTGAATATTACTCGGCGACGGCTTGAGTACCACTTGATATTGATAGTAGTGCTGCAGACGATTGGGGTTTTCACCGTAGCGGCCGTCGGTGGGACGACGACAAGGTTGCACGTAGGCGGCATTCCAATTTTCTGGGCCGATAGCGCGAAGGAAGGTGGCGGGGTGAAATGTGCCGGCCCCAACTTCCATATCGAGCGGTTGAAGTACGACGCAACCCTGGCGGGCCCAGTATTGTTGAAGCGCGAGAATCAGCCCTTGAAATGTGCTGACATCGGGATTGTTGGTCTCAGACACGGTTGTCTGCCCCTCCGGCAAAATATTGAGTGAAAACAGGGGCGAGATTATAGCCTCAGAGCCCGACAGCACCAAGGAAAGAGGCCGATAAAGCCGCATTATTCGCCGATTCGGGGCTATAATTTGTGGCCCCGGTCATTCAGAGCCCAACGCTTGTTGCATTGACGTCCTTTGGGTAAGCTTCCGCCTCCTATTTACCACCTCGGATTTTTCATGTCTTCGACCATCGAATCGCCTCCAGTCCCTTTCAAAGAACGGTTTGCCGTAGGGCTTTTGAAGGCCAGTGCTTGTTTACCGCTTGGTGTCAGCCGTGTGATCGGGGCGATGGTTGGTCAGATCGCTTATTGGATGAAGGGTCGAATGTATAAGGTGACAGAAGAAAACCTAAGCCTGTGTTTTCCTCAGATGCCGATGGCTGAACGACAAGCTCTTGTACGCAATAGCCTCATTGAAACCAGTAAAACGATGATGGAAACCGGTGCGGTTTGGTTGCGAGATTACCATTGGGTGAAGAGTCATATTCGCCAAGTTTACGGTCATGAGATATTGCAGGACGCAATAGACGACGATCGTGGTGTTATCTTATTGGCTCCACATCTCGGCAATTGGGAGGTGCTGGGGCTTTATGTGGCTGAATTCACCGATCTGACTTGCCTCTATAAACCTCAAGACATGACGACTTTAGAGCCGATCATTCGCAACAGTCGTGAAAGGGCAGGAGCTAAAGTTGTACCGACCAATCGAAAGGGGGTGGTTAGGCTATTGAAGGTAATGAAAAGTGGAGGTTTTACTGCAATTCTTCCCGATCAAATACCCGATACTAGCGGCGGAGCCTTCGCCCCATTTTATGGTGTTCCGGCGTTAACCATGACTTTGGTGAATAACCTGCGAGAAAGATCGGATTGCCTTGTGCTTGCAGCTTACGCCAAAAGAGTTCCCAGCGGATTTGATATCCACATTAAACACGCCGATGAGCAGATAGATTCTAGCGATGAAGCTGAAGCCCTGGCGGCTCTCAATCGAACCGTCGAATCTTGCGTAAACGACATTCCCGAGCAATACCAATGGGAATACAAACGCTTTCGCAAACAACCGCAAGGCCTTCCAAAGCGTTACAAGAAATAAACATTATCGACGCCAGAACATAGGGCTAAACAGCACCAACAAAGTAAAGACTTCCAACCGGCCCAACAACATGGCAAAGCACAGTACCCACTTAGCGGTACTGTTGATATCGCCGTAGTGTGCTGCTACCTCTCCCAGACCTGGGCCTAAGTTATTAATGCAAGCGCCGACGGCAAAGAAGGCGGTAATCACGTCTAAACCGGTGCCGACTAACACCAAAAACATCATGAAGTAGGCAAAAACGTAGACCGAGAAAAACCCCCAAACCGCATCCACCACTCGATCTGAGACGCTGGTGCTGCCCACCTTAATTGGAATGATGGCGTTGGGGTGAATGAGCCGATGTATCTCTCGCACACCTTGTTTGATGATCAATAAAATTCGAATCACTTTGATGCCGCCCCCAGTCGAGCCCGCGCAGCCACCCATAAAGGCAAAATACAGCAGCATGAAAGGTAAAATACTGGGCCAAGCGCTGAAGTCGGTGGTGGCAAATCCAGTGGTGGTTAGAATGGATACCAACTGGAAAACGCCGTGGGTCACGCTCTCGGAAAAGCCAAAGATCTCGTAGTGATAGAGAAAGAAAATGGTCAGGCAGCAGCCGAGAATTATGGCGCTGATATAGAGGCGGAATTCTGGATCTCGTAAATAATGCCCCAAACGTCGGTCTTGCCAACTGTAAAAATGCAGCGCGAAGTTAATCCCCGAAACAATCATAAAAAACACACAGATCGCCATGATGGTTTCACTTTGGAAAAAACCCATACTGGCATCGTGAGTCGAGAAACCGCCGATGGCCACGGTGGCGTAAGCGTGACAAATGGCGTCGAACAAGCTCATACCCGCCATCCAATAAGACAGCGCGCAGACCACGGTAAGGCTCAAGTAGATTAGAAATAGCGCCTTGGCGGTCTCGGTGATACGAGGTGTTAGTTTACTGTCTTTTACTGGTCCGGGTGTTTCAGCGCGATACAACTGCATGCCACCAATACCCAGCATGGGCAAGATCGCAACCGCGATTACAATAATACCGATACCGCCTAGCCACTGCAGTTGCTGGCGATAATACAAAATGGATTTTGGCAGTGCATCGAGGCCGGTGATCACCGTAGCACCGGTGGTGGTAAGCCCAGAGAGTGATTCAAAAGTGGCGTCGGTAAACGATAACTGCAAGCCGTCGGAGAACATAAATGGCAGCGCACCAAACAATCCCAGCACCGACCAAAACAGTGCCGTGACTAAAAACCCATCGCGGGTGCGCAAGTCTTGTTTGATGTTGTGTACTGGAAACCAAGCTATCAAACCGGTGACAAAGGTAATCACAAATGCCCACCAAAACGCAGTTTGATTTTGATCCTCAAACCACACCGACACCAAAATGGGCGGGAATAGCGTCAAGCTAAACAGCATCAACAAAATGCCGAGGATGCGAAAAATTATGGTGAAGTGCATAGACGATCTCTGTGCAAATTAGCGCTTATTATCTAGTCTGGTACTATTGATGGGGATAAAAGCACTCGACTGTTATTGGTTTGTCGGCGGCTTGGATTAGAAAAAACTAAACCCAACCTGGAACAGTTGCTCAATATCTTTGGTGTGTTTTTTATCGACCAAAAAGACAATCACATGGTCACCGGTTTCAACCACAATGTCGTCATGGGCAATGAGAACTTCACTGCCTTTATCGGTTTCACGCAAAATGGCGCCAATGCTAGCGCCTGCGGGTAAGTCGATGTCTTCGATGGCTTTACCCACCACTTTCGAGGTGCGTTGATCGCCGTGGGCAATCACTTCAATGGCCTCGGCTGCACCGCGCCTGAGGGAATGAACATTGACAATATCGCCGCGTCGAACGTGTGTCAGCAAACTGCCGATGGTGGTTTGTTGCGGTGAAATAGCGATGTCGATCTCGCCGCCTTGTACCAAATCTACATAAGCGGGATTGTTGATCAGTGTCATCACTTTGCGCGCGCCCAAGCGTTTTGCCAGCATCGAAGACATAATGTTAGCTTCGTCGTCGTTAGTAAGCGCTAAAAACACATCGGTGTCTTCGATGTTTTCTTCGAGCAGTAATTCTTGGTCGGATGCACTGCCGTGTAGGACGATGGTTTTGTGCAATCGCTCTGAGAGATAGCGAGCGCGCGACTCGTAAAATTCAATGAGTTTCACGCTGTAGCGAGACTCCAGTGTGCGCGCCAGGCGATAACCAATATTGCCGCCGCCGGCGATAATGATGCGTTTGTATTGAGTTTCTAAGCGCCGAAGCTCACTCATAACCGCTCGAATATCGGATTTAGCGGCAATGAAAAAGACTTCATCATCGGCTTCGATGACGGTCGAGCCTTCAGGTGTAATGGCGCGATCGCGTCGATAAATCGCGGCCACTCGAGTGTCAACCGAGGGCATGTGTTGTCGCAACAAACTCAACTCTTGTCCTACTAAGGGGCCACCGTAATAGGCTTTGACGGCTACTAGTTGAACTTTGCCGTCGGCAAAATCCAGCACTTGTAGAGCGCCTGGGTGTTCGATAAGGCGGAAAATATACTCCGAAACTAAGCGCTCGGGGCTAATGAGTACATCGATAGGAATGGCGTCGGAGCTAAACAGTTCAGGTTTGTTGAGATAGGCGTTGGCTCGCACCCGAGCAATCTTGGTGGGGGTTCGGTAGAGACTGTAAGCTACCTGACAGGCAATCATGTTGAGCTCGTCATTATTGGTGACGGCGATCAACATATCGGCGTCTTCGATACCCGCTTGCAGCAATATACTGGGATGAGAGGCTTCGCCGGTGACAACGCCAATGTCAATGCGATCTCGCAATTCACGCAAACGGGATTCGTCGGTATCGACCACGGTAATGTCATTGGCTTCGTTGGCGAGGTTTTGCGCCAGTGTGCCGCCGACTTGGCCAGCCCCCAAAATAATAATTTTCATCTGTCGAGTCGATTCTCTACTGAACGAGCTTGTTGCAGTTAAATTCGACACCTTGCGAATTGTTCTGCGTGATGTTTATTGAGCTTTTAAAGTCACTTCTATTGAGTAACGATTTTGCGCAAAACGCGGATAACTGATCGGCCTATTTCCCGGCGGCTTTTGTCAGACAGGCGTAATAAAATCCATCGTGGCCATCCTTTTGCGGAAACAGCTGTCGGCCGTAGTCCTGTGTTACTCCCCAAGCGGCATCGATAGGATTGTGTTGCGCGTCTTCTTGTTGCTCGATGAACGCTTGAATCACATCGTTGTTCTCAGTCGGTAGTATCGAGCAGGTGGCGTAGACCAGACGCCCACCGGGTTTCAGCGTTTTCCATAATGCCTTTAACAGAGCCAACTGAAGTGCAGCAAGCTTAGCAATATCTGTCGCCTTGCGCAGTATTTTGATATCGGGGTGTCGACGCACGACACCGGTGGCCGAGCAGGGGGCATCTAATAAGATGCGATCAAAGGTCTTACCGTCCCACCACTGATCGATATCTTGGCCGTCGGCGCAAATCAGAGTGGCCTGTTTTTTCAAGCGTGTGAGGTTTTCTTCGACACGAAGCAGGCGCCTTTGCTCGAGATCCAACGCGATTAGTTCGCTGACGGGCTGCGCTAGAGTATCGCTAAGTTCCAGTAAGTGGCCTGTTTTACCGCCAGGGGCACAACAGGCATCGAGTAGCCGTTCGCCACCCTCGAGTTTGACGAGATCGGCCGCCAACTGAGCGGCCTCGTCTTGCACACTGACAAGGCCGTCGCTAAAGCCTGGCAATTTAAACACATCAACCGCTTGCTCAAGTACCACTGCATCTGGGTTAAACGGTGCGGCTTTGGCGTTGATGTTTTGCTTTTGAAGCTGTGCAATATAGTCATCGCGATTGAGAGCGTCACGCTTTAGACGCAGAGTCATGGGCGGATGTACATTGTTGGCTTCAAAGATTGCGTCGGCATCTTCTGGCCAAGCGTTACAGATCTGCTTGCGCAACCAGTTTGGGTGGGCGGTTGCAAAGGCAGGGCTAGAGGATAGGGTGTTTGTGAGTGTTTCTTTTTCCCGTTGAAAACGGCGCAATACGCCGTTGAGTAGCTTCTCGGCCCAGGGCTTTTTCAGGCCGCGGCAGGCGTCAACGGTAGTGCTGATGGCGGCGTGGTCGGGTACCCGCATATATTGAATTTGATAGAGACCCAATAACAATAGGGCGTGAATATCCGTGTCTTTGGGTTTCAGGGGCTTTTCCAATAAGCGCCCAATGATGGATTGCAGCTGCGGTTGCCAGCGGCAAGTACCAAAGCACAACTCTTGTAGCAGGGCGCGCTCATTTTCGGCGACCTGTTCCGACGCGGGCGCCATCAAGCTTGCCAGAGAGGCTTTTTGTTGCAGCACAGAGGCCAATGTCAAAGCCGCTTGGACGCGAACCGGGACGACTTTACTCATGAGGCGCTGGTCTGTTCTGTCAGGCGAGTGCCAAGGCTAAAACGATCGCCATGACCATTGAGAATGTCTTTGATGGCCAGTGCTTTTTTACCCGGCAGTTGCAGTTGAGTGAGGCGAACGGCGCCTTCGCCACAGGCGATAACCAAGCCTTGGTTGTCCGCCCGGATGATGGTGCCAGCGGCTGCTTGAGTCGGGTTTTCATCCAAATAAGATTGCCACACGCGCACTCGGTCGGAGCCGAGGCTAAAATGCGCGATGGGAAATGGTGTAAAGGCGCGAATTTGATTGTGCAGTGCCTCTGCCGAGAGCGACCAATCTATAGCGGCCTCTTGTTTTGAGAGTTTTGAGGCGTAGTTAGCGAGATCGTCGTTTTGTTTTTCGGGCTCTAAGCTCTGTTGAGCAATTTGAGTTAACACTTCGAGTAGTGCCGGCCCACCTTGTTCGAGCAGCTTGTCGTGCAAACTACCTCCGGTTTCATCGGCGTCGATAGCACAGTGGGTTTTCAGCAGCATGTCACCGGTATCCAAACCGATATCCATTTGCATAATGGTTATGCCTGTTTCTGTGTCTCCGGCAGCAATAGCTCGTTGAATGGGGGCTGCACCGCGCCAGCGAGGTAACAAAGAGGCGTGTACATTGATGCAACCGAAGCGAGGCGCATCCAAGATTACTTGCGGCAAAAGCAGACCGTAGGCCACGACCACCATGACATCTGCCTCGAGATCGGCCAACTGCTGTTGCGCTTCTTCGTTTTTTAATGAGGCAGGCTGATACACCGCTAGGCCGTGTTCTAAGGCCAGTTGTTTTACCGGGCTAGCCACCAGTTTCTTGCCGCGACCAGCGGGACGATCTGGTTGTGTGTAAACACCCACTATCTGGTGATCGCTTTGAATTAGGGCCTGTAAGTGGTGAGCGGCAAAATCGGGCGTGCCAGCAAATATTAATCGCATAAGAACTCTACAATAAAAGCATCAAATCAAACTGGGCGGTATTCAACCGCCCAGTTTTGTGAAATCTATCTGTGGCTAGCGCTAACTAGGCGCGCTGACGCTGGCTCTTTTCGAGCTTTTTGCGAATGCGTTCACGCTTCATTGAAGACACATAGTCGACAAATAGCTTGCCTTTAAGGTGATCCAACTCGTGTTGTATGCAAGTTGCGAGCAAGCCGTCGGGCTCTAGGATGAAGGCTTCACCATTTCGGTCTAAGGCTTTTACTCGGATGTTCGAGGGACGATCAATGGTCTCGTAGAAGCCAGGAATGGATAAGCAGCCCTCGTCATAAGGCAGGGTATCGTCGTCCAGCACTTCAACCACGGGGTTGATAAAAACCAGCGGATCGTTTTGCTCCTCCGAGATATCCATCACTACCACTTGCTTGTGAACGTTGACCTGAGAGGCCGCAAGGCCAATGCCTGGCGCGGCGTACATGGTTTCAAACATGTCGTCGATCAGGGTTCGAATGGAGTCATCGACGCTCTCTACCGGTTGGGCCACGGTACGCAGACGAGGATCGGGGAATTCAAGGATGTTTAATATAGCCATAAGCCTTTGTGACAAACTTCTAGTAAAAAGGTAACAAGCGCTGCTAACATTATGAATCATACAGCATTTAGGTGCCGGAGCTGGTCGAAAATCGATGTTTGAGCCTTGGCTTGATCTCGATAGCGACAGTCTCAGAACAATTTCCTCGCCCAGATGCTCAATCAGTCGCAAATGGAATCAGCACTCGGGTTTGGTTAGGCTATTATAACGGTTAACTGCCCGCGGACCGAACAAACAGGATCGGTTTCTATGAAAAAACTAGCGTTTGGTCTTTTGGCCTTGTGTCTTTCTTTCTCTTCGCTCGCTGAAGAGCCCCGTCTTAGGGATTCCCACCCCGACACCCACAACGTGGTTAAAGGGGATACCCTATGGGATATCTCAGAAACATTTCTTCAAAACCCTTGGATGTGGCCAGAGATTTGGCATGTAAATCCTCAGATTGAGAATCCACATCTGATTTATCCTGGTGATCTGATTAAGTTGATCTATCTCGATGGCAAACCCCGTTTGACTGTTGAGCGCGGGGAAGAAGCGCGTCGTTATAAAATGTCTCCCGGTACTGTCAAGCTTGAACCCGCCGTTAGAATCTTGCCTTTAGGTGAGGCGATACCGGCTATTCCGCTGGATAAAATTGATAAGTTTTTAAGTCGCAGCCGCGTTGTTCAACCTGAACAACTGAAATCGGCACCCTACGTGCTCACTGGTGCTGAGCAGCACTTGGTGGTCGGTGCTGGCGATCAACTCTATGCTCGCGGTGAATACGATGATGCTGTCAAGGTATACGGTGTTTATCGCGCTGGTGAGCGCTTCGTCGACCCAGAGACAGAAGAGCTTTTAGGCTTGCAGGCTCTGGATATTGGCACGGTGAAGATGATCGCCAAAACAGATGATGTCGCGACCTTTGAAGTCACTCGTACGACCGAAGAGATTCGTATCGCCGATCGTTTGATTGCCCACGAAGAGCGCTCCATTGATTCGACGTTTTTTCCATCGGTGCCTGAAGGTGATATTGAAGGACAGCTGTTAGCAGTTGAAGGCGGATTGAGTCAGGTGGGCCGCATGGATGTTGTGGTCATCAATCGCGGCGAGCGCGAAGGCCTCGAAATTGGCAATGTCATGGCCATCTATAAAGAAGGCGGTACCATTAAAGATCGCGTTAAAGGTGATGTGGTTCGATTGCCGGAAGAAAAGGCGGGCCTGTTGATGGTCTTCCGCACCTTCGAAAAAATGAGCTTTGCGCTAGTGCTTGAGGCCTCGCGCCCGTTGGCGGTTAACGACAAAATCCGTCGTCCGTAAATTGCACTGAGTGTTAATACTGATTTGTCGCCCCTGATTCAGGGGCGTTTTCATTTATAGACATCAAGGACGATGCTATGGAAATGGATTCCCCTGCGCCAACTAGGGCGCAATCTTCGTTACTCATTCCCTTTTTAATGTCCCTGCCTGGCTTGGGTGTGGCTCGCTATTGGCAGCTGCGTCAGCAAAGCATGCCGTTAGACCGGTTTCTAACACAGCCGCTAGAAAGCCTTTTACCGATGATCCCCGCGGCGGCCAAGGCGGCATTTAGCGAATTCTATGATCGGCGAGAGCACAGTGATGTATGGCGGCGATTTGAAGAGGGCCATCTCGATCTTCAAGCCCAAGGCGTGGAGATTCTTAACCACGAAGATCTTCGCTTCCCTACCGCGTTAACGAATATAAGCCAGTGTCCACCGGTGTTGTATGTGAAGGGATCCGTTGAGCTGTTAGAAAGCCCTCAATTGGCGTTTGTGGGCAGTCGCAATGCTAGCCGCGGCGCCTGCCAAACCTCAGACCGGTTTGCCCATTACCTTGCCAGTGTTGGTATTACTATCACCAGTGGCTTAGCGGTGGGTATTGATGGCGCGGCTCATCAAGGCGCTGTTAATGGAGGAGGTAAGACCATTGCGGTCATGGGAACGGGCATTGATCGTGTTTACCCGCTTCGACATAAAAAACTGGCCGCAGATATTCTTGCCAGCGGCGGCGCTCTAGTCTCAGAGTTTATGCCGGGCATGGCCCCTCACAGCGGTAATTTTCCCCGCCGCAATCGAATTATCAGTGGTTTAAGTCTTGGAGTGTTAGTGGTTGAGGCTGCCATAAAGAGCGGCTCTTTGATCACTGCTCGATACGCTCTTGAACACAATCGAGAGGTGTTTGCGATTCCAGGCTCAATACACAATCCTTTGAGCCGTGGTTGTCACGCCCTCATCCGCGACGGAGCCACTTTGGTTGAGACTGCCGAAGATATTGCTAGAGAGCTGTCTGGTTGGTGTCGAGGGCAGAGTGTCACACTACCTGAGAAACCAACCACTGCCTTGCCACCATTGAGTGAGTCAGAGCTAGAGGTTCTCAATGCGATAGCCTTTGAAACGTGTAATATCGATGAGTTATCACGGCGAGTCAATCTGGCGACGTCAAACTTATTAGCCCTCTTAATGCAGTTAGAATTGAAGGGTCTTATTTCTCAAACCGATGGCCGCATAGAGCGCTTGTCGCCCTAGCTTTTTGGCTTAGTACCGATTCAGTGTTGTCTAGAGACTGGATTGCCCTGAGACTGGGTGATGCTTGTAGTTCCTCAGTCCTTGAGGTAAGTTGCCGCGCTAATATCGACAAGCGAAAGGTAGTAACGATGGACTGGAGTCGCCACCCCAACATTCAGCGCGCCGCCAACAATCTTTGGGCTGGTGAGCTAGTGGCTTACCCCACGGAAGCTGTGTGGGGTTTAGGTTGTAACCCCGATGATGAGCAGGCCGTTCTGAAGTTGCTGGCCCTCAAACAGCGCGATTACGAAAAAGGCATGATTTTGGTGGCGGCCGACATTCAACAGGTCGAGCACTTGCTGGCGCCCTTGACCGAAGAGCAACGTACAACACTGAAAAATTCTTGGCCTGGCCCCAATACTTGGTTGGTTCCGGACCTCAATCACCAAGTGCCACAGTGGGTTAAAGGGCAATACCAGAGCGTGGCGTTACGAGTGTCAGATCATCCTGTGGTAAGGGGGTTGTGCAAAGCCTTTGGTGGACCCATTGTGTCTACCTCTGCCAATCCTCAGGGTAAAATCCCAGCTCTTCATCAATGGCAGGTGCGCCGCTATTTCGGCCAACAACTGAGCTCCGTCACCCCTGGCGCCGTGGGGGCGAAAGCCAAACCAACCGAGATTCGCGACCTTGTCAGTGGACAGGTTATTCGTCCCAGTTAAATTAAATTCAGGAAAACACCATGACCCAACCGGATAAACATGCGGTAAAAGCCTACTTGCTAGCGTTGCAAGACAGTATTTGTCAGCAGCTCGAAGAGGAAGACGGCGGCGCGACTTTTGTTGAAGAGAGTTGGGTCCGAGAAGAGGGTGGCGGTGGTCGATCGCGAGTACTCACCGATGGCGCAGTGATTGAAAAAGGCGGCGTTAATTTTTCACACGTTTTTGGCGAGCAAATGCCCGCCTCCGCCACAGCTCATCGACCAGAGTTGGCCGGTCGCTCGTTTGAAGCTATGGGCGTGTCTTTGGTGATTCATCCCAGCAATCCCTTTGTGCCCACAAGCCACGCCAATGTGCGCTTTTTTATCGCCGAAAAAGAAGGCGAAGAGCCGGTTTGGTGGTTTGGAGGCGGCTATGATTTAACCCCATACTATGGTCAAAAAGAAGACTGTGTGCACTGGCATCAAACTGCCAAATCAGCTTGTGAAGGCTTCGGCGACGAGCTTTATCCTCGCCTGAAAAAATGGTGCGACGAATACTTCTATTTAAAACACCGCAACGAACCTCGAGGCGTTGGCGGACTGTTTTTTGACGACTTTAATGAGTTGGGATTCGAAAAGAGCTTCGAATTTATGCGCTCCGTAGGTGACAGTTATGTGGATGCCTACCGACCGATTATGGCAAAACGAAAGGCCTCAACTTATACCGAGGAGCAGCGAGAGTTTCAGCTCTATCGACGTGGCCGCTACGTTGAATTTAATCTGGTGTTCGATCGCGGCACGCTATTTGGATTGCAAACCGGTGGTCGCACCGAATCGATTTTGATGTCATTGCCACCATTGGTGCGGTGGGAATACAATTGGGCGCCAGAGCCCAATTCGTTGGAAGCTCAGTTATACGATGTCTTCCTGCAGCCGCAGGAGTGGGTATAAGTGATCGATCAGTACTGCGTTTTTGGCAATCCCATTGCTCAGTCCAAATCTCCGGATATTCATCGTCAGTTTGCGCGACAAACCGGTGAAAATCTCGACTACCAAAAGCAGTTAGTCGAAGTTGATGGTTTTAACGACGCCGCTACCGCTTTCTTTAACGGCGGTGGTCTCGGGCTTAATATTACCGCTCCGTTTAAGCTCGATGCCTATAATTTTGCCGATCAATTGACGGAGCGAGCAAAAAACGCAGGCGCGGTAAATACGTTAAAAAAATCAGAGAATGGAACCATTCTTGGAGACAATACCGATGGCCAAGGAATGGTATCTGATATTTCCGAAAACCTGGGCTGGCCGCTAAGAGATCAGCGCGTATTGATTCTGGGCGCTGGCGGAGCTGTGCGCGGTGTATTACAACCACTGCTCGAAAAACATCCAAAACAATTGGTGATTGCCAACCGAACATTGTCCAAAGCGCAAATCTTAGCCGATGAGTTTTTAATCTATGGAAAAATAGACGTCTGTGAATTTGATCAGCTTGCCGGTCGCCGCTTTGATCTAGTGATCAACGGAACTTCCGCGGGGTTGTCGGGTAATTTACCACCACTGCCGGATGGTTTTGTGGATGCAGAATCTTATTGTTACGACATGACTTACGGCGCGACCCCGACGGTATTTATGCAGTGGGCCAAGCAACAGGGCGTCAACAGCATCGCCGATGGTTTGGGAATGCTAGTGGGGCAAGCGGCAGAGTCTTTTCGTCTGTGGAGAGGGGTTTTCCCTCAGGTAACGCCAGTCATTCATAATCAGCGACTTCTCTTGTCAAAAGCTGCTGGATAACCGAAAACCACAGACTTCTTCAAGTTAGAGGGTTGTCGCCTCACTGAGGCTGTTCCGCCAAATACTGATTTTTAAGTTTCACATAGTTATTGGCGGAATAGCGAAAGAAATCGAATTCCTTTTCTTTCAGTGGTCTTGCTTCTCGGCAAGGTGAGCCCACATACAAATAGCCACTGTCCAATTTCTTTCCGGGTGGCACCAAGGTCCCTGCGCCGATCACCACGTCATCACCCACTTCGGCGCCATCCAAAATAATTGCGCCGATACCGACCAGTACGCGATTGCCAATAGTGCAGCCGTGCAGAGTGGCGCTGTGGCCGACGGTCACATCGTCACCAATAGTGAGTGGCCAGCCGTCGGGATTAAAAGGCCCGGCATGAGTAATGTGCAAGACGGTGTTGTCTTGGATGCTGGTGCGCTGACCGATACGGATGGTTTGCATGTCACCCCGGGCTGCGACAAAGGGCCAAATAGAGCTGTCGTCGCCGATATGAATATCGCCAATGAGACGAGCGCTTTCATCCACCAGTACATCTCTGCCCAGCTGTGGGCTATTACCGTTGAACGATTGAATGGATTGGCTCATGGGGGCTCCTGTTGATCGCTAACTCTGACTGTGAACTAGAGATTGAAAAGCCATACCTTAGCATAATTCGTTGGATTCTCCGTCCTCTACAGGCCCAATCGGGTGTATCATTAGCCTGTTAGTTTTCCTACCGGAGGTCATCTGCTTAGCTATGTCGAATCCCTTACTTGATAATCCTATTTTGCCGCCCTTTAGTTCCATCTCTGCCAGCCATGTTGAGCCCGCTATCGATAGTCTTTTGGCCGATTGCCGACAGAAGTTAACGGAGGTGGTGGAGAGTGCACTGGCGCAAGGCCCAAGCTGGGATAATCTGGTGGCGCCTTTGGAGGAACAGGACGATCGTTTGGGTAAGGCTTGGTCACCGGTGGGGCACTTAAACGCAGTAATGAACAGCGAAGCGCTGCGCGATGCTTACACCAACAGTCTATCTAAGCTGACTGCCTACAGCACCGAAGTGGGTCAAAACAAACCATTGTGTGAGGCCTACCAGGCCTTGGCCGACAGCGATTCCTTTGGGCGTTTAAACACGGCGCAGCAAACCGCAGTGACTCACGCCTTGCGAGACTTTCGACTCGCTGGAGTCGATTTGCCAGAGGCAAAAAAACAGCGCTTTAGTGAGCTTAAACAGCGCTTGTCGGAACTGAGCACGCAGTTTTCTAACAATGTACTAGACGCGACCCAAGGCTGGTTTAAACACATAGAATCGGTTGATGAGCTAGCGGGTTTACCAGAAAGCGCCATCGCATTAGCGCAGCAAGCCGCGGCACAACGATCGTTGTCTGGTTACGTGATCAGTCTTGATATACCCGCCTATTTAGCGGTTATGACACATGCGGATAATCGCCAGCTGCGCGAAGAGATCTATCGAGCTTATTGTACTCGAGCGTCTGACTCAGGGCCCACCGCCGGGCAGTGGGACAACGCTCCATTGATTGACGAAATCTTAATGCTGCGCCACGAGCTTGCACTACTGCTAGGTTTTAACAACTATGCGGAGCGCTCACTGGCCACCAAAATGGCCGATGATTGTGATCAGGTAGAGACTTTTCTCCTGGAGCTAGCGAACAAGAGTCGATCTGCCGCCCAAAAGGATTTTGATGAACTGGCCTCATTTGCCAAAGATCGGGATGGCCTCGATCGATTGGAAGCTTGGGATCAGGCCTACTACAGCGAAAAACTGCGCGAGCAAAAGTACGCGATTTCTCAAGAAGAGTTGCGCCCTTACTTTCCCGCTGGGGGCGTTGTTAAAGGCATGTTCGATGTCGTTTCTCGACTTTTTGGAATCCAAATCAAAAAAGTTGACGCCGATGTCTGGCATCAAGATGTTGGCTTTTACGAGATCTATCGCGACGACCAAGTCATCGCACAATTCTATCTCGATATGTTTGCCAGAGAAAATAAACGCGGCGGCGCCTGGATGGACGAGTGCCGTGTTCGTCGCCAGAGTAAACAGCGATTGCAACTGCCGGTTGCGTATTTGACCTGTAACTTTACCCCCGCGGTAGAGGGCAAACCTGCACTATTGACTCACAACGAAGTGGTGACTTTGTTTCATGAATTCGGCCACGGCTTGCACCATATGCTAACGCGTATTGAGGTGGCGGCTGTGAGTGGCATTAATGGTGTGGCATGGGATGCGGTAGAATTACCCAGCCAATTTTTAGAAAATTGGTGCTGGGAGAAATCCGTGATTCCTATGATCTCGGGTCACTTTGAAACTGGAGAAGCGCTTCCCGATACTTTGTTGAATAATTTATTAGCGGCCAAAAATTTCCAATCAGCTATGCAAATGTTGCGGCAGGTGGAATTTGCCTTGTTTGATTTTCGCTTGCACCGATCTTACAACCCTGAAAATCCCGCAGCAGTACAAGATATTCTAAACCAAGTTCGCGAGCAGGTTGCCGTGGTTATGCCTCCGGCGTTTAATCGATTCCAAAATGGCTTCAGCCACATTTTTGCCGGTGGCTATGCGGCGGGTTATTACAGCTACAAGTGGGCTGAAGTGCTCTCGAGTGATGCTTTTTCACGTTTCGAGGATGAGGGAATTTTTAATCAAGAAACTGGGCGCTCGTTTTTGCACGAAGTACTTCAGCGCGGTGGCTCTGAAGACGCAATGACTCTTTTTAAGAGCTTTCGAGGTCGTGAACCCCAAATCGATGCGCTGTTGCGACACAGCGCCATATCATAAATTCGAGATGTAAAAATTATGGCTTTTAGTGGAAAAAAAAGATTTATAGCTGGGGCAGTATGCCCAAAGTGCTCAGAGATGGATAAGTTAATGGTCTACAACAAAGATGGCCAAGACTACCGCGAATGCGTGAGCTGCGGTTTTAATGACGAGATGCACTTTAAAAAACAAGTGAAAGAACTAGAGACCCGTGTCAATAAAACCGAAGAAGAAAAAACGTCAGAAGTGCAAGTTCTGCAGTTTCCCCCACTTAAAGACTAGGGTCTGCGCAGTTGATGTCGAAGCTGATTGATTAATGCAGTGGACTGGTAGGGCTTGGCTGAGGCTCCACTGGCGCTGTGTTAGAAAAGTCCAGATAGATTGCCAAGTCGTCGGCTAAACAAGGCCAGGCTTCTAGCTCTTTATTCCAGCCGTGCTGTTTGTGGTCATCGAGATAGCGCTGAAATAACTCGTGCTCAAATACTTTTTCTTTGTTCATGCACAACTCAACGGAATATTGGACGGCTAAATCCAATTCATTGGCAAAGGGTTCGCCAATGAGGTGGTGAATAATCAAGTTAGAACGAGTCATGTCCATTGGCGCCAGAGGTGTGCCGCAGTGGCCGATAAAGCGGTCGTTAATCTCTTCCATCAAGCGATGAGCAAGATAAGCCTCATCCATTAATGCATCCATACCAATATGACCATCGACCACTTCCGGTGGGTGCAAGAAGTAATCTTTAGCGATACGCAAAAAGGTTTCTGCATAATCGAAAACATTGGCTTGGTTGGTGACGTGAGATATGGCCTCAACAAAATCCGGCACGTGTTCAATGTATCGAGTAATGAAATTGAGCAGAGATTCAACAGCATTGTCTTCCGGCAGGCGAATGGCATTGTGCAATTTCGGGATCTCACTGCTCAATAGATGGCTGAGATGACCGGTTTTCGCCTCGTGTTCTTTTGCCAGCTGTATGGTTTTCCGTATAGCGTCCACGTCACTCGTATCCATAAGACCCGTTGCTTGTTGAAATTTGTTTTTTTGTGTTTTTATTGTGATTTGTACAATGAATGAACCCTATTGAAGATAAACGAAATCCGAATAAAAACAAGGTGAGGTTCAGAATAAAAAATTATATGAAGCGCTTAGGTGATCTTAATTTTTAGAACACTCGGTAAATACAGCGCGAGACCGACCCCGCGGGATAGGCTAAACAACGAAAAGGCGAGCCACAGCCCGTGATTGTCTAAGTCTTGAGTGACGAACCAGACTGGAAAAAAAATAGCTAAAACCGAAAATAGCATGGTTTTTTGCATGGTCTTTGTTTCACCTGCACCAATAAAAATGCCATCCAGCCAATAGCCCCAAACGCATATCAGAGGCAGTGCGATGATCCAAGTATAGTAGAGATGCAGCATCTCTTGTATGGATGAAATATCGGTGAACATAGGAATTAGCCAGTGTTTACTTACAGCAAAAACCAGTGTCATAGCAGTGGCGATGGCCACGCTCCAAATTCCCGTGGTGACTATGTACTGACGGGTTTTTTGCTGTTGTCGGGCACCGACGGAATGACCAATGAGTGCTTCAGAGGCGTGCGCGATTCCGTCGAGCCCATAAGAACAGATCATCAATAATTGAAAGATAATGGCATTTCCTGCGAGGGTAACATCCCCCATTTGCGCGCCTTGAGCGTTGAAAAAAATGAGGCTGGTGAGCAAACACAAAGTGCGAACAAACAAGTGTTGGTTAATCACCAGAAGCGGCTTAAATGACTGCCAATGCAGATTGATATGGCGCTTTAGGTTAAGCCTCCAGTTTGGTAGCTGTCGGCGGATGAAAAACAAACCCAGCGCAAAACCAAAACTGTCCGCGCATACCGTCGCCATGGCGGCGCCGTCGCTATTGAGTCCCAACCCCCAGATAAACACAATATCTAACAGTAGGTTGGCAAGATTGGTGGCGACTAACAGTATCAGCGGCACTCGGGTGTTTTGTTGTCCGATGAACCAACCGAGAATCACCACGTTGGCCAATACCAAAGGAGCGCTGAGCATGCGTATTTGCCCGTAGCTACTGGCGAGCTGGGCGGTAAGGTCGCTGGGCTGCATAAGCTCGATGGCGAGATTGAGTATAGGTTGGCGAAATAGCGTGAGCAGCAAACCGATTGATAGCGCTAATTGTAAGCTGCGGACAAGCAGGGCCTCCACTTGATCATTGTTTTGTCGGCCAAATGCCTGAGCGGTGAGACTGGTGGTGCCCATACGCAAGAAGCCAAATGACCAAAAGATCATCGACAGTAAACTGGCCCCCAAAGCTACGGCACTGAGGTAGGCGGGAGAGGGCAAATGGCCGAGAATAGCAGTGTCCACTATCCCCAGAAGCGGCACAGAAATATTGCTCAAAATCATCGGCCAAGCCAAGTTCAATACCGATTTATGGGGAAGATGCCGCAAGTTAGTCATGCCGATTTGTCATTAGAAAGTGAAGAGCCATTGTACGGCAAAGCTTCCTAAGCGCTTGATATTCACAGAAATAAATCGAATTGTGTGTTTTTTGCACAGAACCAAACGAAATAAAAACATTGACTCTTTAAGAGCGCTATGACTACTCTAGGGCCGTTGTAGTTGCGACAATTTGCCGCAGATTTGTTGGATGTGCCTCCTGGTCGTCGACAGTGTTGCTGGTATCACCCGCTGTAACAAGCAGGTCGCGCTAGATGTATCAGTGTGAAAGGTTTTCCTGTGCCTTGATGCAAGACAATTCGAGAAATGCCAGGTGCAAGCGGTTGGGATTTAACCGTGCATACCAACTCCAGTAGTAGAAGATAAAAACAATATCTACACGGAGAAGAAAGGCGATGTTAATAAGAACGAGACAGCTGTTAGCCTGTCTGCTTGTTCTCGTGACGGGGTTAAGTGCGTCCGCATTTACCTTGGCTGACGAAATCGAGCGCTGGGGATTAAACATGACCCAGGGCGTCACACCCACTAGTCGTGATGTATACGGCCTCCACATGGATATATTCTGGTGGTGTGTCGGTATTGGCGTGGTGGTGTTTGGTGTGATGTTCTACACCATGATTGTCCACCGAAAATCTCAAGGAGCGAAAGCTTCTAACTTCCATGAAAGCACCACGCTTGAAATCATTTGGACGGTCGTGCCGTTTTTGATTTTGATTGTGATGGCGATTCCCGCCACCAATTCCCTGCTGAAAATATACGACACCAAAGAAGCCGATATGGATGTTTTGGTGACCGGCTATCAGTGGAAATGGAAATACGAATACCTCGGTGAAGAGGTGAGCTTCTTCAGTAACCTCAGCACCTCGCGAGATGAGATCGAAGGTCGCGCACCCAAGGGGCCCAACTATCTACTCGAAGTTGATGAGCCTCTGGTCATTCCCATCAAGAAAAAGGTTCGCTTCTTAATCACCGCCAACGATGTAATCCACGCTTGGTGGGTGCCAGATTTAGCGGTGAAAAAAGACGCGATTCCGGGGTATGTCAACGAGTCTTGGACTTATATTGATGAGCCAGGCATCTATCGTGGTCAGTGCGCTGAGTTGTGCGGTAAAGACCATGGCTTTATGCCTATTGTGGTAGAGGCGCTACCGCAAGAAGAGTACGACAGCTGGCTTTTGGCGAAACGCGAAGAGGCCATCAAGCTGAAGGCTCTGACAGAGAAAACTTTTACCTTTGATGAGCTCTATAGCCAGGGTGAGGCGCGTTACAACACTTCTTGTGCTGCCTGTCATGGCAGTGCCGGTGAAGGTGGAGTTGGGCCTGCGATCAAAGGTAGCGCCATCGCTACCAGCGATGTCTTTAAACACCTAGACATGGTCGTTAACGGCAGTGCAAGCAACCCGATGATGGCCGCTTACGGTCCGCAGTTATCCGAAGTGGATATCGCCAGCGTCGTCACCTTTCAACGTAACGCATTTGGAAACAACATGGGCGACTCAGTTCAGCCCATCGATGTTCTCAAATTCAAACAAGCTCAATAGGGAGGGGTAAGCAATGGCTCACGGTCCTGCAAAAGGCATTAGCCGGTGGCTTTACACCACCAACCACAAAGATATTGGCACTATGTATTTGTGGTTCAGTTTCGCCATGTTTTTGATGGGCGGTGTATTCGCTCTGGTGATTCGTGCGGAATTATTTGAACCGGGTCTACAGATAGTCGATCCTGAATTCTTTAATCAAATGACCACTATGCACGGCCTTGTCATGGTCTTCGGCGCTGTTATGCCGGCATTTGTGGGTTTGGCGAATTGGTTGATTCCGATGATGATCGGAGCGCCTGATATGGCGTTGCCGCGGATGAATAACTGGAGCTTTTGGATTCTCCCATTTGCATTCTCAATGTTGGCCTCAACATTGTTCATGGAAGGTGGAGCGCCTAACTTTGGTTGGACTTTCTACGCTCCATTATCGACAACTTACGCGCCGCCTAGCGTTACCTTCTTTATCTTTGCCGTCCATATTATGGGTGCTAGCTCGATCATGGGAGCGATTAACATCATCGCCACCATCCTCAATATGCGCGCCCCTGGCATGACGCTTATGAAGATGCCGCTGTTCGTATGGACCTGGTTAATCACCGCTTATCTCTTGATTGCAGTGATGCCCGTGTTGGCTGGTGTGGTGACCATGATGTTAATGGATATTCACTTTGGCACTAGCTTCTTTGACGCTGCGGGTGGTGGTGATCCGGTTTTATTCCAGCATGTGTTCTGGTTCTTTGGTCATCCCGAAGTCTACATCATGATTTTGCCCGCCTTTGGAATCGTGAGTCAGATTATTCCAACTTTCGCGCGCAAACCGCTGTTTGGTTACGCGTCTATGGTGTACGCCACTAGCTCAATCGCCTTTTTAAGCTTTATCGTTTGGGCTCATCACATGTTTACGGTTGGTATGCCAGTGGCTGGCGAATTGTTCTTTATGTACGCCACCATGCTGATTGCCGTACCCACTGGGGTGAAAGTCTTCAACTGGGTTACCACCATGTTTAGGGGCTCAATGACATTTGAAACCCCGATGTTGTTTTCCATCGCGTTTGTCATTCTCTTTACCATCGGTGGATTCTCGGGATTGATGTTGGCAATCGCGCCGGCAGACTTCCAATACCATGACACCTACTTTGTGGTAGCGCATTTCCACTACGTACTAGTGCCTGGCGCCATCTTCTCGATCACCGCAGCGGTCTATTATTGGCTACCGAAGTGGTGCGGGAATATGTACAACGAAACCATGGGTAAGACGCACTTTTGGATGGCTTTTATCGGTTTGAACCTAACCTTCTTTCCTATGCACTTTGTGGGACTGGCGGGGATGCCGCGTCGAATTCCCGACTACGCGTTGCAGTTTGCAGACTTCAATATGATCGCCAGTGTCGGCGCCTTTATGTTCGGCGCGGCGCAGATCCTGTTTTTGTTTAACGTTATTTCGACCATTCGCGGAAAGCAGAAAGCGACCGCTGAAGTTTGGGACAATCCGGAAGGTCTGGAGTGGACGGTGGCATCTCCTGCACCCTACCACACCTTTTCGACACCTCCCGAAGTGAAATAAGGGAGGAGGCAAAGCAATGATTCAAGACATCGAACATTCAAATCGAAAGATCGCCGTGAAGTTAGTGGCAGTGGTGATTGGAATGTTTGTCTTTGCGATCTACGTGATGCCTCCGATGTACGACTTGTTTTGTGAAGTGACGGGATTGAATGGTAAAACTGGCGGCCGTTATCAAGCTACAGAATCAATAGTTGATACCAGTCGTCAGGTAACGGTTCAGTTCTTAGCAACTAATAATGAAAGTATGCCTTGGGCGTTTAAACCGCAACTGCAGAGTATTAAGGTGCATCCTGGAGAAGAAGTAGAGGTGCGATATCTCGCGACCAATCCAACTTCATCTGCCATGGTTGCCCAAGCCGTACCGAGTGTAGTGCCGTTTAAAGCGGCTGAGTATTTTCACAAAACCGAGTGTTTTTGTTTTAACCAACAGCCTTTGGATGGTGGGGAAAGCGCTGAATTACCGCTGCGTTTTATTGTGGATCAGGATGTTCCCAAACAAGTACACACCATCACCTTGTCGTATACGTTGTTTGATATCACCGACAAGTTAACACTGGCTTCGAACGATCGCTAAAACTAGCGATTGAAGTAACCGCGGCATACGACGTATGCGATAGCAATAACAAGTAAGGCGGGTAACGACATGTCGAGTGAAGGAAATTATTACGTACCAGAGCAGAGCAAATTACCTATATTTGCCTCGCTCGGGTTATTTTTAACCGTTTATGGTGCTGCCAATTGGCTCAATGGTGATTCATCGGGGCCAACCATTTTATTTTGTGGCGGACTGCTGTTTGCCTTTGTGTTGTGGCAGTGGTTTTCCATTGTCATCAGCGAAAACATGGCGGGAATGAACAGTGATCAGCTCAAGCGCTCTTACGTTTGGGGAATGGGCTGGTTCATTTTTAGTGAGGTCATGTTTTTTGCCGCCTTCTTCGGTGCGCTCTATTATATTCGCAATTTCGCATTGCCCTGGTTGGGTGGCGAAGGTGATAAAGGCACCACCAACATGTTGTGGGAGGGCTTTGAAGCCACCTGGCCTTTAATGGTCACTCCAGACATGGCCGCCAACGGTGATGCAGCTAAGGTCCTGGGTCCCGATCAAAGCATGAGCTACGGCAGTGTTGATTCTCTATGGACTTGGTTGCCTTTCTGGAACACGGTCATTTTGATGACTTCATCGGTCACCGTACATTTCGCTCATACCGCTTTGAAAAATGATAAGCGAAAAGCGTTTAATATTTGGCTGGGCACTACCGTACTGTTGGGTATCATATTTTTAATTCTTCAAGTAGAGGAATATCTTCAAGCCTATAACCACATGGGCCTCACTTTAGAAACTGGGGTTTATGGCACCACCTTCTTTATGTTGACGGGATTCCATGGTGCTCATGTCACTTTGGGAACCTTCATGCTGTTGGTGATGTTCTTAAGAACGGCATTAAAAGGTCATTTCAAACACGATGACTGCTTTGGTTTTGAGGCGGCCAGTTGGTACTGGCACTTTGTCGATGTGGTTTGGGTAGGTTTGTTCCTGTTCGTTTATATTCTGGGATAGGGAGTTAGATACGGCATCGAATGTTCTTTTATACTAAATCCGTTCGATGCCGCTGCAATAGATAAGGCTACTCGCGGGTTGCTTGTTGTGTTTGAGGGCCTTGGTCCCAGGGCGCAGAACTTCCGAGTTGACCCGTCGCTAAGCCATAGAATACACAAGCGATGAGTAAACCGGCCAAGCTGATACGAATGCCTAAACTATAAAGCGTTCGTTTTGAGCTGGAACCCATATCTTTTAGCAAAAACATAAGCGCGCTACTTAGGCTGAGTAACACGGCGATAAATAGAATAACGATGATGATTTTCAACCACATAGTGGGCGATCCCTTTTTCGATATTATTTATTGAATTAAAAATTAAATCGCTGTCGTGTAATACAGATATTCGAAATGTAGTTTAGAGGTAAGATGTACAAGGTTGTCCGATGTTAGCCAATTCGAAGTTCGCCACCAGTGTAACATTAACCATTAACTGGAAGATAACACTGCTGAGTTTGTGTTTCTTACCATTGTTGTGTTGGCTGGGTTTTTGGCAGCTCGATCGGGCGGCCGAGAAGCGCAGCATCATCGAGTACGCCTCGCAACAGCTTAAGTTGCCTCCCATCTCAGTATTCGATCCGTCTATCAACTCTAACGCACTCTCTCAGCGCCGTATTTTCGAGACAGGCACTTTTCTATCTCATCACTATTGGTTGCTCGACAACCGAGTTGTCCGCGGAAAAGTTGGTTATGAAGTGATTGCTCCTTTTGCCACAGAGAGCGGTGATGTGGTCTTGGTGAATCGTGGCTGGGTGCAAGCCCCAGCTAGACGAGAAGAACTTCCCAGCGTTAGCTTTCCCAATGGACTTATAGAAATACATGGGCGCTGGAAGCATATAGAAGGCGACCAAGACCGAAAAGTTAATGAAGAAAACGCTACCGACCGAGCTGTTCGAATACAGCGCGTGAGTATCGATCTTATAGAGAAAACCCTAGAGCAAAACATACCGTCAGGATATGTTCAGATAAACCCCGAAAGTCCTTATGCATTTCAAGCGGTTTGGAAAAATATTAATGTAAAGCCTGAAAAACACGTGGGATATGCGGTACAGTGGTTTGCAATGACCGCGGCATTAACAATCGCGTTGATATTGGTCAATACCAATCTCGCCTCTGTAATTGGTCGGGTTTGGCAACAAAAAAAACAACCATACAATAATAATAACGGAGAAAACATATGACTGCCGAGGCCAGTGATTCACCCAGTTTTGACGAATCCGAAAAACCGTCGGGATTAAATCGTTGGTCCAGTTGGTTACTATTGACGGCAATTGGCTTGCCCATGATATCCGCCTATTTGGTATTTAATACCGGCTGGGGTATTCCTTCGAGCTCTATCAATAAGGGCGATTTAGTCTTACCCGCAACTTCGATGGTAGATCATAGGGTAAGCAATAGTGACGGCGAAGCTATTGATCTGTTCTCTGGAAAGAAGAAGTGGCGCTGGCTAATTATTGGTAACAATCTCTGCAGTGATCGCTGTGAAAATAATTTATATCTGTCACGACAGGTTCATATTCGTTTAGGTGAAAAAGCTGTTCGACTAGAGCGAATTTATTTGAACACCGAGACAGCTTTTAGTCCTGAACTATCCGAGAGACTGAGCAAAGATCACCCTCGTTTACGACAGCTTCACACCGATGCAAGCGAGTGGACTCATCTGCTAGCCAACAGCAATGCAAACCAGGTGGCTCTAAACGGCGAAAATCTTTACATGGTTGATCAAGAAGGTTTTGTCATGATGACTTATAACCGCTCGCACTCTGGTGCCGAACTTCTTGCGGACGTTAAACGCCTATTAAAATACTCCTACGACGAATAAGGCGATACGGCAATGAATCTAAACATTCAAGCACGTCTAACCCTTGCGGCCTGCGCACTGGCTTTCGTAGTGGTCGCGCTGGGAGCCTTTACCCGTTTGGTGGACGCAGGTTTGGGCTGTCCAGATTGGCCTGGTTGTTATGGTCAACTGATGTGGCCAAAAACAGCGGGAGAAATTACCACTGCTGAGCAGTTGTTTCCCGACGCCCCTGTGGATACCGATAAAACCTGGCCGGAAATGGTTCATCGCTATTTTGCCGGTAGCTTAGGGTTACTTATTTTATTTCTGGCTGTCCGCAGTGTTCGTAGCAATGATGATTCGATGAAATCAACGCCGAGGCGACTGCCCATTTTTTTGGTGGGCTTGGTCACCTTACAGGCATTATTCGGCATGTGGACGGTGACGCTAAAGCTCTGGCCGCAAGTGGTGACGCTACATCTTCTGGGTGGCTTTTCTACTTTGGCGTTACTGTGGTTACTGTTCCTGCGCTATAAAAACGCTGAAAAAGAAGCGAGTTCTATATCGACAAATAATTTGTCGCGATTGCGAAAGTTGGCGATCGCTGGTTTGGTTGTTGTGGTGCTGCAAATTGCTTTAGGTGGGTGGACCAGTTCCAACTATGCGGCCTTGGCCTGTGTCGATTTTCCAACCTGCCATGGGCAGTGGTTACCCGAAGCTGACTTCGTACAGGGTTTTAACGTGACACAGAGTGTTGGCCCCAATTACTTGGGTGGACTTCTCGACAACGATGCTCGCACGGCGATTCACTTCTCTCATCGGCTCGGTGCGGTTGTGGTGACTTTGGTTTCGCTGTTTCTGATTACGTTGTTATGGCGTACCGGAAAGTCTTCTGGTCGCCGCTTAGCCGCAAGTCTGTTGTTTGTATTAACACTTCAAATAGCATTGGGAATTACCAACATTGTTGCTGCGCTACCGCTAGCGGTGGCGGTGGTTCATAACGGTGTCGGCGCTCTTTTATTATTGGTCATGGTAACCATTAATTACGCTTTGCAAATTCACTGGAAGCCGCAGCCGAATGTGTCGCAGCCATCAGACACCAACATAAGAACAATAACGACAAGATCCGCTGAAGAGACCTTGTCCTAGGAGTGTGAGTATGGAAAATTCTGTTGTAAATCCCGCCCAGGTCGAGGCGCCAACTGAATCAGTTAAGTGGATCGATTATTTGGAGTTGTGCAAACCCAAAGTGGTCGCCCTAATGATTTTGACCTCAGTGATTGGCATGATGTTGGCTGTGCCGGGAATGGTGCCGTTGGACGTACTCATATTGGGCAATCTAGGAATTGCCTTATGCGCAGGCTCGGCGGCAACGGTCAATCATTTAGTGGATCGTCAAATTGATCAAAAGATGTTGCGCACCTTCAATCGTCCGGTGGCTACCGGACGTCTAGGGCCTGTTCAGGCGGCATGGTTCGCAGCCATTACCGGTGTCCTTGGCATGGCGATACTGCTGATCTTTATCAATGCCTTAACCGCATGGCTCACACTGGCATCGCTGTTGGGTTATGCGGTGGTGTACACATTATTTCTAAAGCGAGTAACGCCGCAGAATATCGTCATTGGTGGTATTGCCGGTGCTGCGCCGCCGCTGCTGGGTTGGACGGCCGTGACCGGAGAGCTTGGTGGGCATGGGTTGTTGCTCGTGTTGATTATTTTTGCATGGACTCCGCCTCATTTTTGGGCTTTGGCACTGCATCGAAAAGATGAATACGCCAACGCTGAAATTCCGATGTTACCTGTGACTCATGGCGAGCATTACACCAAGATTCACATTTTGCTCTACACGCTCATTCTTTTTGCGGTGACTTTGTTGCCTTACGCCACAGGCATGCTTAATTGGTTGTACCTGTTAGGCGCCGTCGTACTGGGAGCGGGCTTTTTGTACTGGGCGGTGAGATTGTTGTTGAGTAAAGACAGCTCACTTGGGATGGATACCTTTAAATACTCGATTATCTATTTGATGGCGTTGTTTGTGGTGATGTTGGCGGATCACTATTTGCTGCCTCCGAACCCTTTAATGAGTATGCAGTGATTCTATGAATGATCTAGCCTTAGATGTAACGGAAATGAATCAGCGACAGAAGCGTGGAATTACTTATACAGTGGTGGGCATCGCGGTTTTTGTGGTGGTGGTGATGGCGCTGTTTCTCAACAAGATTACTACGCCTCGAGTGTTGAGCCCCATTGAATTGCGTGTGAATGGAACTTTCGTTTTTGACCAGCCGCGGATATTTAAGGACTTTTCCCTGCTTGATCACCGGGGGCAGCCCTTTAACCTCGAAAACTTCAAAGACAAATGGTCTTTGGTCTTCTTTGGTTTTACCGCCTGTCCCGATGTGTGTCCTGCGACTCTATCGATGATGAAACAAGTCAAAGGTCAGCTGGATGACGACATCGAAGAGCAAGTTCAGTTTGTGCTAGTCAGTGTCGATCCGGCCCGCGATACGGTTGAGCAGTTGTCTCAATACATGCCCTATTTCGATCCTGAATTCATTGGCCTGACTGGTGAGTTTTTAGAAATCAAAAGACTCGCAAATCAGATGAATATGGCATTTGTGAAGGTGCCCCAAGGTGAAAGTTATACCATCGATCACACCGCCAACATTGCCTTGGTCAATCCCTATGGCCACTACCACGGATTTATTAAGCCGCCATTGGATAATGCGCGCATTAAGTTGACCTTGCAGTCGATCGTGAGTCGTTTTGAACAGTAGAACTCAACAACGTCTCTAGACTGCGGGCTTTTTCAGTAGGCTTGCGGCAAACATCAAACTCGCACACAGAACGGCGCTGGGCCCTGCAGGGGTATCCCAATAAAAAGACGCCGCGAGGCCAGCGCCAATAGCCAGCATACCAATGATGCTTGCGCTGATAGCCATTTGTTCCGGCGTTTTTACCAGTCGGCGACTGGCGGCAGAGGGGATGATCAGCAGCGCCGTAATCAGCAAAACACCAACAACTTTCATGGCAATGGCAATGAGCAGCGCCATCATTAACATCAACGCGGTTCGCACTAAACCGACGGGAATGCCTTCTACCTGTGCTAACTCTTCGTGCACAGTGATTGAAATCAGCGGCCGCCACAACCAAAAAATCATTGGCATAACGATGGCTGTAGTGATGCCGATGGTGATTAGGTCTTCGGTGGTAACCGACAATAGATCCCCAAAAAGATAGGCGTATAAGTCGACCCGTCCGTCGGAAAAAACACTGACGACCACCAACCCCAATGCCAACATGGAGTGAGACAAAATACCCAGTAAGGTATCGGTGGCAATGGTGCGGTTGTGTTGCAAAATCACCAGCAACAACGCCAGCATCAAACAAAAAAGAGTAACGGCAATATTCACATTTACCGACAGAATTAATCCAAAAGCGACGCCTGTTAGCGCCGAGTGGGCGAGGGTATCGCCGAAATAAGCCATACGTCGCCAGACCGCAAACGACCCGAGTGGTCCAGCCATTAAGGCGACTAAAGACCCCGCCAGAAGCGCAAAGACAATGAAATCAGGCATGGTGATTCTCACAATTGTGGGAGTGATCCCCCTGTATGTCACCGTGCATGTCGTGATCATGATCGTGATGATGATCATGTCCGTGGTGATGATGGTGGTGATGCGCATCTGCCAATTCCAAACGGCACATGCCCGAACAGAACGTATCGCAGAGCGTGCAATCGGCAACGTTAGAGCCCGGCGCGGAAGCACCCTGCCCTTCTACATGGTGGTGGTGGCTCTCTTGCACTGCGCCAACCTCGGCCTCAAAGCCAAGAACTTGCGTACGGTATTTGCACATCACACAAGTCGCAGGCGGCACAGCGCCAAAGGCAGGATGATTGCGATCTTCGGGCTTGATGTGGCGATGCTCGCCATTATCAAAGGCCAGAACTTGTTCGCGATAGCCGCAATCGCCGCAGCTTGGTGGGGGTGTTGTCCCGAGCTGTTCTTTCACGCGCTCAGCAAAGGTTTCGAGCACTTTGGGGTGATCGCCCAGATAGCCCGCTTTGACAAATTCAATGTCAGGATGCGCGGCTGCGACTTGATCGGTGAACCCATAGATACGGTCGATCAGAATGCCGCTGAACAGGAAATACGGGAAGACGATGACACGTTTGTAACCCAGCTTGCTCGCGTGCTCGAGGCAAGGTTCAACCAGCGGGAAGGTCACGCCGGAATAGCCAACTTCTAGCCAGCCAAAACCCATGCCCTCTTGCAGAAGACGCGCAATTTTAGAGACGTTGCCGTTCGCATCAGGATCAGACGCCCCGCGCCCGATCACGACGAGGCAAGTGTCTTCCAAAGCGACTTCGCCCTGCTCTGCGTTGGCCTTCTCAACCGCTTCAGAAATGCGCGCACCAGCAGCGGCGACCATCTTGGGATCAACGCCAAGCTCGCGCCCGTAGGACACCTCGATACCATGCTTGGCCGCATAGGTATTCAGCACCGTCGGGATGTCATTCTTGGAATGCATCGCCGCAAACAGCATGCCCGGCACGGCCAAAATCTGATCGCAACCCGCTTCGCGCAACTTGTCCAGACCATCGCGGATCACTGGATTGGCGAACTCGAGGTAGCCGTATTCCATCTGCCAATCATCGGGCAGAAATGGGGGCAATTTCTCAGCCAAGGTCGAAAATTCATCCACTGCGGATTGGCTGCGAGATCCATGCCCGCAAATCATGACGCCGATCTTGGTCATTGGGCCTAGGCCTCCTGCAATTCTTCTTCGTCAAGCTCGGCATCATCGGCCTCGCTTGCTTCATTCTTCTTCCCATTGTGCGCCGCCCAAGCACCAAGCGCGATAGCCGCACCTAGTGCTGCTGCACCTAGCCAATGGCCATGCCCCGCCACCTCGGCCAAATGTCCCACATGCGCCAAAGCCGCATCGGTCCAAAGCAGAAAAAAGCTAGCTGTTATAAGATTTTTCATTTCGCGATCTCCTTATATTCAGCGAGCCGAACAGGAGAGCTGGCGCGCCTCGCACGCCCTTAACCACTGACGCTTTGGCTCCCTATTTGGGTCAGCCGTCACGTCACACCTATCCGGCCCCTTAGGGCGTTGTTGCTTGGGGTATAAGCCCGCGAGCCGCTAGGAGCAAACGGATTCGCGGCCAATCACAGCCTAGTTGCGGCGCCGCTCGAACCAGCGCTCTGGCGTTTCGACGCCGTCGATCAAATCGTTGGTGTCGTGGGTATGTTCAAACGGGCTGCGCGCCAACAAGGCAAGCGCACGTGTGTTCTGCGCATGACTGATTGCAACAATCCTGTTGATCTCGGTTTGCTCAAACAGCCACGCGCACACCATTTCGACGGCTTCGAACCCGATACTTCGACCTTGTGCCGCGCGCGCCAACGTTATGCCTAACTCAGCTTCACTCCCGTCCAGCGCAATGTGAACGCCCAAATCTCCAAGCAAGTGCTGATCACTCGTTCGCGCCAGTCCCAGTTGCGTCCACGAATCTGGCTTTAGCAAAGGCGCGTTTTCCATATGAGAGAGAAAGCCTGCCGCACGCGCTCTATCCATCGCCTCCCAGCCCTGAAACTTCGCCACCTCAGGATCGCTGCGATAGGCAATAAATTCTTCGATATCTGTAGCCGCCAAGCGACGCAAACAAAGCCGTTCCGAACGTGCTAAAATCATAGTCCAAACCTTGTGCAGCCTTGCACTGTGTCTGCGCGCACAGATGCGTATCTTTGAGGATAGGCACAGGGTATGAGGCTTTTCAACATAGTTTGGAAAGGAACGACGATGGGTTTGCTTGTTGATGGGGTCTGGCAGGATCAATGGTATGACACCACGTCTTCTGGCGGAGCGTTTGAGCGAACCACAGCCAAATTCCGCAACTGGATCACAGCAGATGGAAACGCAGGCCCGTCTGGTGAGGCAGGGTTTCCCGCCGCTTCTGGGCGTTATCATCTCTACGTTAGCCATGCTTGTCCTTGGGCGCATCGCACGTTGATTTTTCGCGCCCTAAAGGGACTTACTGAACATATCTCAGTATCGGTTGTGCATCCCGACATGCTCTCTGACGGGTGGACCTTTGAAACCGACGACGATGGAGCGACAGGCGATACGCTCTACGGCCTCGCCTATGCACGCGAGATTTATCTAAAGGCGGATCCATCAATCTCAGGCCGCGTCACCGTTCCAATTTTGTGGGATAAGATCCGCGAAACTGTTGTTTCGAATGAATCCTCAGAGATCATTCGCATGTTCAACAGCGCTTTCAACGAAATCACTGGCAATCAAGATGACTATTGGCCGAGTGAAATGCGCGGCGACATCGAGCAGGTAAATGAACGCATTTACGATACGGTTAACAATGGCGTTTACAAAGCTGGGTTCGCCACCACGCAACAAGCCTATGATCAGGCCGTTTGGCCGCTTTTTGACACGCTTGAATGGCTGGACGCGCGTCTTTCAAACAACAAATACCTGATGGGAGACACCCTCACGGAAGCGGACTGGCGTCTGTTCACCACTTTGGTGCGGTTTGATACGGTGTATCACTTGCACTTCAAATGCAATCGCAAGCGCATTACCGATTTTCCGAACCTTTGGGACTACACGCGCGCATTGTATCAGATGGATGGGATTGCCGAGACTGTGAACCTAAACCACATCGTGCGCCACTACCATTATAGCCACGACACCATCAATCCAAACAGGATCATCCCGATCAATCCTGTGATTGACTTCATGGCACCGCATAGTCGCAGTTAGCTCGCGCTGGCATAATGTTGAACCATCGCGGCAAGGTCCTCTGGCGGCGTTGCGCTTTGAACAAAGGCGCAGGCGTTCGAACTTAATTCAAAAATCGACCCGTCCGAGAAGAACGAGGTGTTGGTCACAAAGATAATCCGCGCATCGGGGCGTCGATAGCTGGCATAATCCGCAATTGCCAAAGCTTGGCCATCCGCAAGGATCAAATCCAAGATGATCATATCAAAAGAGCGCATGCGGAGGGCTTCGAACGCGCTGTCTTGATCACTCGCCAAACGCACCTTCATGCCCTGACGTTCCAAACAGGATTGCCAGAGCTTACCTAGCTCTGGCTGACTTTCTACAATGAGCACGTCCATATTCGACTACCGCTTACTTTTGTTTTTGGTTTTTATCGGGTGTCGCTCGCAAGACTTAACAAAGCGTTAACAAGGTTGCGAGTTGACGTTAATTATTCTCAAATTTGATCACAAACACTTGCGAACTTGTTATGTTTCCGTTTGAAACCCTGAGAACACGTGAATTGAGCGGGGACGCTAACATTATGACCACTTGGATAACTGTTTGCGACACTTGCAAACGCGACGATTGGGACGCGGAGAAAGATCAGATCACCGATGGTGAAAAGCTTGCCGACGCGATCGAGGCCGCAGCAGCGGCATCTGATGGCGCAGAAGTCAAAACCCGCCGTGTGGCCTGCCTCATGGGATGTGCGCATAGCTGCAACATTGCGATCCAAGCACCTGGAAAACTTGCCTATACTTTAGGAAAGTTTGATGCGAGCGCCGAGGCGGCAGAGGGCATCGTAGACTACGCCAAGATGCATGCCGCATCTGAAACGGGCCAAGTCCCGTTTCGTGAGTGGCCAAAGGCGATTAAAGGTCACTTCATTACGCGCCATCCTCCATTGCCTGACGCCGAATGAACGTGACAAAACGCGATCATGGTGGCGGCATTGATGATGCTTGCGCACGCTTTGGCGGCGCGCGCGCTGATTGGATTGACCTATCGACAGGAATAAATCCTATTCCTTACCCGATTGGCACCCTTCAGTCGTCAGATTGGACCGCATTGCCAGATGCTGGCGCGTTTGAAGCATTGAACGGGGCCGCGCGTGAGTTTTGGAATGTACCAAAAGGCGCGGCAATCCTGCCCGCGCCCGGTGCCTCAGCTTTGATCGCGCGCCTTCCAGCACTTTTCAACGCATCGCGCGTAGATATTCCCACGCCAACCTACAATGAACACGCCGCTGCATTTCGCGCACAAGGTTGGTCGTTCTCTGATGCGCAGCCACATACGCGCGTTCTGGTACATCCCAACAATCCCGATGGCCGCATGTGGGGCTTTGAGGATGCGAGCGCCCCAATTACAATCATCGACGAAAGCTTTTGCGACATTGCGCCCGATGCCAGCTTAATGAGCCTTGCCGAACGCAAGGGCGTTATCATTCTGAAAAGTTTCGGAAAATTCTGGGGTCTTGCGGGATTGCGTTTAGGCTTTGCTATTGGTGATCCTGAGTTGATCGCGCGGCTTAATGATTTCATCGGCCCTTGGGCGGTGAGCGGTCCAGCATTGCGCATCGGCGCTCGGGCCTTGCGGGACGAAGACTGGGCCAAGCAAACGCGCCTTAGCTTAGAAAGCGGCGCGGACAAGCTGGATTCCTTAATGACGGGGCATGGCGCTAAAATCGTTGGCGGCACCAGCCTGTTTAGGCTCTACAATGTCGACGACGCTCAGGCGTGGCAAGACAGGTTGGCAAAGGCGCATATCTGGTCGCGCATTTTTCCATATTCTGAAAACTGGATTCGGCTTGGTTTGCCTGCGCCCGATCAATGGGATCGACTGACAGCAGCGCTCAGCGAACGATCATGAGCTTCGTGACCATTCTGCTCTGCGCTTTGTTTTTGGACGCCGCATTAGGCGAACCGAAATGGCTTTGGTCGCGCGTCACCCATCCGGCAATTGTGATGGGCCATACGATTGCTTGGATGGACAAACGGTTCAATCGAGGCGCAACGCGACGCCTAAAAGGGGTTGCGAGCGTGTTCGCTCTTGGCGTGAGCGCAGTTCTGATAGGGGCTTTCTTCGCTCAATTCGGTGCCTTAGTTCAGATCATCATTGCGGCGATGCTGCTGGCCCAAAAATCCCTGACCCAACATGTTGCAAAGGTTGCTACAGCGCTGCGCCAGTCAACTGAACAAGGCCGATCGGAAGTTGCAATGATCGTCGGGCGCGATACCGCGGAAATGGACGACCCTGCAATTGCGCGAAGCGCCATTGAAAGCGCGGCGGAAAACCTCTCTGACGGAGTGATCGCGCCTGCGTTCTGGTTTCTTATCGGCGGCCTACCCGCTTTGCTGCTCTATAAGGTCACAAACACGGCAGATAGCATGATCGGCTATCGCACCCCGCGCTACGAAGCCTTTGGCTGGGCGGCTGCGCGTTTTGATGATCTGCTGAACCTGATTCCGGCCCGCTTAACTGCGTTGATCATCATGCTGGCCTACGCCCAAGCGCCAAAGTGGCGATCCATTGTCAGCGAAGCGCGCATGCACCGCTCGCCCAATGCAGGATGGCCAGAGGCCGCAATGGCGCGCGCCCTTGGCGTCGCTCTTTCGGGTCCGCGCAGCTATGACGGCGTTATGCGCGACTTTCCGTTTGTTAACGAAACAGGGCGCAAATCCCTAAGCGCAACCGACATTGACGCCGCCGTGCGTGCACTCTGGGTCACATGGGGGATTTTTACATCTTTGGTGTTTGCCCTCGCCCTTTTCGGTTTCTAAGCTGCCCCAAATTGTTTTGAAGGATCGTTCCCAATGCTCACCCGCATTTCCGCCCTCGCATGTGTCGCAGCGCTCAGCGCGGCCCCTTTGCTTGCCCAAACTTGCGGCGGCTCTTTTTCCAACTTTGTTGGCGAATTGAAACAAGAAGCCGTTGCGCGCGGTCATGCCAAATCAAATGTAGACCGCTTTTTCGCCTCTGCTCGTAAAGATCCAGCCGTGCTAAAATCGGATCGCTCGCAAGGCGTATTTCAAATGCCCTTCGTCGATTTCTCGCGGCGTTTGATCAGCCAAGGTCGGATCAACAAAGGGCGCTCGATGGGGGATCGCTATGATGCAATTTTCGACAAAATCGAACGTGACTACGGGGTCTCACGCGGTGTCTTGCTCGCGTTTTGGGCATTTGAAACCGACTACGGTGCAGTTCAGGGCAACTTTAACACCGCGAATGCATTGATCACGCTCGCACATGATTGCCGCCGCCCCGAGCTTTTCCGCCCACAGATATTCGCGGCGCTCGAACTCTTTGAAAAGGGGGATTTTGACCCTGCGCGAACCACTGGTGCTTGGGCAGGTGAAATTGGCATGGTGCAAATGCTTCCTGCAGATATTCTGGAAAACGGTATCGACGGCGATGGAGATGGCCGCGTTAGCCTGAAAACCTCCGCGCCCGATGCACTGCTCTCTGGCGGGAAAATGCTAAGCAGCTTGGGATGGCGCAAAGGCGAACCTTGGTTGCAAGAAGTCACCCTACCCAAGAATTTCGACTGGTCCAAAACTGGGCTTAATCACTCTGGTCAAGCGAGCGATTGGCAAGCCATGGGCGTCAAAGCACGCGCTGGAAACCTGACGGCGGGCTTGCCCAGCTCAATCATCTTGCCTCAAGGGCGAAAAGGCCCAGCATTCATCGCTTATCCAAACTTTCGCGTTTATTTTGAATGGAACCAGAGCTTTACCTATGTCCTCACCGCCGCCTACTTTGCCACGCGCTTGGAAGGTGGTCAGGTTTACAATGCGGGAAGCCCAGACGTAGGCTTAAACGGGGCGCAAATGAAACAGCTTCAGAACAAGCTTACATCGCGTGGATATGACGTTGGAAAATCGGACGGAATTTTAGGCGCTAAAACCCGCGCTGCGGTTCAAGATATTCAAAAGAAACTCGGCCTACCCGCAGACGCCTGGCCGACGCCAGCCTTACTTGGCAAGCTCTAAGCTCTTAGCTCTTAGCACATCGAAAACTCTCGGCCCCATTACGGGGCCGAAATTCTATCAGAATGTTTGTGGCTTATAGTTCTGCGCAGCTTTAAATGCCGTCGCTTTGTCGCCAGCATCATTCTCAAAAATCTTGTCTGTTTTAACGCCGGGCAGTTTGCCAAACGCGGTCATCAGTTTTTTCGGGAAAAGATGACTGCCAACAGATTCAAATCCGGGCAATTGAGACAAAATGCGGGATGTGGACGCTGAGCACTGAGCTTGCGCCGCAGGACCGTTTGCGCGCGCAAGGGCAAAGGCTTTTTCCGCCACTTCTGGCGCCACCTCAATTTCCTGCATCACAACATGATATGTCTCGCGCGCGTGTGCGCTTTTGTAGACGTTGTACGCCTCAGGATTTACACCATAGATCACATCATTGCGCTCAGGGATGCGGGCGTGTTTGAACGTTCCTGCTGGATCCCAAATGACACGCTGAGAGGCGTTAATCACCAACCCGGTATGTGCGCCAGATCCAGAACGATTGTTGATCATCGTCACCAAAGTCAGCGTTGCTGGGCCCGGCTCGCGATATGCCATGCGCGCGACGTGTTCGTCACTAGCCCATTCAGATTTCGCACCGCACCCCATCAAGGCTATCGGCAACAAACACCATAAAACAACTTTGCGCATAAAATCGCCCCTAAAAGGAACAAGCGCGCCAACAGATGAATGGCGCGCTAGAAAAGGCTTAACCGTTTACGAGGCCAGCGAATACCAAGATGCCGATTGAAACAACCGCACCCCAAGTTACGTATTTCATAAAGCCGTTGAATGTTTTTTCCTGAACAGAAATGTCCATTTCGCCGTGCTTGTGCTCTGCCATCGTTCTTCTCCGTAAAATAGTGTTCGGGGCTGATTATCTGATTCCAGCGTGTCTGTCACCTAGGACGTAGCAACGCACCCAAATTGTTCAGCAATCTTAGCTTACATCTCGTGCAAGTTTGAAACCAATGCGTTTGGGGGCCTCTGCTTCCACTTCTTTGGGCAGCGCGCGCAGCATCACGCTCAGCTGGCTCACATGCTGAACAAGTTGCGTTTTGCCACCAGAGGGATCGGAGCCATAAAACGTGACCATGTCAGGGTCAAAGTACCCCATCCCTTCGATTTTCAAAACGCCGGCATCCCCACCTGTAAACCCCATGGCGACTTCGTGCTCATTATCGAGCTGCTCTTCGAAATTCTGGATATAAAGGATCAAACGATCATAGGCCCATTCAGCAGGGCTCTTGGGCTTGTTTGGCGTATCACTTGCGCCCTCTTTGACCACCTCATCAAGACATTTGCCATCGTCGGTGTGTTTTTCAAAACGACGCGGCAAGGCATCGGCTTCCACGGCTTCCGCGGAAGTTTTGATCAAATCGTCCATGTAGCTCTCCGTTCAAACAGCGCGAGAATAGACCCACGCACCATCGTCGCGTTTTTCACGCGTCGCGCGACCTTCGAAATAAAGGTGCTGCACATGCGCAATAGATTCAACCAGCGCAAGGCCGTATTCTGCGGGTCCGATCTTGCGTTTGAACAACGGAGCAAAGCACTCGCCCGCCGTCGAGGGTGTTTCAAGATGCTGCTCAAGGCGCTTTAGCGCACCGTGATGATTGTCGATCAGTTGGCGCATGCGCGTAGGCAATCCTGTGAAAGGCAGCTTATGTCCGCCTAAAACAAGGTGGTCTGCACGCGCGAGGGTGTTCAAGCGCTCGCATGCTTCCAGCCAATCGGCTACCGGATCGGCATCAGGTTCCGTCGCATAAACACCGATGTTAGAGCTGATGGATGACAGGATTTGATCCCCTGCAATCACCAAATTGTCATCACGCGACCAGAGCGTAGCATGCTCTGGCGCGTGGCCATTACCCATATGAACGTCCCAATCACGCCCACCGACGCGAATCGTATCGCCCTGCTTTATGCGCCGATATCCAAGCGGCAGAGGCGCGACAACGTCAGAGAAATTGAATGGGCGCTCATTTGAACGTTCTGCGAGAATGTCAGGATCCATTCCAGCACTTCGCCAGAACTCTATCGACTCTGGTGTGGGCGCGTCTTGCGTATCAAGTTGCAACATGCGCCCCATCAACCAAGCTGTGCGTGTGGTCCAAAGCTGCGCGCCATGCTCGGACTGAAACCAGCCAGCGAGACCAATATGATCGGGGTGGTGATGTGTCACCAATACCCGCGAAATTGGCTTGCCTCCTAGCGGACCTGCAATCAAGTCCGCCCAAATCGCCCGCGTTTTGCGGCTGTCAAAGCCAGTATCAACAATCGTCCAACTTTCGCCCTCATCGAGCGCATAAACGTTCACGTGGTCCAGCTTCATCGGCAATGGCAAGCGCATCCAAAGAACGCCTTGCGCGACTTCTATTGCCTCAATGCCGCTTGGCGGCGTTTCCCAAGGATAGCGAAGCGTCGGACCTAGATCCTTCATGCGCTTGCCAGTTCATCGGCGCTAAGAGCATATAAATCATCATCACCCAAACGCGCCTCTGCCAGCAAACCCAGATGCTCTGGCAAAAGTCGCATCATATAAAGACGCGCGAGCTTGGTACGTGGTCCTGTTCCGCCCTCGGCAAGTGCCGATTTCAAGTGGACATACCCACCGAGCACACGGGCAAAAGCCATCAAGTAAGGGACAGCGCCCGCGAAACGTGCGTTCAAGTCATCTTGTGACAGCATCCATTCCGTGGCTTCACGAAGGCTTTCTGTCGCCTCCCAAAGCGGCCCACCCAAAGTCGGGCATGTTTTACGCGCCGTTTCAGTAAACGCTTCGATTTCATCAAGCAGGGCATAAGCGGCCTCGCCGCCATCCATCAACTTGCGCGCAACCAAATCCATCGCCTGAATACCATTCGTGCCTTCATAGATCGGTGTTACGCGCACATCGCGGTAAAACTGCGCCGCGCCGGTTTCTTCGATAAAGCCCATGCCGCCGTGAACCTGCACGCCTGTTTGCGCAACGCGCATGCCTGTTTCAGTCCCGAAAGCCTTTGCAATGGGTGTCAAAAACGCCGCGCGGGCAGCCCACTCTTTGCTGCCAGTCGCCGTATCCATATCAATCGCGGCCGCGCACATCAGCGCGATCGCGCGCGAAGCGAACACATCCGCCTTCATCGTGCCAAGCATGCGGCGCACGTCTGCGTGATCGATGATCGTGCCCGTGCCATCCGGTTTCGGACCTTTGCCCTGTTTGCGTTCGCCAGCGTATTCCATCGCCTTTTGCAAAGCGCCTTCCGCGATCCCGATCCCTTGTCCACCAACACCAAGGCGAGCATTGTTCATCATTGTGAACATCGCGCGCATTCCGCCTGCTTCCTTGCCAACAAGCCAACCTTTTGCGCCGTCAAATTGCATAACAGCCGTCGGGCTTCCGTGTAGGCCCATCTTGTGCTCAAGGCTCACCACTTTCAGCGAATTGGCAACGCCCGGATTGCCCGCATCGTCGGGCAGATATTTCGGCACGAGGAACAAGCTAATGCCTTTGGTCCCAGGAACGCCGTCAGGCAAACGCGCAAGCACCAGGTGGCACACGTTTTCTGCGACATCATGATCACCCCAAGTGATAAATATCTTCTGCCCGGTGACAGAGTAAGTTCCATCATCGTTTTGCGTTGCTTTAGAGCTAAGCGCGCCGACATCGCTGCCCGCTTGCGGCTCTGTCAGGTTCATCGTTCCGGTCCACTCACCCGAAATCAGCTTGGGCAAATATAGCTCTTTCATCGCATCAGATGCATGATGCTCTAACGCTTCGATCTGGCCCTGCGACATCAACGGGGCAAGTTGCAAAGCAAGACAGGAGCTTGCCATCATCTCGTTGACGGCCATTGTCACAGTCATTGGCAGTCCCATGCCGCCAAACTCTGGGCTTGCTGACATACCGATCCAACCACCTTCGGCGATCGCTTGAAACGCCTTGGCAAAACCTGGGGAGGTTCGCACCACACCATTTTCCAATCGAGACGGCGTCAAATCACCATCGCGGTTAACAGGAGCGATCACATCTTCGCACAAGCGTCCGGCTTCACTTAAGATAGCTGACGTTACATCAGGCGTCGCATCTTCGAATTTTTCTTGTGCAACGACGGCATCTAAACCAACGATATGATCGAAGAGGAATTGATAGTCAGGAAGGGGAGCGCGATAGGACATCGATTTTGTCTCTCTTTATTAGACCGCTTTTCAGCAGGCTGTGCTGACACGGCGCTTGGCAGCCGACGCGTTGCCGCGTATGCCTTCAAAAACTCGTAGCACCCTATTGAAGGGTATATGCACCTCGCAACCCAAACGCAGCGTCAAAGCAAGGACGTCCATCCATGAGTGAACGGTTAACCTCATCCCCGAAAGACGTCGCGCACGCAGGCGATCTGATCGGTGCGGGCGCGCTTGTCGCATTTCCTACAGAAACTGTCTACGGGCTAGGCGCAGACGCGCGCAATGGCCGCGCTGTGGCGCAAATCTACCAAGCAAAAGGACGTCCAAGCTTCAATCCTTTGATCGTCCATGTGGCACATGCCAATGTCGCGCGTGAGTTTGGAAAGTGGTCTGAAACCGCCCAAACGCTTGCCGATGCATTTTGGCCCGGTCCTTTGTCTTTGGTCCTGCCCCTGCGCAAAAACACAGGGCTATCTGAACTCGTCACCGCAGGTTTAGAGAGCGTCGCGATCCGTGTCCCCGCAGGGGATTTGGCGCAAGATCTGTTAGCCGCTTTCAATGGCCCCATAGCCGCGCCTTCAGCGAACCCGTCGGGACGCATCAGCCCAACCACTGCCGAGCATGTTCTTGCTGGCCTTGATAACAAAATTGCAGCGGTTTTGGATGGTGGGCCCTGCGCGGTCGGCCTTGAATCAACAATTGTTGGGTTAACCGGGGCACCGACTTTGCTACGCGCAGGCGGTGTCCCGCGCGAAGCGATCGAAGCTGTTCTAGGACATCCTCTAAAAGACCCTGAAGGCAGCGCAATCTCGGCTCCCGGTCAGCTTGAGTCCCACTACGCCCCCGAAGCGCGCGTACGGCTCAATGCCGAGACTTGGGCGCACGACGAACGCACGCTTGGGTTTGGGCAAATGGAATGCGATTTGAACCTGTCAGAAACCGCGGATCTCATTGAAGCGGCTGCAAATCTGTTCGGACATTTGCACAGACTGGACGCGATGGGTGGCGCCAAGATCGCCGTTGCGCCGATCCCGCAAACTGGCCTGGGCGCTGCGATCAATGACCGCCTAAAACGTGCGGCAGCGCCGCGTTAGCACGCAAATAATCGCGCAGCGAATTCACCTTGAACATATGTCATGCGCCCCGCTGCGAAAGTTGCAGCAATGCGTCCAGTTGCAATATCTTCGATCAAGAGATCCGCGCGCAAGCCAGCTTTAAGTTCTCCGCGATCTTTTAGCCCCAAAAGCGTCGCAGGGCCGCCAGAGAGCAATCGCCAAGCCGTTTCAAAATCGCATGCGGCCTGTTCAACCAGCTTGCCAACTGATTGCCGCATCGCTGGGTAGTGATAGTCGGACGCGAGCGCATCACACAGCCCATCGGCGATTAATTCTACTGCTGAGACATTGCCTGCATGACTGCCCCCGCGCATTACGTTTGGCGCGCCCAGAATGATTTTTCCACCTGTTGCGCGCGCAGCCTCCGCCGCTTCACGGGTTTCGGGAAACTCGGAAATTTGCGCTCCCATGCCCAAGAAAAGCGCGCGGTCTTCGGCGCTGGCATCATCATGGCTACCAAGCAGACACCCAATGTCACGGAGCTGCTTAGAAAAGGCACCAAGCGCCTGAGGCACCAGATCGCTCTTTGCATGAAGCTGCTTCATGAGCTCCAAATGCGCTTCCGGACTTCGACCACTTTTAAGAGCGGTTCCAGTCAAGCGAGCAGGCTTGCGCCCCGCCTCCAGTCTTTTGTGCGGAATGTGATCGTTGAACACAACATAGCCAATCCCGTATTCGGCGATCAACGCAAGCATATCCGCGTAATCTTCGATCATATGTGTTTCAATACGCAGCTGCGCTTGCATATCAGTAAGCTGCTCCGCGCGCGTCACACTCAACGCGTTCAGGAACTTACGCGCAAACTCGGGCGCGCGAAGTCCGCCTTCCCAGCTATAGAACTGGGCCATAATTGCGGTGGTAATACCATTGCTCGCCAGATCAGCTTCGGCGGAGGCGATCCCTTTGCGCATGTCCGTCATAGCCCCACGACGCGGGGCGAGATGACGTTCAAAACCGTCGCCATGAATATCTACGATACCCGGCAAAATTCGAAACCCGCGTGCATCCACGCGGCGGCCAGTTGGGCCGTCCTCAATCGTGCCATTTGCGATAGAAATCGTGTCTTCGACTACCCCGCCATTGCGCAGGACTTGGCCACCTTCGAAACTGGCCTCAATCGCCTTGATCATCATCTACTAGCTCGTTGATTGCGGTATTTACGACGTCTCGCCAATCTAGTTCAGGATCAAACCTACCATTTTCCAGAAACAGGATCGTTTCGCCAATAACGCGAAAATTGTTCATCATGAAGGTATGCGTAACAGGTAACGTTATGTGCGCCTTCATTCCTTCAAGTTTGGTTGAAGCAACCGACACTTTGCCATCATCCGGCCCTTCGATGAGCGATGAGAAAAACGGGTTTAGCGACTGATCCCCTGCAATGATGCCAAGTTCGAAATCAGCAGGTGGCAACGTTTTTGGCAAACTATCTTCATCCGTACTTAGCTGCATGCCCGCAGGCCCATTGAACCAACCAAATGCCTCGAATTCGCTAAGGACATCGACAATTTCACTGCCTTTATTGGGCGGTGCAAGCATTACAACACGCCCCAGATTATCTGGACGATTATCCCGCAGCCATTCACGCAGCAATATGCCGCCCATAGAATGCGTTACGAAATGAACGGTTTCGGCGCCACAGTCGCTCACCGCATTGGGCAACGTGATATCAACCAATGTCTGAACGGTAGCCTTCGTCGAGGGATAGCCCGGACGCACGACTTCAAATCCACGTAGACGCAGTGCTTCTTCCATCAAGGCGAACGAGGTTTCAGTGCGCGCAAGGCCGTGCAACAGCACAACGCAATCTGCGGCGGCAGAAATCGGTAACAATGCAAAGGCAAGCGCGTATCGGATCATGAATCCCAGATAGGGGCTTTAAAGCCCAGACTAAAGAGGTTTGTGAAATTGCGCGGCAGTTTGCCTATTTTCGCATCGCTTGCCCGACGATGGATAAGCCAACGCCGCAAAGAACCATAACCGTGGCTATCGCAAAGCGCGACGTGAGTCCCTCGCCCAAAAACACTGCTCCGCCAAGCGCTGCAATTACGGGTACAGTAAGCTGTGCTACGGCAGCAATTGGCATGCTCAAGTGGGGCAAAACACGATACCACAGCGCATAGCCCATCCCGGACGTAACTGCGCCTGATAGGATGGCGAACAGCACGCCGCGCAGGCTCGCGACATCGGGCATGATCAACCACGCAAGCATGCCGACGGGCGCGGCCAAAATGAATGCAAGTGTTGTCGCGCCAAGCGGATCACGCGATTGCGCTCCTGCAAGGGTGTAAAGCGTCCAGCCAAGCGCCGCGATAAGCATAAGGCCAGCGCCCAAACGATCAATCGCTGCGCCTTCATCTGGCCAAAGAAGATAACAGAGCCCCGCGAAAGCCAATCCAGCGCCAATCCAGTTAAACATGCTGATCCGCTGCCCTTTCGCGAGCGTGATCGCAAAAGACATGACTTGAACACCCCCGAACAAGATCAATGCACCTGCCCCAGTCGGCAGCGTGATATATGCAAACGAAAAGCCAAGCGCATAGAGTGCAAGCATTGCTGCGCTCCAATACGCGTGGCGACTGAGCTTTGGTTTTTTCTGACTTCGCAACGCAACCAACACAGCCAGCATGATCGCGCCAGAAACGAGGCGGATCGCGGCGTAGCTCGCCGGCCCCGTATCTCCCGGCGACAGCGCCAATCGGTTCAAGACAGAGTTTGAGGCAAACGCTGTCATAGTGAGCGCGATCAGCCAGAAAAGCTTCATATCAACGAAAGCCCCAATGCAAGACCTGCCGAGACCGCAAGCACGCTCATGATCCCGAAATGTAGCCTTAACAGCAAAACACCTGCAACCATGCTGAGAACCAAAGCCTGCCAATCTAACGTCGACAGATCAGGAAGCCAGCCGAGCGGAGTACGCTCAACGCTCGCAAACAGAACATTAAGACCGAACCAAATCGACAGGTTCGCAATGACGCCGACAACCGCAGCGGTGATCGCAGAAAGCGCTCCGCTCAATCGGGCCTGTGAAGAAATCCAATCGATGTAGGGCGCGCCAGCGAAAATCCATAAAAAGCACGGCACAAATGTCGCCCAGAGCGTCACAAGCGATGCCAAGATCGCGAGGCCCATACCAGAGTCATTGAAGCCCGCCAAAAAGCCGACGAATTGCGTCACCAGTATCAACGGCCCCGGCGTAGTCTCGGCAAGGCCCAAACCGTCAATCATTTCAGCGGCGCTAATCCAGCCAAGGCTTTGCACGACCTCTTGCCCCATATAGGCAAGCACCGCATAGGCACCGCCGAACGTCACTGTCGCCAGCTTTGAGAAGAAGATCGACAATTGAAACAGAAAATCATGGCCGATGAGAAAGCCAAGCCCAAGGATCGGCAGCCACCAAATCGCGAGCCAAATAAGGACGGTTAGTGCTGTCTGAGCCAGTGGAACACTCGGCGTTGGCACATGCGCCGCAGCTGGCGTTGTCAGATACCCAATCAAAGCCGCAACGCCGATGACTGCTGGAAACGGCAAGGCAAAGACAAATATCGCAATAAAACTGGCAAGCGCCAAGGCCCAGTGCAAAGGCTGGTTGAACGCGCGTTTCGCCACTTTGATCAATGCCTCCAAGACGATCGCAAGAACCGCCGCTTTCACCCCCAAGAAAAGGGTCTGAACCAGTGGAACGTCGCCATAGGTTACATAGATCGCGCCAAGCGCTAAGATCACCGCAGCGCCCGGCAAAACAAAGAGCAAACCTGCAATCAAGCCCCCTAAAGTGCCGCGAAGACGCCATCCCGAATAGGTGGCCAATTGCATCGCCTCTGGCCCAGGCAGCAACATGCAAAACGAAAGTCCCGATAGGAACTCCTGCTCGGAAAGCCACTTGCGCGTGTCCACAAGTTCTTTGTGCATCAACGCAATTTGGGCAGCAGGGCCTCCGAAGGACAGACATCCGATTTTTCCGAAGGTTCTGAATAATTCAGAGAGCGACGTCATGCCTTACCTCCATGCGCGGTCCAATCGTGGGTTTCAGTCTTAGCATCACGCGCCCAGCGAAAAAGGGCATCATACATTGGTAATGCGGCCTCAAGCTGCTCTAGATCATCTTTGTACATGCGAGACAGGCCAAGTGAAATCGCCAGCAAGCCAGCGGCTTCCGCAGATATGGCACTTGGTGTTCCGTCAGCCGCTCGAATGATCTGTGCCATCTCGTCAAGCGTTGGTAAATTCAACTCGAACCGCGCGAGCAACGCATCAAAACTACAACTGTTTTCACCATGGCTCAGATCCGCCCCGTCCACGTCAAACGGAATCGCGTTGAACTTTTCAGCAACAGCCAGAACCTCCGACGGGGCGACGTACAAAAAGCGCGCATCTGGATCAATGAAACGACGGATCAGCCATGGGCAAGCGATACGGTCTATCTTTGGTCGATGACGCGTTACCCAAAGCGCGCCGCGCGCTGGCAATACATCGGCCTTTATCATCGCGCCGCCAAAGTCGCACCAACTCACAACCCCGCCTTCTAGGACCTCGGCATCCACGCCAGAGCAGCGCAGCAATGCCATTGCCCCTTGCGAGAGCTTTTTCCCTTTATGGCAAATGACGACGACTTTTCGCCCGACTAAAGAAGGGGCGAGTTCTGCGATCTGAGTGAATGGATGTCTGAACGAAGTGGGGATTAAGCGAGGGTCTTCGGCAAAATCCTCGTCAATGCGTATGTCTACCAAGACAGGCACATCTGGTGTTCCAATCAAGCGCGAAAGCTGCGCTGGCAGTATTGTATTTGGAGCGGTCATGTCGCGTCCTCCCGTAAGCTGGGGGTGAATCAAGGACGCGAAACTTGGACCGAAGCCTCACAGGGCGTTCGCGGGCCCCTTACGGCAGAAAATGTGTGATAAACGCGAAAGTGTCAATCCAAAGCCTAAACAGCTTGGATCACGCTTTCGCTTCCTTGAACGACACAAGCTTGTTCTGCTTAACATCCCACAAATCAAGGCTCGCGCATTTGAAGCTTTGCATTAACGTCATACGGCCACAATCTACGAGTTCTTCATGGTCGCGCAGTACATCGTTCAAGCGATAGAACGGGATGCGGCTATAAAGGTGATGCACATGATGAATGCCAATGTTGGCAGTGAACCAGCGCAGAACAACCGGCAAATCATAATGCGAACTGCCATGCAGCGCAGCTTCGTGCAATTGCCAATCTTTATGCTCTTTCCAGTGAGTATCCTCAAACTGGTGCTGCACGTAAAACAGCCAAACACCGACAGAGGCAGCCAGAATAATCGTTGGCAACGTCACAAGAACCAGCGCCTGCCAGCCGATAAAGTAAACGATAAGAAAACCAATAACCGCCATCGCGATATTGGTGCCCATCGCTGAGACCCAATATTTTGCGCCCTGCGTCATCAGCCCCAAGGGAAGACGATTCTGGAAAATAAACAGGTAAGTTGGGCCAAGGCCGAACAGAACCGCAGGATGACGATAAAGGCGATACATAAAGCGGCCAAAAGGCGTGCGAGCGTTGTATTCGTCAATCGTCAGCGTCATCACATCGCCAATCCCGCGATGCCCAAGATCGCCAGCGTGGCTGTGGTGGATCGAATGTGTGCGGCGCCAAACGTCATAAGGCGTCAGGGTGAAGACACCAATTGCGCGGCCAATCCAGTCGCTCACATTGCGGTTGTCAAAGAAGGAACCATGCCCGCAGTCATGTTGAATGCAGAAAAGGCGCAGCAAGAAACCCGCATTCAAAAGCGCAATCGCAAATGCAGCGGTGTAGCTAAAAGACGCCATCCAGCAGGCCATCGCCCATAGTGCGATGAAGGGAATAACACTCACGCCAAGCTCAAAGCTACTGCGTATTGTATCAGGTTCACGGTACTTCGCCAAAACAGTGACCCACTCACGTGCGGCTTTGTGATTGTGCATTCTAGGGTCTGGGGACATTGGCTGCTCGTTTTTATGCGTTTGCACTGCGATAAGGGGATTAGAGCAAATTAGCAAACAAGCAATTACCGCAGCAGCCAAAATTCCAGTTTTTTCCGATGTAATCCTGCTATTTTGCGGCACACTTTGATCGGCTATTGTGGTCAGCACACAAACAACAGTTCGGGTTTAATGTTCAAGTTTTTCAAACGCCGCAGAAAAAAGCCTGTCCTGAATACCCGCGGTGTGCCTGCGGATCCAGTTGAGTTCGCGCAGTGGTCGATCAGACGTCATGCTGACAGCAACGCACGTCGAAAAATAATCAGCGGGGATACCCCCGATCACCTGGTCCCAGAGATCGCAGAGCTGGCGGATGATCTGAAAACGCTCGAAATTCGCCATTCAAACATCGCGGATATCTCGAACATTGGAGCGTTGAAAGAGCTAGAAGAGCTGACATTAAACGCCTCGCCGATCGCGAACCTAGGCCCTCTGAAATCGCTCAAGTGTTTGAAATCACTTCGCCTTGCCAACTTATCAGAGCAATGCATTGCCACTTTGCCAGACATTCCAAGCCTTGTAGAATTGAACATCATGGGATGCACGGTGTCCCAGCTTGGCGGACCGACATCGTTTCCCAACCTGCGCAAGCTGGACTTGTCGCTAAGCACGCTGACTACTCCAACTGCACTGGTAGGCAAAGACTGCTTAACTGTCCTGCGCATCGGAGAATTGCCGTCTGGCGATCTGCAGTGGCTAAGAGGCAAGTCAGCGTTAGAGGAGTTTTCCCTGAAATCGTCCGAGGTAGATGACATCGCGCCGCTTGCCGCCTTGGCGCGATTAACAACGGCAAATCTCTATCTGCCCAAAGTGCGTGACCTTGCCCCGATTGCCGCCCTTACAAACCTGCGTGATCTCACAATATCGGTGCATGATTTAGCCGATAGCAGCGCTTTGTCAGCATTACACAAATTGGAAAAGTTCCGATCAGGCCGAGACAGCCGTCTGGCATCGCTGGCTTGGGTCAGCGCATGTAAAGAGCTGAATTCGCTTTCGGCTAGCCTACAAAGCAAGGTTTCATTGACGCCGCTCAAGCCTCTTCAAAAACTCGCCTTCCTGCACTTTGATCTTATAGGTTCGATAGACTTAACGCCGCTTGGAAATTTGAAATCACTAAAACGGGTGTCCTTTTCGAGCCCCGATCCCGATGCGACTATTTCCAGTTTTCCTGATCTCAGCGCGCTGGAACGTCTCATGCTTTCTGGTGTTGGTTTCAAATCTCTCAACGGATTGGAAGAGGCAAAATCGCTAGAGTTCCTGAGCATTCGCAACACAATGATCTCAGACTTATCAGCTGTGGCGCGGCACTCGAAGCTCGCTCAGCTGGACTTGGTGGGAAGCAAGGTTGATGATCTAGCCGTACTCAAAACCCTTCCGGTATTTCTATCGAGGGCGTTGGAAGCGCAGCTGCATCTAGCAGATACACCGATCCTTTTGCGCCACCCAGAGCTTGCGCCTCTTGCTGCGTCGACAAGCATGCGGGATGGCCAAATTTTCGCGAATGAATTGGCGATAAAAGCTGTCTCGCTTTAAAACCCATCACTCCAACGAAAAGGGGCCGCCCGAAGGCGACCCCTAATTAGTCTCCGGTATGGAGGCTGATTTCGCAATTCAACAAAGTTGAATTTGCTTACATCATGCCGCCCATGCCGCCCATTCCGCCCATGTCAGGCATGCCGCCACCTGCTGCGCCACCCTTCTCAGGCTGGTCTGCAACCATAGCTTCTGTTGTGATCAACAGGGATGCAACGGATGCTGCGTCCTGAAGCGCTGTACGGCAAACTTTTGCAGGGTCGATAACGCCGAAGGAGAACATGTCGCCATACTCTTCTGTCTGTGCGTTGAAGCCGAATGTGACGTCGTCGCTCTCGCGGATTTTGCCCGCAACAACCGCACCGTCAACACCCGCGTTCTCAGCGATCTGACGCAGAGGCGCTTCGATTGCTTTACGAACGATGTTGATACCAACAGTCTGGTCGTTGTTTTCGCCTTCGAGGCCTTCAAGCGCTTTTGCACCCTGAACCAGAGCAACACCGCCGCCAACAACAACACCTTCTTGAACCGCAGCGCGGGTCGCGTTCAGTGCATCGTCAACACGATCTTTACGCTCTTTGACTTCGATTTCTGTCATGCCGCCAACGCGGATAACAGCAACGCCGCCTGCGAGTTTCGCAACACGCTCTTGCAGCTTCTCTTTGTCGTAGTCAGAAGACGTCTCTTCGATCTGGCCACGGATCTGAGCAACACGTGCTTCGATTTCAGCTTTTTCGCCGTTACCGTCAACGATTGTTGTCTCGTCTTTTGTGATCTGGATTTTCTTAGCTGTGCCAAGCATGTCCATTGTCACGTTCTCGAGCTTCATGCCGAGATCTTCGGAGATAACCTGACCGCCTGTGAGGATCGCGATGTCCTGCAGCATTGCTTTGCGGCGATCGCCGAAACCAGGTGCTTTAACAGCTGCGATTTTCAGACCGCCGCGCAGTTTGTTCACAACCAGAGTTGCAAGCGCTTCGCCTTCAACATCTTCAGCAATGATCAAAAGTGGCTTCTGGGACTGGATCACTGACTCGAGCAGTGGAACCATTGCCTGCAAAGAAGAAAGCTTCTTCTCGTGCAGCAGGATCATGCAGTCTTCAAGCTCTGCAGTCATCTTGTCCGGGTTTGTCACGAAGTATGGTGACAGGTAACCGCGGTCAAACTGCATGCCTTCAACAACGTCAGTCTCTGTCTCAAGACCTTTGTTCTCTTCAACAGTGATAACGCCTTCGTTGCC
>JBOEGJ010000028.1:0-76234 GCA_050633365.1 Cellvibrionaceae bacterium | reverse complement strand
CGTTTATCAGTAACTCAGGCCCGTCACTCCCAATTTTGTTGGGGATGATCTCGCCGTACTCACCCTGACCTTTTTGTGAAAAGTCGTAGTGCGAGTCGATATAAGGGAGTTCGACTAGATTGGTGAGCGGGTCGAAGTTGGGGAAGTAGAGGTCTGTGGTTTCTTTGACGCTTGGAATGTCATATTCAACCCAATCACTCGCAGACAATCCATTACATCGAATAACAAACTGACCAGAGCCAATAAGAGAGAAAGTTCCTGTGTTGTCGTCACCAGCAAGTGGCGTGAAGGGATTCGACACCCAAGCCTCACCGCCGCCCCCACTCGAGGATCGACCACTCACATCAACAGCAACAATACCGGCTCCATCTAGATTCAAATTAAATACAGCCGTGCCCTTTACGTTCCCTGTATTTGTAACGCGCACTCGGCCATTTGAAATTGTTATAGCGGCATCATTTGCCACCCAGTCATCGGGATTAGTGCTAATGAGTTCATCCCCAAACCTCGGCACATTGCCCGTTTGAATTCCGATAGCTGTGCCGTTGCCCTGATCTTCGACAGAGTTTTTTGTGAGGTATTCGCGGTATTCAAATTCGGTGATTTCGCGGATTGATACATTCGACATCGAGTGTGCATCATTGTTGTAATCGTAAATTTGGACAAGCGAGCGATCCTCAGTCGCATGGAGGATTGCGCTCACCGCTCCATCAACTGGATTTTGGTCAACCAACACATCGGCGCCCGTCCACAAATCAACTAGCGGGAATGTGGTTTCAGCTTCAATGAGGTAGCTTGACCCAGCCTTAACATCAACAATGAACTTTAAGCCGTTGTGGCCTTGAGTTGTTCGGACAACAGAGTGTGCATTAGCGGTCGTATCGTATGCGTGAGTGACCCCAGATAAGGGAGTAACATTGGCATTATCGACAAGCTCCGGCCCGAACGAGACTGGCTTGTCAGGGTACTTTACTTTCAGATTAGCAATAACGCTGGGTGAGTGATTGTAAGTAGTAGCCGAATAAACTCTAGTAATTGGGCCTAGCTCCAGTTTTAGAGTTACGTCAAAAGTATATGTTTGTCCGTCAATCATCGTAAGCTCTGACGGAGCCCGAGAAACACCATCAACCTTCACATCAAACGATGCAGCGTTGAAGGACAGCGCATCGCTCGCTAGAGTACGGATGTATCGGGAAGTGTCAGCAAAGAAAATAAACTCCTGATTCGCACCTTTGGCAACGTACTGGAGATCGAAACTGAATGTTGTCCCTATGCTTGTCGGGATATTTGCAATCGCCTGAAGATCAGTACCATTTCCCTTCGTGAAAGCTCCGCCCTGCAATCCAGTTTCGTCCCACAGGTCTGCACTATGAATCTGTATAGGAGCGTAGAAATTACCGCTAAGACTACAGAGAGAGTCGAATACATATCGTGATACATCAGAAAAATCACCGGCAGGGCTCATTGTTTCCCCGTTGCACGAAACGGTAAAGCCGTCGGCGGTTGCGGTGAGTATGGCTACAGTTCGCACCCCAAGTTCAATCTGTATAGTGCCGGTATAAACGTCACTCCCTGTCGCATCTTTTAGTCTTGCTTGTAAGGCGTCAGCACCACTCAAATAAAGCAACGAATTAGGCCCCGAAGCGAGCGCCTTATTCCCGCTCACGCCTGCGGTAATTAGCGTAAACTCTACTTTGATCCCCCAAGTTGCACTCTTAGGCTCAAACACAGCTGGCGTGATCGACTGATCGGTGCCGTTTAGACGTAGGGCGTATTGAGCCTTCCTAATACCCTTAACTAGCAGCAACAACTTATGACGATGAGAAATACTCATGAACTGCCCTATTCTTAGTTACCGGCCGCAGTAACGGTTACGTCACCACCAGTGACATCGAAATAGAGAGCAGCGACACCATCGAGAGAAAATGATTCGTAACCGCTGGACACCTCGCCCAACTCAATCTTTTCGGGATGCCCTCCTACTTGCGCTTTAACGGTTGCAGCGCCTGAGCCGGTCACGACAACAGTGTGACGCATGGCTGAGACAATCCTCGGTGCATCAAACTTGAAATCTACTGAGCCTGAAGGAATTTCTTTAGTTTTTTTGTAGATCATTGCTTATCGCCTATTTTCGGGATTCTTTGGTGAGGAACGGTATTCGTTCTGGAGCTTCACACCTGAAAGACTGGAAAACCCTTGCAGGTGTCGAGACGATCGCTGAAAGTTTGGAGTGCCTTCAGAGTCTTCTGAGAATGCGCGATACAAAGCCCACTCAACAAGTGATGGAGCATCTAAGTCAGAAACCGTTGTTTCGGTTGTGTCACTGACGTCACCATACGGTGCCGGCACCAGGTACACAGAAATATTGAGCTCTTGGCCGGCGGAAGCTGGAGGATTCGTATAGAAGATCGTTGGTTCACGCGCGTCGTGAATGTACTCGTCAATTTCATCTGCCGAATCGGCTGAGCGCCAGCTCGGATCAATTTGATCTAAGTCGTCGCGAGACACCATGCGAACAGCTGTCTTAGGGTTTTCGATAGTTCCGTTAGATTTGACAGACAACAAGCCTGCTACATTTACGCCAGAAACACTGGAGAGATCCTGCTTGGCACCGACCGCGCACTGATAGTCAATGTCACGTGCCGTTGAGCTGTTCTTGTGCACCGCGAGAATGATCTCGCCTTCATGCAAGTAGCCGTGAATCTTTTCGGGTGAGTAGTTAACACCGTCATCGCGTAGAATCTGTTGCACTTGCGCGGTTAGCACTTCAACCTTCGCCATAACTTACCCGTAATAGTTGTGAGGTCGCACAATGAGTGACGACTCTCGAGTGTAATCGTTCAGCCTTTCGGCCTTTTCTTTGTCTTTCGCATCTTCAAATTGTTTTTTGAAGTACATGGCCAGCTCTGGGTTTGACCAGGGCTTTGCTGGCATAGCGAATAAGCGAGCCTTGGCGCCGTAGCCAAGCGCTTCGATATGATCTTCATAGAGATCATCGTGTAATTCGGTAGCGTCCTGTGTGGGCTTTAAGCAAGCCACAACTTCGACGCTTCGCTCTGCATCTGGTGTCAGCACCAAACTGAGTGTTTCTCGATCTTCTAAAAAGTAATACTGAGCTGATGCGCTATCGTTGTCGGCGTCTCTCCAGCCTGTCATCGTGTCATCTAGGCGAGACTCTGTAGCTGGGGCAACCTTTACACCGTCATCACCAACGTAGAGCACAGTTACAACACGGCTACCCTCATCAGGGGTAAGCAGGCATTGCATAACGCCTTCATCAGTTGTTTGAATAAATTTCTCTCGCCATGTGAGCGTGTAGTCGCAAAACTCGATAGCAGCACGAAGTATGTGACGATCAATAAGTGAACCCGGCACACCGGACACATCGGTCAACACTTCGCTTCGAAATTTTTTGAGTGGAGTACTCATTGATCACCAGGTATTGATAAAACGGCCCACATCGCAGGCCGTTTTATTGATCTACACAAGGGCCTTATGCAGCGCCCATGCTTCCAAACACACCACGCCAATCGGTGTGGCCTTCCGAGTAACGCTCACGAGCGCGATAACAGAAGTTACCGGTACGTGGATCGATCGTTACTTTAGGCATTACCATCTTGGTGCGGTTGATCATCTTCAAACCGTCTGGGCAGTTGGTTTTGATAAACCAAGCGTCCGAGTCAGTCAGATTGGTCAATACCACTGGATCACTTTTGAACACACCTTTGCGGTTTAACGCATTGATGTCGTTGTGATCAGTACCGGCACGGTGAGTAGAAGACAAGATGCGCTCAGCGTTGTACTCGTTCTCTGGAGAGATAACGAGCTTCATTGCCTTAAGCATCTTCGGCAGGCCTCGATCGTCGGTACACTTGCGCACCTGAATCAAAGCCTGCTCCAAGGAGTCTTCTGCCAGGTCAGCAGGCGTTGCCAGCATATTAGAACCAACGCCACCACCAGCCAGAGGGTGTGAAGTCGAAAGCAAGCTAACTCCGTCACCACCTTTGCGAGAAGCATCTCCGGCATAGTTAAAGACGTTGGCAGCGTAAACTTCCTTGGTCTGGCGCATAGAGCGAGCCAATGCGCGAGAGTACTTCTGCCCAATGTTCATGTAGCGGTTATCTTCGATAGCCTCTTCAGTCACATCAAACGACAAGGCTACGGTTCGGTGAGTGAAGCGCTTAGTCCAACCTTCACCACCTTCATCAGAGCCGTACTCGCCACCTTCTGGCTTTTCGCTGGCGTAACCAAAACCAACCAAGAGCTGATCTTCTTCGAAAGCCTTCTGAGAGGTGTCAACATCAAATACCTGTGACCACTCTTCAGGGTGCTCGTCGTACTCAAGGCCGAAGTGACCATTGAGACCATCTTGCAGTGATTTCGCGAACTGCGCGCGAGTCATAGTGCCCATATTAATTCCTCCTTAGGAACCGCCAGCGCCAACAGCGCCAGTCTTAAGAGCGTGTTCAGCGAAGATAACCAAAGCCTTTGCGTTAGCGCCGTACTCATTGGTTACTTCAGGTTTAAGCTCAACGATACGCAAAGCCATTCCAGCTGCTGCGGTGCCAGTAGCGACATCAACAATGGTTGCTGATTTGCCGATTGCGGGAACGCCTGCTGCGACCTCCCAATCAACCAACTGACCAACATCACCAGCGGAAAGCGTGTTGCACTGTGCCTGGAATACAATGTTTGGATCGTCGTACACATAAGCAACGATTTCAGTTGCTACAGTGCTAGCTGGCCAATACTGAGAGAACTTCTGCTCACCCAATTCATTGACATAACGACAGCCGGCGAAGACGCCGATGTTGTCAACATTGCCAGCAGCTGCTTGTTTTACATTTTTGCCAGTACCGGTCATCTCAACTACATCACCTGCGTACAGTGCTGTGTTGTAACCGGAGGCAATTGAATACTCATTCGATCGAACCTGCCCGCCAGTTAAGTGGCGAAATGGCTGCAAACCGGATGGCGCATTTGTGTTTGCCATTGTTCAGTACCTTTTAAATTCGTTTAGTCGTCAGCAACTAATGGCTGACCCCGTTCAACCTGTGAGGCTGATTCAACTTGCGGTGCCGTGAAACCAGTGGATGAACCACCGAGGCCGTTATGCTCCGAGAACAGATTTTGTTTAACCGCTTTTTCGAGCTCTTGGCGACGACCCTTGGTCACCTGCGATGCTCTTCGGTCCAGTTCAATCGGGCGTTCCATAAGAACCATGCTTTTGGTTCCTACGAGGTTTCCGCGGTCACCTAGTTTGGTGGTTAGCCACTTAAAGGCATCGCCTACCGTCTCGAGTGATCGTGGTGTCCATCCCTTTCGGGACGCTGCGTAGATATTACGGCCATCTTCTTCATTACCCTTTTGGATGCGTATCCAGCGCTGAGCATATCCATCTCGCGCAGGCACCTCGGGTAAAGGGCCGGTATCTTCGAAAATTGGTTCGTTCAAATCGTAAAGGTCATCATGTTCGCGTGACTCTTGCTCTCTGCTTTCGTGAGCAGACTTTCGTGCTGGCTTAGCCATAATTTTTCTCCAATTAGTTTTTACGATCTAAGAACGCTTTGCGGTGCCTTGGGTTATTTGGGTCCAAGTTAAAGTTCTGCATAGTCTTAATATCGAATCTTGATAGGCGACCATATTGGCTAATTTCCTCTGTGGACTGAGAGGCCTTCGTGGTCGTTACCGGAATATTTGGACGCTCAGGCGCTACAGGCTTTTCTGGTTCTGCCGCCTGCTCTTCTGCACGGTCATCACTAGTAGCCATCTCTGGCCGCACATCTTCAAAGCGAGGATCATTGGCAATCACTTTGTCGATAGCCTCGTAGAGATCATCGCCAAGTTCGTAACCGCGCTGACGCAATGTGTTTTCAACGTCCATTGCAGCTTGCGCCAAATCGGCATTGTCTGGATCTTCAAACCAGGTGTTGCGATCCATCCACGCCTTGGCTGAATCAGCCATTGGTAGAGGCTCATCCGCACCCTGCTCGCCATCGCCACCATCATCATTGCCGGCACTATCATCCTCGGCTTGTTCTGGGGTAGCAGTGCGCAGCTCATGCAATTCGTCAGTTGCTTCGAACATTGCAGGCAAGTCAGCATTCTCAGCTGCCGCTTGACGACGACTGATTATTTCTTGCTCCTTCGCCTTCTTCTCGCTTTCGAACTTTTCTTCTTCGATAAGCGCGAGCTTTGCTTCAGCGGCGGCTGCTCGCTCATTTGCTTCTTTCGCCTCACGCGAGAGCTGATTGATTCGCTTTTGCGGATCTTTTCGCTTTCTCTGTCGAGGCTCGTGATTAGCATCTTGATCACCACCATCAGCTTTAGTGGACGAATCAGCCTGAGATTGCTCTGCTACCGCCTCGGCAACTTCATCTTGTGGCTTGCCACTATCATCGCCAGTAACGGCCTGCTCGCCATCAACTGAAACCGGAGCATCTTCAGTGCCAGGCACCTCGTCACCGGATTCAGCCAGCACATTCGTTAAATCAATTGATTCCTCTGGATCGGGAATCTCGATCAAATCTTGTTCGCCGTACTCGCTCATATCACCCCCCCCCTACAGTGGAATATCAATACGTTCTGGCTCATTAACAACAGCGATAATCTCGTCATCGTTAACGACCTTGTACGACGTGACACTGCCATCGTCGCTCTTCATTCGGATCTCTTGCCCAGAATGTTTGCGGAACGCTACCCAGTCTCCAACCTTACAAAAGGCTTGAGTCTCGCCATCCTTTTGAAAGTCTTTCTTCTCGTAGCAGAGAGGTCCCATTAAAACAACTTGGCCAATGTAGCGGGTGTGCTCCATTACCTTTTTGGATTCCTCGGCGAGAATAATTCCGCCTGAAGACTTCTCATCGATTGCGACAGGCTTAATCAGCACCCGCCATCCAGCCGGTTGTAACGGCAGTTGAGTTGATTCACTCACTCTCTTCTAGCTCCCCGCGCCTTTTGGCGACGTCGTTTGAAATATCCAGGGCTTTCTTTAGCCCAGCAATTTGTCCGGTTAGCTCTTTGTAGCGCTCAAAGCTCTCCACCTTCCCGTCGCTAACCTTCTGTGAAAGCTGTTGAATCTTTTCGTTAACAGCTTTCTTGAAATCTGATTGAAAGTAGAAGTCATTACTCATGGCGACCGCTCATTATCTCCGCTTCTTTAGCCGCAATCTTTCGGCTTAGGTCTCTCGTTGTTTCGTCGTGCTTAAGCGTCTGCTCAGCTTCGTGTTTCGCCTGCTTACGCTTAATGTCGTTCGAAACAGCTTCATCTTTCATTCTTTCGTCTTCAACCATTTGTGCAGCTTTACGCGCTCTAGCTTGCTGCTCTGGATCTGGGGCAGCTTCGCCTTGTTGAGCCTGAGCCTGCATCTCTTGAATCGCTTGCTGAGTCTGCATAGCAATTTGGTTTTCCATTTCGAGCGGCATTTCTTCTTGCTGCTCTTGGCCTTCTTCCTCTTCGCCTGGCATTGTGAAAGGAACGCCCGTCATTTGCTGCATTCGTAACACGTAGCTCATTGCCATGTGCTCTTGAATGTGTGCTTGCAACTTCGCAGCCGCGGGATGATCACCGCCCAAATTCGCTAACAACTGCTGGTGAATTGCAATGTGAGCTTCGTGCGCCTGATCAATGTAGGAAGTAATAGGCTTGCCGACAAGCGCTGAGGCACCCTCTTCTACTGGCCCCATTCTTTTTGGCTTTTCAGTTGTGTCTGGGAGTATTTCGTCAAGACCATCAACCTTTAAACTTTCCAAAACCCGCTTGTGGATTTTTTGCATGTCATAAAGGTGCGGCGCTTTATCTGCGAGCTCTAATGTCGCTTGCGCCATAAAGTAGCGTTGAATGTTGCTTGCGTAGTTGGGGTCGCTAACCGGTAGCACATCAACGCGACTGTCGAAGTCAGCACGACCAACACTTTGTTCGCCACCAACAACGTCGTATGGATACTTTTCAGGCAAGTAGATTGAGTTAAGCCACGAAACTAATTTAAATTCATTCTTGGCTGCTCGGTGTAATCGTTTCTGAATTGAGGTGTGTATCTTGGTGCCCTGCTCAATGCGAGCAAGGATAGTTCCCACTGGCGTATTCTGAGCGCCGTCGCCAATCATCGCCTCAGTCGTGGAAGCGAAGCGCTGCGCTAAGTTCTCTAAATGGCCCAAAAGGCTAAATAGAGTCCCGCTAGGTTCCTTATACGGGACACGGTGAAAGGCTTTTGCAAGATCTTCAGCATCGACATCAACCTCACGCCATTCGCCTGGCTTAAGCGGTTGATCACCATTGACCATCTTCGCGTCTTTTGCTCGGTGACCGCCTTGCATGTTTGCGAATTGAGCGGAATCCAACAATGCTCGAAGCGAGCCGGTCGCTGCATCAGCTAGGCCGCCAATCCAGTGATACAGGCCATAACCATAGAAACCCAATCCCGACATAAACCGATAGTGGGTGTGATAAACAATCCGCCCTTGATCTGGATCGCCGGGGCGCCAGTTACGACGAATCGCGACAACCTTTTGGCTGTCACGCTCTACCGACACAATGTATTCAAGCTCTAAACCGGTTTCTCTACCTTCTTCGTCTCGATGCTCAAAACCCTGAAGGTTTAGCGTGCACACACACTCGTAAACGACATGCATGTTCGTATTGGCATCGGCACTCGGTTGTGAAGTGCCTTCGGTGGCGTCAATCGCATCGGTGACCGTTTCGCGATCCTCGGTGCCCGTCAATGATGTAGGGTCACTTAAGTTGCAGTCACGATAGAAACCTTGAAGCTGCAGCTTCTTCATGTTGTTTGGTGTAAGGCGAACACGCTCTGTGTACCGCGGCGCCGTCTCTAGATCTTCGGCGTTATAGGAAACAATAAAGTCGGCTGGCTCCACAAACGATCGGTACACTTTACCCTTTTCGTTAACGCTAGCTTTGATGAAGCAGCTTCCTGACAGCGGCAGGCGAGTCAGCATCTTGTCGGTTTGCTCGTAGGCACCTGGCATCAGCTCGGAGTATTGATAATTCAGGAATTGCTCGACGCGCTTTGACTGCTCTTTCTTTTCTTCAGTGGCATCACCGAGCACGACCGTTTTAACAGGCCCGCCGGCCGGCCATAGAGACTCCATTGCTCTGGCTTGAAACTGAACAATGGCTTCAGCTAATACTGGATGCGTTGCTTGACTTGCACCAGGGAACGGTGGCGTTCGATCTGTTTTGGAGGTTAGGCCTAGCGCCTGAATACCTTTGCGCTCTCTCTTGTACCAATCGGCGCGACTGTCTTCATCCCACTTTACCCACTGGATTACATCGCTTGCCAGTCGACTTAACTCTGTTTCCTCAACGTACTCAGCGAGGTTTGCATTGTGGTTACCGCCGTCACCCTCTTGAGCTTGAGACTCAAACTCTTCGAGTAGAGCCAGCTCTTCATCGGTGAGTACTTCACGACCACCCTCTTTGGCCATTTCCATAATGCGGAAGATTGGAGGCTCTTCGGCTTGCTCTTCTTCAGCCAATACAATGCCGCTTACTTCATCAGGCACAGTTATCAGGCTCTCGGACATCAAGCCATCGTCATCAGTTGGGGAAAAGCTGGTCTGTTGCTGCATAGGTTTCTACGTCGGCTGAATTGTGTTTCAGCTAATGTAGGAACTATTACGGGAGCTGTGTACCCCTAGCCGTAAGCAGGAGCGCTGTCGGCATGATTGTCTTCGTCGAACTCTTCAGAGCTATCAGCTTCAGGCTCCGCTCGATCTTCTTCGTCCGGTGGTAGAGCCCACATCTTGCGCTTAGTGTAGAGCACGGCCTGAGTGACTGTATCGGTGATGTCCGGCCCAGGCGCTGCGCCATTCGGAAAGCTTGCGACATAATCAACGGTATCTTCGGCCCACTGCCTCTCCGGATAGTAAATCAAACCGGATTCAAACATTGGTGACGCCATGTGTGCTCTAGCAATCTTATCGAGTCGACCCGGGTTAAAGCCTCTCGCCGGTATTCGCATTCGACGCATATCTTGTAGCAAGCTGATACCGCTCGCCTTCTTCTCGATCAACGTGATGTCGAGATTGAATTTCTTGTGGTGAGCCTTTGTCTTTTTCCGTAACTCAGGATAACCAACACGCTCCCACCAAGCCTCTAGCAATATGAGCGCGTGCTTTCCTGTCTCTTCATCTTCAAACACGCCCCACGTCGTTCGAGCGCTGTAGGCTGCGTCCTTGTGATCCTTCTCGCTGAATGCCGTATCGTTACTGGCGAATATGTGGAAACAGTGAGGGAACGGCTTACCCTTTGGCCACTGGCGCCAGTGAGTTTTCTTGATGATACCGCCACCAAGCGGGCTTGGCCTTTGCTGTAACTGACCAGCGGTGCCGTAATCGCCTAGATCCTCCTTAAGTGCTTCGACAGCTTCACGATTGAAACGAGCGGAGAACATCAGCTCACCCCTTCTCGTTCGTGGATCTGCTAAGTGTGCGTACTCTGGCCCCAAGTCTTCGACAGGATCAAACGTCGGCTGACCTTCATACTCCATTGGGATGCGCAGCACGGTCCAGCTGGTTTTCTTCTTGGTGAGCAGGTGCCCAGTAAGATCATTGGTACGCAAACGCTGCATGATTAGCGCGATACCATCTTTATTCAGATCATTAAGCCGAGAGGATACCGCCTGATCATAAGTATCGTTTACGGCCTGACACTCGACATCAGAGAATGCCTTCTTAGCATCCAGCGCATCATCAATAATCAAGTCGTTGCCACGCTTACCGGTGATGGTTCCACCCATACCCAGCGACATTCGAAAGCCTTTCGATGTGTTTGCGAAGTGCGTCTTTTCGCGCTGGTCGCTAGCGATCGTCACTGAGTCACCCCAGCGGGCCTGATACCAATCAGAAGTGATGACGTCACGCATTCGCATGGCATCTCGGGTTGATAAGCCAATCTCAGCTGAGAAATTAATCAATCGTCTATGCGGCTGAATCGTCCACAACCATGCGGGCCCCATCACAGACAACAGAATTGACTTCATGCTTCCCGGCGGAACATTCACTATTAGTCGTTTGAGATTATTACGGCGAAGGAAAAACGCCTCGAGATAAGCGCAAATGACATCTAGGTGCCAATTCCACTTCAATTCCGTGCCTGGCTCGATGATATGCCAAGCCTGCCGAGTGAATTCGGCAAGAGACTCTTCGCACTCAAGGCGAGAGATTTCTATTAGCGCGGCATGAGGATTGTTTAGAGCTGCCTCGATCGGTGACAACGCATTAGCCATCGGCGACAGTGTTTCGCTCTAATAGTTGCTTGAGCGCAGAGCGATCATCCTTGCTCATCGAGCCAAGATCTACCTTCTGTGGAGTCGCTATTTCCCCACTATGCTCAACCGCCGCTCTCTTGGGTGCATTCCAGCCCTCTAAGTCTGCAAGCTGCTTAATTGCGCCTTGAGCGTCATGCATTTCGAGCTTAGGGCCAAACTTAGTTGCAGTGATTGATTTAATCGAAGCTGCCGCCTCTAGTGACATCTCATCACTGTTCTTAATGCGCCATGAAGTTTGAGTAACTGGATTGCCGTCCTCATCCTCTCCCACAACCTCCTCAGAGAACTCTGCAATATCTAACACTGTGACTCGTGCTGAACGAGAAAGACGCTCAAGCGCCTCAGTGCGAGACATGACAGCTTCTTTCGCTGCTTCGTTGAGTAGCGACTCATAGAAAGCCTTGACCTTAGCGTCACTTAACATACGGCTTACTGTCGCGTCGGCAGAAGCGTCGGTTTTCGCTTTGCCGCCCGCCTCTCTATACGCCTCTCTCTGACTCATCTTACCGGTGACTATGTTGATAACAGTCATTCGCTGAAGAGTCGTTAAGACTGAAGCTAGCTCGAGCTGTTCTGCGGTAAAAGTGAGTTCAGTCATTATTGGCTATGAATATGTCTCGGTATGTTTCGGCAGCGTCACAAATGGCGCCATACATTCCCCATTTATGAACAATAGGGCCTTCACAAGAGTGACCAATACACTCATCAAAGAAAGATTTCACGATTACAACTTGCTGAACCTCTCCAGAACGAGCCTCAGCCAAAGCCTTTTCTAGAACGTTTATCACATCCTGATTGGGCTCCTTGTGCCTTATCTCCTTACCGTCGAGACTGACAATTTTGTTATTAGTCATTGCTTTGCCACTAGGGTTAATTCGTATTTGGGGTAGTACGTGCTGGCCAGCCTAGCCGCCGAGAATGCTCGGCAGCCTCGTACCACCTCAGATATAAACTAAAAGGCCCGCCTCGTTAAAAGCAGGCCTTTGTGTGTCTTTTCTTTGGCTTATCGTATTAGGAGCTTCGCCAACCTACTTCATACGGCAAATTAATATTGCCTTGGGATACGGCGGTTGCACTATTGGTCTCTTTGCCAAACCCTTCCCAGCCATCAGCATAGGTACTGGTAGATTTGGTAATTAGCGCGTGATCCTCGCCAGTCACGTTAAACCGTCGATTTTCCTTCGCGACAATATCAGTAGCCGGGTTATGAATAGTTACCTTTGCGAGATCATCTGTAACAAAGACGGGCGAGCCGTCGGCTGCTACAGGCATGACCGAGCAAGCGGCAATCATGAGAGTGACTACAAGGGTGATGCGTTTAAGCATACATTCTCCTCACAAGTTAATGATCCCTTACGGGGTTTTATCGCTTACTGGCGATTCTTTTGGCGTTCGGCGTGATAAGTACGAATCGCACCATTCACTCCGGCAGCACCGAAATAGAAAGTCATTACGAGCCCAAAATACGGAGTCACACTCTCCCTTAACAAAGTTGAAAGCGAGTTTCCGGCAAGCATGGGTCGACAAGACTCAATAAAATCAGCTTGAGCAGTCACGTCGCAGACGAACGCTCCCGCCACATAAAATGATCCGCTAAGCATCACCAATACTGCCCACACGCTCGCTACTACAAATGCGAGAACCCTCATTGCGAGATTGTATGGCGCCATGCTGTCGAGTAACTTGATATACCAATCCAGCACGTCCTGCTTGTCGCGGGCCTTCTCTTCGCTCGTATAGAAAAGCGCGTCACCAGAATCGATACCCGCCTTAACCATCGTTTGAACGGTTTCCGGGCCTGCGAAGATTCGTTTAAAGATATTCACTCTATGGCCTCAACCAAATAGCCCGCTTCAAATGTCGCTTGCGGAACAATCGACGAGCCGCCATCTTCATACACCACCAGGTAATCACCGGGGCGAGGCATGTAATGGGTAACCTGATCGGCAGACAGTGCGACTGTGTTGATCCAGTCTGACTCGTGGTAGGCAATCAGAACCTCTTCGCTTGACGCCGAAACGGTTTCAATTGCACCGGCAAACTCAACTGGTTTTGGAGTGACGATTAGACTCATGCCGCCCCCCGCTCATACATACGCTGCTTCAGGAGGTAGCCCTCAATGGGCCAAATTTCTTTCACCGCCTCGATTCGAGCGTACTCACGCCCTTTTTGTTCATCGTAAATTGATGGGTTTGCACAAGCAGAAGTACCGGTGACCTTAAATCCATTCTTAAGAGTCAGTGCACAGATAGTTAGCATTTCCGACTTGAAGTACTCTTCCTTCTGGATCGTCGCTTCAACGTCTTCAGCTGTTAGCTTGTCAGGTAGCGGAGCCTTTAAGCTGTAACCTTCCTCAAAAGCTTTTGCGGGTGATACCGACTGGTAGCCATCGGCATAGGTGACAAGATAATCACCTGGTACTGCTGTGTATCTAGGGTTCTCTGGCAATGACGCGGTTTCGCCATTGGCGAGAGTTGCGATCTGCAGGCCCGACTCCTCAACCGCCTCGATCGAAACAATCTTCTCTGCGTCTACTGTCTTATGACATTGGTACTTTGGCACTATGGATATTCCTCAGTAATAGATTCGAACCACCCGACAACATCGAAGTTAGGGCATGTCTTTCTTGGATCTATATCGCCGTGCCCAACCACTTTTGCTTCAGGATATTTCTGTAGTCTTTGCATCAGCCATTCCCTTAGGCTAATCAACTGCTCTTCAGTAAAGTCGCCGTCACCAATCAGGCAGACTGCGAGTGACCTGGAGTTGATCTTTGGGCAGTGCGCACCGCAACAATATTCGGGGCGGCCCGCTTGGATTTGGCCATCCTCTAGAATTACTGCGTGATAACCAATAAGGTCAAAACCCTTTCTTGGATCTGAATGCCATTGGTGTATTGCTGCTGCGTCATCTCCTCGGCCTTGAGGTGAATCGGAGCAATGAACTGCCAAAAAATCTATATTTCTAGGATTAAGGCTGCGTACCGCCATTCACCTTTCTCCCGAATGCCTCTTCCATGCGCCGATAATGCTCTTCTCTCTGATTTCGCTCGTCTTCGAGTCGCTTCTGTGAGCTTTTTCTGCTCATCCACAAACCAATTAGAGAGATGATCACACCGATAATGGCGCAGACTGCACCGATTGCTTGGTAGTTAACTGCGAGCCAACTCCATGCGCCACCAAACCAGCTCATGGCAACACCCGTTCCTGTCATTTTCGAGCCTAGAGTAACTGCGCTGTCTACGTTATTTGCCATAAAAAATGCCCGGAACACCGGGCCAAAGTTAGGGGTGTGTTTTACCGCTTCGCGGTCAGCACTTAACGTAGGAACTATCAGGGAGGGGGTCAAACGAATGGGATAGGAAAGGGACGGAAACAAAAAAGCCCCGGCGGTTAAGCTAGGGTTTATATCGACTCGTGCTACGGATTGACACCCTCCCCTAGCTAAAGCTCGAGGATTCCTACGACTAGGTCGCAGTCGGTTCCTGCTTCACAGAGGCCGCTAACGCTTCCTCTCCACAGGCTAGCAAGGCGTGTCCCGCCTCTCTAATGTTGATCGCCGCGTTTACATCTGCATTTAATTCATTGCCACATTTTGTGCAGCAAAATTCAGACTGTGAGCGACGATTGTATTGGTCGATGTGTTGGCAAACGTGGCACTTTCGGCTAGTGTTTCTCGGATTTACGGCGATAACGTCGCCGCCTTTCCAGAGCTGCTTGTACTCCAGCTGCCGCCGGAATTCAGACCAACCCTGATCCAATATTGAACGATTTAGGCCGCTTTTGGCTTTCACGCTTCGACCGTGGTTTTCTGCATTACCTTTGGCTGATTTACTCATGTTTTTTACCTTCAAGTCTTCCAGTACGATCATTGCGTGGCTATTGCTGATCGCGCTGGAAGTCTTATGAAGATAATCTTTTCGAGTATTTGCAATTTTAGTGTGCAGTTTCGATATTCTCGCCTTCTGTTTTTCCCAGTTAGCCGAAAACTTCTTTTTCTTACTGAGTTTTCTCTGCTCCTTTTTTAATTTGGTTTGTAGTTTTTTGAAGCTGTTTAACGGCTCATAGTGCGAGCCATCCGACAATGTGGCAAAGCGTTTTATGCCTAAATCTACTCCGATGACAGTAGTGCTTGGATGGGGCGACCTCTCTAGAGCCTGCTCAACCTGTATAGACACGTACCAGTGGCCGGCGTGGTAGGTTACTGTGGCATTCTTCATGACGCCCTCAATGTCTCGCGACCTACGAAAATTCATCCACTCTAACTTCGGTAGCTTAATTCTATTATTTTCAATCTTTGGGGCTACCGGAATGCGGAAACTGTCACCCCTACTCTTTTTCTTAAACTGAGGCATCCGCATCAAGGGCTGGTTCTTGTCGAATGCGTCTATAAATGCTCTGTCAAGATCTTTTAGTTTTTGCTGCAAGGCATGCGAGCACGCCCCCTTTAGAAATCCATACTCTTCAGATTGTTTCCATCTCGTAAGCCAGAAAGATGCTTCTTCGTAATACAGAATTTTCTGTTTACGCTCCAGCCGATCCAGATTCATTCGCAAGACTTTATTCCAAACAAAACGAGCCTGACCCACCCAAGATTGCAAATCATTGATCTGCTTCAGGGTGGGCTCTAGGCGAAACTTGTAAGCCTTGCGAATGAGCACGGTATTTTCTAGCTCAAGTTTACGCGATTTTTGAAAGTGTCTCATGGCCATCCCAGCCTCGATGAACATTAACGAGATCGCGCAACTTTGCAGGCAAGCTCTCTAGCTCTTGCCACGTTATTTCTGCTAGCGTGGTGAGTCGGTTTGGGCCTTTTAATAACAAAGCCCCGCTATCAAGGTCGATTTCAATTCCGTGTGTTGGTACTATCGCTTTAGCCATTTTCAGCACTCCAATGCTGCGGGTGGTTAGGTGTTTAGAGAGGGGTTGCAGCCCCTCTCGATCACCGCTACGCACATTATTGTGCATTATGCACAGACTGTAAAGCATTATTTTGTGCTTTTTGCACAAGTAGCGTATAGTTGCGAAATGATAACCTCACATCAAATACGAATGGCTAGAGCTGCACTGCAGTGGTCTATGACTGACATTTCTAAACGAACTGGAATTCATAGGAACACTCTGGCAAGCATAGAGAAGAACACGGAGTCAGCTCGTGAATCTACACTCAAGCACCTTCAGGCTTGCTTTGAAGAGTCTGGAGTATCTTTCGAAGGTGATTGCTGTGTCTGCATGAAGAAGTCAGCAACGTAGATTAGCTTCATGCTTGAGCTCCCGCGCACTCACCGGCCAAAGCCGCGTAAGCCGCGTCATCTTCATAATCATCGGCGTTATAGCCGCCTTGACTGGCTCTAGCTTTCTTCAGGATGCACATAAACTGCCAGCCCTGCTCTTCTGTGAGCTCATGGCCGTATAGAGCATTGAATGCCTTTACCGTTTTGGACATTGAGCGCTCGCCGCTTTCGGCGCAATCTCTAGAAGCTGCACGATCTTCAATGTGGCCCGCTCCCTTGCGGAGTATCGAGGCGGCAGTAGTTGAACTTGACCCTGTAGTTTGAGCCAGCCGGACTGAATCGCTATTGATTCGTACGCCACACACTTCATAGTCAGTACGCAGACACTTCGGACACTGCTCTAACTTTGAACTCCACTCATGCTTGCAATTCATGCAACGCTTAATGATCATGCTGCTCTCCCCTTAACCATTTCAGGCGTGAGGGTCTGACGTGCTACCTCACCGTGCAATTTTGAATAAGTAATGACTTTTGCGTCACGACCGCTTAACCAACCACCACGGCTGGCATGTGCATCAGGCGAAGCCAGCGTTCTATGCTGCTCCATAATCATTAGATTGCTTTCGACGCGCTTGTCGTGGTGAAGGTGGCCGTTGTGGGCATAACTGAACTCGGTTCGGCCAAAAACTTCTCGGAATTTTGCAGCAAAGACATCATCAATACTGCCTTGTCGCTTGAGGTGTCCGTGATGGAAAAATAGACTGGTCCTTCCCCACTCGAAACAGTAGTAGGGATCTGGATTTGTATCGATAGTGATTCTCGGCTCATTTTCGTACATCACCGCCAGCCATTCGCGAAGCCATGCTGAGCTTGCTAAATCGTGATTGCCTTCAGCCATCAGGACATGAACCTTGGCGTGTTTAGCAAGCAGCATATCGATAACACGTCGAACAACTCGAATAACTACGCGAATCAACTTTTGTAGTCGTGTATCGGCATCGAGGACATGACGATTGGTAGGGGTAACAGATTCAAGGCCATCGAAGTGAAGAAAGTCGCCGAGTTGCGCAAATATTCCCACTTCTGCATCAGGCGACATTGCTATTGATGCGGCAAACCAGTCGACAAGCAAGTTTTCGGCGATACTCAGATCCCAATCGCCGCCCGTCTCCTCTCCCCAACTCATCATTCCAAAGTGGTAGTCGGTTACAACGTAACAATTAGCTAGCTCGCTACTCACTTGCTTTGGCGGCCTAACCGGCTTGAGCCGAGGAAGGTTTTCACCTAGCGCGGCAATAGCCTCTTTGATAATTTCCTGCTGACGCTCATCATCAATGGCGTATCGATGCCAGGCCCGCTCAACATCTCCGTCCGGCCCCACTTGAACTGTGGTCTTGGGGAGAAAGAAGCCATCAGGAGCTGGGCGGTTCATTCCGTGATCCGGACTCAAACCCTTTCTAGCGGCCTTTTCCTTTACCAGCTTGATAGAATTACTAACGGATCGTTGGCCCACATTGAATTTCTTAGCGACCGCTTTTGTGCTACCCAGCTCATTAACGGCATCGATGTACTCGCTCTGCCGCTCTGTTGCGAACTCTTTTAGTTTTTCGTCTAGCATCTACGCTGCCGCCATATAGGTTTGTAATTTGTCTTCTAGCACTCTGCATTTTGCGGCACATTCAGACCTTAACTTCTCCAGGTCTTGCCATGCCCACTTCACGGTTGCCGTGTTGGTTTCGCAATATTCAATAACCTCTGAGGCCCTTTCGGTACCAAATCTTTCAACAAGCCCGTTCTTGTAGCCTCGGGTATTTTTGTTGCCTTCGATATTGCCACTGAGACTTTTGTTGCAGTATTTGTTGCACTGAAGGTAGGTATTAATGGGGTCATAGCGCAACCCCGACTGAGCTCCTACGGTTTTGAAATGGCCACAACACCAGTCCATATTCTTCTTGCCGCATGAAATACACTCTGGCTCTAGATCTCGTTCCAAGAACCAAATCAATTCTTCCAGTCTTCTCATTCGGTTGAATACCGGCTGAGTCTGCTTGTGTTGCCATGAGAGCTTCTTTCGATCGTAGTCTCGCTTATCCTTGCGATACTGGCGCTCTAAGGCGAGCGCATCCTTCTCGGTCTTCTTTTTGAGCTCCAGCCGAGCAATTGTAAGAGCGCAGGTGACACCACAAGCTTTTTGGGTGGTCGTGCCAGGCTTGAACATTTTGTCGCAGCCTGGTGCCTTACACTGCTTTGACCGCTTTGGCTTAAAAGCTGTTCTTCGCATTAGGCGATCAGCTTAATATTAGATAAATAGTCTGCCTCTAGCTCGCCAGACTGAGCCTTTCCATTTTCAGTTTCTTCTGCCGCTATTCGAGACAACTGGTGCGATGCATTCATCGCTTTTCGTAGCACGGACCGTATACCCTTCACATCGCTGTGTTTATGAAAAGATCCAACGTAGTTCGAGTCGCCGCGAGCTATTCTGTCCTGAGTTATTTTGGTGTTAGCAAAAACAGCGATCATCTTGCCGCTTTCACCGCAAGTGAATACAGCAATCTGACTTTCTTCAGTTGCCGCGTTGATTCTGCCCATGATTACTTCAATAGTTGCTTTACTCATAATGTTCCCCAGCTTTTAGTTATGCAGCGCACTTAAGCGCATACTCTTCGTAAATCCGCAATGACGGCTCACTCCATACGGCCCCCATGTTTGTGCCTTCTGCATAGAGATATTCGATAAAGGAAGCACCTTCAGAAACTCTGAATTTGACCGTACTGGCTCTCAAAGTGATAAAGCGCTTGCCATCCATACTGCTAATGACTTGACCTGGGTGAGATAGCTGCTCTCCTTGTGCCACCAATTCCTGCTCATATTGATCAACCAAAAGGGCTTTCCAGTGGTCGGCTGGGTAATGCTTCCCAAAAATCAATACACTCTTTGCAATATCGTTAATCATTGCGTGGTATTTTCTTTCCATCTTGCGACTCTTGCTTTCTCGGGCAACGGTTACAACAAGTGCGCCACCCTCGATTAAGTCCACAACAAGATTCCAAACCAACACCATAATTGATCGCATTGACGCTCGATCCCTAATTACGAACTCCTTCATTCGCCCATCTCGTATAGAGCTGCCATCAATAAGCCCATGACCCACCACCAATCCGGCATCGGTAACAACATCCCCGTAACAAAGCCAAAAATCCAAATCATCGCGCGGCCCTCAATTTTCTAAGATCGTTTTTGTAGATTATCCTGACCGTTACTTTCATCGATTCAGGTACGGTGTCGAATATTTCACGCTGCTTATCGTCATTGCCGCGAACCTCAAGAAGTTCGAGCACATAAGCGCCCGGCCCCTTTTCCATTCGTCTAACATTTCGCGGGCAAGTACCCCTCATCCCAATACATGCTCATATAGATCGTATTTGCTGACAGGCGGAAGCCGCGCAATTCGCCCTACCTCAACTACCTGTATCGAATTTCCGGCCGCCAAAAAGTTCTTGATCTGACTGGCTATTTCTTGCCTTAAAGATTCCTTCTTTCGTAACTCCGTTGGCGTAATCTCGCTCAAGGTCCATTCCTCGCGCTTGTCGTTACTTAAGATCGAATCTGTCATTGTCAGAGTCTCTTTAGTTGGCTGATCAGATATACAGAGAGCTAGCGCTCCTCTTCAAAATCCAGTCGCGGACAAACCTTGTCATGTGACGCCTTCAGGAATGCAACGAATAGACTCTTCTGCTTTGGTGTCGCCTCTTCCTTTTTGCGCTTCCTGAGCCACTTGCTCACCTTGTTCGAGTTCATGTATTCGGAATCCCTGAAGGGAACCCATGCGGCAAAACCACAAATCCAAAGAGTTCCCGCCCATAAGGCAGCTCCAATCGGAACAACTACGGATTCAATTCCAGCCTGTCCAAATGAGAAAACACTAGGGCCATCGATCGCAATACTGGTAACGAAGACAGCGGCAAAGCCGACATAACAACCTGCAAAGAATCCTCCTACACATCCAAAAAGAAGAAGAATTAAAGTTGCGAAAAGCGCCTTCCAAAAGTAAGGGCACAAGCTTTTGGGGTGCCACCAATCAAGATGATTGATCGCTCGATAGTGCCAAGAGTTGGTATTAATTTTCATGCTGTAGCTTCCGTAGGTTGATTGCTTGTTGAGCCACGAAGATCGCGGGCAGAGAGGTTTAGATACAAAAGATTCGATGGTCGACGTGTCAGAGGATCGCGAGCGCAGCCGTCCTCCTTCAGAGTGTTGGAATCCAGCAGCTCACGAATACGCGGGGTAACGACGTTGATTGGCATACCGGTTACTTCGGACAGCTCCTTGCGAGTCACGCCAGGATACTGATTAATCTTGCGCAACAAGGTGCAACGGTCTTGCGCAGCCTTGCCCGAGTCGTTCTCTTCGATGTACGCCGCTAGTGATGCGTTACGAATCATGATCTTTCCCCTAGAGTCCAAGCATTGATTTCATGTTATCGATTTCATTCGACGCCACTTTGCGGCGACGGTGAATCTGTTTTTCATCGACCAGTTGCTTCGGTTGGTCGCGGTCTTTGAATTCGGTGTACATGCCAGCAGCTACAACGTCGGTTTTTTTGTGGCCACCGTTGAGAATGAATCCGATAACGTCGTCGATTACCCAGAACTTAAGCACCTCAGAATCTGCTTGGCGCGCGCGCTTAAGCTTGGCGAAACCGTCGTCGATATACTCGCTGGTCCAGTCTTTAACGAAAGGCGCATTGATGCGTCTAGCCGCTGACTTCGCATTCACGCTCGGGTATTGCCTGTCGAAGCGTTCAGGGTCGAAGTCTCGCAAGCGCAGAAAGAAGTAGCCCACAATCTTGGCCTGCACTTCTGACAGCTCGCTTGAGCTTAGCGGTCTGTTCTTGGCAGGCGTGACGGCCATTGCCATAGCCTTGTTCGCGATCTCGCTAATCTGTTTCATAGCCCTTCCCTAGAAATTTGTTGCGCGGTCAATGTCGTAAACTTCGTCTGCTGCTTCCTCTCGCTTTTCGTGAGCAGATCGAAAGGAGTTTCCAGCAACAGCGATTGGTCTTTGAGACTGAGCGAACAGCTGGTCGAATTTGTCGCGGAATTTGCCGATCGACAAAATATTGGCTTGCCAGAAAGAATTCGCTCTAGCCCACTGCCAGAGCTTTTTCATTTGCTCAGGATCTCGATTGTCGCGCTCTCGCATCAGTCGACAGTCTTTGGCCCATGTGTCGAGATTAGGTTTTTTCAGGTTGGGGTTATCAGCTTTGAGGGTATTCAGAGCCCATTGAGCAAATTGCATATCCCAATCGGTAAACTTCGGCTTAGCCGGAGTTGAAGAGGTGTTGTTATTATCTAATCTATTCTTATCTAATCTATTCTTATCTATTGTAGCTACGTCGTCATTACTACTAGTAGCTACCATAGCTGCCCCCCCTGCTGCGTCTAGCGTTTCAAGAAAAACCGACACCGCACTGAAGTCTTCCGCATCCCCTGAGTCAATTAGCTCAATGGCAGCCAGTAGTTTTTCATTTCTACCAAACCATTCACCGTTTTTTCTTTGATCTTTAAAGTGGTTGTGGAGCCACGTTTCACATTCTTGTGTGGCGCCGATCTTGGCTAGCAACTTGAGTGATTTACTGTTCGCAGTCTGGAGAGACTTAAGTCGAGCCCAGGGGTTCTTCGAAAAACCTATTTTTATGTCGCCCGACGCTTTTCCTGATATGAAATAGACATAACCTTCATTGGCATTCGTACCGCCGGTTACGGCAAGTGTCTTTGTGGTATATTCATCCGCGCGCTTGGCGAGCTTCATACAGGTTATGACGCCACCCGAACTTTCGAACAAGCCAAGGGTCACCATGTGGCGCATCATTTCTTCAACACGCTGAACACCTAACCCCATGTGCCTCGCAATAACACGTGCATCATGCTCAAGCTCAAAATTCAGCTTTTCAGAAGTTACGTTACTTGCTATTAGCTCGATACAGTACCAATAGACTCCGTAACCCTCCGCCCCGTATTCCAGCAGTACATCCTGTAGCTTTGCGTCCATATTCGCGTCTGCATCGTGCTTAAACCACTTCATGGTCACCCCTTAATAAATACTGTACATTTAGCCATACCCGCCAAACGACTTTAAAAAACCCGAAACTTGTTGGAGAATTCGGGTTGTTGGTTATGCGGCCTTAAGCCCTGCAAGTTCTGGCGAAAGATCAACTGCTTGAAATAGACCGTCCGTTAGTTGTTCTGTCTTGATTGCTGTTCTAGGCTTCATACCGTGAACGCCATTAACCCAACCGCTTACCGTTGGCTGTGAAACACCAAGAGCAAGCCCAGTGGCCTTCTGATCACCGAAGTGAGAAACGAGATTTTTATATATCGATGTCTTAGTCATCGCTAAAGAATATAAGTATTCTTATTTATTGGCAATAGGAATTCTTATTTGATGCTGTATAGGCTGGCTTATATGCTGCTGTTCATGAATGAAGATCTAAAAACAAGGCTGAAAGCAGCCAGAAAAGAAGCGAAGCTTACGCAAAAGGAAATTGTGACCCGCGTAGGAATCACGCAGCCAGCTTATAGTGAGCTTGAGACGGGTAAGTCTGCATCAAGTAGCTATCTGCCTCAGATCGCCCGCATTCTAGGTGTGGATGCCCACTGGCTGGCGACAGGTAGAGGCGCCAAGACTCCGGACGGAAGTGCCGATGCTACAAATGATACGGGCGAGCAATTTCTACCTCTCCTCCCTATCAATTCAGTGCACTCTTGGCTCAAGTCAGAATACACGCCAGCGAGCAGCGAAAAGGCTCCCATAAGCGTCGCTATGGCTTCCAGTCTGGGTGCAAGGGCTTACGTGTTGGACGTTCTTGATGACAGCATGGGGATGCTTAGCCCGAAAGGCAGTCGCATCGCTATCGATCCAGATGCAGCCTCAGAGCAAGGAAAAATGGCTGTATACCACCTCCCTGAGCACAATGAGACCTACTTAGGGCTCTACATGAGTCGTGCAGGGAAGGAAACACTGAAATTCCTAGATGGTTCCGACCCGGTACCGCTTGAAGGCGCCGTATACTGCGGTAAAGCTAGAATCCTATTGGCCAAGGAACTCTAGCTTCGCCCACCGCTCTAAAGCGTAGATTTTGGGTGAAATCGCGCATTATTTACTTTTTTATGCCAATTCAGGCCTGTATAGATCTATATTTACTTGTAAATCCAAAACTTGGCATTTACATTAGAGTTAAGCGTGCTTACAATTGCGCGCGTTTTTTGGTTCAGCCCATTAAATCAAGCTGGCTGACCAACAATAAAATTAAAGGGATTATCATGACAACACAAACACTTAACCTAGTGGAACTTACTCAGTTTGCCGCTGAGGTCGCTGCGCGCGCAACTGAAGATTTTAATGAAATCGAGCTCTCCGTGCCCGCCATGTTGTCAGGCCAGGAAAAGGCCAAACCGCAAGCGGAAACAAACTCACTGGATAGCGCTTTTATCTCTTCAGTTCGTGAGCAGGAAGATATCTTTGGTGATTTTCGCCAGTGGTATCGCAACGAACTGAAAAAATAGAGACAAAGCGAACAAGCAATAAAGGGGGCGCCCACAAGCCCCCTTTTTTTGTGGCTAAAGAAAGCCATCCCGAGAAGATGTAAAACAAGGAAGATGTAATACATGTCAGCCCCAGTAGAACAGATCTATCGTGCGACACTAAAATCAACAGTCGATGACTTTATCACTCGAATTCCTCTTGCTTGTCATGACTACAGTGATATTACCGACCCAACTGCAGTCAAAGCCTTGGTAGAGCTGTTGGAGCAATATTGGAAGACACACCAGACAAACATTATTAGAGCTACCGGGCAAAAAATCACAACCTACCTTTCCACGTACGACGTTCTCCCAAGAGGATCGATCGATGAATTCAAGGCCATATACTTTGTGGGTAGCACCTTATCCAGCTTTCTTGAAAGAGAAAAGATACCAAGGTTAAGGAGCCTAGTAGAGCACATCATGATTGATCTGCTTGACTATAGGCTCTTTATGCGTCACGGAAAGATTAGACAACCACTCTCAAAAAGACTTCATAAAATGGCAGAGTCTGGAACATTATCTGATGAGTTGGGCCCTCTTGGGATGTACCTACTCTACAAATGTCTCTTCAATGAGATGGAGTCCTGCAACTGCTAACCCTCAAGCCCGCCACTCGCGGGCTTTTTTGTGCCCTCTGAAACTGCCCTCTCGTTTACTCCGAAACCATCCTGCCTTATAGTTCCTTAACCCCGTTCAGGGTAAGGAATACTCGACAACACCATTTGGCAAGGAGCTATCATGAAAAAATCAGCACTATTACTTATCGCAGTATCGCTAGCTAGCGCGCAAGCATTCTCCCACAGCGGCCGCACGGACTCATCTGGCGGACATAACTGCAGCTACAAGTCACAGCAAAAAGGACTTTGCACCGGCTACCACTATCACGGCGGACTTAAGATTGATGACAAGGGTGCTGCAACCCAGGTCGAACCGAGAATATCGAAAGCCACACCCAAGGCCCCTATAGCCAAAGCTGTTCAGCCCGCCACATAGACGAGCAAGACTAGCGAAGCCAACAGCCAACCTATGAGCCCGCTACTCGCGGGCTTTTTTGTGCTCCAAGCATAAAAACAAGCATGCTTATAAAAATTAATATAGGTAAACCTGTTGACTACAAATATAAGTACGCTTATATTTAGCTCCAAGTTAAGGAAAAGCACGGAGCTAATCAGATGCAAGCAGCAGTCAACGACAAGTACACCGCGAAGTACAAGAAATACATCTTGAGCAGTTCGCGCCTGACAGAAATAGAGCACGAAAACACTATTAGGCGCATCAATAAAGTTCCTCACAAAGTGATTGCTCGCGAGCTCGATTGCTCCGAAAACAACTCAAAGAAAACCGCTCAGCGAGTAATGGACAAGCTGATTGAGGCTAGCAAGATTTATGACAACGACTTTAAGCCTCGAACTGTCGAAGAGGTTACAAAAGTTCTGCTCAACACTAAGGAGCTTATCTACACAACGGCAAGCATTTCCGAAGTGGCTTGGGTGCTTTCCTTCCTATCGAATGCAAATGATACGGGCGCTACCGCCCTTCTCTTCTCTCTCACAGCTAAACGCAAGTAAGGATACTGATATGTACGCTCCATCTTTGAATGCCGCTGTCGACGCAATGATGCCTGACTCCAATAGCTTTGCAGAACTGAATCGCAAGTGTGACGACGAGACTCGCAGCGCTGGACAGATCAAGTTCGATGAAGATAAGGCCGCAAATAAGGCTCTAAAGCTCGGTGATCATATCGATTTAATCAACGAAGCAGTCGAAAGGTCTTCCGAACTATTAAGCGAGAAGCTCGGCGTGGCTGGCGGCGTAATCTGCACAGCCATTGGTGAGGTTGGATATGTGGTAATGGATCGGATTCGTGACGCCTGCCTATCGGAAGATGACGCGGAAACAGGCCGCCTAATCTGTTGGTGTCTTCCAATCTCTCTACCGCCCGAGAGTATCGACACGGTATCGGTTGGAGCAATTGTTAATCAGATTATTCGTGACTACGCAAAATCAGTCGCCCAAAAAAGCGGAACGCTCTGAGGTCATCATGGTTCGTAAATCAAAGTTTCAAAAGTCTGGTTGGTTTGGTAGCGAAAAGATTGTCGGTCACGGCGACACGCCTGAAAGAGCTTGGCTCGATTGCGTTCAGCGCATTGAGTTGGCAATAAAAAGAGCCCAAAGGACAGCGCAAGCCGAACAGATCACTCATCGAATTTTTAATTCACAAGAATGGAAAGCGGCTCAAGCCGTTTAGGAGAATGGAAGTGAGCTCGCACGAGAGTCAAATGCACATTTGGGGTCATGCCAGTAAAACAGACCCCAGTGCAACCAAAGAAAGCAACACCAATGGTCATCGCCACACCAGTATATCTGGTTACTGGATGATCCAAAAAGCTACCGAACTTTGGGGCCCGCTAGGAAAGGGCTGGGGTTACGAAATACTGGAGGATCGTATTGATATTGGCGGCCCGATTTTTCGGCAACAAGACGAACAAGAGGTAAAGGTTGCAGACACTCAGACGCACACGATAAAGCTGAAGCTCTGGTACATGCTTGATGGAGATAAATGTGAGCTTGTCCAATACGGTCACACGCCATACGTCTATCGCACAAAGTATGGAGCAACAACTGATGCAGAGGCACCAAAGAAATCCCTTACCGATGCTTTGAAGAAGGCACTCTCAATGCTGGGTTTCTGCGCTGATGTCTATCTTGGTCAGTTCGATGATAGAAATTACGTCGATGCAGTAAGAGCTGAGTTCGACATCGCCAAAGCGGACGATGCAGATGAAGCAATGGCCGAGAAGATTAAAGAATTTACCGAGTGGGCTGTGAAAGAGCTTGAGACCTATCCCTTGATCCCAAACAAAGCCGCTCTAAAAGCTGTGCTCGCAGGGCATCTCAAAAGGGTCTATCGCCAATGCCCCGCTATTGGAATGAATTCACAGGCGGCAGCTGGTCGCTTTCAAGCAGCGCACGACAACGCTCTATCAGAACTAGAAGCCAAGGAGGTTTCAAATGCAAGCTAATACCGAAAGCCAACAGCCCGTTATCGAATTTGGCGTTACTGAGGCCGCATTAAGCGAGCTGAAGAACACCTACTCTTCGGTTCCTGATGCGAACACCACTTCAGGATATGAAGAGATTCAGGGGGCTCTCAAAGTTCTAACTCCACTCCGTACCGGAATAGAGAAAAAGCGAAAAGCTCTTAAAGCAGATGCTTTGGCATGGGGCAAGAAAGTCGACGGTGAGGCAAAGCGAATTACAGAGATTCTGTCTAGCCTAGAGGCTCCGTTGAAGTCTGCCAAAAGTGTAGTCGACGAACGTAAGAAGCGTGAAAAAGAGGAACGCATTGCTCGCCTTCAGAAAAAGGTTGATGCAATTTCCGCTTACCCTCAGACCGCTTTTGGCCAGTCTTCGACAGTAATAGCCCAGCTGATTGAAGAACTAGACGCCTTTGAGATTGAAGACTTCTACGACCTATCCAAAGAGGCTGCGATCGCCAAAGCCGCCTCTCTGGACAAGCTTACCGAAATGCTGCAGACCGCTATTTCACAAGATCGTGAAGACGCGGCCCGCAAGCAAGAAGAGCAGCGTCAGGCAGAAGAGCGTAAACGTCTAGACGAGGAGCGTGCTGAATTTGAAAGACAGCAAGCCGCATTTAGAGAGCAGCAGGCTGAGCTGGAAAGACAGAAGCCAGAAGTCGAGGTTGTAGCCGAGCAGACTGCGCCGGTCATCAACCATCACGTTCAGCCTACCGAGATGAGCAAGGCCAAACCAGAAGAAAGTTCGGGCGTATTGTTTGAAGGTAAAGAGCTTACTACCTGCGTAACAACCTACGACGAGCGTGAGGCTCTTCAGCGCTTCTTCGGTGGTGAAGGCATGCACGATCTCTACTGCGACAAACACGGCAACGAGTACGAGCTAGAAGTTGTTGTTCGTCGCGTAAAAACCAAAACCAAGAAAGCAGCTTAAGGAATATTTCGATGAGTAACTTCGCTCTGTTTTACGACACAGAAACTACCGGCCTCCCTGATTGGAAGTCTCCGTCAGGCAGTGATAGCCAGCCTCACCTGGTTCAGTTGGCCGCGATACTAGCGGATGAAGATACGCGCAAAGTAGTTGCAAGTATTGATGTGATCATTCGTCCTGACGGCTGGGAAATTCCTCAGGAAGTCAGTGAGATTCATGGCATCACAACTGAACACGCCGCTGCGGTAGGCGTACCCGAAAAAATGGCTTTTGAAATGTTGATGGCGTTATGGGGAGGCAATAAGCGCGTCGCCCATAACCGCACTTTCGATCAGCGAATTATCCGTATTGCTGCTAAGCGCTATGCCGCTGAAGAAGTTATCGATAGCTGGGCTGAAAAAGACAACCACGAATGCAGCATGCTTCTGTCTAAGCCGATCTTGCAGCTCCCCTCGACCGGTCGTGGCGGATTCAAGCAGCCAAAGTTAGAAGAGGCTTACAAGCACTTCACTGGTAAAGACCTTGAAAATGCTCACACCGCAATGGCTGACACCGTTGCCTGCATGGAAGTCTACTGGGGAATTCTCGACAGCCAAAGGAGTGCAGCATAGTGGCTCGCGGCGTTAATAAAGTAATTCTGGTCGGCAATGTCGGCCAAGACCCTGAAATGAAGTACATGCCTAGCGGTAATGCGGTGACGAATATCAGTATCGCTACCTCCGAGCGCTGGAAGGATAAGCAAACTGGCCAGCAGCAAGAGCGAACCGAGTGGCACCGTGTTGTATTTTTCAATCGCCTTGGGGAAATCGCTGGCGAGTACCTGAAAAAGGGCAGCAAGGTTTACGTCGAAGGCTCTCTTCGCACTCGCAAGTGGCAGGACAAAGACGGTAAAGATCAGTACACGACCGAGATTGTGGCTAGCGAAATGCAAATGCTGGACAGCAAGCAGATTGAGCAAGCGCAGGCCGGTCGTGCTGCGGCTCAACCGCAACAAGCCCAGCAGCAACGTGCACCGCAACAGGCTCAAGCGATGCAGCAGCCTCAGCAGATGGCACAGCCACAACAGCAAATGGCTCCGCCTGCTCAGGGCTTCGATAATTTCGACGACGACATCCCGTTTTAAAAAGTATTTGCGGAAGTAAGCTCAGGGCGAGCAGCTATTAACCTAAATAGAAGGTAAGGCGACGGCCTCCGGTTCGACTCCGGGCTTCCGCTCCATTTTACAAGAATCTCTCCTAGTGCTTAGCGGGTGTAACAGCCCACCTTTTTTAAGGAATGAAATTATGGCTTTGATACTGACGAGAAGAATCGGCGAGACCATCATGGTAGGCGATGAAGTAATGGTCACCATTTTGGGTGTAAAAGGCAATCAAGTGCGTGTCGGTGTTAATGCCCCAAAAGAAATTGCAGTCCACCGTGAAGAGATTTTTTTGAAGATTCAACGCGAACAAGAAGCGGCGCCCGCAAACGCAGCTGTATAACCAAACAGGAATCATGAACATGTTTTTTAAGAACGCCATTTTTTATCGATTCACCGCCAAGGCGCCAATGCTGGAAGAAGAAGCATTAGTCGAGAATGCTTTTACTCCTTGCGGGCGTCAAGATGATACAAAGTGCGGCTGGGGTGCGCCCTCTTCCGCTGAAGATTGCCTGGTTTCTCACCATTCACGCGTGTCACTTATCTGCATGGTTCGTGAAGAGAAGATTCTCCCCGCTTCAGTAATACGCGAAAAGCTCGACGCGAAAGTGAAAGAGATCGAGCACCAAGAAGATCGCCGCGTTTATCGCAAAGAGAAAGACACTCTGAAAGAAGAAATTCTATTCGACTGTCTGCCGCAAGCGTTCACCAAAAAGGCTAAGACCTACGCCTATATCGATTACAAAAGTCAAATGCTAGTTATTGATGCCAGTGCCTACGCTCGCGCTGAAGAGCTTATGAAGCTGTTACGTGATTCTCTTGGCTCACTGCCTGTTGTACCCGCTCAAGTATCTGAATCCCCTTCTGTGATGATGACTGGATGGCTGCGCGGTGATGAGATGCCCGAAGATATGGAGCTTGGTGACCAGTGTGAGCTAAGAGAACAGTGTGAGGACGGCAGTATTATTCGCTGCAAGAAACAGGAATTGCTGAGCGAAGAAATCGAGCCTCACCTTAACGCCGGAAAGCAAGCTGTTGCCCTAGAGCTCAACTATGACGACAAAGTCACTTTCCGCTTAACCGACACCCTGCAGTTCAAGCAGTTGAAGTTTGGCGACCTAATACTTTCAGAGTCCAGAGACAGCGCTGACGGCGATAAGAAGCTTGAGCATTACTCCGACCTTCTCTTGATGTCTGATGCTTTGCGAAGCCTGTTTGAAGTCATATCAACCGCATTTGGCGGCGACCGTAAAGAAGCAGCGTAGGAACCACCACCATGTCAAAGAAGAAACGCAATAGGAAGTACAACCCCAACAAAGGGCGCGACCTGGTAATGAAGAAGCAAGCCGAGCGCTGTGTTTTGTACCATTGGGACAGCGCAGTCTATTCAGATCCTCAACAGCAGTTTGTGATGGTCGGTCCAGCTGACGCAATCCTTTGGGCTGCTACCCGCCCTACTTGTTGGGTAGTTCAAGTCGTTGCGTGCTTCTTTGATGATGATGGCGACTACTACGAAGATGTGGCCGACCTCACCAGCAGCAAATGTATTTTGGCTGACGGCGATATGGAAGAGTCAGTCGAGCAAGTCGCAAAGCAGCTCAAAGACGGCGGCAATGCTCGACACTACTTTGACACGGTTTGGATTGCACGAATGAAAACGCCAAGACTTGCACTTCAGATTGAAGATGCTCAGTGGAATAAAGACCAGGCAGCTTGGCGCGAGAAGCAAATCACCAGTGATCAATTTAATCGGTTGGCTGCTGCCTAGCTTTATAGCTGTACGGGATGAATGATATGTCAAACCCTCACCCTGATAGCCCCAACGCAATTGCGGCTAGAAATGGTTACGCGCTAGCCCGACCGGCGGGAAAGTCAAAATCTTCACTTAGGGACATTGTGAGCCCTGACGGAAAGATAGTCAGATACAGCGCAAGCCATGAAGAAGTGATTGAGTTTTTTCGCCTTAGAGGCATTTGCTAACACCCAGAAACCTACGACCAACAACAATTAACGGAGCAAGATAGTGATCGACTTAAAGCATGGGGACTGCCTTCAGTTAATGGAAGAAATACCCTCCGGTACCGTGGACATGGTTTGCTGCGACATGCCTTATGGCACAACTAACTGTAAGTGGGATTCGGTGATCGATCTCGAGCGCCTTTGGCAGCATTACGACAGAGTGGTCAAGCCAGACGGGGCCATAGTTCTTTTTGCTCAAACACCGTTCGACAAGGTTCTTGGCGTTAGCAATCTGGAAAATCTGCGTTACGAGATAATTTGGGAGAAACCCGCAGCCACTGGTTTTTTCAATGCCAAGAAAATGCCGCTTAAGGCGCACGAGAACATTCTCGTTTTCTATCGCAAGTTACCTAAGTACAACCCCCAAAAAACCACAGGCCACACCAGAAAGACGGCTGGCCGCAAAGAGATCGGCAGCGAGGTTTACGGTAAGGGAGTGAAAAAAACCAATTATGACTCTACAGAGCGGTACCCGCGCAGCGTACAAAAAGTATCAAGAGAGTCAAAGGTTGGCGGCCTGCATCCAACACAAAAGCCTGTGCCACTAATTGAGTGGCTGATTAGCACGTATACCGACAATGGCGACACGGTTCTTGATAACACAATGGGAAGCGGTACCACCGGTGTGGCATGTAAAAACCTTGGTCGTAAGTTTATCGGGATGGAGCTAGATGCTCGCTATTTCGATATTGCCAAGGAACGAATAGAGGCCGCCTAACGCGGTATTTCCTACGACTGGAGAAGTTAAGTATGACGGTAAGAATTAAATATTTTTGGAGCGTGGCGTTAACTTATTTGAGCCAGCTAAATGCAGCAAAGCAACTCCTTCTTGGGTTCTGTCCGATGTGCAATTCAGATGCCCCAGAGCTGTATGACTGCCCAATATGCAACGGGTATCACCAAGCCAAAGGAGATGAGTTCCCGCCGCCGCAACCATTAAAAGTGTGGTGGTGGAGTGCGTATTTAGGGGCTATCAGGGCTAAGCGAATGACCTTGCGGTTGGTGCTTGATAGTCGGTTAAAGCGTAACACTCACCACCCTACGACTGGAGAAGTTACGTGATGGACGAACCATTTGCAAGATCGACAGATAAATGGACAGCAGATGAGGTTGAGCAGTGCTGGTACTGCTCTTACTGTGACAACCCAATGAAAGAAAATGAAAGCGGAGTAACGCGGGGCGGAAATACCTTTTGCTCGGAAAGTTGCGCCACGGAATGGAATGCCTAACGCGGTATTTCCTACTTACTGAGTGTTACCAACAGCCGCTTAATCGCGGCTTTCTGGGTGCCGAAACTAAGTAATTTTTAACTCTGAAAGAGGATAGCCAAATGAAAGCGCAGGGGTAACGCCCCTAGAGTTGATCGAAGCAAGCGACATCAATTGTCGTGAGCTACAAGTAACTCCCCTAGCCTCTTTGTTGAGGCTTTTTGGGTGAAAGTAAACGTAAATCACTGGAGATTAAGAATGACACCAGAACAGAGAATTAAATGGGCCGCCTTACTGCTTGTCGCCAAGTGGGACAAAAAAGAACCGCCACGCGTAAACGAGAACAATGTCGATGATCTTTATGAGGAGCTGGTCGAGAAAGGTGCTCACTGGGATGCGCTAAACGAGATCCGAGAGGGTGAAGTTGAAACGAATATTTCATGTGATTACTCGCGACACTATGAGAGCAAGTCGGTGGCAGCCAAAATGCCTGACGACTCTTGGATCGGTTGGACATATTGGTATGGCGGCGGCAAGCATGCGGAGCCAGAAGCTATCGATTGGATGAGCTCCGCGTACAAGCTCGAGTGCGAAGAAGAAAAACAAACCATCGTTGTGCGCAAGTTTTGGAAGCCTGAAGAAGCTGCTGCTTAGGCTTCTGCCTCAACCCATCTCAATACGCCCCTTCACTGGGGCTTTCTAGGTAACAGAATATGAGCAACATGCTCCATTTTTAGTAAACGACGGTAATGAGAAAATAGGTATTGTCATGATCCAGGTAGCAATAGACCAACAAGACGCAATCGAACTGCCTATCGACGCCCTTCCGCTCAAGCAATTTGGCTTGGTAATCGGTTGGACGACACGAAAGCTAGAGTCGAAGATTCAGCGTGGCCAATTCGTTGAAGGCGAGCAGTACATTCGAGACCCGGACGGCAATATTCACATTATCATTGAAGGATACAAGCAATGGCTATCAAAAGGACTGGTGTTAAAGCCCGTGCAAGCTCAATCCAAGTCTGGTTCAACTACGAAGGCGAGCGTATCTTCGAGACTCTTGACTGGAACCCAACGGAAACTAACCTAGATCGAGCCGCACGCTTGCGCAAGCAGGTTGTTGATGAGATCAAGGCGGGAGTGTTCAGTTATGCGGTTCACTTCCCTGACAGCCCCCGAGCAGCGCAGGCAGCCAGCTCAGATGCACCCACCTTCTTTGATGTGGCCAAGCAGTTTCTCGCAATGGTTGAGACCGACCATTGCAGAGCAGACTATCGCAATGCACTAAACCGCACTTGGGGCCCCCTTTTCGATTTGCCGGTAGACGAGGTTCATTATTCGCACCTTCTCCAGTGCGCAGAACGATTAGAGGGCAAGTCAGCCAAGTACTACAACAACGAAAAGGTATCTTTAAACGGCGTTCTGTCACTAGCCAAAGACATGGACTACATCGGCAGCAATCCGGCCTCCAAGCTGAAGAACAGAAAAGCAGCTAAGGAAGATCCTGATCCATTTACACAGGATGAGGCCGAATCAATCATTGCTCACATGTATGAGCATTATGGTGAGGTCTATGGCTGCTACGCGGAGATCGGGTTCTTTACCGGCCTTCGAGCACCATCAGAAATGATTGGTCTGCGTTGGGAAAATGTCGACCTCAGAAGCGGGTATCTTCGAATCACCGAGCGAACCGTCAAGGGTGAACACAAGCAAGGCACTAAGACCGGCAAGGCTCGAGATGTTGAGTTGTTTGATCGGGTTCAGTCTGCGCTGAGGCGCCTTAGAAAATACTCTGAGGAGTGGGTGTTCATCTGCCCAGACACCAACGAACCATTCAAAACCGGTAAGGCAATCGTCACACGCTGGAATACTGCGCTAAGCGCTTTGCAGATCCGCCGCCGCCGAATGTACAACATGCGTCACACCTGCGCGACCTACCTGCTTGAGCACGATGTTGCACCAGGTGCGGCTGCTGAGCAGCTAGGCCATTCGTTACAAATGTTCTTCACTGTTTATGCGAAGTGGTTGAACGCCGACAAGAAGAAAAGCGAATTGCAGAAAGCTAACCAGGCGCCAATGAAAAATGTGGCAGCACCAATTCAGCGGGCAAAGTTGATATGAGAGAAATAAAAATGTGGCAGAAAGTGTGGCAAATTAGCCTTGCCACATTCTTCAGGCAAGAAAAAAGCCCGCAAATCAGTGACTTACGGGCTTCTATATGGGGTGGACGATGGGACTTGAACCCACGACGACCGGAATCACAATCCGGGGCTCTACCAACTGAGCTACGCCCACCATTGTACTGCTTGCGTTGTAAACCGCGATTGCCTGCGTGTATGGCACGCCCGGCAGGATTTGAACCTGCGACCATCCGCTTAGAAGGCGGATGCTCTATCCAGCTGAGCTACGGGCGCACTGTGCATTGCCGAGGGCAACTAGTGAGCCTGCTGACTCAAAGCCTTCCTAGGCTCAAACTCTTTAAATAGTGGTCGGAGTGGAGGGATTCGAACCCCCGACCCTCTGGTCCCAAACCAGATGCGCTACCAAGCTGCGCTACACTCCGACTGAACTTTAGTGGCTGTGCCTCTGAAGTGGTGCGCATATTACCCACGCTCCCCTGCTCCGTCAACGGCTTTTTTTAAAAATCTCAATGTTTGCAGTGACTTAGCCTCACATCTTAATCCGAGCTGATGGCAGTCTGGGTTCAGTGCTCAATATCGTCGATATCACTGGCCTCTTCGTCAACCACAGACAACGGATATAACACCCAAGAGACAACCCCAACAATAGCACTCGCTGCAGGGTTATGGGACAATAGCGGCGTTTTTTACTACACCATAGATGGGAATCGTTAATGTCTGCACTGGTACTTGATGGCAAGGCTCTTGCCCAAAAAACTGAACAAGAACTGTCGGCACGTGTTTCGGCACTTAAAGAGAAAAGCAACGGCCAGACCCCAATTCTGGCAACTATCCTAGTGGGGGCCGATCCGGCGTCTGCAACCTATGTAAAGATGAAGGGTAATGCCTGTACTCGTATCGGTATGGATTCTCTTAAGGTTGAGATGTCTGCAGAGACCACCACAGAGCAACTATTAGCAAAAATTGACGAGCTAAACAGCAACGCCAATGTTCACGGTATCCTGCTGCAGCACCCAGTGCCCCCACAAATTGACGAGCGCGCTTGTTTCGACGCTATCGCGCTGGAAAAAGACGTTGACGGTGTCACTTGCCTTGGTTTTGGCCGTATGAGCATGGGCGAAGAGGCCTACGGTTGCGCCACACCAAAAGGCATCATGCGACTGCTGGAAGCCTACGATATTGAGCTTAGCGGCAAACACGCGGTAGTGGTTGGTCGCAGCCCGATTCTCGGTAAGCCTATGTCGATGATGATGCTTGGCGCCAACGCCACTGTGACCATTTGTCACTCCCGCACGCAAAACTTGGCTGATCATATCAAGCAAGCCGATATCGTTGTCGGCGCGGTTGGAAAACCCGAGTTCATTAAGGCCGAGTGGATCAAGGATGGTGCTGTTGTTGTTGATGCTGGCTATCACCCAGGTGGCGTTGGCGATATTGAACTCGAGCCTCTAAAAGAGCGCGTCGCGGCTTACACTCCTGTGCCAGGCGGTGTTGGGCCCATGACCATTAATACCCTGATCTATCAATCTGTAGATTCCGGTGAGAAAAAAATCGGTTAATCGATTGGCTATCGGCGTGTCGATGCCGGTAGCCAACTCTCCTTTTGAAGCCTTCCTCAATGTCATCACAGTCACCCGATTCAGAACGTCGAACCAGCCTCGATACCACTAGTGTGACTGACGCGCAGACACAACAAGAACAGCTACCCCTACTCTATCGAGACGACGACATAGTCGTGGTTAATAAACCTTCAGGTCTATTAGTTCATCGCAGTGAAATCGATCGCCATGAAACTCGCTTTGCACTGCAAATAGTTCGCGACCAAATCGGTCAGCGCGTTTATCCTGTTCATCGATTGGATAAGCCTACCTCAGGCGTTCTTGTTTTTGCCCTCAGCAGTGATAACGCCCGAGCGCTATCGGAGTCCTTCGCCAACGGCCAGGTGAGAAAAACCTATCACGCGGTGGTTAGGGGGTATGCGCCAGAAGCTGAGCTTGTGGATTACCCGTTAAAAGAAGAGCTTGATAAATACACCGACAAAAAAGCACGACCAAATAAACCTGCTCAAGCCGCACAAACCGAGGTGTTTCGATTGGCGAAGATAGAATTGCCAATCGAAATCGAAGGCTACCCAAATAGCCGCTATTCTCTAGTTGAGTGCATTCCAAAGACCGGACGGAAACATCAAATCCGCAGACACCTGAAACACTTAAATCACCCGATTATTGGTGACGCAAAACACGGTCGAGGTCGACACAATCGCTATTTCAAAGATCACTTCGATGCCGGCCGATTGTTGCTTCACGCCAGCCGGTTAGAGTTGAAGCATCCAAAAACCGGAGAGCTGTTACAGTTTTTGGCGCCGACTGATGCCATGTTCAACGGGCTTCTCGAGCGCTTCAATTGGACAGAAACACTCCTTGGCAGGTTTGCCTTCATCACAACAACCGCCCTTAATTCAAAGAATCAAAGCTAACATTATTATGAGACTGGACAAATACATTAGCCAAATTAGCGACCTCTCACGCAAAGATGTGAAGCGCATCATCAAGAGCGGCGTCGTAACCATCAATGATGAAGTTTGCAAAGACTCGTCTCGCCACGTGCTCGATACGGATGTGGTTTGCGCAGAAGGCGAGTCGCTGGCCCCACCCCGTGCGCGATACTTCATGCTGCACAAGCCGCAGGGATATGTTTGTGTGACCAAGGATCGAGATCACCCAACGGTGCTTGAGCTTTTGGATGAAGAACCGAATCTCGACAAGCTTCAGATCGCCGGACGTCTCGACATTGATACCACAGGACTCGTATTAATCACCGATGACGGCAAGTGGAACCACGCCGTCACCAGCCCCAAACGTGACTGTAAAAAAACCTATCTTGTTACCACAGCACACGATATCGACCCTAGTGCCGTGGATCAATTTGCAGAAGGCGTCATGCTGGAAGGCGAAATGAAGGCCACACTGCCGGCGTCCCTCGAGATTCTCTTTGCCAATGAGGCGAAGCTGACAATCAGTGAAGGCAAATATCATCAGGTTAAGAGAATGTTTGGCGCTATAGGGAATCGAGTCATCGAATTGCATCGCGAAAAAGTCGGCGACATTCTGTTGGATCAAGATCTAGAGCTGGGCGACTATCGTGAACTGACGCCTGTCGAAGTTGCCAGTGTAAAGGTATGACCATGATTGATCCAAGTTTCTCGCTGATTCTGCCTTTTCTTCAAACCCCAAACGAGAAGATCTTGTGGGTTGTCGATGAAAATGCCCAAGGAGTGGCTGGTCATATTCGCAATAATGAGAAGCTTCGCTGCATTACCAATCGATACGATATCTTCGAAGAAATGAATGGGGCGGGTATCGATTCCGCCTTCAGCGATTACGATTTTTCCGACATTGTCGACGGTTCTTTGGACCTGTTTGTCTATCGCGTTTCAAAAGAAAGAGCAGTAGTGCATCACGTTATTAACAACGCACTGCGCTGCTTAACAGCTGATGGGCGGCTAATTCTGGTTGGCGAGAAAGGCGATGGTATTAAGGGATATTCTGATAAGGCAGGTAAACTCTTTAGTGTTAAGGCGAACGCAAAGAAGAATGGCCTCTATTACTTGGCTCAGATACCCAAACACACCGACTACGAGAGCCAGCAACAGACTGACTGTTTGCTGGATGATAAGTGCTATTCATCGTTGCGACCCACCGACGCTCTAAAGTTAAAAGACCAAACCCTAGAACTCTACAGTAAGCCCGGACAATTTGGATGGAACAAACAAGACCAAGGAAGTGAACTGCTGATTGACACGGCGGAGCAGTACTTCTCCGAGCGAGAGTTTCCAGGAAGTGTGCTGGATTTAGGTTGCGGTTACGGCTTCCTGACTTTGAAGACCAAATACTGGCGAACAACCATCAGAGTCGCCACTGACAACAACGCAGCTGCGCTGGCGTCGGCGAAGAAGAACTTTTCTAGCGCCTCAATGGACGTAACTCTCTACGCGGATGACTGTGGCAAAGACATCACCGATGCATTCGACTGCGTATTGTGCAACCCGCCCTTTCATCAAGGTTTTGCCAATGACTCAGAGCTGACAAAAAAGTTTCTTAGTAATGCAGCGCGGCTAATCAGCTCGAACGGCGTCGCGCTGTTTGTGGTAAATCAGTTCATACCTCTAGAGAAATTAGCGGCCATGTATTTCGGCAGCACGCAGCAACTGGCGAGCGATGGACAATTCAAAATCGTTGTACTGCGGCGTAATACCTAACGAATTATTGTTTCACTATTTAGCGAGCGGCACATGTTACTTTCTATTCTAGATCAATCCCCGATTCGTCAAGGTGGCACTGCTCACCAAGCACTGCAAGAAACACTCGAGCTCGCTAGATTAGCGGAAGCGTTGGGCTATCATCGGTTCTGGGTGTCCGAGCATCACAGTACTGATGCCTTGGCGGGAACTTCGCCCGAGGTACTCCTAGCGGCTATTGGTCAAGCTACAGAGCATATCCGTATTGGCAGCGGCGGCATTATGCTGCCTCACTACAGCCCATTTAAAGTCGCTGAGCTGGCCTCGACTTTGGCTACCCTCTTCCCAGATCGTGTCGACATTGGTTTAGGTCGTGCGCCGGGAACCGATATGATTTCCGCGCGCGCCTTGTCGATTGACGGCAAACCTCGTTTTGAGCAATTCCCCCAACAAGTTGCCGATCTAAAAGACATGTTGTTCGACCCGCAATACCGCCCGCAAGTCAATCCAAAACCGCCGACAACGCCAGACCTGTGGATGCTGGGGTCAAGCCCTGACAGCGCTATTCTCGCCGGCCAGCAAGGGCTGCCCTACAATTTTGCCCTATTCATTAATCCGCACATGGATAAACGCATTCTTGATTATTACCGCGAGCAATATCAAGCCAATGACCAAAACCCAAAACCCAAAACCCAAAACCAGCCTAACGATAAATGTAGTTTGCGCGGAAACCGAAGCCGAGGCTCGCGACCTTGCCCTTAGCCGTCAGATTTCATTTCTACGGTTTGCGACCGGCAGCGGTGACAGCCGTATCTGTACGCCAGAAGAGGCCCGCTCGGTAAGACTGAGTGCCGATGAGCAAGCGTTTATCAATCAGCGTTCAGCGCACGCCGCCATCGGTGATCCGGAACAAGTGCGGGACAAGTTGTTTTCTTTGGCGGATGAATTTGGCGCAGATGAAATAATGACCGTAACCATTACTTATGATTTTGAGGCTCGCAAGCGATCCTACGAGCTGTTGGCCGAGGCTTTCTCACTGGAGTCAGCGCTCGACACTAACGCATAGTTTGCATTTTGTAGTTAAGTACACAGGATTTTTGGCGCTCGTCTAAAGCAGAGAATTGACGAAGGTTTGCGCGAAATTTGGCGTTGGGGTTATCGACTTTCTGACGGCTCCAGACACCCACAGAATTCGAATACAGGGGCGTAGATAGAACCCGCTTTAATGGCCATTGTGAATGACTTTGATCGCTATAGTAGCACTGGCGTCTTGCACTGGGGGTATCGAAATTCATCACCAGAGTGCCGTCGGGGTTCAGCCTGCGCTGCAACAGCTCGCACCACGATTGATCGGCGGCAACTGCACGGCAGGGCTCACCGTTTTCTTCACCGAATAGATCGTCAATAATCAGATCGAATTTTTTGCCTCGATAAGATTTCAACCAAGTGACCGCGTCAGCTTCATGAAGCGTTACATTGTTTGATGACACGTGAAAGAAGGTTTTTGCAACGTGAATATGTACGGGGTTGAGCTCCACCGCATCGATACAGGTTGGTGACAAAAAATGATTGAGCTTATTGACAACGGCCCCACCTCCAACACCCAGCACCAGTACTCGCTGAATATGGCCGAGAGAGTGAAAGAAGGCAGGCAAGAGTAACAGGTCCCAAACTGACCCTGTCACAGGACGACGGGGATTGTACTGGCTGTGAAAAACACCATCGGTGTACAGTCGTCGAGTATTGCCCGCAGATCGAACCTGATAGTCCGTACCCTCGACTGATTTTTGCCAAATAATGGCCATTAGGATTCTCTTGTAAGATTGAATTTCAGCGCATGATTCTTAACTACGAGATATCGATGGTCTTAGCTGACGGCATAACATCGTTTTAGTGTCGCATAGGCGTCGTTGATTGTTGCCAGTTCTGCGGCGCTACCGCCGCGATCTGGGTGATGCTCCATAGCCAACTGCCTATAGCGCTTTTTCACCTCAGAGAATTCAACAGGCTCTTCAAGCTTTAGCGCCTCTAATGCCGCGTGTTTGTCGTCTTGCGACAAGAATCGACGCCAAAATCCGTCGAGTAAGTCTTCGACAGACTCTGCACTGGCTCTGGCAAAATTATCCCAGTCACTGTAATACTCCCGAAGATTTTCTTCGCCTTGGGTAAGCGACATTGAACTGCCTTGGCTGACGCCTAGCCACTCGATTCTAAGCGCCGAAATTTTTAGATATCGCCCCTGAGAAAAGTGCGCTGTTTGAATGCTATAAAGAGCGTTCATGGTCAGGAAGTGCGCTTGAAACAACGCTAGGGAATCGCGCCCATAGTCGCGATTTAGCAGCCCGTCCGCCACCAACTGAGATAGGATTTGATGCTCGGACCATGGGCCCGCCTCGCCTAGCATATCAGTAATGGGGTTTTTAAACGGGTTATCCAAGATAGAATCCGTCCTTGTTAAGGAGCAGTTAAGGGGGGCGTAAGGGGTAGTTAAGCCGAGCCAAGTCGCCGAGCTCTGCACATCAAATTGCGAAAAGATCATACCATAAAAGCGATTGCCGTAACTGTTGCCGCCCCGCTGTCATCGTACACAATGAGCGCCGAGCCTCGCAGCGCCTTTCCACCCTAGGTAAGTTGCTCCCTGAGAGGCGCGCACCTATAATTGCGCCCCCTAATCGATCCGCGAACAATGAGGTTTCCTATGTTCAAAACCAATGAATATTTCGATGGCAAGGTGAAATCCATCGCCTTTCAAACCGAGTCACTACCCGCTACTGTCGGCGTGATGGCAGCCGGTGACTACGAGTTTGGCACGTCTCAAAAAGAATACATGACCGTCACTAGCGGCGCGTTAACGGTTAAACTGCCAGGGGCTGATGACTGGAAGACCTTTAACCAAGGCGAGACCTTTATCGTAGAAGCCAATCTCAGCTTTCAAGTCAAAGCTGCGGTAGAAACCTCTTATCTTTGCCTGTACGAATAATTTCATACCTCATGCCTCGCCGGCGACCTCTTGCCGGCAGTGCTGTTACTCAAGCCTGACTGTCAAATGGTCTGTTTTGGACGCCATTACTTGTGGCGTTACTCTTGGCAGAACTGGTTGAGAGAATTTCCCTGAAATCACTCCGCTGTTAAGAATTTCGCTCAATTATTGATCTAACCCATTATTGACGTAACCCAAGCATCGCTTTTGATCAATATGTGCACAGGCCGATCCGGTCGTTTTTGGCTGACCCATCACGTCGATGGCCATGGAAGCTCTTCCGGAGACCTCCAAGGCGCTAACGAATCTGAAAACCCCTGATCGGTAAACAAGGCTCCTTGGGTCGGCATGGCAGCATAACGTTTATGCTCCCCCTTCCAATTAAACTGTAACTGCCAGGCGTGTAAGTACATGCGATCGACCGCTTGAGTTGCGGAGCCATAGCGCAGATCACCGAGGATGGGTGCGGCGATGGACTTAAGTGCAACACGAAGCTGATGTGTCTTACCGGTCTTTGGTTTTAGTAGGAATAACCGTAAGCCGGGGGCTAGAGATAGACTGAACATTTGTGTGATCGCCGGATTATTACGGCTTTTTGTTATCTTCCAGCTGCCTCGTCTGGATTTTTCCATATCCCCCTGAATCAGGCCTTGCTTGCGCTTAGGCTTGTGGTCGCTGATGGCGAGATAGTATTTTTGAATACGACGCTCTGCGAAAATCTTCGAAAGCGCTTGATTGGCCATCGTTGTGCGGGCCAAGATTACAAGGCCCGAGGTCGCCTTGTCGAGCCTGTGAACTGGGAACAACTTATCCAAATTAAGGTCTGTGGCAACCTTTTCAAGAAGTCCCATGGACTCTAGATCGCGCGGTATCGTTATTCCGGGCGCCTTGTTGACGACGACAAAATCTTCGTTATGATCAATCAATGTGTAGGACACAAAAAATCTCTATTTGTTGAACTAAATCAAAAGCACTGCGAGCCGAACCGCTATGATAAAGGCATCTTTCCTTTGGCCCTAGCGCTTTCATTGTCGATAACCGATAACCGACAGACGCCCGCGCTAGCGAAACGCCCTTTGTCTAGGAGACAACATGCAATACGACAAATTCACTGAGGTTCATGAGCTTTTCCCGTCTGGTCGCTACGAGATTAACAGCCTTAATCTACGCGACTTGCTCGCCCACAGCGGTTGCGAAGGGGTGGCCGTAAGAGTGCTCCATATCGGTACTATCGCCTTAGACGCAGCGGACGTCGCTGAACGGCTAAAACCCGAAAACCACCCTCGCTTGGACGGCATCAAAATAACTTGTCTTGATGGTGTCATCATAATTGATGAACCCTCTCTCGGAAACTAACCAGCTTAGCCATTCGGCCGATAGCGAACGGATCTTTGATCAAGGCGACGAATACTTTGACGCATTGATCGAAGCCATAGACCGCGCGCAATTTTCCGTAAAACTAGAGATCTATATCTTTGAAGACGACGACGTCGGACGAGCGGTTTGCCAAACTCTGATCAGAGCGGCAAATCGCGGTGTTGATGTGCGGGTCATTATGGACGCATTAGGTTCTTACCGGAGCCTAGACTGGGTCAGCCGAACACTGGAGCGTGAGGGTGTCGGCGTTCGTGTATTCCACCCTCTTCCCTGGCAGCTTTGGCACTATCCTCGCTCGATTAAACAGGGGCACGCCCTAAATAAGGCGCTCTACTTCCTGAGGAAAATAAATCGCCGTGATCACCGCAAGCTTTTTGTTGTCGATGAGCGAGTATTGTTCACCGGTAGCTACAATCTCTCGAAGGTGCATCTACCATCGTCCAAGGGGGGGGATGGATGGCGAGATCTCGGGGTGCGTCTTGTCGGTGATCGCGCTCCTATCATCGGATCTCAATTCGACGCTGTGTGGCGACGCCAAACGGACCCGGTTGAACGAAAGCGGGTATCCCATCACTACCTTGCGAACATCACTGACTGGGCCCGCCGGCGTAAAAACCAAAAGTTTGAAAGCTTGATCGATACCGCTAGCGATAAAGTCTCTTTGGTTAGCGCCTACTTTGCGCCTTCAAGCCGAGTGGTTCGCGCCTTAAAGCGCGCCATGAAACGGGGGGTTCGGATCCGAATCATGGTGCCAGCCCGCTCAGACATCCATCTCTTTCCATTTTTAACGGCGACCTATTACCGAGATTTGATTGGCGCTGGCATTGAGCTCTATGAATTTCAGCCCTCGGTGCTGCACGCTAAGTTATTAATATGCGACGAGATCTGCGTGTTAGGAAGTACCAATTTTAACCATCGTAGTTTTCTTCACGACCTAGAGCTGGATATCTTCTTAACACACTCAGAGAGCCTTAACCGACTAGAGCGGTTTTTTGAAGAAAATCTTACGCAATCGATCAAGATAGATCATAGGGCCAGCAATACTGCGTCGCGCAACTGGCTATTAGGAATCTTTTCTCGCTTACTTCGATACTGGATGTAATGCCCATGAGCTTAGTCACCCCCTCGATAGGCTGCTTGTCCTATAACATACATAAAGGTTTTCGAGCCAACAATCGCGATTATGTGTTGTCTGAGATGAGAGATGCCATTCGCATGACAGGCGCGGATGTGGTGGGCTTACAAGAAATACTTGGCGCTCATCATGGCCACGCTCAAAACCACGCAAATTGGCACACCCAGGCCCACTTCGAATATCTAGCCGACAGTGTTTGGAGTACTTACGCCTACGGTAAGAATGCGATTTATCAGCAGGGCCATCATGGCAATGCCCTGCTGTCGAAACTTCCCTTTCTTGAATTTGAGAATCACGACATGACACAGTGGCGGTTTTCTCAACGAGGACTACTGCACGGGTTAGTCAACTGGCCCGAGACAAATCACAAACGGCTTCATATTGGCTGTGTTCATCTCGGGTTTCTTCCTTTTGAGCAATGGCGTCAGACACGAAAACTCTTAGAATGGATTCGCCAGATCCCAAAAGATGACGCGTTTATTTTGATGGGGGACTTTAATGATTGGCACTTTAGAATACATCGCACACTGCTGCGAGAGAATTGCGTAAAGGAGGTTGGAAGCGAACACTTTGGCAAGCCTTTGGCGTCTTTTCCCGCAACGAAGCCGCGACTACCGCTGGATAGAATCTATTACCGAGGCCTAAAATTAGACTATTGCGAAGTGTTATGGGACCAAGAGTGGTCTGAGCTGTCCGATCACTGCCCTGTTTTTGCAAATTTTTTGCAAGAAACCTAAGTAGGCTTTTCAGGCTTATCTAACTGCTATACTTCTGGTCAGGCGTCCGCGTTATCGACGTTACATTAGGGGCAACCCATTGAGTGCTTCATAAAGTACTCGCTACTAGAGAGTGGCATCGGCCGCGACGACCGGACCGAGGGCTCAGAAAGCTCAATAGTAGATGTCTGATAACCTGTCCTAATGCGGATGCCACCATTTCTGCTTCTAGCGCCTAGGCAATTATTGCCTGAGTTGAATCCCTAAAATCAAAGCGGCCCGTTTTATGGGTGACAGCTAGCCGAAAGAATATAAACGACAAAATATAAACAAACGGTCGAATAGAAACGATTGGCTAGAAACGATAGAAGAAAGCGATACCTGTAACTAAACTCGATAACAAAGAAGAGCGATCGAGCGCTCTTCTTTGGTTTTATTAACGAGAGTTCCGCCCTATTTCAACCGTCTTTCCCTCGTCGTTGATGACATTGATCAGAAGTTTGCTCTGCTATTTTCCAAACAGCGATTTAAGCTGGTTCAGTTTTTCCGCGCCATCCTCACCCAACTTCTCGGTCAATTTCTCGTTGAGTTTTTCGGTAGCTTTTTCTTTCGCCAAATCTTCTAGTCGACTCTGAGCCGCCTTTTTCGCTTGTGCCACTAACGGTTTAACCACAGCGTTGGCAAGCTCCTCTGGGGTAAGACCTTTGTCTTTACTGCCGAGATTACTTAAATGAATCGGTGGCAGCTTTATGGTGTGCTCGCCAAATTGTTCCGACATCAGTTTCATTGTGCTGTCAGCAAAGGTGAATTTTTTAACGGCCAGTAGCACTTCAGATTCACCTGTTGAGCTGCTTTGCGGTTTCGTCTGATCGCTTGCTGCCGACCCGCTCGACGATTGAATGTTGTTTAGTAGCGCCTGCAGGTTTGTATCCTTGAGCCCCTTTTGTTCAGCAAGGAGATTGGCATTGCTGATGAGCACTTCATTGATCACGATAACGTCACCAGTGATACTACTTGTGTCGATCTCTAGCGCTGTCTCACCTAAGCTAAATGCATTGGCTGCACTAAATCCCTTAGGGTTGGCGATGGTTAACCCACGAAGCTCACCTCTCCCGTCAGTAATATCAATTTTCACTTCAGCGAGCCGAACTTCCGTACCGAGCACCTTAGGGCCAACCTCTTCAACTGCAGTCTTGACAATTTTATCGATATTCTGCAATCCGATGACTGCCACTATGACCACGACTGCGACTACCGCAATGACTAAGCCAAAGATAACTTTAATAGCTTTCATATTGAATCCTTTACAATTTGAATAATGAGTTTGACGAGCTAAATACGCTCGGTGCCATCGGGTGATTCGAGCGATGGCGCTGGTGGATTAGGAGACTCGGGTTGCGGTGATTGCTCACCGGCTTTTTTAAGCTCCTCACTAACCGTGTTAACGAGAGATTCCCAGCCCGATATTAACGCATCATTAGCCTCTTTCACCATACTGTCGAGGCTATTGTTTTGTGAGTGAGGATTCGGTGAATGAGCGCTCTGGAGCTCATCGAATTGCTTGGTGATATTCGCTAATTGCTCGTTGACGAGCCTGAGCTCCTCATCAGCTGCGACCTTCTGTGTCTCGAGTTCGATGAGCTGCAGATGTGTCTGATAGTGAAGCCACCCACTGAGGGCAAACAAGGCGGCTATCGATATGGACCCAAATTTATTCATGCTCTCCCCTTGGCGAAAAGATGATTCAGTACCGAGTTTGCGCGACTAATCAATTGAAATAAACCGCTCCAAAGTAATAGTTCTGTAAAATCTCTGAGGCGCTTATTAGTGCCGCTAATAGTGCGGCGGCTGGTGCCGCGACTGCAACAGCGCCAGTAGGCCAATGACTAGTCTGTCGTTTCCATCAATTTTTGCATATGTTTTATTAACCGCAACTTAAGCGGGCCTGGAATATTTCGAATGGTCAGGCTGTCGCTGTCTTTATCATAGACAATGGATTCACCCAGGCAGTCGGCGGCGAAGCTCATGCTCAATAGCTCATTACGGCCGCTTATGCGCACATACTGCTTGAGCTGGCGTCGATCTGGAATCAGCTGTTGTGGTGCCTCTTCTTGCTTTTTTTCGATGAACTGGGAGAATCGCTGCGGCTCTTCGTCGTTTACGTGTTCAGAGAGATCGCGAATCACGACTGGTTCTCCGCGCTTGTCCTGCTCAAGGCAATAATCGATCACTTTGTTGCGATAAACATTAGCCTCTTCTTCTTGCAGCGTGTCACTGTAGGCAGACACAACATCGAGAAACGCGGTAGTCTCAGCGGCGATATCACGCTGATCGGAAAACCCAATCCATTTCCAAAATTGATCGGTAAGGTCCTTATCACCGCGGGCCTTAAGTACGCTCAAGAAGCTCGAATCGTCTTCACTAAGCCACGCAGTAATATCGACTTTTGCGCCCACCATTACGCCCTTAACGTCTAAATGGCGAGAAGTCTGAATGTTCAAGTCACTGTCGAGATAGATACCCTCGTTGTGCAAAACCAAAAACACATACAGCGAATCGGCATCGGCGAGTGATTCTAGGGCAAACAACAGGTGACCATCGATGACCACATCGGTCTCGCTGATAAGCGACTGCAAATGCTCTGTCGCCTTACAGGTAAAGCGCTCGAAGGTGATTTTTTCTTCGCGAAACTCCCGCAGCCACTGCCCCACAAGAGATATCGATAAATCATGGTGGAATTGACCGTACTGCTTGCCGGCTTTACCGACGTAAGCATGCTTAAGTTCTCTCACCAACTCTTCAAGGTATCCCGTAGAGGCCAGTTCGCTCTCTCTTAGAGACAGCTCTACCGGCGCTTCAGTTCCGTTGCGGCTAATTGCGTGGGCGATACAATGAGTGAGGGCCATTACTACTCCAAGAATGCGGTTTATCGTTTAGGCAGGCATTATATAGGCCCAACAGAGAATGCCCACAGCTTTCTAACTTCGTTATAATCCTTACCACTTGAATTTACTGGAATTGATACCGATGCTTCGTCTTGGTTGTTTTTTGATCGCCCTTGTTGCGCTGAGCGTTCACGCAGAAGAAAAAAATGTGATACTGATTGAAGAGTTGAACTGGTTCGACAAGAACCACCTGAGCGATCAGGTTGAAAAAGTCGACGACTTAACTCGCAGCAAATTGGGTTTGCAGATTCACGGAGATAAACGCGACATAGAGACATTACAGAGGGTGATACATAGAGGCCTAATTAAGCAAGACAACGAGTCCATGCAGCAGGCGCTTGGCGCTGTATTGGGCAATATTATGGTCAATGAGCTAGGGCTGGAGTGGAAGCATTATGTGGACCGTTACGGGCGCAGCCGCGCGGCTTGTGCCCCTGCGACAGAAGAGTGTCTGTTTCCTATCACCATGCTGTCACGCCGAATGAAAGTGGGCCTAATGCCCAACGTGGATAAGGTCTACAACGAGTCGACAGCGCTGATCGTCCACTTACTGCCTAAATCTCCATACCATGTTGACTAACAACTTCGGTTTAGACCGACTGCTGGGGACTGTTGCGGCGGCTGTGGCCATTGGACAGATAGTGGCCAAGATCGCGACTGAGATATTCCCGAGCAACACTTAAATTGCTACGTAACCCCTCTGCTACGGCGCCGGTTCGGTGATCGATATCTTTTCGCTCTGATGAGACCTGTAGCAGATAGATGCTCAGGTTTTTGTCCAGCGCGATTGTCGCACCAAACAGTATCGACACCCAGCCGTCGATGCATTCGATGTAATCCGCTTGACTGAGATCAATGGCCGAGCTGAAGGCGTTGTGGATACCCATAAGGGTTTTTTCACCCGGAGCTCTCAGAGAGTCGGGTACCAGCCACGTCTGAAAGAGTTTGAAGGGAAACTGGACCAAGGCAAGCAGGTATACTGCTAACCCCCAAACCACAATAAGCGGCCAAACGAGCATCAGTACCGCGAGTTGCGACAACTTACGCCAAAGCACCGGCGACCAGTCGACGCTGTCGAGCAACTCGGGCCATAGTATTCGGTGTACCGAATAGATCTTACGCCAGAGCGCCCGTTGCCGCAGACGCCTAGCGTAACGGTAGCATTGAAACTCTTGATCTGTGAGCAGTACACCCTGCTTGCCAATGACTTTAATCAATCAAAAAAGCCTCGTAAACGCCGCTTCAGTAGGTGCGAGTGCGGCGCAGTGTTGATTAGGTAATTCCGTTTACACAGAACGGTCTATCTAGGCTGCCCGTTAGGTGGTAGTGCACTAAGTTTAGCCGAATTGATCACAAATGTATCTATTACGCCGAAGCGCTATCAAAAAGCGCTTAAACTGAGTCTTACACGAGGTAAATGCCATTAACAGAATCGAGGGTCCTTAAAGGCAAGTTCGGACGATTAAACGGCGGCTTTGGCCCATTTGCGCTCTGACTTTTATAAGTAAAAACAGTAGGATAAGACAACTCTCTCACCTCAAGGATAATGGCTTTGATCATTAAGCACAGCGAGCAAATACGATCGCCCGAAGAGATACGTAAAAACTTTGAAAAACTCGGCTATATCTGCAGTGATGCCATCGCCACTGCCGTCTATCTCGCCTGCCAATTACAAAAGCCTATTCTCATTGAAGGCCCTCCTGGAGTGGGAAAGACGGAGTTGGCCAAAAAGACCGCCGAGTACTTATCTGCCCCGCTAATTCGCATGCAGTGCTACGAAGGACTAGACGAGGCAAAAGCACTCTACGAGTGGAAATATGGAAAGCAACTTCTGTATACCCAACTGCTCAAAGACCAGTTGGGCGATGTAATGCGCGGAGCCAAAGGACTCGATGAGTCTGTCGAGAGACTTCACCAGTTTGGCGATATCTTCTATTCAGAAGAATTTCTAGAAACGCGCCCGCTACTGCAAGCTCTCAAAGAGCCCGATGGTGCCATTCTATTGATCGATGAGATCGACAAAGCAGATCAAGAATTCGAAGCCTTTCTACTTGAACTACTGTCAGATTACCAAGTGTCTATTCCGGAAATCGGCACAGTGAAGGCAACCTCACGGCCCATCGTTATGCTGACGAGTAATAACACTCGTGAGCTAGGCGATGCGTTAAAGCGCCGCTGCTTGCACTTGTACATCCCCTTTCCCGACCCCGCCCTCGAGCAGAAAATTATCGCTTCTCAGGTACCGGAGCTCGAAGACAGTTTGCGCGATCAGCTTGTGGGTTTTGTAAAAGAGTTGCGCCAATTGGCACTGAAGAAAGTACCTGCAGTGAGTGAAAGCATCGATTGGGCACGAGCTTTGCTCTTGCTTAACGTTGAAGAGTTGGATCGCGAGTGGGTTGAGTCGACTCTTAATCTATTGCTTAAATTTCAGGAAGACATAGAAATTGTCGAGCCAGAGATTAACCAGCTACTCAGCAACATGCGTAAGCCCGGCCGACACTAAGGCGATTTCATGCAAAAAGTTATCGGCGATTTCATTCATGCCCTACGCCATCACGGCCTGCCGGTGTCTCCTGCAGAAACCCTCGATGCCCTGCAGGCCACTCAGCTGGTGGGACTTGACGACCCGAACCTACTGAAAACTACACTATCGCTGACCCTCGCAAAAAATTTGCCAGATCGAGTGCAGCTCGAGTCCTTGTTTGATCAGTATTTTAACTCCTCGATTCCCAGCCAAGAAAACCATGAGCTCGGGCCTGAAGGGGCCGAAGATAACAAAGTGGGTCAAACAGCCGACAGCGAAGAGTTAAACCTCGAGGCGCAGGCGCTCGACCGCAATTCAAGTGATCTGCCAGAAAACACAATTCAGTCCCCACTGGGACAGCAGTTAGCGGCTAATGATCAAACGTCGCTACAGTTAGCTATTGCCGCCGCCGGACAAGCGCAAGGCGCTAGCGAAATGCAGCTGTTCACTCAAAAGGCGCAAGTGAGCTTTCGCATCATGCAACAACTGGGAGATCCTGAACTTAACCAGGAGCTTGCGCAATTGTCTGAAGACAGCGGTAACTTAGCCCTTGTCGAACAATTGCGAGAGGCACGTCAACGTTTGAGAGATCAGGTTGGCGATTACGTCGAGCAGCAATACCTTTTGTTTACTCAGAAATCTGGCGAGCAGTTGCGAGAGAGTAACTTACAAAAAATTAAACTCACCAATGTAGACCACAGCCACTACCAACAGATGACACGAGTGGTTCAAAAGGCAGCTAAGCGTCTCGCGTCGATGCACAGTCGTCGTCGCCGAGTGACAAAGCGCGGATTGCTCGACGTGAGAAAAACCATTGCCGCCAATGCCGCTTACGATGGATTTTTGTTTCACACAAAATGGAAGTCTACCAAAGTGGATCGCCCTAAGGTGATGGTATTGTGCGATGTCAGCGGCTCGGTCAGTCGTGTCGCACGATTCCTATTGTTGTTTCTTTACAGCCTTCAGGATGTATTGCCGCGAGTGCGGTCATTTGTATTTGCCTCAGATCTGGGCGAGGTAACGGAGAGCTTTGATCGTGATGACATTGAACTTGCTATCGCTAAGATCATGGACGACTGGGCCAACCGCCCCACTGACTACGGAGTCGCGCTGCAAGACTTCAAGGATCTCGCTCTTAAAGATGTCGACAAAAAAACCACAGTGATCATGCTCGGCGATGCGAGAAACAACAACGCCGACCCCAAGTCTGAGATTTGGGCGGAAGTCTACCGTCGTAGCCAGCGTGTACTTTGGCTAAACCCTGAGGGGCGCTACAGCTGGAACAGCGGTGACTCGGTGATGAGCGAGTACGCTCCGCACTGCTCTATCGTGGAGCCCTGCAATTCGCTTCGTGACATCACCCGTATTCTTGGCACCTTACTGCAGCGCTCATAAGCGATTGCCATCCACGCACAGGCAATACCAAAAACGATAGAAACTGCTAAAATCACCGCAGGGTAACGCCGCCGTTATCTATTTTAGCCAATGTCCCAACCGAAAACGCCTACAGATGGATTTACCATGGAAGAAAACCTAAAAGCTGAACTCGATCAAGCCTCCGCAATCTACGACATGGTGATTGAGTTTTTCGTCAATTACAGCTTCCAAATACTGGGTGCCGTACTGATTTTGTTGGCCGGGATGTTGATCGCGCGAAAGATTGGTAATCTGGTTCAGCGCCTGTGCGAGAAGAAAAATCTCGACATTACCCTCAGCCGATTTATCGCCTCTACGGCTAAAATACTAGTGGTGGTTATGGTGGCCATCATTGCTCTGGGAAAACTAGGCATAAGTGTAACTCCCTTTCTCGCCGCTGTTGGCGCACTGTCGTTAGGTGCGGGTTTAGCCGTTCAGGGATTGGTCTCAAACTACGGCGCAGGCTTGAATATAATCCTCACTCGGCCGTTTGTTGTGGGCGACACTATAAGCGTCCAAGGGGTGTCGGGCTTAGTTAAAGAGGTTCACTTGGCCTATACCATTCTCAGCAACGAAGACGAAACCGAAATCAACATCCCCAACAAGCACATCGTTGGAGAAATCATTCATAACTCGTTTAAAAATACCTTGGCCGAGATCAGTATTGGTATTGCCTATCACGAGGATTCGGATCAAGCCATCGCCCATATTGAACGCGCACTAGCGGGACTTGACGGCATTTGCCAAGAGAAAAAGCCGCAAGTGGGCATTGAATCATTTGCTGATAGCGCGGTGCAAATTGGTATTCGCGTATGGCTTCCCACGGAGCACTATTTTACGCTGTTGCACAAGGTCAACTCGACCGCCTACAAAGCTCTAAAGACCAACGAGGTCGATATTCCTTTTCCACAGCGTCACGTTACAGTATTGAAAGAGGCGGACTGAGAAACAAATTGAGAGCCCAGTTGAGAAACAGGCTGAGAAACAGGCTGAGATACAGCCTGAGAGAAGGCTTAAAAGCCAAAAAGTCCGCAGTAGGATGTCAGTTTTCGACGAACGGGTTGTCATCTTTAGCTCTTGTGAGACCCTGCTAATAGGAACAAAATTGGCCCAATACCGTCACAATAATAATAGCAAAGGCATTCCATGAGTTCTGATCACAAAGACAGTCCAGCTCCGGCAAATCCAGCCGCAACCGTTATCATTCTGCGACCATCAACTGATGGTTTTGAAGTGCTGCTGCTGTTGCGTGCAAAAGCGATTAAATTCGCCGGCGGCGCTTGGGTTTTCCCTGGCGGCAGGATTGATGCAAATGACGGAGTTTTGGCCAAGACCGACAACCTCGATTCCCTCGCTGCCGCACGTGTGGCGGCGGTAAGAGAAAGTGAAGAAGAAGCGGGTCTTGCGCTCAACTCAAATAACTTTCTCGAATACTCTCATTGGACCACGCCTTACGCCGAGAAAAAACGGTTTTCGACCTGGTTTCTCCTCGGCGATGTCGAAGAGAATTGCTCGATTACCGTTGACGATGGCGAAATAGTCGAGTTTCAATGGCTAACGCCCGCGCGAGCTATCGAAAAGCACCGCGATAATGAACTCAAAATATTGCCCCCAACCTACCTAACGCTGCTGGAGTTGGCGCAACATGACAGCATCGGCCAGGTAAGAGATGCTGTCGAACAAAGAGCTGCGCCGCGGTTTTTCCCGAATATGGTTTTTCACGACAATACGGTTAGCGTGCTCTATCAAGATGATATCGGCTATGACAGCGGCGACCCAACCTTAAGCGGCCGTCATCATAGAATGACAATGATCGATAATTGCTGGCATTACACGAAACCATAAACGCGCCAAGTTATCAGCGTAATCCGATCTAAGCCTTACCCGCCATAAGAGGCTTAGGCCGAGACCTAGATTAGAAATCAAAATTTCGCGCTCTCACTAGGCTCTTAGACGCATTTAGCGACATTTCTCCGCCCATAGCGGCTCAAGGAATCAGAGGCGCTTGGCTAAGAAACAATAGATCCTAAAGCATCCATTAAGTAATCCGTTTACCGTCTATCCTTAAACTCGAGCCACACTAGAGGCATACGGGTCTCACGAGTCAGCAAGAGGTAGCGACGATGAATGCTCAAGAAATTTTTAGTCGATTTAAGGATGAAGCTCAATACGCATGGCATAGCCTTGCGGACCAATTTCATCATTTGGAACAGCGAAACAACCATGCTCTTACCCCTTTCCAGCCGATAGTCTCCAGCGAAGCTGTGGACGGCGAAGGAGTCGTCGGTAACGGCAAAGCACCCCATCCCCAGTGGAGCCTAATTCCAGTTGATATGCTTGAAGTCAATGATGCACTGGTAGTCTCAATGGAAATTCCCGGCCTAGATGCGAGCGCCATTAGTATCGCGGTAGAGGGCAATCAACTCATTATTACTGGCACCAAGAACAAACCGAGTCACTACGACAACAGCAACAGACAGATCAGTAATGAAATTGCCTACGGGGAATTCGAACGCCGAGTCACCTTAACCGGAAACCGCCTCAAGCAATCCGATAACGATGCTGGCTACAGCAATGGCGTACTCACCATTACCCTGCCCTACGATGGCATGACGGGAGAAACCCAAAGACGAACCATTGACTTGCAGTAATATTTGCAAGCCTATTTGATGTTTTTACGCCCTGCCGATATCTCGACACGCGAGCGCGCAGGGGATACGCGCTCGCTTTAACTTTGACCACCCTTCTACGGCCGATTCTGCAGCAATAGTTTCAACTCTCTAATTTCGTCTCTAAGCTCTTTCAATGTTGGCTCACCTGCAGCTGCGGCCTCCTCTTGAGCAATACGCTGATGCTCCTCCTCCAACACATTAACCACAATACCGATAATCATGTTCAAGAACGCGAATGCTGTAAAGAAAATAAATGACAGGTAGAAAAACCAACTTAAAGGATAGACCGTCATGGTCTCGTACATGACGTCCGTCCAATCTTCAAACGTCATCACCCGAAACAAGGTCAACAAGCTGAGTGCGATGTCGCCCCAAAGATCTGGATTTATCTCGGCAAAGAAAGTGCTGCCAATGGCGGCATAAATATAGAAGATGATAAACATCATCAACATAACATAGCCAAGTTGAGGAAGTGCCTTGAGCAAAGAGTTAAGTAGCATTCGCAGTTCGGGAATGATGGAAACCATTCGCAACACTCGAAAGATTCTCACCAAGCGTCCGATCAGCGCCATATCACTGTTATCGATCGGGATTAAGCTAACGATTACAATTAAAGTGTCGAATACATTCCAGGCGTTGTGAAAAAAGCGCTTTTTGTTGGGTTCACCCAAAAAGCGTATCGTTATTTCGAATAGAAAGATAAACGTGATCATCCAATCCATGATGGTTATTGCGCGCAATAAACCATCGGGTAGCGGATAGGTTTTCACCCCGATAACCAGTGCGGAAAACACAATAATTCCGACCACAAAAAGTTCGAAGGCCTTGTTGGACCTCAGCCGATAAAACGCATCTTGCAATGATTGAGAATCAAATTTCGACATATTTCTTCACCTCTAGAAATTGCCCCAGGGGCAACTACTCTACCTCCTCCAAAAATTCTAATGACGCCTGCTGGCGAATGGTACGGCGATGGTTCGCCATTAACTCGGCAATCTTTTCTTTATCGCATTGCTGTCGGTCAACCAGAACCCGGGTATTTAGCTCTCCCACCGGCTGAGCGGTTGGGACTTTACTAAAAACAAATTGATTACTGATTAAGTCCATAAATGGCCCAGACTTACTCGACGGCATGATGAACATAAGCTGTAGACCGAGACTCTCGGTCAAATAGTTAATCACCTCTTTTGAGCGGTGTTCATCCATCTTCGAGAATGCTTCATCCACGAGCACCATGCGCAAATGAGACTTGCCTTCGTTGAAGCGAAATGCCGAAGTGATCGCCGCACTGCGAATAATGTAGGCCGGCGTCTCGAGCTGACCGCCGGATCCTGTTCCGTACTGGCTTAGGGCGATAGGCTCCTTGCCCTCCGGTTTTTTGTAGATTTCGTAGTGGCGATAGTTTCGATAATCGGCAATTCGGGCCAGCTCACGCAGAGCTTTAGACTCATCTTCGTCGAGCAGCATATTCATCAGGCGCTCACGAACTTGCTGATGCTTAGAGGTAAGCTTCATTTCGAACAGTGTCTCGCCATCGCCCAGGGCGGGATTGTCGATAACCGCCTTGAAGAACTGCCAGTATTCACGAAACTCAGGCACCCAGTCCCAGCCAAACTCAAAACTCTCTCGATCAGCTCCGAAGCGATGATATTGAAGCTCACTATTGAGATGGGTAAGAATTTTGTCGCCATCATTGATTGCCTGATAAATCGAGTGGCACAAATTGGTGACGAAGGCATTGTTAAAACTCTCGCGAAGACTAGAGAGTTCTTCATAACGCTTGGCGAGGATATTGTTTTTGTAGCGATTATAAAGTGCATCCAATTGCCGCTGTAATTCACACACACTCTTGAAGTTATCACGGCCGAGGGAATCGCCGAAGTTGAGGTCAAAGCACACGCTATCGGCGCCATTACACAGTTGATTATGCTCTAGTACGCGATTTTTCAAACTATGAATGCAGGTGTTAAGCTCAGCGTCGATCGTCTGTGAAGATGCTTCGAAGTAAGCGGTGGCGTGAGTTGATACCAACTCTTCAGCGCGTAGCAACGCCGATTCTACATCAAAATCAGCCCAGACCGAGGCCAAACTACGAAGATTATCTTCGGCCTCGTCAACAAGGCATAGATGATCTTCCTGCTCTTGCGACAAGCGTTCACAGAGCCTATCCAACCCCTTCAAGTCTGCCCTCACAGAGACCTGTGCATCGTTCAGCTGCTTGAGACAATTGGCCTGATCTTCTCTATCTGCCTTGACGATTTCAAGCTGGCTCTGAACGTCTTCGAAATCCGATAGGTCAATATCTTTCAGGCTGCGTTCGGCGTTGGTGAGCTTGCGCTGAATCGCCAACATCTGCGTTAATTGTTCGGCGTAGTTTACCGATTTCAGTTGATCAACCGACTGCAATAACAAGTGGCACTCGTTGGCCGCATCAGACGCTTGCTGCCACTCGCGATTGATTATTTGCAACATCTCTTCGGTGGCGAGCAGCGCTTTTTGTCGCGCACCTTGGCCAAACACAAGTTCGCTGTCGGCTATGTCGCAGCGAAACATGGCGTAGTTGCCAGCGCCTAAGCAATCCTGAGTTATGCCGCGGCGGGTCGACTTTAACGTCTGAGCGGAATCGACCCGAAGAACCTGACCGTAACTCGCGGTTAGGTACGCCTCAGCCGTAGCATGAGAAAAGGACATGGCATGGATAATCGAGTCGCTGGTAAGTGCTGCGAGTTTGTCGCAATCTTTGCGCGCTTTATATCCTTGAATAATTCGTGCTCGACTCGCTCCAGAGTTTTGTCTGAGCAAACGAATGGCATCGGCTTCCCAGTCTTCGTCAACAATTATGCCGAAACGAGCCCCGCCAATGTAGCCCTCGATCGCCGATTGCCATTGCCCTTCATGAACCTCGACGTAATCGCAGAGAACCCTCGCATCTGCTTCGGGCAACTCGCGATTGAGAAGCTCCAGCGCGCTTTTTACGTAGCCCGGATATATCGATCGACTTTGGGCCAGCAGCTGAATTTCGGCCTCTTTCTGTTGTGATTGCTTCTTTAGTTTATCGGCACTGTGACGGCGCTTGTCTCGCTCTCTTGCCAGCTGATCTCTAAGGCTCAAATCCGAGGTTGATGTTTCGAGCCAGCACTGAGAAAAGTGATTGTGGGCCTGCTGCTGACTTAGGGCCTCATCAAGATGAGACTCCAGTGGGGATATATCAATCCAATCGCGATTAAACAGCGACTGAAAATCCAGTTGAGGCTGCTCTTGCGAGAGCAGCTGTGCAGCCTTGAGTAGAGACTTATCCGCCAGCCCACCGATTGCTAACGAAAGTGATGTCTTACTGATGCTGCGAACAATGTTTTTTGCCGCTTGGCGGTTTGTCTGTAAACTTTGATCTTGCTGGAGTATCGCCGGAACCGATTGGCGCAAGCTATCACTCAGCTGTTTGATTTGATCTTCGAGCTGATCTTTGTCTCGCAGTGCCGGTACCTGCAACCGAGCCAGCTCCAATTCGAGAAGTCGCTCCTGCAATTCCCGAGCGCGGGCTTCCGACAACTCGCGGTCGCGTTCATTACCCTGCAATTGATCGCGTAAATCCTGCTGGTGTTGTTTCTGTTTTAGATAGAGTTTTTGACCATCGTTATATCGGCGTTGCGCCAAGCTCAGTAGCAACAATTGCTGCTCGAGCCATTGCGCTATAAATTGATCGGCCAAGTCGCGTCCCAGTTGTAATCGCTCGGCAGACTCGCGTAATTGGCGCGCGTCATTCTCCATGGTGTGAATGCGCTTAAGCATTGACGAGACATCGCGAATTGCCTCTCCCAAGTCCTTTGGTTCCAAAACCTCCGAAGCCACAAACTCATCAATTCCTTTGATCGGTTTGTACGCCATAAAGCGCGAGAATGCGCGCGCAGCATTCATTGCCTCTCTCTCGGATACGGCGTCGCGTTTGCCGCGCAGTGCACCATAGAGACGACAGAGATAAGCTTTTTTCTTCTCGTACTTCTCTACCTGCTCGACGCCAAACTGTTGTCTCAGCTGCGCGTTAATCCTATCCACAGGGACCACGTAACGACCGCCCACGTCAACCTTGACCAAATCCTTAAGTGCCAGACTCACGCTGGGTAGAAGATAGAACTGGCTGTCATTGAGCCGGGCAACTTTTTGTTTGCCATTGATTTCGACAAAGGCGCTCATTGCCATTAACGCGGTGAAACCCTCGCCATCTTCTCCAGGAGTAGGCGCAAATATCGCGGCAAGGTAACCATGGCAGGCGTCGGGCCGAGCATAGGCACCGTCGTCGCAGCCCAACACATAGGAGGCAAGCGTACGAACCTGTTTGCCGCCTCGCCCGCGCTGAGTGGATTCGTCTTGGCCGGGATTAAAGTGAAAGAGGCTATCGTGCGCCGCCGTCATTACGGTTTGTATCGCATCGGCTGCGGTGGTCTTGCCCGAGCCGTTACCGCCTGAGAATAAGTTAATGGGGCCAAAATCAAACTCAGCGTGGGGGATATTACCCCAGTTGACGTAAACGAACTTTTTCAAATACATGCGTTGCGGTCTCTGCTAGCGATCTAGGCTTTTGTTATCGATTTGGTTGTCTGAAAACAGCGAGCTACTATCCATATCAACATCAGTATCCATATCAACATCAGTAGCCACGTCTGCGATCGATTCTTTGTTTGAGTTCGAAGCCTGCTCCAACTCGTCGCTCTCGCGTTTGTTTCCATCTTCTTCTAGCGTGCCGCCATCGACTATGTCTTCACCCGTCGCAGCCACATAGGACGCCTCATTTTGTCGGCTTGCCATCAACAATTCATCGACAACTTCGGGGCCTACAAGGTGCACGATCATCGGACGAATCTTGAACCAACTATCGGCGTCGTAAAAGTCAGCGTCAGCGCCGAAGCGAATAACTCGTAGCTGGCGTAGGCGTTTGAACAGTGCTCGCCTCTCCTGCTGGCTTTCGGGCAGTGTGCGAGACAGAAGGTTTTTCATACCGAGCACCAGCGATTCAAGGGAGAGATTTACACAGCCGCCCTCGTCAACCTGTCCTTCGCGCAATGATTTGTCGTACTCGGCCCGCAAGGTGAGCATCACAGCAACTTCGTACTGAGAAAGCCGAGTTCGCAAACCGCCGTTGAAAGGCTGATCTTGCTCATCATCCAAGCCCGGTACCCGCGCCCCTGGAGGGATTAGCCGCACATACTGAAATCGCGCGTCGTGATGCAAGCGCAGTCCTAGCATGCTGAGGTAATCATCGACCACAGATTCAAGCCGTACAAAACGATCGTAGAGCTCCGCTTCGATTTGACTCTCATCGCGGCAAATAACGCCGTAATCGAGCAGTCTCGCCATGAGTTCTAGCCAGTCGGTTTCTCGTAAGTTCTCGGCGGTTAACTGATCGACCACCCACTGCTTGACATCATTCACGGGGTTCACCCGCGTTTTTATCGATTAATTCGATCACAAATTCATCTCGGAAAGTGAAGTAGTCGCCATCGGCGAACATGGCACTTGAGGGTAGCCACTGACGCCCTTGCCCATCGTCGCTAACCGGCGACACTCGAAAGCTATAATCAGAGGAAAGATTCTCTGCGGCACCGACTTGAATCGAGTGGGCAACAGAGAGTAATTGTTTGGCGTTATTAATGGGAAGATGACGACTGTTAATGCGTCCGGTATTCACCAGTGACTGCATTAGATATTCACGCAGATCGACCGACTGAAGTCCGAAGGCGCTGTCGAGCGCCTGACTGATAAAGAGCTCCCTTCGCGCATCTTGATCTACCGCTTGTGCCTCTTCCACTCGCGCACTGACCACTCGTTTCGCGGCTCTTGTTCGCAACACAGTCAATTCGGGATCTAGATACCCCGCCTGGGTCGAGGCCAACTGGTTGGCGATAGAATCGAGAGTTTCCGATTGCTGCACGCTCGACAGTTTAGTCAGCTCACTACAGGCCTGTAACAGGCCGTCGTCACCTTGGGCGTGAATGTAGCTCAATTGCCTCATGATGATATCGGCCCGCTGCGTGAAGCTGTTCAGTGAGCGGCGCAGTGCTGGCAACATGCCCTCACAGGCATTTCGAAGCCGCTCTTCTATCCCAGACAATAAGTTTTCCAGTAGCGATTGTCCGGCAATGACGTTGCTGGGCATCATCTTTCGTAATCGCAACTCCATAACCGCGCGCCAATCCTTGTCGGCGTCAACTCCGCTACCGCCGAACTTTCGCTTACGGCGAACTTGTTTAATGAGAGAGGCGATTTGGTCGCGATATTTTTCGACACTGTCTGCCGAGAGCCTAACTTCTAGATCGGGCTTAAAGGTGGTTTCCATGAAGTCGAAGAATTCATCTGTCGCTTGTTCAACCAGCTGCCGCGCTTCGACTTCTTTCACCAATTGTCGTTTGCGCTCTTCAAGCTCTGATATGACGTCGGTAAAATCACTAATGATTCTCTCGGAGTATTCGTAAGCATCGAGAAGATCGTGCACTTCACCCTGATCGAGAAATGCCTGTAGGCTATTGCGAGTATTTCGCGTATTGCGGTTGCGAGTGCGAAACCGACGACTATCGCTCTCGATAAATGGCTGGGTGAAGAGCCTCCCGACTTTGCTGAAAGCGTAGGAGCTTTGTAGGGTGGCTTCATCAACCTGCTTGTCGAGCCAACCGTAATCCAGTAAATGATTTAGAATGTAGCCTGCCAGTTCTCGCTGATTTTTGAATCGCCCCTCTTCCTCCGACTCGAAACCCTCATTATCCAGCAGTGGTGCGCGAGTTATAGCTTCGACAAAGATATCGATAATTTGATCGCGGTTTCGCACGTGGCCAAAATCAGTGAGATCAGTGTAAAGACGCTGATAGAGCAATCGCAGACACTCGACCGCCACCTCGCGATACTTACCCGTCAGCGGTTTGAAAAAATGGGTGCGATTTTCGGAAAAAAACATAAACCGTTGGTTTACCTATTTTTAGAGCCGCCTTCCATGGCGCGGTTGTAAATATGGAACATCAAAAAAATTCTGTAGCGCTAGTGCGTGGCGCTCGACAGAGCTCTATTCGTATAAACACGATTTTGCGAAACTGCGGGTTTCTGCGTCATTCCAAGCCTTGTTGGGTTTTAACACCATGGCCTCACACCATTGTTCACTACCGACAACATCAGGGCCGTCGGGACTATAACTACTAACGGTTAAACCAAGGATTACGGCAATCACACCGATGAGCAGTAAACACAACAGCCCCAAATATTTTTTCATAACACAACAACTTAGTTAACAGGGTGGAACGATAGCAACAGTCTGACCGGGGCTAGTATTAAAAAAGACAGTGCTTGGCAAAGTCTTTAGCTTCATTTGCGGTCCATTCACCTTTCGGTTTTTCCTTTAACGCGGCGCACCAGTCGTCACTACCCACCTTAGGCGCGCAGGCGGTTAACAACAATACGCTAGTCATTAGGCTCATTAAATATGTGGCTTTCATTGCTAATCCTCGAGAATATAGGGTTCGATTAATTCGACAGCCAGTCTGCCATTTGCTCTGCGTAATAGGTGATGATCAAATCGCAACCCGCGCGTCGAAATGCCGTCATGGTTTCCATCACGATGGCTTTTTCATCGATCACACCCGCCGCGGCGGCAGCTTTGATCATCGCGTATTCACCGCTTACGTGATACACCGCCAATGGCCGTGAACTGTGGGCACGAATATCGGCAATTACATCCAAATACGCGAGCCCTGGCTTGACCATCAAAATATCCGCCCCTTCTTGCTCGTCTTGCAGAGACTCTGCCAAGGCTTCGCGGCCGTTCGCTGGGTCCATCTGATAGGTTGAGCGGGTTCCTTTAAACGTACTGTCGACCGCATCGCGGAAAGGGCCGTAAAAAGCGGAGGCAAACTTGGTCGAGTAAGACATGATCGGAATTTGAGCAAAACCGGCTTGGTCCAGACCTTCGCGAATCGCACCCACCATGCCATCAATCATTGTCGATGGTGCAATCATATCAACACCGGCTTTAGCGGCAACCACGGCCTGCTTTTGAAGGTTTTCAAGGGTTAGATCGTTATCTACATCCAGTCCTTCATGTGAACCTTCGCAGAGCACGCCGCAATGGCCATGCTCAGTGTACTCACAAAAACAGTTGTCGCTGATCACAACCATATTAGGCTCTGCATCTTTGGCGATGCGAATGATGCGAGCCATCAAGCCGTTTTCATTCCAGGTGTCTGAGCCAGCTTCATCTTTATTGGTTGACACGCCGAACAATAAAACCGCGCGAATACCTTTTGCGTAGGCGCGCGACACGACTTGCGCCAATTGGGCTTCGGGGTAACGCACAACGCCAGGCATACTGGGTATAGATACTGGCTCGTCGATGCCCTCTTCTATAAATAGTGGCAATATGAAATCTTCGGCGCTTAAACGGTGTTGCCGAATGAGACCGCGTAAAGTCGAAGTTCGACGAAGTCGACGAAAACGGAAATCAGGCGTCGTGGTCATAGCGGTTAATCTTCCCAAGTGTCGACAATTTCTCGCGCTGCACGCATGGCTTCGAGTGCTGCTGGAAAACCGCAATAGGCAGTTGCCTGCATGATGACTGCGCGGATTTCTTCTTTGGTGGCTCCGTTGCGGAGAGCGCCGCGAACATGGCCCTTGAGTTCATTCGGTGCCTTAAGCGCAATCAACATGGCAATGGTGACAAGGCTGCGAGTGCTGCGTGGCAGATCATCTCGGGTCCAAGGACCGCCCCAAGCGTTTTCCATGACCAAGTCCTGCAATGGCTGGTCAAAGTCATTAGCGTTTGACAGTGCTCGATCCACAAACAAGTCACTCATCACTTCCCTGCGCACGGCTTCCCCGGCTTTTTGATCTTCTATGCTCATAATTGCTCCCTTAGCTTATCCCCTGAGCGCCGAAGTTTAACAAACTCGTCACTCGCTCGTTCTTACACAAACGTCTACTGCGCTATCTACCTGCGCTAGCTCACGCCCAGCTGTTGGCGCGCTACTATTTGTGATTTATTGGCGACGCCATTTTGTTCCTTCACGAGAATCTTCCAGCACGACGCCCTGGACGAGTAACTCTTGACGAATCTCATCAGCTCTCGCGTAGTTCTTATCAAGCTTGGCTTGAACTCGAGCCTCGATCATTTGCTCGATGTCTTCGGCGGAAATTTCATCGGCTGATGCCGCCGAGGTAAACCATTGCTCGGGGCTTTGTTGTAGCAACCCCATGAGCGCACCGGCTTTGAGTATCAAGCTTTTCAAACGAATTTTTTCTGCGCGCTCGGCTTTGTTTAGCGCTTTGGCCAACTGGTGCAATTCGCTGATCGCGATGGGCGTATTGAGGTCGTCAAGCAATGCAGCGTAAAGCGGATGCGCTTTAAGATCGACTGTGGGATCAAACTCTACCTCTTGCGCGTCGCGCAAAAATCCGTAAAGAGAATCTAAACTGGATTTCGATTGCGTCAATAAATCCACGGAGAAATCGAGTTCCGAGCGGTATTGAGCGGACAGCAGAGCAAAGCGTATCACCTCGCCTTTGTATTGGGTCAGGAGTTCGCGCACGGTTCGAAAGTTGTTCAGCGACTTCGACATCTTTTCGCCACCGATGTTAATGTAACCGTTGTGCATCCAGTAGCGAACGTATTCTTTGCCGTCGTGGGCGCAGCACGACTGCGCCACTTCGTTCTCGTGGTGAGGGAACACCAAGTCGCGACCGCCGCCGTGAATGTCGATGGTGTCGCCAAGGTGAGCCTCGATCATGGCGGAACACTCTAGGTGCCAGCCTGGGCGACCGAATCCCCATGGGCTTTCCCAGCCGGGCTCTTCGCCGGAGGATGGTTTCCACAGCACAAAGTCACCGGCGTATTTTTTGTAGGGCGCGACTTCGACACGAGCACCGTCGAGCATGTCGTCCAGTGATCGGTTCGAAAGCTTACCGTAATCGGCCATGGATTGAACCGCAAAAAGCACATGCCCTTCAGCCTCGTAGGCGTGACCTTTGTCGATCAAACGCTGAATCATATCGATCATTTGTGGCAAGTGATCGGTGGCATAGGGGACGATGGTGGGCTGCAAGTTGTTGAGCTCGGACATGTCGTCTTCGAACTCTTTTGCATAGCGCGCCGCTAAGGTTGAGATTGCCTCACCGTTAGCCGCAGCGGCCTTCATGATTTTATCGTCGATGTCGGTTATGTTACGGGCGTAAATGACCTCTCGGTATTCGCTTTGCAACACCCGAAATAGCGTATCGAAAACCACCACAGGGCGAGCATTACCGATGTGTACTAAGTTGTAAACCGTTGGTCCGCAAACATACATTTTCACCTTGTTTTCTTCCAAGGGTTTGAATGCTTCTTTCTTACGGCTCTGGGTGTTGTATACGTGTAGTGTCATAAGGTATTGAGTGAACAATCAACAAACCGTTGGATAAAAACTCCTGTGGTTTGTCTATGAGTGTTCTTTGATCTCCAAAATAGGGTTAGCCGTTGTCGTCGACTTTGGTTTTGTTCGTCGACAACAAGGGCGTTTCGATTAGCGCTTAGAAAGTCTTAGACTTTGTTTGCCCAATTGTCTTTAAGGCCAATGGCGCGATTAAACACGAGTTTCTCGCCGCCGCTGTATTTACTGTCCAAACAGAAATAGCCTTCCCGCTCGAATTGGTAGCTCTTTTCGGCTTCGGCACTCGCCAAGCTTTTCTCTGCTTTACAGCCTGTCAGTATTTTTAGTGATTCGGGATTAAGAGCATCAATGAAATTCTTATCGCCAGCGTCGGGCGCGGCGTCATTAAACAAACGGTCATAGAGACGAACTTCGCAGTCCAGACTGTCGGTGGCTGAGACCCAGTGAATGACACCTCGAGGCTTCATGCCTTCCGGAGGGTTCTCGCCAACGGTGCCTTCGATGAGACTGGCTTTAATTTCAATCAGGTTGCCATCGGCGTCTTTCACCGCTTCTTCGGCCTTGATGACATAAGCACCGCGCAGACGAACATACTCTCCTAGCACCAAGCGCTTAAACTTCTTGCGCGACAATGTGGTGTCTTCGGTAAAGTCTGCACGATCAATGAACAGCTCTTGAGTAAATGGCAATTCACGTTTGCCCAAGGCTTCATTGTTGGGATGCACCGGCTGCACCATGGTCTCATTGGCGCTGAAGTTTTGGATTGTCACCTTAACGGGATCCAATACACACATAGCGCGAGGCGCGGTTTCGTTGAGGTTATCGCGCACACAAAATTCCAGCTGGCCCACATCGATGGTACTGCCAGATTTGGTGACACCAATCATTTCACAGAAGTTGCGCAAGGAGGCCGGCGTATAGCCGCGACGTCGCATTCCCGAGATCGTGGGCATACGTGGGTCATTCCAGCCATCGACGTGGCCTTCGTCCACCAACTGCTTAAGCTTGCGCTTTGAAGTGACGGTGTAATTAAGTTCTAGTCGAGCGAATTCGTACTGAGTTGGCGATGACGGCACTGGCAGCTGCTCGATAAACCACTCGTACAGCGGTCGATGATCGGCAAATTCCAACGTACAAACTGAGTGAGTCACCCCCTCAATAGCATCTTCCTGACCGTGAGCGAAATCGTAGGTGGGATAAATGCACCACTTGTCACCGGTTTGATGATGGTTTTGCTTGCGAATACGGTAGAGCATGGGATCGCGAAGATTCATGTTGGGGCTGGCCATATCAATCTTGGCCCGTAAAACACAAGCACCCTCGTCGTATTCACCTGCCCGCATTTTCTCGAATTCGGCGAGATTCTCTTCCACTGATCGATCTCGGTAGGGACTATCTTTACCCGGCTTTGTCGCCCAGCCACGATACTCTCGAGTTTCTTCAGCGTTGAGGTGGCAGACGTAGGCCTTACCTTGCTCTATCAGCAATAGAGCCCACTGGTAGAACTGATCAAAGTAGCTAGAGGCGTAGCGTACCTCCCCCGACCAATCAAAGCCCAGCCAGCGTACGTCTTCTAAGATGGATTCAACGTATTCTTGATCTTCTTTCGCCGGATTGGTGTCGTCAAAACGCAGATTGCATTGGCCGCCAAATCGCTGCGCCAAACCGAAGTTGAGGCAGATAGATTTGGCGTGGCCGATGTGCAAATAACCATTGGGCTCGGGTGGAAACCGGGTAACGACCTTGTCGACCTTACCGGATTCAATATCCTGAGTGATGATTTGCTCTAAAAAATTCAATGGCTTGTTAGCGTCTTCGCTCATGCTAGTTGATCTTTCCCTTACTGACGGTGATTTCTGAGAATAGATTGTCCGGCAGCTAGCCGGATATTCAGAATATGGCTGATTCGGTGTCGGCTTATCTGGAGCGCGACCCTCAATCAGGAAATCGTGTATTATAGCCGCCTCGTCGTGCTCTAAGCACCTATCAAATAAAGATTTTTTGGCTAGATGCTGACCCTTGTGGCCGACATCTGCACGAATTGAAATAAATCGATCGAAGAACCACCTCACAGGAGCCTCCCATGATCACTTTGCACACCAACTTCGGCGACATCAAAATCGAGTTAGACTTTGAAAAAGCGCCAAACACAGCGGCTAATTTCCAGAAATATGCCGAGAGTGGCTTCTACGAAGGCACAATATTTCACCGTGTCATCGATAATTTCATGATTCAAGGCGGCGGCTTCACCGCTGACATGGAGCAAAAAGAGCCCAACGACCCTATCGAAAACGAAGCCGATAACGGCCTCAAGAATGACATCTACACCTTGGCGATGGCTCGCACCATGGACCCTCACAGTGCCACTGCTCAGTTTTTCATCAATGTCAAAGACAACGACTTCCTGAATCACAGCGGGAAGAACGCCCAGGGCTGGGGATACTGCGTATTCGGCAAAGTCGTAGAAGGCACCGAAGTTGTCGATCAGATCAAAGGGGTTAAAACGACTATGGCCGCCGGCCATCAAGATGTTCCCGCTGAAGCGGTTAGCATCGATAAGGTTACCGTCGCCTAACCAGCACGCCGCTCTCGACGCTTTTACCCTTCGTCAACCAGGTAAAAACAAGCGTCGAGGCAAATGGGCTCTAGCCCAGAGAGCCCTTTTCTGAACTCCACTTACAAGCACCTTAAATGACCACGTTTTTTATATCCGACCTTCATCTGGACGAGTCGCGCCCTCAGGTGACCGAGGCCTTCAAAGTATTTATGCGCGACATTGCCCCCGCGGCCGACGCGCTGTACATCTTGGGGGATTTCTTCGAGGTCTGGATTGGCGATGATGATGACGCAAGCTTCAATCGTGAAATTGTCGAGATACTGGCAGATTACACGGCGGCCGATAATACGCTGTTTTTCATGGTCGGCAACCGCGACTTTCTAATCGGTGATCGGTTTGCTCAGCGCACTGGTGCCACCCTATTGTGCGATCCAACGGAAATCGACCTCTACGGAACGCCCACCTTGTTACTGCACGGCGACAGCCTTTGCACCAAAGACGCCGAATATATGGCATTCCGCGCTCAAGCTCGGAGCGCGGAATGGCAACAACAACTACTGTCCCAGCCTCTCGCCGCTAGACGTGAAATTGCCCGCCAATTACGACAGCAAAGCAAGAGCATGAATAGCCTCAAGGCCGATGACATCATGGATGTCACCCCCGAGGAAGTGACTCAAGTAATGGTTAAGGCAAAGACCAAGCGCATGATCCATGGACACACCCATCGGCCAGCCCGCCATAGTGTTGACAATATTTCCGGCGGCGAACGCATCGTTTTAGGAGACTGGCATGAGCAGGCCTGGTGGCTAAAAGCAGACTCAAGTGGAAAGCTCGAGCTAGTTTCACGCCCCATCGACAGCCTTTGATTGGTATGCACCTATGCGCCCCCTAGACGGCCAGAGTTTCTCGGCAACGCCCATCGGCAAGATCATTAGCCCGTATCGCGAGAAATTCGCAATCCCCAGGCAGCCGGGGCTCGTAAGCGCCGCAAGTTCCCGCATTCAGCTTGAAAACCACTGTAATCGTGAAGAAATACTCCGAGGCCTAGAGGGTTTTAGCCATATTTGGATTGTCTTTGTATTTCACCAAGCCCTGCGTGAAACTTGGAAGCCCATGGTCCGCCCCCCGCGATTGGGTGGCAATCAAAAGGTTGGAGTCTTCGCCAGCCGAAGCCCCTACCGCCCCAATGCCATTGGAATTTCGGTGGTCGAGGTGTCGAAGATTGACCAGCAAAATGGTCAATGGTGCGTTCACTTCAATGGCGGAGACCTTTTAAATGAGACACCAGTATTGGATATCAAGCCCTACCTGCCCTACGCCGACGCCATCCCTGACGCCCAGGGAGCTTACGCTCAAGAAGCACCCGTCATTGTTCGTGACATAGAGTTTTCACCGCAAGCTCGCCAGCAAACCGAACAGCTAACCGAAAAATACCCCAAACTGGAGCAGCTCATTACCCAGGTGTTAGGACAACAGCCCCAGCCAGCCTACCAGCGGGACACCAACAAGGACTTCGGCATGGCCTTGTACGACCTGAATATCCGCTGGACAAACACTGAGACGACCCTTATCGTCAATAGCATCAAATTCAACGCTTAACAGCACAAAGCGCTTCATGCCCAAAATGTCGACACACGTGTTATGGCTGAGCTCGTGCTTGCTCGCCTTAGCCGCCACCTTGCCAGCCTCCGCCAAGCCAATCATCGAGGCGGACGCCACCGGAGAGCGCCCCAAGCTTGTGTTCTCCTGCCCAACGACACCCGGAGAGCGCGGATTTCAGTATTTTGAGCGGATACACCGCGAGCTTTTTGATGAGATGGGCTACGACTTCGAGCTTCGGTCTCAGGCACGACAAGACGTGATTCGACTACTCAAAGAGGGTGCCATTGACGGTGACTGTGGCCGACACAAACGTTTTGTAGAGCTATCCGGTTTGGACAATGTTGTTCGAAGCAACACCCCGCTGCGATCGGTTGTCTTCAGCCTCTGGCAGCGCGAAGGTGGCAGTAAAGAAACTGCGCGCTCGCAGCTAACCATTGCCCATCAAAAAAACCTCCTTTTCTTAACGCCCGCGTTAGAGACCATGGGCTTTAAAAGCGTTGTGCTGGCTGACTCGAGCGATGCTCTCATTCGTGGACTGATACGCGGCGACTTCGATGCTTTTGTACACTACGATACTGCCGCCGAAGCCAACCGCAAAACACTAGAAACACTCGACATAAAAAATCAGGGACAGGTTATCTCGCTGCCGATTTATACCTACTTCCAAAAAAAGCACAAAGGCTTGCTTAAAGAATACTCCGAGCGCCTAAAACGTAAGCTCAATGCCAAGCCCTTTAAACCGCCTCACGATCCTCACATTCCAACACCTAAAGGCAATGAAATCCTTTTTACCTGCAGCATCCCCGCCGACTCACCCCGCTTTCGCCAACTTTCCTGGATCTACGGAAAGGTATTCAAGGCTCAGGGGCACAGCTTCAAAATGGTTAGCGTTCCGAGAGCACGCGAATCGGTTGAGTTAAAACGCCAAAGGGTTTCCGGCAGCTGCGCCCGAGCCGTCAGCTTTATTAAACAAACTCCCAATATTGTTGGCTTGGATGTTCACGTGGCCAACTCAGTTCTACAGTTGTGGAGTCGCACCATAAAAGAGAAGTTCTCGACCCTAGGGGAGCTACCTACAGGCTCGAGCCTCGCCTACGTTCGAGGCACTCACGCCATTGAAACTCTACTAGCCAGCCAGACCTCAAATCTTAGATACGTCGAAGTTCCCAATACCTCGGTTGGAATTCGAATGCTGGATGCAGGAAGACTGGACTACTTTGTCGGATTTAGAGCGAATACCGCTGAAATTATTCACAGCTTGAGCACTCGAAATGACCTGTTCGTCGTCGGGGAGCTGGAGGGCGAACCGGTGCACCCGATACTAACAGAGCATCACTCGGCACTACGCGAGGCGACCACTCGATTACTCAATGAACTAGTCGAGATTCATTCAGCAACGACCTTGGTGGAGATCACGCCAGATTTTGCGCCTCACCACTCTGAATACCCACCTTCGAAAACCAAGATGCGCGCACCCAAAAAATGAAAAAAACCTACTAAAGCTTGGCTCGATCGACAGCACCCACAGAAGCCAGGCTATCTCTGTGCGGTCTCCTAATCATGCACTTAGCATGGCGACCGCCGCACGAGCGGAGTATTTTCTCGGACTTACCTCGGTAGCACGCGACTAACTTCACACCCATCGAATAGAGGCTCGCCACTCTCTATTGGTGATTCAAAATACGGAAAAAGCTTACCCGTATTTGGGTCAGCAGTATCGCGTCATACCCGGCGCACTGAATACAGCAATGATACAGCCAACGGATCAATACCAAGCCTTATGAGCGTCCAAGCTCAAAGAGAGCAAGCCGAACCGATGCGCCAACTTGCAATAACCGCCTGTCGGACACGACCCCATCAAATTCCCTGTACTCAGAACGAAAAAAAGCCAGTACCGATTAAGGGTACTGGCCAAGGAGTTACACAACTAAAGCGGCGCCATATGCCGCTTAGCTTGGAGTGTAATGAGTCGCCACTTAGAAGCGATACTTGCCTTCAATGGCTACGGTGCGAGGGCGCTTAACAAAACCGTACTCAGTACCGGCAGGCGCCAAAGGCACTTTACCCGCGTAAGTCACAATTTCTTCGTCGGTTAAGTTTTTACCTACGAGTGCAACCGACCACTGATCCGCATTTAACGCTAAGCGCGCGTTCACGGTAGTGTAAGCATCGATCTGATTACGCGGATCCAAGTTTGGATCGACGTTTTGTGAATCCAGATACTGTGCATCAACTGTGGATTGAAGCTCGATGGCATCGGTCAGTTGATAAACGTGATCAAGCGACAGGTTCATGGTTTTCTTAGGCGTGTACTGGCCAGACTTGCCCGTGTAGTCACAAAGTTGACGACCATCAACTACGTCGCCATCAGGTACTTGTCCGGCGTAGCAGTTACCGTTACGGAAATCTTTGTATTCAAAGTCCAGGTAAGATGCCGCGTAGCTCAAGGTCAGACCTTCGCTCAGCAACCAACGACCATCAAGCTCAAGCCCTTGAACCGTAGATTCTTTCGCATTACCAACATTGAAACCGAGCACTCCATCAAACTGTGAAATTTGCAGGTCTTCGTACTCAGTGTAGTAGTACGCGATGTTCAGTTCTGCTGCACCATCGAGCAAAGTGGTCTTGGCGCCAATTTCGAAACTGGTGACAGTTTCTTCATCAAATTCGAAAGACGCGGTGTTGTTCGCGCGAGCACTGTAACCGCCAGCCTTAAAGCCAGTGGTATAGCTTGCGTAGGCCATCACATCTTCATTGACATCCCATTGAGCGTTGATTAGCGGAGTGAATACAGACTCAGAGCGATCGCCCTTGAGGTCGTGCCCCGTGCCCTGATTGGTTTCTACGCCAAGTGCGCCGTAAGCAGCAATGGTTAAAGGAGTAATAGCTCCGCCAATAGACGCGATATCAATTGAACGCTCACCGTCCTTGTCTTCTGATGTGTAACGACCACCCAGAGTTAAACGGACCGCATCAGTAATGTTCCAAGTGGCCTGGCCAAATACAGCCCAGGTCTCAGAAGATTGTTCGTATGCTCTTGGAGCTTCTGTACCAGAAAGATCCATAAATATCGGGCTACCAAATGCATTGCTCAGCGCCGCAGGGAGAATACTGGTGGTGGTCACTTGAATTGCGTCAGAGAACTTCTGATCATTCTCTTGGTAGAAAGCGCCCGCAATCCAGTCGATAGTTTCGCCGCCTGGTGAAGCTACACGGATTTCTTGACTTAACTGTGAATACTCTTCCTCGAGAGGAAGCACAAAGACTTCGGCTGGTGAATAGTCGCAATCACAATTGTCAGTAAACTCGTAAGAAACGTAACCAGTTACTGAGGTCAGGGTGAAATCACCCAACTGGTAATCAACCGTTAAGGTGTAGTTTTCCAGCTCATTTTCGCTGTAATCATTACCATCAGCCTGACGCTTGTAATCTAGCTTGTCATCAAAAGCTGGCTGACCAAACGCGCCGCTCAATACAGCGCTGTAATTGGTTTCATCTTCAATAATTTCAATCTGACGACCTTTAACGTCAAAGGTATCGCGCTCGGCTTTGAAGGTAATACTCAAATCATCAGTCGCGTCCCAAACAACGGTGGCACGGATGGCTTCTTCGTCGTGGTTTGGCTCGTCATCATTGGTGAAGGTGTTTTCGATGTAACCGTCTTCTTTGTAGCTGCGATAAGCAAGGCGACCCATCAAGCCATCGGTAATTTCACCTGAAACAATCGCGGTCACTTCGCGCATATTGGCGTCTGGCTCGTAAGAGCCGCTGATCTCGGCTTCGAACTCTTCGGTTGGCTTCGCGGTGGTCATGTTCAGCGCGCCAGCAACACTGTTTTTCCCAAACAGAATACTCTGTGGGCCACGCAAGACTTCAACGCGCTCTAGATCTAGGAATGGTGCACGGATTAACTGCGCGCGGCCGTAGTAGATGCCATCAACGTATTGGCCGACAGATTGCTCGAAACCCTGATCGTTACCAGAGCCGATACCACGAACACGAAGCTGGGTACTGAGGCCAGTTTCGGTCATGTGCAAATTCGGAACGTAAGCGGTTAGGTCGGCAACTTTTTCAATGCCTGCATCGGCAAGCTTTTCACCGCCAACAGCACTGACTGAAATGGGTACATCTTGTAGACTTTCTGCACGCTTTTGCGCCGTAACAACGACCTCTTCAAGCATCAGGTTATCTTGTGCAATTGCGCCTTGCGCAGCGATGGAGGTCACGGCGACAGCCATCGCAGTTTTGATAAAACGGTTAGTCATCAGAATATCTCACATGATTTCATTATTATCGACAAGCTCGGCTCGGCCGGCTGCCTTATCTGTATGTCTCTCTATGGCGCTGAATGTGAAAACTCTACACAAATCACATTCAGCGCAACGGGGACGAACAGAAATCCCAAAGGGGGACAAAATAATGAAAAAGATTTTCTGGATCGATCAACTGACTAAATAACCATCGCTCGAAGGTTACGCCCGATCGTTAATCGCCGCATGAATCTCAAGTGTACGCTGAGCTTCGTCCACATGAAGATTTTCGATGAGCTTGCCGTCAACCACCACCACACCCTTGCCTTGCGCCTGAGCTTCGCTAAACGCCTCGATAATCCGCCCCGCAATCTCGACTTGCGCGTCGCTTGGACCAAAGACCTCATTGGCGACGGCCAATTGCTTGGGGTGAATCAAGGTCTTTCCGTCGAAACCTAAGTTGCGTCCCTGCTCACATACTGCCTGAAAGCCCGCCTCGTCATCGAGTGCCAAATGCACTCCATCAAGAGCGTCAAGGCCATTGGCTCTCGCCGCCAGCACGCAGCCATTCAATGCTGCGATAAAGCCAATACGATCCGGAGTGTGAGGCACTCGCATTTCTTTGGCGAGATCTGAGGTGCCCATCATTAGTAGTGTCAATCTCGAGTGCGCTGCGGCGATTTGGTTAACATTAATAACTCCCATAGGCGTTTCGATCATCGCCCAGACTTCCATGGCAGAATCAGCGCCCGCAGCGTCCAACTGCCTTACCGCCTCAACAACTTGTTCTGCCGTTTCAATTTTTGGCAGGCAAACTGCCGAAACACCAGAGCTTGCGACCGCGCGAATGTCGTCTTTACACCAATCGGTGTCGAGCCCATTGACCCGAATCACCATTTCACGCTTACCGTACCCGCCTTGTTTTACCGCCTCGACCACCTGCGCCCGAGCAGCTTGCTTCTGATCTGGAGCAACAGCATCTTCAAGATCAAGAACTAGGGTGTCGGCATTGAGGGTCTTGGCCTTTTCCAGGGCGCGGGCGTTGGAGCCGGGCATATAAAGCACCGAACGACGAGGTTTTAACGACATTGAGAATCACCTTAAGTTAGAAGAAGCAGCATTTTACTTGAATTCGTCGCAGGTCAAAATCTCTTGCCGAAGCCAGCGATGTCCCTGATCGCTTTCTCGAAAGGGATGCCAAAGCATATCGATGGAAAAGCCCCCCGGATCGAACTCAAGCTCAACACAGCGAAGACTAAGCTGCTCGGCAAATTGCCTGCCGTAACAGGAGGCAACCACTAATGCGTAATCCGATTTTGCAACCAGCATAGCTCCCGCGGCGTAATTACTGGTTATCGCCGTCAGATCTCGAACCTTGCCTCGCTGTTCGAGCCAGCGGTCGACCATGCCTCGGCGCTCGGAGTTGCTCACCCACACATGTTTGAGCGCGAGAAACTCATCCAGAGAAATACTGGCACGATCATGGGCATGGCCCGCGGATACTAGGCAAACCAACCTATCGCGCTGCAGTGCTTTGCGGTTGAGCCGCGCTGGCATTTCAAAGAAACGTCCTATGGCGAGATCTAAATCCCCGCCTTCCAATTGCTCGCTTGGAGTCTCAGGTGATAAATGCTTAATACGCAGAGACAACCCGGGGGCTCGGGCCTGCCATCGTGGGAGCAGCTGGCTGAGCAGTGAGACCCCGATAAAGTCGGGAGCGGCGATGGTGAAGCGGCGTTCGCTCGCGCCGTAATCAAAATCTTCCGTCGGCAGCAAGGCGACCTCCAGTTGCCTGAGGGCGTCTTTGATCGGCTGACGCAGGCTCAAGGCCTTAGGTGTCGGCTCCATACCGTGCTTGGTGCGCACCAACAAAGGGTCATCAAGCTGCTTTCTTAAACGCGACAAGGCATTGCTGACAGCCGGCTGAGTGAGAGAGAGCGACCTTGCGGTTTTGGATACATTTCGACTCTCCATAAGGGAGTCGAAAGTTTTTAATAGATTTAAATCAAAGGCTTGCAGCATATTTGTTACTTAATTTCTAGATGTGACATTTAGCTAGAACAACCAGCTAAATTCACAGAATCTATAGAGTTATTCTTTATATAAATTTTATATATAGGGTGCCAGAAGGCACAATCCATTGCCACCAATGAATGACGAGCAAGCTCAGCCAAACCCGTGATTCACTAAAAACACAATACACGAGAACAGTCATGCCGCTAGAAACTCAGGACCCTGCATCTCAATCATTCAGCTTTACCACTACCAAAACCTTGATCAATGCACCAGGATCTCTCGAGAGCATTGCGTCCCACTGCAAAGCCTTGGGCGTTACCCGGCCTATGGTCGTGACCGATCAAGGTATCGTTTCGGTTGGACTGCTAGACCAGCTGAGCGAAGCGTTATCAAAAGATGGCGAGAATAATGAGCTTGCGATCAGCATCTATGCCGACGTTATCGCCGACCCTCCCGAAGACATAGTGTTATCAGCTCTTGCACAAGCCAAGACTCACAAAGCCGACGGTATCATCGGCTATGGCGGTGGCAGCTCCATGGATACCGCGAAAGTGATCGCGCTACTCGCCTGCTCCGGCGAGAGCCTGGTAGACATATACGGCGTCGAGCAGGCCAAGGGGCCGCGCTTACCGCTAATTTTGATACCCACAACGGCAGGAACTGGCTCGGAAGTAACCGCCGTTGCGATTATTACCACCGGAGAAACCACCAAGTCGGGCATCGTCTCCCCTATTTTATTGCCTGATATTGCCCTGCTCGATGCAAAACTCACAACCGGGCTTCCGGCTCATGTGACTGCTGCAACAGGAATCGATGCGATGGTTCACGCTATTG
>JBOEGJ010000027.1:2475-25972 GCA_050633365.1 Cellvibrionaceae bacterium | reverse complement strand
AGTGTGACTGGCTTCCCGGTGCAGCCTAACAAGGCCATCGTCGGCGCCAATGCCTTTGCTCACGAATCGGGTATTCACCAAGATGGCGTGCTCAAGCATCGCGAAACCTATGAAATTATGAAGGCCGAGGATGTGGGCTGGAATACCAATAAATTGGTATTGGGTAAACACTCGGGTCGTGCGGCGGTGCGCGCTCGCTTTGAAGATTTGGGGATTAGCTTCGAGTCTCCCGAGGCTTTGAATGATGCCTTTAAGCGTTTCAAAGCATTGGCGGATAAAAAACACGAAATTTTTGATGAAGATTTGCAGGCCTTGGTGTCCGATGCCGAAGCCGGTAATTGCGCTGAAATCTTCAGTTTTGAGTCAATGGAAATTAGCTGTAAAACCGGTCAAAAGCCGATGGCACAGTTAACCTTCCTCAAACACGGTGATCCTGTGACGACTCAGTCTGAGGGCAGTGGTCCGGTGGATGCAGTATTTAAGGCGATTGAGAAAGTGGCCGACAGTCGCTCCGAGTTGGAGCTCTATTCTGTCAATGCGATAACAGCGGGTACTGAAGCTCAGGGCGATGTGACCGTGCGTCTGGCCCGCGATGGCAGCATCGTCAACGGGGTTGGGGCGGATACCGATGTGGTTGCGGCATCGGCAAAAGCCTACTTGCACGCCTTGAATCTGTTAGAATCGGGTGCCAAAGCGCATCCCCAGCGCGACGGGGTGTAAATTTGGGCGCTCAGAGCCCGAGAGCATGATGGCTTATGACTGGCGCTTATGACTGGCGCTTGTGATTGGTACTTATAAAAAGTGCGGCTGATCGGTGAGATAGCCGCATTTTTTGTACAAAACTCAAGATCGATGGAATCGAAATGAACGAAATTCAGCGTCAGCAATACCTAGAGGCCATGGGCGTCGATACCTATATGCCGCGCTGGATTTTACCATCTGCCGCGACGCCGCTTGCCTGCTCGCCTGTTTTACCTCGAGCCGAGCAAGAAGGTTCGCCATTAGCGTCTGCAGCGCAGCTCTCGTCCCAACCATCATCTCAGTCATCGCCGTCTTCACCGGGAGGGGGCGCAAGTGAGCTTCAAGCTCAACCCCTAACTCAACCTTTAGTTCAAACCCAGGCCCAGGCGATTGCACCTGAAGGCAGTGCCGCGGCAGCCGAAGCGATAGATTCTGGGGCGCAGGCAGCGCCTAAATCGGCCCCCCTCGATGTGCTGGCGACAATCGAAAGCCCGGCAGAATCCGCGAAAAAGTCGGCTCCGGCCTCGGCTAAATCTATATTGGAGGGGCTTGATACCGCCAAGCGCCCGGATCCGCGTTTTGCACTGAGTTTGTGGCGGGTAAATGACGACGTGATGGTGATCGATAGTCGCCACTCCGAATTGGCTCTGCCTACCGAACCACTGTTGCGAAATATCTTATCAGCACTGGGTTTCGCGCCGCAGCCGCTACCCAAAGCTGAGGTTTTACGCTGGCCTATGTTCGAAAACAGCTATGAACCTCAAGGCCAAGAGATTGCCCGAGAAACCTTGCAAGCGATGCTCGAGGGGATGTTAGAGGCGCGGTCTGGCAAGTACCTGTTGTTGATGGGCGCGGAAGCTTGTCACTATCTGCTGAGTGCAGAGCAATTGGGGGAGGGGTTTGATCCTCAAGTGTCTTTGGATAAACATCTCGGGCAGTCTTTTGTGCTCGAGGCTCTGTCTGCCACGGCGATTGTTGTGCCGAGCCTGAGTGATCTCTTGCAGCAACCCCTGCTCAAGCGAGGCGCGTGGCGAGCGATTCAGCCACTGCGTCAACGATAGTCGCCCGATGTTATTTTCTTCACTTCCCTCCGAGATTGTTCTGGCCGATGGGCGTAATTTATGTGTCGAAATAATTCCTGAGTCCGCATTAAAATCTTTGCATGAAATGGAAGTTGCGGCGCATTCTCACCCTATGTCTGAAACTCTATTTGCGGATAACCTTGAGCGTTATCATGGACTGGCGATTAAGTTTGATGGTGAATGGGCGGGCTTCGCACTGGTTTCTCTGGTGGTGGGCGAGGCCGAATTACTCGACTATGTGATCGATCCGAAACTGCAGGGAAAAGGTATAGGCCGAGCCTTTCTCGAATGGATTGTGACTCAGTTAAACAGCAAAACTCAGCGATTTTACTTAGAGGTTCGCGCCTCAAATCAGGCGGCAATCGCTCTGTATGATGCTGTCGGTTTTGCAGAGGTGGGCATTCGCTCCAATTATTATCCCGCCAAAAAAGGTCGCGAAGATGCGGTGTTGATGGCGATGGAATTATTCTCCTAGTGTTTTATCCGTCTGTTTTTATCTGTCCTTTTTTATCTCGCAGGGCTTTCTATTTATAGCTTTGAAGACAAATCCCCGTCGTCCTCAAAGCCACAAATATTAGTGTCGGTTACTCTTGTGGAATACGCGGGCGCCAGCCCACTAAACCGTAGTAAATGATGTAGAGGTAGCAGACCATCGGTAAAAGAAATGCCAATTGTAATCCCACCTGATCGGCGAGCATTCCGTGTAACAAGGGCACAATCGCACCACCCACAATCGCAGAACACAAGATACCTGATCCCTGACTGGTCGCGGCGCCCAGTTTGTTGAGGGCCAAACTAAAGATCACTGGGTACATGATCGAGTTGAAAAAGCCCACACCAAGAATGCACCACATGGCGACCCAGCCGTCGAACATGACCGTTGCCAATATCAGCAATGTAATCATAACGCCGTTAAAGGCCAGTGCGCTGTGGGCACTGACTTTTTGCATGGCCGCCGCTCCGACAAAACGACCAACCATAGCACCGCCCCAGTAATAGGTAATGTACTTGGCGGCTTCAGACTCTTCCATGCCAGCGATATGTGCTTCGCCGATAAAATTCACCAAAAAGCTACCAATGGAAACCTCTGCGCCGACGTATAAAAAGATCGCGCCAGCCCCAAGAACTAAATGTGGATATTTCCAGGCCGAGGCGTGAGGCTCGTGAGTTTCCTCAATTTTTGCCAGCCGTGGCAGCTTTAATTTTGCAAATACCACGGCGAGAGCTGCCAAGCAAAGCGCCAAAAATAAGTAGGGGCCTTTTACGCTGTCGGCCCCTTCTGAGGAGGCTGTCGCCGATAGAATCAGTAGGGCGCCGAACCAAGGGGCGACGGTTGTTCCCAGCGAGTTAAAGGCTTGGGTTAAGGTGAGTCGGCTGGAGGCGGTTTTTTCACTGCCCAATGAGGCGACGTAGGGGTTGGCTGAAACCTGCAAGATGGTGATGCCAGAGGCGAGCACAAACAGCGCCAACAGAAACAGCGCATACACTTTAAGGCTGGCCGCCGGAATAAATAAAAGGCAGCCGAGGCTGGCAATTAGCAAACCGACCACAATACCTTTCTGATAACCAATGCTGCGTATCAGTGCTCCGGCGGGCATAGAGACGACGAAATAAGCACCGAAGAAACAAAATTGAATCAGCATGGCTTCGGTGTAAGTAAGATTAAAAGCTGCTTTTAGGTGAGGAATCAAAATGTCATTCAGGCAGGTAATAAATCCCCACATGAAAAACAAACTGGTTAGCGACACCAGGGCAAAGCGATAGTTGCTCGGTTGCTGTTGTTGATCCTCGAGGCTGTGGGCCTGAGGTGTGACGAGTTCGCTCATAATGTGCTCTCATTTTTATGGTTGTTGATGTCGATCTGGAGTCGCGCTCCCTTTGAACCTTTAAGACGCACAGACAGTCTTAATCCAACCCGCTTGGGGGGTGGAATAGCCTTCCGCCTGCGTCTTATTGGCAATGTAAATCGAAGAGTGAATCAGACGATGAAAGGGGAATCGGTGATGTATTGGATGCGAACGCGTGCAAGAGCTGGGATTTGGTTGGCGACGGCGGGGACTCTATTGCTTCTACAGGGGTGTTCGAGGGGAGAATTGAACAGAGAGTTGAGCGGCGAGTTGAGTGGGGAAACTACTGCACTCACAAATGTCGGTGTCGCCACGTCGGAGCAGCTGCCGCAAAATGCGTGGCCGCAAATCGACACCTCTCTCGGCGGCGAGGGCGAGACTCAGCGTGAGCGCGATGCGGCGGTAGAGTCTCGTGTTGCTCAATTGTTGTCGAGACTGACGTTGGAAGAAAAGGTCGGTCAGCTTATCCAGCCTGAAATCAAGTACATCACACCCGCACAGGTAAAGCAGTTTCATATCGGATCAGTATTGAACGGCGGCGGCACAGCGCCAAACAACGACAAGTTTGCACCCGTCTCTGAGTGGGTGGCCTTGGCCGACGAATATTACTTGGCGTCAAAGGCAGGCAATTCTGCCGATGTCCCATTGATTTGGGGCAGCGATGCGGTGCATGGCCACAACAACGTGGTGGGGGCGACCTTGTTTCCTCACAACATTGGTTTGGGGGCCGCACGAGATCACGATCTGATTCGTCGTATTGGCGTAGCCACGGCAAAAGAAGTGGCCGTCACCGGGATTGATTGGACCTTCGCGCCCACAGTCGCGGTGGTCAGAGATGATCGCTGGGGACGCACCTATGAGAGTTATTCGGAAGATCCCGCCATTGTTGAGCGGTATGCGCAAGCGATGGTCGAAGGTTTGCAAGGCCGTTCAGATTCCATTTTGGGCGCCGAGCAGGTTGTGGCCACCGCGAAACACTTTTTGGGCGATGGCGGAACCTATCGCGGCATTGATCGCGGTGATACCCGAGTTAGCGAAGAGCAGTTGCGAGATATTCACGCCGCGGGTTTTATTGCGGCGCTTAAGTCTGGTGTGCAAACGGTGATGGCCTCGTTCAACAGTTGGAACGGGGTGAAGATGCACGGCAACCCTTACTTACTGACTCAAGTGTTGAAGGAACGCATGGGATTTGACGGTTTTGTCGTCGGCGATTGGAATGGTCATCGTCAAGTGCCAGGCTGTACCGTGACCAGTTGTGCGGCGGCGATTAATGCCGGGCTCGATATGTTTATGGTGCCCAGCGATTGGCAGGCATTGTACGAAAATACGCTAGCGCAAGCGCGCGATGGCCGCATAGATCCGCAGCGATTAGACGATGCTGTGAGCCGTATTTTACGAGTCAAAGTTCGCGCCGGCTTAATGGATAAAGGGTTGGTTTCTTCTCGCCCCATGTCGGCAAAGCTCGGTGTGATGGGCGGCAATGAACATCGTCTGTTGGCGCGTGAGGCGGTGAGAAAATCTCTGGTATTGTTGAAAAACAATCAGCAGTTGCTCCCGTTAAAGCCCGGTATGAACGTGCTGGTGGCGGGCGATGGTGCTCATGATATCGGCAAGCAAAGTGGCGGCTGGACCTTGTCTTGGCAGGGAACGGGAAACAAGGTTGAAGATTTTCCCGGTGCAGAATCTATTTTCGAAGGTATTAAAAAACAGGTTGATGCGGCCAACGGGCAAGCAACTTTGAGTGTCGACGGAAGTTTTAGTGAAAGGCCTGATGTTGCTATTGTGGTCATCGGAGAAGAGCCTTACGCCGAGTGGCATGGGGATATTGCCTCAATCGAATATCAGCATGGTCGCAAGAAAGATCTAGAGCTGCTGAAGTCGTTCAGTGACAAGAAAATTCCCGTAGTGACGGTGTTTTTGTCGGGCCGCCCTCTGTGGATTAACAAGGAGCTCAACCAGTCTGATGCGTTTGTGGCGGCGTGGCTGCCAGGTTCCGAAGGTGGCGGTATTGCCGATGTTTTATTTACCGACTCCCAGGGGAAGGTGCAAAATGATTTCGTCGGTAAACTGTCTTTCTCTTGGCCGCAGTTTGTACATCAAACGGTATTAAATTTGGGCGAAGCAGATTATCAGCCATTGTTTGAGTACGGCTATGGTTTGTCTTATCAAAAGCCACAAGAGATGCTCGGACAACTGACTGAAGCCTACACCTTGCCCGAGTCCGGTGAGTTGGACGATGCTTGGTTGTTCGTCTCGCGCACCTTATCACCTTGGCAAATGTACGTTGCCGGCGCACGGGGAGAGCCTGTTGAAGTTACCGGCAATCGCCATCAAACCGAGGATGCCAATGTGTTGATCGCGTCGGTAGATAAAGAATCTCAAGAAGATGCTCGCGATATTGTTTGGCAGGGCAAAGGGGAGGGGCGAGTGTATTTGCAGGCCACAACGCCTCAAGATCTGTCGCTGTTTTCTGAGCGCGAAGGTCAGCTCACCATGGATGTTAAAGTGGATCGAGCTCTGACAGAAATACTCTATGCGACTATGGATTGTGGTGACGATTGTACTGCTCGTGTAGCACTCAATCCGCTGGTGGAGCAATGGCAGCCTGATGCCTGGCATAAAGTGGCGATTGATTTGCAGTGTTTTGGCAATGCAGGAATGGACTTTTCTCAAATCAAAAGTCCGTTGGGGTTGCAAACGGCGGCCTCGGTGGCAGTCACCGTTGCCAACATAAAAATGTTGCCAGGCAAGGCGGATGCAGAGGGTGCGAGCGAAGATTCTATGAGTGGCGAAAAACATCCGCTATCGATGATGAGGTGTGAAGGCTAATGAATGCTTTTTTGAGCGCCGCGGCGCTAGTGTCTGCGTCATGTTTGATTGTGCTGCCACCGCTTGCTCTGTCGGCGCAAACGCAGCAGTCAGGCCATGGTGTTGGTGTTCAGCCTCTGAGCATTGAGTCCATGGAGCTGGCGAGTGAGCGCTTGTCGGTCACTATCGATCCTTCCGTGGGAGGGAGAGTGAGCTCACTTCGCTATAAAGATCGGCAGTTGCTGTTTTCTCGCGACGAGGCGCAAAGCTCCAACAATTGGGGCTCGACGTTTTGGTTGAGCCCTCAGTCGCTGTGGGGCTGGCCGCCGGTGGAGGCGCACGATAGCGCGCCTTACCAGGTGTCACAGATGCACGAAAACAGCGTGTCTCTGGTGAGTCAGTGGGGCATGGGAGCACAGGTTCAAAAACGCATGAGCTTGGATGAGCAGCGCAGCAATGTGCTGCGAATGGACTACACCGTCGAGACCCGCGAGGGGTTTGGCGAGTTGGCTGGGTGGGAAATCACTCGGATTCCACGGCGGGGGTTAGTATTTTATCCTGCGCAACAGTCGTCGTTAGACGTCGCTATGGGGGCGGTTGTCTATCGTCATCGCGACGATGTGGTGTGGCTTGAGTTAAAGCCCGACATCAAGCCGCCAGAGGGAAAGATCAACGCCAATGGTGATGAGGGTTGGTTGGCGTGGATAGAAGATGACCTGTTGTATTTGAAACTCTATCAACCGGTAGAGGCTGATCGCATGGCGTCGGGCGAGGGAGATGTCGAGGTGTACTTAAGCCCTCGGCAAGACTATATCGAGTTGGAAGTACAAAGCGCGGCTAGATCGTTGGCCTCAGGCGATCAGTTGAAGTGGCGCGTCAGTTGGTTGGTCGAAGAGTTACCCGCGGGAGTAGAGGCGGAAGTGGGCAATAGGCAATTGCTGGCATGGGTGCGCGAACAGGCGCAGGCGGCTCGCTAACGAGCTTTGGTGAGAAGTCTGTCGAAGAGGCCTTATATGATGCTTGAAGCGTCACAGCCGCCTAGAGTAGTATCGGTAGAAGAGTCGTATCAGTAAAAATATAACAATAACAGAGAAGTCGGTGAGTGCTACCGCTAGCTTGCTCGCGAGAATCTTTTGATGGGGCAATTGCGCCGAACGGGCAGTCGGTATTGTCGATCGAAAGACGGGAATCAATTCATTCGCGGGGATGGGCTGAGGCAAGCGCGGTGACGCCGAACATTCTCCGAGGGCTGGATGAATAGGCAAAAGAAATGTCGATCAGTAGAAACTTTCTCTTCAATAGCGCTATTGGCGCTGTCTACGTTTTGCCTGTGCCCAGCCGTTTTTGCGGCTGATTATGACGTCGGTACTGATGAGTATTCTAGCCTTGCTGCAGCGAAAACGAGCCAAGTAAATTCTGCGCCTCTGTCGGAAACCGCCGGCTCTCTCATTCAATTCGAAATACCGGCTCAGCGTTTTTCTGATGCGCTGTTGGAATTCTCTCGTCAATCTGGAATTGCGGTACTCATGTCGTCGAGTATCGAAGGGCAGTGGCAATCTCAACCCTTGCGGGGAGAATTACCTCCCTATCAAGCGTTGACGCAATTGCTCGACGGCACCGATCTCATCTACCGCTCAGTCGCCGATCAAAGTTTAGTTATTGTGCCGAGGCCGGTGAATCCTATTCGACGTCGTCAGCACTCTGCCCAGCAGCCTCCTAGCGTGCTCGAAGAGATTACTGTGACCGCAGGCAAGCGTATCAGTAATTTACAAGACACACCGATGACGGTAACCGCGCTTGATTATCAAACGCTTCAAGATCTGCGTGTCACCAGTGTTTTTGATGTGATCGATCAAGTGCCCAGTTTGAAGCTGGTGCGCAACGGTGATCACACAGCGTCGATGTTGTATTTGCGTGGTGTGGGTGCCGATAATCCCACTGAAGCGGGGGACTCCGGCGTCGCCACTCATGTCGATGGTATTTACAGCAGTCGCAGTCAGGGCACAGCGGTACTGTTGCACGACTTGGAGCAAATCGAAATTCTCCGTGGGCCACAGGGCTCACTATTCGGTCGCAACGCCACCAGTGGAGTGGTGAACTATCACACGGTTAAACCTCAAGAGCACTTCGAAAGCCGTCTCGATCTCACCGTGGCAGAGGCCAATTATCATTCCCTGCAAGGGGTGGTAAACCTCCCTGTTACCGATCAATGGTCTGTGCGTTTAGCGGCGGCCACCGAGCAGCGCGACGGTTTGATAAAATTTGCTTCGGGGTCGGCCTCGTCCAACGACAATAAGCAGTACAACAATCTCGACGTATCAAGTTATCGCTTAAGTTCCCTGTGGAAACCCAATGATGAATGGCGTTGGTGGGCCAGTTACGAATACTACCGCAACCAAAGTAGCGGTAACTTGCCCGCGGTCGATTACGATACGCCGGTATTGATTGATACGGTTGGTGAGACCGACTTGGTCATGCACAGTCTGCGAAGTCGGTTGCAATGGCAATTCACTCCCGACCTTGATGTCACTTACATTTTTGGCCACAGCGACATGACCCGCGATCAGTTGTGGGATGGTGACGGCAATAGCCCCGTCGGCAGCGAAACCAATCCGGCGATCTATCATCAGAGCAATCACACCGTGTGGTCCGATTATCAATCCTGGCAGCACGAGTTGCAGCTGAAAAACTCTGACGACAATCGACTTCGCTGGCTGCTGTCCTATTTCTATTTTGAAGAGGAGAGCGATATACGCTTCGACCTCGAGCATCAAGACGCCACTGGGTTAGGCTGGGGGGGAGGTGCCTCGCACAGTTATCAACAGCCTCATCGGGGCTCAAAGTTCGAAGCCATCTACGGTCAGTTACACTACGATCTCACCACAGAGTGGGGAGTATCACTTGGGGCCCGCAGCGGCAGTGATTTGCGCTACGACAAAGACGGCCGCAATTATGGCTGTCCTGATCTGATTCGCTCGGATCGACAAGGTGACTTAGGGGTGGTTGCGGTGAATCGAGATTCCGCGGCGGCTAACCAGTGTTTTGTGGCTAATTACAACGATGTCGATAAGCGTTGGAACAGCACCACGTTCATGGCTCGTGCAGAATGGCGAGGGACTCCGGACCTACTGCTCTATCTGATGGTCGCTGAAGGCTTCAAGCCCGGCATTGTACAGGATGGCGGGATGGTTTCCGGCGTTTTTAGTGGCGCTGATGACCCGGCATTTGAATCGCAGCTCGACCAAGTTCTAGCGGCTAACAAGACCGACGAGGGCGCGTACGTAGGGCCCGAAGAAAGTCGCAATTGGGAGTTGGGTGTTAAATGGCAGGCAAAGGATAAAACCCTGACCATCAATGGCGCTTTGTTTTACACCGATTACGATAACTTGCAGGTCTCACGGGTCTCACTGAACTCCGACGGTAGTGAAGTCTTTCGCAGCGCCAGTGCCGCCACCGCCACCATCAAGGGAATGGAGGTCGAACTAAACTGGTTGCCCGGTCGCTTCGGTGAGCTTAAGGCACACTTTTCATTGCTTAATGCCTATTACGATGATTTTCTGAGTGTGGATGCACTCTTTCCCGAATACGGTGAAACTTGGAACCCCAGTGCCGGAGACCCCAATCAGCCAGCCTTGGTTGATTTTAGTGGCAACCGTATGAAGCAGGCTCCTAAATTCAGCGCCGGATTAACCTATAAACACTACTTTTCTCCGTTTCAGTGGGGGCGTATTACCGCCTCAGTGGGGGTGAAATACTCCGATGAGGTCTATCTGAGCGAGGCGAATCGCAAAGATCGCTCGGGTCAACTGCTCGATAATAGCAGCGGCCAATGGGTCGCAGATATCAATGGCGCCGCCAGTAATATCGATGTTCAGCCGGCCTATTGGGTGTGGAATACCAATCTTGTCATCAAACCGCACGCGGCTGACTGGCGCTTGGAGGCCTTTGTGCATAACCTTACTGATGAGGTTGTGCGCTATGACGTGCACGCTCCCGAAGCCCCCGATCCGCTTTTCTATCTGGCGCCACCAAGAACAGTCGGCATGCGATTGAGTATGGATTTCCGCTAAGTCAGTGATCTGTTGTCGAACAATATCCGTTAATTTTTCTAGGGAGGGGGGGCGGATTGTTATCGATAAGCCGTCTTAACGATTAAGGCTCCATTCGTACGTCTCTTGAGCATTGCTCGTGGCTGCATTAGAGGGCTTAAGCCTTAGGGTAAACTGCGTGAGGGCAAATCAAGAGGTGTCCTGTGACAGACGATAACAATAAGCAAAAGGTGTCTTTCTTTGAGAGCAATGGCTAATTCCGTAATGGTGGACGAAGAGGCAAATCTTGAACGCCATTATCAACAGTATCAACGTGAATTGTGCCGCTACGCCGTACAAAAATTTGGCCTAGCTTATAGCGAGGCCGAAGACATAGTGCAGGTGGCGTTTACCAAGCTGGCGGTACACCAGCGTTCGAGCGCAGAGATTATCGAGAATATTCGAGCATTTTTGTATCGCTCGGTACACAACGCTTGTATCGACCAGGCACGACGAAGAACCGTGCGTGAAAATTATGTCGCTAGCCAACAAGCGCAGGGCGACTTAGACGTGGACTTTCGCAGTCCCGAGCGGGTGGCACTGAGCCATCAGTTTTTAAATATGATCAATAGTGCCCTGTGGGCCATGCCAGGAAAGAGACGAAAATTGTTACTTATGAATCGAATAGAGGGGCTCAGTTACGCGGAAATCGCGCGACGAGAAGGCTTGTCAGAAACGGTGGTGCGCAAGCATGTATCTAAAGCGTTGGCTGATTGCCAGAAGGCGGTACGGCCACAGGTCGATAGCTCGGCTGGAGGCTCTGCGAAATGACCGTATTCACCAATGACGTCGATCGTATTGAGGCTGAAGCACGCGAGTGGTTTTTATTGCAGCAAGAACGCCCACTGACCGCCGCAGAACAAGAGCAATACCAGCAGTGGTTGAAACTCGACGGTTTTCACCGCGAAGCCTATCAGCAGTTGGTTGAGATTTGGCAGGGATTGGGTGAACTTGAGCTGTCTGCTGAGCGGCAAGTGCCCGCTTCGTGGTTGAGCTCATTGGCTCAGACTTTTCAAGACCGCTTGCTGGGGCTTCGAGGTTTTCCCTTTGCCGCGCCCTATGCTCTGGCAAGCTTAGTGGCTGTAGTGATGGTGTCGACGCTGTGGTTGTTGACTGCAAGTGGTAATCACGAGCAGATCCTTCACTTTCAAAGTGACATTGCTCAGGTAAAAACAATTCGCTTGGATGATGGCAGTTCGGTGACATTGGGTGCCGACTCTCAGATTGAAGTTTCTTTTACCGCCGATCGTCGAGATGTTCACCTAGCTAAGGGACAGGCATTTTTTGATGTGACCAAAGATCAGCAGCGTCCATTTTTTGTCGACGCTGATCAAGCCGATGTGATGGTGGTTGGAACTCGTTTTGAAGTCTATCGACAGCTCGATCAAATCAAGGTGATCGTAGAAGAGGGAGTCGTAAAGGTATCTTCGAGTTCGGAGCCCGACTTTTCTTCCCGCGAGACCGAGACCCTTAGCGCGGGTCAAAAACTGGTGTCTCTCGCTGATGCGCAAGCGGTAGTATCCGAGATAGATGCCGAAAGCGTCTCTCCATGGCGCGAAGGCCGCTTAGTGTATCGTGACGCTGCGCTTGAAAATGTCGTGTTTGATGTGAACCGTTATCGTGATGAAAAAATTATTCTGGGAACTGATTCTCTGAAGAAATTAAAAGTAACCACGTCTTTAGCGGTGGACCAAACTGATTCGATTGTATCTATGTTAGAGCAGTCACTTCCGGTTGTAGCCCATCAAGAGACGGATAGCAGAATTTTGATCTTACCCAAAAGCTCTCTCATGTAATCTTCTCGTCCCATCGTTAATGCCCGGCATGTCCGGGCTTTTTTTTGCCCGAAATTTGATGTCTCGTTCGGCGTCGTTGATTCATAGAAAAATAAAACAATAGTGGGGGGTTGATTGACACTACCGATCCGTCTTATGTGCAAGCGTCTTAGGAAGTCTGTGTTAGTGGCGCGAAAAAAATAATAGACGGAGGAGTCAACATGCCTAATAATTTTAAAAGAAAACTACTGTCGGTAGTGATTGCTGCTGGGGTTGTCATGCCCGCAGCTAGCGTACAAGCCTATGAGCTAGAAGAGGTTATTGTAACCGCAACCAAACGTACCACCAGCTTGCAAGATACGCCTTTAGCGATCTCAGCTTTTGATAACGAAACCTTAAAAGAAAACCACGTGAGTAATATTTACGATCTTCGTGGTATGGCGCCCAGTTTACAAATTCGCAGCAACGGTGATCACGGCGTCCCTCTGATATTTATCCGTGGCCAAGGTACCATCGATCAAACCGAAGCGGGTGATCAGGGTGTTGCCTTCTATACCGACGGGGTTTTTTCTGCGCGCTCACAGGGTTCTACCGCGTTGATGTACGATATGGAGCGTGTTGAAGTCTTGCGCGGTCCTCAGGGTACTTTGTTTGGCCGCAACTCCACGGCGGGTGCGGTTTCACTGGTTACCGCTAAACCGACACAGGAGTTCGAGGGCAGCGCCAGCTTGACTATCGGCAGCCGCGATCGACAAGAAGTGCGCTTCATGTTGAATACGCCCATTACCGACAACTGGGCGCTGCGCTTTGCGGGCGTGACCGATGAACAAGAGGGTGAAACCGAATACGCCGACGGCAGTCCTTACAGTAGCTTCGATAACTACGGCACCAAAGATATGTCGTCTTATCGCATCGGCTCCATGTTCACGCCAACCGAAAACTTAAGTTGGTTTGCCTCCTACGAAAATTTTAATAACCAAGGTACCGGTGACGTTTCCACCCAAGACGGCAGCGATCGAGAGAACAATGCTACAGCACCGGGTGCGATCGATCTCGAAGTCGATAGCTTCCGCACACGTGTTGACTATGATTTTGATAACGGCCTAACCCTGAGTTACATCGGTGGTTATACCGATATGTCTCAAACTCAGCTCTATGGCAACGAAGCGCAGGGTGATACTCGTAACACCGTTGATTCTGGCCACACCGCAACCTCTCATGAAATTCAATTGAAAAACTCTGACGACAGCCGTTTCCGCTGGACCGCCGGTGTTTTCTCTTTTGAAGAAGAGAACGACATTCGTTTCGACATGCTTCACGGAAGCTGGGGCTTCACCGCCGCTGACGCCGCAATTAACTTGTCGTCGTTCAATCAGCCTAAGCGTACGCTTGAGTCTGAAAGCGGCTATGTACAAGGTACCTTTGATGTTACCGACAACTTCCGTTTAACTGCCGGAATGCGTCACACCAAAGACACCCGTGAAGACAAAGGTGGTCGTAGTATCGATTGTAACTTCGCACAGGGACCCGGTCCGATTTCAATTGATTTTCAATCCATGGCCGAAGCAAACGCCTCTGGTTTAAGTAATATTTGTTACTACCGTCAAATCAACGACATGGAAGATTCATGGTCAAACGACACCTATCTGGCTCGCGCCGAATGGGATCTTAGTGAAGATATTATGTTGTTCTTGTCTTACGCTACAGGCTGGAAATCTGGCGTATTGCAAGATGGTTTGAATGCAAACGTAGATCCCTCCGCAGGGCCTATCAATACCAACGACAATCCAAATATTGCCGCCAACAGCTTATTGGTTCAGCAACCAGAGGAAAACGACAGCTGGGAATTGGGTATTAAGTCGACGTTGTTAGACGGTCGTATGACGCTGAACGCTAACGTGTTTATGATGGATTACACCGATATGCAAGTTACCTCTGCGGTAATCCATCCGGTAACTCAGCAATCTACTTTGATCAAAACCAATGCGGGTTCTGCAACTATTAAGGGGCTGGAGTTCTCGATGAACTACGCGGTGACCGAAAATGGTTTGTTAACCTTGACCGGTTCATTACTCGATGCCACTTATGACGATTATGTGGGGCAAGAGAGTAATTTCAATAATGACAATGGTTTGATTTGGAACGATTGCGCGACTGGGCCTGCAGTAGGTGGTGGTTGTGAAAATAGCGCGTGGGATTTCTCGGGCAACACCCTGCCGAATGCCCCGGATGTTATGTTGAGCCTATCCTATAAGCACGACTTTACCTTGGGTAGTGGTGCCACCGTGACTCCGCGTCTGCGTCTCACTTACCAAGATGACACCTATCTCACTTACGAAAACCGTGGTGATCGTCCCGCTGGAACCTATGGACCGACCGATCCGGGTGAAAGTGATATGGATGTGCAAGAGGCCTACACCAAAGTCGATGCCAGTGTTAGCTACGCCAGCGCCGATGGCAATTGGAATGTAGAGCTCTACGTTAATAACTTGACCGACGAAGAAATCAAGCAGGAGTTGAATCTTGGTAGCAACCAAACCTACGCCAGCTGGGCTCCATCGCGTGAAAGTGGCCTGCGTCTCTCCTACAGCTTCGATTAGTCATAAAGCTCTCATTATCGAATGCTGATTGATGGGTTTCTCCAGAAATGGAGAAACCCTTTTTTGCTTGTAGGTCGTAAATATTTGACTAAAGAATTATAAGGGTGACATCCATGATTCATAACTCCATCCAAAAAATTGTTATCGTTGGTGGCGGGACTGCCGGTTGGATTTCGGCGTCATCATTGGCTCGAGTACTGCCAAAGGATCGCTACAGCATTACGTTGGTAGAGTCCGATCAAATAGGCATTATTGGCGTTGGCGAAGCAACGATTCCGCCAATCCAAGATGTTCACAAGATGTTGGGTGTGGATGAAGCCGATTTTGTTCGCAGTACTGAGGCCAGCTTTAAGCTTGGCATCGAGTTTAAAAACTGGTCCCGTAAGGGCAGTTGCTACTTTCACCCGTTCGGTCAATATGGGCGAGAATTCGATTCGGTATCGTTTCATCAATATTGGTTGCGCGCTCGCAGTCTCGGTTTTGAAGGTGAACTATCAGAGTTTTCGCTGGGCGAGAAAATGGCCCGAGCGGGAAAGTTTGTACCCAACAGTCGCGATCCTCAGTCGGTGCTATCGACCATGGGTTACGCCTATCACTTTGATGCATCCTTGTACGCAAAATTTCTGCGGCGAATCGCCGAAGCTATGGGGGTCACCCGAATTGAGGGTAAAGTCGTTGACGTGCGTCTAGCGGCCGATAGCGGCCATATTGATTCGATCTTGCTCGAAAGTGGTCAGAGCATCGATGGCGATTTGTTCATCGATTGCACGGGATTCGCGTCTTTGTTGATTGGTAAAACCCTTGGAGTTGAATTTAACGATTGGTCCCACTTACTGTCGGCCAATCGCGCGGTGGCGGTACCGTCGGAGAATGTTGGAAAGACTCGGCCCTATACCCAGTCAATTGCGCACGAGGCGGGTTGGCAGTGGCGTATTCCGCTGCAACATCGCACCGGCAACGGTTTGGTTTTCAGTGATAAATATCTGTCGGAAGATGAGGCTACCCATACGCTGCTGAATAATCTTGAAGGCGAAGCCCTAGCTGAGCCGAGAGTGCTTAAGTTTAGAACCGGAAGACGAACCCAGGCTTGGCAGAAAAACTGTATCGCCGTGGGGCTATCCGCAGGATTTATCGAGCCGTTGGAATCTACCGCAATTCACTTGGTGCAAACAATGATAGCGCGCTTGCTGCAAATATTTCCACGAGACGGTTTTGACCTTGCTGATATCGATGAGTTTAATCAGCAGTTTTGTCGTGAATACGACATGGTGCGAGATTTCATTGTTTTGCATTATCACTTGAATCAACGCCGTGAACCTTTGTGGCAAAATGCTCGTGAAATGCCCATTCCCGACTCCCTCGCTCACAAAATGCGTCTATTTGCCGCTCACGGTCGATTCTTCGAGCGTCAGGATGACCTGTTTAAAAAGGCCAGTTGGCTAGCGGTGATGATGGGGCAGGGGATTTCTCCTCGCAGCTACGATCCAGTCGCAGATCGTAAACCTGCAGAGGGCTTGGCACAGTGGCTCAACGGCATTCAAACCGCCTACTCCGGCGCCGTCGAAGCGATGCCCGATCACGATGAGTTCATTGCTCAAATTACCAACCGCAGCGCAGTCAATGCCTGATAAACCCATTGTCTCTGGAAGTTTGTCTGTGAGTTGTGAGTTGTTGTGGTGCAAGTAGGGGGTGATAACCACTCAATCGGTGCAGCGAGTCTACGCCGCAGCCTGTAGAAATTGAACCAGCCTGAAGCGAGCAGGTGCTTGTGTGCGCCTGCGAGTTAAATCCAATATTTAGGCTGCTGTCATCGAGTTTGTCCACAATTCTCCAGCTGGCACGCTTCTAGCTTATTAACCTTATTTAGCATTCTCCGTTGCTCTGAGGTTCTGCTCGTCGTATGTCCGTGTTTTCCCGTCGTCAATCCCTGAATAAGGCCCAATCGGTTTTATTGCTTGATTCAGATCCTGAGCGTCGACTGGCGCTTGAGCGCGGTTTGATGGATTCCGATTATTCCTTGGTCAAAAAGCTGATCGATGCTGCTCGGCTGCTTCAACAGATACAGTCACATCAACCAGACGTCCTTGTGGTGGGCATTGATGCACCTGATGCGGTTATCTTGCAGCAGCTGCGTTTGATTCATGATACCTGTCCGCTGCCGGTGGTGATGTTTGCCGAGAAAGAAGCGCCAAAACTGATCAAAACGATTGTTAAGGCAGGGGTGAATGGGTTTGTTGTCAACGATATTCAACCCCACCGCATTCGCCCCATTATTGATATTGCCACAGCGCGTTTTTATGAGGCACAGAATTTACGCGGAGAACTGGAGCAAGCAAAGACTCAGCTTGAAGGTCGAAAAGTCATCGATCGAGCCAAGGGATTGCTTATGGAACATCGCAATATGACAGAAGATGAAGCCTATCGGGCCCTGAGAAAAATGGCGATGGACAAAGGCAAGCCTCTCGCCGAGGTGGCAGAAACGCTAATTGATGTGTTGGCAATGTTGAAGTAAAACCTTTAAGCCCATCGACCGCAGTCAATGGACTGTGCGGGTTATCCTATATTCTAGCCACTAGCCACTAGCCACTAGCCACTAGCCACTAGCCACTAGCCAGATCAGTCTTTCAATAGCTGCGCGTACTGCCCGGTGACGATGTTCATTCCCCGTAACATGGAATCCGTTGTGCCGGTGACCACGTGAATCAAACGTTGTCCTGATAGGGACATTGCGCCGTCAAAGCCCTTTGAAGCGTACTTGAATTGACCGTTGACTTTATTGAGCTGGGTTTGAATCTCAGGGGTGTTGATTTCCAACTCCGACAGGTACGAGAGTACATTCTCATATTCAGCAATATCTTCATAAAGCATGGCGGTACTGTTATCCCCTTCAAGCCCCCAGTGTGAGGCGAGAAAGTTCTTCGCAATCCGTTGCGATAACATGCGTTGGCGTCCCGAAATGTTAATCACTTCGGCCTTTTTTGTTCCGGATATTTGTTCCAGACTTCCCACATAGGCGTGGGCACTTTTGAGCAAGGTATTGCTCTGAGTAAACAATACTTGAGCATTTGCTTTACTCACCGAGGCGGTCGCCAAGGTCTTATAAGGGATCCAGAGACTTTCCACGGTTTTTAAGTCGCGCTTCAGGCTCTCAGCTGGTTTGTAGTCTCTCAAGTTTTTCAGATTCCGTTCGAACTCCGATACCGCGCGGTCGAGTTGAACTTGTCCTCGTTTGGATTGAGGTCGCAGCGCCACCAAAAAGTACGATTGAGCAATACGCTGAGACAGCATGCGTTGCCTACCGGCGATGTTCACCGCTTCCCCCATAGATTGAATGCCGGAACTTGCCTCCACTGATGTGATTCCCATCAAAAGTAATGAAGGCAATAGAAGTTTTGTGAACAGCAAAAACTCCGTTGTATAGGTTTTAATCCATTTCATGAGTGCTTCCTCAGTCTGTTTCGTTTTCTAGCGCAAAAGGTCCTAGTCGCTGGCGGCTACAACGATCATCCCGAATGTTGTGTTACTCCAAAGTAGTCAAAGCAATTTTTTGGCCAACTTGAAAATTCGGGTAGTTTTTGAATTAAACCGGTTTGGTGGGCCGAACTGGTGCAGCGGTGAATTTTGTGGTGCATCAAATCGTCTTGACTATAAGGTCTGGTTTGAGTCTTTCTAAAACTAATAACTGTATCTTTTTTGAAATCAAAATTACCGACAGTCGGCGCCTAAAAGTGCTGTTTCGAGGCTTTCGTTTCGAGGCTGGAATAGAACTTGCAAAATCCTTAGTTCCCAAGTGATAGACGGTGATTTCTTTGGATTATCAAAATAGACGACCCTTTTGGGGTATAGGTACTAAGGCTCGCAGTGCAATTGTGGCTCTACTGCTTGTTTTGTTGGCTTTCTCGCAACTTCAACTGGCGCAGCTGGTTGCATTACCTTTATCTTTTTGGGGGCTATTGTCGGTAGCTGCTTGTTTGTTGTGCATTGGGGTGTTGATGCTAATCAATCGACTGCAGAGTATTCAGCGGCTCATTGCTGAACTGGATCAACTCAATGACGAGCAATTGTCTGAGCGTCTCGCGAAATTGAGCGACGACGGCAGCTTGGGGTTGATGCGCCTAATGTATCGCGAGCGTCGGCAGAAAGAGAGTTTTAATGCGACCCTGGCAGAGTTGAGTCATAGCGCAAGCGAGCTCAATGCAACTTCTGATCAACTGGCTACCAATACCTTGCAGCAATCACAGGCGACAAGTTCTATCGCTGCGGCTGTGACTGAAATTAGTCACAGTATCGAAGAGGTCGCTGGACGACTAAAACACACACATCAATCGGCTGCCCAGAGTTGTGTGCAAGGGGAGCAGGGCTTACAGGCGATTGTCGCAGTGGGGACTCACATGCAAGACGTGACTCAATGTGTTGCTGCGTCTCACCTTCAATTGCAAGCGTTAGAAGAACGGACCCGCCAAGTTTCTTCGAGTTCAACCGTGATTCGTGATATTGCGGAGCAGACTAACTTGCTGGCGCTTAACGCAGCCATTGAAGCGGCACGGGCGGGGGAGCACGGTCGTGGTTTTGCTGTGGTGGCAGAAGAGGTGCGGGCCTTGGCAAACCGAAGTGATGCGTCGGCAAAAGAAATTTCCGAGACCTTAGAAGAGATGCACAGTCAAATGGCTGAGGTCAAAAACAGCATTGATCAAGTTATGCGCTATACCGAACTTACAGTCGATGAAGCCAATAGTACGGAGAAGGTGCTGACGGTAATCGCCGATCATACGCAACAGGTGTCATCGATGGTGTCGGCGGTTTTGGATGCGACCGATCAGCAAAGCGATGCGGCGCGGGATATCTCCGAACGCGTCGAAGAGGTGGCTGTTGCCGCCGGTGAAAATAGCGCAATGGCCGAGCAATCTTCAAACATTGCCGGTCATTTATACAATCTGTGTCAGCAAGAGGAGTCAGCGAATGTTTGAGCCAATTCAGTCATGGAGTCTTTTTCTCGGGGTGCTGACGGTGACTTTCATCGCCTTGGGCCTGTCAATCATTAGCGCTAGGAAAAATCGAAAAATTCGTCAAACCAAAGGCTTGCAGTGGCTTGCGGGGTTTCGTGAATTGTTGAGTCATATTCAAAAACACCGCGGCTTGACCAGTGGCTATCTCAGCGGCGGAAAGGCGTTGAAGCTCGACGTGGAGTTGATGCAGAGCGAGGTAAGCTTAGATCTTAAGAACATTACTCGAATCGATGACAGTATCGAAAACAATAGCCGCTGGTGTGGCGTCACTCAGCATTGGGCGAGATTGGCCGGTAATTATCCGACCCATTCCATCAGCCACAATCTATCGCAGCACAATATGTTGATTAAAAATGTGTTGTATTTGATCGATGATCTTGCTCAAGAATGTGATCTTCTGTTGCTGAAAAGCCGTGATCAGAAACCGCTGCACCTTTACTGGCGAGAGCTGTTGTCTGCGGCCGAGTACATTGGTCAAGCTCGCGCCATCGGTTTGGGCGTTTCTACCGCTGAACACTGTGACAGTATCTCTCGCATAAGACTTAACTATTTGTCCGAAAAAATTGAGGGAAATACGCAGCGGCTCTGGAATGAACTGGGTAACGATCCAAAACAGGCAGTTTGTATTGAACAGTTGCTCGAATGCATCACTCAACAACTGGTCCTGGACAGGCCCAGTATTGCACCCAATGACTTCTTTGAGTTGGCAACCGCAGCTATCGATAGTCTGTTGGAGCAGTTTGATCGTCTGGTGAAGGAGCAACTGTGGTCGCAGAAGCTCGCGATCTAGAAGTATGTTGACCGAGCAAGAGGCTTTCGGTCAGTTATCAGCCGGGTGAGATCAGGCGGAGCCCCACTCACTCATATTGATGTAACCTTATGTACAAGCTCAAAGACTTTTCTCTGGAGGCGATAGACGCCGCGAATCACGAAGAACACAAGCTGGGGGGCTACCGCTTTTTCGATTTTCGGAGTCACTATCAACCCATCGTTGAATTATCCTCAGGTCTGATCGCCGGTTATGAAGCCCTAGCACGGCGAGAAGACATCAGCGGTGACTTCGTCTCCGCCGGTGCAGTTTTTTGTGATAGAAATCTACCGCGACGAGATAAGTTGTTGTTGGACCGCTACCTTAGAAAAATGGCTCTAGGCGAAGTCAGTAGTGCCTCTGATACCGGCTTTATTACGCTCAACATTTCACCCGACTGGATTGATGGGCTGAGTGATACCAGTCCGATTCCGACCTTGGAAATGGTTCGTCAGGCCGGTGTTGATCCGAGTCGAGTGATTGTGGAAATCACCGAGCATGGCGGTAGCCTAGAAAACCTAAAGCGCCTGACAAAAGCTTATCAAGCGGCAGGGATTAAGGTTGCTATTGACGATTTCGGAGCGGGGGCCTCACAAATAGATCGTGTCATTGAGCTTGAGCCCGACTTAATAAAACTGGATATGGCACTATTTAAATCGGCGGTACTGGGGGGCTACGCCGCGGATGTGGTGTTATCGATTGTCTCCATGGCCCAACGGGCGGGATGTAAGATTATCTGCGAAGGGGTCGAGACCGAAGAAGAGTTTTACTTCGCCATCGAATGTGGAGCCGATTACATTCAGGGTTGGCTATTTGATCCTGCATTGCCGGCGTGGCTCTCTAGCAGCTCTTATCGAAAGCGAATTGATTCAATGAAAGCCGGTTATTTACAACAAAAAAGCCGGTTGCTGGAATCTTCCGCCCGGCACAATCAAGAAGTCGCGCAAACACTGCAGCGAATGAGTCGACGACTGAGTAGCCGTGATGTCTTGAGTGATATCGTAGAAAACCTTCCGGTTTCGCAGGCCCGACGTTTAGGGGTTCTACAGTTCTTTCTCTGTGATCCGCAAGGCAATCAGATCTCCGACAATGTGATAGTCGGAGATGACTGTTTGCGGCTAAACGATCAATACCGCGGTTACAATTGGTCTCATCGACCTTATTTTCCCTTGCTAAACGCCATGAACCGTCTGCAACACGATCATATCGTTGTCTCTGATGCCTACCGCGATATCAGTACCGGACAGCTGTGTAAGACCCACGGCGTGTTTTTATCTAAGGATCGCGTTCTGTTAATTGATGTTCTCTCCGAAGACGTGGTTCTCTTTAAATCAGAAGATGCCCCTCATTGAACACTTATGGTGCATATCGCCCAGTTTCGGTGAGCTGCCCATCGCTTAAGTGCAATGAGATCTTTTCCAGAAGAAAAAACTGTGAATCAAAGGGGGGCGTTTTCGAATATTTGTGCAACCTAATGGTGAGTTTTCTTGTTTTTGGCGCTTTTTGGCAAAAAAATTGAGTGTTGGCACAGTCGCTGCATTATTGAATGTGTCAGCGCGAAGAAGTGCGACAAAATCGGAGTGTTGTAACGACACCATAAGAGTAGAGAGGATCAACGGCGATACCTCCTTCTAGATTTGATCAGCGATATTGAGTTTTGGGCGATATCACTTTTAAGTAATTTGATCGACAACCAAGTAAACACTATTGAACTCACTGCACTGTAGCTTTGAGTTTCGAGCAAAGGCGCTCACCGTTAAGCCCGAAAGGGTCTCTAACCGTGAGCGCTTTTTTTTTGGATTTTTATACTGGGGACTAAATGATGAAATGGTTAAAACCTTTTAAGCGAGCAGTGTTAGCGACGGTAATCGGTACTGGAATGAGCGCCACCTTGATTCAGGCCGAAGAGCTGGGTTATCCCGAAAAAGAAGAATTGAAGTTTGGCTTCATTAAGCTCACCGACATGGCGCCGATTGCGGTTGCCTATGAGAATGGCTACTTCGAAGACGAGGGTTTGTACGTCACCATCGAAGCTCAAGCGAACTGGAAAGTACTGCTCGATGGCGTTATTGATGGTCGTCTCGACGGGGCACATATGTTGGCAGGCCAGCCCATCGCCGCCACTATGGGTTATGGCACTAAAGCCGAAATTATTACGCCGTTTTCAATGGATCTCAATGGTAATGCGATTACCGTATCCAACGAAATCTGGGAGAAAATGAAGCCCAATATTCCCAAAATGGATGATGGCCGACCGGTTCATCCGATTAAAGCCGATGCCTTGAAGCCGGTAGTCGAGCAATACAAAGATGAGGGTAAGCCCTTCAATATGGGAATGGTATTCCCCGTATCAACTCACAACTACGAGCTGCGTTATTGGCTGGCGGCGGGCGGAATTCACCCTGGCTACTATGCACCGCATAAAGGCGATAGCTCTGGCATGATCGACGGCGATGCGCTGCTGTCGGTAACACCGCCACCGCAAATGCCCTCGACCTTAGAGGCCGGCACTATCTACGGTTATTGTGTGGGTGAGCCTTGGAATCAGCAGGCGGTATTTAAAGGCATTGGTGTTCCTGTAGTAACTGATTACGAAATCTGGAAAAACAACCCAGAGAAGGTATTTGGTATCACTGCGCAATTTGCAGAAAAATATCCTAATACGACTGTGCGTTTGACCCGTGCCCTGATACGTGCCGCAAAATGGTTGGACGAAAATAACAACGCCAACCGTCCCGAAGC
>JBOEGJ010000027.1:0-2389 GCA_050633365.1 Cellvibrionaceae bacterium | reverse complement strand
CCAACTCGATGACCGGCACCTTTGAATATGAAAAAGGTGACAAGCGTGAAGTGCCTGATTTCAACGTTTTCTTTCGCTACAACGCGACCTATCCCTACTACTCAGACGCCATTTGGTACCTCACTCAAATGCGTCGCTGGGGACAGATCTCCGAAGATAAGAGCGATGATTGGTACAAGCAATTGGCCAAGAAAGTTTATCGACCAGACATTTACATGACTGCTGCCCAATCATTGATTGAAGATGGACTTGCCAGTGCCGATGAATTTCCCGGTGCCGATGAAGATGGCTTTCGCGATCCGCAAAAGCACTTTATTGACAACATCGTTTATGACGGTGCCAAGCCCAACGAATACATCAACAAGTTCTCAATTGGTTTGAAATCCGGCGACAAACTGTAAGCGGTTTCACAACGAATTAATAATGAGGTAACAGACCATGACAGCATCTTCTCTTTTGAATAAAGTCGGCGACAACCCGCTGCTCTCGGATCGCGTTAAAGCCGTGATCAGCGATGCAACTCAATGGGTGGTTTATCCACTAATCGGCTTCTTAGCGTTTTTGTTGTTATGGTCTGCCGCCGCGCGGAACATTGATACTTCGTTGGGTAAATTTCCTGGGCCTAGCGCTGTGTGGGAGCAGTTTGGATCTCTCTACGACGAACACACCAGCGAGCGGGAAAAGCAACAAAAATTCTATGAGCGACAAGAGAAGCGCAATGCGGATCGAATCGCCAAAGATCCAGACTATGTGGCAAAAACTCGCGCCTATACCGGTAAAGAGACATTTTTAGATCAAATTGTGACGAGTTTGGTTACGGTGATGAGCGGCTTTGTATTGGCAGGAATTATTGCTATACCTCTGGGGATTGCGGTGGGATTAAGTAAACCCCTAAATGCCGCGATTAACCCGATTGTTCAAATCTTTAAACCGGTTTCTCCATTAGCGTGGTTGCCCTTGGTGACTATGGTGGTCAGTGCGCTTTATACCTCTACCGATCCCATGGTGTCTAAATCGTTTCTCAATTCGATGATTACTGTCACCTTATGTTGTCTGTGGCCGATGGTGATCAACACTTCGGTGGGCGTCGCGTCGATTGATAGTGATTTAGTGAATGTGAGCAAGGTGCTTCGTTTGCCAGCACTAACCCATGTTAGAAAAATAGTATTACCTGCTTCAATTCCCATGATTTTCACTGGTATGCGTCTATCGCTGGGTGTTGCCTGGATGGTTCTTATTGCCGCTGAAATGCTGGCGCAAAATCCAGGACTTGGAAAGTTTGTTTGGGATGAGTTTCAAAACGGAAGTTCGAATTCATTGGCGCGAATCATGGCGGCAGTGGTTGTGATTGGCTTTATCGGGTTCTTGTTGGATCGCTTGATGTTGCAGATTCAGCGCTACGTATCTTGGGATAAAGCCAGCGCCGATCGTTAATCGATTTACGCACAACTTAGCCCTTGCCAGGCTTAAAGCCAAACTTAGAACCAGACAAGTAGAAATTAGTTTAGGAGATAGATCATGAGTGTATTACTCGATATCAGTCACATTGATATGGTTTTTCCAACACCTAAAGGTCCCTTTACCGCCTTGAGCGACGTCAGCCTGAAAATTAAAAAGGGGGAATTCGTCTCCCTGATCGGTCACTCCGGTTGCGGTAAATCAACCGTGCTCAATGTGGTAGCCGGTTTGTATCAGGCAACTAACGGCGGCGTGGTGTTAAACGGAAGAGAAGTGAACGAACCGGGGCCAGAACGGGCGGTGGTATTTCAAAATCATTCGCTGTTGCCTTGGTTGAGCGCTTATGAAAACGTCGAGCTGGCAGTTAATCAAGTTTTTGGTAATACAAAAACCAAGGCCGAAAAGCGTGAATGGATTGAGCACAACCTCGAGCTTGTTCATATGGATCACGCCATTCACAAGCGCCCGGATGAAATCTCAGGCGGAATGAAACAGCGAGTGGGTATCGCTCGAGCTCTGGCGATGCAGCCTGAAGTGCTATTGATGGATGAGCCTTTTGGCGCTTTGGATGCGTTAACTCGCGCGCACATGCAAGATTCTCTGATGGAGATTCAAGCGGAACTCAACAATACCGTGATCATGATTACCCACGATGTGGATGAGGCGGTACTGCTCTCCGATCGTATTGTGATGATGACCAACGGCCCCGCCGCCACGGTTGGCGAAATTCTTGATATTAATCTCGAGCGACCTCGCGATCGCTTGTCTCTCGCGGAAGATCCCGAGTACACCCGGTTGCGTTCAGAGGTATTAAAGTTCCTCTATGAAAAGCAGAGAAAGGTAGAACCCATTAGCCGTAAATCAAAATCTACGTCTGGTGATAAAAACACTCAGGCTGCTTAATCGATTACTAATTTCAAAAAAATTATTT
>JBOEGJ010000026.1:0-122589 GCA_050633365.1 Cellvibrionaceae bacterium | reverse complement strand
GCGTCTCGTGGGCTCGGAGATGTGTATAAGAGACAGCCATCGATGACTTTGGTACCGGCTACTCGTCTCTGAGCTATCTCAAAATATTGCCGGTCGACACCTTAAAAATTGATCGAGAGTTTATTAAAGACATTCCCGACAGTGAAAGTGACATGCAAATTTCGTCGGTGATTATCTTCTTGGCAAAACAGCTGAACTTTTGTGTGGTGGCCGAGGGCGTCGAGACCTCGGAACAACTGGTATTTTTAAAGGCCAGTCAATGTGATTTAGCGCAGGGATTTTACTTCAGCAAACCTATCCCTGCGCACAAAGCCATCTTAATGTTGGAGAGTGAACGAATTGATTTATCCGCACAAAATCTAGAGTGAACGCAGCGTAAGTGGCATTACAACACCTTGCCAATACTCTGCGCCAAATAGGGTAGATTGGCCTGATTGATACCGGCCAGATTAATCCGACTGGAATTCACCATATAAATACTGTACTCAGCTTTCAGTCGCTCCACTTGCTCGACGGTCAAACCTAAAAATGAAAACATGCCGCGCTGCTGAGGAATAAAATCAAAGTCGCCGTAGGGTGCCAAAGCCGCCGACAAATTCTCGCGCAAAGACTTAATCCTCTCTCGCATTTCTTTGACTTCACCTTGCCACTGAGTTTTTAACTCATGGTTACTCAAGATAGCATCGACGACACTAGCACCATGGGCCGGCGGCATCGAGTAAACCGCTCGCGCGGCGTTTTGCATATGACTAAAGACGATGCCTGCCGCCGCCGGTGTATTGGCTAAAACCGACAAAACACCGGTACGCTCGCGATACAAACCAAAATTTTTCGAGCAAGAGCCGGCCACGAGCATTTCGGGCACGGCATTGGCCAGTAAGCGCAAGCCCTGTACATCCTCTTCTAATCCATCACCAAATCCCTGATAGGCCAAGTCAACAAACGGCGTAAAGCCGTTCTTCAGTGATAAATCGGCAATCGCTCGCCAATCGTCGAGCGACAGATCCGTTCCGCAGGGGTTGTGACAACAGCCGTGTAAGAGTACCAAATCCCCTGCAGGCACCTCAGCCAAAGCTGCCATCATTGCGTCGACATCCACTTTCTGAGTGCTGGCATCGTAGTAGGGATATTCTTTAATCGTCAGCCCCGCCCCTTCCATTAACGGAATGTGATTGGCCCAGGTGGGACGACTCACCCAAATGGTGGCAGCGCCGCGACTGTTGGCGATAAGTTTGGCCCCGAGCCAAAGCGCGCCGCAACCGCCGGGGGTTTGCAAGGTGGTCAGCCGATCAGCCAACGGGCTGTTGTCGCCAAATATCAGTGACTGCATCCGCTGGTTAAAGCCTATGTTGCCTACCGGTCCTTGATAAGCCTTGCTCAATTCGTGCTGCTGAACCCAGCGCTGAGCCTCGACAACTGAATTTAGAATTGGCGTATTACCTTGCTCATCCTTGTAAACGCCCACCCCCAAATCAACTTTATTGGGGTTGTTATCCTGCCGAAAAGCCGACGACAGGCCCAAAATCGGATCTGATGGCAGTGGTTGCAAGCGTTCAAACATGAATAAAGCCTCGGTAAACTTGTTAAAAATCAATAATTAGCTATGCAGTATAAAGAAATCAGGGACTGCTGTTGAAGGACTGAAATACAATCCTATACTGTTTCTATACGCCGTTTTAAGCATCGCTCGCCGATTGCTCCCGACAGGCGTTAACTTCCGTCGTACGAAATAGAGATCTAACCCATGCCTGATGTTCACCAACTTGATGATTTCGACATTAAAATCCTCAAAGCTTTGCAGGAAAACGCCGATTACTCGATGAACGAGTTGGGCGATCTCGTCGGTTTATCTCACACACCCTGCTGGCGTCGCATCAAACGCTTAGAAGCCGATGGTTTCATTCGCGGCAAAGTCACGCTACTCAACGCCAAGCAATTGAAACTCGGGGTTACCGTTCACGCCTATCTCACCATCAAGAGCCATGACGAAGCCTCGCTACTGGCTTTTGAGTCGGCCGTTCAAGACGTTAAAGAAATCGTCGAGTGCTATGCCACCACTGGCGACAAAGATTTTTTGTTGCGAGTTGTGGTCGACAGCGTTGATCATTACGAACAATTGCTCAAACAAACCTTGGTCCATCTCCCCAACGTGGCGTCGGTCAATTCGATCTTTGCCCTCAAGCAAGTCAAATACACCACCGCACTGCCGCTGGAATCCATCCGCCGCTGAGCAGCACGGTTGTAGCGTCAACTTATCATCAAGTTAGTGGTCGCAGTGCCCCCGCTCAGTCGCCGCTTGCCCTGAACGCGTTAACTCACTGATCACAAACTCCAATGCTTGGGTCTGATCAAGGCCGTTGCAATCCACAATCACATCCGCGTAACGACGATATAACGCCTGGCGTTCGGCAAAGAGATCTTCAAAGCTCTGATCGGGACGACGGGCAATACCTCGAGTTTCATAATCGCTGATGCGTCGGCCGAGCTCTTCTAGGGCTACATCCAAGTACACGATGGTACCGTAGGCACTCAAATGAGCCATGCCTTTCTCGCTGTAAACCGCGCTGCCACCAGTGGCGACGATATGATTGGTGAAGTTACAGCCTAGCAGCGTTTGCTCTTCTAACGCCCGAAGGGCCTGATAGCCCTGCTCGTCCAGAACTTGTTGCAACGTCTGACCTGCGCGCAACTGAATCAATAGATCAGTGTCGACAAAATCTTTTGCCAATGCTTTGGCTAACATCACACCTAAGGTACTTTTGCCGGCACCGGGCATTCCCACCAAAATAACACTGCCTGCTTGCGACATATCGTTTACACCCTCAAAATCTAGCCGCCGATTATATCGAAAAAAGCCGTTCTTAACGGGCTTTTTAACGCTATAACGCGATTCTCACTGACAACCGCCAAACGCCACCCACGCAGACATCGCTTAGCTTTTACCCTGCCCCATGGCTGATAACATGGTTTCGACAGCGACCATATGATCTGGATTGTTGTGGCATACCCCTTGAAACACAGCGCAAAGATCCAAGAAATCCGGCAATTGCTGGCGCTGCGCCATTTTCATCAAACGCTTGGTCATACGCACCGCATGAGGGGGTTTAGAAGCCATCTCTTGAGCCAACTCTTGCGCCCTGCCCAGCAACTGCTCTGGCGCTAATACCTCGAGCAAGATGCCATACTCTTTCGCTTCTTCGGCATTGATGATTCGACCGGTCATGGTCAGCTCGGCGGCGCGCTGGTAGCCAATCAAACGCTGCATAAACCAAGCACCACCGTCACCGGGAATAATCCCCAGATTAATAAAGGTTTCGCCAAACTTGGCTTTACTCGAGGCCAGGCGCAGGTCGCACATATTCGCCAAATCAAAACCGGCACCTATGGCAGCGCCATTTACCGCGGCAATAACAGGAACTTCTATTGATTGAACCGCCAGCGGCATACGCTGAATACCTTGGCGGTAGCGCTCGGCTTGCGCTTCGACATCGCCCGAAAAGTCACCCTCGCGATTGGCCATATCTTTGACGTTACCGCCCGCCGAAAATGCCGCGCCTTCACCGGTAATAACCAGCGCAGAAATTTCTTTGTTGAGGTTAACCCATTCGGCCACGGCGACAATTTCATCCACCAACGCGGTTCCCGTTAAGGCATTGCGAACGTCGTTGCGAATGAAGGTTAAGGTCGCCACGCGACCATCAATGTCGAGGCGAGAATCCACCAGCTCTGGAATTTGCATATTTAACTCTCCAAATTACGATAAAGACTCAAGGTTCGTGAAGTGTAAGATACAAAAAAGCCACTGCGAACAGTGGCTTTTTTAAAACACAATTTACATCAACCGATGCAAATTATTCACAGCGCTCAAACAAGGCTGCAATACCTTGGCCGCCACCAATACACATGGTCACAACCGCGTATTTACCACCAATACGCTCTAGCTCATACAAGGCTTTAACAGCGATTACCGTACCGGTTGCACCGATTGGATGCCCCAAAGAAATACCAGAACCGTTCGGGTTAACCTTCTCAACAGGCAGGTCGAGATCTTTCGCCACGGCCAACGCTTGCGCGGCGAAGGCTTCGTTCACTTCCCAGGTATCGATGTCGCTCACGCTCAAGCCGGCTTTATCCAACAGCTTGCGCACGGCAGGAACAGGACCAATCCCCATCACTTTAGGATCAACACCAGCGAAAGAGTAACCTTTCAACTTCGCCATTGGCTTCAGGCCTTTGGCGGCGGCGGCTTCAGCGTCCATCATCACGATGGCAGCAGCGGCGTCGTTCAAACCTGACGCATTGCCCGCAGTGACAGTACCGTCTTTCTTAAATACGGTACGCAATTTGGCCATGTCTTCGGCTTTTGCATCGTAGCGAACGTGTTCGTCTTTATCGAAAACGGTCACACCTTTGCGAGTTTTCAGTTCAACCGGCAAAATTTGGCTATCGAAGTAGTTGTTCTCGATGGCGTTTTGCGCGCGGTTGTGGCTCAGTGCGGCCAGCTCATCTTGCTGCTCGCGAGTCACGTCCCATTGCTCGGCAACGTTCTCGGCGGTGATGCCCATGTGAGTATCGTTCATCGGGCAAGTTAAAGCGCCGATCATGGCGTCTACCATTTGGCTATCGCCCATACGCGCGCCCCAGCGAGCGTTTGGAATCCAGTAAGGTACGCGGCTCATGGATTCTGCTCCGCCGGCAACAACGGCTTCAGCATCACCTAACAAGACCATTTGAGCGGCCGAGATGATGGCCTGCAAGCCAGAGCCACACAAACGGTTAACGGTAACGGCTGGAGTCTCTTCTGGCAGACCACCTTTCAACGCCGCTACGCGGCTCATGTACATATCGCGACGGTCGGAATGAGTCACGTTACCAATGCTTACGTGACCAACATCTTCAGGCTTAAGGCCTGAACGCTCAACGGCTTCTTTGACCACTTGACCGGCCAAATCGGTCGGTGCGATGTCTTTCAGGCTGCCACCAAAGGTGCCAATGGCGGTACGTACACCACTCAGTACTACGACTTCACGTTCACTCATGTTCTTACCTCATCATCTATCTGCTAACTGTCTATTTTAGAGCCTGCCGCCATTCCCTGTGGAAACGATCAACAGACTCGACCTAATTGGGTCGCAGAAGCACTCTAACCCTAAAAACACTAGGCGCTTCTCTTATTGTGGCGACATTGTACATCAATTATCAAACAAGCGTTTTAGCATTTGGAGTAGACGCCACTATGCCTGTCGCTTGATCATTCAAAACGTCGTCCAGAGGCCTTGACCAATGCAGGCCTCCATCTTAAGGTGCGCCTTCCTTGGTGTACGATTTTAGCCTACCGGCCAGTTCGTCACGCCCATGCAGTCCCTTTTTCGTCAACAGCCCAAAAGGTTAGCCGAGAAAGCCCAAATAGAGTTGTTTCATGAAATTATCCGCATTTGGCGAAAAATTCGCCGGTGATTCCGGTATCGTCTCCTTAATGGACGATCTCGGCACCGCCCTTAACGAAAACCCCGATATGATTTTTATGGGAGGCGGCAATCCAGGCCGACTGCCAGAGGTCGAGGCGATATTTCAGAAACGACTTGAACACATCATGGCCGATCCAGCCCAGCGACACAGCTTGTTCGGTATCTACCAATCGCCTCAGGGCGACCGAGAGTTTCGCGAACAGATCGCCGCGTTTCTGAAAACACAATTTGGCTGGCAGCTAACGGGTAACAACATCGCCGTATCCAACGGCAGTCAATCGGCATTTTTTGTGCTCTACAATATATTTGCTGGCGTGATGCCGGACGACTCACAAAAGTCTATTCATCTGCCATTAGCGCCAGAATATTTAGGTTACGCCGACGTTGGATTAAGTGAGAATTTCTTCACCGCCACTCGTCCGAGCATCGAATTGTTAGACGACAAGCTGTTCAAATATCACGTCGACTTTTCGAAACTGGAAATTACCGACAATGTTGGCGCCATGTGTGTTTCGCGCCCAACTAATCCCACCGGAAATGTGCTGAGTGATGATGAAATTGCTCACTTAGACGCGCTTGCCCAAGAAAAAGATGTACCACTGATTATCGACGGCGCTTACGGCTTGCCCTTCCCCGGCATTGTCTTTACCGAAGCGACGCCACACTGGAATCAAAACACCATTTTGGCGTTGAGCTTATCCAAACTGGGGCTACCAGGCGCCCGCACCGGAATTATTGTTGCCAGCGAAGAGATCATTCAGGCCTACACAAACGCCAATACCATCGTCAGTTTGGCCTGCGGCACCATCGGCCCGGCCATCGCCAAAGAACTGTTTAAAACCGGTGAGATCCAGTCGCTCTCACAAAGATACGTGACGCCGTTTTATCGCGAAGGCGCCACACAGACTGCTCAATGGTTTCGCGAACAACTGGGCGATTTACCCTTTCGGATTCACAAACCCGAAGGTGCAATCTTTTTGTGGCTTTGGTTCGACGGCCTGCCAATCACTAGCCAAGAGCTGTATCAACGCTTAAAACAGCGCGGTGTATTGATTGTGCCTGGACAAGACTTTTTCGTGGGTATGGATGACGACTGGCGCCACAAACACGAGTGTATTCGGGTGTCTTACTCGCAAGATGCTGCCACCGTGAAACGCGGTGTCGAGATTATTGCGGAGGAAGTGAAAAGAGCCTATGAACAATCTTAGTTCTAGGTGCTAGGTTCTAAAAAGTGCCCATTAGTATTGGGCCTTTAAACTTTTGGCGTCGAGCCGCTGAGTACTTGAGCGAAGATTTCGGTATCGACATTGGCCCCAGTCAAAATTGCCGCTACTTTTTTACCCTTTAGTTGATCACGATTTTTGGCAATCGCGGCAAAAGCAGCCGCACCAGCCCCTTCCGCCACGTTGTGAGTGCAGGCAAACAAGATCCGCATGGCTTCGGCGACTTCATCATCGGTCACAGCAACTATCCGTGCAGCACCAGAAGCATAGATCTCAAACGCTTCGGGGATCGGCGCCCTCACCGCCATACCATCGGCAAACGTGGCAACGGTTTTGGTTTCGATCAAACGCCCCGCTTCAAAAGATTGCTTAACGCCATCGGCTTCTGTCGACACCACACCGATAATCTCTGTTGATAAACCCAGCGCATCACGAGCGGCGATTAACGCGCAGATACCCGACCCGCAACCCACGGGCACGTAGACTTGATCGATATCTCTGACCGCGCTGAACAACTCCAACGCGTAGGACGCTACCCCCATCACCAACTGCTCCTGGAAGGCTGGCACTAACAAGCGATCTTCTGCCGAAGCTAAACGCATTGCCTCGGCCTTTGCCTCGTCAAAGTCGCGGCCGTGCTCAACCAGCTCAGCGCCAAAAGTGCGCATGGCGGTATTTTTCTCCTGACTGTTGCCAAAGGGCACGACAACCTTGGCGCTGATGCCCGCCTCGGCGGCCGCTCTGGCTTGGCTTTGGCCGTGGTTGCCCCGAGTCGCGGTGATGATACCCGACACCTCTGGTCGTGCCTCACGCAACCAATGCATATAAGTCATTCCGCCACGCACTTTAAAGGCGCCTGCGGGGGTGTGGTTTTCATGTTTGAGCCACACTTCAGTTCCCACCTGTTCACACAGTTGCGGCCAACAGTACTGTGGCGTTGGAGACATATACCGATAAACCGTCGCGCTCGCCTGCTGTAATTGGGTTAGCGTCATAGATTCCATAATGTTGATCCTAATGTAGTATTTGGTCGCGAGTGCGAAAACCCTTCGACGTTATCGAGCCGCTTATGGAGGTCTAGATCGCGTCACTTATAGTCGTCAAGCTGGTCGCCAAATAGTCGTTAATCCGATTATTAGCGACAATTTGTACCCCCTTCAGTGAATGAGTCTAGCGCCTTTAGTTTTGTCGGGCTTTCATAAACCTGATCTTTTCTACACGCCGAAAATACGCTATTAATGGCACATGAAAAACTCACTCGACGCCCATTCAGCAAAAACAACCGAGCCCGTTCGAAACCTCTTGGTTGAAGGCGCGGAACTCACACTCTTGCCTAAACAAACTTACTGCGCCCAACTGACTCAGCGCTGCGACAGCTATGGCTTTGCCTTTGATCCACAAACAGGTCAACACGCCATGGCATCAAGCCGCGTGAGCGACTTTCACACCCACGCCAATACCCTCGCGTTTCTGCCGGCCGGTTGCGATGTGTATTCGGAATCCATGAGCGGTGGCGAGTACTTAAAGCTCTCGTTCACCCATCATCACAGGGCGCCATCACTGACAGGGCCATTACCGACAGCACCCATCAACGGTATTTACAACGCAGAGGCAATTGGTGCCGCCCATGCCCTGCGCAGAACCTTGCTGCAAACCATCATCGCCGATAGCTTTGAGGTGGAAAGATGGATTAATACACTCAGTGAGTATTTTCAGCCGAACGATCAATCGATAGAGCCTCCCAATAGTCAGTTTTCACGGCAAAGAAAGATATATCTCGAAGAGTTTATCGAATCACATTTATCAGAAAAGTTGACGGTAAAATTACTGGCCAATAATTGCCAGTTGTCTGAAGCCTACTTTGCCCGCTGCTTCAAGAACACCTTCAAGCGATCTCCTCACGACTATGTGGTGGAGCGCCGACTATCCAAAGCGCGCACTGCGCTGCAGCGGAATAAAAATAATTTGATGGATATCGCGCTCGATGCCGGATTTTCTTCACACGCGCATATGAGTTATGTGTTTCAACAAAAGCTAGGGGTTGCCCCCAGCCGTTTTAGGCAGTGATTTTCGACAATTAAAAAGCGGTTCTTTTTAAATCAGTGCGAATAAATCAATGAGGTCAGAGTCACTGATTCAAACCTTCCCGATACGCCTTTGACTTTCTATCTCCTTCCCGCACTAACGGGTCATCCTTCGGCCCGATTTGTTTTCAATATTTGATTTGAAACGGTTATACCCCAACATCCTTGCGTTATTCCCTACCACGCGTATCGCCGTTAGATAGCGCTCAGCCATCAGGCCGCGAAACAGTGCTCGATATAAAATCAACGACTCTGACCCCATTGATTCGCGATCAAATTCTGAATAATGCATGATAAAACCTATCATCCAAAGCTTCCCTTTGCATAAACAGCCAAAAATTAATATTTATAATAATCAATAGGTTAAAAGCTTAATTGGCGAGCCACCTCAAACGTCAAGCTGATTGAGATTGCCTATAGCGACACTTAAGGCGTAGACTAAACAGACCATTACGTTAATGGAGATAGAGCTATGGCTGAGAATTCGGCTGTCAAAAAAAGCGTTGAAACACCTCTGAAATCATTCGCAAGTCTTTCTGGTCAAGATATTGCGAACGCAGCACTGACTGCTGGTTGCAATGCGCGAAATGAAGCCCTCAATGCAGGGCTTGATGTGCGCTCAACCGATAAGCAGGGCAATACGGTGATTGATAGAAAATTACCGAATGGAATGATCCAAACCACGATTCAGGACGAGTCTAACAGCGATGCCGGAGAAATCTAAACCTCAGATGATACTGATTGCCGGCCCCAATGGCTCCGGCAAAAGTACTCTCACCAATCACCTTATGTCAGAAGGCTTTGACTTTGGTGTCTATATCAATCCAGATGAGATCGCCGCTCGCCTAACCGGCAACGACGTTGCAAGAGTAAGGCAAGCCCAGAAAATCGCCGAAGATCAACGCAACAAACTGCGCACGGCTGGAGTAACCCACTCCTTTGAATCCGTAATGAGCCACCCGAGTAAAATAGAATACATGGTGCAAGCCAAAGCAGATGGATTCAATGTGACGCTGTTATACGTGGGTATCGACGATCCAAAAACGAACGTATCTCGTGTTGAAAACCGCGTAAAGCTTGGCGGTCACCCCGTCCCTATTGATAAAATCCTGTCTCGATATAAGCGAACCATGGATATGCTATATGACGCGGCCATGACTGCTGATCATGCTTTGGTTTTCGATAACTCCAGTGCAGATGGCATTAAGCTCATTGCCGAGATTAAAGAGCGCGACCTGATTAGCTACACCGAAGGAGCACCTTGGGTGAAAACGCACTTCATGGACAAATATTCTAAGAGTAGTGATTGGAAGTAATTCGAATCAATGGGGTCAGCGAATCAATGGCAATCAATGGGGTCAGAGTCATTGATTCAAGCCTCCCTGTAATCAATGGGGTCAGAGTCATTGATTCAGGCCTTCCTGATACTCCTTTGACTTTCTATCTCCTTCCCGCGCTAGCGGGTCATCCTTCGGCCCGTTTCATTTTCGATATTTAATTTGAAACGGTCATCCCCTAACATTCATGCTTTATTCCCTATCTCGCGCATCGTCGTCAGATAGCGCCCAGCCATAGGGCCGCGATACAGTGCTCGATATAAAATCAACGACTCTGACCCCATTGATTTCGGACCGTCGTAGTCTCGATCAGACAGGAGCTTTGGTAGTCCAATTCCAAACTCATCAACCACTCCATTCGCAACCGCCAATTTTGTCAGAAACTGAGTATTCTGGAGCATTTCAGCAGCGCTGGTATTATCGACTACGCGTATCCGTTGATCACTGTCTGCGACCTGCTTTGCTAACTCAGTAGCACTACCAATTCTATTACCACTCGCGTCATTAATATCGCCGCCATAGAGGAGTGTAATTGTTCCCGAAGCATCGTTTGCATCAATACGCCCCAGAAACTCTTTCACGGATTCTCGGGAAGAGAAATCTACGGTATCTAACTTCAGAATTGCCTCGTCAAAACTAAGGTTCATAGTACGGCCCCCTCGGCATCGAACTTCAGATAGAACTTGTCGGAAAATGTTTCATAGTTAAACTGAAATGTCGTTAGCGCTTCCTTTACGTAACCAATAAAGATATCTTTATCTACACTCAACCGACCACCATCTTCGATTCCTAACAACCTCCAGCTATTCCACATATAACCGTCGTCGTCCCGTCCTCTGCCAATATTCTCTAAATCAAAAAAAATCACGTGCCCATCGAAATTAATAGACCAAGTAGAAATATCTCTCTCATTTGTCATTTCCGGGTGCATACATTGCATGGATACCATTCTGACAAATATCGCTCTTTCTCGATCAGCAACCCACTGCCTAGAGGAAGTTCTACCAATTCTTAATTTCTTATCTACTTCCTTGATTTTAAATTTGACAACGTCAGTCTCAGGAATCATTTCATTTACAAAAGCCATCGAATCTCACTCCGTTTTTTAGTCGGTAAGGATTTATAACTGGAGAATCTAATAAGTATTTCTACATGTAATTCTACAACACTAACTAGCGTGGTCGTTTCAAAGATGAACTCAACCTATGCGCTAAAACTTCGAAAATAGGCTATTCCAATTCTTCATTGTATATCTAGGAATTCAGAACACAAAAAACCGCCAATAAGCTTCATGGACTACCTTTCTCTAACACTTTCACTTTTATATCGCATGAGCGGCGCCATTACGTACTCAATCAACCGACGTTTTCCCGTTTTCACTTCCAGAATCAATGGGGTCAGAGTCATTGATTCAACCCTTCCCGATACGCCTTTGACTTTCTATCTCCTCCCCGTCCAAATTGAGTCGCTCTTCGACCCGTTATGGTTTCAACTTGAGACTTAAAGCGATCATCTCCCAATACCCATGCTTTGTTCGTTGCTTCACGTATCGTCGTTAGGTCACATTCTGCCATACGGCCTCGAAACAGTGCTCGATAAGCAGATTGTCGATCCTTATCACTCCCTCCGAGCTTCTGGTACAACGCATGGGGCGTTAGTAATTGAACAGGTTTCCCCATTGCGTTACCCCGATAACTGGACCATGGATACTCAGATGCATGAGCGACCATGTTAGCTCGAACGGGATTCAATTCAATATAGCGATAAACCGTTAACAAGTAGTAGTCGGTATCAACCAATGTTGATTTGTACCTTCCCTCCCACAACGTACCAGTACGAGAATATTTAAAGTTAAAGTACTGAACGTATTTACGCCCCTGAGCCTGCATCATACGCCCAACACATTGTTCGTCACTCGGGGTTACCAACAGGTGAACATGATTAGTCATCAAAACAAATGCATGAATGGCACCGCCATATTTCTCCGCCGTATCGTTTAGAAAAGCCAAGTAAGCTTTATAATCAGCCTCATCGTAGAAGCAGGCTTCGCGATTATTTCCGCGTTGAATTATATGCTGAGGACAGCCTGGTAGGTATAGGCGGGGTAAACGGGCCATAAGCTCTTCATCCTTGAAGTAGACAATTAGAATAACCCTATTGATTTCATAAAATCAACGACTCTGACCCCATTGATCGTGACCCCATTGATCGCATAAAATCAACGGCTCTGACCCCATTGATCGTGACTTGAAACGGTCATCCCCAACATCCAAGCGTTATTCCCTACCTCGCGTATCGCCGTCAGATAGCGTTCAGCCATACGGCCACGAAACCGTGCTCGATATAAAATCAACGACTCTGATCCTATTGATCCTATTGATACTTAAAATCAGCGACTCTAACCCTATTGATACGTGACCCTATTGATCGCTTCAGTTTTAATCAGCCATCAAAGGCTTACATGAATTATGATCGAATGCTCTAACCGCGCCCTGTTGTGGTAGCTACTAAGCATCGTCGCTCTTCCAACTGTATGCACTCAACACCAACAATCCCGCAAAGATGCCTAGGTTTTTAACAAAGTTCTGCGTCTCGTGAGCCGCTTCGGTATCGGTATAGTTCCAGAAATCGTGCAACTGAAAGTTAATCGCCAAAACCATAAACGCCAACACCAGTGCGCACCATTGGGTATAACGGTTCAATAGAATCCCAATACTGCAGAGGATTTGCAAAGTGGCGGCCGCGGCGAGGAACAGTGGAATCATCACCATTGCGTGTTTTTCCATCAAGGCGACATGGGTATCCCAGGCGACGAACTTGAGAATCCCCGGCAACAAGAAATAGAGTGCCAGTAAACAGCGACCGACTGTCGACAGTGAATTTTTTAGCATTGCTTCGCTCCTTAGCGTTAATTTAAGATCTCAACATTCACAAAATAGCCTTAGTATCAAATGACTTTTTCATTTGAAAGATTCTGTATTTCATCGTCGGACAACCCCAACAACCCTTTCAGCACTTCATCATTGTGTTGCCCCAACTCTGGTCCCGGCCATTGGGTTTTGCCTTCCGTGCGGGTGAGTTTGGGCAAGATGGCGGGGATTTTTAGCGGCTTGCCGTTGATCTCAACTTGTTCAAACATGCCTCGGGCTTGGAAGTGTTCGTCGTTGAACATGTCTTCGACGTTGTAGATGGGGCCTGCGGGAACGCGCTGAGCTTCCATCACTTGCAGAACTTCATCAACGCTTCTCACTGAACACCAGCCGCCAATGATTTGATCGATTTCGTCTTCGTGTTCGACGCGACCAGCGTTGTTGGCAAGCCGAGGATCTTCGGCCAAATCCGAATGGCCTATGCCGGTCATTAAGCGTTGAAAAATCGAATCGCCATTGCCGCCAATGACGACGTATTTACCATCGCTGCATTGATAGGTGTTGGTGGGGGCAATGCCGGTCACGGTAGAACCCGAAGGTTCGCGGACAACACCGGCGCCGTCGTATTCGGGTACTACCGCTTCCATCAAATTAAACATGGCTTCGTAGAGTGCCACGTCGACCACTTGGCCTTGGCCGCTTTTTTCTCGCTCTAACAGCGCCATGGTGATGCCCAGCGCGGTGTGAATACCGGCGATGGTATCGCCAATGCTCAAATTCGGTCGCACCGGTGGGCCGCCATCAAAACCGTTGACGTAACGAAAACCGCTCATGCCTTCACACACAGAGGCGAAGCCAGGCTTTTTGGCGTAGGGGCCAGTTTGGCCGTAACCTGAAATACGTGCGTACACCAACTTGGGATTGCTCTCGGTGAATTGCTCTGGGCCTATGCCCCACTTTTCGACCACACCCGGGCGGAAATTTTCGATCACGACATCGGCACTGTTAATGAGTTGTTTTACCAGATCGATGCCCTGTTCGGATTTTAAATCGATGGTGACGGATTTTTTATTGCGACCCAGCGAGTGCCACCATAGGGAAGTACCGTCTTGCACTTCACGCCAACCGCGAATGGGATCACCGCCCTCGGGGGATTCAATTTTTATCACCTCGGCGCCAAAGTAACCCAACATGCAGCCGGTGAATGGGCCGGCGAGTAGTTGGCCCAGCTCTATAACGCGGTAGCCTTTTAATGGGCCGGTGTGTATTTGAGTTCGTTTCATGGTGCTTACTCTATCCGCTTGTATTCTGATCTTTTTGTTAAATGATCTTTGCTATGGTTAGGGCTACTGTTCTTTCAATACTCTCTTTAGCTGCAAGATGGATTGCTTCGCTGGGCTAACAATGACGAGATATCAACGAGGATTCTTCATAACTCCGTTATTGCGAGGAGCGGTTTTTTGCGACGCGGCAATCTAGGGTTTTACTCATATCTCGTACCGATGCCCGTCGTCCCGCGCCACTAGCCACTAGCCACTAGCCACTAGATCATCCCCATATCCAAAACCACTTTACCAATCAGATCATGAGACTCCATCAACTGATGAGCTTGGGTTGCATCACTCGCGGAAAACACCTTGGCCAACTTCGGTTGCATGGTACCGGCCTCGATCAACGGCCAAATATGTTGCTGCAAGTTGTTAGCAATATTGGCTTTTGCCTCGGGCGATTGCGGCCTTAAGGTTGAGCCGGTCAAGGTGAGCCGTTTTAACATCATCGGCAGCAGGTTCAATTCGTTTTGAGGGCCCCGTAAAAAGGCGATGTTGACGATACGACCATCGACAGCCGCCGCGGTGATATTGCGCTGAATGTAATCGCCGCCCACCATATCGAGAATCACATCGACACCACGGCCGTCGGTCTCGGCATTGATGACCTCGACAAAATCTTGCTCTGAATAGTCGATCGCCAAATCAGCGCCTAAATCTAAACAGGCCTGGCGTTTTTGCTCGGTGCTGACGGTGACAAAGACCTTGGCGCCCCAAGCCTTGGCCATTTGAATCGCACTGGTGCCAATGCCGCTGGCGCCGCCGTGAATGAGTAGCGTCTCGCCAGGCTGCAAGGCGCCGCGATCAAACACGTTAGTCCATACAGTAAAACAGGTTTCCGGCAGTGCCGCGGCCAGCTCAAGCGGCAGGCTTTTGGGAACCGCTAGGCATTGCCCCTCTGGGGCCACGGCATATTGCGCGTAGCCGCCACCGTTGGTGAGTGCACACACCAAATCCCCAAGTTTCAGCGACGTCACGGCATCGCCGACGGCGACAACCTCGCCAGAGACCTCTAACCCCAAAATCGGTGAAGCCCCCGGCGGCGGCGGGTAGAGGCCTTGGCGCTGCACCACATCTGGCCGATTGACGCCGGCATAGGCCACCTTAATTAGGACCTCGTCAGCCTTTGGCGTTGGGGTATCGGTGGTCGCGGGGGTAAGCACTTCTGGCCCACCGGCCTCGACCATGGAGATGTATTGCATAGTTTGCGGGGGATATTGGGTTTGATTCATAACAACTTCCTTGGTTCGGTAAACGTGCCGGAGCCTTTATTGACGACCGGACATCCGATGACATGGACAGCACTCATCCGTGCTCTTAGTCTTAGGGCATGATCATTCTAAAACAAGCTGGAGAGAGGATACGATGAAAAATCTATTTGATGTTAGTGGTAAAGTTGCCATCGTCACAGGCGGGTCACGGGGAATCGGCGCCATGATTGCTCGCGGCTTTGTAGAAAACGGGGTAAAAACCTACATCACCGCCCGCAAACAAGAAGAGCTTGATGCAACAGCGGCCGAGCTGAACAAAGTGGGTGAGTGCGTCGCAGTTGCCTCTGATCTATCAACATTAGAAGGCGTTAAGGCCTTCGCCGACGAAATAAAATCGCGTGAATCCAACGTGGATATTTTGGTCAACAACGCTGGCGCGACTTGGGGCGCACCGATTGATGACTTCCCCGAAGCCGGCTGGGATAAGGTGATGGATTTGAACGTGAAATCGCTGTTTTTCCTCACCCAGCAACTGCTGCCCGCCATGCGCAGCGCGGGCTCTCAAGATGATCCAGCACGAGTGATTAATATCGCCTCGATCAATGGTTTCTTCTATCCAGGCCCAGGCATGAGCACTTACTCTTACTCGTCCAGTAAAGCGGCGGTAATTCAGCTGACCAAGCACTTATCAGCGGATTTGGTGAAAGATCACATCAATGTGAATGGTATTGCGCCGGGATTCTTCCCCAGTAAGATGACTGCGTTTGCGCTGGATAATCACGAAGCAGAAGTGGCAGCGGCCAATCCACGCGGCCGTATCGGCACTCCAGAAGATGCTGCCGGCACAGCGATCTACTTAAGCTCTCGCGCCTCTGCTTGGGTGATCGGTGAAACGATTATTCTTGACGGTGGTCAGTGCGCTACGGCTCATTAAAAACTGATAGCTGACAACTGAATCATTCCCGCGCACACGTTAACGTCGGCGGGGATGATTTCGGTTTGTAACTCTCAACCTCATAACTTCATAACCGAAGTCATTCTTTCGAGTTTTGGCACGTCGATAAGTGAGTTAAGCGGGTTTGGGCAAGCAATAGATATTGCGACTTAATCCGTCACCAAACGCTTCTCGCCGCGTTTTTTGGCCTCCTAGTTTTTCGACTAAGCTTCTCGCCGCGGTATTTTCATCGTTCATGTAAGTTTCGACCGACTCCCACTTAAACTCATCATAAGCGTGCAACAAAGCGGCCTTTGAGGCTTCCGTGGCAATACCTTGACCCCGATACTCGGGCAAGACCCACCAGGTGAGCTCCCTGGGCCAACCTTCGCCCCGCCAAAAGCCGCAGGTTCCGATGTAGCGATTATCCGACTTTAAACGAATAACCCAGACACCAAAACCCAACAAATACCATGAGCCAAGATCCGCTTTTAATCTTGCCCAAGCCTGCTCTTTACTGATCGGCCCGCCATACATGGCTGATGCCTCGGCGTCGGTATAGAAGCGCTCATAAACCTCATAACATTCCAGGCTCGGGGCCACTAAGCTGAATCGCTCGGTTTCAATCGTGGGAATCATTGGCGTAAAAACTCCGCTGTTGGATTAAGGGGCAAGCCTATCTATGTCCCAGTGATCGCCATCTCGTGTGTATTGAAAGCGATCGTGAAGTCGGTTGGCTCCGCCCTGCCAAAACTCGATACTGGAAACCTCGACCCGAAAGCCACCCCAAAAATCCGGCAAAGGAATCTTTCCTTGTTTGAACTTTTCTTTCATGGCATTAAATTGCTGCATCAGTAACTGACGCGAAGACACCGGCCGACTTTGCGCCGACGCCCACGCCGCCAACTGACTCTCTTCGGGGCGCGAGCTGAAATAGGCCAGTGATTCGGCCGCGCTCACCTTCTCGACACACCCGCGAACTTTGACCTGACGCTCTAGGGAGTGCCACGGAAAGTGCAAACTGATCCGTGGATTATTGGCCAAGTCTTGCGCTTTGTGACTTTCGTAGTTGGTGTAAAAAACGAAGCCGCGCTGATCGACGTGTTTGAGCAACACGATGCGCTGGCTGGGTTGTCCGTCCGCATCCACCGTCGCCACAGTCATGGCGGTGGGATCGTGTAAGCCTGCATCAATGGCTTGCTGTAGCCACAACTCAAACTGTGCAATAGGATCGTCATTTAGGTCGTCTCGCTTAAGACCACCCTGCAAATACTCACGACGAAAATTCTCCAACTCCATGATTCTCACCCAGCAATGATTGATGTGTGCATTGTATCTTCAAACGCTTCCGGCACATAATGCTGAAAATTTCTCTCGGTGATAACCAACACAATGAACACTGACTGCTGCGGCGTTATTTTGGCCGGAGGCCTCGCCCGACGAATGAATGGCCAGGCCAAGCACCAACTGACCCTGGCGGGAAAAACACTGCTGGATCACGTCATTGAACGCGCAGCGCCACAAGTGGATCAATTGCTGATCAACGTCAATCCACCAGTGACGGAAGAGATCGATCTTTTAAGCCGCCAACTGCCACTCATCGAAGACCGTTTGAGCGGTCATTTGGGGCCGCTGGCCGGTATACACGCGGCGCTGGAATGGATGCACAGCAACAGCAGCCATCGCTGGCTGGCCAGCTTTGCCGTCGACAGCCCTCTGTTCCCCATGGATCTAGTCACCCGCTTACTCTGCAGAACACAAGACTCGGAGGACTCATCATCCAAGCAATTGATCTGCCCCACTTATGCCGGCCACAAACAACCGACCTTCTGCCTTTGGCACATCGATCAGCGTGAACCACTCAGACGCTGGCTGGTGGAAGAAAAAAACTACCGGATGGGGGCTTGGCTGAAGCAACAAAAGGCGAGACTTTGCGATTTTTCACAGGAAATTCAATCGCTTGGAGAAGTCGATCCCTTTACCAATATCAACACCCCCGAACAGCTGGAGCAGCTCGAACACCAACTGAACGCTTAGTGAGGCTAAGGTTCAGACCTTTTGTTTCTGGCTCTCAGCCACAAAATCGCTCAGGCATTGGCGCTTGGAGCCGATAGGATTTAGTAACCGCTGGACGATATAGGCCTGGTAGCCTTGATCGCCCTCGCTCGACGTCTATTAATATTGCGTTAGAATTATTGATATTGGGTTACTATCAACGGGAGCGGCCTAGCATTATTGACCGTGCAGCAGAATAACAATTATGACTTTGGATCAGGAAGACCCAGTGACGACTTCGACACAGCCATCGGCAACGCCGAATTGCCCTGTGGGTGAAACCACCTGCCACATCATTGATGAGGTCAGTACCCTGCGCCAAGAGGTGGCGGATCTCACCGAGCAGGTGCATACCGACACTCTCACCGGGCTCAACAACTATCGTCACTTTACCAAAGCGCTCGATTACGAAATGGAGCGCACCCAGCGCACCGGTCAAGCCACTGCGCTGATCATCGTCGATTTAGATTTCTTCAAAAAGGTCAATGACACCTGGGGACACGAGATTGGCAATCTCGCGCTGATACAAACCTCAGAGCTGCTTAAGCAGGCGACGCGAAAACTTGATATTCCCTGCCGCTACGGCGGTGAAGAGTTCGTCATTATTTTACCCTCGACCGATTTACTCACCGGCACTCAAGTGGCCGAGCGGTTGCGGGCGCGTATCGAAGCCACACCGCTTCACGCCGATGGCAACGAGATCAACTTAACCGCCAGCTTAGGCATCGATGTGTACACGGCGGGAAAACAAGAAACTCAGGAAGATTTTATCAAGCGAGTGGACGCCTTATTGTACGAGGCGAAACACGGCGGCCGCAATCAGGTCCGCAGCGGATCGCGCAAAGACATTCAATCGGAAACCACCGTCTCGTCGGATGAAAAAGACGCACTGTTTGGCCTGTTTGATAGTAGCGAAGATTAACCGCTTTTCTACGCAATCGGCGACAGGGCTAGTGCGCAGTTAACAACCACGCCTGAATCATCACAACCACAAATAAAGCAGCCGACACCCACTGCCAAAAGAGCACAGGATTTCGCGCCATTAATGGTGCTGTTTCACGATCTCCCACTAACTGCGCGTTAGGCGTTGTTAGATCCGACAAAAACTCCGACATCACATGGTAGCGCTTCGCTGGCGACTCAGAACAGGCTTTCTCTAGTGCCAGATCGAGCCAAAGCGGAATGTCTTTGCGATACACCCGCGACGATCGGTAGTGCCAATCTTGATAGCGCTGAGGATTGCGCTGTTGCTCGGGCGAGGTTTTGTAGGGCAAGTTTCCAGTGAGCATCTCATAGACCATGACCCCCACCGAAAAAATATCCGAGTAGTGTAAGCCCTTCTCACCGCGCAAATACTCCGGTGCGATATAGTCTACGGAGCCTACAGGAATCTCTTCATCCAACGGACTGGCAATTTCTTCGAGCCCATCCACCTGCACCGTGCCAAAATCAATAATGACGGTACTGTTGCTAGGGGTGACTATGACGTTCTCTGGTTTTAAATCTCGATGCACCATGCCCATTCGCTGAAACACACGAACCCCGCGAATAATGGATTCGGTCATCTCACGCACAACTTCAAAACTTGGCTTAGGGTGATCGTGCATCCACTGACGCAGTGTGATGCCTTCGATGGGTTCACACAGATGATATAAAAATGGCGACTCGTGAGGACGCTCATAGATCTTCATCACCGATGGACTGTTGAGTCGACGCCCCGCCCACTGCTCGCGAATAAAACCCTCGAGGTACTGGGTATCTTCCGAGAAATTTTCAGAGGGCGCCTTTAACACGTACTCCCGCGCGGTTGCCGTATCTTTCACTCGATAGAGATGGCTTCGTGTACCGCTGTAAATCACTTGCAAGACTTCGAATTGATCAATTTTATTGCCTACCGACATCACCGGAGGAATTGCCAATTCGGTTAATTGACGATGCACTTCGTTAACGTCGGCCTGGGGTAGCGACTTCACCCGCACCAATAAACAGGAAAGATTGTCGTCACTGCCATTGGCTAAGGCGCGCTCTACCGAAGCCTTGGCAGTGGCCTCTAATCCCTGCTCGGTGTGATCGAGCAACTCAATAGACTCTTCGAGATTGAGGTATTCGTGCACACCATCGGTGGTCATCACCAACAGATCATCAACTTGCAGTGAGGCCTGGTGATAATCCACCTCGAGACGACTGTCCATGCCCAAGGCGCGAGTTAGAAAACTCTTGCGGCCGTATTGTTTGTGAGCGTGATCGCGGGTTAACTGTTTGAGACGCCCATTTCGATAGCGATAAATACGGCTGTCCCCGGCATTGAGCAAATGCGCCGTATTGGATTTTAAGATGACACCGCAAAAGGTGGTGACCAAACCGTTGTGTCGAATATCGCCCTGCTGCCCGTGATGAAACAACCACGAGTTAAGCGAGGTCAACACCCGTGCGGCCGACTTTTTAACACTCCAGCTGTCGGGCGTACTGTAATAGTCTTCGATGAACTGAGCCACACTGGTTTGGCTCGCCTGTTGTGCATTTTCACTACAACTCACGCCGTCGGCGACGCAGGCCACTATGCCTTTGTAGTTAACAACCCCGGCACTGTCAGGCAGCTTTGCAGCGAAGGCATCTTCGTTGCGCTCTTTTAGCCCGGCAGTGCTGTAGCCTCCAACGTCAACACTCAGGACCGACCGCGATTGTTTCTGAGACATTATCTAATTGCTCTTAGGTTTATCCATCGGCGAGATGGCTCAAGTTTACGGTGCATTCCTCCAGTGGAACGCACTAAGCCAAAGACACAAACGGCCATCAAATTGATGGCCGTTTGTATTTAACGATTCAGCGTTGTGACCTCAGCGAGGAAATATCATCGCTAAAAGTGAAGCCGCTCAAAGCCTTAAGCTTTTGCCACGTCGATCAACTCAACACTGCCGTCTTCATTCACTTCCGCAATCTGGCCTGAAGGCTCGGACATGAACAGCAAGGTAATAAAACCTACCACCGCAGTACCGGCAATCACATAGAAGAAAGTACTGTAATCAACCATCGATAGTACCGTCAAATAAACCACCGCTCCGACGTTGCCATAAGCGCCTGTCATACCGGCGATTTGACCGGTCATGCGTCGCTTAATCAGAGGCACTGCCGCAAATACCGCACCTTCACCAGCCTGAACAAAGAACGAGCAAGCCATCGCCGCAACCACAGCCAACCACAGAGCCCAAGAACTGTCGACTTGACCCATGACGAAATAACCCACTGCCAAACCTGCCGTTAAGATAAGCAAGGTTGACTTGCGACCGAAACGATCTGACAACCAACCGCCACCGGGACGCGACATCAAATTCATAAAGGCGTATGCCGACGCAACCATGCCCGCCATAACCGGCGTCAACTCAAACGTTTCCGAGAAAAATAATGGCAACATGGAAATCACCGCCAACTCAGAACCAAAAGTGGCGAAATACAAAACATTCAATACGGCAACTTGTTTGAATTTGTACTGATGAATCTCGGGAACAGGCTCAACAAAAATGTTCTTGTTAACCTTCCAAACCTGAGAAACTTCGTAGAAGTAGAGCGCGGTTAAACCCAAGTAAATGGAATTAACCACAAAATCAGACAACATGCTGACGCCAGCCGGAGACAGTTTCCAAGCCAACAATGCCAAAGCGGCATACATGGGGATTTTCATCAACAGCAAGAAGTAGAAGTCGCCTTTTGAAGTCACCTCCATCGCGCCTAAGTTCTTTGGACGAAAATAGGTAGAACCTTTCGGGGTATCCGATACATTGGCGTAGAAGACAAAAGCAAACAATAAGCTCATGACACCGGTAACGCCCATGGCGTAACGCCAGCCATCATCACCGCCGAACATCAACGCAATGGTTGGTAAGGTAAAGGCCGCTGCTGCAGAACCGAAGTTACCCCAACCGCCGTAGATACCTTCTGCGGTACCCAGCTCGTTGTGTGGAAACCATTCCGATACCAAGCGAATACCAATAACGAAACCAGCGCCGATAAAGCCCAAGGCAAACCGCGCGATTGCCGCTTGCACAAAATCATCGGCAAGGGCAAACATGAAACAGGGAATAGAGCAGATCGCCAAGAGCGCAGAATAAACAATACGGGGTCCGTACTTATCGGTAAGCATACCGATCAACACTCGCGCCGGAATGGTAAAGGCGACATTCAAGATCAACAGCGTCTTAATCTCAGCAGTGCTAAGACCGAGTGATTCTTTTACTGCAATCAACAGCGGTGCGAAGTTAAACCACACCGCAAAAGTGATAAAAAAAGCCATCCAGCTTAGGTGAAGTATTTTCATCTTTCCGGTAAACGAAAAGAGGTTGAACTTATCGGCAGAACTCATAGCGCCTTTCCCCTGAAATAAAAATCGAATCTATCGGGCTATTAGCAGGAGCCATGCCAATTAAAAAAAGAACAATAAAAACAAACAGTTAGAATAAAACCAACCAGAAACCACACGATCCCCTCCAACATAAGGCACCACCGAAAGGCACAGACGCACCACAATCGCCCGAAAAAATTACCACAAGAAAATCAAACCGCATCAACAGCGCCCAAGCTCGGTGCAAGAGCGCTTAATCTAAGCGCAACCAATAACAAGATATAGCTACAAGCGTGCCTGCTTACTGCAGGTGGTTGCAATTGGGTGGTTTTGACTAGGCCAGCAGCATAGTGAGTTACATAGCTATCATGCAGCTATATAAAGAAGACGAGATCCGCGAATCACAAACGTCGCTTAATAGCCCAACGTTTGCTTTATAAACGGGATAGTGAGGCGGCGCTGCTCTGCCAAAGAGACATCGTCGAGACGCTGCAAGGATTTGAACAGCTCGTGGGTATTGCGAGGCGAGCGGTGCATGATGAATTGAGCCACTTCATCGGTGAGCTCCATACCGCGGGCTTTAGCTCGTCGCTGTAGGGCCTTCTGCTTAGAGACATCGTCCAATGGCAGGACTTGAAACACCAGCCCCCAATTAAGTCGCGACTGCAAATCAGGCAAGGCAACGGACAACTCCCGCGGGCCCTTAGTGGCCGCCATCACAACCCGGCGACCGGTATCGCGCATGGTATTGAAGAAGTTGAACAAGGCTCGCTCCCAGTCGGGCTGACCAAGAACCACCTGCAGCCCATCAAGACAGACGAGATCTAAACTCTCTAACCCATCCAGTAGCTGGGCGGGATCGTGATGCTGTAGTGACTGAAGAGGAAGATATTGAGCGCGCTTGCCTTTTTCGCCGGTTAAATGGCAGGCCGCTTGCAGAAGATGGGTCACACCGACGCCGGGGGCTCCCGACAAAAAGATGAACTGCTCGCCATAGACCTCGAGTTGCTGACTTAATGCCGACACTACCAGTGCATTGCTCTGGCCTTCCGTCGCGTAATAGTTTTCGAAGGTGGCGTAGTCTTTAAGATTCACGCCCAGCGAAAGCTGTTTCGGGGAAGATTGTGGGGAGGAGGAAACCATGCAATTGCTTTGTCTATTCGATGCGGACGCTACCGCCGCATACGGCCCTAATTCCAAATCACGCACTCAGCGCCTTGCGCTAAGCTCGAATCATGTTGAGGCGTGTCTGCTGATGACACGGTAAGACGTTTGGCTCGACCTACCGAAACAACCCGCAAAACACACTCAACTGGCGTGGCAGTTTACCAGAAGCAAAACAAAATCGACACGCCCTGTTGAATTGGGCTGCTAACGGTGAGTTTAGCGGTGACAAATTCAGCTCGGCCAGCGATAAAGCAAAGGATTTTCATCGCTGCCCACAGGCTCTAAATTGGTGGGAATAAGGCTGTCATCCGGGCGTTGAGGCGCCGTTGGTTGCAGTCGTCTATCCAGCTCCAACGCGTCTTCAAGACTGTGAATCTCGCCTTCCATTTTCACCCGCAAGCGAATACTTTGACCCGCGAGAGACACCAAATCCAATTGACGCACCACCTCAAGCGAGTCCAGATAATTCAGCACCTGAACATAATCGGTAAAACCATTGACCTGCTGCACTTCAAGAGTGACGGACTCTGTGGCACCGCCAAGACTGGAAATACTGTATATGCTAGCCAAGAAATCGGTCGCAGCAGCAAGACCTTCTGCCACCAGCTCGCCCTCTTCTGCGGTATCGATATCGAAAACTTGTTGGTGCTGTTTATGCAATAGCGTCCAGGCCGACAACCAGCGCCCACTGGAGGTTTGGGTATAACGGCCAACCAAAATCACGTCGGCTCGATAGCGCGCCGACGCCTCGATGATGGCCGCCTGATCGAGAGTCCACACTTGGTCGGCATTGATGTTTAATAGGTCTTGCAGATCAAGGCTTGGCAGCACCATCGGCAAACCTCTTAGCTTCGACACCTGAGAGGCCACCTGAGCAAGCTCTCCAGCGGCCTGTAGCGATACCAGCTCGCGCCCTACGCTCAAATCATCCTTCACCAACCACACCAAGACCGACGGCCTATTGGCAGGCCAAAGCGGTGCCTGCTGCTCGCGCAATAGACGCTCGATACCGCTGCGCGAGAAATTCAGCACTAACCTTGAGGCGGGCAGCTCAACCCCATCTTGCACAAGAGTGTCGCCAGTGGACTCGTAGCGATACGCCTCGACAAATCGCTGAGATTGACCCAGTACCTGCTGAATCGACTCCAACTCCAACAAAGTGGCGCGCCCAGAAACTCGAACCAGCACTTTACTCAAGGCCGATTGCGCCGCTCGCTGACGCGCCTCATCCGACTGATCCAACACCAGCTCACTTTGCTGATAGAGATGATCCACCAACTCAGCCCGCGCGCCCATCGATAAGAAGATGAGTAGCAGCGCCATAAGAACTCGGCTATGGGATGAAAAAGATATCGCTTGAAGACGCTTTCCGTGTACTCGCATTAATGATCCAAATCGTTGGTGACCCTATGATTTCGGGCCGTGCTGATAACCAGCGCCGCTTGCATCGACGCAAATTCAGAAGCGGCATTATGCCCTTGGTCCGCCTCACTCGCTAGCGCTCCGAACTCGACTCTGTCGAAGTTTACAAAGCCCTAACCTATGCACCGCCATTAAAGCGCCATTATTACCTCCCGCTAGATCCGTAATCACAGGCCTCAAGCCCAGATAATACGCCGCCCTGATACTCCTTCAGCTATAGTCAATAAATTGCACTCGCCCCCTAACAGAGCACCTCATTAGCTGTTAGAATACGCGCCTTTTTTCCGATCCACCTTTTCTGACGAGCCGTGCTATCCATGAGCGACAAACAGTCCCCTTCCCTAAGTTATAAAGATGCTGGTGTAGATATTGATGCCGGCAATGCATTGGTCGAGCGAATTAAGGGTGTCGCTAAACGCACCTCTCGCCCCGGGGTAATGGCCGGGCTTGGCGGCTTTGGCGCATTGTTTGAGCTGCCAACAGGCTATAAAGAGCCAGTATTGGTTTCCGGTACCGACGGCGTTGGCACCAAGTTGCGCCTGGCCATGGACCTGAACATGCACGACACCATCGGCATTGATCTGGTGGCCATGTGTGTAAACGACTTGGTCGTAGCCGGAGCAGAACCGCTGTTCTTTCTCGATTACTACGCCACTGGCAAGCTGAACGTTGATGTCGCTGCCGATGTGGTCTCGGGTATCGGTGATGGCTGCGAGCTTTCTGGCTGTGCGCTGGTCGGCGGCGAAACCGCAGAGATGCCAGGCATGTACGAGGGTGACGATTACGACCTCGCCGGCTTCTGCGTCGGTATTGCTGAAAAATCCGAATTGATCGATGGCACCAAAGTCGCCGACGGCGACGTATTGATTGGCTTGGCCTCTAGCGGCCCTCATTCAAACGGTTATTCCTTGGTGCGCAAAATCATCGAGGTTAGCGGCGCCGACCTAAACGACACCGTTGGCGATAAGCCACTGGGTAAAGCGTTACTTGAACCCACACGCATTTACGTCAAATCATTGCTCAAGCTGATCAAAGAATCTCAGGTGAATGCCATGTCGCATATCACTGGCGGCGGCCTGCAAGAGAACATCCCTCGAGTATTACCCGATGACTGCAAAGCCGTTATCGATACCAAAGCGTGGGATTTCCCGCCAGTTTTTCAATGGCTGCAAGAGCAAGGCAATGTGGAATCTTACGAGATGTACCGCACCTTTAACTGCGGCGTCGGCATGATCATCGCCGTGCCAGCCAGCGAAAAGGACAATGCACTAAATATCCTCCAGCAAGCGGGCGAAGATGCCTTTGTTGTGGGCTCTGTCGCCAAAGCAGAGGGCGACGAAGAGCGCGTTGAATTGAAGGGGCTGAACGCCTAGCCATGATCAATGTGGTTGTTTTAATCTCTGGTAGCGGCACCAATCTTCAAGCCTTGATTGACGCCAACCAAAGCGGCGAGCTGTCGATCAATATAAGCGCAGTCATCAGTAACCGCCCAGACGTGAAAGGGCTCGAGAGAGCCCACAATGCCGGTATCAAGACGCAAGTTGTGGATCACACCCAATTTGATTCTCGAGAACAATTTGACGCTGAACTTCAGCAGCAAATTGATCAGTACAATCCTCAACTGGTGGTGCTGGCAGGCTTCATGCGCATCCTCACTGAGGGCTTTACTCGGCATTACTTGGGACGCATGTTGAACATTCATCCCTCTTTGCTGCCCAAGTACCAAGGTCTTCACACCCATAAGCGGGCAATTGAAGCCGGAGACCAAGAGCATGGCGTCACCGTGCACTTTGTGACACCAGAGCTTGATGGCGGCCCCAACATCATTCAAGCGGTTGTCGAGGTCAAAACATCCGACAGCGAAGACTCTCTCGCAAAAAGAGTGCAAGCCCAGGAACACATCATTTATCCCATGGCTGTGCGCTGGTTTGCAGAAAAACGACTGTCGATGGACAAACATGATAGCGTTTTAGACAATGAAGTCTTGCCGCCCAGCGGCTATATTTTGGATTCACGGACGAACTAAACGCTCAGGCGTAAAGGAATCAACATGAAACGCATTGTTGCCAGTGTTTTGCTGATATTTGGGCTTAGCACTCAGAGCGCGGCGGAACTGCCGCAACCCTTCACAGCTGTCTACAAAGCCCAATACGGCAGCCTGACCATTACCGCAACTCGCTCACTGCAAAAGCTCAACGACGACACCATGGAGCTGCGCTTTGCCGCCAAGTCTTGGCTGGCTCGCATTGAGGAAGTCAGCCAATTCAATTGGGACAAACAGGGTCAATTGGTTCCACAGAACTACCACTACCAACGCTCTGGCCTTGGGCGCGACCGCGAAGCCTATTTAGACTTCGACTGGAAAAAGCGCAAAGTGGTTAACAATGTTCAAAACAAACCCTGGAGCATGAAATTACCTCAGGACGCTCTAGATAAGCTCAGCTATCAACTTCAGTTGCGCCACGACCTAATCAACGCCAAAGCCGACATGCACTATCAAATCGCCGATGGCGGCCGCCTCAAGACCTACTCGTTCGAGATTCTGGGAGAAGAAACCCTAAATACCCCAGTCGGTCAGCTAAACACGGTCAAAGTTAAACGTATTCGCAAAAACGCGAAACGCACCACCCACTTATGGCTGGCAAAAGACTGGAATCATTTGGTCGTCAAAATTCAGCAAACCGAAAAAGACGGCAAGCATTACGAAATCAATCTGGCCTCGGCCGACTTAAACGGCCAACCCGTTAAAGGCTACTAACCTCAAACCGCCGCAAGGCAATAGGCTCATTATGACCATCAGCGCCAAAAAAGTTGCAACCATTCACTACACCCTTAAGAACGAACAAGGTGAGGTTCTCGATAGCTCCGAGGGCCAAGAGCCACTGGCCTACCTGCAAGGCTTCCAAAACTTGGTGCCAGGCCTTGAAAAGCAACTGGAAGGTAAAAAAGTAGGCGACAAGCTCTCCACCGTTGTCCCGCCTGAAGAAGGTTATGGCGACAAAGACCCACAACTGATTCAAGAGCTGCCTAAAGACATGTTTGGCGGCATTGATAAAATCGAAGTGGGCATGGAATTTCACGCCGAAACCGAAGATGGACCACAAGTAGTTGAGGTTATCGATGTTGAAGACGATACCGTGACCATCGATGGCAACCACCCATTGGCCGGTATGGATCTTCACTTTGATGTTGAAGTCATTGAAATTCGTGAGGCCACCGAAGAAGAGCTAGAACACGGTCACGTACACGCCGCTGGCGGCTGTGGTCACGACCACTAGTCCAAGCAAGAAGATACTGTTGCGAATACCCTCTGGTGTTCGCGACCTTCTCGCCAGATCTAACCTCTCGCCCTCACAACGCGCCCTACTCTAACTCACCTTTTTCTAATTCCCCTTCTTCTATTTGACCTCTACTTTTATTTGGCCTCTACTTTGCGTTTATGGCAGCGACTGCACTGGTAGATTGTCACTAGCTTTCCCTGTTTTACGTCGAACTGCTTTTCTTGAACAATTTCCCACTTGTGAAACCCGCTTCGGCATAAACTTTTACCCTTGTGTTTTTGCGCTGCAGTCGGTCGTTTGAACTGAATCACATTACTCATAAAAACCCTTTTTATCTCCGCACCAAAAACACCCACAAAGCACCAAAAAAGTCCGCGCTATCCACAAGCGCAGATCGCCGTGCATCAATCCGTCGAACCCCCCCCCTTCACCCCGCGTGATTCAACGGCTTCGCCAGATAAATACCCTAGGACAACCAAAACTTTCGCAACTGGCGGCCCAGAATACTACGCCCCAAATAAAGTCATTCAAAGGCATTAGAAAGGCTGAAACACTAGATATAGTAGCATCAATAAAAGTAGACACTAAATAGTCAATTATAAGTGACCGAAAATAATAGAAAGAAAAGTTATAAGGGTCTATTTAGAGCGCTCAAACATCTCTGCACTACACCCACACTAGGCTTGCAGATTAGTGGCTACTGACAACACCGTTTACCCACATTTTATCCACAAGAAATTACCAGTCTTATCGTCTTGCAATCAAGCCCCTACCGCATTATCTTGTACCCATCGATTTAAACACCCCTATATGTTGGGTCTGCACCCATGAATAGCGCTAGGTTTTACGGCGGATAAGGCTGAGATAGAGCATTAGACGTCAAAAACCTAGATATCGACGCAATCTAGTATCGAATTTAGAAGTACAGCACAGCAACCTTGTGTGATCATCCAAGGGAATTTTCCACAGAGATCATTACAAAAATACTGATATAAAAACGATATTCGGACAGTAGCAAACGGACGGGCCGCACCGACAGTATAAATACTGAGTAACACCAGTTGCGCCCCGCCTGATTCCTACTGCCAAACAACATCACGGTACCGATTTTCTGGCTATCTACTGGCCAGCTGAGTTGTAAGACCACATAACCTTAAAATCAGCACAATGCGCGGAGACGTATATGCATACGGACACAGAAGTGACAGCAACGACCACAGCAAGCACCAGCCAAGCAACACCTAGCAACACCACCGTTGCCGCCACTACGCCCGGCCAACTCAGAGTCATAAAGCGTAACGGCACTGTCGTACCTTTCGACGAAAGTAAAATCTCGGTTGCCATGACCAAGGCCTTTTTGGCCGTTGAAGGTGGCACCGCAGCCGCCTCCAGCCGCGTACACGAAACCGTCGCCTCATTGTGCGAGCAAATTACCGCGACCTTTAAGCGTCGTATGCCTTCCGGTGGCACCGTCCACATTGAAGACATTCAAGACCAAGTTGAGTTGATCCTCATGCGTTCTGGCGAGCAAAAGGTCGCCCGTGACTATGTCCTTTATCGCGAAGAGCACGCCAGATTGCGCAGCGATTCTCAAGATGTAATCGCAGACAGCGAATACCCAACAATTCAAGTGATCGCCGCCGACGGCTCTAAGCAGCCGTTAGATGTGCGCCGCATTCGCACCATCGTTCAAGAGGCCTGTGCCGGTCTAAAAGACGTCGAAGCCAAAGCTATCCTCGATGAAGCCATGCGCAATTTATACGATGGCGTTTCACTGGACGACGTGAACACTTCGCTGGTCATTACCGCTCGAACGTTGGTGGAACAAGAGCCTAACTACTCTTACGCAACCGCACGTCTACTGCTCGACAAGCTGCGTGCAGAGGCACTTAATCGTTTAGGTACTGCCACCAGCGCCACTCAAGAAGAGATGACCGCTCTCTACCCGAAAGCATTAGACGCTTACATTAAGTTGGGCGTGCGCTTGGAGCTTCTCGCCCCCAACCTTCTCGACTACGATATGGAAAAGCTCGGTCAGGCGTTGCTGCCAGAGCGTGACTTACAGTTTTCTTACCTCGGACTGCAAACCCTATACGACCGCTACTTCATTCACACCGAAGAAGGCGTTCGTATTGAGTTGCCGCAAATTTTCTTCATGCGTGTTGCCATGGGCCTCGCCGTTGAAGAAGACAATAAAGAAGAGCGCGCTATCGAATTCTACAAGCTGCTGTCTTCTTTCGATTACATGAGCTCTACCCCAACCCTATTTAACGCCGGTACTTTACGCCCGCAGCTGTCTTCGTGCTACCTCACCACTGTGCCAGATGACCTGCACGGTATTTATGGCGCTATGCAAGACAACGCCATGCTCTCCAAGTGGGCCGGCGGCCTTGGTAATGACTGGACTCCTGTCCGTGGATTGGGCTCTTACATCAAAGGCACCAACGGTAAGTCTCAAGGTGTTGTTCCTTTCTTGAAAGTCGCCAACGATACCGCTGTTGCCGTAAATCAGGGTGGTAAACGTAAAGGGGCTGTTTGTGCATACTTAGAAACTTGGCACATCGATATTGAAGAGTTCTTAGAGCTGCGTAAAAACACCGGTGATGATCGTCGTCGTACTCACGACATGAACACTGCCAACTGGGTTCCAGATTTGTTCATGAAGCGCGTCTTCGATGACAAAGAATGGACTCTGTTTTCACCCAATGATGTACCCGATCTACACGACTTGTACGGCCAGGCCTTCCAAGACAAGTACGAAGAGTACGAGCGCAAAGCGGCAGCTGGCGAAATTAAACTGGCCAAAACCGTTAAGGCTCTGGATCTGTGGCGCAAAATGTTGGGCATGTTGTTTGAGACCGGTCACCCATGGGTTACCTTCAAAGACGCCTGTAACATTCGCAGCCCACAACAACACGTTGGCGTGGTTCACTCTTCAAACCTGTGTACTGAAATTACACTGAACACCACCGCTGGTGATGAAATTGCCGTGTGTAACCTGGGTTCAGTTAACCTGTCGCAACACATCGTTGACGGCAAGCTTGATACCAAGAAGCTCGAAGAAACCGTTCGTGTTGCCGTGCGTATGCTCGATAACGTCATCGACATCAACTACTACTCCGTTGAAGCGGCACGTACCTCAAACATGCGTCACCGTCCTGTCGGCTTGGGTTTGATGGGTTTCCAAGATGCACTCTACAAAATGGGTTATTCCTACAGCTCGAAAGATGCGGTTGAGTTTGCCGATCGCTCGATGGAAGCCATCAGCTACTTCGCCATCGACGCCTCTGCCGAACTGGCCAAAGAGCGTGGCGCTTACCAAACCTTCGAAGGCTCTTTGTGGAGCAAAGGGACTCTGCCCATCGACTCTATTGAGCTGCTGGTGCAAAACCGTGGCGCCGATTACATTCAAGTCGATCGCAGCCAAACCTTAGATTGGGACAGCCTGCGAGAGAAAGTCAAAACTGGCGGTATTCGTAACTCCAACGTGATGGCCATTGCGCCAACGGCAACTATTGCCAACATCACCGGCGTTTCTCAGTCCATTGAGCCGACCTATCAAAACCTCTACGTGAAATCGAACCTATCGGGCGAATTCACCGTGGTGAATCCTTACTTGGTTCACGATCTTAAGGATCGCGGCCTATGGGATAGCGTGATGGTTAACGACTTGAAATACTACGAAGGTTCTGTGCAAAAAATCGATCGTATCCCGAGCGACCTGAAAGCACTTTACTCGACCGCTTTCGAAGTTGAACCACGCTGGATTGTTGATGCCGCAAGCCGTCGCCAAAAGTGGATTGACCAAGCCCAAAGCTTGAACCTCTACATCGCTGGCGCCAACGGTAAAAAGCTCGACATCACTTACCGCATGGCTTGGTTCCACGGCCTCAAAACCACTTACTATTTGCGCGCCTTGGCGGCTACGTCAACCGAAAAATCAACGGTTGAAGGCGGTAACCTCAACGCGGTTTCATCCGCTGCGGCGGCGCCGACGATGAATGCCGCACCGCAAGCAGCACCGGTACCACAAGCCTGCTCACTGGATGATCCAGACTGTGAGGCTTGCCAGTAAGCACCGGTAAAAGAATGCCTGACGCTAGATTAGAGACGCATCCTGCCGATGCGTCTCTCGTCAGGCGACAGAGACCAAATCATGAAAAATGACAAAATCAGAACCATAGGAATAACACCATGCTGAGTTGGGACGATTACAAAGAAGAAGCCCCCGCCGCTGCGGCTCCAGCCGCTCAAGAGCCAGAGCTCGCCGTGCGTGAACCCGCCGCACAACCCCTGCACGCCGAAGCCCCTGTTACTGCCCCTAAGGCTGAGCCAAAAGAAGAAGCTCCTCGCCCCTCCGCAGCCGCAGGCAGCGCCGTTGCTCGCGCGCAACAGGCAATCCAAGAGCTCGATGCCACTCCCGGTCTAGAAGACTTGGAAATGGGTGCAGAGCGTATCGAAGTTGACGAAAAGCGCATGATCAACTGCCGCGCCGACTTGAACCAACTGGTGCCGTTTAAGTACGACTGGGCTTGGCAGAAATACCTCGATGGCTGTGCCAACCACTGGATGCCGCAAGAAGTTAACATGACCGCCGATATCGCCTTGTGGAAAAACCCAGAAGGCTTAACCGATGATGAGCGTCGTATCGTCATGCGCTCTCTAGGTTACTTTTCTACCGCCGATAGTTTGGTGGCAAACAATTTGATTTTGGCGATTTATCGCCACATCACCAACCCAGAAGCTCGTCAGTACTTATTGCGACAAGCGTTTGAAGAAGCTATTCATACTCACGCTTATCAGTACTGTGTCGAATCTTTGGGTATGGACGAGGGCGAAGTCTTCAACATGTACCGTGAAGTACCTTCCGTGGCGAAGAAAGCCGCGTGGAGTATTAATCACACTCAAGGCATCTCTGACCCGGCGTTCCAGACCGGCACTCAAGAAACGGATCAGGAACTGCTTCGTAACTTGATTGGCTTTTACTGCGTGACTGAGGGCATCTTTTTCTATTGCGGATTTACTCAAATCCTCTCCATGGGTCGCCGCAATAAGATGACCGGTGTCGCCGAGCAATTCCAGTACATTTTGCGCGACGAGTCCATGCACTTGAACTTCGGTATCGATGTGATCAACCAGATCAAACTCGAGAACCCCGAACTGTGGTCTGCAGAGTTCCAAGAAGAAGTTACACAAATGATCTTGGAAGGCACAGAGCTCGAAATCAACTACGCTCGCGATTCTATGCCGCGCGGTGTATTGGGCATGAATGCCGCCATGATGGAAGAGTACCTGCAGTTCATCGCCAACCGTCGCCTCGCTCAACTGGGCCTGGCTGAGCAATTCCCTGGTGTACAAAATCCATTCCCATGGATGAGTGAAATCATGGATTTGCGCAAAGAGAAAAACTTCTTTGAAACTCGTGTTATCGAGTATCAAACAGGTGGTGCATTAAGCTGGGATTAAGGTGACGTGGATGATCATCGCGCATCATCCACTCAATCCTCTCAGTGGCAGTAACAAGGATTATACGCAGCATGCGATATCTCTAAGAATTATCGGGGTGATATCGCAACTCGTAGTAGTTAATCCCGAAAAGAATCGACATACGATTACTTTTCAAGGTTTGTAAGGTTGTAAAAAGTGCTCGGCGCTGAAACTTTTCAGTGCCGATATTTTAACGATAATAAAACCAAGGGATCTTAGCCATGAACCAAAGTCTCTCACACGAAGATGTATTGATTGCCCTCGACCAACTCGACCAAACGGTAGAGGTCATGGGTAACATTATTAAACGCCTTAAGCGCGGTATTGATGAGTCCATCACCGCACCAATAACCCCTACCACCTCCGAACCAGAACACAAGAGTCACCCACCGCTGTCCGGTGGCGATACACTCGCTGACCCAAATCTGCATTAAATCCATACAGCTCTATTGATAATCAGACCAGTAGCACGTTTAGCCACGATTTAACCATGGAGAAATCCACAGTGAGCGGTATGCCAACGCCTTTGCACACAGCGGTTTTAGAACCCGGAGTAATCACCTACTCAGCCAATAATCGCTACAAGCAGTTAGCGCGAATCTTTCGACACTTGCGAGATGAGCTACACCAGCAGCATCCTCGGCTGGCCAAACCCACCTCCAGTATGATCGAGCACTTGGTGTTTAACTGTCCACTGTCGTTGCTGCAAAATGAAGATTGGCAGCAGGTTATCGAAGATTCCCTGCACTATTTACTTAAGCATTTGCACCCGGCCTACTTCCAAGACGATCTCTTTATCCGGGTGGACTCGAATCAACCCCTGTTCCCCAATGAAGAATTATTTGACCCTCAAGATGCTTATCTTTTTTCAAAAGCACTGTTAGAGCAACATCACCAAAACTATTTTGATTAGTCGGCGACACCGCAATCCTCGATCGCTAGAGCGCTCGTAACAGGATGAAGCTTGTCGCCTCGCAAGTTGGCGGCAGCCCGTAAAGCCAGTACACTCGCTAGAACTTCGATCCCGCTTACCAAAGCAGTACTCATCGATCACTTTCTATAAGCGACGCCTCTCTATGCTCCCGCAAGATGCACTTTGGAACCAACTCCAACAACATCAGCCCAAATCCCTGCTGATTTTCAGCGACGCCCCCATACCGGCACTGATCCAGTGGTGCCAAGAAAATCAGTGTGATCTGACTCATATGCAAGAGTTCGAGGAGCTGGACAGACTCGGAAGGGTTGATCTGGCCATCGTTCTCGATTGGCAACCGCACTCTGGCGATAGCGCACAGCTGCTGGCTCGACTGAGGAATTTACACAGCCACAAAATATGGCTTTTGACCCCTTCGACCAGTCAGCACCCTGACGCACAACTGCTCGGTCTGGGGTTCCAGCGCCAACACTGCTTCGACAAAGAAGAAATGAGCAGCTACGGCTACAACCTAGATCACTACAATCGGCGAAGGGAATGGAACACACCGAAACACTGGGCTAACCCCGAAAACTGGGGCAAATATTGGTGGTAATGGCGAAACTGGGTATTCGTCACTATACTTCTGATTCATAAGCTGTAGACGAATGACCCCAAACAAAAGCCAGCAGGATGAGCGTGTAGGGAATGGCCAAAATTCTTGTCGTAGACGATATTGAAGACAATATCAAACTCTTATGCTTTAACCTGGAGGACGATGAACACGAAGTCATTACCGCCAATAACGGTTACCAGTGCTTGGAAAAAGCACAGCAAGAACAGCCCGATCTCATATTGCTCGATATGATGATGCCGGGAATCAGCGGCACCGAAACCTTAGCGCAACTGCAAGAAAACCCCGACCTTCGAGATATACCCGTCATCATGGTCTCGGCCAACGATGCCGACGACTTCATCATCGAGGCACTGGATATCGGTGCCCACGACTATGTCGCCAAGCCCTTCATATACCCTGTACTCGCCGCTCGTATGAGAACCGCATTACGGCTCAGGGAAAATCAGTTGGAAATGATCCAACTGAACAAACGCCTATCAAAACTGGCCTCGCTTGACCCTCTCACTGAAGCCTATAATCGACGCCATTTCCTCGAACTGGGCAATACCGAATTTGCCAAGGCTCAGCGCTTTAAAAGGCCACTGTCGGTGATTATGCTCGACGTCGATAACTTCAAGAACATCAATGATACCTACGGACACCCAACCGGCGATGCAGCCCTCAAACAACTCACACTCTTGTGCCAAAATGCTGGACGTTCGTCGGAAATTGTTGGCCGATTTGGCGGTGAAGAATTTGTATTGTGCTGTCCTGACACGGACCCAGATGGCTCAATGGCCCTTGCCGAACGCCTGCGAATCGCCATCCAAGAAAGCACTCTCGAATTTGATGGCCACAAACTGAAATACACCGCCAGCATGGGAGTCACCTCGATCCAAGAGGAAGATAAGAGCCTAAACGATATGCTCCGCCGCGCAGATCAACTGCTTTACTACTCAAAAGAGAACGGCCGTAATCGCTGTACTTCGGATCACGAAAACGTCTCGAGCTAAACAATAGAATGTCACAAGCCATAAAAAACCCAGCAATGCTGGGTTTTTTATGGGTAAATACCACTAACTATGGAATAAACAATAGCTCGTGATTTACGCCACTGACAGAGCCGCAAATTTCTGTTGAGAATAATCTGCATCGCCAAACAGCGTATTGATCATCATTAGACGCTTGGTGTAATGACCAACATCTAGCTCGTCAGTCATACCAATACCACCATGGATCTGAAGTGCTTCGTCACCGATGAGTTTACCGGCGCGACCAACCAACACTTTAAGTGCCAGTACATCTTGCTCGGCGTCGGCTTGCTCACCAACCATAGAACAAGCTGCGCGATACAGAATCGAGCGAGCCTGCTCGCACTCCATAAACATATCAACCATGCGATGTTGCAGTGACTGAAAAGAACCGATGGCAACACCAAACTGCTCACGAGTTTTGGTGTACTCAACAGTAGCTGAATGGAGTTTATCCATAATACCTACAGCTTCGGCGCCGACAGCGACGATGGCTTCGGAAACCACCTTGCTCAGCAGTGCCAAACCTGAATCTAACTCACCAACGATTGCATCGGCCGACACTGTCACGTTCTTCAGGGTAACATTGGCAACCAATTGCCCGTCCATCATACGGTAGCTGGTTTTCTCAACCTTATCGGCATCTACCAAAAATAGAGTAATACCCGATTGATCCGATTGCGCACCACTGGTTCTCGCCGAAACAATGTATTTGTCGGCCGCAGCACCATTAAAGACGACAGTTTTTTCACCAGAAATGGTGTAACCGTCAGAAGATTTAGTGGCAGTTGTTTTTACATCATTTAATTCAAAACGACTTTGACGCTCAGCGTATGCCACAGCGCCCTGTAGGCTGCCATCAATGATCGAGCCGATGTTTGCGGTTTGCTGAGCAGCGCTGCCGCCTTTATTCAACAACCCACCGAACAATACCACGGTCGCCAGAAATGGCTCTAACACCAACCCTTTCCCAAATTCTTCCATCAGCAACATGGTATCGACAACGCTACCGCCAAAACCACCATGCTCTTCGGCGAAGGGAACCGACAACCAACCCAGTTCGGCGAAAGTGCTCCAGTTTTCACGACTAAAACCGTCGTCTTGCGCCGCCACTTTACAGCGCGCCTCAAAGTCGTATTGATCCTGCACAAAGCGGGCAACACTGTCTTTGAGCATGTTTTGTTCTTCTGTGTAATCAAAATTCATGGTCAAAACTCCTTATCCGCTTACTTCAGGCCCAGTACAAACTTGGCGATAATGTTTTTCTGGACTTCGTTCGAACCACCGTAAACGGTCGCCGCACGGCCATACATGTATTCAATACGAGCCTTATCGGCAAAATCATGACCGATGTCTTCATCGGTTTGAATGCCCGCATAATACCCAGCCACGTCTAAACGCAACTTCTGAACAGACTGTTGAATCTCGGTGCCCTTAATCTTCAACAGCGACGATTCAGCACCTGGATGACCACCTGCTGCGGCCTTTGCCAATACCCGTAATTCGGTATATTCCAACGCCATCAAATCGATTTCGATGTCGGTAAGATTTTTGCGGAACATAGCATCGTCAGCCAGACACTGACCACCGGCAATCTCTTTTTTCGCAAACTCTTTAATTTCCGCAAGCGATCGTTTCGAGTGAGCAACACCCGCAATGGCGGTACGCTCATGGGCAAGCAGTGCCTTAGCGTATGTCCAGCCTTTGTCTTGTTCACCGATCAAATTAGCTTTGGGAACACGGACATTATTGAATTCTACTTCGTTCAACGTGTGGCGATTATCGATACCAATAATTGGATTGACTTTGATGCCAGGGGTGTTCATCTCGATCAACAAAAAGCTAATACCGTCTTGCTTTTTACCGGATGAATCGGTGCGCACCAAACAAAAAATCCAATCGGCGTATTGCGCGTAGGAGGTCCAAATTTTTGCACCATTAACCACGTAATCATCGCCATCGAGCTCAGCCTTGGTTTTCAGTGCTGCCAAATCAGAACCTGCACCGGGCTCAGAGTAACCCTGACACCACCAATCTTCACTGTTGAGAATTCTCGGTAAAAAGCGTTTTTTCTGCTCATCATTGCCGAAGGTGTATATAACCGGTGCTACCATTTTTAAGCCAAATGGCATGACATCGGGAGCACCCGCTGAAGAGCGCTCATTTTCGTAGATAAAACCTTGTGTCGGTGTCCAGCTGCAACCACCGTGTTCGGCAGGCCAACCTGGAGCGGCCCAGCCCTTATTGTTTATGCGTCTTTGCCACTCTATTTGGGCCTCTTTAAAGGTGCTCTTATTCGCTAAGCGCGCCTTTAGATCTTCATCGTAAGCTTCGGCCAAGAACTCTCGCACTTCGTCACGAAAGGCCAAGTCTTCTGCAGAAAAAGTCGTATCCACAATTCTCTCTCTTAATATAACCCGTAGTATTGGAACAAGAGTCTCGCCCAAATAGCCGCAAGACCCTCACGAAAGCAAGCTACTGCATCATCTCGTTATTGGCGCTGATTAGACAATATCCATTTCGCCTAAAAAAACGCAAAAGTATGATTTTGTCGCCCCAATAGACCACTCAACGGTGAATCTATTCATTCTTGAGGCGAAGATGACATTAGCGTATTCAAAATAGAATAGCAGCGTTTATAGATTGGGTTAGAGGACGGGAGGTTTCAACCTCTCTGTCCATTTCTTTCACGAGAGTTGATATGGGAGAAGAGCTGTATGAATCGGTCTAGACGACAGCAGCCTTGCGCCACTGTCGCTTAAGATGGGACTGAAACTAGGGCTCAGCGAACCCTTAGAATTCCGGGGTTTCCTGCTTCGGCAGCTTTGCCTTCAGTACCCGCCTGACCGTCGGCGGCGGATTTCCCCAATGAATACAACCAACAAGATGCTGCGTGACCGCCTTTACCCGCAAGCCCTGCCGCGCCAGCTTGGCCGCCTTGGCCGCCCTGTTGACGAACGTCAATAACTTCAAGCCAATGAGCTTGTGCCAAAGACAAATCGATATTACCGCCGTCGCCACCAGGCATACCGTTACTACCATGGCCACCGTCAGTTCCGGCCGATGAATCAAATCCCCAACAAGCGGCATTTTTACCGTCTTGCCCCTGGGCGCCCGCCCAACCATCGCCGCCTTTTCCTCCACTCACATCGATAACAAGATTGGCAATTGTTCCGCCGTCGATGGTGAGTTTAAGATCAGTGCCGCGGCCACCGGGGACGCCAACATCGCCGTGACTGCCCACAGCGGCAAGAACACTGCCATCGGCAAAACGAGCTTGTTTGAGGGTCAATACGAAGGGCTCGTCACGAGGCGCAATACTGATGCGCGCGCTTTGCGCCATCTGTAAGTCTTCAATCACCAGTGTCGAAATCGATGCTGGCACCATCAACTTCCCCCCTTTTGCCACCGACAGTTTCTCGATGAGATTGTCGCCTACGCTATTGGGTAGACGCAACAAGCCGCCTTCTGGTACTTGAAACGTCTGACCCCAAACGTTTGCCGTCAACAATGTTGCGGTCAAAAATAGAGTTTTGGTCAACAAAGTCGCCACTATCGAATTAAGTCCTTTCACGTTACTCCCCTGCTTTTATTATTGTATATCACCGAAAATTGATGAGCTCAAATTCCAATTATGGATTGGTGTCTTTTGCCCGTAACTGACTCACAACTGGGTTGGCATAAATACCCAAGAACAATTCTCTCTGTGTTGCCGGAACCGCATCCAAACGGCGCACCAGCTCTTGTTGCTCGGCAAGATAGTAAGTCGAGCAAAACGATTTATTCTGAGCGGACACAGGCAACTCGACATCTGCCTTGTGCAGCATTTGGTAAGCCAAATGATTGCTCGGGTGCTGAACATAGTTCTGCCAAACTTGACGATCAATCTCGGCCGCCACTTGATCGGCATTTTCATAATCCCCCTGCAACACATCGCCAAAAGCCACGTGCACATGACCTTTTTCACCGGAGATACCAGCGGCGATACTGGCCACGTCTTCGTGCTCGTCTTTTTCGTAGCTGCCGTGTTCAGACTGATGGTAGAGCTCGTTGGATTTGGCGGCATCGCAGGGGTCCCACTCATAGGACAGAGAGACGGGCACAATATTAAGCTCATTAATAAATTCGGAAAAATCCACCTTCTTCGGCTTGCTAAGTGCAATCATGCTAACGATGGCGGTATTGGTTGCATCCAATCCGTCTTTGGCGCGCCCTTCTCGCTGCGCAATCCAGATACTGTTGCTCTCATCGACAATCGAGTGGTGAATATAGGAAGAGAGATGCTTCGCCGCTTTGTACTTCTCTCGAGCACCAACCGCTGAACGGACCACAATAAAGCTCTTATTGAGACGCATCAGATCCGACACATAAGGTTTGGTGAGCAAGTTATCGCCGATGGCAATACGAACGGTCTGATGGCCATTTTGATGCAGCACCCAATTGACGAACGCTGGATCCATTGCAATATCACGATGGTTCGAAACAAAAAGATAAGACTTCTTAGGGTCGAGCTTCTCAAGACCCGAAAAGGTCAGCTCCGACACTCGCTCGTCGATCATATTCCCCAGGTAATGAGCCACGATATCTTGTAACTGCTCGACGCTTTGTACGCCTTTGAGCTGATTTTTCAGTACCCGACGAATCAGAGGTTTGAGCAGCCACGGCAGGTAATTCGCCAACTGTGGAAATCGCAATTTGCTAACGGCACTGATAAGTTCGGGATCGGCCAAAACTCGCTCGATAGCGGGAGCCACTTCGGCGTCGTTGTAGGGGCGAATATCATCAAATTTGGTCATGGTCGGTACTTTATACGGAAACTTAGGAAGGTGACGGTAGGCCTGTGACAAGGGTTAGTTTACTATCGCCGCTTGTCGAGAAGGCATCAAACCGCCGCCACACTGAAAATAGGAAGCCCACGAGCATCCTATGGAGTGACGCGGCGCAAAATAGCCTGCCAAAATACCGAAATTAGACATAGATTGCCACTGCCCATGACGTCTCTAAAACCTCTAACAGCTTCTAGCCCCTGCCCTTGCGGCCAAAAGCTCGAGTACCAAAACTGCTGCCAACCTATCATTAGTGGCGTGAAAGCGGCACCCAGCGCCGAGGCGCTCATGCGTTCACGCTATACCGCTCATGTGCTGGTGGATGTAGATTATCTTGTTAAAAGTTGGAAATCGAACCCCAGTCAACCGCTCTCGAAGTCCGATATAGAACACTGGGCTAAAAGCTCCCAATGGCTAGGACTCACCATTCACCGATGCCAGAAAGGCTCCCCCCAAGACCGCGAGGGCTGGGTGGAGTTTTCCGCCCGCTTTATCGCCGAGGGTGAGGAGACTCCCAGTTTTCACCGCGAGTATTCGCACTTTATCAAAGACGGAGAGCACTGGTTTTACGTGGATGCGATCGCAGGGACAACAGGCCGCAACGAGCCCTGCCCCTGTGGCAGCGGAAAGAAATTCAAACGATGCTGTGATCAGTAGCGCAAAGCTATGCCTCTCGCATCACTTCTTGCAGTGACTCTTCTAAGGCGATAATGCCGTCCTCCAACTGCTCGTCACACAAGTAAGGTGCAGGCCCCAACCTCAACCAATGCTTGCGATAATCGGTGTGTACACCGCGATCGCGCATTTTTTCACAAAGCGCCTGTGCATGTGGCGTCTTTAAGGCCATGAAGCCGCCCATGTACTCGACATCAACCGGCAGATGAACTTGCTCTTCTGGCACCCCCAAAGCTCTAAAACGTTTTGCCAACAGCTCCAATTGGCGGTGACTGACGTCGGCCAAAAAATCGACGGTCAGATGCCGTTGCTCAAAGAAATCGAGTACATGAGTCGCGCGAAAAAACGGCATAGCATCATAAGACGAACCATTGAAGCGAGAAGCGCCGTCGCTGTAGGCAATAGGTGATGCCGCCGGCGAATCAAGTAAAGGATCAAAATTACCGAACCAGCCGCTGACAACAGGCCGAAAGTTTCGCCCCGGAGGTACATGCATAAAGCAGTTGCCGTTCCCCATTTGGCAATACTTAGCCCCGCCACCGGCAACAAAGGCCTGCTGCAAGTTGTACTCTTCAACGGAAAAGTGCTGAACGTTTACGCTCAAATAGGCATCGACAAACAGCTCGGCACCCACCTTGTGACACAAAGGCATCAAGGTATCGAGTTCTAAGGTTTGATGACCAGTGATAAAATTGACCGATGATACGCACACCGCGATGGTATCGCCGTCGATGGCTGAGGCCAGGCGCCCCACCACATCCGCCGCAGGATCGGCGGGAACCGTATGCACCTGTACAATTCCCTCTTCGTGTAATCGAGCCAACTGCCTTGCGACCGACGGGTGCTCAGCATCGGTAGTGAGTATTTTTCGATCCGGGGACAGCGGTAGAATCGATAAAAAACGAACAAATAATTCATGCAGATTGCTGGCCAAAGCGATATCTTCTGCACGGCTCTCTATCATGCGAGCAAAACCTTCACGCACTCGACGGGAACGACCAAAAACCTCATCCCAGCGCTCCTCGCCGTACTTATTTAAACAATCCCAGTGCTCTCGATAGGCCTTCTCACACACATCCGGTAACGCCTGATGTATATGACCGGTGAGCTGAATCCGCTGTGCGACGGCCGCGTGTTGGTAATCTTTGGAGAGAGCATTTGGATAACTGGCAAGTTCCTCAATACTGAACATTTAGACGGTATTTCCCGATCAATTGATTATTGTTATTTCACCCGCTTCCAAAGCGCTAACGCTAGGTTTTGGACCCGCGAAGGAAACCGTAAAATTAATTATAGCCAAACCTGCGATTACTCGCTGAAACCGTTAAAATGATCGCCATTCACGATCTTGTCGTTAGGACTCCTTATTTTATGATGATCACCAGTATCGGCCAACTCTTAGAGCAAATGGGCGTCACCACCCGCGTATTTGACTTAGGGCGCCACATTCAAGAAATTGGTGCCGACACCTTTGCAAAATTCGAACAGCAAGCCATTGCCTACCCAGCGCCCTACCTACACCAAGCTTGGATAGGACTGCTGTTCTGGGACCCGGACACGCCGGAAATCCCGCTCTTGTGGTTTATTAAGTTGCCGCTGGACGAACAGGGGAAAATCAACCCTCACGAGAGGGATCTGTTTTTAAAGCAACTGCTAGTTGCGCTGGGCTCCAACATTAAGGCCTCTAAACAAGGTGAGCAGTTGGCCGCCGTGTTAGAGGGTAACCCCTATGTTTTTACCCCCTCACCTGAGCGACAAGCCGCCATGCACGCCAAGGCCAATCAGCTACTGAACAATCCCACCAGCGACTTTTATCAGCCAGCCTGCGATTACCTCACCTCCGATCTGCAGCAGTGGCAATCCATCGGCCTACAAGGGTTAGCAGATCTCGCCGTGCGCCACAGCGAACATCAATCACCTCTGATCAATGCTATGGCCACCATGCCCGCTGAACCGCTCAAGCGACTGTGCCAATGCCTAGAGAATGAAAACCTGAGTGGTGCCTTAGGTAAGGCCTTGGGCGCACGACTCACCGCAGAGCTGACACAGGAGGATCTCGATGGATCGCTAATCGCCTCGCTGATTCGCGGTTTGTCTCAATGTCGCGCCCTGGAGCTGCGCAATCGCCTGCTCACCCAGGTACTTAATAGTGCTGCAGCAGAGCTTATCGAAGTCCTAGCAGCCGTAGGCACACGTTGCGGCATGGATTTATGCGATCCGTCCCTGTGCCTGTTGTACCTCGAGCGCCTGTGCCAACAAGGCCAGCAGAGCTTCAATCGGGTATTGGCGGATCTGCTGTTTTGCGCCCCCATCCGCCCGCACATTCTCACGGCCTTTAGAAACCCTGAGCGCTCGACGGAGCTGGCCATTGCCATTGGCGAGTTACTTTCACCAAAAGCCGAAGATTCAGCGAGACAAAACCCACCAAACTCAATACATTAACTACACTTTAAGCTCTGGCGGTCGATAGTTTCACACACCATCAATCATTCAATAAGGATATCGTTTAAACCACCATGCAAATTTTGTTGGTTGAAGACAGCGCGACACTAAGACACGCCATGAGCAGCTACATTCGAGACGCTGGGCATGAACCCTTGGTGGCCCAAAGTGGAGAAGAAGCGTTGCAAATGATCGAGCACACTCGCTTCGATCTCATCATCATGGATGTGGAAATGCCTGGCCTCAATGGCTTTGAGACCACCCGCTTGATGCGCGAATGGTTGGGTGAACACTGGATTCCTATTATCTTCGTGACAGGTAAAGCCGACGACTCCAGCGTCGAAGAAGGAATTGAAGCCGGCGGTGATGATTATCTCACCAAGCCCGTAAGCCCTATCATTATCAAAGCAAAAATTCGCGCCATGGAACGTATTGTCGACATGCGTAACCAGCTGCATCAAATGAATGAAGAGCTCGAGCGCTTAAGCCAGCGCGACGGACTAACGCAACTCTACAATCGTCGAACCTTTGGCGAAATCGCCAAACAACAGTGGGCCCTAGCCAAACGAGCGCAAACCCCCATTTCAGTGTTAATGCTGGATATCGATCATTTCAAATTGTTCAACGATCACTACGGCCATCCGGTGGGTGATACCTGCCTTAAACAAGTCGCCTCGGCTCTGCAACGAGCGCTGCAACGCCCAGAAGATGTACTGGCCCGCTACGGCGGAGAAGAGTTCATTGTACTGCTGCCCAACACTGACATCAGCGGCGCCAAACAAGTGGGTGAAAACATTTTGCGTGCGGTATTTGAACTGCAAATACCGCACGACAAATCTTCCACCGAAAAGGTCGTTACCACCAGTATCGGTGTTGCCACATGCACCCATACCACAGGACGCACCCTTGACGACGTCATAGAGCAAGCCGACACCATGCTCTATCGATCCAAAGAAGGTGGACGCAATAAAGTGTCAGCCCAAGAAACGGACACTCAAAAAACCATTTTGGTGGCCGACGACGATAGCGACACATTGAACTTACTGGCCATTCAATTGCACAATCACTGCAATATTGTCACCGCCGACAACGGCTCTGACTGTATTGCCCTAGCCAAATCCGTGGCACCGGATTTACTCTTACTCGACATACACATGCCCGATATCGACGGTTTAGAAGTTTGTCGCCAATTGCGACAAAACGCCGCTACGGCGACCTTGCCCATCATCTTAATCTCGGCGGAAGATCGAGCCCAACAAGTTAAACTCGGCAAGCAAGTGGGCGCCAATGATTGCCTAGAAAAACCGCTCGACGAAGCCAAGATGCTGTCAAAGATTAATCGCTACCTCGCTTAACACCTGTTAGGCCCGTTATGGTCAGTAACGCCTTTTAGCGAGCGCTCGTTGCAATGGCGTGAATAACTGTCGCTGCATGGGTATTCTCGAGTGTCGCCCACCAAAACACCCTCCTCCTACAAGAACCCTCTAGATCACTTGGCTATCAACTTTCGCATCCTTACAACACACTGGTTTAAAGCTCCCGGGCTTTTGTGACTGGATAGACGGTAAATGCGCCATCCCGAGATTACTATGGGTTTTCACGATTCACGATCTACAGGATTGAGCCATGAACACGCTGTTGACTCACACCGCACTGCTCGCCGGGCTTTCTATGTTGCTGGCCCCAACGGTTCTCGCCCAAGAATCGGCGCCGTGGCTACTGGCTAAATACGACCTCAATGGCGACGCTCAAATTACTCAGGCAGAAGTGGCAGAAAAGAAACAACGACTATTTTTGCGAATGGATGAAGACAATGATGGAGACGTCTCATTTGCCGAGTACCAGCTCACCGATCAGGCTCGTCGTGCCGCTCTGCTAAAAGCCCGTTTCAACAAATTGGATGAGGACCACAACGGTCGAGTCAGCGAGCAAGAGTACGCCTCATTTCTGGGAATGTTTAACAGTTTTGACAGCAACGGCGATGGATCGCTCACGGGTCAAGAAGTCGATTTGAGCTCAGAGCAAAGCGCACAAATCACACGCTGCTTGTTATGGTTTTGCTTGAGAACTGATCTGCAATAGCTGGTCGGCAATAGAAGAAACGCCACTCAACCGCGGCGACCGCTATACCAATTGACGTCGCGAGAACAACTATCGACTTGATCGACCACATCCAAAATCAGTGCAAATAACGCCATTCGCACCAGCACTCCGTTGTCCGCCTGACGGAAAATTGCCAGATTGGGATTCAAATTAAGATCGTTATCGAGCTCATTGGCATCTTCGCGAGAATCGCGAGGTAAAGGATGCATAATGACCGTATTGGGCTCGCAATACTGAGTGTAAATCGCCTGATTCAAACGAAAGCGACCGCGATACTGGTCGGCTTCTTCTTTTGAGGCAAAGCGCTCTTCTTGAATGCGGGTGGCGTACGCAATATCAACACTGCCGATACCGTGGACCAAATCCTGGGAGATCACCACCGAGACACCGGCCTCTTGCATAGCCGACACCACCGCGTCTGGCATAGCCAACTCAGGCGGTGAAACCAATGTCACCTGAACGTTTTCGTACAAACACAACAACTTACACAGCGAGTGAACCGTTCGGCCGTGCTTCAAATCGCCAATCATAGCGATGCGCAGGCCATCCACCGAGCGTCCGCGATCTGACAACTCTTTGCGAATAGTGTACAAATCGAGCAGCGCTTGGCTGGGATGTTCATTGGCACCATCGCCGCCGTTGATCACCGGCACTCGACTGGCACCGGCAAATTCCGCCACCGAGCCAGACTCAGGATGACGCATACAAATTACGTCACTGTAGCCTGACAAAACCCGAGCAGTGTCATAGAGGGACTCGCCCTTAGCGATAGCCGAACTTTGAAAGCCTGTGGTCTCTCTAACTTCACCGCCTAACAAGTTAAAGGCCGCACCGAAGCTCACCCGGGTGCGGGTGCTGGGCTCGAAGAACATATTGCCTAAGATTGCCCCCTCGAGAACCCGCGTCACGCGACGGCGCTGCGCATAGGGTTCCATGGAATCGGCCACCTGAAAGATCCGCTCAATATCCGCCCGCTCGAACTGCTTAATGGACAATATATGTGCGCCGGTGAATTCCATTGAGACTCCTCAGTAATCCTAATCAATCGTGGTCGCTATTGTAGCCTTGGCGTCTACTTTGCACCATCGCAAATTGACGATTAGACTTGATCAAGAGGCGATGCGCTTGCGTTACCTGTGGCACAACAAAAGTATTATCGGCAGCGGCCGATAACAGGACAAGAAACTGCGAGCGCCCGCCTCTAAGAGGGCTCAGTGAGCTTCAAACACTGCCGCTCGAATAGAGACTAAGACCCACCGATCTCACAAACGCAAGCAGACACTTGCGTCGAGACGAGTCGTTCGAAACATAACAAGGAGTGCGCGTGTCGGCACATACCCCCGAATACTTGATCAAATTCTGTCCCCCCGAGACGGGAAAGCTCATTCTGGAAAGCCGCAGCTTGCGCTGGAGCGCTCCACACCTGTTCAAGGACCCCTTTGAGCTGACCCATGAGAGTCAACTCAATTTTGATCCGCAAATTCTGTTACAAGCCGCGATCAAAATGGCCTCGGCCATGATTTTTGCCAAGGATGAGCCCAAAGGGAATACCCCTCTGATCAACGCCATTCGGCGCTGGCGAGACGAAGAGCGTTTTGATTCGCCCGAAGAAGCCTTCGAGGTGCTCAAAGATCTACTTGCGCAAGTGGTGGATCAACGTCTCAACACCATCGAACAAATGATGACCGATTGGCGTAAATACGCCCGCTCACTAAGAATCTGCTGTTTCAGCGCCAAACCTGACAACTCTACAGCGTGGCAGCAATTCGCCCATCAGCATCAAGGTATTGCGATTCGCTTTCAAACAGGCGAGTACACCTCGCTGCCCCATCCAGAAAAAGTGCTCTACAAGGGCCCTCGCCCAGAAATTTCGACCCTGAGAAACGAAATGGCCGTTATCATGGCCGGCGCCAAACACGTCGCCCAAGAGCACTTTGAAGAGAAGTTCACCAGTAAAGCTCCACACTCAGCGCACGAAGAAGAGTGGCGCTGCTTTCATCGCGCTAAAGAAGATGTGGGTGGCCCCAACACGCCGGACAGCGAGTGGTTCAGCGATATGAAATTCGAGCGCAGTGAAGTCAATGCCGTCTATTTTGGTGCCTTCACGGCAACAGACACTAAACGCGAAATATTGGAGTTGGTGAAAGAGAAATATCGCCAAGCAAAAGTCTTTCAGAGCAAAGTAGTACCCGGAAAGTTTGAGCTCGACTTTGAAAAAATTGCACTTAAATAATCACCTCTTTGCCAACCTTAAAGTGACAAAGAACTATCGAGGCTGTAGTTATTGGCCCTCCAGTAATTGATCAACAATATGGCGGCCAATCGGCAAGGCGGAGGTGGCCGCGGGTGATGGTGCATTACAGACATGCAAGCTGCGCTCAGAGCGTGAGAACAAAAAGTCGTGCACCAGAGAGCCATCTTTCATCACTGCTTGCGCCCTGATTCCTGCAGGATGCGGCTGTAGATCCGAGAGAGTAATTTGTGGGCAATACTTCTGCACCAAAGCTAGGTAGCCCGGTTTCCAGATGGAGTTTTTCCACTCACTCACTCCGGTCCAAAAATGGTTTTTTAACAGTTTCCAAAAACCAACAAAGCCGATCATCTCGCGGCAGTCACGCCAACTCAGATTAAGACTTCCATACCCCTCTCGCTTCAAGCCTTGTACCGCATTGGGGCCAACGGTGATGGAGCCATCAATCATTCGCGTGAGATGAACACCTAAAAATGGCAGCTCAGGATTCGGCACAGGGTAAATGAGGTGTGATACTAATTCGTTAAATTTTTCGGGTAGCCGATAGTACTCGCCACGAAAAGGGATAATCTGAAAGTCTGTGGCTAACCCCATCATTCGAGTCATCCGGTCAGCCATCAATCCGGCACACACAACCAGCTGATCTGTGCGCGCCGAAAAACGCTGAAGGCTTAAATGCAAACCTCCAATGAACACTGAGTCGGCAGTCTCTAGCAGTGAATCCACCGTGACACCACAGACCACTCGACCACCAAGCCGCTCAAACTCCTCGGCCATGGTCGTTACGATTTTGGGGTAATCGGTGATCGCGGTGCTCGCGACCAACATGGCCGCAACACCCTCGACATTGGGCTCTCGATGACGCAGCTGCTGCTCATCCAACCATTCAGTCTCTACCGCATTTTTCTGACAACGGGTAAACAGAGCCCTTAAGCGCTCAAGCTCTTCGCCGTTGGTGGCGACAATCAGCTTACCGCACTGTTGAACTGGAATTTTGTGGCGATGACAAAACTCAATGGTGTCGATCGCGCCTTGCCGACAAAACTTCGCCTTTAAGCTTTCAGGAGGATAGTAGACGCCAGCATGGATCACTCCACTATTGTGGCCGCTTTGATGCTGCGCAAGGCCAGATTCTTTTTCGAGCAAAAGTACGGATTTATTGGGTTGGCGTTGCTGTAATTGCAGCGCAGTAGAAACACCAACGATGCCACCGCCAATCACCACATAATCATAGCGCTGAATATTCATGAGTTACTGCCAGTCAGAATGGTTAACACGATGTGCCGCTCAACGTTAGAAAAGCGCGATCTGCTCCAACTTAGCTTTAATGGGGCCAAACGATCTACGATGAATTGGAGTAACACCCAAGCGATCTACTGCTTCCATATGCACCTTGGTGGGATAGCCTTTATGCCCGGCAAAACCATAACCAGGATAAACCTCATCAAACGCCACCATTTCACGATCGCGAGTGACCTTAGCTAGAATCGACGCGGCACTGATGGCGGCGACGCGACTATCGCCCTTTACCACGGCCTCTGCCGCGAAATCCCACTTGGGGATTTTGTTGCCATCGACCCATACATGCTCGGGTCTTATGGGCAATCCTTCTACGGCGCGAGTCATTGCTAAGAGGCTGGCCTGCAAGATATTGATATCGTCTATTTCAGCAACACTGGCGCGCGCGACACAAAAGCTCATGGCTTTTTCACGAATTTCGTCAAACAGAAACTCACGCTTCTTTTCGGTGAGTTTTTTGGAGTCATTCAACCCTTCAATGGGTTGGGCGGGATCGAGAATTACCGCAGCGGCAACGACATCACCGGCCAACGGACCTCGTCCAACTTCATCAACACCGGCACCCAAAAGCCCAGTGTATTGACTTAAAAACGGTTCCACGAGTTTCCCCTAAAAATAAAAAACGAATCAGCGCTCAATCAACTCAACAATCGCCGCGGCCGCTTTCTCGCTGGCATCACGACGAATACTGGAATGTAAATCAACGAAGTCTTGTTTTAGTTTCTCGGCCTTATCCGGGGCATCAAAATAGCTCAATAATGATGCACCCAATTTTTCAGCCGTCACTTGTTTTTGCAAAAGTTCAGGCACCAAGGGTTTATCGGCCAGCAAGTTTGGCAGCGAAAAATACGCGCTCTTCACCAGTCTCGAGATAATGGCAAAAGACAGCCACGCCAATTTATAAGCCACAACCATCGGGCGCTTTAACAGCATCGCCTCTAAAGTTGTTGTACCCGAAGCCATCAACACCGCGTCACTGGCCTCCATCACATCCTGTGAACGACCATCGACCACCGTGATTGGAAGAGATTCAAGCTGAGCCAGCTGTTCATTGATTTGCGCGCGACGCTGAGCATTTGCCGCCGGCACGACAAAGCGCAAGTTGGGTCGCTGCGCTAAACACCAAGCGGCGGTCTGCCAAAAAACTGGCCCCAATAGTTTAACTTCACCACCGCGACTTCCGGGCATGAGGGCAATCAAGGTCTCATTTTTGTCAAAGCCAAGACGCTCTCTCGCACCGGCTTGATCGGGTTGCATCGCAATATCATCCGCTAAAGGATGCCCCACGAAACACACGGGAACCTTATGCTGTTGGTAAAAACGAGCCTCGAATGGCAGCAAGGTCAGCATCAAATCCACCGACCGAGCAATCTTGACAATACGCTTTTGTCGCCAGGCCCAAACCGACGGACTCACATAGTGGACGGTTCTAATGCCCTTCTGTTTGAGGCGCTCTTCGATAGTGAGATTAAAATCTGGGGAGTCGATACCAATAAAGACGTCGGGCGGATTGTCGCTAAAATACTGCACAATATGCTTTCGCATTCGCAACAATTCCGGCAACCGTTTGAGCGGCTCGACCAAACCCATGACCGCCAAACGCTCTTGCGCGTAATGACTTTGGAAGCCCGCAGCAATCATGCGCTCGCCGCCAATCCCTTCAAAGATGGCATCGGGGTATCGTTTACGCAGCGACGCCATCAGGCCAGCACCAAGAATATCCCCCGATGCCTCGCCGACGACCATGCCAATTCGAATGGTTTTTTGCATGTTTAGTCAATCAGCGGACAATACCGCGTGTAGAGTTTTTCAAAGAGTCGATGAGAAGATTCACTGGCTCACAGCTAAGCGCTAGCTGACCAAGCTCTTGTAAAGCTTCGTCGACGGTTAAGCCTCGGCGGTAAACCAATTTAAAACACTTATTGATCACCGAGACTTCTTCTTTGCTAAAACCCCGTCGGCGCAAGCCTTCTGAATTGATACTCTTGGCCGATGCTGGATTACCGTTGACCATAACGTAAGCCGGTACATCCTTACCGATGGCACTTCCCATACCGGTAAAACAATGCTGACCGATACTGCAAAATTGATGGACTAAGGTAAAGCCCCCCAATATAGCCCAGTCACCCACGTTCACGTGCCCAGCAAGTGCAGCGTTGTTGACCAAGATACAATGGTTACCAATAACGCTGTCGTGACCGACATGGACGTATGCCATCAACAGATTATCGTTGCCGATAGTTGTTTCACTGCGATCTTGAACCGTGCCGCGATGAATCGTGACACCTTCACGAATGACGTTGTTATCGCCAATCAGTAAACGCGTCTCTTCGCCGTTGTACTTTAAGTCAGGAGTCGCCTCTCCAACGGTGGAAAACTGAAAAATGTGATTATTCTTACCAATTACCGTTGGGCCTTTAACGATGACGTGCGACTCAATTTGAGTTCCCGCACCAATTTCTACGTCGGGCCCAATAATGGACCAAGGGCCAACACTGACGTCGTCAGCCAACTTGGCGGTGGGATCGATTATCGCTCGAGGATCTATCAAACTTTGCTAGCTCCGTTGTTTATACTTTGCGGTCTGCACAAAGTATTGTTGCCGATGCGGCCAAAGTTCCTTCGACGGTCGCGCGGCATTCAAATTTCCATATTCCCCGTTTCTCGGAGACAATTTTCGCTTCTAATTCCAATCGATCACCTGGCACAACCTGTCGCTTAAAACGCACCTTATCGGCACCAGCGAACAAATAAATTGAACCATCGGCAGGTTTTTTATCTTGGGTTTTAAAGCCTAAAATGCCCGCCGCCTGTGCCATTGCCTCGACAATCATTACACCTGGGAAAATGGGCGACTGAGGAAAGTGACCGTTAAATACTTCTTCATTGATCGATACATTCTTATAAGCGCGAATAAACTGCCCTCTCTCAAGCTCGACAACTCTGTCGACCAACAAAAATGGGTAGCGATGCGGCAGGTATTCGCGTATTTCATTAACATCCATCATGTATTCAATCCTAAATTACTGCTTTTTGACGACTGAAGAAAAGCGTTTCTCCAGCGCTGATAATCTCGTTGCCAATTTGTCCAATTGACCAAAACGCACGGCGTTCTTTCGCCACAGCTTGGTCGGTGTCGCAACCGTTCCCGAAGAGTAAGAACCAGGTTCAGTGATCGACTTATTCACCAAGGTGTCGACACTAATATGAACCCCATCGGCGATCTGTAAATGGCCGATAATGGACGCTGCACCTGCAATGGTACAGTTTCGGCCAATAGTGGTACTGCCCGCAATACCGGTGCAGCCAGCGATGGCGGTATTCTCGCCAATTTTAACGTTGTGGGCAATTTGCACTTTATTGTCGATGATAACGCCATTGCCAATCACCGTATCATCCAATGCCCCGCGATCAATGGTTGTACCAGCGCCGATTTCAACATCATTACCAATCATCACACCACCAACCTGATGGATTTTAACCCACCCTTCTGCACTGGGAGCAAAACCAAATCCGTCTGCACCGATGACCACGCCACTGTGCAAGGTTACACGATTGCCGAGGGTAACGCCGTGATACAAGGTCACATTGGCATGAAGACGTGTATTATCGCCGAGCAATGTATTTTCACCGATAAAACACCCCGCACCGACATGGGTATGACTGCCAATCACCGCACCTGCCGAAACCGTGGCATTGGGACCAATGCTTGCGCCCGGACCAATCTTCGCGGTGTCGTCGACAGTGGCAGAGGCGTGAACTCCGGCCAGAGCCGCCGGTGCCGGATCAAACAACCCACTTAAGCGTGCATAAGCCAGATAGGGGTTATCAGTGATTAGTTTGTTCCCAGAATATAGACTTGTCTGTTCCGGCTTGAGGATAACCGCAGTGGCCTGAGTCGCTGCAAGGTAGCGCTGATAAGCAGGATTGGCCAAGAACGACAACTCCCCCGCTTGCGCTTGCTGCAAAGTATTGATGCCAATGACCTCACAGAGGCCGTCGCCCTCCACTGTGGCGCCAAGGCGCTCTGACAAAGCCTGTAAAGTCCACACCTGCTGCTTCGACATGAATCATCCACGGTAAAAGTATCAATTGTTAAAACGCTAAAAACTCCCAACCGCCATGCGATCGAGAGTTTTTATAAAACGAATGCGGTTTACTGTGAGCTTATTTATTAAGCTTTGCAGTCACTTTAGCAGTAATGTCATGATCTGCATTTGCCCAGTAGGCAACACTGCTATCGAGAACTAAGCCAAGACCTTCAGCGGTAACGACTTCGTTTAATGCAGTTTTTGCTTTTGGCCCCAACTCTTGCATAATTTTTTGAACAACAGCATTACGCTCTTTTTTCAGCTTTTCGGCGGCCAGTTTCAAATCAGCACTTTTGTATTCAACTTTTTTGCGGTGCTCAACCTTTTGCTCGGTGGACCAAGTGACACCGTTGGTTTTTGCATCTTTGTCGAGATTCATCAGATCTGAACGCAATGCCTCAAACTTGGCTTTCATTTGCGAAAAGTCGGCATCGGCATCTAGCGCCTGCAAACTCTTTTTAGCCGCGTCGGTTTGAATGATCGCAGCCTGCATATTAAACACAACCACTTTACCTTCTGCCATTGCCACAGAAGAAAACATCAATGCAGCCAATGCGATAGAAACTTTTTTCATCATACCCACGTTACAACTCCAACTTTTATTATTGTATCAATTAATTCAAATGGCTCTGGACTGATGACCACTGCGTGTAATTACAACAGCGGTCATCATCCAACAGTTTTGGCTTTACTTCCAGTACTATTAAAAGGCAGTACCTAAAGAGAACTGGAAGAATTCAGTATCGTCATACTCGTTTTCTTTCAGTGCTTTAGCCACACTGAAGGTCAATGGACCAAAGCCGGTAATCCAAGTCACACCGATACCCGCCGCGACACTGAGGTTAGACAAGTCAACGTCGTAACAGTTCTTTTGATTTTCACCGCAATCGGTATCAAAGACGTTACCGGCGTCAATAAAGAAGGCCGACTGCAACGAGCGCTGATCTTTAATGAATGGCATTGGGAACAGGATTTCGGCACTACCTTCGACCAGTATGTTGCCGCCAAAGGGATCATCGTCATCGATGATGCTTGAAGAGACCAGCTGCCCATCATCACCCAAAACATAAACAAAATGATCGTTGCTACCATTGCCATCATTATCGTAGGCAACCGTAGAGTAAATTTCTGCAGGGGTTGCCCGAGGGCCCAAGGTGTTGCGTTTAAAGCCGCGAACCGAACCAAAGCCACCAGAATAGAAGTTCTCAAAGAACGGTAACTCAGTAGTATCACCGTAGGCATCGGCGTAGCCCAATTTCGTGCGCAGACGCAAGGTTAAACTTCTGGTCAATGGACGGAAGTACTGCCCAGTGTAGGTCAGTTTATAATATTCCAAGTCACCGCCAGGTAGGCTCAGTTCAAAAGATAAGGACTGAGAAGCACCTCGAGTCGCCAAGCGGCCACGGTTCAGCGTCGACTTTCTCCAGCTAGCATTCAAAGTCAGAATATCAAAATTATCGCCATTTTCATCAATCCAACCATCCGGTGATGCTTGCAACACCCCCGGAGTAATCGCGGTGGTTGAAACCGATGGAAGATTAGTGTCGTAGTCGGAGCCGATACATGGATCACAAGGATTTGCTCCGTTATTAGCAAGCAAAGTGCGGTCCGCATCGGTTATATACTCATCAAGATAGACACTACCTTCGAATAAGCGCGGAGAACCAATAATCTCTTGTACCGCTTGTGAACCTGTTTCGATAGAGATATTGGTATAACCCAATCCAAAGTTTAAGCGCTCGATCTCTGAGATGGGGTAACCGAAGTTAACCGAACCGCCAAAAGAATCGGTGGTATAGCTCGATACGTTCACCTCTTCAAAATCACGCTCGCGGAAGAACACGTTAAAGCCGCGGCTCACACCTTCTGGAGTGAAGTAAGGATCAGTGTAGTTGAAGCTGTACACAGTCTGATAGGTCGAGGTGCTGACGTTAAAGCCCACCTTCTTACCCGAACCAAACCAGTTGTTTTGCTGAATGTTTGCACCCAGTACCAAACCGGAACCCTGAGCAAAACCAAGGCTGGCGCCGATAGAACCTGAGGGCTGTTCCTCGACGGTGTATTCAACATCGACCTGATCGGCAATACCCGGAACCTCTTGAGTATCGACAGTAACCTCTTTAAAGAAACCTAAACGCTCCAAACGAACTTTAGACGACTCGATACGAGCGGTAGAAGCTGAGCCACCTTCCATCTGACGCATTTCACGGCGCAGAACTTCATCGGTGGTTTTGGTATTACCGCGGAAATTAATTCGACGCACGTAAGCGCGTTTGCCCGGCTCCATGAAGAAAGTCACTTTTACGGTGTTGTCTTCTTCATCGGTTTCGGGAATGCCACGCACTTCGGCAAAGGTATAACCTTCGTTGCCCAAGCGACGAGTAATGTAATCTGAGGTCGTGGTCATTAGTACTTGCGAAAAGGTCTGGCCTTCGCGCAATAAGAACAGGCGCTTCACTTGCTCTTCCGGTACCACTGGGTCACCGGCCAACTCGACTTCGCTAACGGTATACACCTCACCTTCGGTGATGTTAACGGTGATATACACGGCTTCTTTTTCCGGGCTTAGGGATACCTGGGTCGAATCGATGGCAAATTTTAAGTAACCGCGATCCAAATAGTGAGATTCCAAACGTTCCAAATCGCCGGTCAGTTTCTCTTTCGAGTAGCGATCGTTGCTGTTCAACCAAGACAACCAGCCGGTGGTCTTTAATTCAAACAACTCATTGAGTTCTTCGTCGCTAAACTTGCTGTTGCCGACGATATTAATGTGCTTGATAGAAGCCACTGAACCTTCATCGACGGTGAGCTGCAACTTAACCTGATTGCGCGGCAACTCGATCACTTCCGCTTCTACCGACGCACTATAACGGCCTTGAGCAACGTATTGACGCTCGAGCTCTTGGGTTAGACCTTCGAGGGTGGCCTGTTTGAAGATTTGACCTTCGGCCAGACCGTTATCGGTCATGCCTTTCATCAAGTCTTCTGTCTTGATGGCCTTGTTGCCTTCGATTTCAATTTCGCTAATGGCCGGGCGCTCTTTCACCGCGATGACTAACACACCGCCGTCGCGACCAATTTGAATGTCTTCGAAATAACCGGTGCGGAATAGCGAACGGGTCGCGCGCTGAATAGCGACGGAATCCATGTCATCGCCAATTTGAACCGGCAAAGCCGCAAATACGGTACCGGCAGAAACCCGCTGAAGCCCTTCGAGTCGAATATCGTTGACTCGGAAGCTTTGAGCAAAAACGGTCACAGGCAAAAGAATGAGACTGATAAAGAGAAGGCGTAAACGCATCATATATTGGATTCTAATGTTATTGTTCGACGTTATAGTTGTTCGACACTGGTTATCGGACTGTTACCGGGCCATCCATGCCCCTCACCTTACACGATCACTTTTCGAACGATTAATTCGCTCCAAAAGCCCCCGCCGCGCAAGCTGAAGCTTGAACCACTAAGCAACTGCTAAAATTTGATGCCTCGCTGTAGGAAAACCCTAGAGACGCATAACATCATTATAAAGGGCCAAAACCATCAACCCCATAACCATTACCAAACCTACTTGGTAACCGGCCATTTGTACTTTTTCGGACACCGGACTGCCCTTCACCACTTCGATTAGATAATAAAAGAGGTGGCCACCATCAAGCACTGGGATGGGTAAAAGATTAAACACACCCAAACTGATACTCAGCAGCGCCAAAAAACCCACATAGTAAGCCATTCCGGCTTTGGCTGAGGCGCCCGCCACTTTAGCAATGGTAATGGGTCCGCTCAAGTTTTTCGTCGAGATTTCCCCAAGAATCAACTTCTTAAGAGACAACAAGACAAATCCTGAGGTCTCCCAAGTTTTATCCACCGCCTTGATAAAGGCGCCAGACAGGGAATAGCTCTGGGTTCTCATCAACTCTTCAGGCCACTCTGGACGCACGGGCTTGACCCCAATTTGTCCCACCTTGGAGCCGTCTTTGGCTTCAATAGAGAGTGCTTTTAAGGAAACTGTCGATAAAACACCCGCTCGCTCGTAGCCAATTTGCATATTGGCACCAGGGCGAGCCTGTACGTATTTCACCAAGCCAACCCAACCCTTTAAAGGTTCACCATCGGCAGAAACAATCAAGTCCCCCGCCATTAAACCGGCTTTTTCGGCCGGACTATCGGTCATCACCTCTTCCAGTAGAGCGTCAAACTTAGGCCGCCAAAGAGTAATGCCCAAGCCCTCAACGGGATTCGGCTCCTCAGCGCCTTTTAGCCAGTCGGTCAATTGAGCCTCGGATTCATATTCAAGGCTTGAATCAGGGTATTTTACGGTGAAGGTCATGGTGCCAGTTTCACCCAATCGGTGCATTAGCTGGCGATTGAGGTCTTGCCAAGTATTGACCGGCTCACCGTCGACGGCGACTATCTCTTGACCGGATTCAAGACCGGCCTCTGCCGCCACTGACTCCACCTTGACCTCATCGATAATCGGCGCAACATCGGTTGTACCGGGAATCAACATGATCCAAAACAGCAAAATAGCCAAAATAAAGTTCGCCACGGGTCCAGCGGCAACAATCGCCATACGCTGCCAGACGGTCTTGCCATTAAAGGCCTGATCTTTGAGCTCTTGCGGGACTTCTCCCTCGCGCTCATCGAGCATTTTGACAAAGCCGCCCAGCGGAATACCAGCAATGGTGTACTCAGTGCCGGATTTATCCCGCCAGGTATAGAGCGGCTTGCCAAATCCCACGGAAAACCGCAGCACCTTGACGCCACAGCGGCGCGCGACATAGAAATGGCCAAATTCGTGAAACGTCACTAGTACACCTAACGCCACCAAAAACCAGACTATCGTCAGTAGATATTCCATTCACAATACCTCTATTACGGTGATGCCCTCTTACAAATAAAGCCTTATGAAGCTTTAGAGACATCATTATGTTCGCAATTAAACCATTAACGCGCTATGAAACCACCGTTTATAGCCGCTCAATCCACTCTTGCGCCATTTGCCGAGCCTTAGCATCGGCTTCTTTGACGACAGATAAGTCGACAGGTTCCGCATTGCTACTGCGCCCGAGAACCTGCTCTATAATTTCTGGAATCTGGGTAAAACCAATACGCTCATCAAGGAATGCCTCGACGGCCACTTCATTGGCGGCGTTTAGAATAGCAGGCATGATACCACCTGCTCGCGCCGATTCGACCGATAAGCGCAAACCGGGAAAACGCTCAAAGCTTGGCGCCTCAAAATCCAATCGTGATACCGCCATAAAATCGAGACTGGCAACACCCGAGTCGATACGCTCCGGCCAAGCCATGGCATGGGCGATCGGAGTTCGCATATCCGGGTTACCCATCTGCGCCAAAACCGAGCCGTCGGCGTACTCAACCATCGAATGAATCACGCTTTGCGGGTGAATCACCACTTCGATCTGATCGGGGGTCGCGTCAAACAACCAGCAGGCCTCAACAAACTCCAAACCTTTATTCATCATGGTTGCCGAGTCGACGGATATCTTGCGCCCCATCGACCAATTGGGATGGGCACAGGCCTGATCTGGAGTCACGGAGGTCAACTCAGACACGGGCGTCTGCCTAAAGGGTCCACCAGAGCCAGTCAACAGGATACGACGAATACCGGCCGATTCAATGGAGCGATAATCGTGAGGCAAACACTGAAAGATCGCGTTGTGCTCACTGTCGATAGGCAACAAGGTGGCACCATGATCTTCGACGGCCTGCATGAACAGGCCTCCAGCCATGACCAGAGATTCCTTGTTCGCCAGCAGTACCTTCTTGCCCTTACGCACAGCCGCCAAGGTCGACGACAAGCCCGCCGAGCCGACGATGGCCGCCATCACTGTATCCACTTCAGGCGCCTCTGAGACCGCAACCAAGCCCGACTCGCCCGCCAGCACCTGGGTACTAGCGCCCTTTTGGCTCAGCGCTTTTTGCAATTGATCGGCGGCCTCTAGATCGCGCATGACCGCATATTGCGGTTCAACGGCCAAACACTGCGACAGCATCACATCTACTTGTCGATTCGCCGTGAGCGCATAGACGCTATAGCGATCGGGGTGTCGAGCCACCACATCCAAAGTACTCACACCGATAGAACCGGTGGATCCGAGCACCGTAAGAAGTTGTTTCATGCCGAGCATTCCGTATTTATAGGGGTATTCAAAGACGACTCAAAATAGGCCGACAATTACGGCTGCCATCCGGTGAGCAACATCGCCAGAGCAAACACTGGCGCAGCTGCGGTGATACTGTCGACCCGATCGAGAACGCCGCCGTGACCAGGTAACAATTGACTGCTGTCTTTAATGCCTCGCTGACGCTTAATCATACTCTCTAGTAGATCACCGAGCACTGACGCCAAACCGGCGGGCGCAATGATAGCCAGTATCATCCAACCGCCAAAACCAAAACCAAAACCGATAATAAGTGCCAGCAGCACGCAGCATGTGAAACCACCCCAAAAGCCTTCCCAAGACTTCCCCGGGCTCACCGCAATTGCCAACTTGCGCTTACCAAACGCCTTGCCAGTGAAATAAGCGCCGATATCGGCACAAGCCACCACCAGCACCACCAGCAGAATCAACCATTGCCCCTGTGGCTGCTCGCGCAAAAACACTAAAGCCAGCCAAGTGGGTACCAGCACCAGCAAACCCATCAAGGCCTTTAGAAAGCGACGCCCCCAGAGCAATGCACTGGCGGGATAACCCTGGACCCATAACAGCGCCACCGCCCACCAAGTGCAAGCCACCAGCAACAGGGTTCGAACCGGCTCTAATTGCAGCGCCCCCACAGCGAAGCTGTCCAAGCTCAGAAACTCGGTGTAATAGCCAGCGAGAGCCATCACGCCGCCAACGAACAGAGCGTAGAGCACCCTCTGGCACTGGGCGTTAAAGCCCGCCATATTGGCCCACTCCCAACCCGCCACCATCACCACTAAGGCAATAGCCAAGGCAAATCCGTCGACGCTTAGAGAAAAAAGACCTCCCAAAAACAACAGGGCAAGAATAACTGCAGTGATTATTCGCTGCTTCAACAAGGGTTAGTGCTCCTGCTCAATTTGTTCGGATGTTTTGCCAAAACGGCGCTGGCGCTGACGAAAATCGTCAATAGCGAGATCGAGCGCCTCTTCACCAAAGTCGGGCCAGTAGTCGTCGGTAAAATACAATTCACTGTAGGCCGCCTGCCACAGCAAAAAGTTGCTGATGCGGTGATCGCCACCAGTGCGGATCAATAAATCTGGCGCAGGCAAATCAGCGAGAGACATTTCAGCGGCAATCGCTTGCTCATCGACGGACTCGGCCGAAAGTTCGCCGGCGGCAACCTTGAGCGCAACCTTTTTCGCCGCATTGGCCATATCCCACTGACCACCATAATCTGCCGCAATCACAAGTGTTGTATCACCTTCGCAGGCAAGAGATTCTGCTTCCTCAATGGCTTTTAAGACTTTGGCGCTAAAACGATCACGACGCCCCACCACCCTTAAACGCACACCTTCTTTGTTAAGCTTTTTAGCTTCTCGCTTAAGGTAACTCAAAAATAGGCTCATCAACGCCTCGACCTCGCGAGGCGGACGCTGCCAATTTTCGGAACTGAAGGCGAAGAGCGTGAGGACTTCGACCTGATGACGACGGCAAGCAGTCATTACATCGCGAATCTTTTCGACACCCGCTTTATGGCCCAAATGGCCAGATTTGCCCCGCTGTTTTGCCCAGCGGTTATTGCCATCCATGATAATGGCTATGTGGCGTAACGGGTTACCACTCACTCACAAACTCCTGCCCAGAGGTAATAATTTTTAGGGGGCTAATCCTACCGTGCGACAGCTGTAATGCAAGTGACATAACCGAGAAACCCCACCCAGAAGTGACGCAACAAGCAAACACTCTGACATTTTATCCGCGAGATAAAAAAACGGCCCCAACCTACACAAAGTAAGTTGAGGCCGTTTCGACACCCCAGGAGATTTAGATCTCCATCAGGTCCTTTTCTTTCAACACCAAGGCGGCGTCAATTTGCGCCACAAATTTATCGGTGATTTTCTGAACGTCATCCTGTGCGCGACGATCATCATCTTCACTGATTTCCTTCTCTTTCAATAGATCCTTGATATCACCCAATGCATCGCGGCGAATACCACGCACCGATACGCGCGCATTTTCTGCTTCACTACGAGCCTGCTTGATATAACCCTTACGAGTCTCTTCCGTCAGCGGCGGCATAGGAATACGCATCAAGTCACCGGTGGTTACGGGATTTAGACCCAGTCCAGCCTTCATGATCGCCTTTTCAACTTCGGGCGTCATCTGCTTTTCCCAAGGGCTGACAGACAAGGTACGCGCATCCAGAACGGAAATATTCGCCACCTGATTCAGAGGCGTCTGAGAACCGTAGTAGTTCACGCTTACACTATCCAAGATACTCGGATGGGCACGCCCAGTGCGAATCTTGTTAAAGTTATTACCCAAGGCATCTACTGATTTGGTCATGCGCTCTTGCGCATCCTGTTTGATATCTTCAATCATGCTTCAGCATCCTGTTCAAAGTTCTTTTGTATCTACTGCTATGCAGACGTTACCACTGCACAAACGTAACGATTGTCAAAAATACAGCGGCTCGAGAATACAAAGATTCGCGAACCCATGACAAGAATCGTTATTCAGCGCCCTGCTCGTCGGCAATATCCTCGACAATCAAGGTACCTTCATCTTCACCCTGTAAAATCGCCAATAGTGCGCCCGGCTTATCCATACGGAATACGCGCAGCGGCATATCTTGCTCGCGGCACAAGCAAATGGCAGTCAAATCCATCACGCCGAGCTTTTTGTCCAGCACTTCATCGTAAGTGAGGCGCTCGTAGCGCGTGGCGGTAGGATCCTTCATCGGATCGGCCGAATAGACCCCATCGACTTTAGTGGCCTTCAATACAATATCGGCCTCTACTTCGATACCGCGCAAGCAAGCCGCAGAATCGGTGGTAAAAAACGGGTTGCCAGTACCGGCGGAGAAGATAACCACCTCTCCCTGCTCTAAAAAGCGCACGGCCTTACGGCGGTCATAATGATCAACAACACCACTCATGGGGATTGCAGACATAACTCGCGAAGAAATATTACTGCGCTCGAGGGCGTCGCGCATGGCCAACGCATTCATGACGGTTGCCAACATGCCCATGTGGTCGCCAGTGACTCGATCTAGGCCCGCCGCACTGAGCGCCGCCCCACGAAACAAGTTACCACCACCAATAACCAGACCAACTTGAACTCCGATACCAACCAACTGGCCAATCTCAAGGGCCATTTTGTCGAGAACCTTAGGATCAATACCGAAACCTTCGGCGCCCATCAGCTCTTCGCCACTTAACTTTAGAAGGATACGCTTGTACTTTTTGTCACGCCCGAGTGTAGAGCCCATCGAAGCTATTCTCCCTTAACTATCTAAAACAACGAAAACTGTCTAAAACAACAAAAGTTAAAACAATACGGTGAAAATTGGAGTCAAATTTCAGAAAGTGTAACAGCAAAAAGGCGGAGGTATCACCCCCGCCTTTTTAAGATTGCCAAGCCAAGCATCTCGGCTCACAATCGGATTTCAGCGCCTTATTTATTGGCAGCTTCAACCTGTGCAGCAACTTCAGCAGCGAAGTCAGCTTCTTCAACCACAATACCGTCGCCCACTTCGTAGCGAACCATGCTCTTAATGCTAGCACCGGCATCTTTAACCAACTGACCAACAGTGACGTCTGGGTTCTTAACAAACGGCTGCTCGGTAAGGCTGTTTTCTTTCAAGAACTTGTTGATACGACCAACCATCATTTTCTCAACGATGTTCTCTGGCTTACCCGCCATATCTGGCTGAGCCTTGATGATGTCTTTCTCTTTTTCCAGCTCTTCAGCAGGCATATCGTCGGTGTTGATCACACGAGGATTTACCGCAGCAATGTGCATAGCCACATCGCGAGCAACTTCGCCGTTACCGCCTTCCAACTCAACCAATACAGCGATTTTGCTGTTTGAGTGAACGTAAGCACCAACAACAGCACCTTCAACAACAGCGCCGCGACGGAAACCGATGTTTTCGCCAATTTTTTGTACCAGCGCTTGGCGCTGATCTTCAAGACCCGCAACAACGTCAGCAGTCTTGCCAGTGAAAGCCGCTTCTACAGCAGTGCTCACGAAGCCCAAGAAGTTTTCATCGCGAGCGGCGAAATCAGTTTCGCTGTTCACTTCAACCACAACACCGTAAGAGTTATCGTCGGCAACTTTAACCGCAACAACACCTTCAGCGGCAGTACGGCCAGCTTTTTTCTCTGCCTTTAGACCAGAGGCCTTACGCAGATTTTCGATAGCAACGTTGATATCGCCGTCAGTTTCTTTAAGTGCTTTTTTGCACTCCATCATGCCGAGGCCGGTACGCTCGCGCAATTCTTTAACCAGGGAAGCAGAAATAGCTGCCATGACAGTATCCTCTTAAAATTCTGAATCATTCAATAAGGTAAATTCTAAAAAAGGGGGCAAGGCCCCCTTTTTTGGCTAAACCAGCACAGAGTGCCAGCTCAGTATGACAAAACCGCTGTCTTATTTAGAGGCAGCTTCGTCTTCATTTACTTCTACAAACTCATCGGCTTTCTTAGCAGCGTTCTGAGTGTTAGCAGCGCCTTCCAAGCAAGCATCGGCAACCGCAGTAACGTACAACTTAACCGCGCGGATGGCGTCATCATTACCAGGGATTACGTAGTCAATGCCATCAGGGTTGCTGTTGGTATCAACGATACCGATCACAGGAATACCCAATTTGTTGGCTTCTTGAATTGCAATGCGCTCGTGCTCAACGTCAACAACGAAAAGTGCGTCAGGCAGGCCGCCCATGTCTTTAATACCACCGATAGACAGCTCCAGCTTGTCTTTCATGCGAGTACGCATCAAAGCTTCTTTCTTGGTCAGCTTGTCGAAGGTGCCATCAGTTGCTTGAGCTTCAAGCTCACGGTAGCGACGGATAGAGGCACGGATGGTTTTGTAGTTGGTCAACATACCACCTAACCAGCGATGGCTAACAAATGGCTGACCAGAGCGTTCGGCTTGCTCTTTGATAACTTTAGAGGCTGCGCGCTTAGTACCAACAAACAGGACCTTCTTCTTCTGAGAAGCCATTTGCTGAACCAGCTCAAGCGCTTCATTGAAGGCTGGAACGGTGTGCTCTAAGTTGATGATATGAATCTTGTTGCGAGCGCCGAAGATGTACTGACCCATTTTTGGGTTCCAGTAACGAGTTTGGTGACCGAAATGGACACCGGCTTGCAGCATATCGCGCATGCTTACGTTTGACATAGTATTTTCCTAGGGTTAGGCCTCCATATACCCCACCTATCAACCCCGTCAATCTTATAGATTTTAAGGGCACCCAGAGAGGCGTGTCGGTATATGTGTGACGTTATTTAAATCGTATTTATCTGACCTCAAAAACGGGGCTTTGGACCACGCTTTGCAATCAGGGCGCGCTTTATACCATATTCACTACCTCAAAGAAAGCTGCGACTGCATCTATGGAACAATTAGCGCATGGTTTACAATAGCCGCCGTTGAAAACTCTTGCCGCCGGCCAAGCACGGAAAAGTCCGTCTCGAATGCCGCTAACCTACGCAGCCAACAACAAGGCCTATAGACCGTATGAAAGTCAGTATCAAAACACCCGAACAAATCGAAAAGATGCGTATAGCCGGCCAGATGGCGGCCGAAGTCCTCGACCTCATTGGTCCCCACGTGGTGCCGGGCGTTAGCACTGAAGAGCTCGACCGCATCTGTCACGATCATATCGTCAATGTGCAAAAAGCCATTCCCGCTTGCCTCAACTACAAGGGCTTTCCCAAGTCTATTTGCACATCGGTCAATCAGGTCGTCTGCCACGGCATTCCGTCGCCGAAGAAAATCCTCAAAAGCGGCGACATCATCAACATCGACGTCACCGTCATTTATGAAGGTTGGTTTGGCGATACCAGCAAGATGTACACGGTGGGCAAGGTTGCCCCCCACGCCGAGCGCCTCATTAAAGTGACCCAAGAGTGCCTATATAAAGGTATTGAACTCGTGAAGCCCGGCTGTCGCTTAGGGGATATTGGCCACGTTATTCAGCAACACGCCGAGAAGAACTATTACTCGGTGGTTCGAGAGTACTGCGGGCACGGCATCGGTGACGTATTCCACGAAGAGCCTCAGATTGTCCACTACGGCAAACCCAATACCGGCTTCGAACTGCAAGAGGGCATGACCTTCACCATCGAACCAATGATTAATGCCGGAAAAGCTGGCACTAAGCTGCTCAAAGATGACTGGACCGTTGAAACCCGCGACAAGCGTCTATCGGCCCAGTGGGAGCACACCATGGTCGTCACCGCTACCGGCGTTGAAGTATTGACCAAACGCCCAGACGAGACCTTCTGAGCCCCTCATCGGCATGGCAATCAGAGCCCGGGAGGCCACTTTAGCTCCCCGGTGATCCCACTCAACACCGTGGGATCACTTCAACGACACCACTCTCTATCGACACCACCACAGAGCCCCCTATGGAAATCCCCTATTTCGAGCGCCCACTGTTCTTTTTTGACCAAGCACGCTTTCGCAGTGATTTAACCGAAGCCGGTACTCGCACGATTCCCATATTCAAGGACGCCATCAATGCCGCCAATGTGCATCTAGACGCACGCTTTGATGACAATGAAGAAATTGGGGCGCTCATTTATGAGCGAGCTATCTTTATCGACTGCATGCTGCATTACGCATGGCACCAATTTACATGGACCGACAAGGCCACCCTTATCGCGGTAGGCGGCTACGGTCGAGGTGAGCTTCATCCAAAGTCGGACATTGATCTGCTACTGCTACTCGAACAAGAGTGCCCCGAAGATCTCGACAGCGCTCAAGGACTCCTCACCCTTCTGTGGGACATAGGCCTGGATATTGGCCACAGCGTTAGAACCATTGAACAATGTTTGGAGATCGCCAAAGAAGACATCACCGTCGCCACCAATGTGATGGAGTGTCGCGATATCGCCGGCAACCCTGAGCTGTGTGTCAAGCTGCAAAAGCTCACACAGCCGAGCAACATGTGGCCAACCGACGAGTTTTTTAAGGCCAAATGGGACGAACAAAAGGCGCGCCACAAAAAACACAACAACACCGAGTACAACCTCGAACCCAACATCAAAAATGCCCCCGGCGGCCTGCGTGACATCCAAACTCTTGCCTGGGTTGCCAAACGTTTTTACGGAGTGAGAACTCTACGCAAACTGGGCGGGAAGGACTTCTTTACCGAAGAGGAATTCAGCCTATTGCTGATGGGTGAGGAGTTTCTCTGGAAAGTGCGCTACGGCCTACACAAATTGGCTGGCCGCCCCGAAGAGCGACTATTGTTTGATTATCAACGTCAATTAGCAGAGCAATTTGGCTACCAAGATACTGATACCAGCCTTGCGGTCGAGCAGTTCATGCACAAATACTATCGTGTTGTGCGTTCACTGCGAGAAGTCAACGAGGTGCTGCTCAACTTTCTCGACGCCGCCGTACTCAATAACGGCGGCGAACCGGTCATCAGCCCTATCAACGAGCGATTCCAACTGCGCGGCAACTATATCGAAACTACCAGCACTGATGTGTTTGAAAAGTGTCCGTCTGCACTGCTCGAAATTTTTGTCATTATGGGTAACAACAAAAACATCATTGGTCCGCGCCCGGAAACTATCCGCTTACTGCGCGAGCATCGCACACTCATCGACGAAGAGTTTCGCAATGACCCGGTTAACACCCAGCTGTTTGTCGACCTGCTGAAATGTGAATACGCCTTGGTGACTCAACTTCGCAGAATGAAACGCTACAACATTCTCGGCCGCTACCTTCCCGAGTTCGGCAAGATCATTGGCCAAATGCAACACGACCTTTTTCACATCTACACCGTGGATGCCCACACACTGTCGGTGGTGAATAATATGCGTTCGCTGAACCACGAAGACAGTAAAGAGCAATTTCCCGTGGGCTACGCCTGCATGCAGCAAATAAAAAAGCCAGAACTGCTGTATATGGCCGGGCTCTATCACGATATCGCCAAAGGGCGCGGCGGCGACCACTCCACCTTAGGCGCAGTCGATGCGCTAGAGTTTTGCCAGCGTCATCAAGTCAAACAACACGATGCCCGCTTGGTATCTTGGTTAGTAGACAAACACCTACTGATGTCCTCGGTGTCGCAAAAACAAGACCTTTCAGACCCAGAGGTTATCCACCAATTTGCCGTTGAAATGGGTGACCAGCAACACCTAGATTATCTCTACGCGCTAACCGTGGCAGACATCAACGCGACCAATCCAACATTGTGGACAACTTGGCGAGCGAGCCTGATGCGTCAGCTCTACAATGAAACCGCTCGAGCTTTGCGCCGCGGTCTGGAAAATCCCGTCGACCGACACGACCGTATTGAAGAGACTCAACAAGCTGCGAAACAACTCTTACAGGAGCTCAATTACGCCCCAGAAAAAGTACAGCGCTTGTGGAGCTATCTCGGGGAAGATTATTTCTTGCGTGAAAGCGCCACTGACATCACCTGGCAGAGCGCGGCAATCTTGGAGCACAACAGCTCGGACGATTTGATTTTGGTACGCGAAACCACCAACCGAAAACACGAAGGTGCTACGGAGATATTTATTCGCACCCGAGATCGCAGCAATGTTTTCACTGCGGTGACCTCGGCGTTAGATCATCTCAATTTGTCCATTCAAGATGCCCGCATATACAATACTGAGCGCGGTGGTTACACCATCGATACCTTTTACGTATTGGATGACGACAACCAGCCCATTGGTGAAAACGCCGCTCTGTTAGAAAAGGTTCACAACGAGCTGCGTCAAGAACTAGCGCTGGTAGAAGACTACAGTGACATCATTAGCCGCAGAACACCGCGACAGCTAAAGAGCTTCGCCATTCCCACTCGAACCAGTATCAGCAATGAAATCAATAACAGCAACACCATTCTCGAAGTTATCTGTCCGGACCGCCCGGGCTTGCTGGCACTCATTGCCCGGATCTTTTCTCGCAACAATATACAGCTAGACAATGCCAAGATTACAACCCTGGGAGAGCGAGTAGAAGATTTGTTTTTCATTACCGACAGCGAGGGAAATCCCCTCAGCGATCCTGAGCTCTGCGAATCGCTACAGCAGCAAATTCGAACAGAACTCGATCAACAGGTTGAGGAAACTCAGCACTAAGATATATGGACACGGCAGCCGAGCGCTGCCCTATCGCCAGTGAGAAGACTATGAATCGCGATCTAGAAAAATTACAGCCCTACCCCTTTGAAAAACTACAAGCATTAAAAGCCCAGGTGACACCTCCGGCTCATCTCGACCATATTGCACTGTCTATTGGCGAGCCAAAACACGAGCCACCGGCGTTCGTCTTGCAAACGTTGACCGACAACTTAAATCGCTTGGTCAACTACCCCTCGACCAAAGGGCTGCCGGAACTGCGCACAGCCATTGGCACCTGGTTAGAGCAGCGTTTCAGATTACAATCGGGAAGCATCGACGCCGAGCGCCATCTACTGCCAGTCAACGGCACTCGAGAAGCGCTATTTGCCTTTACTCAGGCCATTATCGATCGCAGCCAAAATCCCTTAGTCGTCAGCCCTAATCCTTTTTATCAAATCTATGAAGGTGCCGCTTTTTTGGCTGGCGCTGAACCTTATTTTTTGAACTGCGACAAAGATAAAGGCTATATCCCCGATTTTGATAATGTATCCGCAGACGTTTGGCAGCGCTGCCAACTATTATTTTTGTGCTCGCCCGGAAATCCAACCGGAGCCGTGACTGATAGCGCCACCCTACAAAAACTCATCGCCTTAGCAGATGAGCATGATTTCATTATCGCCAGTGACGAGTGCTATTCCGAGCTCTATTTCGACGAAGCCAATCCACCGGTGGGCCTGCTGCAAGCCTGTGCAGAAATGGGTCGCAACGACTACCGCCGCTGCGTGGTGTTTCACTCGCTATCGAAACGATCAAACTTGCCGGGCCTGCGCTCGGGTTTTGTCGCTGGTGATGCCGAAGTAATGAAAAAATTCCTGCTCTACCGCACCTATCACGGTTGCGCCATGGCCATCCCCAATCAACTCGCGTCGATTGCCGCCTGGGGAGACGAAACCCACGTAAAGGCCAACCGCGATGCCTATCGCATGAAGTTTGATAAAGTGCTCAACACACTTGGAGACCTTGTCGATGTCGAAAAGCCCGACGCCAGTTTCTATTTATGGCCGCAGATCGACATGAGTGATTTGGAATTTTGCCAGCGCCTCTATGCCGAGCAAAACATCACCGTGCTACCGGGGCGATACATTGCCCGAGAGGCCAACGGCATAAACCCCGGCGAGAATCACGTTCGCATGGCTCTGGTCGCCACCATTGAAGAATGCGCCGAAGCAGCTGAACGCATCAAACATTTTTTGTTGAAAGGCTAGGAAGCAAGCGCGATGGCAGCTGAAAAAAACATGCTCAAGGCCGACAGGGTCGACTACATCTTTCATCGGCTCGAAGAACTCTACCCCACCACTCCGGTGCCCTTGGATCACACCGATCCCTACACTTTGCTGGTGGCAGTGCTGCTGTCGGCACAATGCACCGATGAGCGAGTCAATCAGATAACACCATCGCTTTGGGAGCTGGCCGACAACCCCTTCGACATGGCTCAGCAATCGGTGGAAGATATCAAGGCCATTATTCGCCCCTGCGGACTGGCACCGCAAAAATCTAAAGCTATTTCGGTTTTGTCGAAGATGCTTGTCGAGCAACACAATGGCGAAGTGCCCAACGATATGGCCGCGCTCGAAGAACTGCCAGGCGTCGGACACAAGACCGCCAGCGTTGTGGTCGCTCAAGCGTTTGGAGTACCGGCCTTTCCCGTCGATACTCATATTCATCGCCTTGCACAGCGCTGGGGCCTTACGAACGGAAAAAACGTTCAACAAACCGAAAAGGATCTCAAGCGTCTGTTTCCAGCGGAGAGCTGGAACAAATTACACCTTCAGATTATTTTTTACGGCAGAGAGTTTTGCAGCGCCCGAGGATGCGACGGCACCGTTTGCGAGATTTGCACAACCTGCTATCCCGCGAGAAAGCACCCTAAAAAAATTCACAAACCCTGACTCGAAATTGCCGCCATTGATAGTGCAGCGATGGCGGCGAAACAGCTTGCCGCAAACAGACAAACTGAAAGGACTCAAAAAAGCTCTACGCTGTCGCCAGTGGCTTCCGGCTCTTGAGTAATAACACCGGTCTCCACTAACTCATCGATATCATCCAAGCTTTCCAGCGCACGATCCATATTGTCGGATAAACGCTGGAACACCTCATCCACGTGAAGTCCTTGATTAAAAATTTTGTTGGTTTCAGCCACGCAATGATCAGCCACTTCTTCAAAGAAGTTTTCCTGCTCCTCACTCAGCGCCAAAGAAGGTATTCTGCGATGAATTTTATCCGCCAAATCTTCTACGGTATCGACAATATGTCGCATCACATCCTGATAGGAATCGTCAATATTGGTCATGACGGTCTTCACATCTAACGACAGTTTTTGCAAAGCCTGTTTTTCTTCCAACAGCTTATGGTGCTCGTCAAGTGCCTTTAAGCGAGCGTCAACTCCTTGAATCAAGGCAAAGGTATTGTCTTTGATGGCGCCGTAGCGGCGGTCGTCATCTACCGGCATATCTCGAATCAGCAGAGACACCTGGCCGTAGTTCACAACTGTGCGTCGCCCAAAGTCGATATAGCGACCACCGTCCTTCATTTGAAACAACAACTGCGATTCAAGATCCTTGGCTATACCGTTGGCCTCCATATCTTTGACCTCATAAAGGCTTCGCATTTGCAGACTGCAGGTGACCTTGTAGTTTCCTAAGGCTCTAAAAAATAGCTGCCCCAACTGATCCAAATTATCACAGTGATTTACGCCTAGCAGAAACTGGATATTTGAACCCAAATCACTGTTATCACTCATCACCGTAAAGGCGGTTTCATTGGCACTATCAAGACGGTCCTTTAACTGCTCGCTGGCCACTTGATGAAAAATCGTCTTGCTGATTCGAGCACAGATTTCTTCAACCGGAATATCTGGCCCCAAGTAGTCCGCCACCCCCAATTCAAATGCTGCCAGTTTGTCGCTCAACTCATTACTAGAAGCTAGCACCACGAGGGGCAGATCCCCCATGACTTCATCACTGAGCATCTGTTCACAGGCACTTAAATCAACGGGCTGAGTGCTACTCAAATCGCAGACGACGACCTTGTAGGTCAACTCTCGCGCCAATGACAACAGATCTTCAGGGGTAAATACACAGGTGATATCGAAGCGTTCACTCATCAGCGGATGTCTATCGCTGCGAGTTCCGGCCTGGTAGAGCAAGACTTGATCTTTGTTCAAAGCATCCCCTCCTTAGGAGTCTGTTTCCTTCCCTGTAACGCCGCTGAATGGAAAAACGGCGATACTGGATCACTTTAGATTTAGCTCAAATTGAAGCGTATTTCCATTTTTCGCTGCAATATTTACTCGCTGCGCCGATAGTCGTTCTAAGATCAACAGCGAATAAGAAGCTTTTGTTCTACACTTTTGAAGGACAGATGGCCGCTATCCGCATCTGTCCCTCCCACAAAGACAGCTATCCCATGCGGAAATGGACTATGCCAACAACCAATGAATTAAGCCCTGCCGGACAAGCTCTAGCCGAAGACATTCAGCAACAGCTGCAAGCCGGCAGTATCGACGTACCGCTACTGCCCGAAGTGGCCAGCCGAGTCATTGCACTATCACAAGATGCTGAATCGGATATTTCGGATTTGGCCCAACTGGTTCAAAGCGATCCCTCGCTCGCAGCCCATGTAATGCGTATTGCCAACTCTGCCGCTTACACCCCAAACGGTTCACTGATATCACTGCAGCAGGCCATTACCCGCCTAGGAATGAACCTAATTTGCGACATCGCGGTCGCCGCCTCCATTTCAACCAAAATGTTTAAAGCGCCGGGTTTTGAAACTCATATCAATCAAACTTGGAAACACGCGCTGGCGACGGCGCTGTGGGCAAAGGAAGTTGCACGGACTTGTCGACTCAATGTTGAAGCGACTTTTCTCTGCGGCCTGCTCCACTCTATTGGGCGGCCAGTCACCATACAGGCAGCTTGCGACAGTGCTAAACGCAGCGGTGGATCACTACTCGAAGAAGACGCACTGGCTTTGGAAGAGAACTTAAACATAGAGCTCGGCAGCTGTGTACTGCAGCGCTGGGAAATGCCCATTATCATCTGCGAGGCTTTGCAGTATTTAAACCATTACAACGATGCGCCCCACGCCGTTGAACAAACCATGATAGTAAATGCATCCGCCCTATTTGCCAGTCATATGCTCGACGACGAAAGCCTCTCGAGACAAGAACTGATTGAAAAAGAAGTTCTGGCAGATCTAAATCTCTATCAAGATGAGGTGGAGCTATTGCTGGAAAAACGCGATGCCATTGTTAGCAGCATGGAGGCGATGTCTGACTCATGAGCACTCACTATGACGTGGTAGTGGTTGGCAGCGGACCAGCCGGACAAAAGGCGGCAGTACAAGCGGCAAAGGCCGGTAAATCTGTCGCGCTAATCGAGCGCGATCGATTACTCGGTGGCGCCTGCGTGCATCGCGGCACCATCCCCTCAAAAACGCTTAGAGAAAACGCCCTGCGAGTGCGCAACATGCGCCAGAATGCAGCTCTATCCAACTTTCATCTGGCCGAGGATACCGAGCTGGCCACCTTGATCGATCGACTCGATATGGTGCTCAAGGCCCACGATAAATACATGCAACAACAAATGGAGCGCAATGACATTGACCGCATTCACGGTCGCGCGCGCTTTATCGACGCCAACAACCTGCAAATCGATCGCGTGCGCGGAGAGCCTTTGCTGATCGATGTGAACAGCGTGGTGATCGCCTCGGGCTCATACCCCCGGACACCCGACAATATTCCCGTGGATCACGAACATATTCTCGACAGCGACTCCATACTGTCGATGCTCTATCTTCCCAAAAGCTTGGTGGTACTTGGCGGCGGCGTCATCGCCAGTGAATACGCCTCCATCTTTCAGGCGCTCGGCGTGAAAGTCACCATGATCGACAAATACCCGCGACCGCTGGGTTTTCTCGACAAGGATCTAACGGATACTTTTACCGCCGGCTTTGAAGCCATGGGAGGCACTTGGAAAGGCGAGACCATCGTCAGTAAAGTCTACTGGGATGGCCTCACACAAGTGATCACAGAATGCGAAGACGGCAGCATTATCAAGAGCGAGAAGATGCTCTGCGCTGCCGGTCGCGTCGCCAACATCAAAGACCTGCAAATCGAAAAGGCCGGCCTAAACCTCAACGAGCGCGGACTCATCAGTGTCGACAATGAGCTCAAAACCACGGTTTCCCACATTTACGCCGCCGGGGATGTCATCGGGCCTCCGTCATTGGCTTCTGCATCTATGGAGCAAGGGCGACGCGCTAGCTGCAACGCTTTAGGCATTGAAGTCGGCCAGATGAGTCAGATGATCCCTTCGGGGATTTATGGCATTCCCGAACTCTCTGCAATCGGCCTCAGTGAAGAGCAAGCGGTGGAGAAGTTTGGCAAGGTCACCGTAGGCAAAGCGTGCTTTAGTGAAATTGCCAGGGGACATATCTCTGGTGTTGAAGAGGGCATGTTAAAGATTATTTGCGACGCCGAGGGGCGTAAACTTCTCGGTATTATGATCGCCGGAGAAGGCGCCACTGAACTTATCCACATCGGTCAGATGGCCATTTTATCGGGGGCGGATGTGGATATCTTTGTCGAAAGTGTCTTTAACTTCCCAACCTTGGCCGAGGCCTATCGTGTGGCAGCGCTGGCCATCATCGGTCAACGCGCCAAGGATAACGACGTCTATTAAGACCGGTCATTCAATGTTTCGATGAAGTCACTAGCGGCCAGTTGATGGTACCGTCGGTGGCTTTTCCTCCTTTTACAACTCTCAAACCCTCACAAAAAGCATCAAGTGAAAACCGTTTGATAAAGTCGCACGTCGCGAAACTCTGCCGATTCATCCAAGTCCGGCATGGTACATCCCTCATAGCGAGCGATTTGCTGATAAGGCGGAAAGTCAAAATCCTTTACCCGTGAATCGGCAATCAATACCTCGTCTGCACGTTCGACAAAACGCGACAACCAGGGAAAGTTATCGCGATCATAAAGCACGTCTGCCACGATAATAAGATCCACCTGACCTTCGATAGCGTCAAAGTCGTCACTCATTTCTAGCTCGACTTGATTCAACGCCGCATTCTCTCGAGTTGCTATCTGCGCCACCGGATCGATGTCACAGGCGATCACTTCGCGGGCGCCGGCCTTGGCGGCGGCGATGGCAACCACACCCGAGCCGCAACCGAAATCGACCACTCGCTTACCGCGAACCAATTCGGGATGCTCCGAGATGTACTGAGACAGCACCAAGCCCGAGGCCCAACAAAATGCCCAATAATACGGCTGCTCCATCAGCTGCATCGCCGCCTCGTAAGGCAACTCCCCTTGCGGGTAATCTTCGTTCATCAAGTAGAGCTCGATACCGGTACCGTTGTTGAGCGGTAGCGTTTCAATACGAGCAGTGGGCAGGATATCGAGGACAATTTGGGTAAGGGCAGAACTGATCAAAACAGACGTCACAACAACTCATCAATGGGAAATGGCATTATAACCACGAAGGACGGGCTTCACTCAAGCACTGAGGACCGGATCACAGTTTTGCGCCTCTTATGCGACTGAGTTTGGAGTTTCACTTATCTATATTCTATTGCTCTAAAAACTGGGCACATTTAACAGTCTTAACTCGCGGGTTTTGGGACACTGCTTACCAGTCAACGGATGATGACAAGCCGCAACGGAACTGCCAGAAAAACACCGATTCTTCGACCACCGCCGCGAGCTTGAAGCCATGAAAAGATGTACAGTAAAAGCCCTGACTGGATTGACCTGCCTTCTACTGAGCAGTCAGCTGCTGATCAGCCAAGCCTGTCATGCGGATACCGAGCGCGAAGGTCAGTGGTTGCATTACCTGCAACAGGGGCAGACGGAGGGTATGACCATGCCACACCCACTCAACGGTGATAATGACATGATCAGCCTGTCCCAGAGCGACGTAAAGCGCTTGCTAGGCCTGCGTGACGCAGGGACGTCAAAGCGCTCAAAACTACAATTCACGAGACTTAACTATCAAGCCGATGTGAGCGATAAGTCGCTACAGCTTCGCCTGTTCGTTCAGTTTTGATTGGCCCGAGCTCTCGCCTAATCTTGGTTCGCCGCAAGCTCTGGCGTTTGAACCCCTTTACCGGAACCCAACATAACCCCCAGCCAGCGCGTGCCCTCGATATTCTCCAAGGCGATTTTCACCGTCATCGTCAGCGGCACAGACAATAGCATTCCCACCGGTCCCAATACCCAGCCCCAGAAGACCAACGATAAAAACACCACCAAAGTGGATAAATCCAAGCCTTTACCCATCATGCGCGGTTCAATGACATTGCCCACCACAACATTGATGGCCACGTAACCGGCCGCGGTCAAGGCCGCCTCAGGGACCCCTAACTGAATCAAAGCCAAGAGAACCGCTGGCACCGCCGCTAGAATCGAGCCTAAGTTGGGAACAAAGTTGAGGAGAAAGGCGAGCATTCCCCAGAGCGCGGGATAATCCACCCCCAACCACCAAAGCCAAGTCATGGCCACCAAGCCTGTGAGTAAACTCAAACTGGTCTTAATGGCCATGTATTGATTCACACTGCGGGTAAAGCGCCCCATCGCCTCGACAACTTTCTGAGCTTCTGGGTGTGCATGCATCATTTTATCGCTAAAGCGAACCTCTTCGGCGAGGATAAAGATCACCGTCAGCAGGATAAGGAACGCATTAGTCATAACATTACCCAGCGAGGCTAGAGTATTGCCGGCAAAGGATAGAGCTACACTGGGGTCAAAAATCTCTTGCCACTGCTGCTGCGAAATCTCAACGCCTTTGGAGTGTAAAAACTGTTGCAGTTGCTGGCTCAAATCTTTGAGCCGCTCCTGATACTCTGGTAGATCTCCGCGAAAATCATTGATGGAAGAGCCCACCACCGCACCAATTAACAACCCCATTCCAACAATCGACAATAAAATGACCAGCAGAGACAAACCGGCGGGCACCCCGCGGTTTTTTAGCCACACCAACGGCGGCGAGCAGATGACGGCAATGAAGAGTGACAACAGAAACGGAACCAATAAAGTCTCGGCGGTCCGCATTCCAGCCACCACCACCACAAAGGCAGCCATCAGGATCAGAAAACGTGCAAACGGGGTATCTTGGCTGGGCATAAAATTCCTTAAAACAGTAAAGCGTGATCATTATTCCGTAACGATGGCACATCATTTCAAACTGATCGTCCGGAGTAAAGCCACCGCAGAGCAGGACTTGATTTCACTCTTCTTTTAGAGATGTCTTGAGATATCGCAAAAGCTCTGTGAGCTGCTCTAATCCCTCTTTGTTGAGTAGATGCCCTGCGCGGGTATCGCCGATGTAATATTGCTCGTCGATCTCGACGCAGGCTTGTCGAACTTGCTCGAGCAATTCACTGTGACGAATGGGGTAGCCGCAAAACACTCGCCAGTCATTGTCCGTCGCCTGCCCCAAAATCATCCATTCAAGTAGCTGCATCACCTGCTCAGGCTGAAGCTGATAATGAGGTGTCTTCACCCATAACAAAATCGCGAAAACGGCGGCGATAATGACAACACTGAATACGATTGAGATGAGCACTGATCAACACCTCTAGGGATAGAACAAGAGCTTTAGCGCCAGCAGTACGATCATAAACACTAAGACCGGTTGAATTAAGCCAGCGCCCTTTGAAATAACCAGCTGCGAACCTAGGCGCGCGCCCACAAACTGAGCTGCCGCCATGGCAATGGCTAGCGGCCAAACAACATACCCCGCCAACATGAAAATTACCAATGAGGTGGTATTGGTTATCAGCACCAGCGGCTTAGTATGCGCCGTCGCCCGCTTTAAATTAAACCCACGCAACGACGAAAAAGCCACGGCGAAGAATGAACCCATACCCGGCCCCAAAAAACCGCCATAGAATCCAATACCACCACCAACGATTTTATCGAAGCGCTTACTCGACCAGCGCGGAGGCCGATCTCTATCGGACATACTCGGCGATATCGCCACATAGATCGCCAGCAAAATCAGCAAGTAGGGAAGCACTAGCCTCAGTAGCTCAGTGTCGAGCTGCTGAACGATCAAGGTCCCCAAACTCGCCCCGACAAAGGCATAGATCAAAGACGCTTTCATACGGCTTAAATCAATATGACCTTGATGTAAGAAATTAAGCGCCGAAGACAAGGTGCCGAATACACTCTGAAATTTGTTCGTCGCCAGTGCATTTAATGGAGGCACTCCAACCGCCAATAACACGGGCAATACAATTAGTCCTCCAGAGCCAGCGATAGCACTCACAAATCCAGCTAGGAAACCAATCAGCGCCAAGAAGACAAACATCGCTATGGGCAATTCACTCACCGATTCTATTTTCTAATACTCCTAGTGACAGAAAAGACAGCAACGCGCATCGACTAAGGCTCTTTCTAGATATTTTTGTGCCAAGGCAGGCCGGACGTATTACTATTTTCAAGATTTAACACTCAGCGGAATTTTTTTGTATACCAATAAAATGTCTAGGTAAAATCCCAAAACCAAAAGCCTCACTAATAGTTCACCAACGTACTATCCATAGCCCTATAAATTGTTAACTTAGATTAACGAAAGCTAGAAGCGACTAGGCAGCTAGATTAAATGATTTCAGAAAATTAATAATCGGCAATATACTTTTATTGCGCTCAGAACTCTCATTGTAGATAGCATAGACTTCACAACTGAGTCGATTAATGTCTTTGACCTCAAACAGCTTCTTGCTTTCTATATACTGATCAACAACGACACTTGGTAAAAACGCCACCCCACCATGAGAAAGAATAAACTCCAAGGCGATATGGCTCTGACCTGTATGTAACACCGGCGCTACGGCCTCATCAAAGATATGCGCCTGTTGAATATTAAACGCAGTCCCCCAATCTACAAAAACGAACCCTTCGGCTGCAACATCTGCAATAGAGTTTAGTTTCTGCTTGCTAACCAGCACCAAATCTAGCTGCCCTATTTTGGCCGTATTCAGTTCCGCAACTGTTGCAGGCTCCATAGCAACAGCAATATCTAAGCGACGCCCCAAAAGAGCACGAACCATCTCTCGCTGCGTATTTATTTCGGTACGTATGTACATATCCGGGTACTGATCTGCCATTAACGGCAGCACGGATTGTAGAAAGGTGTCCCAGAGATTTGAAGTCCCGCCCAGTGAGAGCTGAAAGTTCTTCAGTGTAGCAACACCGACATCCTGCAGAGCAGCCTGCCAAGCCGCCAGAATGCTTTCTGCATGAGGGATCAGACGCTCTCCACTGGGAGTCAACAGTACATTGTTTCTCTGGCGAGAGAAAAGAGTAATACCCATTACATCCTCTAATCGGCCTATTCGAAAACTCACCGCCGACTGAGTAAGAAATAGATTCTCAGCTGCACGACCAAAATGGCGAGTTTTGGCAACCTCAAGGAAAGTACGTAATAAATCAGAGTTCATAGCTAGTCGATAAATAAATTCGATCGTAATCGGAAAAAATGATCATTTCCAAACACTATAATCCATGGCTATCGTTCACACCATCAAAAACAGCTGTAATTAGCTACCTTATTCAACAAAACACCGATTAAATTATTATATCGACTTCCCTATAAAGCCTCATATGGCTCTTTTGGGTAGCTTATCTAGGAGATTACTATGCGTATTGCCATCCTTTCCCGTAACCCAAAACTCTATTCCACTCGACGCTTAAAAGAAGCTGGAGAACAAAGAGGCCATGAAGTCGACATTATCGACACGCTGCATTGCTACATGGACATCACCCGAAGCCGTCCAGTGGTTCGCTATCATGGCGAAGAACTCCCTTACTACGACGCAATCATTCCGCGAATAGGGGCCTCTATTACATTCTACGGAACGGCCATCGTGCGTCAGTTTGAAATGATGGGCTCGTTTTGCGTCAACGAGTCTGTTGCCATTAGCCGATCACGAGACAAGCTACGCTCTTTGCAATTGATGTCACGAAAAGATGTGGGTCTTCCTCGTACAGGATTTGCGAATAAGCCCGATGATGTAAAGGATTTAATCAAAAATGTCGGAGGCGCACCATTGGTCATCAAGCTATTAGAGGGCACTCAGGGCATTGGGGTTGTACTAGCCGATACCAATAAAAATGCAGAAAGTATCATTGAGGCATTTATGGGTTTAAAGGCCAACATACTCGTTCAAGAGTTTATTAAAGAGGCCGGAGGCGCGGATTTACGCTGCTTTGTCGTAGGCGATAAAGTTGTGGCAGCAATGAAACGCCAAGGAGCCGAAGGGGAATTTCGCTCGAATTTACATCGTGGAGGCTCTGCAAGCTTAGTAAAACTCAGCAAAGAAGAGCGTGCGACAGCCATTAAAGCTGCGAAGGTCATGGGCCTCAATGTTTGCGGGGTTGACCTTCTTCAAAGCAATAACGGCCCAGTGGTGATGGAAGTGAACTCTTCACCAGGTTTAGAGGGCATTGAAGTCAGTACAAAAAAAGATGTGGCAGGCCTAATTTTTCAGTTCATAGAAAATAAAGCAAAGCCCAACCGAAATCGCACAAAAGGAAAAGGGTAGTGATAGACAATAATACTCTGACAATTGCTGGTGTAGCGATACAACCGGGACATAGTATTCGCCTTGAAATACCGGTTGCGAAACTCTACACCGATACAAATGTTTCTGTACCGATACAAGTGATTCGCGCCAAAAAACCTGGCCCCACGGTCTTCGTATCCGCGGCCGTTCATGGCGATGAGCTCAACGGCATTGAAATCATTCGACGGCTAGCCCACTCAAAGAACTTAAAGCTAAAAATCGGTAGCTTGATCTTAGTTCCTATGGTGAATGTCTACGGAGTACTGAACCAAGAACGTTACATGCCAGACCGAAGAGATTTAAACAGATGCTTTCCCGGCTCCGAAAAAGGCTCACTCGCCGGCCGAGTAGCCGCCATTTTTCTTGATGAGGTTGTCAAGCATTGTGATTATGGGATAGATCTACATACTGGCGCTATACACCGATCAAACTTGCCGCAAATTCGCGCCAACTTGAAAGACAGGGAGACTAGGGAACTGGCAGAAGCTTTCGGGGTTCCCGTTCTCCTTAACGCAGATATCCGTGATGGCTCATTACGTCAATCTGCAATGGAGCTAGAAACGAAGATACTATTATACGAAGCGGGTCAGGCACTGCGTTTTGATGAAATTTCCATAAGAGCAGGCCTTCGAGGCATTATCAATGTATTGAGCGCACTAGGAATGCTACAAAGAAAAGTTCGCCGTAAAAAAAGCATGCCATTCATTGCCAACAACAGCTCATGGATGCGAGCAACTGCGAGTGGATTTGTGAATACTTTCCATGAACTTGGAGATCAAGTTATACAAGGGCAAACCTTGGCCAGTATAGGAAACCCATTCGGGGACACCTTATGCACAGTGACTGCTAACAGGGCCGGAATCATAATCGGCAAACAAAACATCCCTCTCGTACAAGAAGGAGATGCGATGTTTCATATCGCCTACTTCTCAGAAGAGGATGAAAGAATCGCAGAGCATATTGAAGCTATGCACGAATCGCTTGAAAGTAATACTGCATTATCGGTAAAAGGAGCCACCAATTGACGACAACTAACGCACTGCTGCTAGCTTTGGTATTTTTCGTATTCTATTTGGGTCACAGATCGATTACATCTTTTGTCCAGCGAATAGGACGAGAGCGTTCGATACAACCGCGACGCATACGTTATATAAAGCAGACACTATCACTTACATGGGTTTTTATTGGATGCATTAGCGCCATCTCGGTAACAGGAAAGAGCCTACAAGACATTGGCATTATAGTAGGCTCATCGCTCGCATTCTTAGGCGTCGCGCTTTTCGCACAGTGGTCCCTACTAAGCAATGTAACCGCGAGCGTTATCGTGTTTTTCCTATTCCCTTATCGGGTAGGTGACTGGGTAGATGTTATAGATGGCGACAACAGCATCTCGGGGAAAATTACCGAAATAACCCTATTCCATGTCATTTTGAGCGATGATGATGACAACACTTTAACCTACCCCAACTCGCTGGTTTTTCAAAAAGCAGTTCGAATAGGTCGAAACAAAGGAGTTCCAAAGCGTGAAGAAGAAAATGATAGTCGGCAACATTGAGGTTTGTAGCCTTCCGGCGTTGGGTATCAACGATATTGGTGTCCGTATCGATACAGGCGCCAAAACATCCTCTCTTCACGTCGACAATATCGCCAAAATTAAAAAAGATGGAAAACCATGGCTAAGATTCGATATACACCCAGACATCCATAACGTAGATAAGCTCTTCTGCTGTGAAGCTCCCTTAATCGACGTGCGTAAAGTCAAGTCCTCCAACGGAGTTTCAGAAGAGCGGTATGTAATTCAAACTGACTTTGAAATGGGAGATCAGCAATGGATGATAGAAATCACCCTCACAGACCGTTCCGAAATGAGCTATCTGATGCTACTAGGGCGACAAGGCATGAGCGACAAACTACTGGTAGACCCATCTAGAACATTTTTACTCAATAGCAAATAACTTAAGAAGGGCCAGCATTATGAAAAAGTATTTTGAGAATCTCGCCAAGGCACTTTTGGGGCAATCTTACAGGAAGCTCAACGCTGGCGAACAAAAAGTCATTCAAAGTATCGCCGAGAATTTACCCGTATCTGAGAACGTCAATGAAACCTTTCATGACACTCTTACAATCGGCCAAAGAGTTGCAGATAAAATAGCCGCATTTGGAGGTTCATGGACCTTTATCATGACCTTCTTTGCATTTATTACGGGCTGGATACTTTTGAATATTTACGGATTATTTGGACAGCCGGTTTTCGATCCCTACCCATTTATTTTGCTAAACCTTGGCCTGTCTAGCCTTGCTGCTTTTCAAGCACCAATCATCATGATGTCACAAAACCGTCAAGTAGCAAAAGATCGCGTAGAGCAAAAAGCAACTTATGAAATAAACCTAAAGCTAGAACTAGAGCTAAGCCGATTGCACGAAAAAATGGATAAGATACTACCCGAAAGACACTGATCACCTAATCATAGAAGGACACATTCGGGCGCTTACTTGAGCGCCGATTTTCGCAAAAATGTAGTCTTTTGCACCTACGCCCAATCAGTGACAGGCCGCATTAAAGCGGTGCCACTGCGAAATACAATAGCCACAGGCTTATTGATACTTGGGGTTAATACCAATGAATTTGTCATTCATATATTGACGCAGCTCTTCGACTTGCGTCTCATGGTCGCCGGTCGTGCGTATGGTTTTATCCACAATGATTTCGTTTTTGGTGGCATCGATACCCACCAACATAATCGGCACTCCCGCTTCATGGGCAATACGCATAAAGCCAGACTTCCAATAATCCACTTTACTGCGAGTACCTTCTGGAGTAATCCCCACCCAACCTTCGTCTTGATCCTTGTACCACTGTACCATTTGGCCAACGACATCCGTTGACTGGGTGCGATCAATAGGAATACCACCAATCTTTTTGAAGAATGATGCAAAGGGCCAGATGAAAGCTTCTTTTTTCATCATGTAGGATATCTTCAGGTCAATTCCCAGCCATACCGACGCTAAAATGGTAAAATCCCAATTCGAGGTATGTGGGGCAAAAATCACCATAACTTTGGATTCGTTAGGTAGAGCGCCGGTGATTTTCCAACCCTGCAAACGCAACATAAATCGACCAAATTTCTTCAGCCAGTTATTGCCACTGCTGGGCATTTTTTCAGAGATTTTTAGCTCAATGGTCATAGTTGTAAACCTAGGGCATTGCAGGCTTTTCGAATCCGAGCAAAAAGCCTACTTATTGTTATAACTTTGCCTTATTCCTTAATGCAATCAATCAATGCTCACGAGTAGCGCGGAAAACGATGTCGGGATAGCGCTCTTCAGTGAGCGACAAGTTAACCCGTGTTGGTGCCAAGTAGGTCAAATGGCCACCACCATCGATCGACAAGTTATCAGCGCATTTGCGCTTAAACTCTTCGAATTTTTTATCATCGTCACACTCTACCCAGCGGGCGGTATTTACGCTAACGGGCTCATAAATCGCTTCGACTTTGTATTCGTCTTTTAGGCGATAGGCGACCACTTCGTACTGCAGAACACCAACCGCACCAACGATAATGTCGTTGGAGTTTTGAGGAAAGAATACTTGAGTCGAGCCCTCTTCCGACAGCTGCTGCAAACCTTTTTGCAGAGCCTTGGTTTTCAGCGGATCTTTCAAGCGAATCTTTCTGAACAACTCTGGGGCAAAATGCGGAATACCGGTAAACTTGAGAGCTTCGCCCTCGGTAAAGGTATCGCCAATTTGAATGGTACCGTGGTTGTGTAAACCGATAATATCGCCAGCCACGGCCTCTTCGACATGACTTCGATCGCCCGCCAAAAAGGTCACCGCGTCAGCAATTTTCACATCCTTGCCAAGACGCACGTGCTTCATCTTCATGCCCTTGGTGTACTTACCCGAACATACTCGCATGAAGGCAATGCGATCTCGATGCTTTGGATCCATATTGGCTTGAATTTTAAACACAAACCCACTGAACTTTTCTTCTTCGGCGGCCACATCACGAGTGGCCGCTGGGCGTGGCTGCGGCGGTGGCGCCCACTCAACAAAACCGTCGAGCATTTCACGCACACCAAAGTTACCCAGTGCGGTACCAAAAAATACCGGAGTCATTCGGCCGGCCAAATACTCTTCGACATCAAACTCGTTAGTGGCACCGCGAACCAATTCAATCTCGTCGCGAATATCTTCCGCGTAAGCGCCCATCAACTCAGTGGCTTCATCACTGTCGAGCCCCTGAATACGAATATCATCATTAATCGTATGACCCATACCTTGCTGAAACACGTGAATGGTATCGGTATATAAATTGTAAACACCTTTGAATTCTTTACCCATTCCCAGCGGCCAATTGATCGGCGCTACGGAAATGTTCATTACCTCTTCGATCTCATCCATCACTTCAATGGGGTCGCGCATATCGCGATCCATTTTGTTAACGAAGGAAAGAATCGGCGTATCACGCAACCGACAGACTTCCATCAATTTGATGGTTCGGGCCTCGACGCCTTTTGCGCCATCGATCACCATCAATACAGAATCAACGGCCGTCAGTGTGCGATAGGTGTCTTCAGAGAAGTCTTCGTGCCCCGGAGTATCGAGCAGATTCACCACCCGCTGTTTGTAGGGAAACTGCATCACCGACGAAGTCACCGAAATACCACGCTCTTGCTCCATACTCATCCAATCGGATTTGGCGTGAGGGCCTTTTTTGCCCTTAACTGAACCGGCAAGCTGAATGGCATTTCCGAACAACAACAGCTTTTCGGTAATGGTGGTTTTACCCGCATCTGGGTGAGAGATGATAGCAAAGGTCCTTCGCTTATTGATTTCATTAAGAAAATCTTGGTTTGCCATGTATAAATTCTTTTAGTTTGTACACGGATTTGTACACACTTTTGGAAGTACTCTCTTTTCAGTTCTTCGCTTGTCAAATCCGTCGTGTTAATCGTAATTGGCCGCTATTTTCGCTGATCTTGACTTTATAAACAATCAATGGTTATCTAATCGGTTACCATTTACTCTCAGCGTGCGCCAATGCTCAGTTGTAGCTGTTTGCAATCGTTGCTTCTTCAGCTCATGAACAACTGTGGCTAAACCACAAATTCCTTCGCTACCAGAAATCGATGATAGCTTGTCGTACTACACCGATGATGGTGCAGTTGCCGTTGATCGGTATTGCAGGGTATTGCGGGTTCAAAGGTTTTAGGTACTTCTGTTCACCATCAATAACTAACTGCTTAAAGGTTGCTTCTTTCGAATCATCCAAACGCGCAACAACCAATGAACCTGAAGAGTAAGGTAACTCAGGATCAACAACGATCACTGCCCCCTCAGGTATGGATTTTTTTCCGCTTGGATTTTCCATACTGTCGCCTTTTACGCGAAGTGCGAAACAACCCTCATGTGCTTTCCCAGTGACTTCACGCCACTCCTCAGCATCTTCATGGGCAAATCCCTCCGCTATTTCAGTCCAATCACCGGCCTGAACCCAGTTAATGAGAGGAATTCTTCCCTTAATATCAGGCCCGACTTCTACATTACCGACCCCCAAGCCAATCTCGCCATCACCTGTGGCGAGCCAATGAGCATTAACGCGAAGCGCCTCCGCGATCTGCATGGTGTAACGAGACCTAGCCGATTTACCAGAGCAAATCTGGCTGATCGACTGCTGTTTGATACCAATGCGACGAGCCAACTCAGACTGAGTCACCCCAGTAAGCTGCAAGGCATGGTTTAGTCGTTCGGATAAAGTTTTCATAAGCCCGCATTCTACAAATAAAACTGTAGTCTTTCAACAATTTTAACTGTTGACTTACCTACAGTTTAAACTGTAACATTCAATCTTGTAACAGTTATTATTGTAACAGGAGACGGTATGGAAGTGTTCAACACGACACAAAAACATCTCCGCCGTGCCATTGACTTGGTCGGCGGGCAATCAGCATTAGCACGAGCCATCAACTCAAAACAGCAAAACGTCTGGTTTTGGTTGAATAAATCAGGGCGTGTTCCCGCTGAATTCGTTTTACCCATCGAACAAGCTACGCAAGGACAGGTAACCCGATCCCAGTTAAGACCGGACATCTATCCCGAATGCCCAAGCGAGCTGAAAGCCAGTAACCAGTAGGATTAAGGGCAAATAATGGTCAGCATTTTACGTAAACACAAAAGCGAGTTCCTCCATGCGTGATTATGGCAAGGTCTATACCCGCTTTTGGCTAAAGCAAAACGTTTTGTCCTGGAGTGACTCAGCTAAGTTGCTAGGACTGTATTTGCTTACATGCCCACATTGTAATTTGCTTGGCTGCTTTCGATTGCCGATTGGTTACGTTGCTTCTGACTTGAACTGGGAAGAGCAACAGGTTGCCAAGGCTCTAAATGAGTTAGAACAAGATCAGTTCCTCATTCGTTGCGAGGAATCCGGTTGGACTTTGATTCGGAGCTTTCTGAAGCACAACCCAATCGAAAACCCTAACCAAGGTAAGGCAGCCTTTCGGTTGCTTAAAGATGTACCTGCCGACTTCGTTGGTATGGCATCGCTTTTGAAATCTCTTGCCGCTTTTCAAGCTCGGCTTCCAGAAGAATTTTCATCATTGTTTATGCCTGATGGCAACCCGGTAAGGGACTCTCAACGGTCGGATGACTCTGAGAGAAGCAATAAGCCAACAGTTAAAACTGTTAACCAGATACAGTTCGAAGACTTCTGGGATGTACAAATACGCAAAGAAAAAAAAGCGAAAGCCAAAGAAGAATGGCTTCGCATGGGCCTCAATGAAGACCATGAACTCGCCTTGGAAGTGCTAACACGCTGGAAAGAGCAACGAGACAACCGATTGCAGTATCAAGATCGGACTAAGACCCCTATGCCACATAACTGGCTTTTAAACCGGCAATGGGAAGACGAGTACGTTCGCATTGATGAAGTACAGCAATCATCGACGAGCCTAAAGGGCAGCAATCACCAATTGAATATTGAAGAAAGCAATCGCCGCATCGCTGAAAGCTGGGCCGGACCAGGTATTCGGGAGGTTCGTTCAAGTGCAGGAGGTTGATAAACGCGAGTTTGCTGAGGTTTGGGGAGCCGCTTGGGCCATGTATGGCAAAAGCGTATCACCGCAATTGCTATCCATCGCATTTGAAGCCCTTCGTGCTTATAGCATTGAAGAAGTGCGAATCGGTCTGACTCGGCATATTCAATCACCGGATACTGGGCAATTTTTTCCAAAGCCCGCTGACGTCATCAAGCATATCGACGGCAACTCGGGCTCAAGAGCCATGGTTGCTTGGAACAAAGTTGACAAGGCTGTTCGTCAGGTTGGCGCTTGGACATCAGTGATGTTTGACGATGCACTTATCCACCGCGTGATTTCAGATATGGGTGGATGGGTTGAACTCTGCAAGGTTGATGACAGGGAATACCCCTTTAAGCAAAAAGAGTTTTTAACACGCTACCAGGCTTACTTGCTGCGGGACGAAGTGGGTGAATACCCAAGGCTATTACAGGGTATTGCAGACCATCAGAACCAGCAAAAAGGATTTGATATGCAAGCGCCTGTTGCCGTGGGCGACTGGTCAAAAGCGGCACAAGTTTACACGAGAGGCATCGCCAACTTTAGCGCAGTGCCTTTAAAAAGAATAAGCCCGAAAGCCATTCAGGCGCTTCTCGGAAATCAATTAGAGGACAAAAATGAAAACGATTAAAGCAAAAACCATTGCCCTAGTGATAGCCATGTCCGCAAGCACTTCAGTCTATGCATTTCCGGGCTATCAGTGGGAAAAAGCAGCACAAAGCGTTGGTATTGATCCTGTCATGCTCTACGCCGTTGCCTTGGCTGAGTCCGCCTCACATCGTGGTCTCAACATGACCAGCCCATGGCCATACGCAATTCGCAATGGTTCAAATGCAACCTACGCCAAATCTAAGACAGAAGCAGAGCAACTGTTAAACCAAGCACTGCAAGAGAGTGAAGAATACCAGCTCGATATTGGCCTAATGCAAATCAATTTGCATTGGCATGGGCATCGGGTGAGCTCAGCAGCGGAACTGCTAGACCCCATCACCAACCTTACGGTCGGCTCAAGTATTTTGGCCGAAGCAATCAAGTCTTCACCAAATGATTTAGAGCTTGGCATAGGCCGCTATCACAGTTGGAACGAAGAGCGTGCACGCTGGTATGGGCAAAGAGTGCTTTCTATCTATCGCAATATTTTACATGAACTGGAGGTCCGTCAATGACAACCAATCAACAAGACTTCTATCAATTAAATTTGGCGTACCTACACGCAGCACGAGAATTAGCGCGAATTGATCCGCAAGAGGCGGTCTTGCGCTTTGGACTTACACGCGATGTGGTTGATGCTCTGATTAATGCTGGTGTTGACGACCTGCAACGAGTGGCGACCTCATCATTCATGCTGTTTCAACCAAGGGGTAACCAAAGCCAACTGATTGAGATGGTGAAGAGCAAAGGCACAGGTATCCCAAGAATCGCTTATTTATTATCAACCCTAAACAACAAGGGGGATGCATGATTGATAACCTGTCCAAAAGTGAGCTGTTTACCCGAGCCTCGCTACTTATTAAATACGGATTTCGAACAACCATTATCGCGCTCGATACTGGTTTGCCAATCCACATTATCAGAAGGCTTCACAAAGAAGTGACTGGCAAGTCACCTTGCCCTGGTCAATTGCCAGAATCTGATGCCATTGTTAAAAGCAGAAGAGCCTTAGTTGAAGGCTCCCTGCTGATGGCGCTTTATGTCAATATTGGTGGTGATAATGTCTACAAGCAATTAAATATTGATGCTTTGATGAAGGCTTACGATGCGTACTTGGTTGCAAGGGAAGAAGCAGATCTTCCAGCTGAAATCCCCTGGAAAAAACTAACCATCAATGAAGGTTGGGTTCTAGCTCGTGATTTAAGATCACAGCTTGCATCCTTACACCGGTGTCGATGCGGCAGTCTGTATTTGACGGTATCTCAACAGCGCATTCAGCTTAAATGCCCTGTGTGTGAGATTATGGCCGAGCAAACCACTAGAGCACTTTTTGAGAACTAACATGCTGATGCATGATTTGATTGTGCACCGTCTGTGCACTTTGAGAGTACTAAGAAGATGACAAACTTACTTAAATCTCTACCAGCACGCTGCTGGTTTATATCACTGGGGCTTTTTCTGGCGACTTTGGCTGCGGCTCATTTCTTTCCATCAGAAATATTAACGGCATCTGCCAAGTTAGCGGCTTTGCCATTTCTGTTCTGCACCGTCGTTTTTTTCAGCTACTTGGGATTCAAAGCGACCTGTAATCCCATCGGACTTATAGCCATAATCACTATGCTTGTAGCAATCGCATATTGGCAAGCGAGTTGGACAATTGTTGGCTTGGGACTCTTTTTCTTAGCTATTTGCACTGGAATTAGATTCTTGAGTAGCCAAGTTAAAGATTCGGGTAGAACTTTGAGCATTGAAGAAAAATGGTATTGGTATAAGCTCCATTCGTTTTTTGATGGCTTTTATCCAAGGTATCCCAAAAAGCCAAAAAAATAGCCAGCCAACCACAAGCTGGCTACCTTCTATTTTCAGTTCCTTCCTGATGCCTGGTTATAAGCCCTAATATCGATCAAGTTGTTCTGAGCATAATCTCCCGCAAGCGATGCATTTGAGATCACCGCTATCTGCTTATCCACAAATGCTTTATCTTCTTCGGACACACTGTCAGGAATGTAAGCGCCACTCTCATCCTTTTGACGATACTCATTTAGCATTTGCTCCCTTAGACCTAGCATTTCAGGCGACCAACTCGATGAGTCTTCAGAGTTGAATACGCGCCCCGCCAAACCTTCATTGAAAGCTTGAGCGAACACTTGACTTTGAATCGAGGTCAATCCCATTCTCTGCCCTTCGCTGTATGCTTCCTGTTTAAAATCATCGGCGTACTGTTCTAAGAACTCACCGTATCGATTGTTAACTGCCGCACCGAATGCCCCAGCCAACATGGCTTCAGACTTAGTGCCCCAGTTAACTTCGGAGGCATACTGCGAACTCGATCCACTGTATGCATCATTAAACGCCGTCAAAGGATTTTCCAAAGAGGTTCCGGCATCAACGGCGGCTTTTAAGCCATCCCAGGTTGATTTGCTGGCTACCGTTGCATTGTGCAAGAAACCTCGTGAGCCAGGTTCTGCAAGGGCTTGCTCCTTGTAACTCTCATAGTCTTCGCCAAAATGATTCAAGGTATGCAGTGCTGCATCAGTATGCTTGCCACTGAAATCACCAATAGCACTGGCGCTGTTGAAGAACATTTCAGCACCAGAGACTCCGCTATCATCAGCCATAATGCGAGATCGCCACTGAGAGCCAGCTTCACTGTTTAGTCCAGATTGATAGGTACTTGTGTCAGAAGCTACGGCCTGCTGGGCTTGTTGCTGATGCGCATTCAGCTGTCCATCTATACCAGACAGATTGGTTTGGTAAGCCGATTGAGCTGCGTTGAACTGCGTTTGAACTGTTGCAGCATCCTCATAGCCTCCCAGAACACCGGATTCAACTTGGCTTTGAGTGCCACCAAAAGTAGGTGCAGTTGATGACAAGCCTTCATTAGAGCGTGGCTGAATAGATCGTAAATCGGCTCCGGTAGCCATGGCCATAACAGTCATTGCTGCTTGATAGTCATTGTCTCGTTCAGCCGGCGTCGAGGAGTTGCTATAGGTTAAAGACTCCATAGCTGCGGCCACATACGCCTGATTATCATCAGGTAGCAAGCGCTGATACATTGGAAGGTTTTCACGTAATCGGTTACCTGCTTCAACATGCTGGTTCATATAGCGACCTAAATAATCCATGACTTCAGGATTATCCGCTGCTAATCGAGTTAACGTCGCACCATCTGTATTTCTTTGTCCTGATAGACTGTAGCTGGCCTGATCAAGCTCACTAAAGCGGTTTGATGCCGTGACAACGTCTTGTGCTGAACTCTGAAGAGACTGATAGTCTTGGTTAGACAAGGACATCTCAACGCCAGAACGTCTTGAATCTGAAAGGTCCTTAACCATTGCATCGCGATACTCAGCACGTCGTGAATCACTTGATGCCAAGCTTTGCATCTCCCCAGTGAGCGTATTTGCGGTCGTTGACCGAGAGCTGCCTTCTGACGACTCAACTTGGCCACTAAAGTTACCACCTAAATCCAAGCCTGCTCGTACCCTTGATAGTTTTGGTACACGAGATGAGTCTGGCTTATCGACTCCTGGCAAGTTGCCCTGTGGAGAATCATTGCCGCCAGTACCAAGAAGCCTTCCAAGAAAACCCTTATCAGCAACTTCTTTCTCACCGGGATTAGTAATAGTTCCATCGCCACCGACCCTTAGGCCTCCCGATAGCACGCCCGATACCAAGCCACGTACAGCGTCTTTTTTATCGTCTCCGAAACCATACCGTGTTTGCAGGTCATCAGTGACCTGATTAACAACGGCGCTAGATGCGGAATTAGAAGAACCGATCTGACGTCCAACCGAAGACAGGTTGTCGTAACTTAGCTTTTCACCAAAAGTTCGACTCATGGTGTTGCCAACTTGACGGCTAAAGGCTTGAGTTGCCTGAGTCATGGATTCTTTTGCAGAGCCGACCATTGAACCCACTGCGTTTCCGACAGAGAAACTGCTAAGTAGGTTTGACGCACCGGTCATTGCAGAACCTGTGAGGGCTGAATTTTGGAACATTGACTGTGATTGCATCACCGGGGCATTTTTCGCGACATCTGGACTTGCCATCTTTTCATCAATGGCATCACCGTTTTGAAGACGTCCAGCCAAGTGGGTAGCGGTTATTGCTGAGCCATACACGAGCATGAGCGAAATCGCCGGAACACTCGACGCCAACATGCCGCCAGTAGCTATCCAGGTTTGCAGCACTGAATCCATCTGCATCATCCCAGCAAAAGATGGCACTTCTGTACCTGCAAAGGCATCAAGAGCCGACATTTTCCCAGCAACAGTTAAATGGATATATAGGTTAATGATGGCCATGACAGGCATCCAAAGCTGAATCCAAAGCAGGATTAACAAGTACTTCCCGGCCATTCGCATCCCGATTTGGCCAAGGGCAATCACAAAGGCCATCAATGGGGTGATGGCGTAAATGAAACCCTCAAAAAACGTCATCATCGGACGAACGATACTTTGGAACAGGGTCTGCTCCGCCGCCCATTGCGTATTGCGCTGCTCAATCGCTTGATTAACCATAACGGCTGCGGTGAAAGCTTGATCATCCATATACTTGCCCGTCACGCTTTGCTCATAAATAGGCAAAAGCACCGACGCGGTCATGTACTCTTGGGTGTTAACCGAGGCCAAACCAAGATTATTCAGCGCATTTCGGATCACGTCATCAGTATCCGTTGCTGACGAAGTCCCCAATGAGGCTGACAAAACCTGTTTAAGCCTTGGAATGAAGGTTGATTCTGTCATGAGTTTCAGTTGGCTGTAGGCATCCGTGCAGTCCAGATCGCTACTGCTACCACTGAGCATGATGCGTGTGCCATAAATACGCGAATCAAACCTAATCGCAGTCAATGGGTTAGGATCACTCAGCACCTGATCGAGGTTCTTTTGGCCAATGTCGATACCAATCAAGGTGCACTCTTTGATGTAGTTAAACCACGATTGCTCGATGTCCGAACCGGCGACACGATTTGCATCACCCAAACCAGAGCGATCCATCACCTGTTTTCTCACTTTAATCAGTGACTGTAAACTGGATGCAAAGCCGTATTCCGTCATGGCGGGAGTTGAGAACGCCGTTTCAAACAATCGCGTGATTTGAAAGCCAACAGTCGAAATCGTACTACCTGCGGCAGCAACACCGATGGGCACATTATCAACCACTCGAACTTGCCCCGTGTACGCATCCTCAATGCTCACTCGGGTACTGGGTCCAAACATGGTTGCAAAGACTAGCCATGAGACTAAAACGTGTTGAAAGTTAATCCCACGACCACCTTGCATTAAGGCCTGAACAGAGACCATCAATACCCCAATGAGCAAGCCAATCCGAACCATTGAAGTAAAATCGCCTGTACCAGTGATCATCGCGACAGCGTTCAGGACCTGCTCTAAAAAAGCCGAATCCCCGATGGAATAGATTTCCCACATGACCTATTCCCCCAGCGCCGTAGATTTAACGGTGTAATAACGCTGTTTGCGAATGGTCTGAATCACCTGGTTAAAATGTGCCAGCAACTCTTGCTCTGAGCCGTATCTTCGCTGCAACGCGGCGTACTCCTCATTGATTTGGCGACGTGCACGTTCAAGGTCTTCCGTTAATAACTTCGCATAGGCATGATCTTCCACACCGGAGGTACTTCTAGCTGCATTGAGCATGTCTTCAACCAATGCTCGGGCCATCTCAACAGCAATAAAAGGCGCAGCTCTTGAAGCAAACGACCTAGCGGCCCCTTCATTTAATGCAGAAAGAGTTCGAATCATGCCCCCAATGCTGGCAGGAGCCGAGGTCATAAAAGCCTTTTCGGTGGTGCTAGCAGCCCCTGTATTTCGAGCAAACTTAAAAATAATGCCGTTACTAGAACCTGTACCAAGAAGTAAATTTTCTACCTGAGTTGATAACCCGGTAAGAGTCACGTTAGTGATTGTTGGATTCAGACAGCCGTCTTGTGTCACTGTGTCACATCGGTACATAGCGACGTTACCGCCATGAATTAGATGCTCAATAGTCACTTTATTGCCATTCAGTCTGGTCAGTTTTGGGGCTTTACCTTGACCATCAGCCGCATTAGCCAAATCACCAACGATGATCGAACCAGTCACCGACATAACCGCTTCAAGAAAACGATCATCCCCCGATGCAAACCAGCTTGATGCCGAGTGACGTTTCAGTGCTCGCCAGACCAAGTTACCTTTAATCGTTTTGTTCACATCAGATGCCGCGACACTCGAAGCGTTCTCATATGGGTTCTTACCATTGGATTCACTCCAACTGGTAAAAACGTCTCCAGCCCCTTTAAGTGAGCTCAACATGCTGGCTTCTGTTTGCCCCTTCTTACCAAAGGCGGCCAAGGTATCGTTCACGACTCCCTGAGCCATTTGACAGGAATTGCCGAAATACTCGTTCAACTGCTGGATTTTCTTTTGCAGAGTCTCCATGTGCTGGGAGCATTTCTCGCACATAGCACTGAGCGCCAATTGGAATGCATACCCCTTGGCGTTTGCAGCAACAGAGCGAAGTAATTGAACAAACTGATCCGCGTTAACAAATGACAAACTTCCCGCGAACATATCAATGCCGCCACAACCGGCTTGGAATGACGGAGGCACCATAGAGACGAGGTTCTCGTTCATGATTCTGTTACGGACAACAACACTTCCGCCAGATATAACCCCACGCCGCTGACTTTCAAATACGCCAGGCGCAGTGGTGTTGGTCATTGAACCAAACAACTGGTTCATCTCCTGTTGCAAGCTTGCTTGGCTCATAGACGAAAAACCAATCGCAAAGGCGATTAGCGATACTCGTAATACTTTTTTCATCGTTATAACCCTCCTTGTGCACGCAGATAGCGAACAAGGAACTCAGGGTCCTGTAATATCTTTTCGTTAAGCTCTTGCGCTGACATCGCAAGTGACACGCCGGGTTGAACAGGCCTGGTGGCATAGTAAGCTTGATCGTCAATCCAACCGGCTTGATGGGCTGCGAGAATGATTCGATTATTGAGCTCATCAAGGCTCATTGCGCCTTGGCCTATCGGAGTGATGACATTAGGCGGATCAACTAAGAATACGGCAGGGACAGTCGTAACGGACAAGGATTGCGCTTGTCCTGAATCGACTTTGTAATTAGGAAATTCTCCACCCGGTAAAGGCAAGCCATCGACAGCAATAGCAAACACCTCGAAACCGTAGTTCAAAGCCATGGATTCGATGATAGGCGCTTGAGCGTGGCAATAAGGGCAATCCGAACGATAGAAGAAGAACAAGCCTGCTCGCTTTGCTACTTCACCTAGAGCTACATCACGTTGTGCGCCAGCTTCTCGGTCCATCCGATTAGCAGCGTAGGTCGCCAAGGGTCTGCGACTGATTTCATCCAAAACAGGATCGCCCATGACCACCTGCTGACTAACATCAGCAAATAGTGAGCCCTTATCCATCATGACGCGCTGAAGATAAAGATAGGCTCTGACATTCTCACTCGTTGGCTCATCAATTGCCTTGTCCATAAACGATTGCATATGCTCTCGGAACCATGCGGCACTGAAGGGCTTTAGTTCGCTCTGACTGGACTCCACGACACCAGCTTCCGGCTCTATCAGCTCATCAGGCTGCTCAGGTTCAGGAATGACCTGATACCAAAACCAGCCTTCCTGACCACGCTGATAGAATGGCCCATCACTGGCATGGGCGGGCAAGATGAATAGAAAGAAAATAATGATTGGGATGGTCACCCATAGGATGAACCAAGGTAACAAGGGGGTTCTCATTGTCAGCTCCAGAAAATTTCATAGAGCTACATGCTAAAGATCCCCATCAGAGCGATTGGCCAGATAGATGAAGGAATCGTGTGTGTTTCTGACTATCTATTAAACACTGTTACTAACGTAAGAACGTTAGCTGATGGCACCATCACAAAGTGCATACCAGAGCTCCCATGACACCAAAACTCTGCCTGTACGAAATATTTTTTTGCTTTCTTTGAAGCTATACATTCTGGCAATAAAGATTTTGCCAATTCTGTGCTACACAATTTAGCGCACAAAGCCTTCCAAGGATGCTTAGGAGCACCGTCTGAAAGCCGTTCCACAAACCGTTCCAGTGCATGACGAGTCACCACGACAGGTCCAATGTTCGGAACGTTGATGACCTCATCGATTTCTCTCACTGTAGCATTATCGACGCTGTATTCTTCGAAGGAATGTGAGAGCCAATCGTCCCGCTTCTCTACCGAGATCTGTGCTTCCTGGTATCGAGTGAGCAAAAACCTAGTCAGGCTATAAAGTGAATGCTGAGTTGAGCGTTGTTTCTGTAACTTTTTGATAGCTCCTTTACTGACTCGGATTTGAAGCCCATTACCGCTTCGATTACTCCCCATCACCTCTTTCACTGACAGTAGGTGATGAATAGCATAGAGCTCAGCAGCAATTGGCTTTTGCTGCTCAGGAAGCATGTCGTACTGCTCACCTAAATTGACCTTTAGCTCGCCACCTCTTCGAAGGCCGGTCTTCCAGTACACCGTATACTTGCCATCAATCTGCTTTGTTAACAGGGTTAATACCATCATGTTTTTTCTCCTATTGGTTATCTATTTTTCATTCTCCATGTTTTTTTAAATATGCAAGGCGCAAAAAAAGGGGCCGAAGCCCCTTGGATTAGGTATGAACTTTAGGAAAGCCCATGGCACCGTAAACATTCAGCACATCATTCCAATCCCAACTTTTCACGCCAAGTGACGTTGGTATCGGAGGGATCAGGACTTGTGTCAGAATGCCTTTTTGCCAGGCTTTTTTCTTGAGTTCATTCGCTGCATTCAGGCCGGTCTCAGAGAGATCGTGGTCTGCCCAGATGTACAGCATTTTCACATCACTTGGTGGTTCAAACCTAGCCAGTAGCGTTGCATTCACAACCGACCAACATGTTTGTCCCGTTGCTCTGGTAACAGCTAAAGCCGTCTCTATACCTTCAGAAACACCTAGTACTTCACCAGGCTCACCTATCGGAATGGCACCACCAGTGATTGTTCTATCACTGGGTATGGGCATCATCTTTTTTGGCTTTTCAACCGGCGCTTTGAATCCATCTTCACTTAGGTAGATCCGATGAAACGTGGCCGAACGCCCTTGCTGAGTAACGATTTTTCCTAGCAGCGCTGGGTAGCTATCGATAAACAGACCATCTTCATCATGGTAAGGCAAGCTTGGATGAAACCTCAGCACCGAATCCCATTCAGGACGAAGCCGGGTAACAATGCCACGACGATGCAAGTAGTTCCAAACTGGTTGCGCACGAGTATCTGCAAGAGACATCGTTTCTCCCCAGGTTTGATTCAAGCGATGGATAATCGCTTTGTCCTCTTCCTGCTTTTTAGTCTTCCAGTCAACAGCGTTACTCGGTATTGCCCGAGTTGGTACTTGTCCGGGTTGAATACCTAGAACTTGACCGATTGCTTCAATAGACTGAGCAAAGTTCCATCCATTAATCCAAGACAACAGTTCAAAGCCATCATGAAAGATACCGCAGGTATTACAAACGCCACCACCGGTATATTCAGCATCTTTGAACAGCCTAAAGCCATCACGACCGCCATGAACAGGACAAGCGACATGACGGCCTTTTCGAGCAATAGCGGCATCAAGTTCTGGCACCAATGCCGCCAAGACTTGAAGCCATTGGCCATTAAGATATGGCCTTACTGTTTCAATCTGTAAAGGTAACGCCATATAACCTCCTTAAGTAAAATGCCGACTCCTACCACAGGTGGTAAAAGTCAGCTTAGGTCCTGCATTAGCCGTTCGGTTAATACAGGAGCGTTAGTCAAGCTGGATACCATGTCTTCTTAATAGCCACATGATGGAATCACGAAGCACATCAGGATCGACAACCGCAGCCATCGCGCAAACACGAAAGCAAAATGGCGCTATTTCGTCATTTTGAATCCACGACAACACATCCTTTCGCAATCGAGTACTGACACGACCGTCCAGCAATACACGGATCGCATCCAATAGAATGCCTTCGCGTAACTGCCAAATTTCCGTGTCAGACCAAGTGACTGGGGCATCATCAAACTCAAATAGAAATTCGAGCTGTGATGACGTGTGTTGATGGGACTGCTTTTGTGATGAAGGAGAATGGGCAATGCGCCCATTCATTAAAGATAACCGCGTTCGGCAAGCGAAACACAGCCCTCGGATGCGACCACGACATGGTCAAGCGTTCGAATATCAACAAGTGACAAGGCGTCACGGAGTCGATGAGTGATGCGTTTATCAGCTTCACTGGGTTCAGGATCACCCGATGGATGGTTATGAACCAGTATCACTGCTGCTGCATTAAGTTCTAGCGCTCGTTTTGTTACTTCCCTTGGATACACGCTCGCCGCATCTAAAGTACCTTTGAATAGCTCTTCAAATCGAATGACGCGATGCTTTGTATCAAGAAACAGTACGCCAAAGACTTCGTGCTCATACTCGTGCATCAGAGTTTGCAGGTATGAGAACGCCGATGATGGCTGTTCAATTTTGCGACCTTTACTCAATCGACCACGGGCAAGTTTAAGCGCCATATCTAAGATATCCGCTTCAGTCACTTGCTCAGGAACGATGTAAGTACCGGCTTCTTCGCCAGCTAAGAACTTTCTGTTTTTCATAGGAGTCTCCAAAAAAAAAGCGGAGACGAACCCATGCCCTGACGGAGACGGAATCGTCCCCGCAGGGTGGTAAAATTGATGTGGTTACTGAATTAACAGTTGTTGTGTTACTTCGAATAACTCACGCTTTAGATCTTTGACGTCATTAATCACAATGCTTTGAGGAAAGAATTTCTCAACACTGCGTGTTTGAATCCCGATCCCCAGCAGCTCAAAGCCACTGCGTCTGCACCGGTCAACAATGTCATGCGTGGCAGCCCAATCATCTGGGTCACCATCCGTTAGCACTATCATTAGCTTTCGCTTCTGTTTTTGCGCTAACAAACTGTTTGCCGCAAACCACATCGCTTGTGCCATAGGCGTACAACCTCGTGGTTTTTGGTCAAAACAGGCGGCCCGATGTCGAACCGATTGCTTGGGCAATAACGCGATAGAAACTTCCTGATGAATACCAGGAAAATAACTGACCGCAGGTACAACACCCGGTATGCCTTCCAGTGCCATGGCCAAAGCCAAAGCGGCTTCATTGGCAACATGAAAGTACTTTCGATTACCTTCTCCAATGGGTTTACCCATTGAACCCGATATATCGACCAGCAAGTGCACAGCAGCATTAGGCGCAATGCGAGGTTGCCTTTGAATAAACAATCTCGACTCACCTGCTTGTGAAGCGGCAAGACGATGGGTTGCAACTCGAAGACCGTGCCTCTTGGCATGATTCCGATTGTCCTGACTGGACTGAACCATACCTCTAAGTCGGGCTCGAATTTGAGCGGACTCAGACGCTGACAAGGTCAAGATGGCCTCGTCACCCAACATAGCTTGCTCTGCTTGGGGCAAACTGAGTGGAGTGACGCCCTGATGTCCTTCAGCTTGTTCCGACAACACTTCTGCCACTTGTGCAAAGGTATCGGGTTCAAACTGAGCGGCACTGGCCTCTAGGGCTTGTCGCAAATTGTCAGCTTGATCAAAGTGATCTGAATCACCTGTTTCAGCAACATCCCCCGTTACAGACGAGTCTGTTTCTGGGGTTTGACTATCACTACTGTTATTGCTGTCATTACTCGCATCTTGTCCAATGTCATCACCGCCATCAGCATCAGACTCATCCAGTGGTGGACGAGATTCTTCTTCCAACATGGCAACGATGGCATCGACAAGTTTCAGCACTTCACCTGTAGACCCTAAGCTAGGCACTGCTGTCAGCATGGCGCTTAACCGGCTCATCGCTGCGGCAGGAAAGAGTTGTCTCACTCTTTCATCAACTGCTTGATACAAAGGCGTCAGCGCTTTCTGGCCCAGAAAATGGCATCTCAAGCGGAACAACAACCAGGCTTGCAAGTTAGATGCAGGCTCAAGCTGTTCAGGTACACACATTTGCTGAGTGTCTACCATGTACTCAATCACTTGCGAAATACTGCGCCGGGTTCCGGGGTAATCCTTTGCCAATTCGTTTTCAATGCGAACGTCCTCAATGATATTGAGAAGTGCCTTACGGATCGGTTTGGACGACGCCTTCTGCACCATGTCAAAGTTGGTATGCCGAATATGCGCCGCTTCATGAGCCAGATAACCCCAAGCTATCTGTTGATAGTGTGGGTCGTCTGGGTTTGCTGTTGGGATCACAATCCGCTCACCATCGGTAAACGCATCTTGTCCTTGAATAAGCACCTTCACACCAAACTTTTCGCCATAAGCGGCGGCAACGATTGGCAGTGCATTTTTTAATGGATGATTCATGGGAGTCTCCTAATCATCAGGGGGAATACTCCCTCAGCGGGAGCGTTTCCCCGCTGGGAATATGGATGTTTAAACCTGTGCTTTTAGCTTATCCAGGTCGTATTTTTGACCTAACCAAGCCACCAATTGAGCTGGACTCTCGTGCTGCTCAAATGACGTTTTAAGCTGGTCTAAACTCAGGATGTCATCCAATGTCAGACCGTACTGATCTTGTAACTGAGTAGACACTTCGTGTTGATATTGCAGCCAGGCCCGCTCAAAAGCGGTTTGCTGCAATGCCATGTTTGGAACAAACACCATGGCCGTTACCCAAGCTCCTTGTGCGTCCGCATCTGCGATCAGCACAGGGTTCTTTGGGATCACGACACTATGTGTTGAGTAGGACCGTTGTACTAACGTTCGACAACACGCCACTTCTGGTATCGATTCACTTTCAACCGCATCAGTCACACCACGAAAATGTGCTTCAAACTGCTTCAGTTGGCTGGGGTTATGGATGGTTGATTGCATAATTTCCTCTTACATAGTTCAGAGGACATGCGCCCTTCAGGGCAACATGCCCTCAAGGACGTTAAAAATAAAATGAGTTTGGTACAGTCGAACCAAGGTTTGGTCTGACGGTTGGTTGTGGTATTGCACGTAAGTTATCTGGCTGAGCAGATACCGGCTGTGCGGGTTTAGGTTCAGGTTTGGGCATCAGTTGTCTGATATCCAATTGACCTTCACCGTGCATTCTCATCTTGTCTGGATCAGACAAAATTAAAATGGTCGCCATCAGTTCGTGATAGAGATTGTCTGTCACAGGGCCGGTCTTCGGCAGACGAACAAATAAATTGTCCATCGCTTCAACCACTGGCTGAACTCGGTGATCCAGGAATGACAAACCATCCAACTTGTCTCTTAATCGCTTGAGAGGATTAAGGGCTCGCTGGCTGATTTTATTCTTACCTGCAACGGAACGCTCAAACAGTTCATTGGCATCACGAGCCACCTCCCTAAAGAGGGTGTGTCCCATACCATTGACCTTGTCATCTAAGCCACCAGCTTGTTCAGCTGGTTGCATTCGATAAATGGCATAATCGAACTGAAGCCGTTGTTCCACGTCTTCGATGGGTGACAGCGCACGCCGGATTGCATCTGCAAATTCCGGGTGTTTTGCAACCCAGTCAAACGTCACCTGATCATAGTTGTCCAAGAACAACTGCTTGCACTGCGCAAACTCCTGACCGATCCGGTCAAGCTCTGGAACAATCTGATCAATTCGGTCTTCAGGGACGGCATAGCCACCTAAAAACCGCACACCGACTTGCTCACACAAGCGCTGCGCTTCTTTCTTAAGCCTTTCAAAGTTCGCCAATGCCTCAGGGTCGCAAATTTTTTTACTCCCTAAGCTGGCAACATCCTTCGGTGGAAGTTGGCTGCCATTGGCTAGTCTGAAATCTTCAGGCCTTAGTTTTTTTCTACCGCTCCAGATGGAACAGTCGATGTGACAAATCAAAAGTTTGTCGAGGGTTTGAATACTCATAGTGCATCCTCATGCGAGATGGGGACGCACCACTCCCAACAGGAGCAATGGCCCCCGTTTGGGTGGTAGTAGTTGACGCGCTAATGGCAATACCACTATCAGAAATAGTAATTTTGCGAATCAGGCGACGATTGGTTGAGATCGATTTTCACAGGCATTAAGTCCAGTGCTTCAGCTATCGGGCGAACCCGCTCTAAATCACTGCCTAGCAACCGCAATACATCTTTTTCCAACTTCAGTTGGTCGGATACTTCTATCCCTTCAGGACTCGCTACTGTGAGCGAACACAGTGGTGGTAATTGACGCTTAAAGGCCAGTAACAGCAACAATGGCCACGGGCCATCATCAGTGTTAACAATGCCAGCGCCTTCACCTGACACAATGCTGATTTGATTGGTACTAGGTAATCCGCTTTTGCAAAACCCTAATGACCATTCTCCAATCCTGACCTGGTTATCATCAATAACAGCCAAGCCATAGGCTTCAAGCAGCTTTGCCATATCGAACAACGCTTTTTGCGCCAGCGAGATTTGGCCATTGACGTCCTTGCGAGTACGAAACTCCCAACTGACGTTATTGGCGCACGCTACGCTATCAAGCGCATTTGAGAGTTCAAATGGCCGCCCTTGATGATCAATGCCGACTTGTCCAACAAATCGATAACCCTTGTTGATTTTCTCATTGATTCGTCGGTCTGCTTCAGCGTTAGGATCAGTCGAGTCAATCAATCGCTGCTGCGACAATTGACCGGCTTTTCCAAACCGAACTTCAATCTCCTGGTTATCTGATCCAACATAAATGGCCCATTCTTTGGCTGTCCCATCAGAATGACTGTAACGGTAAAGAGCAAAGCACTTTTCCATCATCAATCCTCCCAGTGATCACCGAATACATCAGCGGCAATACGGTGAATGGCTTCTCGTTGCTCCAACTCAGCACGAGCCGTCAAAGACCGAACCAGTGCATACTCCACTGCGTTAGGAGCACCTTTAAAAGCAAGTGTTAACTTTGCCCAGCGCACCAAGGTCCGAGTGGACATGGTGATACTAAGCTCCGCACCGCCATCCGCGCCCCCAATAAAAAGACGGCGAATGTCACCAGCCACTTTCACCATTTTTTGGCGAAAGACTTCTGGCAAGCCCGGCGCAACGTTCTCCAGAATGGCTTCCTCTACAGAAGGCTCTGCATAGGTCGCTTCGATGATTCTAAAGCGATCAAGAAAAGCCAAATTCTGTTGAAGCACACCTTGATACAAGCCCGTCTGGTCACCGCTGCCCGCACTGTTGCCGGTTGCGATAAAACGAAACTTGTTATGTGGCATGATGATCTCACCGCCATTTTGTGCGATGACCAACGGGGCTCCCTCCAAAATGTCATTGAGTCCAGCCAGTTCAGCAGGCTCAGCAAGATCCATTTCATTAATGATCAGCAAATGGCCATGCTTTACAGCCAGTGCCAGCGGTCCATACACAAAGGTCATGTTGCCATTAACCAGCGTGTGGTGACCGATAAGATCAGACAACTCCAATCGACCGTGCGCAGTAATTTGCTGAACAGGCCAATTCAATCGAGAAGCAACTTGGCAAATTAGCGAGGTCTTACCGCATCCAGTGGGGCCTGTAATATACAAACCGTCACCGTCTGGGTTAGACAAAAACGCCAATACGTCACGTAAGTCTTCTTTTCTAAAAACATACTCGTCCTTGCGAACGGGAATGTTTGGATGGGTAGTGTCGGCACTAAATCCTTCCAGAACGAAAGCATCAGGAGCCGGGACATTAAACGCTTGATTCACTTGAACCAAAAATGGAGATTGTTCAGTCATGGTAAACCTCATCTGTTTTGACGAGGCCCCATGCCCCAACAGGGAATGAAGTCCCCGTCGGGTGGTGTGTTGATTGTGGTATGGCTGTGTATGTAAGAGTTCAGCTCGCTCTATCATCCGTACCCAGCATTGGCTACGAGTGAAACTGCTTTCTGATGCACTCGATGTAAGCGCATGAGAAAGGAGCCGAAATCGGCTCCAAGTGAACGTTAAAAATAAAATGAGCTCGGCGAGTCACCTGGCAGAATCAGGTTCTCTTGCTCAAGGCTGATTTTGATTGGTGTTTCAACGGGCTGATCTGGCTTATTGGTGCTGATGCGCAACCGCTCTTGTGGCGCTTTTCTGTAAGCGGCTAAAACCTGTTCATCCAGCTCGCCTAACTTATCGGTGGCCAATTGCTTATAGTCCACCGTGCCCGCCATCATGTAGCGGCTGAGTTTGACCCCAGCATAATCCGCATGAGCGTAGTTACCCATCATGGCGACCAATTTTGACTGAGCGTCTCGCATTTCCTCTTTCAAAGATTTAATGTGATTTTCCAGTCGGACCACTTCGGCATGTGCTGAGCAATACTGTCGAGACAGCGATGTCCAGCGGTATTGGGCTTCACCCTTGGGAACAAAACAATCTTGCTCAGGGCATTTTGACGGTTCTTTTTTGGTCTGTACTAACTCCCAAAACTGAAGCGCTGTTTCTTGCAACTCAGTTAAGAACGCCGCGTCTCGTTGTATTTCAAACTCAATCAGTTGATCCTCAAAATAGAATACCAACCAACCACGCGTGCTATTGGCGACCAGTATTTGATGCTGTACTTGTACCCAATACAACTGGTACGCCTCGCTTTGTTCTCGGTGAGCTTGCACAGCCTCAAAAACTGACTGGCAAGGACATTTCAGTTCAACGGGTTCGCCCGCATCGTTGATGCCATCAAAGCTGGCTCGAAAGATTGCGTTATGATCGGCTTCTGCACATAACGGTAGAAGAAAGTCATTATGCGCATTCTCAAATGCTCGCCTTGCTTGAGGCTCCAACCGTATACCGCGAAGTACATTAGGATTATTCGACAGGTCTTCCGGTAATACGAATCCGGTTTTTTCTGCCCATAATCGCCAAGGTGTTTTGTAGGGTGAACGCCCCATAATAATTGGGGCTTCAGATGCCGTAACCCCTGCAATGCGCCACAGGTGCCATGCAGGAGTACGTTGTGATAGGTCGATAACCTTCATATTGTCTCCTTTGAGGGGGAGACTCCCCCGAAGGAGAGAACTCCCCTTCAGGGTTAAGTGGTTACTTTGCAGCTTGTGCTAACGCTGTTTGGTGCTGAACAACACTTGCTTGAACCGAATCAATTGCCGCTATACCGGCTTGAATCGAACCTATGACAAGGGCAACAACCAATACCAAGCGAAAAAGTGAGGCTGATTTAGTCATGGAAGATCTCCAAAAAATGACGAGACCTTCCCCCTGACGGGAGAATAATCCCGCCAGGGTTAGTAAAATGAATGCGTGGCGCTAAGAAGCTAAAGGCTGTGTGAGCGCTTTGGCTGCTTGTTGCTGTGCATTAAATATTTCTTGTTTCGCAAACGTCAGTTCAACACCTTGAAAATGTTCATTGGCATATTCCAATGCACTATTCCAAGCGTTTGAAGCTTCCGCCCGCTCGATAAGCTTGTAAACAAGCCCTCGGGTTCGATCATCAACTTGCTCGGGTGGAATCACCGATGGCTCAACAACGTGTGTTGCTTGGCCTTCGATAATTCTCTCCGCTTCGTCTTGATCGAAAATTCCCACAAAGCCAAACGCAATGCGGGAACACTGGATCATGGATTTATGTCTTAGCATTCGCTTAGTGTGCGTCTGCCATGGACCATCTACCCGGTAAGGGCCATTTTTGCCGTTACCTTCAAAAGGCGGTCGATAGACTTCATCCAGATACTCAGTGATTTTGACTGGGTGCGAACGGTCGCGCCGATAGATGATGCATTCCATCCATTCAGGGCATTCTTTCGCGCCATCCAGTGAGACTTTGTTTTCTGAAGTCTTAAACTCCATGCCATCAAACTGGTCGTGTTGATTGATGATGCGAGACCATCCATCGACACCTACCACTGGAATAATTCCAGCTTGTTTATCAGGGAACGCAAAAATCTCTTTGGTGAAAGGGTTCAAGCCGTACTGATCTGCAACCACCAAGAGCGCCATCATCTGCTCATTGGTCGGTGCACTACCGTCACGTTGCTTGAATGCTGTTGCTTTTAGGGTATCGAACAACTTGTTTGGATCTACACTAAAGCGCTCAGCAAAGCGTTGGATTAGCTTTGGTTTTTCCATTGTGGACTCCGACAATCAAAGTGGGAGTCTGACCCTGACGGGAAAGTACTCCCGGCTGGGTTAAAGCGTTTTTGCTCGGTTAAAAATCTGGTTCAGGATAAGTTTGTGCCCAATTAGTTTGGGAGCCCGCATCATCCGTCGCTGATGGCTCAGATGCTTTGTTCACACTATCAAGAAGCAGAAACTCGTCCGCGTCCACTTCGGTCAATCGATGCTTAATGCCATCTTTCTCCCATGAGCGCGTGCGCTGAGGCCCTTGAACAAAAAGCTTCGCTCCTTTTTGGATTAAATCTTTTGCCCTGAGCCCTAACTTAAATCCACCACGATCTCGAAAAACGACCCGATGCCATTCCGTATGCTCTTTGAGCTCATTGGATTGACGGTCGCGCCATTTCTCAGAAGTGGCCAGCGAAATGCTGGTCACCAAATCACCTGATGGATAGGCTCGCGTCTCTGGCTCAGCGCCAACGTAGCCTATGAGTGTTACTTGGTTTTTCATGATGTTTTCCTCGTCTTAGTTGAACTCTGTGCACACAGTCGTTTCTGCCCGGTTAGGCAAAGAAGACTGACGGCGCAGATAGGTTGGTATTTCGAGTAAAGCCATGTCGTACTGATGTGGCTCTTTGTAAAACGCAGGTGTCAAACGTGGCATACCAGGAGCTTTAGGCACCGCCATTGGACGACGTTTTGGTGTTGGTGTGAGCAATCGCTTGATTTGAGTAAGTACAAATCGAAACGGGCGCACGCTTTGACGAGCAACCAATCGCAAAAGCGACCAGCTCAGTTTTGCAAGCAACATAATGCCTGCGACTTGGATAATAAATCCGAAGATATATTCCATTGGTGACTCCTTAATTAGGTTGTGAAGGAGTCACCCCCAACTGGGGAAAACTCCCCCAGTTGGGTGGTGAAAAGGCGAACCGCAAGGAACGCATGGTTGAGCATGTAAAAACATGCAGGCTATTTGTTTAAGGAGGCTAGCTACCTCTTAGTACCACTGAGAAAACTCAGCGGCGGGCTTCCTTTGAGCTCATGCTCTCAGGCGCAGATATCACTGAAACAGATCAGCAATATTTGATAGTCAGTGTAACCGTCTTATCCAGACAGGATAGTTAGAAAGATGCTCAATTCTTCCACCTAGCTGAAAGGCCATTACCTCACAGAGGATTAGGCTAGGGACTGATTATTGTCATATCAGGAGCAAACTTATGGCCCAAGCAAAACCCAATTACTCGAAGCCCATCTTTGAACAATCATTCACAATTAATAGCTTACAGGCGCAACGTGTCGTTGACCGTGTTTTTAGACGGACGGTCAGTGCGCTTTACGGAATCGATGTCATCCTGCGCATCATTGGCGATGATAACGAAATTGATGAAGTGGAGCAGATCATTAGCCAGTTGATCGAGGATTGCGCTAAGGCGGTAGACAACGAACAAGCTCGTTTGGACAAACTGATGGAGACCAACGGCATCGATGATGTACCTGACTACACCGACCCGATTACCTTCAACGCCAAAATCAGCTCGCCTCAGGTTGGCCAGTTTGTCGGCTTAGTTCGCAAACTCGATGCGTTGATGATCTCAATGGACACACTCTGGTTATCTAGCGTGCTTAGCAATAAGCAACGTGTTGATGGTAACTACGCATGGCAACAGCGCATCATCAAACTGGCGCGACGCATTATTGATATCGAAATTCGAGCACGAAAATCAGCCCAAGCTAAGGGTAAACAAGCTGAAGTTGAACAAGCGGTGCCTTCTACCGATGACGATATCACTGAAGAGGAAACAGATAACCCCGCCAACTAGCCAACTAGGCTCCCATCAACCAGCCCCTCTCGAAGGGGCTCTTCATCTTGCTGTATTTTCTATCAAAATCATTAAAATGAATTTAACTGTCATTTTTGGCCAATTTACATGAATAGAACTAATTTTCTCGTTACCTTCTTAATAGCGTTGTTCGCAATCCCTGCATTTGCAGAACACCCAACTTCGTTCAGTCAGGCAAAACGATTTGCCCGAGAAATTTACCAAGACAACCAAAGTACGTTTTACTGTGGATGTAGCTATAACAATGATGGTGCGATTGATGCTGCATCTTGCGGATATGAACCAAGGAAGCAACCGAAACGAGGAGAACGGTTAGAGTGGGAGCACGTTGTCTCAGCCTGGGAAATTGGCCATCAACGCCAATGCTGGCAAAACGGTGGACGTCGGAACTGTGAAAAGAATGATCCTGAGTTTTCTAAAATGGTGTCGGATCTCCATAACCTCGTACCATCAGTAGGAGAGCTCAACGGGGATAGATCAAATTTTCGATTTGGCATGGTTCCGAATGAACCAAGAGCCTATGGTCTATGTGATTTCGAAGTTGATTTCAAAGACCGTCGAGCAGAACCACCAACTAACCGTCAGGGTGATATTGCTAGAATTTATTTCTACATGCGAGATCAATACGGCCTAAGACTAAGCAGGCAACAAACTCAGCTTTTTGAAGCTTGGTCAAGAATGGACCCTGTTGACGAATGGGAAAAAGTACGTGATTTGAAGATTAAAAGTATTCAAGGTAATTCAAATTGCCATGTGAGCAATAGTTGCAGCTGAAATTAGAATTACTTAAATATAACTTGCATCATCTTTCTTAATGGTAAAACAATGGACGACTTTATCAGCGATAAAAAAATCAATAAATTTAGAGATCTAGTTAACTCAAATTCTGGCTTTGTTTATCAGACATACAAAAACAAAGATGGAAAGAACTTGTGGAATCTTATTTGCTCATGCATGGATTGGCTAACAGTAGCCACGAGACATTTGAGTAAAGCTGAAGGCCTTGACTCAAACATTGATATTCGTGTGATGCAGACATTTTCACTTATCTCATCAATCGATATTATATTCGAGTCAATAAATCAGCTTCATCGAGTATTTGTCAATCATAAAACGCTTCCATTTGAAGGTGAAAGCTCTTGCTTTGACAACAGACTATTCACTGAGGAAGATGACAACAGTTACTTCAAATCAATTAGAGCCTGCTTCGGAGCTCATCCTGTTAACTTAAAGCACAGTAACACTAAGAGATTTGCAAGTTGGCCTTTTGACAGTCATTTTGAAAGTGGTGAGCTAACAGTTCATTTATATAGCAACAAAATCGGTGAAAGTGATTTAGTCATGCACTTGAAGTATTCGGATCTGCTTAGTTTTTTGAAGTGCCGTTATGAATACCTAGATGTAATATCAGAGAAAATCGAGCTCGCCTATTCCGAGTTCAAAGACGCTCTTTCGAAACAACCCATTGAACTAAAAGAAGATCCACTTGAACAACTCAACATCCTAAAAAACGAATCCAAATTTAGGCTCAACAATGACTATTACAACAGCATTATTGACGAATTAATCATGATCTTCGAGGCTCCACATCTGGATAATAGTATTGAAAACCTTGCCAATAATTACAGAGCATCATTAGTTCCGCTGATCACTGAAATCAGAGAAAACCTTCAAGCGATGAATATTTCTGATCTAGAAAAAAATTATCTTCTTGAGCCAAACTCAGAACTAAGTAAAACTTTGAGCTACGAAATCGGAAAATTCTATTCCTGGTTACACAGCAACCAATATGACCCACTAGTAAACTACTATATAGAAAGATTTAACAAATCATCAAATTCAAAATACAAATTTTCTATTGAAGATTCTGAAAGTTCGCTACTTCTAAAACTCAAGCTTATGCTAATCGATCAAGCTATTTAGTAAACTTTGGAAGAATGATGAATCAAACACTTCTATTGCTTCATCAGTACTGGTTCCATTAATACTGATGAAGCAGCTTCTTTTAATTATTCCCCGAAATTTCTTCCGTCGCCTCCTGACGCAGTTTCTGGGCATCCATTCCGCTTAGCCGTTCAATGGCTCTGTCTGCGGTACTTTGACGGTTTCCATCCACGTTTAGCGTACTTCCTGAGCCAGTGAGTCTTTCCAGATCCAGTGACGGTACTTCGGGTAGGTTGCCCGTGATCGACAAAATACCTATCCATTCATCCAGATTGACTTGGCTCCAATCTACCCGGTTTAACTGACTCGCGGTCAAACCTTCGCAGTTTGGTGACTTTGCACTGCCCCAGCCAAGGCCCAACTGCGGACGAACTTGTTCTTGAATGATCCGTGAAAGCGGCGAAGTAAAGCAGCAATATGACTGCCGTTTCTCAACACAGGCACCTAAGAACTTAGACTTGCAGTAAGAGCCTACATAATGGCAACTCTTCAATACGCGCTTAGCGTTCATTTCAAACTCACTCTGCTCACATTTCCAGATAAGTTGAATGAGGATCATGGTGACTGAATAAATCATGTAGGCCGTCATAACTGTACTCAGAACCGCACCCGCAGCGCCACCCAAGGCAAAGTTACCGCCCGAAACGACACCATCGGCTCCAACCGCGCCACCAACGTTGCTAAACAGTGCCGATTGCGCCCCCGAACCAAAGGTCGTACCTACCCATTCAGCCGTTTTGTTGGTCAATACCTGCATGAAGCCAGTCGCAGCTTGCTCCGCTCCCGCGCCAGCAGCCGTTGATGGCCCAGCTCCCATGAGAGAGTCCCATGCTGACACAAAAGGCTCTTTGACCGCACTCCAAGTGCTCGTGATTGGCTCCCTGAGCGTATTCCAAGAACCATAGATTGCCGAAGACGGATTCATGGCCATGACTGCCGTATCAAGCTTGTTAACCGCCACTATCATCGTGATGTAGTCCGATAACGACACGCCACTTGGCTTTTCACAGCAATCGACTATGCCGCCAACGGCTTTTTTGCACTGGCCAGCATTACCTTTAAAGACCGTACACTCGACGTTATCTTGGCCATCAGCTCCCGTGCATGACATATCATTGGTCATAAACTGCGCCGCATTAAGCATCGCAGCGGCCTCTGCAAAGTTAGCCTGCTTGATTGACTCTGGCTCTAAACAATCTGTGCCCATGCAGCGAACTGGCCCCTCACAGTTGTATTGAGTTTCCATTCGTGCATTTTGCACTTCGACGCTTTGTCCGCAGTCATATACCAAACTTTGGATATAGCAGAAGCCTTCATGACCAGCCCCGCCTTCTGTGCATTCGGTTCTGACGTACTGGCAGGCCGGGTTTTGCTCTAGCGCGGCACACGTATTGGTGGTCGTGTTTTGTCCGTTATTGACGATGGTTTGTGTATTACCATTGGCATCTACCCAGCTATCTGAGCTGCCCATGTTGAACTCTGGGTGAGCAGTCGAAGCATTGTAGGTCGCTCTTGCCCTCCAGCATGAGAGCCCCAGTCCATCAGAGCTTCCACGACTGGTTAAATGAGCAGGAGAAGAAACAACCGCCGGATAAAGGCTTCCAAGCTTCGCCAACTCGTCACTACCAACCGTTAACCCGTCGATTCGTTTCGAGCCCGTATCCAAACACTGCCACTGCACCGCAGTAAACTGATCCGTTTGCATCAAACATTGGTCTATGCCCGGATCACTTGATTGATGAACAACGTCTTGCTCTAAGTACTTGCCGGAGAAGGTCAAGGAAGCACTCAGTTTCGCAGGAGCCAAGCACTTCTGAACTTCTCGGCTGCAAGTATCGAAATCGACTTTGTTCCAGCCAGATTCACATCTGGAACGAGTGACTTCCTGAGGTTCATGCCACGAAATAATCGACCCATTGACAACTTTACACAATGAGCCAACCAAGGTTCCTTTTGGACAGGTCATTTCAGGGTATTTAATGGACGGTTTCGTCTCAGTCACCGTTTCCTTGTTGCCCGTCAGTGAGAGTGTCGTTTTCCAACCATTTGCCTTGGACGGCGACTCGGTGATTTTTATCTCAGTATTTTGATTATCAAAAATCTTCAGTGTCGCGTTTCCAGTTTGCATGGTGGTGCTGTGCTGTGGAACAAAACTGATGGTTTCAGAGCCAAAGCAACCGCGCTCAATGGACCAGCTTTGTTGATGGGTTTCAGCGGATACACGTCGCTCTAACTGACACTGAGTAAGTGTGCTGATCTTCTCGCACACCTGGTAATCCGGTACATGCTTGGTTTCAGTAAATGGCGTAATCGTCTGAGTAGGCACACAGGCCTCAAAACTACTCGGCATAAGATTGGATACCACGCACTTTGGATCGCTGGTTTGTAATCCACAGTCATAAGTATCGGTAAAACGAATGCATTCACCTTTATCATTGGTCTCGGCACATTCTGACGACATGAAGCCACAGGAAGAATTATCTTCAAGCACTTGGCAAGCCTGATTTTCAATCCCCTTATAGCTTTCGTCATCCACACTGACTTGTACACGCCGACACAAAGGCGATATGCCAGTCACAGGGCTTGGGGCAAAGTAGGATTCACAAACTGAAACACCATTGACCACCGTACATCCGTTGGTTGAAGAAGGCTGATCCGTGCATTGAATGCTGTAGTCTGAAAACTTTGTCGGAATATCCGCTGCTTGTTCGATACAGGATTGCGGCGACCAACTATCATTCATCACCACCTTGGTTGGATCAAAGCGTACCTTGATGCGTGCATACCCCTCACCACTACCAGTGACCGATACGCGAATTTTTACCGGCACTTCTAAACCTGGTTCTACAGCTTTTAGCTTGGCAGTGAGATCGGTATTTGGATTGCGCTCCCAACTGGTACTGAGCTCGCAGCGACCTGCCGTTTCTGGTGGAAAGTTATTGTTCGGCCCAGACCAGACTTTCTGATCGCCAAGCCAAACTTGCATGTAGTCATCCCATTTGGCGTACTCAAGAACGGCTGAGGTAATCGCATCGGGGTTCACGACTTTGAGTGTGATGGCCTGTTCAAACACTTTACAACGGCCACTCCAGTAGTTGTCGCCAATTCGTCCAATCCAAACTTCAAGACACCCCTCACCACAAGAGCGAAGGTTCATCGGTCCAGAAACATGCTCAATAATGCCTGCCGTGTAATCGTGAGTAATAGTGCAGCTGTTAACCGCTGTATTGAGCCTGTCACATTGCTGGTAGTTTGGGTTGCTTTCACCTTGAGACTCACAGCCTGGGAAGCTTTGGGTTAATAGATTGGGGTCAGTTTGAACTGCATCAGTTAATGCCCAAAGCGGATCATTGACCATATCTGGCCGAGACCTGTCTTTGATTTGCTGGAGCGAGCGAAACGCCTCACCCGTTGCGCCACTTTCGGATGCCATGCTCTCTTGGCGCTGCGTCCCCAATTGATTCATGCTGGCATCAGAGCCATAAACGCCCGTTAAGACATCCAATGAGCCTTGATCCATACCAGGGAAAAGCTCTTGCAAGTTAATGGACTCATTACCACTGCCATTCGGCACCGACAATGTATTGCCATTGAGTGCGGGCATCGTCCAGTTTTGCAGCAATTGCTTACCATCTTGTTGTCCGCTTAGGCCGAATTGGCGCTGCACATCAGCGGCCACACCATGTAAGGGCAAGCACGCCATAGTGATTGATAAAACACCCGCTAACACTCGGGTAAAAAGTGTTGGTTTCATATTTAACCTCCCGAGTTACAGCAGTCTTGCCAGCGCCACAAAATGTAGAGCGCATCTTCACCGGCACCGGGGATCGTTCGCCACTCTCCCCATTTCATGGTGCTTTCACCGATGACATGCGCACTTTCAGTTTCTGGTACAGGGAAGAACATACTCATCTTGTATTGGGATTTCGGCAGCATGGGTTCGATAACAGGTCGGCATAGCGCACTGTTCCCCATTGTTCGCCTTGCAAGACCACGCCTGTGTTGAGCCGCGATTGCTCGCGCCGCTAAATGGCTGGTGTTTTCTGCTAATGAGCCAAAGGCTAAGGTGTGGCCAGATAACGGGTAGAGATGGCCCCAACTGCCAGCACACCAAAACAACTGGTCGATGGGTTTACCAAGCGTTGATGAAGCAGCGTCAGCGGTACAAGCCGAAATAGCCAATGGATTGGCAACGGCAGCCGCTTCAGGCTGAGTAAAAAAGGCCAGTTCATCGTTCAGCCATGTTGGGTCCAATTCCGACAAATACATCAAGTCAAAGTCCATGTAACCATCGGCATTGCAATTGCCATCCATGAACAAATCGAGCATGACCAAAAGCGGAAAGGCGTAATAATGGTAATGGTAGAACGCAAGATCACCGGTATCGTATTCACCTTCACCATGACCACCTTGCAATCGTCTATCACCTAACGGTAAACGAATCCCTCCCAGTGAAGGTGAACAACCTGGCGTTCTGACCAGTTCAATCAAACGCGCTGGCTCCCACATGCTGGTAACAATACCTGGCCTTGGCACGCCTAAGTTGTCTTCACATAAGCAAAATGACTTGTTTGATGAGCCGCTTGGGACATTTCCAGAGCCAAGTGGAAGACCGGCAACCCGGATAGGAAAAATGCATGACCAGCAAACATCCGTCAGCAACTTGCCGGACAATAACCCCGCGTCTGGGCAACTCAATTCGGCTTTTGCAGGAATAGATGTGCTTAGGACAAACATGACAACGAGAGTCCGCATCAGACGATAAGTATTATTGAGCTTTTTCATGAACAAGCTCCTTTGCTGGAATTTCTTCTATTTCAAACGCGAGCCCCTTTGCTTGAACAAACGATGGGGTGACTTGCAGATCAAAGCGCTGCTTTAGCGAGGCATTGAGAAGGTAAACCGGACTGTCCAATGTCTTTTCGAGCGCATTGAGGCTATTCCAACCTTGAGCACGGTCGAGCTGCGTGGTGATAAGCGTAATGCGGCGCAGTGTCCTATCTTGGCCCTCAAGCCAATGCGCAACTGCGTCCACTTCTTCAGCGTTCGACGCATTAAACACCACAAGCTGCTGGGTAAATGGCAAGGCTTTGAGCGGGTTAATACGCGTTCCTGCTGGGATCAGTGTTCGACCATTGGCATCCAATAGTGGCCGCTGCATGACGATGGTTGGATCAACCGTTCTTATCCGATACTGCGTGGCTTTGGGTAACTCAGTAAATGTTTGGCGAGACCAGAAACGCTCAATGGCTTTTTTCTTTAACGCGCCCAAGTCAAGCGACTGTAAACGCTGCATCGCCACTTGCATCAAATCCGGTTCTAAAATGGAATGAATCGGACCGCGTTGACCCAATGAACCGGTATTGCCTGTTTCAATTTGACGTTGCAACCAGTCCTTGCTGTATACCCCTAGTGCACTTGCAGTCACCTTGTCATCTTCTATGCGGAAAATGGCAGGCACGCTAGTCACCCGCCAGTGCACAAAGGCTTTCGGATCGATTCGAACCTGAGGAACAGGATCAAGCCCCGTCATCAGCGTATGCCAATCACGGATAGCCGCCCCCAAGGTCTTTCCTTCAGGAATTCCCCGAAACAACACAATAGCGCCGGTAGCACTGGCCTCTTTAAATAGCTGCTTCAGTGAGGAATCCCCCAGTGAGGACGACGCAAATATCAACCATTCATCGCTGTGTTTGAGCGACGCAGGTTGTTCAACCGGTGAAAAAGGCTCGATAAATTCAGATGAACCATCCACAGCACTTTGTAAAATGCTGCGGCTCATTTCGACGATCTTTTTGTCTTCGTCAGACAACAGAAAAGGCTCTTGTGCCCAGGACACTTGAACCCAAGACAATGGAGCAACCAACAAAAATAAGAGGCATAGTCTTGTCATCATCTACCTCCTACCAAAGAGGCCAAGCGCGACCGACAATCTGCTCGCGCTTAACGGCATTCCAATAACGGGAGTCGAAACTTGTTTCGGCCTCACCGGAAAACCAATATTCGTTTTCTTGCAGCGTCAATGAGCGGCTAAATTGCGATTCCGCCACACCAAGACGCTGGGCTAATGCCATGCCGGTAGAGACTTCAGCACCGTTCACCAGCACATGCTCAGGCGTCACATTGACTTCATCCCCAGGCATCCCTGTTAGGCGTTTCAGCATCCGAGTACCGTCGTTATATAATGGAGCGAGTCCTTTTGAGTGGAAGGCATACAAACCATCCTTAACGGGCTCTTTATTCCATAGGTCAATCAGATACACCGTGGTATCAGGCAGGCAGCGCTCTTGCTGGGTATCAATACCTATTCGGTAGCGCATCATGGCGTAGGTGCCTACCAAGGCCATGATTAACGCAAGAACAGTCAACCGGATGAGGTATGGCCTCCAAGGCATTCTTTTACGGAGTATCTGCATGAGACACCTCCTTTGAGCCTACTGGCACAAATACGGAATCATCAGCACCCACCACCGCTTGGGCATCCAGCACGATAAAACCGGCTGCTTTTAACTTTTCAATTTGCTGATTGGTCTGAAGCAACCTGGATTCGATGTCTTGTTCGCTGGCATTGGGGCCCAGTGACAACACCGCCTTCCCAAAATCCACGACTGCAATGGGCGTACTTAACGCCAACTGGCTGTGGATGGGTTCGAGTGTTTTCATTAAGAGCCAGCTGGTCATTAAACCGCTACCAGCAATAGACAAAGCAATAGAGGCCATAAATGGCCAAAGCGTGGACTTATTCATAGCCTCGCTCCTTCAACAACTGAGAGATGGCATCAGCAACAGAAAGGCCTTTGCGCGTTAACTGCTTAATCGCGTTTACATCTTCTGCACGGGACGAGTACAACAGCTTGTGAAACGGATCGACGATGAGGCGGCCAATCCCGGTGCCCATTTCGGTAATAAAGAAAATTTCGGAATAGACCCCCGTGACGGTATGAACCGTTTTCAGGTATTCATAGCCGCCTTCACCTAGTGGCAAGCGGCCTTCTTTTTTGAGCGCGTTGATGGTTTCGGCTTTTTGACCAAGCAGGTACATATTGGCCGAGTTTTCAGCGATAGCTTTACCTGTAGGGCTGTCATACAAATCGTTGACCGACTGCGTTACCGTTACAGCACTGCCGCCATATTTTCGAAATCGCCGGTAACCCGTTTCGATAAACTTACCGACATCACCTTGAGTCAGCAGATCCCAGGCTTCGTCGATGAACACAATCTTGCGACGATCCCGCTCACCTAAGTACATCTCCTGTTGGATTTGGTAGATAAGCTGAAGCAACACCACTTGTTGCAGATGCTTACGCCCCTTAAGCTCTTCTAACTCCAGAACGGTGAAACGGTTTTTGAAGCGAATATTGTTGTGGCCATTAAAGAAGCGGCCATATTCGCCCTGTGTCGTAAACGGATAGAGCTGCTCACCCACGTCCTGCACACGTCGGTCTTCATGATTTTTTAAAGCCGCTGCCACATCATCAACCAACATGGCACGACCTTTTGTCTCCCACAGTTCACGGGTCTGACGCTTTAGGTTGGCCATCTGAAAATCAGTTAATGACTGCGTAGGCGCGGCCATTGCGGCCAATAATCCAACCAGTACATCCGCTTCTTCGTCATAGTCCTCAACGATTTCAAACGGATTCAAGCAAATACCACTGTCCCGCCCGAACTGTAAGAACTCACCGTCATAGACTTCACACAGTTTTTCATAAGAGCGGCCAACATCAATCACCCAGCATTGCCCGCCTTCAGATAAGTAGGAAGAGATGATTTCGTTCACCAGGAAAGACTTACCCGACCCTGATTGCGCCGCGATGCAACAGTTGTAATTACTGCCAGAGTCATAAAGGGACACACTCATGATCTGGCCATTACGGGAAATAAAGTTAATCACTGGCGTGCCCGTGCCTTTCCAATCCGCAAACAAAGGCAACAGAGGGATCACATGCCGTGTCGCCATGGTCTTGAATCGAAACAAGTCGTTCATCGCCTGGCGGTCAGCACCAAATGGCAGGGCATTCAGAAAAATGGGCAAGCAGAAGTACTTGTCTTCCATCAGCTCAAATCCAAGTTCTTTGAAATAGGTTCGAGCATTTGAAACAGAGCTGATGGATGCCTCTTCCGTTGGGGAAAACAGAGTCAAAGTCATATTTGCCCGAATAGGACGATCACCTTCTTGCAAGGCTTCAAAAAGAACATCAAATCCCTTTTTCTTGGCTGCAAGCACCGGCACAAACTTGAGCATCGGGCCATAGGCCTGATTGACCGCCCATTGACGCTTCGTCTCTAAACGAGATCGCATCGCCTCGGCTGAGGGAAAGTGAATGGTGACATTTAGCAAAAAGCTGCCGCGTAAACCGCGACTGCCCGTCATCATATCGCCCGCAAAACTTGCGGCATGACCAAACCAGATCCGCTCAGGCAAGCGCTTAAACGATAAGGTTTTAACTCGGTAATCACCCAGCATCAGACCTTGGCTATCCACCTTGATAGCTCGGTCATAATCCAACACTTGCTCTCGAAGTGGTTTATCTGCCTCACTGCGGATTGGTGATGGATTGCGCCAAGAAGCATCTTTTCCCCAGTTAAGTTGCGCACTTAATGCTGCGAGCCAATTTCGGTCAGTCATCTCAGTGACGCGAAAACCAACTGTTGCCAGCGCCTGCGAGAAAGAAGCCCGAAGCGCGGATGCTCGACTCAACTCACGCTCCGTCGGTATAGGACTTTCCAAAGGCAATTTGCAGGTGACGATCAGTTGAAAGTTGCGTACCTGAGTCTGGGTCGATTCTTCTATCGGTTGAACCGTGCCCCCATCGAGGAAATCCGCACGTTTGCGTATCGACGCCCTGAGCAATGGATCGGATTGACGATGCCGTAAGCCCATCATGCGTTGAAGGTCGGTTTGAATATCAGGCGAGGCGTACAGGCCAAATTGCAGCAAAGTGTCTTTTGGCCAGTCGTTGTTGAGAAGAACATTAACCCTGTCTGCAACAGACTCATCACCACCAGGCAATGGGTCACATAGAAAACCAAAGCCAACACTCTGGTCTTCCATGAAAAACAGTTGCTCATCGTCTGAATAGGCCAATACTGGCAAGAGCTCAGAAGCGCGTTGCCCTGAATACAGAGAGGCTTTCATTAACGCCCCTCCAACCAAGCAGAAAGATCATAAGGACGGCCTCGGCTGATGCGACCATCATTGGCGACGATGAAAGGCACACCTTGAATTCCCAGAATTTGAGCGGTCACCAAGGTACGCTGCATTGGCTCTAAGTTGCAGGCATCATCCTGCTCTAGGTTACCAATCCGGCCATTCAGCAATGCATCGGTGGCCGCTTTCTTGTCACGCGCACAGCCGAGCTGGCGAACCTGACGCTCTGAATCTGGACCAAGCACTGGCACAGGGAGAATTTGGAATGTGTATTCTTTGGTTAACGGTAAGGCTTGCTTCAAAAGCTCATGGCAATGCGGACACCGGGGATCAACAAAGACCACCACTTTCTTTTTGCCTTCGCCCAGCGTCAGTGGGTTCAAATCATCCATTTTTAAGCCAAGACGACTTAAGTCCAGCGTGTTACCAGCTTCACGAATCTCTTCAAGGCTGGTAAGCGGCTTTTTCGACCAAGCGTCATAGAGAGTGCCATCAATGACGAACCGGCCACTGTCTGACATGAAAACAATACGGCCATTGCTTTCGACCGCTTTCATACCCGTGACAGGTAAAGAAACCATGCCGTCAATTTTGCCAACGGGCGACACTTCAGACACAGGTTCAGCTTGGACCAAAGGAGACAGCGCAAGCGCCAGAATGATTGGAGATAGTTTTCGCATGAGGAGTCCTCGTTAATGTAAATCGAGGCTCCAGTCTATGCAGTTGTCCTATGTGGACTCGGTTAGATAGATTGAAGAATTTGTCGTCTTGCTAAGCAGCACCAACACCAAATCTTAATGAAAACAATCACACACTAAAATAACTCAATTGTCTCTCATATACTTTTGCAAAGTTTTTTGATCCACCTTCAATGCTTCTGCGGCTTTAACCCATGTACCGAATTGCTTTTTGGCAGCTGTTGCAAATTCCTTATGAAACGCTTTCGTTAACTCATCCTTAGTTGTCTTGGATAAATCACCAAATGCAAACCTTGTGTCAGGACTATCCTCCTGGATAACAGGCTCGCCCAACGCAGCTAATGAGCTAGAGATTGCCGACTCTGTAGTTTGAGAGCTCAAAAACGCACAAGACATGTATGCCAGCTTTTTTAGGTCACGTAAGTTACCTGGTAAATATGCCGAGTTAAAAAACTGGATTAATTCATTTGACACCGGAGCTTCCGCAGGCAGATTGGGGTTAACATTAACTTCCTGCCAGATTCTTTGCCAATCCGACAGAATATCTTCTCTGCATGCACGAAGTGGAGGTATTGTTATTGTGAGCATGGATACACGATCAAAGAAATCAGCATCGAGTATCGTTGCCAATTGCTCAAGTGATTTATTACTCGCACAAACTAGCTCGAAGTCAGATGCTTCCTCAGTGTCACTTCCAACAGGGCGAAAACTGTGATGGTTATCTTGAAGCACTCGAACCAGCTTTCGCTGAACCGAAGTTGGTAAATCTTGAATCTCATCCAAAAACAAAACTTTTCCATTTGCTTCTTTCAAAAGTCCATTGCGATCCTTTTCCGCCCCAGTGAAGGCACCTTTTACGTGGCCAAACAACATACTATCAACCACTTGAGAATCTAGTCCTCCACATGCAAGCGTAACAACCTGCTTTTGCTTTACCTTACCGACAACGGTTTCAATTAGCCTCGTTTTCCCTGTACCACGTTCACCCAGTACAAGTAACGGAGCTTTGGGAACACAAGAGAACTGCTTTAACGTTTGTAATGCATCCTGCCTTGCTTTTGATTTAGGGTCTAAATCGTAAAGGGCGTAACCGCCCTCTGAACTTGAAATAGCAGTGATCTCTGCCAAATACGTATTTACACTGAAATCAACTTTGGCAATGCTGGTTCTTTTGGTATCGGGGTTATATTGTGATGACCAGAGGATTGTTTCGCGTGGAAAATGCCCCCGAGCATGAAGAATCAACCAAACAGCATGCATCGCCGGAGTTCCCGGCGATACATTGATATGAAGATTCTGTTCAAGCTTTAGCTCTGGAATAATCTCAGACTCTATTGCGTGATAAATTTCGTTGTGATCAGCTGGGTTCTCGATAGCTACAGTTCGAAAGGTAATCTGTATATCGCCAAATTCATGCTCTTTGTACAGACTGTTATCCCCAGCTGACTGAGTAAGAACAATTACTTTGCCAACATAAACTTTACGATTCTTAAGCCGCTTTAACGCTTCGTCTAATACCTCAACCCCAGCTCTTTTTGAGTGCCAACAAAGCAGTGTGTTTTTGTTATCCAAAGTTACGCCTCCAATACAATTCGGGCGTTTGGCAATTCACTTTGCTTCAGCCTTTTTGCCATGGCAAGTTCGTATTCTTGACGAACTGTAATAGCTAACTGTTTTTTTGTCAGTCGAACAACCTTTGGCTCATAACTTTTTCTAGGCGCTCCTGAATCCTGCTTCTTAGAAGTTTCACCCTTAGCCGTTAAAGGTTTGAAATACTCTGGACTGGCGTTAGTGATAACTGGCGGCTCTATACGCCATTTATACTCAATCTTGT
>JBOEGJ010000025.1:0-16235 GCA_050633365.1 Cellvibrionaceae bacterium | reverse complement strand
TCGGGTGTTTGTGTTGTCGCTAAGCGCGGTGGTGTGATCGAGCGTGTCGACGCTGGTCGTATCGTTGTTAAAGCTTACGATGCTGAGACTGAGTCTGGTGATGCTGGTGTCGATATCTACAACTTGACCAAGTACACCCGTTCAAACCAAAACACCTGTATTAACCAGCGTCCAATCGTAAGCACTGGAGACTTTGTTTCTCGCGGCGATATTCTGGCCGACGGACCTTCAGTTGACTTGGGTGAATTGGCTCTTGGGCAAAACATGCGTATCGCATTCATGCCTTGGAACGGTTACAACTTTGAGGATTCAATTCTTGTTTCCGAGCGAGTTGTTCAGGAAGATCGTTTCACCACCATTCACATTCAAGAGCTGACCTGTATCGCTCGTGATACCAAATTGGGTAGCGAAGAAATTTCTGCGGATATCCCCAATGTTGGTGAAGGTGCGCTGAGCAAGCTGGATGAGTCCGGTATTGTTTACATCGGTGCAGAAGTGGGCCCAGGCGATATTCTGGTGGGTAAAGTGACGCCTAAAGGCGAAACTCAATTAACCCCAGAAGAAAAATTGCTGCGTGCCATCTTCGGTGAAAAAGCCTCTGATGTTAAAGACACCTCTTTGCGCGTTCCTACCAGCACTCGCGGTACCGTGATTGACGTTCAAGTCTTCACTCGTGATGGTCTCGAAAAGGATCACCGCTCACTAGAGATTGAAAAGTCTCAGTTAGACGGCATCCGTAAAGATCTGAATGAAGAGTATCGTATTGTTGAAAGTGCGACTTTCGAGCGTCTGCGTAAAGCCTTGTTGGGTCAAAAAGTCTCGAGTGGCAAAGGCGTTAAGAAGGGCGAAGTCCTGACTGACGAAACTTTGGATGCACTTGAAGCTGAGCAGTGGTTCAAGCTTCGCATGGCAGACGATGCCTTGAGTGAGCAGCTTGATCGCGCCGAAGAGCAGTTGATTGAGCGTCGTAAGATTCTTGATGAGCGTTTTGAAGATAAAAAGCGCAAGTTAGAAACTGGCGATGATCTGGCACCTGGTGTACTGAAGATCGTCAAAGTTTACTTGGCAATCAAACGTCGTATCCAGCCTGGCGATAAGATGGCCGGTCGTCACGGTAACAAAGGTGTAATCTCGGTGATTATGCCGGTAGAAGATATGCCGCATGACGCTAACGGCGAGCCTGTCGATATTGTACTTAACCCGCTGGGTGTACCGTCTCGAATGAACGTTGGTCAGGTTCTTGAAATGCACTTGGGTATGGCGGCACGAGGTCTTGGTGACAAGATCAACACCATGATCGAAGAGCAGAAGAAGGTTGGCGAAGTCCGTAAGTTCCTAGAAGCCGTTTACAATAAAACCGGCGATGCATCGGATAAGGAAGATTTGGATTCCTTTAACGATGAAGAATTGATGGAGATGGCTCAGAACCTTCGCGCTGGTGTGCCTATGGCGACAGCAGTATTCGATGGTGCTAAAGAGTCTGAGATCAAAGATCTGTTACGTTTGGCGGATTTGTCCGATACCGGTCAGGTTCAGTTGTACGATGGTCGTACCGGTGACACCTTCCAGCGTCACACCACGGTCGGTTACATGTACATGCTGAAACTCAACCACTTGGTCGACGACAAGATGCACGCACGTTCGACGGGTTCTTACAGCTTGGTAACTCAGCAGCCGTTGGGTGGTAAAGCCCAGTTCGGTGGTCAGCGCTTCGGAGAGATGGAAGTGTGGGCACTGGAAGCATACGGTGCTGCTTACACCTTGCAGGAAATGTTGACGGTTAAATCCGATGACGTTGCAGGTCGTACCAAAATGTACAAAAACATCGTCGACGGCGATCACCGTATGGAGCCTGGCATGCCAGAGTCCTTTAACGTACTCGTTAAAGAGATTCGCTCCCTCGGTATCAATATCGAGTTGGAAGCTGACGAAAACTAAGTTTTCGCCAGCAGTAGGCGGGAGTTCGCTCCCGCTTATGCCAGAAACTCCTGAGTGGCCATTAGCGTAAGCGTGATCACAGCGCAGGAACTGAAATAACATGAGCTTTGTCGATAATCGGTAAAGTTCAATTGGAGACAACTGGAGACAGTCCCTTGAAAGACTTACTTAATCTGCTCAAGTCCCAGGGTCAAACTGAAGAGTTTGATGCGATCCGTATTGCTCTGGCGTCGCCAGAAATGATTCGTTCTTGGTCTTTTGGTGAAGTTAAAAAGCCAGAAACCATCAACTATCGTACGTTCAAGCCCGAGCGTGAAGGCTTGTTCTGTGCCAAGATTTTTGGCCCAGTTAAAGACTACGAATGTTTGTGCGGTAAGTACAAGCGCATGAAGCATCGCGGTATTATTTGTGAGAAGTGTGGCGTAGAAGTTACCTTGTCCAAGGTGCGTCGTGAGCGCATGGGTCACATTGAGTTGGCATGTCCAACTGCGCATATCTGGTTTTTGAAATCCCTGCCAAGCCGCATGGGTTTATTGCTAGACATGACCCTGCGTAACATCGAGCGAGTGCTCTACTTTGAATCTTACGTTGTGACCGATCCCGGTATGACAACGCTTGAGAAAAGCCAGCTGCTCACCGATGAGCAGTACTTCGAAGCGATGGAAGAATTCGGGGACGAATTCGAAGCTAAGATGGGTGCTGAAGCGATTCAAGAGTTGATGAAAGACATCGACCTTGAGGCAGAGATTCAAGAGTTGCGTGAAGAAATTCCGAATACCAACTCTGAAACCAAAATCAAAAAGCTGTCTAAGCGTTTGAAGTTGCTTGAAGCCTTCTTCAACTCTGGTAACAAACCAGAGTGGATGGTGATGGAAGCGCTGCCGGTTCTGCCGCCAGATCTTCGTCCGCTGGTTCCCTTGGACGGTGGTCGTTTTGCGACCTCCGATCTAAATGACTTGTATCGTCGAGTGATTAACCGTAACAACCGCTTAAAGCGTTTGTTGGATCTAAACGCTCCTGACATCATCGTGCGCAACGAAAAGCGTATGTTGCAAGAGTCTGTTGATGCATTGCTTGATAACGGCCGTCGCGGTCGTGCCATCACCGGTTCTAACAAGCGTCCTCTGAAATCTTTGGCTGATATGATCAAAGGTAAGCAGGGTCGTTTCCGTCAGAACTTGTTGGGTAAGCGAGTTGATTACTCTGGTCGTTCGGTAATTGTTGTAGGTCCAACTCTGCGTTTGCACCAGTGTGGTCTGCCGAAGAAAATGGCTCTGGAATTATTCAAGCCATTCATTTTCAGCAAGCTGGAATTGCGTGGTCTTGCTACCACTATTAAAGCCGCTAAGAAAATGGTCGAGCGCGAAGAGGCGATCGTTTGGGATATTCTCGACGAAGTGATTCGCGAGCATCCGGTTATGCTTAACCGTGCACCGACGCTACACCGTTTGGGTATCCAGGCGTTTGAGCCTGTTCTGATTGAAGGTAAAGCGATCCAGCTACACCCATTGGTTTGTGCGGCCTACAACGCCGACTTCGATGGTGACCAAATGGCTGTACACGTTCCGCTGACGCTCGAAGCTCAGTTGGAAGCGCGTGCCTTGATGATGTCCACCAACAATATCTTATCGCCTGCATCGGGCGAGCCTATCATCGTTCCTTCACAGGATGTTGTTTTGGGCTTGTACTGGATGACTCGTGAGCGAGTTAATGCTCAGGGCGAAGGCATGGTATTTTCTGACACTCAAGAGGTGTCTCGTGCCTACCACGCCAAGCAAGTTAATTTGCAGGCGCGCATTAAGGTTCGTATTAACGAGACCATCACTCGTGAAGACGGTGAGCTTGAAGAGAACGTTGCTATTTACGACACCACCGTTGGTCGTGTTTTACTTTGGGAAATTGTTCCTAAAGGTATGCCGTTCGAGCAAGTTAACCGCAACATGGTTAAGAAGGCGATCTCTGGGGTTATTAACTACTGCTACCGTATCGTTGGCTTGAAGGCGACTGTTATCTTTGCCGATCAGCTTATGTATATGGGGTATGAGTACTCTACTCGTTCCGGTTCTTCTATCGGCGTGAATGATTTTGCCATTCCAGACGAGAAGCACACCTTGGTAGAAGCTGCCGAGGCCGAAGTTACCGAAATTGAATCACAGTACGCATCAGGTCTGGTAACCCAGGGTGAGAAGTACAACAAAGTGATCGATATCTGGTCCCGCGCTAATGACTTGGTCGCCAAGTCTATGATGGAAGGCATCAGTAAAGAATTCGTCACCAACCGCGATGGCGTCGAAGAAGAGCAAGCCTCTTTCAACTCCGTCTACATGTATGCCGATTCTGGTGCTCGTGGTTCCCCCGCACAGATTCGTCAGCTGGCGGGTATGCGTGGTTTGATGGCTAAGCCAGATGGCTCCATTATTGAAACGCCAATTACTGCTAACTTCCGTGAAGGTTTGAACGTTGGTCAGTACTTCATCTCAACTCACGGTGCTCGTAAAGGTCTGGCCGATACCGCACTAAAAACCGCAAACTCGGGTTATCTAACGCGTCGTTTGGTTGATGTTGCTCAGGATGTTGTTGTTACTGAAACCGATTGTGGCACCGATTACGGTTTGACCATGGCGCCAGTGATCGAAGGTGGTGACATCATCGAATCTCTGGGTGATCGTATCTTGGGTCGTATTGTTGCCCGTGACGTTATGCGCACTGACAGCGATGAGATCTTGATCTCAGCCGGCACTATGATCGACGAGAAGTGGGTCGAGCGCATCGAAGAGATGAGCATCGATGAAGTTATGGTTCGCTCGCCAATCACCTGTGAGACTCGTCACGGTATTTGTGCCCAATGTTACGGTCGTGATTTGGCTCGTGGCCATCGCGCTAATCCTGGTGAGTCGGTTGGTGTTATTGCCGCTCAGTCCATTGGTGAGCCGGGTACCCAGTTGACAATGCGTACCTTCCACATTGGTGGTGCGGCATCTCGAGCATCTGCAGTTGACAGCGTACAAGTTAAGCAAGACGGTACTGTACGTCTGATTAACGTAAAAGTTGTAGAGAACTCTGCCGGTAACCTAGTTGCCGTTTCTCGTTCCGGTGAATTGGCAGTAGCCGATATGAACGGCCGTGAGCGTGAGCGCTACAAGGTGCCTTACGGTTCAGAGATTACCGTGAAAGACGGCGAGGCGGTTGAAGGTGGTCAATTCATCGCTAAGTGGGATCCGCATACACACCCAATCGTAACGGAAGTTGCCGGTAAGGTTGTATTTGCGGGCATGGAAGATGGTCTGTCTATTCGTCGTCAAACTGACGAGTTGACTGGTCTTTCTTCTATCGAAGTTCTTGATCCTGCCGAGCGTCCAGCAGCGGGTAAAGATCTGAAGCCTGCGGTTACCTTGGTTGATGCCGACGGCAATGAGCTGTGCTTGGCAAACACCAACGTACCAGCCCACTACATGCTGCCTGCGAAAGCAATTTTGAGCATTGCCAACGGTGACGATATTAACGTTGGTGACATTCTTGCCCGTATTCCGCAAGAGAGCTCGAAGACTCGAGACATCACCGGTGGTCTGCCACGTGTGGCCGAACTCTTTGAGGCACGTCGCCNNGTGGTCTACCTCGTGTTGCTGACTTGTTTGAAGCGCGTAAGCCGAAAGAGCCTTCAATCTTGGCAGAAATCTCAGGTACCATTTCTTACGGTAAAGAGACCAAAGGCAAGCGTCGCTTGGTGATCACACCAAACGATGGTCAGCCGTTACCAGATGGCTCTACTCACTACGAAGTATTGATTCCGAAGCATCGAATCATGACCGTATTTGAGGGTGAAAAAGTTGAGAAGGGTGAAGTTGTGTCCGATGGACCAAGCAATCCGCACGACATTCTTCGTCTTCAAGGTGTTGAGGCTTTGGCCCGTTACATCACTAACGAAATTCAAGACGTTTACCGCCTACAGGGTGTAAAAATTAACGATAAGCACATCGAAGTTATTATTCGTCAGATGTTGCGTAAAGTTGAAATTACTTCCATGGGGGATTCTAGCTTCGTTAAAGGTGAGCAAGCTGAATTCGTTCGTGTGCTGGGTGAAAACGAGAAGTTGCGTGCTGATGATCATCAGCCAGCTACTTACGAGCGTCAATTGCTGGGTATTACCAAAGCATCGTTGGCAACCGAATCGTTTATCTCGGCGGCATCGTTCCAGGAAACCACTCGTGTCTTGACCGAGGCGGCGGTAACTGGCAAGCGCGATAATTTGCGCGGCTTGAAAGAGAACGTGGTTGTGGGTCGATTGATTCCTGCTGGTACAGGTTTGGCTTATCACTTGGAGCGCCGTCGTCAGCGTAATGCTGAGAAGGTTGTTGAGAGTGATGGACCAACCGCAGCAGAAGTTGAAGCGGCACTGACTGAAGCTCTGAAGTCATCTGCATCTTAAGCTGAATCTTTGGCCTATAAACGGCTAGAGATAAACGCTAAAAAGCCCGGCATTGTCCGGGCTTTTTTGTGGGTGTTGATTGTAGATGTGAAACATTTCTCAGGAGTAGAGTTTCGGTCTCAAAAGCTGGCGTTGAAATTTCCATTTAGCTTGTGTGGTGTTGGACGGAAGAATAATCTCACGTGATCCTCTTTGAGGAAACTCAGCCTTTGTTTGGTTGGAGGTTGTGATAACTGTTGCAGGGAGGCAAAAATGTTAAATAGATTAATGATGGTTGTGCTCGGGAGTATTTTTATTGCGGGCTGTTCCGAGCCTCATGATGACGCAGTTGAAGCGCCTGTGGCTGCAGATGAGGTTGCTCATGTACAGCCTTTGATAAATCCCCAAAGCGTTGCAATCGATCGCGTGGGACGAGATCAGCTCATTGAGCAATGGCAACGAATATCCACGCCCAAAGCTCGCATCGCATCAATGAATGCTAAGCGGGCATTACCCAATGTCGCGTCCGCTGACCTCAAACACAAGGCGAGTTCAAATCAATGGCGATCGTCATTCCCTCTGGCCTTCTATTCGGCTGGTCGTGAATACGCTAAGCAATTTCAGTATCTATTGGTCGGAAACTCGTTTTCAGTGGGTCTTTCGGATCAGTCCATGACTACGGCATTCATTGGTGGTAATTCGCAAAAAGAAAAGAATCCTAAAGCGTCTTTGCTTCAGTGGAAGTTCTTGCACGCAAATGACGACACTTCTTTGCTGCCCAGACAAACTACCAAAGCGAATATGCATCGTTATGTTGGTGTTAGGAAGCAATGGCGAAGCCATCTGGATCGACATCGCCAAGTCCTTTATCGAGATCTTTATCCGGGAGTGGATTTACTTTTTGATACGGGGGGCGACATCCTAAGCTATGCATTTTTTCTCGAGCGTGCGGACGCGAGTCAAAAAATTGAGATGCAGGTTAATGGCGCTAAGTCCATTGTGCTCAATAGCAATGGAGATCTGATCGTAGAAACGGAGCAGGGCGTTGCCGTTCACTCGGCGCCAAAAGCATTTGAAGTGATAGGCGGTCATCGGAAGCCTGTAGCAATTGAATTTCGCCTAAAAGATAAAAGTGTTAGCTTCCACGTTGAATATCAATCGCCAGATTCGGCGCTGGTCATCGATCCAGAAATAGAGTTTTTGAGTTACCTCGGTGGCGAGGCGAACGAAAGCACAAGCTTCGATGTGTTGCTTACGGGGCAGCGGCGACAAACGATCGGTATAGCGGCAACCGACGATGCGCAAGTGTTAGTGGCCAGCAAAGCCGCATCACCTAGAATGCTATTGGGTGAGCCCGGTAGCATCGCAGGTTTATCAGATGCATTTCTATTGAGTTTCAATCCAGACTATTTTAATTACCGCGGCACCGATCGCGTCAATTACATGACTTTCTACGGTGGTAGTGGTGTCGATTTTGCAACCGATGTTGTTGTCGATGATCAGCAGCGAGTGTATGTGTCGGGGTATGCTCAATCTTCAGATATCGTTTTGATGCCGGGAACGGTAGGAGAGCAGCGGCGTGAAAGTGGCGCTTTTATCTTACAGTTAGATGCATCGGGTCAAATCGAAAATGCCTCCACCATTGGCCGTAAACAACCGTTTTATATTACCTCTTTGGCCATTGAGGCTGGCAGTAGTGAGTCGATCTATATCGCCGGCCACGCGGCGGCGCCGATTGAAGATGGTAATGCCGAAGGCACTGAAGACGCTTACTACTATAAATACCGCGGCGGTTCGAGAGATGGTTTCGTGGCTAAGCTCAATTCACAGTTTACCCAGTACGACTATCTGACATTTCTGGGAGGCGAAAAAAACGATTATGTCCACGACATCGCGGTGGGGCGCGGGGTGGCGCATGTGGTCGGCAAAACTAATTCACCCGATTTTCCTGTGTCCGAGTTTGCTCATCAGTCTTCAATAGCAGCTCCCTTGGCTGACTGCGATAGTTCAGCCGCCTGGGTGGACCATTGTTATGACGGGTTTGTAACCGCGCTAAATCGTGACGGCTCAGAGCTGGTCTTCAGCTCATTTTACGGAACCGAATTTCCCGACTCCGCAAACGGCATTGCTATCTCTGAAAGCCGGCGTATCTCCATCGTTGGGCGTCATAAATTCAGTGGGGCATCTGATACGTCGGAGGCCTATGTTGCCCAGTTTGGTTCAGATGGGGCGCTATTGGGGGAGTCTGGATTCGAAGGTGAGTTTGCTATCGCCGAAGACGTTTTTGTGAGTAGTGCCAACAAAATCTATATGACCGGCACTACCGATCGTATGGGCTTGGAAGATGACCTAAGTCGAGGTTCGAACGGTGGCGTTGATCTCTTTTACGCGGGCTATCAAGAGCTGTCTTTCAATCGTGAATTGTTTCGCTACCAAGGCGGTAGCGGTAGTGACTATGGCCATGTCATCGACGGTTATGGTGGGGGTGACAATGTGTGCCTGGTGACCGCTGGCGTCACTTACTCTGCAGATGTTTTTACCCGGGGCGCGTTACCGGATAGCCAGCGCTATGGTGGCGCGGGTGATTTACTGATTGCCGGTTGGTGTCATCTAGAGGGCGACGAAGAGTTGCCTTCCGGCTCATTTCTGAAAGAGGGGCCGCAATCCTTGGCACCGGGGGAGTCTGGCTCCTATGTTATTACCGTGAATAACGACAGTGGTGAAATGAGTGGTGTGATTCAGGTTGAAGATCAAATCTCCGATCTGTTGACCATTGAGAGTTATAGTAGTCTCTGTGTTCGAGGGCTGGATAATCAGCGGGTAAGCTGTGAAATGGCGGCGCTGGGAGCTGTGATGGAGTTGACTATTAACATCAGTCTTGCAGGCGATGTCTGTGAACAAACCTCTATTCGATCCATCGAAAACACCGCAGAGCTTTTGGTCGAGGGCTTTTCGCCAATATCTTCAAATACCGTGATTACTCGCATCGATTGCAGTGCGCAACCGGCTTGTCCAGTGGGTCAGACCGAGCGAGAGCCAGGTGTTTGCTGCGAAGATGTGGATCGCAATCAAGTGTGTGATGACCTGTGCCCAGCGGAGATGGGCTTGCCATTTTCTGTTGGTCTCGAATCGGAGCGGTGTGGAGACGGTGAGGTCTGTGGTCGAGCTTGCACAGAAATTTGCGACGGAATCGAAATCGGCAATAACTGTTGGTTTGGCGATTCTACGTTGCTGTGTCCGAAGTTTTCTTGTCAGGCCCCTAGTAATAGATTACAGCTGCATGAGTACTGGCAAGACCGATAGAGAAAGGGGGTTAGCCCCCTTTTTCGTAGATGATTCGCCATTTACCATCCGCTTCGCGTTTCCACAGCTGTCGTTTCCAGCCTTTCGAGCGGAAGCGGTTGCTGCTGTAGTCTTGATAGAACTCGGCCATGGCAAGGTCGGGTTGACCAGGATAGGCGTAGATACCAAGGTCGGAAAGCTTAACTTTGATGTAGCGTTTGTTGGTATTTACACGACGCTTATAAGATACCCACTGCTGGTAGTCTTTTTCGGTGTCCGAGAAATCCTTGGAATAAAACGCTAGGTAATCGTCGGGCTTGCGACTTTCCCAGGCGCTAATCCAGTCGCGCATCCGCTGAGTTAAGTTCTGGCGCGAGGCGCTGATGGTGTCATTGGTGACCCAGTCGATCTGTGGTACGCCGAGTACTTTGGTGTAGCCCACGTTAAGATACTGTCCCAAATCCTCTAGATCTGCATTGGATAAAACAATACAGCCATCACTGTCGCGAAGTGGTCTTTGCACACTGTCATCTTCGACGCCGTGTAGCCAAATTCCAGAGCCGGTGAAGTCGTTGAGCCTATCCCATACGTTGGGGTAGTTCAGTGGGTAAGCCGTTTGCCCGTAAAAGTCGTCGAGTTGTTTGTCATTCAATTGGCTGGTGATGCGATAGACGCCTACCGGCGTGCGCTCATCGCCTTCAACCGTTTTTCCAAATCCACGTTTGCCAATAGTGATGGGGTAGGAGGCGACTTGCTCTAAGCGAGTGCCGGAGAACTTTTCGAACACCCGCAGTCTGCCTTGCTCGAGCTCTGCAACTAGGACGAAGCGATCTCTAACCGGGAGATCCCAGATGCTGGCCGGCTGCAGGTCGAGAACCGGTGTTGGTTGCTTCAATAGGGCGAGTTGATTGCCGCTGCTCTGGGCATTCGCTGCCGGTAACAGGCCCACACTTAACGCCAAAACAATTGCTGTCAGATGATAGTACATTGCTGACCTTTAACCTCTTTTACTGCCTGCGTTTCAGCATGGCTTTACTGACTATGAGCACCTTGTCCTTGTGTGCCTGCTCTTTGTTGTTGCTTCGTCTTGCAGTCGTCTACGGGTTGACGGCAATAGGAGCGGATAACTTTTGCTTTTCCATGGTGGCCGATCGCTGCTTGGGTACTTCGCTTCTTAGCCAGCGCACGAGGTCGACCCACATGCGACTGATCTCTCGATCTGAAGGCATAATGCCAGCCGATGCCAGCTCGACCGTCACCACGGGAATATCTAAGGCCGAACCTCCGTAGTTGCCCAAGCTGCCAGGATAGGTTCCCAGTCGTCTGAGCTGGAGTTTGCCGAGTCTATTGGGGGGCGCTTGGGGACCGTCAAAATCCACTAGATGATGTGGCGCGTGAACGGCGACAATCGCATCGGGTTTGAATTCCTTGATGAGCTCGATGAACCATTGCGTCTCGGGTTCGCTATTGGCGCTAGGGCCGGGGTAGCGTCGGGGGTTCTTATAGGTGCGTTCTTTCCAGTATTTTTGAGCCAGCTCTTGCCAGTCGCTGGTGGGGAAGTTGCGGTTAAGGTCGACACCATTGGCATTTTGACGCGTTGCCTTGGGCTTTTGCAGCAATCCATCAGGATTCATGAGGGGGATGACCTGCCAATGGAAAAGGCCGGAGTGGTGGTTGTTGAGTTTCTCAAGCCAGTGGAACATCAGCGAGACCGAGGCGTATTCGTCCCCGTGAATACCACCCATTACCAATACACGGCCGAGAGGCTTTCTGCCTTCCAGCGGCGGATATTCCTTGAGGATCAAGGGTCTTTGTTGGGTTGAGCGAGCTTCGGAGTCGGTAAATTGCTGCTCGAGGCACTGGCCGATACTGACACTCCCCAGTGTTGAGCCTATCTGCCGACAGAGTTGATCGACAGGTTCTGCTGAAATTGGGGCTGCTGCCAAAAGTGCCCATAAAGCTGCTCGGTGTAAGTGCTTACACGCATATAAGGGCTTGAATATAAAGGGATAACGCATGGCAATGGTACATCGAAAATAAGAGGTCTTCGCGGCACAGTGATGGCAATGCCACAGACCAGTTAAAAATAGGCTGGGGATAATATCAGATTTGCGCGAGTTTCGCTGGGTTGTGTGATCTTGCCGGCCTTTCTCTACTTGACCTTACAAAACCACCCCCGTACAATGCGCGACCCCTAGAAATTGGGGTAGGACTTTGTGTCCGTTCATTTTCAACTGGCCTTATTCGTAAGGCATTAATATTTTGGAGTTATTTTTCATGGCAACGATCAACCAATTGGTTCGTAAGCCTAGAAAACGTAAAGTTCAGAAGAGCGATGTACCTGCTCTGCAAGCTTGCCCTCAGCGTCGTGGTGTTTGCACCCGCGTTTATACCACTACTCCTAAGAAGCCAAACTCAGCTTTGCGTAAGGTTTGCCGTGTGCGCCTTACTAGCGGATTTGAAGTTACTTCTTACATTGGTGGTGAAGGTCACAACTTGCAAGAGCACAGCGTTGTATTGATTCGTGGCGGTCGTGTTAAAGATCTGCCAGGTGTTCGATACCACACTGTGCGCGGTAGCCTCGATACCTCTGGCGTGAGCGATCGTAAGCAAGGTCGTTCCAAGTACGGTGCCAAGCGTCCTAAGTAATTAGGCGCTGTGAAACTGTATTAACGTTTTCGGTTGAACCGAGTAAGGCTAAGCGCGCTCATAGTGTAAATCGGTCAGTAGCCCTAGGGTGAACACAGAAAGTAAGTTGTGAGAGCGTTGTCTTAGAACAAACCTGAAGAAGAGGCGAGTAAAATGCCAAGAAGACGCGTTGTCGCTAAACGTGAAGTATTACCGGATCCTAAATTCGGTAACGTCACCTTAGCGAAATTTATGAACATGGTAATGGTCAGCGGTAAGAAATCTGTCGCTGAGCGCATCGTTTACGGTGCACTGGATATCGTTACTGAAAAAACTAGCCAGGACCCACTCGAAGTATTCGACGAAGCCCTGGAAAAGATTGCCCCACTAGTCGAGGTTAAATCTCGTCGTGTTGGTGGTGCAACCTACCAAGTGCCGGTTGAAGTACGCCCTGCACGTCGTCAAGCACTAGCTATGCGCTGGTTGGTAGAGTTCTCTCGCAAGCGCGGTGAGAAGTCTATGGCCCAACGTCTAGCGGGTGAGCTGATTGACGCATCCCAGTCCAAAGGTGGTGCAGTTAAGAAGCGTGAAGACGTTCACCGCATGGCAGACGCCAACAAGGCCTTCTCTCACTACCGCTTCTAAGCAGGCGGACAGAGTGGTCGCAAGGCCGCTCTGTAAGAGAGTCGAAATAAAAGGCAGCTATCATCGCTGCCTTTTACCGTTTACTAGAAACGAAAAACCAATCAATAAACGTCGGAGAATGCTTTCGTGGCACGTACTACTCCTATTGCACGCTACCGCAACATCGGTATTTGTGCTCACGTAGATGCTGGTAAAACTACCACCACAGAGCGTGTTCTGTTTTACACCGGAATTTCTCACAAGATTGGTGAGGTTCACGACGGCGCTGCCACCATGGATTGGATGGAGCAAGAGCAAGAGCGTGGTATTACCATTACCTCGGCTGCGACCACCTGTTTCTGGTCCGGTATGCAACAGCAGTTTGACGAGCACCGCGTTAACATTATTGATACCCCTGGGCACGTCGACTTCACTATTGAGGTTGAGCGTTCATTGCGCGTACTGGATGCCGCGGTTGTGGTTTTATGCGGTTCTTCTGGTGTTCAGCCCCAGACCGAAACCGTATGGCGTCAAGCCAACAAATATGAAGTACCCCGCCTGGTGTTCGTCAATAAGATGGACAGAGCCGGTGCAGATTTTGAAATGGTCGTCGACCAGCTCAAAACACGGCTAAAAGCCAATCCAGTCCCGTTGCAAATGACTATCGGTGCTGAAGAAGAATTTAAAGGGGTGGTCGATCTTATTAAGATGAAGGCCATTCTTTGGAACGAAGAAGATAAAGGTACCAGCTTCGAGTACGGCGACATTCCCGCTGATATGCAAGATCAGTGCGACGCAATGCGCGAGTACTTGATCGAGTCGGCTGCCGAAGCGTCTGAAGAATTGATGGAAAAGTACCTCGAAGGTGAGGAGCTTTCCGAAGAAGAAATTAAAGCGGCAATCCGTCAGCGCACTTTGGCTAATGAGATTATTCCGGTCATCGGTGGTTCGGCCTTTAAGAACAAGGGTGTTCAGGCCATGCTCGATGCGGTTATCGAATACTTGCCATCGCCAACCGAGGTGAAGGCCATCGAGGGCACGCTTGAGGATGGCGAAACCGTCGCCACTCGCGAGGCCGACGATAAAGCGCCTTTCTCTGCCTTGGCGTTTAAGATCGCTACAGACCCTTTTGTGGGAACGCTGACCTTCTTCCGGGTCTATTCCGGAACCTTGGCGAGCGGAACCGCGGTCTATAACTCGGTGAAAATGAAGAAAGAGCGTGTCGGCCGTATGGTGCAGATGCATTCCAATTCGCGCGAAGAAATTAAAGAGGTTTTGGCGGGCGATATTGCTGCCGCCATTGGCCTAAAAGATACGACCACCGGCGATACTCTGTGTGCCGAAGACGGTAAAATTGTCCTCGAGCGTATGGAGTTCCCTGAGCCGGTGATTTCTGTGGCCGTTGAGCCTAGAACTCAGGTCGATCAAGAGAAAATGGGCATTGCCCTGGGTAAGTTGGCGCAGGAAGATCCGTCCTTTAAGGTGAAAACCGATGAGGAGACTGGTCAGACCATTATTTCCGGAATGGGAGAGTTACACCTAGACATCATTGTCGATCGCATGAAGCGTGAGTTCAGTGTTGACGCCAATATTGGTAAGCCTCAGGTGGCTTATCGTGAACGTATTACGCGAGCTTCTGATCTAGAAGGCAAGTTTGTTCGTCAGTCGGGTGGCCGTGGTCAGTATGGTCATGTTTGGGTGAAGTTTGAGCCCGCCGAAGACAATAACGCCGAAGGTCTGGAGTTCGTAAACGAGATTGTGGGCGGATCGGTTCCTCGTGAATACATTCCCGCAATTGAAAAGGGTATCTCAGAGCAAATGAGAAACGGCGTGGTTGCTGGCTTCCCATTGTTGGGTCTGAAGGCTACTCTTTATGATGGCTCTTTTCATGATGTTGACTCTAACGAGATGGCGTTTAAAATTGCGGCCTCAATGGCAACCAAAAAATTGGCTGATGAAGGCAGTGCTGTCTTGCTAGAGCCGATGATGAAGGTTGAAGTAGTAACCCCTGAAACAAACATGGGCGATGTGGTGGGAGATCTCAACCGTCGCCGTGGCATGATTCAGGGTATGGATGAAAATCCATCTGGTAAGGTTGTTAGCGCTGAGGTGCCGTTAGCCGAAATGTTCGGTTACGCCACTGACCTGCGTTCGGCAACTCAGGGTCGTGCGACCTTTACCATGGAGTTTGAGCGTTACGCTGAAGCGCCAAAAAATATCGCTGATGAAGTGATAGCCAAAAACAAGGGCATCGGATAATTCGGTGTTTTTAATCTATTAGTTACTGATCTTTTTAGAGGAATAAAACAGTGGCAAAAGAGCAATTTGAGCGGTCCAAGCCGCACGTAAACGTTGGCACCATCGGTCACGTTGACCATGGTAAAACTACCCTGACTGCAGCCCTGACTCGCGTATGTGCCGAGGTTTGGGGTGGCGAATCTGTCGCTTTTGACGGTATCGACAATGCACCTGAAGAGCGCGAGCGTGGTATTACCATCGCAACCTCTCACGTAGAGTACGACTCTCCGAGCCGTCACTACGCGCACGTCGACTGCCCAGGTCACGCCGATTACGTTAAAAACATGATCACCGGTGCTGCTCAAATGGACGGCGCTATCTTGGTCTGTGGCGCCACTGACGGCCCTATGCCTCAGACTCGCGAGCACATCTTGTTGTCTCGTCAGGTTGGTGTTCCATACATCGTAGTATTCCTAAACAAAGCTGACTTGTTGGCTGAAGACTGTGGCGGTTTCGGTACTGAAGAGTACGAAGAAATGCTGGAGTTGGTTGAAATGGAATTGCGTGAGCTTCTGGAAACTTATGAGTTCCCAGGCGACGACACTCCAATCATCGCCGGTTCTGCCTTGATGGCTCTGAACGGCGAAGACACTGACGGTTTGGGTACTACCGCTGTTAAGACTTTGGTTGAGACTCTGGATTCTTACATCCCTGAGCCTGAGCGTGCTATCGACGGCGCCTTCATTATGCCGATCGAGGACGTATTCTCTATCCAGGGTCGTGGTACTGTTGTTACCGGTCGTGTTGAGCGCGGTATCATCAAAGTTGGTGAAGAAATCGAGATCGTTGGTATTAAAGAGACCACCACTACTACCTGTACGGGTGTAGAGATGTTCCGCAAGCTGCTCGACGAAGGTCGTGCTGGTGAAAACTGTGGTGTTCTGTTGCGTGGTACTAAGCGTGAAGAAGTTCAGCGTGGTCAAGTATTGGCTAAGCCTGGCTCAATCACTCCTCACACTGCGTTCGAAGGCGAAGTGTACGTATTGTCTAAAGATGAGGGTGGTCGTCACACTCCTTTCTTTAAAGGCTACCGTCCACAGTTCTACTTCCGTACAACTGA
>JBOEGJ010000024.1:0-64306 GCA_050633365.1 Cellvibrionaceae bacterium | reverse complement strand
CGTTAAAGCGGGGGATGTTCATCGCCCTCGAAAAGTGGTTGTTAGCCGAGATTTACGGGATGATTGAGAACAAAGCTCAAGCAATCAATAGCGTCGCTATGGCGCTCTCTCATCCACGCTATAGAATAACGCACTAAGGCTTAAAGGGACTCAACAGACATGGCAAATATACTGGTCGTTGAAGATGACATCGACATCGCGCAGGGCATCGCCGAATTTCTCGAAACCAAGGAACACGAGCTGGATTTTGCCTACACCGGTAAACAAGCGCTCGCACTTCTGGAGGAAAACCATTATCAACTGGTGCTACTGGATATCAATCTGCCCTTCATCAATGGTTACGATATTTGCCGACACCTTTCCGATGGCGATGACGATATCGGAAAACACCTCGCGAGGGTCCCAGTGATAATGATGTCGTCTCGGAGTCATGAGAAGGACGTGATTGAGGGCTTTCAGTCGGGGGCCTGGGATTATCTGAAAAAACCATTTTCATTTTCTGAATTGTCGGCCCGCATTGATGTGGGGCTTCTCCACTCCACATCAACACCGAAGAAAACCCACACCCTGCAATACCAAGGCGTAAGTCTAAATACCGAATCACTTTCTTTTAGCTATCAAGACAGCAGTGTTCAACTGCATGAGATCGGATTTGAAATTGTGAAGCTGTTAGTCACTAGCGCTCCAAACGCGGTAAAAACCAGCAAACTGCATCAACACATCTGGCCCCATGACACTCCCGAAAGCGATCCACTTCGAGCTCACATCTACAAATTGCGAAAGCAACTTACCGAGCACTATGGCAAAACATTTATAGAAACCGTGAAGGGCGTAGGCTACCGACTCGCCGTGTAATCGACCCCTCTTCTCAAAAGAGACTGTAAAACGATGAACCCCTCAAAACTCAGAAGAAAAACCACCTTGGTTAAACGGGTCAGGTATCACGTAGTACTTCTGACACTTGCTTGCTTTACCCTATTTTCTTTGATGACGTTGTTCATTGTATTCTCTCTGGAAGACGCATTCTTCAAAGAACAACTGCGACAACACAGTGCACGCATAGCTCCTGGGCGGGCGCTGCCAGAGGGCTATCAATTGGTTGACGACCTATCCAGCTTCGATATTTCGATAACTGAAAAACTAAGATACGTTGAATTTGATCATGACTTTGGAGAGTTTAAACACGAGGGAAAGCACTATCACTTTATGAACACCGGTCAGGGGGTGCTTGTACTGAACAGCTCAGAGCTGGGCATCATATCCCGTGCGATCGACGACATACTGCTATTAATGCTGATAGTACTACTCCCCGCCATTGCTTTAACCTATTGGGTATCCTCAAAAATCGCCGACAAGTCTCTAAAGCCATTCACCCAAATTCACAGAGCCATTGCCAATTCTAAAGACCAAACCCAAGCCATCAAACATACACTTGACGACATTGACGAAGAAGACATCAGGTTATTGGCCAGCCAGCTCGTCGACGCGATCGACCAACGGACAAACATGTTGGAAGAGCAAATCGTCTTTAATCAGGGAATGGCTCATGAAATTCGAACCCCCCTACAAGTCATGTCTAACTCCGTAGAGCTAATGACCAGTACTGTTGATGGCGTAGACGCAATCCCCGCGTTTCACAGACTCAACAACGCCATCCTTAGAATGAACAGAATCAGCTCTGCACTCCTGTGGCTGACATCGACGAGCAAGGAAACTCATAACAGTGATGCAAAAGAAATCATAAAAAACGTGCTAAGAGAATCCACGCAGCTACTCGAAACACACAAAATCACACTCACAGTTAACGAACACCACTCACTCGAGCTTCCCGTACCTGCGGTGGTACTGGAGTTGATCACATTAAATTTACTCACAAATGTTATTCACCACAGTCAGGCAGAAGGCACTGTGAGAGTTTGGGCAATCGACATTCATGAGCATTACGTTGTATTTTCCAATCCCGTCACCACGGAGCCAGCTGCCACCCGTCGACAGGGTTTTGGCCTAGGGTTAATGCTAGTGAGTAAGCTTGCAGAAAAATTCTCGATTGATTTCAAGGCCACCAGAGACGGCGATCAATACCAAGTGATCTTATCCCTGCCAGCTGACATCGAATAATTGTATTTGAGCCAGCACTAAAAATCGAAGCAGCCCCACGGCAAAGTACACTATAATCACACCAACCACGGCCAACTATCGTCTAAAACCCTCGTAAACGAGTCTATTGGCGCCTGAGCACCGGTATAGATTGAGAATAAGATCCTCGATATAGCTAGGGAGGTTCCTCTTTACCCATCCTAGCATCACGTAAATTACGTCATGGATAACACATGAATCGCCGCAAAAAAGCCAAGCAGATCTTCAACAAAAAGCTCAAAAAAGCCAGAGCAAAGCTAAAGCCCGACAACCAGCAATCGGCTAAACCGAAATACGTCTCAAAAGCAGATCGCCTTAAGCTTGCCGACGTTACGGAGAAACCCGATCAAAAGCAGAACCCCCTGGCCTCTACTTCCAATAGTGTCAGCAATACACAACCGAATGAGCTCTAGCGAGAAACCTCCTATATTGATATCTTCGCCTAAACTATCATTGCCCTAATAAGAAACGCGATTGTCGTAACGCCCCCGGAAAGAGATAGGTACACATTTGCCAATAGATCCATTCAACAACAATCTAGACAATGAAAACAAACGGCATGCCTTTGTTGTAAGCCTTTTTGCGATTGTCGGCCTATCGATAACTGGGGTTATGGCAATTAATGCGCTATACCAAGCCAACTATATCGTCGGAATTCCGTTACTGGTCTCTAGCCTTGTGTTTCTAGTGGCCTTTGTATTGCAACGAAAAACCAATAGCTCCAAATTTGCACCGATTGTGACGACCTTTTCACTCTACTCGCTCATGATCTATTTGGTCTATTCGGGTGGAGTTGGGAATACAGGACCAATCTGGATATTCATGGTTTCACCCGTATCCCTTTTTATACGAGGGCTCAAACAAGGTTTAATCGAGATATCTGTCTTTTTGATGATCATTAGTATCATCATGTTTCTACCCGATACTCCGCTATCTAATGAGAGTTACGATTCAGCCTTCAAACTTCGTATCATGCTCTCATTCTTGACCGTGACATTCCTGTCAGCATGCTACGAATACTCCCGAGAAAAGTCCCTCCAGCATATGCAAGAACTGAGTAAAGAGTATCAGCAGTTGGCTCTACACGACTCTCTTACACAACTCCCCAATCGCCGAAATGCGTTACAAAAGTTAGAGTTTGAACGCCCTGGGACTATTCGAAACAATGGCAGTCTCGCGGTTATTCTCTGTGATGTAGACCACTTCAAGTCCATCAATGATCACTTTGGTCATGACGGTGGCGACCTGGTACTTGTTGAGTTAGCAGGGCTCTTCTCCAACTTGATTAGAGCTCAAGACATGGTAGCCCGATGGGGCGGTGAAGAGTTTTTGTTTATCTTACCCTTAACAGACATCGCCGGCGCTATTCCCGTTGCCGAGAAAATTCATAGTCATCTAAAAGACACGACATTCACTGTTAATGATCAGAAACTAAACATCACCGTGAGTATGGGGATCGCAGAAACAAGCGCGGACTTCTCGATTAATGAAACCATCAAGAAAGCCGACAAGTTTTTGTATCAAGCGAAAGAGAGCGGTCGCAATCGAACTCGTTGGAAAAGCTCTCCAAGTTAGCGGTTTTGCAAACGATTGAAATCCAAATACCCTGCCTCAATAGGGCTTTGACTCATGAAACTGGCATGTATCGAATCACTAAACGACCAAAATTCTCGATCGGTTCGACGAACCCCAAATGCCGACATTAACTCGCGATAGTCAGCTTCCGAGTTCAACCGCGAGACGCGAGAAACAAAGCTTTTGAGCTGTTGCTCTGACACGTCAAAAAATGCATTGGGGTAGGTTCCAACGACACGCTCAATAACACTGAGAGTATACTCTTCAGGACGTAAGCGACGCTCTTCTCGATAAAGATGCGACACATTCGTATGCGCTCTATTGAGAATTAGGCTCACCAAATACTGATCACCACTGTTCGTTGTTAATCGAAGCAATGACTGCTCGGGTAAATACTGCAAAGGTAAGCCTTGAATATCGGACAATAATTGCAACTCTTTCTGATAGGCTTCGGCCCCCTCACGGGCCGAGGCATTATTGATGATATCTTCTTCGATCACAGCCTCTCCCACGATCTCTCGAAACTTATCGAACAACTCTTTTTTGGGGTTGTCGGTTTTAAAGCCAATTGCACTGGTTTCATAGTCCCGCTGATGAAGCTGCTGCAAATAGTATTCAACCTGAGACAATTCATCGCGATACCAAAAGCTCAACTGCTGCTCGGCAACATCGTTGGGCAACAGATTCAAGAAAGCATACTCGCCTTCCATTCTGAGAAAATCCATGTAGAGCCGCGTCAGCAGTTGATGCCCAGCATTGCCATAGACATCAAAACCGGCAACCAATAGATAGTGGATACGTTCTAGCAATGAATAATCGATCACCCAGGCAGTTTTTGGTGTTTTTCCATTCAGCCCTTTAATCACCGATGAGCTATCGAAATGCCGATAGACGGTCAGCGCCGCGCTTTGATTATGCCCATCACCGTGCCACAACATGGATAAATCGAGTTTCTTCTCGGCGCTAAAGATGTCGTCAAAGCGTTTTCTTTTGGCCTCCAAGAACTGCTTTTCCATCTTCGAATACTTGATCCAACTACTGATCGGCAATAACGCCGTGCTGCCCTTCTCTGCTGGCAGCACAAGGCCGCTGGCTTCCTGTGCAAGAAATTCTCCAGTCGCGTATTTCACTTCTATTTCGGGATCCACAAACAACACCCAGAAGTGATCATTGATCACGTTAAGTGCCACCTGGCCGCGACAGACTGGGCCCCGGATAAAGCCCATAATGGTGAATCTCGCTTCGTCGAGCATGAAGCGATAACGAGCATTCACGGGAATCTCTTTGAAAGCCTCAAACGGATTAGCTGCGATCTTAGGCGTATAACCGGGAAGCTCGGTCACCCGATAATCTGCGTTCAAAAACAACTCATTCCAACGCTGCAATCGCGCTTGATTTAACGCGTAAGGCATGTGCTGCTTAGCAACGATGGTGGATTTAACACGCTGTAATCGATAGTAAAACACCCCACCGGGGTCATCAAAAGGACGGCGCGATACAATTTCATCAATCGCCACTCCTGACGGTGTTTTGGAGCGAATTAATTTGTAGAAGGCTCGCGTTTCTCCGACACCACTAAAGCTCTCAGAAAAATACAAGTTCGCCAGAAAAAGATGTTCGTAGATATAGCGACTCATGAGCTGTTGCTTTAATGAATCACCGTTGAAAAATGCTTCCCAGTGCGAGATGTCATCAATATGTTCGTCGCCAAAAACAGTCTCAGGCGAAAGTGCCTTGGCGCCACCTTCAATCCAACGCTCAAGTACACGCCGCTTTTCATCGTCAATGGCAGGTAAACCATAGGGCATACCCCAAAGCGGACGTTTTTTGGCAAAGCGATCGAACTCTTCAATCTTCGTACACTCCTGATCGCGATCTAAAGATAAATCAAAACTCTCCGGCAACAACTCGCCTTCCGGCAAAGGGTGCGATTTCTTTAGCTGCAACATCCGGTGTAATACTCCCGCCTCGGCGTTGGCCTTCGGGGTTTGAGCTCGCTCATTCAGAACCGGATAAAACCCTTCATCGCGCCACTGCTCGGTGGTCTTGACCCCGACACTAAGGTGAGTAAGGCTCGCCTCCAGAAGACGAGTTCCGTTGTAGACCTTATCTTTGTGCGCGCCTCTCTCAATCGATTCGAAACTGGTCATTTTTAATTGGCAAGGCGCATCGTAACACCCATGACAAACTACGCAGCGGCTATCGACGATGGGTTTTACATCTCGATAAAACTCGGGCAAAGGGATTGGCGAGGAAGTCGCAAGAGTAGAGTCAGCTGGGCCAGCCCCCGACTCAAGAGCGGCGCTTATCGAGCCTTCGACAATACGATCGACCGGCTGATCAACACCATAGAGATCGTTGAGTTGAATACGCGCCGCCGCTGCGCAACCGGCCACTAAGACGAGTACCGCAACCATCGAAATAAGACGAGAAGAATTCAATAGCATCACAAAAACCTACGTCACTGGGCTCAAATTTGTGGAGAACAGTCGAGTATTACGGGGAACACTCGACATCAAGCTACGGCACAGTATAACCAGTTTAGACCAGTAACGTTCTAGCTAATCTGGGGTTTTGTATCACAGACTGCGAGATCAATCTGGTCATTCGTTGGCGGCAATCATTTTGTGATCCGCCTGAAACGGAAGATGACACTCCTGATCATTCGCCATGGGTAAATGCTGCTTTTCCCAAAGGGGTTGCCAACACCCATGACTCTCCAACAGCGCTTTGAGTGTCGCTTGATCGGTTTCGGCAGTCTCGTCAAAGTGATCTCGCAATTGTTGCAGACACCAAACGCGATATTGAGACACTCTTGCCCCTCTGTAATCCGCACCACTGATACTCACATCAAAACGCTTTCGACCCGACTCAACGGCGTCGACATTAGCGTTTAGATAAGGAAGATAACTCTGACCGATATCCTTCAGCAATGGCTCCAGTCGCTCGATAGCCTCGCGACCATATTGCTGCTGCCCCGGTTCGACCTGCGCTTGCCACAGACGCGCCACCCACTCCAATACCGCTGGCGCGCGATTTCGGAGAATTTCTAAGGGCACTGGATCTAGGGCAAAGTGTCGGAAAAAAGGCCCTGAAAAACCAATATCCGCCAGTGAAGGTGAGTCACCCAAGAGGAACTTTTGCTTGCTGAATATACATTGCAGATGATCTAGGAGTTGTCCGTAGATAGTCTCCACCGCGGGAACATTGTCTGCCGTAATACCGTCACCAGTGGTGTAGCCACTGCGTTGACGATGACGCATCATTAAGCGTTTCAATCCACCCGGTAGCGGCATGGCACCCATCAACTCATCGGCCAGATGGCGGCTGGCAAAATGCGCCCCCTCGCTATAGTGCCAGCGGTAGTGCATGGCAGGTCGCCACAGCCATTCATCGGCATAGTCTTCGAGCAACAAGCACAGATAGCGCAAGACCGGGTCTTGAGGGATGATAGAGGGCTGATCAAGCTCTTGCTCGAACCACTGAATAATCTTAGTGGAATCGGTCATCCAGCGACCATCGGCGAGCTGTAACGCAGGCATTTGCGACACACCAACCGCTCTCTCGACCCGTTTAAAATCCCTCGGAGCCTGCATTGAATGCAAACGATAGGGGATGTTTTTGAGGCGAAAATAGTTTTCGAGTTTGCCCGTAAAATAGGAAATGTTCGATCCATACAGAGTCAGCATAAAAGCCTCGATTTATTGTTATTGTTGATTGCGCAGAAGAGCGCTCCCGCCTCCCAAACCCCTTCAAATGTATTTGAGATCCCTTCCACAGTATCTGAGCGCTACATAATCTAACCCCCAGAGGAGAATATGGCTATGGACAAGTGTCGAATCTTGACAGACTGTCCTTCTAAAGCAGTATATAAACGGTTCCGCCATAAACGATCCGATAGGAAATCAATAAATACTAAGGATACACAGTGCATGAAAATTCGAACCATGAAATCCACTACACCAGTGATTTTGGGGCTGCTACTGAACATCTCGTGGTTTAGCGCCCACGCGGCATTAGCGCCATCGGTAGTAACCATTAGGGATTTGGATGTTTTGGTAGCTTTTGTAAAACAGCATCAAAAGGTTGCCGACACCCTTGAGATGATTGACATGAGAACGCACAGCATTCTTTTTGACGGAGACTGTCTAGCCAGTTTTGAACGGCCTACCTCGTGGAACCCCATGTCGAGACCCGGCCCACAGGCCGAAATTGAATTTAAGGATGCGACTTGTTCACTAGAGTACAACTGAGCGCAGCCGCAAACACAAGACAAGGCTGCTGGTAAGAGGGAACGAGGAAGGATGACGCCTCGACATGAACAGAAGATTTCATGAGTACTCGTTAGAGGCGCTGAAACTCGACCACAAAATCTTCACGCTGTTGATGAGCCGTGCCAAATTTAACATAGGTACAGTACAAGGCATGATCCTGGCGATCGCTTTTAGCGCCACTGTCGATAAAGAGCTCTAACTCGCGAGTCAGATCGAGAAGGCGAAAGCCATCTAACATTTCATGTCGATAAGCCAGAGTCTGAAAAGAATCGATACGACTTGAATAGACCACTTTGTTGCGACTATTGTAGATACAAATTTTTATATTGAGTGCATTCATGATAATTCCAAAAGATTGTCGGAAAATATCGATCTCAGAAAGCAACCATTCGACAACCCTGATGGTCACCTGAACCCTTGCGACTTACCCCAAAGAACCTGAACCAGAGCCACCTAAACCAGAGCCACCTAAACCAGAGCCACCTAAACCAGAGTGCAACAAAGCACCGAGAACTTCAATATGCGTACACCTAATTGCCGAATGTTACTGTTACTGCCGCTGCTGTTGACCTTAAGCCTTGGCTCTCATGCCGACAGAGACCAAAGCAGCGGTAGCTGCAAAGATGAAAGCTTAACCCCCCAACGCCTTCAAGTACTGGCGCTACTGCCGTTAGATAATGCCGAAGAGCTACCCAGTCATATTGATTTTAATCACGCAAGCCATACTGAAAGCCCTGACAAGAAAAACACCGCTCACCAACTTCAGTTGGTGCGCTCAGTTGCCGACAACGCCAGCGATTTACTCATCAACCTGCTCATTGACGGTGAAGATCCGATTACTATCGCCAGCATACCTCTGCAGAGGCGCTCAATAAAACACGGAGGATTTAGCAGCATTGGCCAACTAGAGCTTGTCTGGCCAGAAGCGAATTCGTCAACGACAACGTTTGAAAGCCGCCTTCCCGAGCTCTACCTCACTCAAACCAGTACTCCCGCAAAAGGCGACCGCCACTTTAGACCGGGCCCGCCAATCACCTTCCGTTACCGCTATCAACCCTCATGCTACCAGCGAATCCCACTGGATAGTGAAGGGTCATGAAAAAAAGCACTGAGTCCACTCTAAGCCTGATCATCGTCTGCGCTTTGGCAGCGCTGCTGGGCAGCGTTTTCAAACTATTGCTGGGTTTTGAATTTTCCGGTATCGGCTGGATTATCTATTTTGCTCTGGCCTTTTTCATTAGTATGAACGAAGACAACCTCATTGAAGCCACAGTAGTGACCGCTATTATCACCCCGATATTCTTCGGCCTCTGGCATCAATATTCGGGCTATTTGATTCGTAAACACGAACTTGAAAGCGACAGCACGTTTTTATTGTCCCACGGTGCAGAGTCTCTCGTGGCGGCAATGATCGCCATAGTGTCGGCCAAGCTCTTGTTTGCCATTGCCAAGACTCTGCGGCGCTACTGATACTCTGTGTCGGTTCATATTCCGTCGCATCCCGAGAAACTGATGACCATTTCCACTAAATCAAAAATCATATTGTTGGCCGTCGCCCTCTGTATTATCGAAATATCGGCGGCCTTAACCCTGGCATTATTGTATTTGTGGGTTGAGAGAGATCTTTGCCCAATCGACTTTCGTGCCTCTGGCCACTGCTACGCCAACTGGTTTGAGATTTTCGATAGTTTTTTCTTTAGTGCATCTCTCATTATTCTATGCAGTATTTTTTTGTGGGTGATTTTCACGGCGTTTAGTAGACAGCAAAACATCAAACGATTAGCCGTTTATTTTATCGTTTTGATACTGGGTATATTTGTGATCTTGACGGAGTTTCACTTCATTACCGAGACCGCCGTTGCAGCGATCTCAGTTTATCTGTGGGCCTATCAGTTGCGACCTGGAATCGAAAAATAAAGGCCATTACCTTTACCCGACTTATAGAGCGCCGTCACGGCAACCCTCTGTTGTGGGCGAACGGGTTCATCATCAGTTGCTGACGGACCCTTTTGGCTCACAGTTAATTGCATTGCGAGCTCTTGCGAGTCGTCTTTCGCCATCTGCGCGCATGCAATAACAGCCAAGCCTTGCTCTGGTTTCTCGAGCTGTGGCAGTAGCTGCTCCATGGTTGAGGCGCTGCAACTGCCCAAGGTTTTAACGCTCACCGCCTCCAACGCCTGCCGCTGCTGATCCGTCAGGCTTTCCAGCATCGATGCGTAAGGTTTGCAGATTTCGTTGTCGCTGCGACTACAGGCTCGAACTTCGGACAAACGAAATAGCGCGGGATAGGCGTGCTCAGACTCGGGGTTCAGGTAAAAGCCTTCTTTTTCTATGGGCTCGATGTTGGTAATCAAAAAAGGAACACAACCACCTGAGATATGGTAAACACTGCTGACTTTAAAATAGTCATCACGCTTCACATTTTCTGGGAGCTGCTCAGGAGACAAATCATAAGTCTCACCACTGGCCAAGGTAAGTTGAACGTCACCAAAGAGGGTGGTGAGCTGAGCCAAATCTACTCGAGGTTGAGATTCACAATCCCCACCACCGACGGCGGCCCAACCAAAAGATGAAGCGCCGAGCGCTAACACCGCGGCAAAGACTTGAATTAATCGTTTCATAGCATCCTACTTATTGTTCATTTTAAATGACCTGCGATTGCAACAGATTAAATCCTATTAAATCTGTTGCAGAATCAAAGTGTACCATCATTTCAACGTCAACCAAGGCGCCAAAACACTAACCTGGGCAAGGCACTAGAAGTCGGCACCCTTACATACAGGCCTATTTAAGCCCTTGATTTACTTCACATTCACAATTCATGGTCTAAACTTTTGAGCAACCCCTTCATACCAAAAGAGTCGGCGACTGCCACCGAGATGATTCAAGATCGATTAAAAGCTCAGCTACTCAGCAACACCGCCCTTCAAACCAATGAGGTACTGCTGGCCAACCTATTCTTGGCTGCGGTGAATACCGCGGTGTTTTGGCAGGCAATACCAAAGAATTTTTTAATCTCTTGGCTCGTCGCCCTTCTGATTATTTGTTTCTTTCGTGGGTATGTTTCGTTTTCATACACTCGAAACCCTCAGAGTTACTCCCTAACATCTTGGAATATCCAGATGTTTTTGGCCTCTACACTTCAGGGTATCGCGTGGGGAGTATTTTCGTTAATAGCCTATCGCTACCTTTCGCTGGGCGAAATGGTCATTATCATCATGACCACCGCAGGTATGACCGCAGGTGCTGTGGCCTCGACCTCGTCTTCGGTACCCGCCTTTTTGGGATTTTCTGTTACCACGTTGACGCCACTTGCAATGATATTTTTGAGTGAAGACAACATAGAAACTCGAGCCGCCGGCTTTTTAATTTGCTTGTTTTTTATGCTCACGCTCAGACAAACACGCACCATCAATCAAGTACTGATCGATAGCATCAGCAATAACCTTGAGCTCGAAAAAGCCAACCAGCGAGGGGAAAAACTGGCAAAAGAACTCTACCAACTATCCACCATGGACGCACTTACCTTAGTCGCTAATCGGCGAGGGTTTGACGAAGCCCTCGCCCGTGAGTGGCAACGCGCGAAACGCACAGACTCTGCCCTAACCTTAATCATCATCGATGTGGATAACTTCAAAATCTACAACGACAAACTCGGTCATCAATCGGGGGACAAGTGCCTGCAAGAGATCGCACTTGAGTTGTCTCAACATGCTCGCAGAGCGGGGGATGTTGTGGCTCGCTACGGAGGGGAAGAATTTGCCCTCATTATGCCCGACCTCCAAGACGGAGAAGGTATTGAGACGGCAAAAACCATTTGCCGTGACATTGAAAAACTCAAGCTCGAGCACCCGCAATCGGATTGCTCACCGTTTGTGACGGTGAGCGCGGGGGTTCACAGCACCATTCCCAAACGTTTTGAAGATAGTGAACAACTGGTGAAATACGCCGACATCGCCCTCTACCAAGCAAAGGCCGAAGGCCGAAACCGGGCCGCCTGCTTCGTCGGACAACCTTAAAATTAGCGGCAACTGCAGCTAGTACTACTGACCCACAGTGCCTTTTCTGCTTTGGTCGAACGACAAGTTATCCAACACCAACTCAGACGCGGGATAGGCAATACAGGGCAAGATAATACCTTCGGCCTTGTCTTTTTCCCAGAGAGCAAAAGGCTCGCGCTGCCGATAATCAACTTCGCCTTCGATCAAACGACAGCGGCATACACCACAACCGCCATTGCGACACGCTTTACGCACCGGCAGTTGAGCCTCGTGCATAGCCTGTAACAAGGTGGTGTTCGAATCGATTAAGAACTCTTTGCTGGCGTCGGCTTGCGGATCAAGTATCAAAACCACGCGAAAACCCTCTGAGCCCTTCATCGCAGCAACATCCAATAGACCATCAAACCATTTTCGCCCTTATACAAAAAAGCCCCTACACAGACTGTAGAGGCTTTTGAAATCAAACCGCAGCAGGATTTACTGACGAATGCCTTCAACGTGAAGATCCATAACAACTTCGGTAGAAGCCGGTCCAAGACGCTCAGGAATATTAAAGTCGCCTAGGCGCAAAGTTGTGGTACCGGAGAAACCTGCACGGTATCCGCCCCAAGGATCATCGCCTTCACCCACTTTGACCGCGTCAATGGTAATTGTTTTAGTCACTCCGTGAAGCGTTAGTTCACCGGTCACGTCTAACTTTCCGTCGCCCTTATCGGAGATCTTGCTGCTGACGAAGGTCGCTTTGCCAAATTTGTCGGCTTCGATAAAGTCAGCGCTCTTGAGGTGTTTGTCACGCTCAGCGTGGTTAGAATCCAGGCTGGTGGTATTGATGACAACTTCGATCTTAGCCGCGGAAACATTGTCGGCGTCGTAGCTGAAATTACCCGAAAAGTCGTTAAAGCGTCCAAGCAACATAGAATAACCGAGATGCGGGATCTTAAAATTGATCGAGGCGTGACCACCTTTGGTATCGATCACATAATCCGCAGCTTGCGCGTTGAATGACACTAACAGCGCAGCGGCTGCCATTGATAGTTTATTCATTGTATTTCTCCATTTTGAACGCATTAACACGAATGACTCACAGGAAAATGAGTCGTTTAAAAAACATCTTACTCGACGACTAACAACAAAAAACTCACTGGGTTATCTCTTCAACGATCTAGCGATAGCGACTTTAGTTTCTACGCTATAAGTGCCTACAACATACGTTTTAGCGTGTCGTCTTTATCGATAATGTGGTGCTTGATCGCGGCCAGCGCGTGAACGATAGCTAGTCCAATAAGGCTGAATGCCAATATCTCATGAACCTCGCCAGCAATATCTTCTTGGTTTTCAATCAACGACCCCAGCGAGGCAATCTCAAACCAATTAAACACCTCTAAACCACGCCCATCTGCAGTGGAGATGGCGTAGCCACTCACGGCAATCGCAAACACCAAAACATAGAGCAGCAGATGTGTCATTTTCGACAACAAGGTTTCCCAGGGTTGATGTGAAACCAGCGCGCGAGGCTTGCCAGCTTTCATCATCCAGAGCCCACGAACCAGCATCAGCGTAGCAACAATAACACCGACACTCTTATGGTAATAAGGCGCAGTTTGGTACCAAGCATCGTAATAGGTTAGGCCATCCATCCACAGGCCCACACCAAATAGACTAAACACCGCGATTGCGATTAACCAGTGCAGTGATTTACTGATCAGACCAAATCGATTTTCACTATTGGTTAGCATGCTTTAACTCCTGCAGATGCCGCTCAATTCAATGACGCTACTCTATCGAAAAACCCCGAGGATACCTAGGACCCTATATTGAACAATATGTTCATACCATCAGAATGATTCTAGCGCTGGCTCAGCCAGTCGACAAACCCACGGTTGGCTTTGGATAACTGGCGGCCGCGACGGTAAGCGATGCCAATTTCGATCGACTCCTGAGGATCCAAGGGCAAAGCGTGTAAACCGGCCTCTTGTTCAGCCATCATACTCAATGCCACAGTGGCGCCGCGGTTCTGTTTCACCATTTTGGCAATCAACGGCAGATAATTTGTCTGCAATCGAATATCGGGCTCAATACCTTCAACCCCACACAAAACATCGAGCCGACGACGGATAAAGTAGTCCGATTGATACAGCACCATTGGCAACTGATCGAGATCGCTCACCTTAAGTACCGCCTTTTGACGCAGAGGGTGTTTGGCCGCGACACAGACGCAGATCGTCTCGGACAACAGAGGCACCACCTCGAGATCGAGATCGAGGTCTGTTTGAGTGACAACACCCAATTCAATGTCATCATTTAAGATCATCTGCTCGATCTTTTGTGTCCCCGCCTGAGTCACCGAAGCAGTAAGACCCGGATGGAGGTCCAAAAACGCCCCTAAAACATCCGGTAAAAAATAGGTCCCCACCATTGACGGACAGGCCAGCTTGAGCTCACCGCGCAGCAATTGGCTGTATTCGCCCACACTTTGTGAGAGGTCGTCGACCTGCTGCAAGATGCACTTGGCCTGCTCAAACACTTCTCGCCCTTCTGGGGTCAAACTGAGCTGCTTTCGATCCCGAATGAGCAGTGTTGCGCCCAGTTGCTGTTCGAGCTTTTTCACCGCAATACTCACTGGCGGCTGAGCCATATACAGGCGTTCAGCAGCGCGAGAAAAGTTCCCCTCGGTCACCACCGCAACAAATATCTGCAATTTTCTTAGATCCATCATCTGGAGCAAAATACCCTATGACTTAGAATATAAATAATATATGAAACACCTATAAAACAAATATTATATATATAAGAAATTTATTGATACCTTAAAGCTCATCGAATTTTCACGGTCGCGACACTCGGCCGGCAGTCAACCCACCATCAGGAAGCAAACTATGAGTGCGAAGCAGTGGCAGAAAATGAACTGGCAAGACCCGTTCTTATTGGAACAACAACTGACCGATGAGCAGCGCCTGATTCGCGACAGTGCTCGACAGTATGCCCAGGAAAAACTCCTGCCTCGGGTTCAGAGTGCCTTCCGAAATGAAGAGACCGATCCAGCCATCTTTCGTGAAATGGGCGAGCTGGGGCTGCTAGGCGCCACCATAGACGGCTACGGCTGTCCCGGTGTGGACTACATCAGTTACGGGTTGATCGCACGGGAAGTCGAAGCCGTCGACTCCGGTTACCGATCGATGATGAGCGTGCAATCCTCGCTAGTGATGTACCCCATCTACGCTTATGGCACTGAAGCTCAACGCACCAAATACCTTCCCAAACTGGCCAGCGGTGAAGCCATAGGCTGCTTCGGTCTCACCGAGCCCGATCACGGCTCAGATCCCGGCGGTATGTTAACCCGAGCCCGTTCGGTTGAAGGCGGCTATCGCCTATCGGGCAGCAAAATGTGGATCAGTAACAGCCCCATCGCCGATGTGTTTGTGGTGTGGGCCAAAACCGACGACGACATCATTCGCGGCTTTATCCTTGAAAAAGGTATGGAGGGCTTAAGCGCCCCCAAAATTGAAGGCAAACTCGCTCTGCGAGCCTCGATCACCGGTGAAATCGTCATGGACGAAGTGTTTGTCGGCGAAGAGCAGTTATTGCCCAATGTGCAAGGCCTGAAAGGCCCCTTCGGTTGCTTGAACAATGCCCGCTTCGGTATTGCTTGGGGCGCCTTAGGTGCTGCCGAGAGCTGCTGGCAAAGCGCGAGAAACTACACCTTGGAACGCAAACAATTTGGTCGACCATTGGCGGCCACTCAGTTGATCCAATTGAAGCTGGCCAATATGCAAACCGAAATTTCATTGGCATTGCAGTCCTGTCTACGCGCCGGTCAATTGATGGATCAAAACCAGATTTCGCCGGAACTGATCTCGATGATTAAACGCAACTCCTGCGGCAAAGCGCTAGACATTGCCCGGGTTGCGCGAGACATGCACGGCGGCAACGGTATCTCCGACGAGTATCCGGTGATGCGCCACATGGTCAATCTTGAGGTGGTGAATACTTACGAAGGCACTCACGACGTACACGGTCTCATTTTGGGACGTAGTCAAACCGGTCTTGCCGCCTTTTAATAATTTTGCCGAGACACAGCTATGACAGCAGCGCTTTCACACCTCAAGGTACTGGATCTTTCGCGGGTACTCGCCGGCCCCTGGGCCAGCCAAACACTGGCGGACTTGGGCGCCGACGTTATTAAAATCGAGCGACCCAACAGCGGTGACGATACACGCCGCTGGGGGCCGCCGTTTATGCGCGACACTAAAGGAGAAAGTACCCGAGAGAGCGCTTATTTTATGGCGGCCAATCGCGGTAAGCGATCGGTCTGCCTAGACATTAGCGATCCCAAGGATCAAAAAATACTGCGTGAGCTGGCTCGCGACAGTGACATAGTGATCGAGAATTTTAAGGTCGGCGGGGCCAAAAAATACGGGCTCGACTACGACAGTTTGTCGGCAATCAATCCCAAACTGATTTATTGCTCGATTACCGGATTTGGACAGACCGGTCCCTACAGTCATCGCCCAGGCTATGACTTTTTGGTGCAGGCTATGGGCGGGCTCATGAGTGTCACCGGAGAGAAGGACGGTGAAGCGGGAGCTGGACCACAAAAGGTAGGGGTTGCACTCACCGATATCATGACCGGACTTTACGCCACCGTGGGTATTCTGGCGGCACTTGCCGAGCGAGAAAAATCCGGCCTGGGACAACAAGTGGATCTGGCTTTATTAGATGTCACCGCGGCCACCCTAGCCAATCAAGCCACCAACGTTTTAGTGGGCGATCAAATCCCCACACGATTAGGCAATGCACACCCCAATATCGTGCCCTACCAGAGCTTTGCCACCCAAGACGGTCACTGCATTATCGCCGTCGGCAACGATGACCAATTCAAACGCTATTGCGAACTGCTGGAGCTTTCTCACTTGCCCAGCGACTCTCGCTTTGCCACCAATCAAGCGAGAGTTGAACACCGAGAAATACTCGTTCCGCTGCTGCAAGAGGTGATGTTGACCCACAGCCGAGATCATTGGTTAGCGCGCTGTGAAGAAGCCGGTGTACCCGCGGGGCCCATCAATTCCATTGATGAGGTTTTTAGCAACGAGCAAATATTACATCGGCAAATGCGAGTTAATCTGCCACACCCACTGAACCCTGAGTTAGAGTTGCCTGGCAACCCCATTAAGCTATCGCGCACACCTGTAAACTACCATCGACCACCGCCAATGCTTGGCGAGCACACCGAGGAAGTACTCAACGGCAATAAGAATTCGACGCCTGCTGATTCTGCCTGAAATATCTTTAACATTTATAGTGTGGACAGTAGGTTCGAACAGAGTTGTGGAAATCAATAGTAGCTTCGTCTGTTTATCGAGAAAGTCTATTTATCAATGATGTCTATTTATCAATGGCGCCTATGATTACAATTGACTCAGTTTCGGTAAGCCTGTCGCCACCGCTATATTGTTAGAGAAATTCCATGAGCCAGAAAAAGAAATCCATCTACGTCGCTTACACCGGCGGCACTATCGGTATGAAACCCTCAACAGAGGGCTACGTGCCAGCGGAGAATTTTTTGGCCAAGCATCTTGCCTCGATGCCAGAGTTTCAGCGCCCCGAGCTGCCTGAGTTCACGCTCAAGGAATATCACCCCCTCATCGATTCGGCCAATATGGATCCGGCGCACTGGCAAATCATCGCCCAAGACATTGCCGAGCAGTATCACCATTACGACGGCTTTGTGGTGTTACATGGCACCGACACCATGGCCTATACCGCCTCGGCACTGTCGTTCATGTTGGAGAACTTGGGCAAACCAGTAATCGTCACCGGATCGCAGATTCCATTGGCGCAATTGCGATCCGATGGTCACGCTAATTTGCTCAATGCACTTTATTTGGCCGCCAATCACCCCGTCGCAGAAGTCGGTCTGTTTTTTAACAATAAACTGCTGCGCGGTAATCGAAGCGTCAAAGCTCATGCCGATGGTTTTGATGCCTTTGCATCGCCTAACTTTCCACCGTTGCTCGAAGCCGGTATCAATATCAACTGGATCGCGGGGGAGCCCGGCGTCCCGAATAACCACAAAGATTCACTCAACGTTAAACCCATAGACACGCAGCCAATTGGCGTGATGACGCTCTACCCCGGCATCTGCGCCGAGGTGATTCGAAACTTTATTCATCAGCCGGTGCGAGCGCTGATCATTCAGAGCTTTGGCGTCGGCAACGCTCCCAAAAGCCCAGAGTTTATTGAAGCTATACGCGAAGCCGACGCAAAGGGCGTCATCGTATTGAACTGCACTCAATGCTTAAAAGGAACCGTGGACATGCAAGGTTATGCGACGGGCAATGCATTGGCCAAGGCTGGAGTGGTGAGCGGTCACGATATGACGATTGAAGCAGCACTTGCGAAACTGCACTACTTGTTGAGTCAGAATTTATCTCAATCGCAAATCAAACAGAAGCTTTCGGAAAATTTACGCGGTGAGATGACTCGCTAAAAGTCCAGACGAGATGGCGAGATAGGTTGAGCGTACCTTTGCGGTACACTCAACCCAAATTCCGCTGAATACTACTTGCTCGGGGATTCCAGCTTATCCCAGTACTCGGCAACGCTGTCTTTCATGTCTTTGCGTAACAACATGATGCCCACCAAGTTTGGAATGGTCATTACCACAATGGTCACCGCGGCCAAATTCCAAATCAGTGTCGTATCTGAAAACGACGCCCAGAAAAAGCCTGCCACATAGCACACTCGATAGGGCATCACGCCGCGAGGCCCAACCAAATAAATCATTGCGCGATCGCCGTAGTACGACCACGCAATGGCCGTTGAAAAGGCAAACAACAACAAACCAATGGATACGATGTATTGGCCGTAATCACCAAAGAAACCTTTAGTGAACGCCACCGTGGTTAACTGCGCCGAGTGAATCAGAGATTTGCCGCTAATAATGATTGTCGTATCCAGTGGCTGCCCATCTCTAATCTCTAAGGTGCCGGTATACAGATGATCTTCATCCCCAAGGCTATAGCGAACCTCCTCGGCTACTGAACGCGCCGCCAGTACCGTATAGCCAGCTGTGGTGGAAACACCATCCACAATGTTCAGCGAACCCGAGAAATAAGCGACGTTGTTGGCACCCGCCTTGTTCAGATACTGAAATAATTGCTGGCGATCCTCTTCGTTTTGATCGCTGTACTCCCCCACGAGGAAAGTGGTGTCGGTGCGCTCAAAAATGGTTTGGTGCTTTTCGTTCCATACCCCTGACGACAAGATCACCAAGCCCGTTAAGGTACAGATAATGATGGTGTCGATGAACGGCTCTAGAATGGACACCATACCTTCCGATACGGGTTCCTTGGCCTTTGCCGAGGCGTGAGCAATAGGCGCTGAACCTTGACCTGCCTCGTTCGAAAATAGCCCTCGGTTCACTCCGCGGTTAAACGCGTAAGCAAAGGTCGCTCCCAAAAATCCTCCGGCGGCGGCAGAGCCGGTAAAGGCATCGGCGAAAATTGAACCTAACGACGGTAGTACGTTATCGATGTTGTAAAAAATCACACCCAGAGCGCCGACCACGTAAATCACTGACATGGTTGGTACAATTCGAGACGTCACCGCCGCGATGCGTCGAATGCCTCCCAAGATCACCAGTGCCAACAGGAAGGCCAGAACACCGCCCGTCACCATAGGCTCAATGCCAAAGGTGGACTCCATACCTTGGGCAATGTTGTTAACCTGTGGCAAGTTACCGGTACCAAAAGAGCTAATAACCGTGGCGATCGCAAACAAAATGCCGAGCCACTTCATATTTAGTTTCTTTTCCATGTAGTACATGGGGCCACCGGCCATGGTGCCGTCGGCGGTTTTTTCACGGTATTTATGCGACAGAGTCACTTCGACAAATTTGGTGGTCATGCCTAAGAATGCGGTCATCCACATCCAAAATAGTGCCGCCGGGCCGCCTAAGAAAATGGCAAAAGCAACACCACCAATATTGCCCGTTCCGACGGTGCCGGAAAGCGCCGTGGCAAGTGCTTGAAAGTGTGTGGTATCACCGGGATCACTAGATCGATCAAACTTTCCAGTAACCACCTTCCAGGCGTGAGAAAAGTAACGAACCTGAGGGAAGCCCAAATACAGAGTAAAGAAAGCACCAACACCTAAGAGCAAAAACGGAAAATACGCCGCTGAGCCCAGTACGCTGTCGAGCATGAGAATAAAACTGTTAATGCTATCCAAAGGAGTCACTCCCAAAAGTGTTATTTATTGTTGTCGCTATCGATAGCGAGCGATCTTTGTTGTGTTGTTATTCACCGAAATAATCGATCAAACCCTGCTCTATGACGAGTTAGAGGCCGTATTCCTCATAGAGCTGAAAAAGCTCAGGCTTGTGCTCTGCAATCTCTTCGCGGGTTAGACCATCCACCTCATGAGGAAACACCAACCAATCATCCGATTCATGCAAGTAATAATCCGGTACTCGCTGAGTTTGATTGTTATTGGGCTTAAACCAAGGTGTCGCCACTCGAATATCGCGTGGCGTATTGCGGCGAGCCTTAGCCTCTAAGCTATTAATAATTGCCTCGACACTCAAGCCAGTATCAAAAACATCATCGACGACCAGTAAGGTATCCTCTGGCGTTACCCGGTCAACCAGATAATCCAGACCATGCACACGCACCTCGCGATCGCGCTGAGCGATGCCTTGATAGGAGGAGGTGCGAATGGCGATATGATCGGTGTTGACCCCTTGCACCTGCAGAATCTCTTGCACCGCTATCCCCACCGGCGTACCGCCCCGCCAAACGCCGACGATATAGCTGGGGCGAAAACCATCTCGAAGGATATTCAAACCCAGACGAAAAGAATCCTGTAAAAGCTCGTCGGCGTTGAGATAGACTTTGTTCATAAATGACCCGTGTCTAGCGACTGCCCTGAACCAGATTCAAGGCGCGAGAAGAACCCGCTAGGGAAAAGCTGTATTTGTGAATCTTTCCCACTCCGTCGACAAACATCAAGGTGCCGGTATGACCATTGCGCAAGTGATCCTTCAACTCGGGCGACAGCGGCTTAACCGATAGGCAGCCAACATCCACACAGCGTGAATAGTCCAATACAAATGACTTGGGTCCTTCTGGTCGCTCGATAGCGATGGTTAATACAGGCGCCTGCATCAAGCTCACCCCTAAAGGCACCAACACCTTCAGCAACGGCTGGACACGATCGTTATAGACTTCATAGCGCACCCCCACTCGAAAGATGGCTTCACCGCTTGCACTACTTTTGCCCAGCAGCGACATGTAGCAGCCCTCAACTTGCTTCAGGCCGCAGTTAACCTTCCAGGCGCCAAACTGTTGCACCCCATCACCGTTCTGGGCCGCAGCTACTGAACTAAACCCCAAAGCCATCAACGGCAGTATTACTCGACTAATCCATCGAATCATTATTGAGCCCCCAAGCCCTCTTTTTATATCCCCCTATAGTAATGACACGCCCTCACCACGGCAAACATCCAGAGAGCTTTGACTGGAAATACACAATAATTCATCGCTCGCGGACAAAAAAACGACGCAATCCGGCGCAGATGATTCATAATAGATAGGTTATCAATTGCCCAAAATTCTAGCCTTACTTGTTGCACTATGAAGCCCATAAAGACCAAAGCCCAAATTCGGGCAGAAATTGACTCGCAAATTGATTCGTTTCTCGCCAAAGGCGGGGAAGTGAATGAGTTTGATCGAGGGTTAAGTGGCCGATTGGTGAACGATCCGCTCCCCAAAACGCCACATATAGAATCGACCGCGCAGACTCGCACACCGGTTCTGAGCGAGATTCAGGCGATTGAAGCGAGGAAGCGCCCGTCCAAATCATCGCCGCAAGTGAAGCGACGACAGCAGGACAAGAAAATTTTGATTACCGATGACTTTGGCGAACCCTTGCGATGGGTATCCGAGTAGGACGCAGACAAACCCTATAGGTTATCGATGGCGGTGATTACCTCTTCGAGGCTCACTTTAATGGCCGATCCCAACGCTGTGATTTCTTGCCAATCGGCCTGTGGCGCCTTTGATTCCAGCTGTTCGCATAAATCCCCTAAAGGACAAGCGCCAACCGTGCGTGACGAAGACTTGAGTTTATGCGCAAGAGACTTAACCCCCTCGGCATTACCCAGTGACACCGCCTCATCAAATTCAGCCATGTAGGGTATAGAACTGTGTTTGAACTCCTCGAGAATTGCGCCGCGTAATTCCGCGTCATCACCAAACATTGACTCTAAAACCGACAAATCCAATGCCACTTCCGTCACTCTCCATCTCCCAATTCGTTTATCTATGCCAGTTGTAGCATGATGACACCACAATAACACGCTTGAATACCCTCAAGATCAGTATAGAAGCATTTGCGGATTCAGTAAGAGAGGCCATACTGAGAGAGGTAATGAAAGCAACAACACAAGATAAGGACAGCACTTTTGACCACGGGTGATTTAGGAAACATTTCATGTCTGCTGGTGGATGACGATCCATTCATGCTGACCGCCTTGAGCAAGATGTTGGAGTCTCTAGGCGTACAAGGCATTATCCAAACCGATAACGCTCAGGACGCGCTGAAATATCTGGCCAATCGCAATAATCACATCGATATCGTGATCTCCGATCTCAATATGCCCAACATGGACGGCATTCAACTGTTGCGCCATTTCGGCAGTTTAGGCATGTCATTCAGCGTCATACTCGTCAGCGGTGAAGATCCCCGATTACTGGAGTCCGTGCGCAGCTTAGCCGAGCAGCAAAAACTCAATATTCTCGGCACTCTCAACAAGCCGGTTCGCAAGGACGACCTTGAAGAGATGGTCCGACGCCACAACCCGGTCGACAAACAGGCCCCCAATGGCCCTGCGGCGATGGTTTTTGCCGACGAACTGCAAACCGCCATCATGAACGATGAACTTGAGGTGTTCTTTCAACCTCAAGTCTCGATCGACGATGGGCGTATCGTTGGCGTTGAGGCCCTAGCGCGCTGGAACCACCCAGAGAAAGGCTGGATTCCGCCGGGCATCTTTATTGGCATCGCCGAAAAGTACAACATGATCGGCGACCTCACCGATTCAATCTTTCAAAAGAGTATCAGCGAGGCCGCCCATCTGCGCAGCCTTGGCTTTAACATTACCGTTTCGGTGAATTTCTCGGCTCAAGTCCTCTGCGTCTTGGAGTTGCCCGAAATCCTCAGTGAAACCATTCAATCCTCAGGGCTTGAATCCAGCCACGTGGTCATCGAAGTCACCGAGAGCTCTCTGGCTCAGGATATGAACATCACCCTGGACATTCTCACCCGCATGCGCCTGAAAGGGTTCGGATTATCCATCGATGATTTTGGCACCGGTTTCTCATCCCTAGAGCAGCTTAAACAGATTCCCTTTACCGAGCTTAAAATTGATCGCTCCTTCGTTCATCAGGCCGCGCAGAATCGCGCCAGCAGAGCCATCTTAGAGTCGAGTATTGATTTGGCCCGAAAGCTGAGTATTGAATGCGTCGCCGAGGGCGTGGAAACCGATGAAGACTGGCAACTGGTTGAAGAGCTGGGCTGCGATATCGTGCAGGGATATTACACCGCTAAACCCATGGCGCCAGAAGACTTTATCCCCTGGGCTAAAGAATACGGTATGCGCCGCAAATAATGACTACTGCTGATTATCTATACCGCTCACGTAATAAGTAACAGCCGTGAGCGGTAGTGAGAATCGACAGCCCTGAGCGGCAGTGATAACCGACAGCCCTGAGCGGTAAAACAGCTCAGCAATACCGCCTCACAAATCCCCGCTGAATTACGCTGGCCTAAATCACCCCATGTCTTAGGGCAATCCAATAACTCACTAACATCATTCCTCCCAGTACCGCCCAGATAACACCAAACAGAACCCACATACGAAAGGGCCCCCTTTCGGTATCGTTCACACCTGAACTCAAGTATTGATCGACCTTCGATTGATCTTCATCCGATAAACGCGGCTTTTCCACCAATGCTACTCCCAGCAGTCACAGTTTTTTATTATGACTCTGACTCTACCACAGCCGCTAAAATATCCCAGTATTGCTCATTCAGAAAAAGTCCTGCGCACAAAAAAGCCCCACCGGCTTTCACCAACGGGGCTTTCAAGGATTTTTGCAATCCGGTGATCGATTAGAACAAGGCTTCGTCCAAATCCATCAAGGTATCGCTGCCTGCGCAAATACCCACACTCAAGGCGCGAGTTGCTGGCAGTTCACGCTGGAAGTAGAAACGCGCAACCTTCAGCTTAGTCTGATAGAAATCCGCTTCACCGCCATCTTGCTTGTCGAGAGCAACCTTCGCCATCATCGCCCACATGTACGCTAGAGCGGTTAGACCAAACAAGTGCAAGTAATCGTTCGCCGCCGCACCAATCGCATTGGGATCAGATTTAGCCTGCTCAATCACTTCAGAGGTGATCGATTTCAGGTTGGCCATTTCTTCCGTCAAAGGTTCGAGGAATTCGGCCATGGCCTCATTCCCGCTGTTAGCATCGATAAAGGCTTGTACGTCTGCGGCGAATAAATCAAAGAACTTGCCGCCATTGGCACACACTTTACGCCCCAACAAATCCATCGCCTGAATGCCGTTAGCACCTTCATAGATTTGTGTAATGCGAACGTCACGCACCAATTGCTCTTGGCCCCACTCACGAATAAAGCCGTGGCCACCAAAGATTTGCTGCCCCAATACGGTGGTTTCTAGAGCTTTGTCGGAGACAAACGCTTTCGCCACAGGGGTAAGTAACGCCATAAGACCATTGGCATTCTTTTGCTCTTCAGCATCACCACCGAACTTACCGATATCCAGCCATTTCGCCACGTAGGTCGAAAATGCGCGAGCGCCTTCGGTCTGTGCACGCATGGTCAGTAACATCCGGCGAACGTCTGGGTGAACGATAATCGGATCGGCCGCCTTGTCTGGATTTTTGGGGCCTTCAGGACTGCGGCTTTGAATGCGGTCACGGGCATATTCAACCGCATTTTGATAAGACATCTCTGCCGCACCCAGAGCTTGAATCCCCACCACCAAGCGCTCGTAGTTCATCATAGTGAACATACACGCTAGGCCTTGGTTCAGCTCACCAACGAGCCAACCTTTGGCGCTATCAAAGTTCATCACGCAAGTGGCCGAGCCTTTGATACCCATTTTCTTTTCAATAGAGCCGCAGCTAAAGCTATTGCGCTCGCCCAAAGAGCCGTCGTCATTGACAAAGAACTTAGGCACCAAGAAAAGAGAAATCCCCTTAGGGCCTGCAGGTGCGTCCGGCAATTTCGCCAGCACCAAATGAATGATGTTTTCGGCCATGTCGTGCTCGCCCCAAGTAATAAAGATCTTGGTGCCAGTAATATCAAAAGAGCCATCGCCATTGTCGATCGCTTTGGTACGGATAATACCCAAATCAGTACCCGCGTGCGGCTCTGTCAAATCCATCGCTCCAGACCAAACGCCGGAGTACATATTGGGTAGGTACTTTTCTTTCAGCTCATCACTGCCGTGGGCATTGATAGATAAGCAAGCACCCGCCGTCAGCATAGGCGCCAAACCGAAAGACATACTGCCCGCTTGCAACATTTCTTCAACCTGAGCAGTCAGGGTTTTGGGCATGCCCATACCGCCGTATTCTGGATTGCCGCCAAGGCCATTCCAACCGCCTTCACAAAATGCCTCATAGGCTTTTTTGAAGCCATCAGGTGCGGTAACTTCGCCATCTTCCCAGCGTGAACCTTGCTCGTCGGACTCGCGATTCAAAGGCGCAACTTCTTGCTCAATCAGTTTGGCCGCTTCTTCTAAGATCGCATCTGCAGTGTCTGGATCGACGACATCTTGGGTGCCCGGCAAGGAGGCCCACAGCTTGTCCGCCTCGAAAACTTCATTTAGTACAAAGCGCATGTCGCGCAAAGGAGCCTTATAGTCGGCCATCTGTGTCACCTCTGGTGGTCAAATTCGATCTACTGATCAGATGCGGGCATATTGGTCTAAAAGGGCGTCTTTTTCGCCATTTCAGTGCCCAGTAAAATATAAAACAAACAACTGTTTGAAACATAAGTTTTTTTGCCTCTCGAGTCAAGGTGAGAGAAGCTTTAAGCCTAGTCAGAGCCTCACTTTTCAGCCAGTGAGAAGTACGAAATTGGGACTTAATTGAGCTCGGAGAAACCTCTTTTTTGGAAGTTAAAATCGAAAAGAGATCAACCATTTAAACGAGGGAAATTACCGACAAGCAGATCACCCAAAGAGGCGGCGAAACAACTAAATATGAAAAACATGTACTGGAAATGCAGAAACGCGGGCCAAAAAGCAGAGCCGGAAAGCGGGGATGCAGCAGCAGTGAGTTATTGCTGAAACTGACAGGGCCAAGCAGCGGCGGTATAACTCTATCGCTGCCGGAAAAACAACTAAGCGATTTGATTGAGCAAATTGCCCACTGGCGTCGGAGAAGGATTCACGCCGATATCAATCAAGCGCTGGTTGATATCGATATTGGTATTGATGAACTCATCTTGTGCGCTGGAGGCTCTAGCAGCGCTAGCGGCATCATCTTCAGTTTGAGACTGTCGCTGAGCCTCGCGCAATTCTTCTTCGCGCTCTCTCGCTAGCTCGGCCTTTTGCTCGCGCTCGGTCTCTATTTCGGCCTCAACTTCTGCTCTCGCCTCTTGTGCCTGTTGGGCAATGTCTTGAATCGCTTGTTGCTGTACCTGAGCCGCATCCGCTGCAACTCGACGATCCTGCGGCGAAGGATCAGCCGGTGCCAAAGCCGCCTGCTGAACGATGCGCGCATTGGCTAGAGTCGCTTCGGGATCGCCGGGCACCACGCCCGAACTAATCGAAACCTCACCGCCTACTGCGTAACTAACACCATCTGGGCCCCGCTCGAAGGTATAACTGGGAGAGCCTGCCAACTGGCCACCGACGGCGGCATGAGCTTGCTCATGAGCTCGAACTTCTCGATCTCGCTCAGCCAACTGCTGAATCACTTGTTGGTCTTTGGCTTGTTGCTCGGCCTCTTGCGCCTCTTGACTGAGTCGTTCCTGCTCCTGGCGCTCTTGTTCAGCACCGGAGTTAACAGCCCCACCACGCTCTGTTCCAACACGGGTTTCGGCCTCTGCGGCCCGCTCTGACGCGGCATTTCGACTGGTCTGGCGTTCAGACTCTGGCAATTCCTCAACCGGTTTGAAGGGCGTGTTGCGTGCCTCGATATTCTCTTGGCCCACCGCCAGCTTTCCCACAGGGCTGAAGGGAGAAATGGCATTGGCGAGGTTGGAGGGTATCGCGGGGGTAATCATGGGCAGCTCGATCAGGCCTTAGTGTCGAGCAGCACGCCCAACATGGCATCTGCGCTCGATACAACCTTGGCCGAGGCATCAAATACATTTTGCTCGATTTTCATGTCGATCAATGGAGCGGTCAGATCGGAGGCAGTCTTGAGTGGTGCTTGCGAGCTGGAGACCTGCGAATTTGAGACCTGCGCGATCTCGTCAGCTGCCTTATTGATCTGGCGCTGACTCTGCTGCATACCCTGAACGCCAGTACTTAATACAGAATTAATCATCTTCACCACGTCCGAGAAATATGGCCTGTTTTGGCCGTTGTCGATAATTCATATCGATCTATTCTAACCCAGAAGAGATCAAAAATCAGACAATCCAGGTGAATTGCCCCTGTGTTTTAAGATCAATATTGCCTAATAAAGAAGACAGAAAAACAATCCGTACTATAACCAAACTCGACACCCAGCAAACACAACATTGACGTATCGTCAAAACCAACACACAGCGCCCACGAGAGGAAACTATGCATTGCCGAGCTTCTACACTACAATCCTCACTACACTCCAACCGCATGAACTCCAATAATAACGGCGGTAGATAACGGATTATGAGGACGTCGACCATGAAGCATGGGCGGATCTATTCAATACTGCTTTATCTGGTGCTGTGTGCACAATCGAGCTACGCCTCTGATCAACAAAACACCATTCGTTTTTCTTGTTCCGTCAATGAAAAGTCCGATCACTTCCGATACTTTACCGAGCTCTATACTCACGCGTTTGAGCAATTAGGTTATCAATTTTCAATGCGATCGCTTCCCCCGCTACGAGAACTCGCGCTATTGAGAGAGCAAAAAATCGATGGCGTTTGTGCACGAACAGACGGCATCCTATCGACACCTGACACTGAAACCTTAATTCGTGTCGATGAGGTCATCGCCAAATCACATATGGTTATTTATGGGGCAGACAGCGACATTCGCATTGACCAAAACAACCTACAAAGCCTTCAAAAATATCGCGTAGGCTACCGCAGAGGATACTTAGGCTTGGTTGATAGCTTAAAAGGCGTGGGATTAAAGAATTTGCAGGCCATCGAGCGGCCAACACACGGTGTGCGCCAATTAGCGTCGGGTCGAATCGATGTGTATATCGATCAGCACATAGCTATTGTTAGCGCGCTAACAGAGCATCCACTACTCGAAGACAAAATTCACAATTTAGGTTCCTACAAAAAGCGTAGAGCCTATTCATACCTAATACCTCAGCATACGAAGCTTGCACCAGCATTGGCGATAGCTCTAAAACAATCTAAGCGGTCTATTGCATTACCCAAGATATTTCTACCTATCGACGAATAAACAGAGCCTATCAGCGATACCCTCGGAGCTAGAACCAAACGGGTTTAGCCCTTAGATGTATTTTTGCGTTAGATCAGAATTGAACATCAAGCGTTTTCATTTACCAAACAACCCCACCATACAGCCTTAACGTTTAAGGCGTATACCAAATTGGCGACGTATAAGCCCGCTCCTGGATCTGTTTAGGCACCTCGCTAGGTAACTCAATAGAAAATTGATCCTGGTCGTAAGCAGTCCATCTCGGCGTGGGAATCTGAATAATTCGAGCATAATAAAATGCCCGCTCAGCAGCGTTGAATTCTGGATCAGTCCAAACAACCGACAACCTAGTCGCGCCGATTGTGTTTTGGTAGCTCGCCCCTTTTACCGTACTCACCAAAGGAGCTACCCGATTATTATCAATATCGCGATTATCGGAGACTGCAACATTGAAAACCTTCTCATGGATACTTCCATCGTCCTCCAGCCAGCCTTTCACCACCTGAATGCGATCTAAGTTAGCCCCACCCGCTTCCTTACTAGCGATCAAGACGAAAGAGGGAACAACGCCAACACCTGCTGCGACTAAGTCGCCGCCCATAGGAACCCCTTTTTTATACGCTAAGGAAACAAGATCCCTGTTCGATAAATCATCGCCCTCAAAATCCCATCCACCCCAAAACCTAACTGTCATTCTCGGGCCGGTAGTGGCATAAGTTTCTCGCCGCTGCATCGCGTCAAAAATGGAAGCGCGCGTATTCTCTTCTGCCCAAACGGCAGCATACCCCGATGACGAAAACTCCCAAGACATTAAGTCGTACACCTTGCCATTCACGCCCTTCTCAAACGAATGATGTATTGCGCGCATGGGACTGGGCTCATACGCTGACATCTTCCCCCAGAAATTGTCCTCGTCTGCCGTCGCCAAACTGGTGTGCGCATCGGTACTGCCAATCATTCCAAACTTGAACGGGTTTACACCTATTTTGGCTTCTTGCTCTAAGCCCCTCTTGAGTGCAGAGCGAGCGTAGTTGCCTGCTAGCATATGGGATTCGATTTGAGCCGATGCATTGAGATTACCCTTATCCCAAAATTCGAAATTCGAGAACTCATCGGCTGGAGACAGTTTTTGATGAGTTTCACTATCACCTTTTATCTGTGTAACTTCATACAGAGGCTCCCACCGCTGGCGGCTTTTTGCATAGCCTTCAGAAAGTGGCCGACCACTGAAGTCTGTCAAAGAAAACAGAGCTCCATTACTAACATTACCATTATGCGCAATCGCCAACGCCCGCCCATCGGTCAATTTTTGATAGTGTTCCAGATGCTTCCATAGGGCTTCAGGGTCTTCGCTATCGTAAGCTGAAAAGGGCAATAATTGATTCGTCTTATTGGCGTCATCGGCGAAAATCACCACTCGATGCAGGTTGTTCCCACCGGGCGCCGAAGTCCACTCGTAACCACTAAAGCAGGTGAACACCTGTGGCTGATTAAATGTGTCCGCCGTCGAGGTGATGTCGTGCCATGCGCTGCGACTCACGGCTTCGTTTTTAAGCCTCTGCACACCTTTTGCTTTATCGTTGCCGATTTCAAAAAACAATTTTTGTAGACCATCAAGACTTTCGCTATCCGCCAAAGTATTAGCCCACCGCCTACCCACTTTATCTTTCAGTAATAGCGGATCGCCTTTCAAGAGCATGGGAATCAACCCCAGATATTCAGCATGATCAGCCACAACAAGAAAATCCAACGGTTTGTTGAGCTTCACCTTCTGACCATTGTGCGCGGTGACGACATCGCCACGTGCCAAACGGTAAGCATCGGCCGGAGTCAATTGACGATTACCCAAAACGGCGGCATCAAAGGAATAGTTGGTGTGTAAATGGGTATCGCCCCACAAAACTTGTCGAGGCAGCGATTGAGCCTCAACCACAGCCGATACACCAGCAGCCATGAAGGCCACTATTATCATCAAGCTCTTAGCATTCATCAGTAACTCCAAATCATTAGAGAGCGTTTCTATACCGCTTTTTCGAACCTTCGATAAACCACTATTTCTAATACACAAAAATAAAAAGACGCAGCTTAAATAAAGCTGCGCCAAAGAGCGTCATTTAAGAACATGACTCGAGAGAGTTCTATATCTCACTAGACTCGACAAGTCGCACCTAGTGAAGCTACCACTAAAAACGGTAACTGGCTTCTAAACCAACAGTACGGGGACGCCCAACCTGAGCATTCACGCCACCGCGACTTTGCGATAAATTGGTCACGTAGTTTAGTGTTGTTTGATCCGTTAGATTCTTTGCCGTTAAAGCAACTTGCCATGAATCATCGGTCGAAGCCAAAGCCAAACGCGCGTTAAAGATTGTCACCCCGGCCTGCTCTGATCGAGCATCGAGATTGTTGGCCACGTAATGATTGTCTTTAAAATTCGCATCCAAAGTAGAATGCAGTTCCAGTGTATCGCCAATCGAAACGGTGTGGCTTGCACTTAAGTTGACGGTCCACTCAGGCGTATGATTGTTCTCAAGACCATTATAGACGCAATTGCCGCTGCCACTGGGACTAGGTGTATTGTGCCCTTCTCCCGGACACGAACCTTCAGAGTAGTCCGTCCATTCAAAATCCAGATAAGCCAAGCCTGCAGTTAACAATAGGTTTTCTGTTGGACGCCAGCGTCCATCCAACTCAAGACCTTGAACGCTGGCTTCGCCGGCATTAAGTACGTTGAAACCAAAGGTCCCATCAAAAACACTGATTTGCATATCGGTATAATCGGTTTGATACAAAGCCACATTGAGCTCAGCTGCACCATCAAGCAACGTCATTTTTGCACCGATTTCAATAGTCTCCGCTTGTTCTTGGGAGAATTCAAAATTATCAGCACCTAACGCAAACTCGCTATAGCTTCGACCGAGAAAATCAGTATCACTGGAAGCAAAGCTGTTGATTCCTCGAGCGTCAAATCCGCCGGCCTTGTAACCCTCTGAGTAGGTCGCGTAGAACATAACATCGCCATTCAAATCGTATTGAAGATTCAATGATGGAGTCCAGTTAGTTTTATCGAGTTCGCCTATAAGATCGTGATCCTGCAAGCCAAAGCCAATATTCGTCCCCATGAAGTTATCGCCATTACCCGCCAGCAAAGTAGACACCGGCAATCCGGCGAATGGACCCGCGGGAATAATGACATTCGATTGCGCAACCCCTGGCGCCAAGGTCAGAGACAAGGTGTCTTGGCTGCGCTCAGCCTCTTTTTCATCTTCGGTATAGCGTAAACCCAAGGTTAGACGCAGAGCGTCGCTTATATTCCATGTTACTTGTGCAAATGCCGCTAAGGTCTCACTGTCTTGTGAGTAAGGCCGCTGAACCAAACTATCAAATAGCGGACTCATACCCAGCGTTGAAACCGCAAGACTCGCGTCTTCGTTATAGCGTTGTTCGGAGCTCTGATAAAATGCGCCGAGAATGTAATCGAAGGTTTCACCACCTGGGGAGGTCAAGCGAATCTCTTGACTGAACTGCTCAAAATCCTCTGACATATCAATGGAAATCAGCGCGACCTCGGAGGCATCAGCATCGTAGTTATCTTCGCGATACTCGTACTGAGAAAATCCGGTAACGGACGTTAGCGTAAATTCGCCGAAGTCGTAGTCCAGTTTTAACACGGCGTTATCGCTGTCGAAGCTCATGCTATTGTCTTCGTTCGAATAGCTGTCGTAGTCAATCTCTGTACTGTCTTTCAGATTCGGAACCAACAAGGGATAAACCCCGTAATCAATGACTTGCGTTTGTCGCCCCTGGCGATTGAGTTGCGCTGTTTCTAGCTTGAGCATCGCGGTCAATGAATCGGAAGCGTCCCAAGAAAATGTTAGTCGTGCCGCCTGCTCATCGATTGCTGGAGTATCTTCATTTAGGAGTTTGTTGTCGACGTAGCCATCTTCCTGACGATCTCGGATCGCTAGTCGAGCATTAATAGAATCCGTTAAAGCTCCAGAAATAAACCCATTAACTTCAGTTTCGTCAAACTCTGGTGCGTGACTAAGACTAACCTTACCCTCGAACTCGTCGGTTGGTTGAGCACTTACAAGACTGATCGCACCGGCAATTGAGCTCTGTCCAAATAAAATACTCTGCGGCCCACGCAATACTTCCACACGTTCCAAATCCATAAATGATGAACGCGACTGCAGGCTTCTTCCCATATAGACACCGTCCGAATAGGTACCGACCGACTGTTCGAAACCTTGATTCGCACTAGAGCCTATGCCACGAATAAACATCTGCGGCACCAAGCCGCCTTCAACGATCTTCAAGTTGGGCACATACGCTGATAAGTCTTGAAGGTTTTCGATACCGGCATCAGCGATTTTTTCTCCACCCACGGCACTTACCGAGATAGGCACATCCTGTAAGCTCTGAGCGCGCTTCTGCGCCGTCACAACGATTTCCTCTAGAGCAAACTCTTGGGACACTGCAGACAAAGGAAAAAATCCGCTAACCATTGAAACGGCTAGCGCTAAGGGTGTTTTTTTTACTCTCTTTGACAGTAACTTCATGATCTCTCCAATATGATTTTATTATGTTTTTAAGTTTTAGTTTCTACACACAGCATTATTCTAAGATGCAAGAAATTCATCTCGTCTAGAATGAGCAACAAGCGAATTCATCGGCATATAGAAATGGCTATTTTGCCTTCAACAAAGGGGGTACATATTGTTCGATAGTGGCTTTGGTTAAGACATCCTTTTGGGGCATGTACATTCTTAGATTTAGGCGAAACATTCTTCCCGCAGGAGCCGGCAGCCAATTGCTCACTCCCTCTGCAGGCGGCGTCGATTGAACTTGTAAGGTTAACGAGCCATCCTCGTTGTATTTAAGGCCTGGCGTGCGATCACCAATGCTGTAGCGCTGAAGACTGTTTTCAACGAGATTGTAGTCATCGGTGTAGCCCGTGAGTGACCAAAAGGCATCAACTGGCGGCAGGTAATCTTTGGCAAACGTTAAACGGTAAGCTTGATCGCCATTGAGTACATCTCCGTCGCCATCGTGATAGGTATGGAAGTACATACCTTCAGCAGCGTCATGGACCACCAAACCTTGAATTGACCCTTCCGCTCGGGCGAGATAATCTTGCCCGTAGTTGCCTCCGACCAAATCAATGTTCCACATACTCTTCGATTTATGACCTCGAAACTTAACCTTCCAGGCAATCAGCTCTTTGGTATCGGCAATGGCTTTGAGCATGCCCTTTTTAATAGCGGGATCAATCTCCTGTTCGGAAAAAGGCTTATCAAGTGACATCCCCAAGTGCTTAAAACTATCCCAAATCGCGAGACCCGATTGAGTTTTTGGTGGATTACGCTGAGCAAAATCAACAATGCGTGCGTAATCTGACAAATCGCCATTCATCACCGGCATTGGAAACTCATCTCGTGAAGTGACGATATTTTCGCCCATTATCGACGACAACGGATTGACGGAAAACTGGTCTTGCAGTTGCGCCACACGATCGGAATCGTCATTACCATCCACAAGAATCCGTATGGCAAAAAAGCCTTCATTGGTAGGTACGTCGATACGCGTTATGCCTTCTGGTAATTGCCCCTGCCACTCAGGCCCTACCAATGCGTACAAGCCCGGTTTGGCCTTGGTTGCTCGAGTCCCGATATACGCAGCATTGCTAAGGTTGCCGTCAACAATCTGGACCGAGTAATAACGGTCCCGAATATCCGGCACGGTCAATATTAGTGGCTCATCTTTTAGCTGATAAAAGCAGGAGCTATACATGGTGTCGTTGTTAGGCGTAATACCCAATTTCAAACTGGGCGTAGACAACATCCTTACGTGAACAATTTCGTTGAACTGCACTCCATCTAAGGACGATTCACTGAACGTACTCAGACCTCTTTTTACATAAGATTTAGCCAATCTATTGAGGCCGAACCGAAATTCCTCAAATCGCAATGAGGGAATACCATAGGTGTAGGCTTGCATACCTAAGCTGTAGCCCAGTGCTTGTTTGGCGCGTTCATCTCGCAAAGGATCAGTGCTTGCACGCAGGGCTTTGTCCGGGCTCAGATCGACAGTCTCAGTTTCTTTTGAGGCATTCAGTAGTGCACTGGAGTTGGCCGCGAAGGCAAAGCTCGGAAGCCACAAAGTAATCACCGCTGCCAAAAGACCCGCCGATAGGGAATCTTTTTGTAAGGATTTTTTCATTATCTCTCTCGCACTTTTGTCAGAATGCGTACAAGATAATCGCAGTTTATTTTTGATTCTTAGCAAATGACGACATATGATCAATACAGACATCGCATTTACCTACCTGTGAATAACGATAATTCAAACCCACTGCATTAGCTTCGGAGACACTGATGAGCGAATTTGTTATTCGAAGCCAATCTCTCAACGGGTTTGATGAAGCGCTACAAGAACTTGGTGGCTCTTCAGAAGATCTATTCAAGCAATTACAACTTCCCTCTCAAGAAGTATTGCGCCAACAAGAGTTTTTTGATTATCGAATCCTCATTGATCTCTTTAATTTGGCCTCAACACAATACGATTGCCCGCATTTTGGTTATTTGGTATCGCAACATAAAAACCCCGAAACCCAGTTTGGAATTCTCAGTCTAATTAGCAGCACTTCAACGGACTTACACGACGCTATGAGTTGCTTTGCGCGTTTTCTCAAAGTGCACTCGAAGACAGGGGTTACCCAATTGGTCGACGACGGAGACATCACACAGTGGATGCACACCATCCACTACCCCGATCAAACGGACCTTCTTCAGGTTTATTTGCACGCAATGGGCGTCGGCTTAGGGTTGTTCAAGATGCTAAACCCAAGCAATATTAAACCTACGGGCTTTCACGTTATTTTTAAGGAATCACCTCATTTTTCTACGTTAAAACGCTTGCTCGAAGTTCCCATTACATTCAGCTCGAGCTGGAATGGCATGACGTTTAGACGACAGGATTTACGCCAGACTCTTCCTCACTCAAACAACCAGCGCCACGCTGATCTGCAAAAGGAAATTGACAGCATGCTTTCGGAGTCAAAGCATGATTTTGCACTCAATATGAAAACCATCATTGGACGAGCGCTGGACATTGGCGACCCAACTATCGATCGAGTGGCCACTTACTTAAACTGTAACAAACGAACACTACAGCGCAGACTTAGCCGTTGGGATCTCAACTTCAAGGACTTACTCGATGAGCTTCGCCTACTACGAGCAAAGCATTATTTGCAATATTCGAGCCTTTCACTTGTCGATATTTCGGAACTTTTGGCCTATCACGATCAAAGTTCTTTTAGCCGGTTTTTCACGAAAAACACCGACTCCTCACCACTCAAGTGGCGAGCTCGTCACTCATCACTAATTCAGTAGCTGTCGCAAATTGACAAGTAACACTATCCTTAGCGCTTTAATATGATCTTCAACAATGGCATCTAGACAGGTAATGACGACAATGAAATTCTCGAGCCCCTCGATCAGAGAGTACGCCTTGGCCACCGTTTTTGCCGTAACTGGCGTCCTGTTTAGCCCCTTGAGTAAGGCTGAAAAACTCAACATTCTCGTTATTATGGGCGACGACATTGGCATCTCAAATATCAGCCATCTCAGCTTTGGTATGATGGGCTATCAAACGCCAAACATCGATCGCATTGCCAAAGAAGGCATGTATCTGACCGATTACTACGGGGAGCAAAGTTGCACTGCAGGTCGATCGGCTTTCATTACCGGTCAGCTTCCGGTGCGCACCGGCCTCACCAAAGTGGGCATTCCCGGCTCACCCTTGGGTTTACAGAAAGAAGATCCGACACTGGCCGAAATGCTAAAACCCCTGGGCTACGCAACGGGTCAATTTGGCAAGAACCATCTTGGTGATCGCGATGAATATCTGCCGACCAATCACGGCTTTGACGAGTTCTTCGGCAACTTATATCACCTCAATGCCGAAGAAGAACCTGAAAAACCAAATTACTTTAAGGACCCTAAACTGCGGAAGATGTTCTCCCCCCGAGGCGTGATACATTCTTTTGCCGACGGCCGAGTGAATGACAGCGGCCCGTTAACCAAAAAACGAATGGAGACAGTTGACGACGAATTCCTCGCTGCGAGCTTATCTTTTATCGACAAAGCCGCCAAAGCGAAGAAACCTTTCTTTGTTTGGTTTAACTCCAGCCGCATGCACTACAACACTCATGTACCCGATGAATACAGCGGTCGCTCCGGATTGAATTTTTACGCTGATGGCATGCTTCAACACGATGATAACGTCGGGGAATTACTCAAAAAAATCGATGATTTGGAGATCAGCCAAAATACCATTGTCATCTACACCACCGACAACGGGCCACACCTCAACGAATGGCCCGACGCAGGAATCTCACCTTTCCGCGGCGAAAAGAACACTAATTGGGAAGGAGGCTTTAGAGTTCCAGCGTTCATTCGATGGCCAGAAAAAGTCAAAGCCAACTCTGTGTCGAATTCAGTGATGGCACACTTGGACTGGGTACCCACGCTGATGGCGGCAGTCGGTGACAACAACATCAAAGAAAAGCTAAAGAAAGGAGCAACGCTGGGGGAGCGAGAGTATAAAGTACATCTCGACGGCTATAACATGCTACCGCACTTAATCGGAAAAGAAGAAAAGGGCCGGCGCAGCGAGTTCTTTTATTTCAGTGATGACGGTCTATTAACGGCACTTCGTTACGGTGATCGATGGAAACTTGTGTTCGCGGAGCAGCGAGCAAAAGAGATGCAGGTTTGGCGTGAACCTTTTATACAGCTGCGTATACCACTCATTTTTGATTTACGCATGGATCCCTATGAACGAGCCCAGCACAACTCAAATCAGTTTAATCACTGGCAGACACAGAATCAGTTTCTAGCAATGCCAGCACTGCCGATTGTGACTCAATTAATGCAGAGTTTTCACCAGTATCCCCCGCGACAAAAACCGGCTCAGTTCAATGTCGATGCCATCACCCAGATGATGTATCAAAACATGAAGCGTTAATGCTTTAGATGTCTATTGAAAGCGCTGCGGTCAAATCCAAGTATTCTGCTGCGCTTTTTTTATCTGGATTTTCTAGATAGGGTATTTCACCCAAACAGGGCGCACTGATTAGACTGTGCAATGTCATCATATTTTCTTCGTAGCAACTCATCTCGGGATCGATACGGTTGGCAACCCAGCCCGCCACTTTGAGACCATCTCGCTCTATGGCCTCAACGCTTAACAGTGCGTGATTGATACAACCGAGTTTCATTCCAACCACCAAGATCACCGGTAAATTTAGGTCTTGAGCGAGATTGGCTAAGGTTTCACGCGAATTCAGAGGTACTCGCCAGCCACCTGCGCCTTCAATAATCACCAAGTCGCAGGGACGCATCATGGCCCCATTACAGTATCCGGCGAGACGACTTACGGACAATTGCTTGCCAGCGCGCATCGCGGCAATGTGCGGTGCTATTGCCGGCTCAAAAGCAACCGGATTCACTTGCTCGTAGTCCAGATCTACTGTCATGGCATCGATAAGCGCGAGCGCATCGCTGTTGCGAAGACCGTCGGCCGTTTGCTCGCTGCCAGATGCCACCGGTTTAACCGCAACAGTTTGCAATCCCATTTGGCGAGCTTTTTCCAAAACCGCAGTTGCCACCAATGTTTTGCCGGCATCCGTATCGGTACCGGCAATAAAAAATTTCTTCTTCGCCATGAATCTAGATTCCTAAACTTTCTTTAACCGAATATAAAAAACTTCGTAGGTTGCGGGCAACTTGCCATCGGCCTGACGGAAACTCTCGTAGGCTCGCTTAAACTTGATAATACGCTGTCGACCGGTCAAGCCGCTGCTCTGCCCATGATTCATATTGTGCGCGCCGAGAGTTTTTAGCTCGTAGGTGAGCTCGCGCACTTGATCGTACTGCAAAACAATATCTTCACACTGCCAGTCAATAATCGACAATTCGCTTTGATCAATCGCATCGCGAATCATCTGCTCTTCGGCGAACCGGTTGACATGAGTATAGTCATCGACTTGGTGCCACGCTTGTCGCAGCTCTGTCAAGGTTCTCGGGCCCAGAGTGGCAATATGCACTTCACCTTCTAGGTTCAGCACCCGAGCCAACTCTTGAAAAAGACGAGGCAAATCCGCACACCACTGAATCGCTAATGAGGAAAAAACACCCGTCAATGACGAGTCTTGAAGCGGCAAATTTTCGGCATCGGCGCACAACCATGAGAAAGGCCCTTCGCGGTTTTCACGGGCGTATTCCAACATACCGTGCGACAAGTCGAGTCCTAGCGTCTCACCGTGATCACGACAAAGACGCTCGCGAATTTTGGGCGTAAAATAGCCGGTACCACAACCCAAGTCTAACCACCGCCTCGATGAATGATCCTTCGGCGTTGAAATATTTTGCAGTAAACAATGACCGATTTGACGCTGAAGACCGGCGACACTGTCGTAGGTTTTTGCCGCGCGACCAAAAGAACCCGCCACCTTGGACTTATCCACCGCATAATGTGCTTGATCGATAAACTGATTGATTGTCGCCAATACCTTATCAGGATCACTCCAATGCAACGCGTGGCAGGCGGACTGAATCACTTCAACCTTCTGAGTAGCATTCAGCTGCGCCAACTCTAACGCGACACCTGCGGGAACTAACGCATCGCGATCCGCCAAAAAGTGTAAACCCGGCACAGAAATTTGAGAAAAAATCTGACGATTATCAATCTGCTGCAGCCATTGAAGACCAGCTAACCAACGTACTTTAGCCGCTGATCCTGTATCCTGTTCAATACAGCTTTGCCACGAGGCAGAACAGTCTCTACGCAGCGATTTGAGAAGCTCGCGCTCACGAGCATCGCCCTTGCTCATCAATCCGGCGAAGCGCTTGAGTGTCTGGGTTGGCGATTGCTCGAAGCCGCCAGCAAAGGCGTCGAACACCTCGGAGCCCATGGCCATCGGCCAATCTGTGCGCTCAACGAAACACAAGTTACTGGCCAAGGTAATTAAACCTTGAACCCGATGGGGAGCTTTAGCCGCTAGACGCGTTGCTAACATTCCCCCCAAAGACCAACCGGCCAAATAGAAGCGCTCGGGCAGCTGAGCAAGTAGCGCCTCTAGATAATCATCGTATGTACTCGACAGACCGATCACAATCGTCGATGAGAGATTGCTCGAGAGCGGTTGCTGAAACGAAAAGCCCGGTAACGAGCAAATGGTCACATCTAGATGAGTCGTAAGCGACTCGAGTAAGGGCTGCCAACTGCGACTGTCACAACCCCAGCCATGCAACAAGACCAAGGGGTCGGGGCAGCGCTTTTTCTTAGAGGCTAAGACTCGAGTCATCGTCGCTTCATAAACGACAGACGAGCGCTCATCATTTATCGCGGCATTCACATCACTCATCAACCACCTCGACCGCTACTTTTAGCGCGTTAAGTAAACCAGTCACTTGCTCTGATGAGTGATTTGCCGATAGGGTAATTCGCAAACGTGAAGAATTTTGAGCAACCGTGGGTGGGCGTATAGCTCCCACCCAATAACCGCGACAACGTAGTTGTTCGGCAATCTTCAAAGTCCGATCGGCGTCACCAAAAATGATCGGTTGAATGGCGGTTGGTGAGGGCATCAATTCGAGTCCCAACGCTTGTGCGCCAGAACGAAACTGTTCGATCAAAACCTTAAGGTGTTCACGTCGCCAAGCTTCGGATTCAAATAGCTGTATGCTCGCGCGAGTTGCGGCGGCCACTGCCGGTGGCATGGCGGTGGTATAGATGTAGGGGCGCGCCTGTTGAATAAGCGTTTCGATTAAGATCTCACTGCCAGCGACAAAGGCACCAAATGATCCCGCGCCCTTACCGAGAGTCCCCATGACGATGGGCAACTGCTGCTGAGACAATCCAAAATGTGCAGCCGTGCCGGCGCCGCGATGCCCTAGGCACCCAAAACCGTGAGCATCATCCATCATCAACCAAGCGTCGTATTTTTCAGCCAAGGCAGATAACTCGGGCAGCGGAGCCAAATCACCATCCATACTAAAAACGCCGTCGACCACAATCAGTTTTCGGTTGGCTTCAGAGCGTTGCAGTTTTTTCTCGAGATCGGTTAAGTCGTTGTGTAAGAAACGTTGAAAGCGTGCGCCGGACAATAAACCACCGTCGAGCAGTGAGGCATGGTTGAGTTTATCCTGAAATACCGCATCGCCTTTTCCCACCAGCGCATTGATGGTACCGATGTTGGCCATGTAACCGGTGGAAAACAACAGCGCTCGCTCTCGCCCCATTAAGCGGGCGATGTCTTGCTCGAGACGGTGATGTTCAACGCTGTGACCGGACACCAAGTGCGAGGCGCCGCTGCCCACGCCGTAGGAATCCGCCGCATTTTTAAACGCATCGATCACAAAAGGATGATTGGCAAGGCCGAGATAGTCGTTGCTGCAAAAATTAATGAGTTCTTGATCGTCGACGCGAACAAGAGAAGCAGGCGCCGACTGAACCGTGCGACGCTGCCGATAGAGGTGTTGCTGTTGGCGAGCTAACAACGCGGGGGCGAGTACATCATCTATCGACATGGATCGATCCGCGCTGAAAGAGCCGACGCTTACTTAGCGGCGTCGTAAAAGAATTTGTCGTTTTTCGCCGCTTGCAAAGATTCCAGTACACTGGATTCTTGTTCGGCGTCGTCTTGCTCGACTTCGTATTTCTCGGTGTTGATGCCCAAACGCTTGAGCAACATCATGTCTTTGTTGGCTTCGGGGTTTGGAGTGGTCAACAGTTTTTCGCCGTAGAAGATCGAGTTAGCACCCGCCATAAAGGCCATTGATTGCATTTGCTCGTTCATTTCTTCACGGCCCGCCGATAAACGAACGTGAGATTTAGGCATGGTGATACGTGCAACAGCGATAGTGCGAATAAAGTCGAACGGGTCCAGATCCGCTTGATCGGCCAAAGGCGTGCCCTCTACACGAACCAACATATTCACCGGTACCGATTCTGGGTGCTTGTCCATGGTCGCCAACTGATGCAGCAATCCAACACGATCGGATTGACCTTCGCCCATTCCGACAATACCGCCGCTGCAGACCTTCATGCCGGCAGCACGAACATTACCCAGAGTATTCAAACGATCTTGATAGGTTCTAGTGGTAATAATGTCGCCGTAAAACTCTGGCGAGGTGTCGAGATTGTGATTGTAGTAATCCAAACCGGCACCGGCGAGTTCAGTGGCTTGATCTTCGCTGACCATCCCCAGAGTCATGCAAGTCTCTAATCCAAGCGACTTAACGTCTTTTACCATTTGGGTAACATAGGGCATGTCTTTCTTTTTAGGTGAGCGCCAAGCGGCACCCATGCAAAAACGAGTTGCACCACTAGCTTTGGCAGCGCGAGCTTCTTCAAGCACCGCTTCGACCTTCATCAAGCGCTCTTTTTCAAGGCCGGTGTCGTAGCGAGCACTCTGCGGGCAATACTTACAATCTTCGGGGCAGGCGCCGGTTTTGATCGAGCACAAGGTGCTGATCTGTACTTCGTTGGGATCGAAGAATTGACGATGTACCACCTGCGCCTGAAACATCAAGTCGTTGAATGGCAGCTCAAACAGTGCCGCGATTTCGTCGCGAGTCCAGTCATTACGTACAGTATCGGTGGTGGCGCCCATAATCTTCTTTACCCTGATAATCTTTGATGCTGGCCGAGAAACAAGGTCTGAGCCAACTTTCGAGAGGCTAGATGATAGCGATCAGCGGATCGCTGTCAACCTGAAAGCCGCCTCAGGGTTAACTAATTGTGGCCAAATTGACGAGCGCAGTCACGTTTTGGCAAAAAATGAGCCTGCAAGGATGCACTATGGCCGAGCCCAGAGACCCTAAACGGGTCCAAAAACCCCTGTCACCTTCGATGCTATCCCCTACTCAAGCATCGCCCAAAGTCTGGTTAAAAAGGGCATTGGAATCGACCCTGCCCGATCGCCAATGCCGTCTCTGTTGTGGCTGGTGTCGTCACAGCCCACTTTGCCCAGCTTGTTTGCAAGCGCTTACCGACAAACAAGTACGCTGCCTTAGCTGCGCCCTGCCGATAAACCACCAAACAGGCGATGAACCAGTGCTTTGCGGTGAATGTGTGAGTCACCCACCGGCGTTTAGCCAAGCGGTGACTGCCGGTCATTATCAGGCTCCAATTAACCATTGGCTGAACAACTTTAAGGTTCGCCGAGATCTGCGCGATGGGCACCTTCTACTGCAGTTGTTAATTGCTCAAATTCGAAGACACTACACCCAGCAGCCCCTACCACAACTGCTGATCCCTGTGCCGCTCCACTGGAGCCGATTATTGTCACGGGGCTTCAATCAATCAGCTTGGCTTGCCCAGCAGCTCCACAAAACTCTGGGCATTGATACCCAAATGGCCCTGGTGCGCCACTCGCGCCGACAGGCCCAAAAACAACTCAATCGGACTCAACGACAACAAAACCTCAACACCGCCTTTAGGATCAAAGCCTCTTTAGCTCAATCCCTTATAGGAAAACACGTCGCGCTGATTGATGATGTAGTCACCACCTCGGCGACAGTGCGGGCCATCAGCCAGCGGCTCAAACACGCCGGCGTCGCCAAAGTCGACATTTGGAGTTTGGCGCGAACAGACAAAACCGACTTTCACCATTAGACCTAATCCGTCATTTACGGCACAATCTCCTACCATTAGCGCAGGGCCTCGCCCTCCAATCATCCTCGCTGTGAATTCGGGATTATCATGTCAGATAAAAATATAGTTATTAGTGGTGTTGGTATTTGGACCCCAGAAGAGTCTGTTACCAATGAAGAGTTGGTCGAGGCGTACAATGGTTACGTGGTCAAATACAACGCCGAGAATGCCGCCGAGATCGAAGCTGGCACAGTGGAGGCAAAACCTCTGTCGAGCGCCGAGTTCATTACCAAGGCCTCGGGAATTAAAAGCCGCTACGTTTACCGCAAAGAAGGTATTTTGGACATCGATCGCATGCGTCCAAAATGGGAAGAGCGCCCCAGCGATCAACTATCCCATCAGGCCGAAGTCGCGCTGATTGCCGCTCGTAAAGCCATGGCGGCGGCCAACAAAAAACCCGAGGATATCGATGCCGTTATCGTCTCCTGCGCATACACTCAGCGCTCCTACCCAGCGGTTGCCATCGAAGTTCAAGGCGAGCTAGGTATTAAGGGCTTTGGTTTTGACATGTTAGTCGCCTGCTCTGCCGCCACCTTTGCACTGCAACGCGGCTACGAAATGGTCAAAGCGGGTACCGCGCGCTGCGTGTTGGCCATCAACCCTGAGCTGACCTCCCCACAAAATAACTGGCGTGATCGCGATAGCCACTTCATTTTTGGCGATGTCTCCACCGCCACCATTATTGAAAGTGAAGAAACGGCCAATTCTGAGCATTGCTACGACATTCTGAGCACCAAAGCACAAACGGTTTTCTCAAATAATATTCGTTCAAACTTCGGCTACTCATCTTACGCTGACGATAGTGATCCCTACGGCTTGGATAAGTTCTTCATCCAAAATGGGCGCAAAGTCTTTAAAGAAGTTTGCCCGATGGCAGCGGAACACATTTCAACTCAGCTTGAAGCGCTCGACATTGAGATCGCTTCGGTAAAACGCTGGTGGTTACATCAAGCCAACATCAACATGAACACCCTAATCGGCAAGCGTTTGTTGGGCCGAGAGGCGACCGCAGAAGAAGCGCCAATCGTTCTCGATCGCTACGCCAACACCGCATCGGCGGGCTCGCTGATCGCTTTCAATCTCTATCACGAAGATTTGGTCGCTGGCGACACCGGGGTCATTTGCTCATTTGGAGCGGGTTATTCCATTGGCAGCCTGGTGGTTCGCAAACGCTAGCTCACCATCAGGGCACTTTGCTGCAACACGAGCGCCACTCAAGAAAACAAACCGCTGACGACATCACTCGCGCGCGGCTCAACAAAGGCTCGAATTTTCGGGCCTTTGTCGTTTAGCGAGACAGGAATTTTCATGCCCGACTCCAAGCACCACCAAGCCCACCCTTATGACGCGCTCACACCAGATGCGGTGCTGGACGCAGTCGAGTCACAAGGCTACTTGAGCGACGGCCGAATCCTCGCACTAAACAGCTATGAGAACCGCGTCTATCAAGTGGGTATTGAAGATAAAGACCCGCTGATCGCCAAATTCTATCGCCCTCATCGATGGAGCCGTGAACAGATCCAAGAAGAACACGATTTTTGTTTTGAATTGGTCGAAAACGAATTGCCTGTAGTACCACCACTACTCGACGATAAAGGCCAGAGCATTCGTGATCATGACGGCTTTATGTTCTCTTTATTTGAGCGCCGAGGCGGTCATGCACCGGAGCTCGACAACGAGACCAACCTCGAGATCTTGGGGCGCTTTATGGGCCGCATGCATAACATCGGTTACTTAAAACCCTTCGAACATCGCCCCACTATTGATGTGCAGAGTTACGCCCTCGACAGCATTGATTTTTTGCAGTCCAATCAATTCATTCCTATGGAACTGGAAACCTCTTATCGCACACTGACCGATGACCTCGTGAAAATTGTGCAAATGCGTTTTAGCGAAAATCAGTTTGAAACTTTGCGGTTACACGGCGATTGCCATCAGGGAAATATTTTGTGGCGTGACAACGCACCCAATTTTGTCGACTTTGACGATACCCGCAGCGGACCGGCGGTGCAGGATCTGTGGATGATGCTTTCGGGCGACAAAGATCAACAGCAACGCCAATGGGAAAAAATCATGGCGGGTTATCGGCAGTTTTGCCCATTCAACGGCGCCGAGCTCAATCTTGTGGAAAGCTTGCGCACCTTGCGTATTATTCACTACAGCGCTTGGCTTGCGAGACGCTGGGAAGACCCTGCCTTTCCTCACAATTTTCCATGGTTCAATACCCAGCGTTACTGGTCCGATCATATTTTGACCTTGCGCGAGCAATTAGCGGCACTGCAAGAGCCGCCGCTATCAATGCCGTGGTAGGTGTAGCGCTTTGATTGGAAAGGGCCGATAATAGCCCATCGCAAAAGAGCAATGATTATGGATACCGATATCTGGCAGCGAATCCGCAAAGAAACCCAGCAACAAGTGCAAGAAGAACCGATTCTTGCCAGTTTCTTTCACGCCACTATTTTGAATCACAACAGTATCGAAGATGCCCTGAGCTTTCATTTGGCGAACAAACTCGATAGCCCCGCCGCGTCGGCTATGCAGATTCGCGAAGTTATTCAGCAGGCCCATCAAAGTGACACTTACTTGGCGCAAGCCATGCACGGCGACCTGGAGGCGATACTCAATCGCGATTCCGCCTGCGAATCTTTATCCACTGCGTTTTTATTTTTTAAGGGATTTCACGCTCTACAAGCCCACCGCGTAGGTCACTGGCTGTGGAATCATTCACGCAAAGATCTCGCCCTGTTTCTTCAAAACCGTATCTCGGTGGTATTTGGTGTCGACATTCATCCCGCGGCGAGTATAGGCCAAGGTATTATGCTCGATCACGCCACCGGAATTGTGATCGGTGAAACCGCCACCGTCGAAGACAATGTCTCTATCATGCAATCGGTCACCTTAGGTGGCACAGGAAAAGAAAGTGGCGACCGACACCCGAAGATTCGCGCCGGGGTAATGATCGGCCCAGGTTCAAAAATTCTCGGCAATATTGAAATCGGCACCGGCTCGAAAGTCTGCGCCGGTAGCGTGGTATTAAAGCCAGTCGCGGCGCATACGGTAGTCACAGGCGTACCGGCAAAAGTGGTCGCCACCTTGGGGGAAACGCAACCGGCAATGGATATGGACCAAGGCATTAATACGCCCTAGCTCGTATCTCGCACCTTAAGAATCACACCCGCTCAAAGGGAAACGCCAATAATTGGCGAATATCGTCGATCCCGGTCGAGATCATCAGCAATCGATCCACCCCCAGTGCGACACCCGCGCACTCAGGCATCCCCTGCTTGAGTGCCTGCACGAGATGCTGATCGCTGGGGTATTGAGCTAAGCCTTGAGTCTCACGCTTTTGTAAGTCGTCCGCAAAGCGCTGAATCTGTTCTTCGAAATCACACAACTCCCAATAGCCGTTAGCCAGCTCGACACCCCCAATATAAGCCTCGAAGCGCCTGGCGATCAGCTCACCTTGCTCATCGACTTCTCGCCGCGCCAAGGCCGCTTGAGTTTGGGGGAAATCGTAAACTAGGATCAACCCCTCTCCCATGTTCGGCTCGATAGCATGGGTCATCAAAATGTCTAACCACAGATCACGATCGTCGTCTTGCCAATCAAATTGGCCGTGCTCGCGGGCAATTTTTTGTAAGGTTCTAGCGTCAGCCTTGTGAGGATCGATATTTAGGTGCCGCAAAAACAACTGCCGATAACTGAGTTTTTCGACCGATGAAATATCCAAACAGCTGCGCAGTAGTTCGGTCACTTCGTCCATCAACTGATGCTCATCCCAACCGACACGGTACCATTCGAGCATGGTGAATTCAGGATTGTGCTTGCGCCCAGCTTCGCCATTGCGAAAGGCTTTTGCGAGACTGTAAATATCACCACTGCCAGCGGCGAGCAATCGCTTCATAAAAAACTCGGGCGAGGTTTGCAGATAGAGCGTTTGCTCGCACACCTGAGTCGCGATGCTATCGATATAAGGATCGGTGACAGCCGCTCGAGCTAGGCTCGGTACATCGACCTCCAGCACCTGGCGCTGATGAAAAAAATCTCTCAAGTTTTGCAGCAGTTGTGCCCGCGCGCGTATTGCCTCGAGTTCAGCCATTGGCCGCCAAGAAGTATCACTCATAGGAATAGAATCGTAGACAGTAAGAACGTTCCAGTCCCGAAGAGCTCAGGACTGGAACTGGCGCAATTAATCGCGAGCGCGACCTTGGTATTCGCCATTGCGGGTATCAACTCGAATCACTTCGCCCTGGCACAAAAACAGTGGCACTTTTACCACTGCGCCGGTAGACAAAGTCGCAGGCTTGGTGCCGCCATTGGCCGTATCACCTTTCAAGCCCGGGTCGGTTTCAACAATTTCAAGGTCTACATGATTCGGTGGGGTCACAGCCAAAGGCGCACCATTGAATAGGGTAACGGTCACGGTATCTTGCTCTTTGAGCCACTTCGCCGCCTCACCCACAGCCTTTTCGTCGGCTTGGTGCTGCTCGAAGGTATTTGGCTCCATGAAGTGCCAAAACTCACCGTCGTTGTAGAGGTATTCCATGTCGTGATCCATAACATCGGCAGCTTCCAGTGATTCACCGGACTTAAAAGTCCGCTCCCAGACTCGTCCGCTGTTTAGATTACGCAACCTTACGCGGTTAAAGGCCTGGCCCTTACCCGGTTTAACAAATTCGTTGTCGAGGATTGCGCAAGGCTCGCCGTCGAGCATAACTTTCATTCCGCTGCGGAATTCACTGGTGGAAAATGTACCCATGGTTAATCTCGTTTAATCAATATCGTGAAGTGATGCCAATCTCTGATTCTGCGGCCCAATTTCGCCGCAATGGGATTAGCTCGAGTGGCGGGTATTATAGCGCAGCGGCACTCAGAAGATAACCAGTGCAACTCTTGTATCGTTATGAGTAAAACCCACCCGCGGGCCGCGCCCCTGAGACGCTCATTCATAGACGTGAGCGATCAGTACTGATGAACATAGACGCTGACGGTCAGTACTGGTGGAATAGACACTGGCGGGCGGTGTTGATACAAATAGGCGCTCGCGGTCGGTGTTGATACAATAGCTCGCTCTATCCAGCCAAGAAGCTCCGTCATGTCCCAAGCCATTTCCGCCACTGCCGTCACCACCTGGCAAGAGGAGCTAATACAAGCCGTACGCGACCCCCGCGAACTGCTGAATTTACTGGAGCTACCCTTAGAATTACTGCCTCAAGCCGAAGCAGCCAGCGAGCTGTTCGAGCTAAAGGTGCCAAGGCCATTTGTGGCTCGAATGGCCAAAGGCAAACTCAATGATCCGCTACTGCGCCAGGTTTTACCCCTGGCGCAAGAACACAAGATTAGCGTGGGCTTTAGTCAAGATCCGCTCGCCGAGGCACAAAGCAACTCGGTTAAGGGGTTAGTGCATAAGTATCAGGGGCGCGTATTGCTCGTGGTTGCCCCTAACTGCGCGGTGAATTGCCGCTACTGTTTTCGTCGCCACTTTCCCTATCAAGACAACAACCCCAGTCGCCAACAATGGCTAGAGGTGTTTGATCAGATAGCCAGAGATAGCAGTATTCATGAAGTGATTTTCAGCGGTGGCGACCCTTTGGCCAGCCCTGATCGACAACTGCAATGGATGGTCGATCAGCTAGAGCAGATTCCTCACCTCAAGCGTTTGCGCATTCATACTCGGCTTCCTGTAGTTATTCCTCAGCGCGTCACCGACACCCTGCTCCACTGGTTAACCGGGTCTCGACTCAAGCCGGTAATGGTCATTCACGCCAATCATGCCTCCGAACTTGATGGTAGTGTCGCCCAGGCGCTTTCTCTATTGCGCCAAAATGGGGTAATGCTGCTCAACCAAGCGGTCTTACTAAAAGGCGTCAATGATCAGCTCGATGATCAGGTGGCGCTCAGCGAACGCCTTTTCGAGCTCGATGTATTGCCCTACTACCTGCACCTGCTCGACAAGGTTCAAGGGACTGCGCATTTTGATCTTCCCCACCAGCAAGCCGTTGATCTACACCGACAAATGCAGGCGGTATTGCCTGGATTTTTGGTACCCAAACTGGTGCGCGAAGAAGCCGGCGAGCGCCAAAAGACGTTGATCCTTTGAAAACTGGCACTCTTTGCATAAAAAGTGTAAAAATGTCAGGCACTTATGCACAATTACAACCATAATATGAAGTCTATAAGCGACCTTATCTATACTTGAAGACACGGACGCAAAGCTGAGACCTGTTGCACATACCATGAATACCGGCCCCTCCCTTACCGAGCTACTCAAAAAGCTCCGCTTGCCAGCCCTAGAGCAAAACAGTCTGAGTTTTTGCGACAGCAGTAAAGCCAGCCGTGTTGCGGCCTGGGCGGCTCAATTGCCGGCCACTCAAATTACCCACACCAGTGTATTGCTGTATCAGGCCCTACCGGAAATCACACGACTCGATACCAGCGCCGGAAATCGATTAGAAATGCTGGAGCACCTGCGCCCCTATGTGCAGCAATGTATCCAGGGACTAGCCCAGTCTTTTTTACATCAACCCCTCGCCATGCCTAACGAAGTCATGAAAATGGCGGTGATCGCTCAGGCCCTACAAAAACACATGAGTAACGGTTACTGCCAAGTGATCGCCGGTATTCTCAACAAACGCAAAGACGCAGAGCCCAAAGCCGAAGAAATCGAACAACTATCAAAATCGCTGCATCGCGCCATGACCGGTTTGGGGCTGCAGTACCTGCGCAATGCGCAGATTTATACTCAGATCACCAGTCAGCTGTGGCTGGAACTCAATACCCTATACATCGTCGCCGATCAATTACTGTTGCTCAAAAAAAACGTCAAAGATCCTCTGTTGAAAGCCCAGCAGGCCAGCTCCATTGAGCAGAGCTACCAGCGAGTATTACTACTCGCCTGCAGCCGCCCAAATCAATTGCGCCAGCAAGAGGTCAACAGTGTTTATGACGCCCTCGAGCAGTGGAGTAAATTTACCTCGCTCAGCCCGATCGATAGTGGCAGTAAGAATTTATTTTCGCTGGACCTCGGCGCCTCCTTCCCGCCAAGCTACAAGAGCCAATGGGAAGAAAAAAATCAACAATCTCCGGAACTGTTACGAGAGTTGAACTTTAACGATTTGCTCGAAAACCTGAGCAAGCAAGATACCGAGAGCGGCCAAGGCGCGATCGAGATTCCCAGCTATATCAACGCTCGGTTGCTCGACCACCTAACCATCTCTTGGGGTATCGAACACCATCGGGAGCAGCCTCGCCGAGTTGCCAATGGAGTTCTAGAAATAGCCCTAGGCCTCACCAACGTGCATTTTCATCTCGCCCATCAGCAATCGTTTGAAAAGTACATGCGAGAGTTTGGTCAGCAGAAAGCAGGCATTGGTAGTCAGTTCGACGCCAGAGGTTTGTCCGGTACCGAAGACCCTTGGGCCGACGCCTTTGATGCCGAAAAAGGTTTTGCAGAACCGGGAAGCATAGCGGTTAGAAACCTGTCCAACAGAGGCCCGGCCGCCAAAAGTGAAAAGCACCCGACCTACCAAGTGCAAATGAGCGATAGCAGCCCGGGGGGCTTTTGCCTCGACTGGCGGCAGAATGTTCCCAGCCAAGCCAAAACCGGAGAGCTGGTGGCGGTTCGCGAACCACGACGGCACCAGTGGAATCTCGGTGTGATTCGCTGGGTCAAGCAACACAAAGCTACCTCGCAATTGGGCATACAATTGATTGCCCAACAGGCCCGTGCAATTGCGGCTCAGCAGCTGCAAAAAACAGGCGATGACAACGTTTTTATGCGCGCGTTTATGTCTGAACACGCAGGCGAGCAACTCGATCAAGCCGCCATCATCACAGCGACAGTGCCATTTCAGAAGCAAAACAAAGTCAATATCAATGACTCCGGCGCACCGGCGCTAGTGCAGCTGACCGACAGTGTCTATGCTACGTCAAGTATCAACCTATTCAGTTATCGAACACTGGAAAGTAATGCCGTTGCGGCAGAAACCGCCCCTGCCAAACCCGATTCGGACTTACACGCTCCACCAGAAGATGAATTTTCCAGTGATTGGTAGCCTTTCTGTCGATTAATGTGACACGTAAGTACACAGCTCATGGAATTAAGGTATATGCTTGTCAAAGGACTCAGGATTAGGCGTATTCGTTTTCTAAGTAATTGATCACACTTTAGAATCGAAAAATTGTCGCTTTGTGGTACATTAGTCCAAAGTAGAGTGAACAGTTCGGCTGGGTACGCTGTTTCATCATGACAAAGATGTCAATTTTCGAGCATCAGTTGGTAAAGGGAAAAGAAATCGCGGTATGAATGCTAATGAGACCATTCGTCTTTTAATTCTCAATGACTCCCGAGAGGAAGTTGAGCGATTAATCAGCATGCTAAACAACGCGGGCCGCCCCACTCGAGCTCAACATGTAGAAAGTGAAGAAGCGCTCACTAAACTGCTACAAGAACAGAGCTGGGATTTAATGATCGCCGATTCGGCCAGTGAGAAACTGCCCGTATCCAATGCCATTCGACAAATTAAACGCCAGAATAAAGACGTCCCACTGATTATCATCAGCGACGAAGAGGGCAATCGAGCCACCGTGAACGGCTTGAAACTCGGCGCTAGCGACGTCATACAACTCGATGACGATCAGCATTTGCTGTTGGTGATCCAGCGCGAACTCGAAAACCGCGAACACCGGCAACAGCGCCGCCGCTCAGACCACCGCCTCAAAGAAGCCGAAAGGCGCAGCCAGCAACTACTCGACAGCTCTCGAGACGCCATCGCCTATGTGCAAGATGGTATGTATCTCTACGCCAACCAATCCTTTGCAGAGCAATTTGGCTACACAGACCGCGATGATATTGAGTGCATGCCTGTTATTGATATGGTCAGTGATGAGCATCAAGCGCAAGTCAAAACCTTCCTCAAGGACTTTACCCTTAAAGGCGACGAGGCTGAAAGCTGCAAACTTGTCTTTGCCGGTCTGCAGGCAGACGACTCTGTGGCAAATTTTTCAATCGATGTGGTCAATGCCATATACGATGAAGAGAGCTGCATTCAGTTCATGATTACCTCGCAAGAGGCCGACAGTGAACAGCTACAAGCTGAACTGCAAAAAATTAAAGACCAAGATGTGGTCACCGGGCTATACAACCGCCAATATTTGGTCGAGAAGCTGGAGCAGGAAGTGGCCAAAGCCATCGACAAAGGCGCCATGGCCTCATTGCTTTATCTTGAGATCGATCAATTTGCCGAGCAAGTTCAAGCCTCAATGGGTGTGGCAGGAACCGATCTGGTGCTTGGAGATTTGGGAGAATTCTTAAAACAATTTACTCAGGACGGCGAAACCCTCGCCCGCTTTGGAGAGGATGCTTTTGCTGTATTAGCTCCCAGCCAAAAAGCGGACCAATCCATCGCCCGAGCGGAAGAAGTCTGCCAAGCCCTCGAAAAACACATTGTCGACGTCGACGGAAAAACACTTCAACTGACCGCAACCATAGGCCTTGCCTTGATTACCGAAGCCACCTCCACAGGTGAAGAAGTGATCAATCAAGCTCTGCAAGCCATCGAAGGCTTCCGACAAGATCATGAAAACAGCGGCAATGGCGTCAAGCTGTTTGAACCAGAGGTCAGCGCCGAAGAGGCCGCTGAAATCGATCTGGCCAGACAAGTTCAAAACGCTCTCGACAACAATCGCTTTCGACTCTTGTTTCAACCCATTATCAGCCTTCGAGGCGCCGAAGAAGAGCACTACGAAGTGCTGCTACGAATGCTCGATGACGACGACAACGAGATATCGCCTTCGACCTTTATGGAAGCTGCTGACGACATTGGTGCAACCGCCAAAATTGATCGTTGGGTAATTCTAGAAACTATCAAGACCCTGTCGGAACACCGGGCAAATGGTCACAAAACGCGAGTACTGCTTAACCTAACCAAGCAATCTCTATGCGATGAGACCTTGGCGCCCTGGCTGGGCGTAGCCTTTAAAGCTGCCAAGCTCAGTACCGACGCCATTGTATTCCAAGTCGATGAAGTCGACGTCACCAATCACTTGAACGCGGCGAAAGCATTTTTTGATGCCTTGGCTGAGCTGAAATGTACCTCATCGATGAGTAATTTTGGCTGTTCTCTGAATCCGTTCAAGACGCTGGCTCACGCTGCCACTGACTATGTCAAAATTCACGGATCTTTTACCCTCGATATTCAAAACAATAACGAGGGACCAGAAACACTCACCAATTTGATCAAACAGTTGCTTGAAGCCGATAAAATCACGGTGGTGCCTTTTGTTGAAAACGCCAATGTACTCTCAACCCTTTGGCAAACCGGTGTTCACTATATTCAGGGACACTATTTACAAGCGCCCACCAGCGCTATGAATTACGACTTCAATATGGAAGGCTAAATCTCCGACTTCAATATGGAAGGCTAAATCTCCGCATTCAGCGTCATACCGAGCCTCTGCCAGCACTTAAGATTCCACCTCTGCCGCCGATATTCTCATCTATACTGAAAAAATATCCCAGTAATAGAGAGAACCATGATCTCCTCAGGTAATACCCCGGTAAAACTTAAGAGCACAGCTCTGGCATTAACGATTATCGGGCTGTGGATAACTATCGTTGCCAGTGGCTTTTGGTGGTATGAGCTGAGACTCATACGGCCATTTTTGGATAATTTGGCCCTGTTTGACGGCCAACAACTCGACGAAAACTATCGCCCTAACTCAAACTCCATAACACTAATGCACTTTGGTGACCCTACCTGCCCCTGCAACCAATTTAACCAACCACACTTAGAACAACTGAAAAACTATTATCAGCCCAAAGGGGTGCTTTTTGTGGCTTGGCAGCAAGGGAGCGAAATACCACCGACTGCGGGCTTCGATAGGGTTTATCAGGCGCCCAACTTACCCTTTGTTCCAGTCACACCGGCGGTGGCGATTTGGTCCCATGACGGCAAACTGTCTTACTTTGGCCCCTACAGCAGCGGCCTCCTTTGCTCTTTGGGTGAGGGTTTTGCCGAGACCATTCTAGATCAACTTCAAGCGGGCCTGTCCCCGCAAGTCATTAACACCACCGGTGTAGGCTGTTTTTGCCCTACCCGCTCGCAAACAACCTGAGGCTTCAACATGAACGCTCACGATCCCATGACCCCCTACTACAAACGCGCCGATCAGCTAATGCTGTGGATATTGTATGGGTTGATGGTTTACTCCTTGGGGCTAGCCACTCTTTACGAGACTTGGGGGCAATCGCTAATCATAGGCGGCGCAACCTGCCTTGCGATGACCGCGCTGGTGAAATTGATGCCTGCCACCGCTCTCACCCGTGGGGCCATTGGTGCATCTTTTATGATTATGGCCGCGCTGCATATCAATCAGGCTCACGGCATGATTGAGGTTCACTTCGGAATATTTGTCTTCTTAGCATTGCTACTTTACTACCGCGATTGGCTTCCGATCGTGACAGCCGCCGGCACTATTGCAATTCACCACCTAGCGTTTTTTTCCTGGCAGGCAAACACCGGTGCAGTTTGGGTGATTGATGATCCCGCTCGAGGCTGGGGTATTATCATGCTGCATGCTGGCTACGTAGTGGTGGAATCCGGTGTCTTGATCTGGATGGCACGAGACTTAATTGCTCAGGCACGCGATAGTTTGGGCTTACAAATGACCGCAGAGAGCCTAACCGAGGGCGACCACGTGGATCTGTCTGCCCGCTGTCAACAAGATAGCGGGGAGCTTGGACAGAACTTCAATCGTCTTCTCGACAATATGGAAACCTTGGTGGGACAAGCATCAACCACCAGTCACAGCTTGCAAGACAGTTGCGGCAGCCTGTCAAGCGCCACACAATCGATAGACTCCCGCATCCACCAGCAGCAGAGTGAGACTGAGCTGATCGCTTCAGCTGTGGTCGAAATGAGCGCCGCCATTCAAGAAGTGGCCAGTCACGCCAGTGGTGCCGCTGAAGCTGCTACTTTGGCCGACAACAACGCCAAGCAGGGCCGTGACTTCAGTATTCAAACCCGCCAGGAAGTTCGCCAGCTGGCCGAACAAATGAGCGAAGCTGCCGGTGCCATTTCCCAGCAAGCGACGGAAACCACCAACATTGGCTCCGTATTGGATGTCATTCGTGGAATTGCCGAACAAACCAACCTGCTGGCATTGAACGCCGCTATTGAGGCCGCTCGCGCTGGTGAGCAAGGCAGAGGATTTGCCGTGGTCGCCGACGAGGTTCGCACCCTTGCCTCGCGAACACAAAACTCAACCCAAGAAATCCAGAGCATGATCGAACGCTTGCAACAGGGCAGCGACAAGACCGTCTCGGCAATGAATGCAAGTGAACATACGGTGGCCCAATGCGTTGAAAACACCGAACGCACCTCCAAGCTACTCGACGATATAGTCTCCGCCATCAGTACCATTGCTGGCACCAGTCAACTTATCGCCAGCGCCACCAGCGAACAATCCGGAGCGATTGAGGAAGTGAGTCAAAACACCAATCAAATCAAATCAATTTGCGATGATAATGTCGAAGAGCTAAAGCAAATCAAAACCAATGTTGATGAGCTCAGCAACAACGCGCAAGAATTAAAATCTCAATTAGGGCGTTTTACGGTAAGCGAATAATCACAGATAGAGAAAGGCGGCACGCAGTGGCGCAATGCAATACGACACTACGTGATTGATTCGATGATCAATGATGATCGCGATCGCGAAAACCGATCAAATAGAGAATGCCATCCAGTCCAAGATTTGAAATGGACTGTTTGGCCTCAGCTTTCACCAGCGGCTTAGCGCGGAAGGCAATGCCTAAGCCCGCAATGCTCAACATAGGTAGATCATTGGCGCCATCGCCCACGGCAATCACCTGCTCGAGGGACAGCTGTTCGCGCTCGGCCAACTCTCGCAGCAATTCGGCTTTGCGAGCGCCATCGACGACAACGCCGGACACATTGCCCGTGACCTTGCCCTCTTCAACCTCAAGTTCGTTGGCGTAGACATAATCAATGCCCAACTTTTTCTGAAGATAGCGACCAAAGTAGTTGAATCCACCAGACAAGATGGCTGTTTTGTAGCCGAATTTTTTCAGCGTCGAAATCAAACGCTCAGCACCTTCGGTCACCGGTAGCTGTTCGGCGATTTCCGCCAATACCGATTCATCGAGCCCTTTAAGCAGAGCCATACGTCGCGCAAAGCTCTCTTTGAAGTCCAATTCACCACGCATGGCCGCTTCGGTAATTTCAATGACCTGATCGCCGACTCCAGCGGCTTTGGCCAATTCATCAATAACCTCGGCTTCGATGAGAGTGGAATCCATGTCGAAGCAAACCAGACGGCGATTGCGGCGATAGGCATTGTCCTCTTGGAAGGCAATATCTGCATCCAAACGCACCGACAACTCCATAAAGGCTGAGCGCAGCTGCGCCAAATCTTCGGGAGTACCGCGGGCCGAAAATTCCACACAGGCCTTGGTTTGATCGGTTTGCTCATCGAGATCGACCCGGCCAGACAGGCGGGTAATGTCATCAATATTGAGTCCGTACTCACTGGCAACCGAGGTGACTTCGGCAATTTGCTCTGAGGTAATGCGTCGCGCTAACAAAGTCACTATGTGCCGATCTTTACCCTGCTGCGTCACCCAGTGACCATAGCTGTCTTCGCTGATGGGCTGAAAGCGCACTTGTAAATCGAGCTCGTGAGCCTTGAACAACACCTCTTTCAACACCGGCGAGGATTCAAATACCTCGGGGATTTCAACCAGTAACCCCAAGGTGAGATGATCGTGAATAACCGCTTGCCCGATATCGAGCACATTGGCCTGATAGTGAGCCAAAATGCGGGTAATCGCCGAAGTAACACCGGGTTTATCTGCACCGGAAATATTGATCAAAAGGATTTCTTTCACACCGAGACTCGTCTGTGGTTGGAATTAGCTGGCTATTATAGCTTTACTCGGCCCTCAGACTAAAATAATCTCTGTGTTGGATGCTCAGCCCCGCACCTTTTCTGAGCCATAACCATAACAACACCAATTCCAACACCTAGAGGTCTGTTCGCACGATCATGTTGTCTTCGACTGTGCAGGCGCTATTGCGCTCCCCCCTATTCATTATCAGTATCACCGCTCTTACGTGCTTAGCGCTGAGCGCCAGCTTACTGCAACAGCAGCATACCCAGCGCCTCGATCTGCGCACAGGGCATTACGGTAAGGCCCTTTCGAGCCTCGCCGCCAAGCAGGCGACCGATGCCACGCTCAATCACGATCTGGTGAGCCTGCAAGTGACCGTATCCGATGTTGCCCGCAACCCACACGTACTCAGCGCGACCATTCACGACGTCGAGAATCGCCTGTTAGTGCAAGCCGGTGAATCTCCAAATACTGGTGATTACGCGCTGCGGGAACATCAGTCGTTCACCGCGCCGATTACTTTGCACGATAGTGTTGCCGGCTATGTCACCGTATCCATCGATTCACAGGCGCTGTACGAGCAGCAAGACGACACTTGGCTATTGGCCTTGCTGGGGCTGGCGGGCGCGCTGCTGGTATTGAGTGTTCTGAACTTACGACAGCGACCCGCAGGCGTCGATCCAACACCCGCCGATCACCCCCATGCCGCTGCGCCGCAATCCCCCGAGGCAACGTCCTCCTCGGCGCCCGACGACATCATCATTGGCCTGAGCATTCAATGCATCAATTGGCCAACCCTGAAACAACAGTTAAGCGGCACATTGAAGCAACAATTAACCGAAGATTTAGAGCGGCAGTTGAGCGGAATCAACACCCTGTATTCCGGCAAGGTACACGCGGCGCAAGACGATTGCGTCGAATTGCACTTCACCGGTGACGATGTCGGTAACACCACCTTTCGAGCTATTTGCGCGGCGCAACTGTTGCTGCAAATGCTGCAGTCGGGCTGCGCAGGAATCCAGCTCCAATACGCCTGTGCAATCTACCGCAGCGATAGAAGCCTGGCGCTCAAGCAACACATTCACAACCACCGCCGTCAACAGCAACTGCAAAGTACTCTGAAACAACACAGCGCCAATACACTGCTGCTCGACGGCCAAGATTGCGCCACTTCACAACTGTTGCAGCGTGTGCAAGTACAGCCCGATCTCATCGACGAGCATTGGTTTGTGATCGAGCAGCTGCAACCGAGCTATCAAGGTTTACTCGACAAACAGGCTCTGCAATTGCGCGGCCTGCAAGAGAACTAGCTAAAGTAGACGCTCGCGACCCCTTCAATTGGGCGCCCTGCACTGTCCTCAGGCCGTCCAATTCTGTAACATTTGCCGGATCCGCGCCCGCGAGCGCCCATCCACCGTTTATTCGTAGGTTTTAGCTTGAATCAATCGACCTCTCCAGAAGACAAAGGTTATCTGGACGACTACCGTTTTCGCCGCGCCTTTTTCCAACCTCGCTTTTGGCCACTATGGCTTTGGTTCGGCCTAATGTGGTTGGTAAGCCGTCTGCCCTACTCCCTCTTTTGCGCTGTATCGCGAGGTATAGGGCTTCTATTTATGCATCTGGGCAAAGAGCGTCGCTATGTCGCCGAGCGCAACATTGAGCTTTGCTTTCCAGACAAAAGCACCGAGCAACGCGCAGATATTCTGCGCGAGTCTTTCGCCGGCGCCGGCATGGCCTTGTTTGAATCGGGGTTTGTCTGGTGGCCGCAAAAGCGTCTCACCAAAATGGTCGAGATCATCGGCCTAGAACATCTCGAAAAAGCTCGGGCCGAAGGACAGAACGTACTGATGTTCACCCCTCACAACACCAGCCTAGAGGCCTGCTTTTCCCAGCTATCCATGCACGAAAAGCTGAACATTCTGTTTCGTGTACACGACAACCCTTTTTGGGAATACATGTCGGGACGCGGACGACGCAACTTTCGCCTGCGACTGATTCCCCGCAAACAAGTAAAAGAATTTTTGCACTTTCTTTCCACCGGTCGCACGGGGTTAATTGCCGCCGATCAAGATCTGAGCAAACGCCGCGGAGTGTTTGTGCCCTTTTTCGGAATCCAAGCCTCGACAGTGACGTCAGTGAGCGACTTCTGTCGCCAAACCAACTCTGTGGCCATGTTAGTCAGTGGTTACCGTCGACCCGGCAAAGGTTATACGGTGGAGATTCGTCCGCCACTTGAGAATTTTCCCACCGATGATGCAATCGCTGATACCGCCCGCGTGAGCCTAGTCACCGAACAAGCGATCCGCGAACAACCGGGAGATTACCTCTGGCATCATCGCCGCTTCAAAACCAGACCCGAGGGTGAAGCGCCACTCTATGAGCGCCAAAAGAAACGAAAAAAGTCGAAGCGACGTCGCGCTCAAAAAGAAAAGGACAAAGCGAAATTAAGACAGCAGTAGTGTTTTTTTGACAACCAGAGTGCTTTTTTGACAACGATAGAGATAAAATTAATGGCGAGTGTCTGCGCGGGGCATTCCCAATAGGCGAGTAAAACCGCCTTTTTCCAACCCGCGCTCTAAACAGCGAGTTACCGATTCGGTATCCTCCTGACTCATTACCTCATCGAGCAACTCCTCGGCTTGCTCCAAGGTAATATTGCGAATCACCTTTTTGACTTTGGGCAAGTTGGTGGCGTTCATCGACAGTACGTCATACCCCATCGCCATCAACAACACCGCTGCGGCTGGATCGCCCGCTAGCTCTCCGCAAATGCCAACACTGGTTCCCTGGCTATGGCCGTCGCGCACCACTTGATGCAACGCCCTCAACACGGCCGGATGAAATGGCTGATAAAGATCCGAGACCTGTGGATTGTTGCGATCGACCGCCAACAAGTACTGAGTTAGATCGTTACTGCCCACCGATAAAAAGTCCGAACGAGCCGCCAGTTCTCGGGCTTGGTAGACCGCCGCGGGGACTTCAATCATAACGCCAATCGGCGGCAGCTCAATATGGAAACCTTCTTCTAACAACTCGTGAAAAGCGCGATAGATAAGAACTTTGGCCGACTCAAGCTCGGTGACACTGGCCACCATCGGCAGCATGATACGCATGTTATTTAGGCCTTCACTGGCCTTTAACATCGCGCGCACTTGCGCCAGAAAAATTTCCGGGTGATCTAAGGTCACGCGAATACCGCGCCACCCCAAAAATGGATTTTCCTCTTCAATGGGAAAATAACTTAGCGACTTATCACCGCCAACATCCAGCGTGCGCATGGTGACTGTATGCGGCGCAAATGCTTCGAGCTGTTCGCGGTAGAGAATTCGTTGCTCTTCTTCGCTGGGAAATCGATCGCGCAGTAAAAAAGGAATCTCGGTCCGATAGAGGCCGACACCTTCAGCGCCGCGCTCGAGTGAGCGCACAACATCGGCCATCAAGCCAGTATTGACCCACAGCGGTACCCGGTGCTTGTCTAAAGTTTCGCAGGGCAGGTCACGCAGAGCTTCAAGCCCTTTGACCAGCTCCTGCTCTTCTTCACAAATACTCTCGTAATGCTTGAGAAGCGTGGGACCGGGATCAGTGTAGATACTGCCGCGGTAGCCATCGACAATCAGTTTGCGGCCGTCAATTTGGGTATAGGGTAAATCCACAGCGCCCATCACCGTAGGCACTCCCATGGCTCGCGCCAAAATGGCTACGTGAGAATTACTTGAACCTTGCACCGAGACCAATCCCGCCAGCCTCTCTTTTGGGACTTCTCCCAGCATCGAGGCGGTGAGTTCTTCGCCAATCAATACGGCGTTGTCAGGGAACACGCGGCAGTGCTGCGCGGACTCCTGCAAATAGGCCAACACTCGGCGCCCCAAGTCGCGCACATCAGCGGCGCGCTCACGTAAGTAAGCATCGCTCATACTGCTAAAGTTTCGCTCGTGTTCGAGAATCACCTCACTCCACGCGTAAGCGGCGCTCACACCTTTGCGAATGCGTTCCGTTACTTCGCCACCGAGAGAGGCGTCGTCGAGCATGGATAGATAGGCGTCGAATAAGGCCCGCTCTTGTCGATTCAGTCGAGTCTCAAGCTGCTTGCCAAGATTTTTAACATCTTCTCGAGCCGAGGCTAAACATTGATGAAAGAAGTCGAGCTCGATATCGACGTTGTCGCAGGTCTGATAGGGCACTCCGCGCAGATCCGCTGCCGGAGACATGACCACCGCTTTACCAATGGCCACGCCTGGAGAGCCGGCAACACCTTTAAATTTAGCTTCCTGGGCGCCATTGCCTATCACTTCCAGAGCCCCAGTGGCTTCGGCGTGGGCAATCACACCTGCCAATTGCGCAGACATGGTAACGAGGAACGCCTCTTCACCTTCGTCAAAGCGGCGTCGCTCTACTTGCTGGAGAACCAAGACACCCAAAACTTCACGTTGATGAATGATAGGCACCCCCAAAAACGAGGCGTAACGCTCCTCGCCGGTGGCTTCAAAATATTGGTATTTGGGGTGGGCGGTGGCCAATTCTAGATTGAGTGGCTCTGCCCGCAAAACCACGTGTCCAACCAGTCCTTCCCCCTCGGCCAAACCCACTTGACCAATGGCATTTTCGTTGAGGCCTTCGGTGGCCATTAGCATGTACTTGCCGCTACCGTCTCGCAGATAGGCCGAGCATACCTCGGTCACCATAACCGCACGAACGCGATGAACAATAATATTCAAGGCCGAGCGCAAATCGCGAGCGGCATTTACTTCTTGAACAATACTGCGCAACGAATTCAGCATAATTGAGCGTTATCCTCCGGCAGCGGCAAGATAACTGCGCGCTTCCAGTGCTGCATGGGGGGGAGCGAGTTCTTTCATCGCTCGGCGATACACATCGCGCTTGAACGACACGACCTGATCAAGCGGATACCAATAACTCACCCAGCGCCAATGATCAAATTCGGCGGGGCCATCGTTTTCTAAGGTTACCGAGCTGTCGTCGGACTGCATCTCGAGTAAAAACCATTTTTGCTTTTGACCGATGCAAAGCGGGGTCGAGCCATGGCGCAACAATCGACGCGGCAGGCGGTAACGCAACCAACCGCGAGTGCGGGCCAATATTTTCACGTCTTTGCGCTTCAGACCCACCTCTTCAAACAACTCGCGGTAGAGCGCCTGTTCGGGATCTTCACCGTCATTGATTCCCCCTTGGGGAAATTGCCAGGCGTCTTGACCGCCCACGCGACGCGCCCACAGGACCTGCCCCTGTTTATTGGTCAGGATAATGCCTACATTGGGTCGAAATCCATCGGCGTCTATCACCTACTATTCTCCTGATTCACATGGCTACATCATTCATGGTTGGCTGCTATTGTTCCACAATCGACACACTTTCATCAATGCAGCCAATAACTTAGCCCAACTTATTAAGAGTCTCCTCAAGACCTCAACCCAGACAAACCAATCAAGAACATAACATAAATCGGGCGCTTTTCTCCGCTTTTTAACTCCACTCGCGCCTCTTGCTGCGGTATCCTAGCGCCCGTAAATGCCCATCTCTCAAAACACTCAACGAGGTAACACTGTGCGACTGGCGATTTTTGATTTAGACAATACTCTTATTGCCGGTGACAGCGACCACGCTTGGGGAGAATTTATGGTGGCCGAGGGGATGGTAGACCCTCAAGTCTACAAAGAGGCCAACGACCAGTTCTACGCCGACTACGAGCGCGGTGAGCTGGATCTAGAGGCCTATCTGAATTTCTCTCTGGAACCCCTCACCCGCTATAGTCTCGAACAACTGAGCAAGCTGCACGATAAGTTTCTTCAGCAAGTGGTAGAACCGATGATGCTGCCAAAGGCGAAAGCACTGCTGCAACAGCACCGAGATCAGGGCGACTATTTGCTGATTATTACCTCAACCAACGGGTTTATCACCAAGCCCATCGGCGAAGCCTTGGGTGTCGACGACATTTTGGCCACCGACGCCGAAATCATCGATGATTGCTATACCGGCAAGATGACCGGAATCCCCTGCTTTCAAGCCGGTAAAATCACCCGTTTGCAGCAATGGCTCGACACGGCGGAGGCTCAAGGCTTTCACGGAAACATGGAAGACTGTTATTTTTACAGCGACTCACTCAATGATTTACCCTTGATGCTCGAGGTGACAAACCCCGTGGCGGTAGATCCAGACGAGGCCTTGCGTGCTCACGCCGACAAGGCGGGCTGGCCTATCATCAGCTTGCGTGACTGATCACTCGGTGCGGCGATTGCGCAGTAATCACGCCTCACCAATACCGGCATCTACGACAGGGAACGCTCTATGGCCACTGACACAGTATCGATGATCACTTCGACTCGGCGATGGTCGATAGCGCTCTTGTCGATCATAATTTTGCTCGCTGGCTGTGAAAAACAAAGTGATCAACCAGCGCAGGACGCGGAAGAAACAGCGCCCTCAGCCCCTCACATTGCCCCCCAAGCACTGGCGCAAATCACCACTCGCACCTGGCAGCAAGGCCGCGAAATAACCCAAACCATCGAGCCTGCACTGCTAGCACTTCAGCGAGCTACGCAAACCTTAACCGCAGATCCCAGCGAGTTGAATCTAACCAATGCTCGAAAACAATGGCACCAGGCCCACCAGCAACTTATGCGGTTACAGCCGTTTTTCACTCTCGGTCATATCAACCCAGGGCTGTTCAAACAGCTCGAACACGCCCAATGGCAGCTCGACGCCTGGCCAATCGAACCGGGTTATATAGACTATTTTGACGTCTACAAACACAGCGGTATCGTTAACGATATTGCTCTGCCCGTCACCGCTGACGCGATTCGCCAACAACATGGATTCAGTAGCGACAGCGACGTCGCAATTGGAATGCACGCCATTGCTTATTTACTTTGGGGCGAGAAGCAACAGCGCCCCGCTAGCGACTTTGCCGCTCAGGCGCCCAGCGCCAGCGAGCAGAAAAATGGCCTTGGAGGCGCAGACCTTCCACCCCGTCGCCGAGGCGCACTACTGAATTTACTGCTGTCACTAATACTCGATGATTTACG
>JBOEGJ010000023.1:0-1076 GCA_050633365.1 Cellvibrionaceae bacterium | reverse complement strand
ATCACTGAAATAGGGGGAAGTGGCTTGTGGATAAGCGATCGGCTAGATCTGTTTTTCTACAGGCTCGTTAGATCCAGCGCGTATCAAGGAGAGATATATGGAAGTCATAGAATATGATCAAGAGCTCGAATCGGCAATAGCGCTGATGGAGTCACAAGCGTTGATCTTCGCAACGAAGTTTATTCCCGATTCGAAATATCGTACAGAATACATGCGTAAGACTCGAGAAGCCTCAAGAGAAATCAAAGAGCTCGTAAAAGCAGGTAAGTTATCACCTCTTGAAGGTGCTAAACGAGCAAGCGAAATTAGAAATACGATAATGGATGCCACTCGTGGAAAACTCTCGAACATCGGCAAGGCTTGGTCACATAATCTAAAAGTTAGCGGGAAGTCACTTCAAGAACTAGAAATGCACTATGCGCTGGATAAGTTCGGAAAGAACTTTGAGACTTTATCAGATAGTAATAAAAATCTAGTTTGGAAGGAAATAGTCGCTGCATCTGGCAGGCAAAGACCTAGCGCCAATTTTAAGGCCAAGGCAGTCGGCGTGCTAGGTAAGAGTTTAGTTGTATTAACTGTTTCGTTAACGCTCTACAATATCATCTCCGCAGAAGATAAGGTTCGCGCAACTGCAAAAGAAGGTGTGGTAATTGGTGCTGGCGTTGGTGGTATGTTAGCCGGCGGTTATGTAGCTAGTTTGGCATGTGGTCCTGGTGCATTTTTCTGCGCTGCAGCTTGGACCTTCGCGGTTGGAGCAGAAGCGGCATTCGGTAGTGAGGCGGTATTTGATTATGCGTGGTAAATGGGTACAAAATTTCTTGCCATTCCTATTTCTGTCAGCTTTTATGGGGGCATTGGTGTATTTTGGTATGGCTAGTCTTACAATGGCGGTCGTAGTTGTGAGTGTAGTATTTTTTTCTAGTGTTTTTGCGCTTATGGCATACAAGTTTTTTTGGCGAAAATGATCTAACAAGTAAAGGCATCGGACGCTGAACATCCCCCGCTTTAACGGACATCTAAAACTAACTAAAGATGAGATGTCCAATGCCGAATCACAACAATCCCAGAAGAACCTG
>JBOEGJ010000022.1:0-1729 GCA_050633365.1 Cellvibrionaceae bacterium | reverse complement strand
TCCTTTATTTCAGTGATTACCATTTAACCACATCGCTTTAACATAATCACCCATTATGTGAACTCAGGGCGCCACCATTGTGGATAACCCAGTCTATGCTGCAATATCACCGTAATTCATAATCTTTTCAATGTTGTGTACAAGACTAAACAGCTTCCACTGACCTTGAACCTTACTTTTTCCTCGCAACGAGAAGCGATTAAGCCCCTTATTCGTACCGATATTTCCAAAGACCGGCTCTACCACGGACATACGGTGACCGTAAACTTGCTTTCCAAATCGACTGTCCACCCTGCGCTGCATCCACTTTAATGGAGTAGGCCCAACAGTAAACGTTTTTGAAACCTGGCGACCGTGGCCTTTCCGTGTGTCGGCCGATTCGGGGTTGCGCATGCAGCGGCGTTTTAATTCGCAGCTTCTGCAGTCAGTCAACTTTCCCTCGAAGGCTAACCTCACCTTATTCTTTCCAGCGTTACTCTCATCGTGTAACCACATGTCATTGCCCGCAGGACAAACACACGTTTTCTTCTCTAAATTAAAAGTAAACTCTGAAGCGGGAATCACCTTCATAATTCCCTTAACTTCATCTTGATGACGTTTCCCGTATTTTTCTTTTTGCCCTGAATGACGTTTGTCACGTGATCGGAATTGGTTGTCTGGAATATACGCGTTGATCTTTTCGCTTTGTAAATAGGCGTAGTTCGATTCGTTAGCAAAGCCCGTATCGGCCGTCACAACAATCTTCTCAGCCAAAATATCGTCACTAATACCTATTCGCTGATAGCGCTTTTTGATGCTGTTCAAGACAGGCTTCAACGTATGATGTTCCTGCCCTTCACCGAAGGCTTGAGCATCGACAATAATCTGATGCTTTTTATCCACAGAGGCCACACCATTGTATCCCTGGATGGTGCCTTTACTGGTTTTCATTTTTCCAGATTCATTGTCTGTGATGTTACTTTTAACTTCCTTCGACCTTTTACCCTGCCCCATCCTTGGGGCTGCTGTCTTTAGGAATTTGTCAATCTTGTCAAAGTGTTTACCTAAAGTCTCGATAGATTGCTCAAGCTGATCCTTTCGCTCACGATCTTTCGGTTTACGTCGATCAAGTCGCTTATGCTCTTTCATACAGTGTCTAACTTGACGTTGAATCTTGGATCGCTTCTTGTCTAGCTCATCTAAAGTGCCTGAGTGTTCTTTTGCCGCATCCGAGGACATCTTACAGCCATCAATGGCAATCAGCTCATGTCCGAGCAGACCCTGTTGATCACAGACCAACAGGACCTGCTCAAAAACAGATTCAATCGCATCCGGATAGCCGCTAACAAACCCAGCAATACTCGTAAAGTGAGGAACGCTGTCGCAAGACAAGGCCTTAAAGATAATATTGTGTTCACATTGCCACTGAATTTCTCGACTCGAAGTAATCCCTTTGGAATAGGCAAACAAGATAATCTTTAGAAGGATTGCAGGATCATAAGCCGAACGTCCACCACCATCATTCTTATACTTGTCGTAGAACGCGGATAGATCTATATGGTTATCGATCAGTCGATGAAGGGTGAACTCAAAGGTTCTTGGTTGTAACTGTTCTTCGAAGTTGATCACAACCATAGCGGTTTGATCATAGTTGTACTTTTTGAAATTAGGCATGCTTACAATCCTTTGGAGATGCCAAATTTTATCAAAAAACGTCTATTTTTTGGAGTTTTTCTACAGCCTCAACGCC
>JBOEGJ010000021.1:4580-5942 GCA_050633365.1 Cellvibrionaceae bacterium | reverse complement strand
GGGTTCGAGTCCCTCCTGGCCTGCCATATTTTCCATGTTAGAAATTTGTATTAAAGGGTTGCGATAAGATGAACGCAAAGGCTGACGCCAAAGAATTTCGCCTCGATGGCCTGAAGTGGTTGTTGGTGGTGCTGTTGGTGGCTGCTGGCGTTGTGGGCAACTCCTATTTTTCTGATGTGGCTGTGTTGTACCGTGTCCTCGCTTTGGTGGCAGGTGGTGCGATTGCTGCATTTGTTGCAGTTAACACTGCTAAAGGAACGGCTTTCTGGGCATTGTTGCGTGAAGCTCAAGCGGAGTTTCGTCGAGTGGTATGGCCTACTCGTCAGGAAGTAAATCAGACAACATTGATTGTCGTTGCGGTTGTTGTCGTGATGGCTATTGTATTGTGGTTGCTCGATACCTTTTTGGGTTGGGTAGCATCACTCATTATTGGTTAGAGGTGGCACGTGGCAAAACGCTGGTATGTGGTTCACGCTTATTCTGGTTACGAAAAGAAAGTAGCCGCAGCACTGCAAGAGCGCATTGACCTGACAGGAATGCAGGAGCAATTTGGCGATATCTTGGTGCCCACTGAAGAAGTGGTAGAGATGCGTGGCGGGCAGAAGCGTAAGTCCGAGCGTAAGTTTTTCCCGGGCTATGTTCTGGTTCAGATGGAATTGTCTGATGACAGCTGGCATTTGGTGAAAGAGACGCCTCGTGTTATGGGCTTTATTGGTGGTAAGGCTGATCAGCCGGCACCAATCACAGAAAAAGAAGCGAACGCAATTTTGCAGCGCGTTGATGATTCTGTTGACAAGCCGAAACCGAAGACTATGTTTGAGCCAGGTGAAATGGTTCGCGTAACCGACGGTCCGTTCAACGACTTTAATGGTGTCGTTGAAGAAGTGAATTACGAGAAGAGCAGGCTGCAAGTGGCAGTTCTAATCTTCGGTCGCTCCACTCCGGTTGAGTTGGAGTTTGGTCAGGTCGAAAAGGCCTAATCAACGCTTAAGAATTTGGCCCTCTTCCGTCTTTGGCGGGAGAGGGCTTTCGCGTCTCCGGAGCTCATGTTTAGGTGTGGGTTGCGGAGATAGGGGAGCCTAAGACAATTTGCTGAGCCACAGTGAATTCGAGGCGCTAACACCCAACATTGGGAGTATTTAACATGGCTAAGAAAGTTGAAGCTTATATTAAGCTACAAGTGCCTGCAGGTCAGGCAAATCCAAGTCCCCCGGTAGGTCCAGCACTGGGTCAGCACGGCGTGAACATTATGGAGTTCTGTAAAGCGTTTAATGCTCAGACTCAAAATGTTGAGAATGGTGCGCCAGTTCCAGTGATTATCAGTGTTTACAGTGATCGTAGTTTTACCTTTGAAATGAAAAC
>JBOEGJ010000021.1:0-4533 GCA_050633365.1 Cellvibrionaceae bacterium | reverse complement strand
GGTTCTGGTCGTCCAAATACTGAGAAAGTGGGTAAAGTTACTCGCGCTCAGCTAGAAGAGATCGCCACTGCCAAGCAGCCAGATTTGACTGCTGCTGATATGGATGCCGCTGTGCGTACCATCGCTGGTTCAGCACGTGCAATGGGTCTAGACACGGAGGGTGTTGTGTAATGGCTAAGTTAACTAAGCGCCAACGCGCAATCCGCGAAAAATTAGATGTAACTAAGCAATACGGAATCGACGAAGCGGTTGCTTTGTTGAAAGACGTTTCTACCGTTAAGTTTGGTGAGACTGTTGACGTTGCAATCAACTTGGGTATCGATCCGCGTAAATCTGACCAGTCTGTGCGTGGTGCAACCACCTTGCCAAACGGTTCAGGTAAAGACGTACGCGTTGCCGTATTTACTCAGGGTGCAAACGCTGAGAAAGCTAAAGAAGCTGGTGCAGACTTGATCGGTATGGAAGAGTTAGCCGCTGAAGTTAAAGCTGGCAAGATGGATTTCGACGTTGTTATTGCCGATCCTGCTGCTATGCGTGTTGTTGGTCAGTTAGGTCAAGTATTGGGCCCACGTGGTTTGATGCCTAACCCTAAGACTGGCACTGTAACTCCAGATGTTGCTACTGCTGTTAAAAATGCAAAAGCTGGTCAGGTGCGTTACCGCGCTGACAAAGGCGGCATTATCCACGGCGCTATCGGCAAATTGACTTTCGATGCAGCGTCATTGAAAGGTAACTTGGAAGCCCTGTTGGCTGACTTGAAAAAGTCTAAGCCTGCCTCTGCGAAAGGTGTGTATCTGAAGAAGATCACCATGAGCACGACTATGGGACCAAGTGTAGTTTTGGATCAATCAACTCTAGAAGCTTAAGTTGATTGGTTAACCGTACTTTGGGGTCTGGCTTGCGCGCTGTCTAGGCAGTAACAAGTCAGGCCGTCAAAGACCGTAGGTGAAGCTGAGTTGTCTAGCCACTAGTAAATAGTGGCTAGAGATTTAAATTCTTAATTTCCTGCGCAGACGGTGAGACCCAATTCAGTTTTAAAGGTTTGAATGTTTCGACATTTAAGCCCGCTGGATTTGATCACCGAGAAATGTCTTCTCTTGCAGTTTGAGAGAAGAGTGACGTAACGATTGGCGCTCCTTGTTCGTATTTACGAATTAAAGTTGAGCTAATCAAATCCAGGAGAAATCTTGTGGCATTAAGACTCGAAGACAAAAAAGCGATCGTCGCTGAAGTCCAGGAAGCTGCTAAGGGCGCTCTGTCTGCAGTTGTTGCCGATGCACGTGGTGTATCTGTAACCGACATGACAGCCCTGCGTAAAGAGGCTCGTGAGAACGGCGTTTGGGTAAAAGTCGTTCGTAACACTCTAGCGCGTCGCGCAGTTGAAGGTACTGATTACGAGTGTCTATCCGACACTTTTGTTGGTCCAACTTTGATCGCATTCTCTAACGAACATCCTGGCGCCGGTGCGCGCATTTTTAAGGAGTTCGCTAAAGGAAACGAATTGTTGGAGCTGAAATCAGCAGCCTTTGAAGGTGAAGTGGTTGACGTTAACATGCTGGCAACTTTGCCAACATACGACGAAGCAATCGCCAAACTGATGAGCGTGATGAAAGAAGCAGCCGCTGGCAAATTGGTTCGCACTATTGCGGCCGTTCGCGACCAAAAAGAGCAAGAAGCCGCTTAATCGATTTTTCGATAAGTGCTTTTGTAAACAATTTTTTGAGCTGGCCGCATAAGGCCGTGAAAGCTCCATTTATGTAGGAATAGACTCATGTCTCTGACTAAAGACGATATCATCAATGCTGTTGCTGAAATGTCTGTTAAAGATGTTGTAGAACTGATCGAAGCAATGGAAGAGAAGTTCGGTGTAACTGCTGCAGCTGCAGCTGTTGCTGTTGCTGGTGGCGACGCTGGCGGCGCTGCTGAAGAGAAGACTGAATTCGACGTAGTACTGACTGGTGCTGGTGAGAAGAAAGTTAACGCTATTAAAGCTGTACGTGCATTGACCGGCCTAGGCTTGAAAGAAGCTAAAGCTATGGTTGAAGCTGCTCCAGCTGTTGTTCTTGAAGCGGCTGCTAAAGACGCTGCTGAAGACGCAGTTAAGGCTTTGGAAGAAGCCGGCGCTTCTGCTGAACTGAAGTAATTCGGTTATAGCAAATATAAGTCTGACGTTTGCGTTTATTGATTGATGTAACCGCTGTCTGACTTGAGGCTGGTGGGCTGTTGCCCGCCGGCCTTTTTGCCGTTTGTAGTTGATGGTGAGATTCAAAGCTAGCAATATTGTCCGGTTTTGAAGATCTAAAGAACTATAGGTAGAGGGTAGGATTGTTGAGCTGGTTGTCGACAGTCTAGGAATACTCTTCTGCGAGCTGAATACCACGGGATTTATTTGTGCGGATGATAGTTATACGCACCGCCGTGGCGAGATGAAGCCTTATCCGTAAAAAAGCTGGGGAATACTGATGGCTTACTCATATACTGAGAAAAAACGTATCCGCAAGGACTTCGGCAAATTGCCGCACGTCATGGATGTCCCGTTCCTCCTGGCGATACAGTTGGATTCATACCGTAAGTTTACTCAGACAGATTTGTCGCCTGAGTCGCGGTTAGACATCGGTCTGCACGCCGCCTTTAAATCTGTATTTCCGATCGTCAGTTATTCGGGAAGTGCTGCCTTAGAGTACGTAAGTTACGTATTGGGCAAGCCGGCGTTCGATGTGACCGAATGCCAATCTCGTGGGATTACCTATGCGGTTCCCTTGCGAGTGAAAGTTCGTCTTATTATTTATGATAAAGAATCATCAAATAAGACGATCAAAGACATTAAAGAACAAGAAGTCTACATGGGCGAAATTCCGCTCATGACAGACAACGGTACCTTTGTGATCAACGGTACTGAGCGAGTGATCGTTTCCCAGCTACACCGTTCACCTGGTGTCTTCTTCGATCACGATAAAGGTAAGACTCACTCGTCAGGTAAGCTGCTTTACTCTGCACGTGTGATTCCTTACCGTGGCTCATGGTTGGATTTCGAATTCGATCCTAAAGATCTCGTCTACGTACGTATCGATCGTCGTCGTAAATTGCCTGCGACCATTCTGCTGCGCGCACTGGGTTACACCTCTGAGCAAATGCTCGAGATGTTCTTTGAGACCAGTCGCTTCAGCGTTAAAGATGGCGAGTTCAAGCTTGAGCTCGTGCCTTCGCGCTTGCGCGGCGATGTTGCGATGTTCGACATCAAAGACGACAAAGATAAATTAGTTGTTGAAGAAGGCCGTCGTATTACCGCGCGCCATATTCGTCAACTTGAAAAGGCAGGCATCACTGAGCTGGCTGTACCTCGTGAATACCTGTTGGGCCGTCCTTTGGCTCGCGACTTGGCTGATACCAACACCGGTGAGTTACTGTTCGAATGTAACACTGAAATCACCGAAGAGGTGTTGGAGCAAGTCGACGCACTGGGTCTTGATTCGCTAGAAACTCTCTACACCAACGAATTGGATTGTGGTCCTTTCGTTTCCGATACCTTGCGTGTCGATCCAACTCGCAGTGAGTTGGAAGCTTTGGTAGAGATCTATCGTATGATGCGTCCTGGCGAGCCACCGACTAAAGAGTCGGCAGAGGCGTTGTTCCAGAACCTATTCTTCGCACAAGAGCGTTACGACTTGTCTGGCGTTGGCCGGATGAAGTTTAACCGTCGTTTGCAGCGTGAGTCCGATACCGGTGAAGGTACTCTGTCTAACGACGACATCGTTGATGTACTGAAAACCCTTGTCGACATTCGCAACGGTAAAGGCATTGTCGATGATATCGATCACTTGGGTAACCGTCGTGTTCGCTCCGTTGGTGAGATGGCAGAGAACCAATTCCGTGTTGGTTTGGTTCGTGTAGAGCGTGCGGTGAAAGAGCGTCTATCTATGGCTGAGTCTGAAGGCTTGATGCCGCAAGACTTGATCAACGCTAAGCCGGTTGCGGCTGCCGTGAAAGAGTTCTTTGGCTCTTCGCAGTTGTCTCAGTTTATGGATCAGAACAACCCGCTGTCTGAAGTGACTCACAAGCGTCGTGTATCTGCATTAGGGCCTGGCGGTTTGACTCGTGAGCGTGCGGGTTTTGAAGTTCGAGATGTTCACCCGACTCACTACGGTCGTGTTTGTCCGATTGAGACGCCAGAGGGACCAAACATTGGTTTGATCAACTCCTTGGCGACTTACTCTCGTACCAACAGCTACGGTTTCCTTGAGGCGCCATATCGTAAAGTAAACGATGGCATCGCCACTGACGAAATTGAATACCTGTCGGCGATTAATGAAGCTGGTTACGTTATTGCACAGGCCTCAGCTGAGCTTGATAAGAACAACAAGCTGGTTGACGATCTTGTCTCTGTACGCCACATGGGTGAGTTTACCCTGAAGGCGCGCGACGAAGTTCAGTATATGGACGTATCACCTCGCCAAGTGGTCTCCGTTGCAGCCTCTTTGATTCCGTTCCTTGAGCACGATGATGCAAACCGTGCATTGATGGGCTCAAACATGC
>JBOEGJ010000020.1:0-165783 GCA_050633365.1 Cellvibrionaceae bacterium | reverse complement strand
TCATGCTCTGGCCACTTAACGCTTAGTATGACTACCCGTCTCGATAACTGAAATTAATGAGTCTGGTATTAAATAAGTGGACATTAGGGAATTAATGAGAAAAGAGGCTCGATAACATCCGTTTTTGCAATTGACTCCAGCATCCCTAACTGTCTGATTTTCATAGTTATATTACCGCACATGCCTCATTAGTCAATATTAACGAGAAAGCATTCTAAATAATGGAAGAACACCCGAAGAGGCGCCGACAGCAATCTCCTAGCAAGAAAAGAGGCAATCTATCGAGTTCTTCAAGCGTTCCAAATGGAAATTTATTTGGCCTAGAATGGGCTATCACTGACGTTTTTTGCCACCTTGAAGTACTGTAACTACACATGAATCACGAACTTGAAGTTCATACACTCAGCGTAACTCAATGCCCGATTCGATACCCAGAACCGTTATTCGTGGGTTTTAAAGTTACTAACGGAAAAACCAAGAGATTATTCTCTCTGTATTTCGAACACATTTCAGACTAGTGGATTTTATTTTGTCTTCTCGGCGACTTTTATGACCGCCATTCAATTTTCTTCTGGTACTTACGGAGATTACTTTTCTCGCCGACCACCTATCAGACCTCTCAAGTCGATCTTTAAAAATCACAAAATTATCACAGAATCTTCACGTGGACATCCCACCAATATCACACGAATCTACCAAGCACAGAATCGTCGCCGCCTTCGAAAATAAATTGATGATTTAGGCCTAGTTACCGGCTAACGAGTGAACTCAATTGACTTCCCGTGTCTAACAAATACAAGTATAGATAGATTCGGAAAGTGACAGTTTGAAAAATATTCTGTCGCGAAAGACTGACTTTTTACAATGAGGGTCACAACCATAGCATTGAAAAGATCAATAAGAACTAGCCTCGGGCGTTACAAAGTGGCGAAAGGAGAAACTGGTGTAAGTGATCGCCAAAAGAAGCGCCTAGCTTTAGGGGCTAAGCAATTATTTTGGCGGTCACCTAATATTATAGCCGCCGCTTTGAGAGTTTAGTCTAGACAGTTATTGTGCTCTTCACAGCTCTTAAGCACCAGAGGCCAATTGTCGTTACCTCGATCTATCGCTGCTTTTTGATTTTTTCGCCATTTTCTATCGGCAAAAAAGTTGTAGTTTAAGTAGAGCTTATCGTCAACGACATGCCAATAGTCTGGATTTACCGATTTGGTGAAGCCGTGAGACACGGCGAAAGCACAGTATCCGCCGAATTGCGGCGTATACTTTTCAGGGGATTTCCTAAAAAGATCACGATTCTCTTCGCTGGAGAAAAACCAATCAGCGCCCTTGTGGTGAAAGGAAATATTTTTGTCACCAATGACGGCGTCGTCACCGGGATTTAGTGAGAAGTAGGCAACGGGGTCGGCTCCTTTAATCGCGCCGTGCTTTTTGTGGGAATAAATGTCTGGATCGGCGGCAAAGGCTATTTGACCAAGGGCACCTAGCGCTAACGACATAAACAACGGTCCAATTTTTTTTGATGATTTTTTCATGATAACCCTCAGGTTTTACTCGGTTGTTTCGGACCCCTATTAGCCTCAATGCTAATTGGAACTTTTAGAGGATCTTATTTTCGAGAAAGTTTGATTGGATTTTTGATAAGAAGTTCAGTGCGAACGAAAATTGTTACCTAAAGATTTCGCCGCTAGGGAACCATTAGCCATAACGGCTTTCTATTAAACTCACAAAAACTGAGATGGAGAAAAAATTGAACTCCCGTGAATGTGATTTCTACGTAACCCCAGGAATGCCACCACTGGACATGTCGGGTCAGCAGACCTCGTTTTTTGAGTTTTGGCCGACTTGGGCAATATACCTTCCGGTTGCTGTTCAATCGTTGTGGATGGCCGTTCGTTACCGTTCATTGACTCTACCCTTGATCGCCAATCCAAAGTTGCCTCTCAGCGGCATGGTCGGAGTTGGAAAGAGCGAGTTGATGTCACAGGCAACACAGGATTGTAACTCAACCATTCTTACGTGGTTCACCCACAACGTGAGTCGAGTCGATATAGCAGATCAGGTGATGACTATAGAAGAACGCATGAGTGACGAAAAAATGCCTTATCCAGTCGTATGCAAACCCGATATTGGTTGTCGTGGTGTCGGCGTAAAACTCGTTCACAATCGAAACATATTGGCTTCTGTTCTGGCTAGCTACCCAGAGGACTCAAAAATCATCGTTCAGCGGTTGGCAAGGTGGGAACCTGAGGCCGGCGTCTTCTATGTTCGTCATCCAGAACAATCGCGAGGAGAGATCATCTCAATGGCGATGAAGTATATGCCCTATGTAATTGGTGATGGCAAAAGTAGCCTGCGCCAACTCATCGGTAAGGACATTCGTGCTGGAGAGTTATCTCACCTGTATTTGGAACGCCACCAGAAGAATCTTGATGATGTAATTGCTGAAGGAGAGACCTTTCGACTAATTTTTGCTGCCAGCCATTCTCGAGGTGCAATTTTCCGAGACGCTAACACTGCGGTCACCTCGATGTTAACTAATAGAATCGATCAGCTCATGAAGCAGATTCCGGAATTCTACTATGGGCGCTTGGACATAAAGTTTCGGGATCTAGATAGCCTTAAGGAAGGCAAGAACATAGAAATAGTAGAGATAAATTGCGCGAGTTCAGAATCACTTCATATATGGGATCGTCGCGCGACTTTATCGGATGCTCTGAAATCCTTGTTATTTCAATACAGAACATTGTTCTTGTTGGGCGCTGAAAATCGCCGTCGTGGTTACCACCCACCTAAACTCACGACTCTATTGAGTGCGTGGAAGAAAGAGCGCGATCTAACGCGCCAGTACCCTGAAACGGATTAAGGAGAATCATCGTGTCATCGAATCCCTTTCGACTACCACTAAAACCCAGGTCATTAGCCGCAACGATTGAAAAATTGTTGTCTTTGGAATCGTTGGCGCGCTTCTACGATCGACGGCCTCAAGGCGCATTGGCACAGAACGAAACAGTTGCCAGTCGGTTCTTGAACCACACACTGACCAGCCTAGATGCCTCTATTGAAGTGGTTAACCCACAAGCACTCGAAAAGATTCCAGCGCAGGGCCCCACGGTTTTTGTCGCCAATCATCCGTTTGGTGGCCTCGAGGGCGTAGCAATGACTCGCGAGCTATTGGCTGTACGACCCGATCTAAAAGTACTGACCAACGAATTGTTGTCGCTCATCCCCGAGTTCAAAGATATTTTCATTGGTGTCGATGTTTTGTCAGACAATGCCGCGAGTAAGAACCTGCACGGCATGCGTAGAGTTCTTAAACACCTGCGCTCAGGGGGAGCAATTTTGATTTTTCCCGCGGGCATGGTGTCGGCTATTGACACATCCGATTTTAGAGTTCGCGATCGTCAGTGGAACCCTGTTGTCGCTAAGCTTATGCGACAATTCAGTGCAGTGTGTGTTCCTTTTTATGTACACGGGCGAAATAGTTCTGCGTTTTACTTGGCAGGATTGATTCACCCGCGCCTAAGAACCGCCATGCTAGCTAGAGAGTTATCCAACAAGTCTGGGAAGAGTGTTAGGTTAACTGTAGGCGAGCCGATTGAATGGGAAGATGTTGAGCTCTTGGGCGATGAGCGTTGCATCACCGACTATTTTCGCACCGCCACAGATCTTCTTGAAAAGCGTACCCCTGACAAAAAACGTGAGCTGAATAATGAGCGGAGTGATGAGGGGAATAGTGAAATTGATAGCGAGGCGGATAGGTTGCTCAAATTCGAGAAAAACGACTCTAGTCATCTTAACGACAACCTACAGAAGATCGAGCCCTATTGTTTAGTCAAGTATCGCGAGTTCGAAGTCTATTGCGCTCCTTATTCTGAGATTCCCGATATCATGAGCGAGATTGCTATAGCACGAGAGAGAACCTTTCGGGCCGCCGGTGAAGGTACAGGTAAAGCATTCGACAGCGATCGATTCGACCCACACTATTTTCACCTGTTTATCTGGGATCGAGTAAAAAGACGAATCGCCGGCGGTTATCGTATCGGCAAAGTTGATCAGATCGTCAAGCGGTTTGGTGTCGATGGATTGTACAGCCGGACCTTGTACAAATTTGATGAACAGTACGTTCGAAAAATTGAGGGCGCGCTCGAAATGGGTCGCTCGTTCGTAACTCCTGAATATCAAAAACACCCAAGAGCACTGGATTTACTTTGGAAGGGCATCGGCTCATGGATTGTAAAGAACCCGGGTTACCACACCCTATTTGGTTGCGTGAGCATTTCACGCGATCATAGCGACCACGCTCGAGAGTTTCTCAACGAAACGCTAATGGAGAGTTTTCGTGCGGAGCAAACTATGTTGACCGATGTTAGGCCCGTGGCACCACTGAGGATAAAGAACCGAGTATGGAGTAGAGAGTTGCTGAGTTCGTTAACAAATATTGCAGTGATCAATAAACTGCTCGGTCAGTGCGATCCAGGTAAGAGTATCCCAGTTTTATTGCGACAATATCTCGCACTTAATGGCCGCTTTGTTGGTTTTTCTGTCAACCGTAGTTTCAACGATTCACTCGACGGACTCATTCTTGTGGATCTTCGTAAAGCACCGAAGAGGTATTTGCAGCGATATCTTGGCAAAGAAGGCAGCATGGAATTTTCGAATCGTTGGCGTATTAGTGAGTTTTCGGAGTCTAGTCATGCTGCATAGTGCTCTAGGAGAATCGGTTTCTCAGGTGATTGAATTGGTTGAACTCAGTCACGATATCTATCAACACAAGCCGGCGGTAGCCAATTCAACAATTGGTCAACATATTCGACATATTATTGATCACTTCGACGCTTATAGACGGGGAATAGACACCAGCTGTATCGACTACAACATTCGCAGCCGTGATAGCGAATTAGAAACAACTCCTACACTTGCGATGCAAAAGTTAAAAGAATTCGAGTTATGGTTGGACCACTCACCTAGGGAGAGCTTTGAGCTGTCTCTCGTGACTGAAGTTTCAACTCTGGATCGCCTTTCGATCAGCTTACAGAGCAATAGTCATCGCGAATTAGTCTATTTGTTAAATCATAGCTATCACCATGTTGCGTTGGCAGCGACTTTAGCGCGTACTCTGGGGCTCGCACCGTCAGAGAAATTGGGCGTTGCGCCCGCTACAGCAACCTACAGACGAGACTCATCGCTGTCATGTGCACCTTGACTCTAATCCCCCAGAAGCAGGGCTATACGCTTACAATGAACCGCGACGAACTTAAGACCCGCGAAGAGTCAGGACTCCAGAACAAGAAGAGAAATTCGGTATTCGCTAGCTTTCCCCTAGACGCAGAGGCAGGCGGCACTTGGATCGGACTCAATAGTCATGGAGTAAGCCTAGCGCTATTGAATCGCTATCAGGCTCCGTCGATTAGAGACGCCTATTCTCGTGGCAATATTATCTCTAACGCCATTTTTGAAGGTAGTTCACGAGAAATTATATCTTATCTCAAGCATCTTGATACCGAACGCTACAATCCGTTTAACTTATTACTGGTCGACGGCAACAAGGTCACCAAATTCCATTGGGATCGAGAGAAATACGCTTGGAACTCTCATGTCATGACGAATTCGATGATGCTAACCTCGTCATCGGAGAGGCTTGAGCAAGTCAGTGACTATCGGAAAACGAAATTTTCTCAATGGCTGGATGAGTATTCTAACGAGAACCCTATTGATCAATACCATTTATCTCAAGCGCCGAGACGCGCTTCTGATTCGGTCATGATGCATCGAACCTTGGTACACACCAAGAGTATTGTTCAGATACGTGTGGACTTGCATTCGGCTAGTTTGGACTACTTTGACACTCGATCGTTGAAAGCTAACCAGCGTGTCTTAGGAACTCCCAGTGCTCGCTCTGAACTAAGACTAGAGCCCTGTTCCGATCCAGTCACGGCGCTGGAATGAGTTCGATGATGCACCTTTCGCCCTGGCTAGCGGCATGCGCTTACGGTAGTTGGGCGGGGTACAGTAACTTTGAATCTCAAAGCCTATCTGTTTGGATGATGGCGGCGCTAATTCAAGCTGGATTTGCTTTTGTGGCGACCTTGTTGCTGACTCGGCTGGTGTTGCTCTTATCCCAATGGCGGCACTCACGACTGAATCCCTATCAAGTCTATGGCTACTGCTCTTTGATCCTAATTAGCGCTCCAACATTGCTGCATTTTCTCGCGGGAACACCTTATGTGCTGCAATCTATTTTACCTGGCGCATTAATCGGTCACGGCTATCTGGTGTATTTGGTTTTTTATGCTGACCATGAAATGCCACCGAGTGCTTAGCGATTCTTGGCGTATCGGTTTGCCAACTAATCGACAAACTACCTGAGCTCCATGCTTTCGGCCTACCTTTGCTCATGAACAGAGTCAACGACCTTCCTTGAATCCTTATCAGATCACACATTACGCTTATACGGTGATCGAGGTCCTCACCTCCTAAAAATTCGCATCTTATGTTATTCATCCGCAGGGGATTCTCATATTCCCCTTGGTACAGTTTCGTCTTCTCCAGTCTGTTTTGTACATTTCTGGAGATTTATCATGATTCAACACCAATCAAACACCCAATCCGTTACCCCTAATCTGCACCACGCAAGCGGGCTCAATCTTCGTGCTGAAGATTGTGGTAATCTCGATGATGCTCGTTGAGTAGAACTAGCCCCTAGCGTCGACTTAAACGTTTTCTATCCGTTCGAATCGCTCTACAGCAGGATCCGACTCACAGTCCCGAACCAATATTCGTGCGCTATAACGCCACTGGCAGCAACATCTAGAAGATCATGTTTCTTCTCTCTGCTGAAAACAGAGTCTATCAAGCGATAGGATATACAAAAATAGGAATGCCACTGGCGTCAGGAGTATTCGATCACATTAACTATTTCTACAGTTCAAGGCGTCGTAAAGAAAGCAACGATGGCACCGCGCTCATGGCGTTTGCGGCAGGCTAGTCGTTTTTTGACGAGGACGTCGAGTCGAGGTAATGTTCCAGCACTCGGAAGACATCAGAAAAATGGAGCTGTAAGCTGTCCGACAACACCCCACTAGCGGAGGCATCACTGCTGCGCCCCATCTGTTCAAGTTCACCTGCAATGTCAGTCAGTTTCAAAGCCCCTAAGTTTGCCGATATACCCTTAATCGCGTGTGCTTGTTCAACCACAATATTCAGATCCCCCCCGGTTAACGCGGATTGCAGAGTTTCGACTCGGCCCGGCATGTCCTTCACAAAGAGCTCGACCAAATAAATCAATCGTTCTTCTTTACCTCGAACCCGCTTCATGGCACCGGCTTTGTCCCAAAGTTCACTATCGTCAAAAGCGCCGTCTTTTGGCTGTTTGTCTGACGCGGCGAAGTTATCGACTGTCTCGGCCTCAACAGAGGAAGCCTCAATCTCCTCAGTGGGGCGCTGTAACTCCGACGGCAGCCACTTGATTAACATCGCCTCCAGCTCATCATTATCGATGGGTTTTGTAAGGTAGTCACTCATGCCTGCGTCGATGCATTTTTCTCGATCGCCTTTCATTGCGTTGGCGGTCATGGCGATAATCGGCATCTCGATCGCCCGCTCCCCGGCAACACCCTCTCGCAGTTGTCGGGTCGCTTCATAGCCGTCCATGTCGGGCATTTGGCAATCCATCAGTACCAGATGGTAAGGCGCCATATCGGCAGCATCTTTGATTGCAATCAATGCCTCAATACCGTTGCCCGCCACATCACTGATCAAGCCAAAATCTTCCAAGACGCCTAGAGCAACCGCTTGATTGATATGATTATCTTCCACTAGGAGAATTCGAACCGATTTCGACCACTGCGCGTGTTCTACTTGTTGATGCCTGTCGGCATTTAGACTTTTAATGTAATGCTTGGTCACCAAGGGTTGAGCTTGATCCAATACATCGCCTCCGGCCATCACCACCTGTAGCGCATCAAACAGATCCGAGGTGGTAGTGGGCTTGGGAAAATAAGCACAAAAGCCAAGATCTGCGAATCGCTGTGCGTCCCCCCTGCGCGCCATCGACGTCATCATTACCAACTTCATATTGTCAAAGCGCGCATCCGAGCGAATCCTAGCGCCCAGTTCCATACCATCGATATCGGGCATCTGCATATCCAAAAATGCCACCACAAATTCTGCACTGTTTTCTTCGATATAGCGTGATTCCAAGATGTCCAGTGCTTGTTCGGCGCTGTCCGCTTCAACCGCAACTGCCCCCCATGATTGCAACTGACCAAGCAGCACTTCGCGATTGGTTTTATTGTCGTCGACAATCAACATATGGGAGCCGCGAATATCCACCGACGGCAAAATCGCTTCAGACTGATGACTTTCTTCGAGTTCAATCTCAAAAGAAAAGCAGCTGCCTTTGTGTTCTTCACTGGTCACCCAAACGCGGCCGTTCATAAGTTCGCAGAGCTGCTTGACGATCGACAAGCCCAACCCCGTGCCCCCGTACTTTCTCGTGGTGGACGCATCCACCTGAGTAAATGATTCAAACAGCCCTCCCAGTTTATCCTCGGGAATCCCTATGCCGGTATCAGTCACAGAACAAGAAAATAGGAGTTTGTTATCTTGCGTGGGTACCACGGAGGCGTGAATGGCCACCTCACCCGATTCGGTGAACTTTATGGAATTACCCGCCAGGTTACTCAGTATCTGACGAATTCGGCCCGGATCCCCTTTCACCATGGAGCGATCTACGGCGGTCACGTCGAGAATGACTTCCAAGCCTTTTTCTTGGGCTTTTGGACTCACCGACTCGGCAAACTCACCCAATTGACTATTGAGATTAAAATCCAAAATCTCCAAGTCGAGACGTCCGGCCTCAATCTTCGAAAAATCCAAAATATCATTAATAATGGTCAACAAGGAGTCAGCACTTGAGCGGGCAAGTTCGGCGTAATGGCTTTGCTCTTTGCTCAGTTCACTTCGCATGAGCAGCCCCAGCATTCCAAGCACCCCATTCATTGGCGTTCGGATTTCGTGACTCATACTGGCCAAAAACTCTGACTTGTAGCGAACGGCATTTTCGGCGGCTTCCTTACCCTCGATGAGCGATCTCTCTGCCGCTTTCTGCGAAGTAATATCTCGAATAATACCGGTATACAAAACCCCTTCATTGAGTTCAATCTTTGATATTGCCAGATGGATGGGAAACTCTTCACCGGCCCTGGATTTTGCCGTCAGTTCACGACCAATTCCGATGATTTTGCTTATGCCAGTTGTTTCATAATTTTTTATGTACTGATCATGCTCCCGGGAAAACGCCTCGGGCATGAGCATTTTGACGTTACCACCAATCACGTCCTGCTCTTGATAGCCAAACATTTTTTCAGCTGCTTTGTTAAAAGACTGAATATTTCCGCGCTGATCAATGGTCACTATTGCATCAACCGCAGAGTCAACAATGGCCTGCAATCTATCGGAAGTCTCTTGATAGGTCATGGCCATCTTCTGTTGATCAGTCATCGCAGTATTCATGCGCTGTAACAGATTGTGAAAACTCCTAGCCAATACGCCAATTTCATCGGAAGAGCTTGTGGGTAAATCCTCTAGCTTTCCAGATTGCTCATAGTGCTGAACTGCTTGCGTCATTTTCGTCAGAGGATGAGCGACTCGCCGCGAAAACAACACCGCCAACGCCAAGGCAATCAGCGCCAAGGAAACACCAAGGATTAAGCTTCGGTTTCGAAATCCTTGTAACTCTTCGGTTAGCGTATCTTCACCGTGCTGAAGCAGTAGCAACAATGGCCGGTGACCGCCGTACTTTGACAGATGAATAAACAAAAAGTAGGAGGGTGAAATATTACCTTCAGAATCCTCGAGACTGCTAAAGCCCTGCTCGTCGGTTTTGGTGTCGATAACGGAGGTTAACAATGGAAATTCAGTTTGCAGATAAAAGTCATTGCCCAGCTCTGCCGAGAAACGCTTAGTGGAATCAGGGTGATAAATGTAGTCGCCTTCAAAGTTCGATAGGTACAAACGAAATCGACTGAGTTGATTCTCAACCAAATTCGACATGAATCGCCCAAAATCCACATGAATGATAATAATGCCGAAAAGATCACCAGTCTCGGGATCGTAAATCGGGGTCGACACTCTCACCACGGGCTGGTGCGGTAAAACCAGATCTCCCTTCAATCGCTTTAGCTCTACACTAGAGATGGCCGTTGCACCCGGTTGCGTCAGTAGAGAGGATTGGTAATAGTTTTCGCTGCTTTCGAATCGCAGCAAGGTCTCTGGCACGGAATGAACGCCACCCAAGTTACGTACAACGCTCACTAACTCTCGGCCCTGATCCGCCACACCAACATAAGAGATGCGAAAGTAATCATCTTTACTGTTGAGCATTTCGGAAAAAATAATGGTCAAGCTATCTCGCCATAAATCGTATTCAAACGCTTCACCTTTCACCTTTGAATCGATTAATCCTTCAACCGGAGGCGTTTGACTCAGAAACAACACGTCACTCGACGACTGTCGATAGAGCTGTTCGAGTAAAGGCTCAACCAATGTACTTTCAATTCTCAGTTTCTCGACACTGTTCTTTCGAATCAATCGCTCACTTTCAAAGTAAAAGCTAAAGCTCACCAATACCGCTACCGACAGAGCTAGCAGGAAGGCCGCTACCGGTAGTAACACGCCGAGAGGCCTAGAGGCACGGCCTACCTCCATCTCATCGGCATCCACATGAAACAGCACGGTATTGCTATCAAGCGCTGGCATCTGTTCATCGGCGCGCTGTGGGCTCGCCTGATACAAAAAATCGATTAAGAATCCAGACAGAATGATTCCGTAAGCGAAGATTTTTAGCCCATGGGCGATATTGAAATGATGATCAAAAAGCGCGTTAGAACCGAATGCCATGTGTAGTTGCACGACGACTTCTGGCACGATACTCATGGCCAAGGCGAATCGAACCATCGTGTTCTTCTGGCGATACCAAATCCAGTAGAGAGTTCCGCCAAACAAAAAAAGCGCCAGCGGAAGAACATCAAATGGGCGTTTGATATAGGCATCGGGAAAACTGGTTTTTGGCAGAGTCTCAACAACCAGAGCAAGATAAATAGAAATGCCTGCCAAGAACATAAAGATCGATGCGATGCCAATCAACACTCGTTGATTTCTCTGCTCTCGCTCTTTTGGATAGCCACTAGGGCCTTCGCTTCTTTCCCGAAACAACCATAAACTTACCGCCGCCGCGACAATCATAACGATGGCGTTAAAACTTCGCGACAGAGCCCAAGTAAAGGGAATAAAATCGGTATTGGCCGGCTGAGCTTCGATAAGACGAGTCGCCGCTAAGGTGTGGAACGCATCGACCATGCCGGCGCTGAATACGGCAACACCGACAATCGGCGCGGTAATGTCTTTATGAATTCGGTAGTGGATTATCGAGATGGACGCAGTGAGTAACGCTATGCTCACTGCGGTCCATTCGAGCAAGGCGTGATGCAGTGCACCGTTGAGCATGCCAAAGGCAGCTTCAACCGTGACTTGATCGAGCAACACCGGCTGAGCGGATGAAAAGTCGACGCCCAATAACGACAATAGCGTCGGCACTGCGCTGACACCAACAATCATCAACACCCAATGCAATCGCGAATGAAGAATGTTAATCATACTTTCCCTAATCGATACCGAACAATCTGTTCTGTCGGCGCCCGTCTTCCATCTCTAATAACCTCAACACGATCTCAGCGATTCAACATTGGCCATCAACTGACCTTAACACCCCGCGAAATGCCGCTGGCGCCTATGAAATCTAGTCGAAAAAAACCGTTATTTCCTCTATTTGATACGAATTCGTCATCAATATTGAAACTCAAAGAATGGCGATTTGCTTGGTCTTTCCCCAGCCAGCAACTAGTCTTAAGTGAAAGATTCTTATCTAACCAGTTCTTGTCTCATAAGATTTAGTACTGAAAACTTGATACTTGCCCCATTTTTAATGGCTCAACCAAAAGACTCACCCATGGCTTTCGATTTGCTTAGAAGACTCTTCTCCGGCGCCACCCATCCAGATTTGAGTAGCCCCGAGAAACGCACCACCCCCAGTGACCAAATCGCAATCACTGAGCCTTATTCCATGGCGTTACAGTCCATCAACGATGGCTTCTTTCGCGCACTGTTTCCTGCCCCTCCCTCGTCGGAACCGTTGACAAGCGAAACCCTGCAGGCCATTGACCGTGTAAAGCTATCGCTGAGTGGAGCACCGCAAGCCACAAGAATTCCTCGGCTGCCGGCGGTTATCCCCAAGTTAATGCGCAGCCTCAGAGATCCGAGCAGCAGCGCCGTTGATTATGTTTCGATCATCAACAAAGACCCCGCCATGAGCGCTGCGGTTTTGAAGCTAGCCAATACGGTCTATTTCACCCCCGCCCACAAACGTATCAACGCCATAGACACGGCCGTAGTTAAACTCGGTATTGAAGGCCTGCGATCTGTATTATCGGCTGCGGTCATGCAACCTGTAATTCAGAGAGATTCGCCCTACTTTCCACAATTTGGAGAGCAGCTTTGGCAGCACTCGCTACAATGCGCGGTTGCCTGCGAGCGGATAACCCAATTACGAGGTGGCGAGCCCTACATGGGCTATTTACTGGGGCTGATTCACGACATAGGTACCATCATGGCCTTTGGTGAACTTTGTCGAGAACTCAAAGACACAGGCGTAAAGGAAACCCCGGGCTTTGATGTATTCGCACCCTTTCTGCAACGCCATGGCGCCCTGCTTAGCGAGCGTATCGCTAGGCAATGGGAGCTACCCGAGGCTCTCTGTAAAGCTTTACAGCAACAGATTGGCATTCGATCCGGTGATCACGTCGGCACCTATGGTCACACACTCTATCAGGCCAATTTGATTGGCGAGGTAATGACGGCGGCAGAATTTCACCCACCGAAAGCGGTGAATAAATTGCTGCGCGCTTTGGAGTTACCCGAAACCCTCTATTTAGAGCTCAAATCCCTATCGGTCGAGGTGTGAATAACTTATCACCCCCCGCTCATTCACGGGTGCTGCACAAGCTATCCCCAAGAATTACACCGCTGCTCAGTCACGCCTAAACACCCACAGATACACTGAGCAATCACTCCGACAAACTGTGGATACGTCTCTCTAGCCTAGGGCCGATGGGGCTTTGGGTGGACTGTCCATTTTCTGACCGACAATCAATACGCTGGTCACACAAACATCAAAAGGGGATCAAAACCGACGCTGTTCCACAGAGGAGCGATTCTTTACCCACAAGTGTGAATCGATATTTTGTCCCCAGCAGTTCGCGTCACAAAATCCCCAACAACTGCGGTTATACATAACCCACAAATAACTTGAGCAAAGGCCACGACAAGCTGTGGAAAAGCCTCTTGAGGCCACAGCACATCTAGCGCGCGGTAACACGCTCAATGTTTGATCAGCGACGCATTACGAGTTTGTCTCAACGAGGCCCGCTATCGAGCAAGAGGCCCGTTATGATCAAATAGAAGGTTACTCACAATTATCATGAGCAATGATTATTACAAACTGTGGATATTCACCGCCAGGCCAGAGCCTACAAGGGCTGACGAAAAGCGTTTATTTTTTAACCTCTTCAAAATAAACACGGATAATTTTTCATCCAAGGCTATAATGCCGCGGCGTGTGTTTACGCCCGAAACCGAGGCCTGAACACCATCGACGAACACCCGTTCCGCCACCTCAGATAGACAACTATGCTCGACACTCCAGAAATGAAGACCCCATTTGGCAACTTTGCACTGCAACGCTTTCCCAGCTCCAGCAATCACTCGGGAAGACAAGAGCCCCTGAGGGCTTGGGACGCTGCCGATGAATATCTGCTTCAATGGGTTGACGAGCATACCAACGAGATGACCGCGCGCCCCAAAACACTGATTCTCAATGACAGTTTTGGAGCCTTGGGGGTGGCATTGGGACACCTTCCCCGCCATTGGCAGAGTGATTCGTTTATGGCCCACCAAGGGTGCGAGCAAAACCTCGCGCTCAATAACAGCCAAGAGAGCGACGCCACAGCTGCCATCGATATACTCGACAGCCTCAGCTGGCCAACAGAAGCGGTGGATTTGGTGCTGATTAAAGTTCCCAAGACCTCGGCGCTATTGGAGCATCAGCTCTATCACTTGCGCGACCTGATTCATCCTCAGACCCAAATCATCGCAGCGGGCATGGTGAAGCACATTCATACCAATACCCTAAAAACCTTTGAAAAAGTCCTTGGAACAACCACCACATCTCTGGCCAAGAAAAAGGCACGACTCATCTTTTGCCAAGCTGATCGCGACCGCTGGACCGATCAGAGCCCCTACCCCAGCCGCTATCGTCTTAAAGAATCGGACCTTCCCGATACCCAGCGGCGTGCGCTGGACTTCGTTATCCACAACCATGCCAATGTGTTTTCGAGAGCTAGCCTGGATATCGGTACCCGACTCTTTTTGCAACACTTGCCCACCGATAAAGGTGCGGAGGATATTATCGATCTCGGCTGCGGCAATGGGCTATTGGGTATCGCCGCGGCTCAATCACACCCGCAGGCACGAGTTCACTTTGTGGACGAATCCTTCATGGCCATCGATAGCGCCAAACTCAACGCCTCACTAGCGCTATCGTCTCTGGATCAATGTGAATTTATCGCCGGTAACAGCTTGTCGAGCTTTGCCTCAGATAGCGCCGATTTGGTGCTCAACAACCCGCCGTTTCATCAACAATCGGTGGTCGGCGATCACATCGCTTGGCAAATGTTTGTGGATTCTAAACGCGCCCTCAGAACAGGGGGCAGCCTGTGGGTAATTGGCAATCGTCATCTTAACTACCACACCAAGCTCAAGCGCTTGTTCGGCAACTGCAAGACTGTCGCCTCCGACCGAAAGTTCGTGGTACTGCAAGCGCAGAAGCGCTAAATAGCGCTCAGGGGTACTGACGTCTCGATCAACAGCACGGAAACCTATCGGGCGATGGAGTCGATCTGGTTGTAGATTGCGACTAATAGGTCAAAAGCTGGCGCTGCCATTCGACTTTATGACCAGTTCCTTTATACTCGATGGTTGATTTCAGCCCCGAATCTCAAGGTAAGAGATTTGACGATTGTGAGTATATTCACACGGAAGTATGCCTATGGCCCCCTTGAAACATTCATTATCGCCTTCAGCGAGTATCGAGTCAGAGCTCCTGCACCTGCTTGCCCGGCAAGGGTGGATGGGGCCTATCCCGACACTTATCTCTTTGGGGGTAATTGCAGCGTTTGCCTCTTCACGTGTCGATACTTGGATTTGGGGTGGATGGATCGCGCTCTGTGCAATCGTCCTCTTCGCGCGTTCTGCCATATTAATCAAGCTTCCCGAACTCACCCGCTACAGCGAAACCCAACGACTACAGATTGCCATTGGACTTAGTGTCGTCAACGGTATTACTCACGCGCTTTCCCTTTTCTTTTTTCCACACCTAACAGAATACGAACGCGCGGTTCAAACCATGATCCTCACCGGCATCGGTTCCATTAGTGTGATTACCACCGCCGGTTTTTTACCCATTTCTCTCGCGTATCTAATTCCCACGCTCTTGCCAACCGTGGCGCTTTGGGGCGTCTTTACCTTTGCCGAGGGTGGCAGCTGGATTGGTCTTGGGGTCGCCGGTATGGTGTTTGGCTCCAGCTCCATCATGGTGGCGCTATCGAAAGACACCTTTTCCCTGTTCGAAGAATCCTTCTCCATTCGCCAGCGTCAGTCGGCGATGAACTCGCAGCTTAAAAGTGCGTTGCAAGAAGCTGAGAGCGCTAGCCGTGCAAAAACCCGTTTTCTCGCCTCGGCCAGTCACGATTTACGTCAACCAATTCACGCCTTATCACTGTTTGGCGGTGCTTTAGCCAAACGTCCTTTGGATATGCAAAGCCGCGAGATCGCCGAGCACATGGATCTGGCTCTACAGTCTCTGGCCTCTCGGCTGGATTCGCTGCTGGATATTTCCAAACTCGACGCCGGTATTGTTCAAGTCAATAAAACCGCCTTTAATATTCGCTTGATGGTTGAACGGTTGCAGGATGAATTCATGCCTGCGGCGCAAACAAAACAGCTAAAGGTGTGGCTCGACTGCCCCGACGATGTGTATGTGAATACCGATGAGCTGCTGCTTGAACGCATTGTTCGAAACCTTCTCTCTAATGCCATCAAGTACACCGATCAGGGTAAAATTGACATTGCTGTAACGACTAAGAATGGCAAAGTCGACATTACCGTAAACGACACCGGTCGCGGCGTCCCGCCGGAAGAACAAGAACACATATTCGAAGAGTTCTACCAACTTAGTAACCCCGAACGGGATCACACAAAAGGCCTCGGTCTAGGGCTTGCCATCGTTAAGCGTCTCGCCGATTTATTGAATTTGAATCTCAGCATGGATTCAATGCTGGGTGATGGCACCGCTTTTACCTTACGAGTTGAACAATCGGCAACTATTCCCACCGAAAAGGTCATTCCGCCAAAACTGAACTTATCTTGGAATAACCTCTGCGCCCTAGTGATCGACGACGAGCGTGAAGTGGGACTCGGGATGAAAGCACTGCTCGAAGGCATGGGCTGCAAAATTTTGCTGGCCGATGGCACTCTCGATGCCTTAAGCCAAGCAAAAGCCGAACGACCGGACATCATTTTGGCCGATTTCCGATTGCGCGGCGAAGACAATGGCATCTTATCAATTCGCTCGATCCGCGAACTCTATCAAGACATTCCCGCCATCTTGATCAGCGGCGATACTGCGCCAGAAAGACTGCGAGAAGCCGAAGACGCCGGCATTCAGCTATTGCACAAACCGGTGTTGGTCGATGATCTAGAAGTCGCCATTGCGGAAGCTTGCGACCTTAAAGTCATCGCCTAACAATTCGATAGAGGCCCGATCGCGCAACTGGAGCGCAATGGGCCATCGAGCAACCTCAGAGAACGGATCATTAGAGGTCATAATAATAGCTCCACCCATCTTGTATAACGACAAATAACAACACAAGACGCAAAGGCTAAGATGTAGAGCCGACTGCGAAAGCAAGCCACAATTCGTACCGTTTTAGGGATAAAACTATGACTCAGCCTAGAAGCTCGTGGATTTCAAACGGATTAGAATCACTGGTCCATCAACTCAACTCAAATGACGATCAATTTGACTACGATGTCATTATTGTCGGCAGCGGCTACGGCGGCTCCATCGCAGCGTCACAACTGGCTGGATTAGAGCACCAAGGGCGAGCACTCAAAGTCTGCGTACTCGAACGCGGCAAAGAGTATTTGCCGGGAATGTTTCCCTCGCGAATGGCCGACCTTCCCGAACACACTCGGTTTAGCACCCCCAATAGCGCAGCGCCCAATGGTAATCGAGATGGGCTTTTTGATATTCGAGTAACCCCTCATCTAAATACCGTCATTGCCAACGGGCTTGGAGGCGGGTCACTGATTAACGCCGGCGTGATGATCGAGCCGAAAGCGAGAGTGTTCGATCAGCGCTGGCCCGCCAGTTTTCGCGCAAACGCGCGCGACGAACTTTTCGATAACCTCTACAACGAAACTCGAGAATTACTAGGCGCCAGCGATCAAAATGGTCTCAACACCATCGGCCGTCATTCGCGGCATCAAGCTCAACCGCTTGCCAAACACACTCAGTTAAAAATTCTCGCCAGCGATAAGTCTCAGCCGGAAATGTACAAAACATTCCGCGACGCTGCCATCACCATGGCAATGGAAGACAAAATCAACAGCGGCGGAGTTTCTCTCAACGCCTGCAACTTTTGCGGCGACTGTGCGACGGGCTGTAATCACAACGCCAAAGACTCTCTCGACACCAATCTACTGGTACGAGCGCAGCAACAAGGGGTCGAACTCTACACCGGTGCCGCCGTCCTCAAACTAGAGACTCTCGCTCTCAATAGCGGCGAAAAAGGTTGGCAAGTTCATATTGCGCACACCAAAAGCAAGTTGAGAAAGCGTCAAGGTGCGCCCTTTAAAGTTAGCGCCGCCAAGGTAATTCTCGCCGCCGGTAGTTACGGCTCAACGGAAATATTACTGCGCTCACACAGCAAAAAGCTTCCCTTTTCAAACAAGCTTGGTGCCAATTTCTCTTCCAATGGCGACATGCTAGCGACCATTTTTGATCAAAAACAAGCGGTTAATGCTGTCGCTTCGGAAAATGATCAACCGACAACACGCAACGTCGGCCCCACCATTACCGGCATGATCGATTTGCGAGATCACCCCCAGCAACTGTTGATCGAAGAGATGGCCGTCCCCGGTGCACTGCGCCGGGTTTACGAGGAAATGGTCACCACCACCAACAGCCTTGCGCAGTTAATGAATGCCGATGAAAGCGAACATCATCACGGCCAACCAGAACAAGATCCTTACAGTGTTGACGCCGAGAAAATAAAACGTACATCGATTCTTGCCATCATGGGCGACGATGGCAGCAACGGCGCCTTAGAGCTACTGACCGATGATGATGAAGACCCTCTCGAGGGAGACGGCGCCCTAAAAGTCCACTGGAGTGGCTTACCCGATAACCCGCTCTTCCCTCACCAAGTCAAAGTACTTACTGATCTCATTAGAAATTCTGAAAGTGGCGGTTCCGCTCAAGGCAACCCCGCCTGGAGCCCCTTACCAGAATCCATGGAACGATTTTTAGGTCAGGGAGGTAAGGGCCCTCAGCTCACCGTACACCCCCTTGGCGGCTGCGCAATGGGCGACGATCACCACAGTGGCGTTGTGGATGAATACGGCCGTGTTTTTGACCTGTCGGATCCCTCATCTAGCACCCAAGTACATGACAACCTAGCGGTGCTTGATGGCGCGATGATTCCAACCGCGCTGGGAGCCAACCCGGCCCTCAGTATTGCCGCCATTTCTTTACGAGCCAGCCGCTATTTGTTGTCGCAGTGGCAGTACAACTCCGAATCCAACCCACAACTAAACACCGAGACATCAACCCAATCTAGCGCGGCGTTAACTCGACCGGTGTTTGCCGACAAATCCTCTGTCACTACAAGTAAACCCACCAAAGTAGAAATTACCGAGCGTATTGGCGGGCGAGTCAAGTTAACCGACGCCAATCAACAAGCGATCGATTGTGTGGTGGATATCACGCTGCGCTTTAAGCCCAAAGCGATACTCGACTTTGTCCACTCGTCTGAGCGAGTCATGGACGTTAACAACGAATCGCAACTCGACGAGCCCGTTAGCCGTTTGCGAATCTTCGAAAAGAACACCTGGCAAGAACTCATTCGAGTCGGCGCCAGCGATACGCAGTTCGATCAAGCCGCCATTCTGGTCACCCCCGTGAGAGGCACCATGGAAATCATGGGCCGCGAAAGCACCAGCTACCGTCAGCGAGTGGTCTCCTCCCTCGGCGCTTGGTTGAAAAACCGCGGACTGCGAGACATTTATCAGAGTTTTGAGAAAAAGGTTTCGAACTGGTTACTGCAACCGTCGCTACCCTCAACCCGGTCCTCCTCTGCGTCGCAAACAAACAAAGAAGACTCGAAACAAAAACGCAGTTTGTTGGACTGGTTCAGAGATGTTAAAGCGCTAGGATCTCGTGCTGGAGAAATTCGCACCTTTGATTATCAGCTCTCCATCGATCGCCCCGATGGCGGCTGGCCTGCGGAACTGGGTGGATTTGATCAGCAGCAATCATCTCACGCGGTTATCGGTCATAAGCACATCAGTTACGTGCAAGCGTGTAATCCCATGCGCCAGTTTGAAGATATGCATCTCAATGTATTCCCCGGTTTAAGGCCCGATAACGAACAACCCAACCGTAACCCAGCCTATTTACGGTTCGATTCTCGCTTTATCACCCACTACAACAAGCCGCTGATTCGAGTGGTCGATCAGCAAGATCAAGTAACCGCGTTGGCCGATCTCGGCGCCTTTTTTGCGTACTTCGCGCGTATACTCATCAGCATACATTTGTGGAGTTTTCGTAAACCCGACGATCAATTGAGCGGGCAACCGGAGCGTTTGCCGGGTCGCATTGTCGGTGTTCCTGCGCCCGAAATCACCGAACTCTGTGTCGATCAAACAGGTATTGGTCTGGCAGTGGATCTGCCCGTTAATATTCGACTGACTCGATACGCGCAAGGCAATAGTCCGCTGCCCCCCATAGTGATGATTCACGGCTACAGCGCCAGCGGTAATACTTTTACCCATGGCTCAATCAATCCCAACATGGCCCGCTATTTTTGGAAACAAGGGCGAGAGGTCTGGGTGTTGGACATGCGTACCAGCAGCGGTATGCCAACGGCTATGCTGCCATGGAGCTTTGAAGACGTCGCCTTTGCTGATATCCCCGTCGCCGTCGATCATATTTGCCGAACGACCGGTAAAGAGAAAGTCGATATTGTTGCGCACTGCATGGGATCGGCCATGTTGAGCATGGCGATATTAGCGCCCCCTGAAAACACCGCGCCCTACTTCCAAGAGCGCACTCTGCTGCCAAAAAGAATCAACAAAACGGTACTTTCGCAAGTTGGACCACGCGTGGTTTTCAGCCCCGAGAATATTTTTCGGGCCTACAGTTTGAGCTACATTCGCCAAATGATGCCCTTTGTCTTTTATCAATTTAAGCGCTCCGATGCGCCGTCGGCGGCTGAGGAACTGCTTGACAGACTGCTCTCTGCACTGCCTTATCCCGACGGTGAATTTCAGCAAGAAAACCCCTCCACCCCCTGGGCCAAAACTGCCTACGTCGGCACTCGTCATAGAATGGACGCTCTCTACGGGCGCACATTCAGCCTGGCCAATTTGTCCAAGCAAACCCTGAATAAAATCGACGACATCTTTGGACCTCTTAACATGGAGACCTTATCGCAGGTCATCCGTTTCGCCATGCACGAACGAGTGGTCAACAAACACGGAGAAAATGAATTCGTCACCAATGAGCGTCTGAAAAAATATTGGAACTTTCCGACCTTGAGTGTGCACGGTGACCAGAACGGTCTATCGGATATCTCGACCCTTGGCAGAATGGAAGAAACTATGAAGACCGCCGGTCGAGATTACCGCACCGAGGTTTTTAAAGGTTTTGGACACCAAGACTCTCTGATTGGAAAAAATGTTCAACAGAATTTCGATGTCATTAATCGCTTTTTGTTGGAGCCCAACAATGAAACTTCCAACAGCCAAAACAGCGTCCATCACTTCACCTTAGCGATGCCTTTCTCGGGCCCGGTTATCGGCTCATTGCAACAAAAGAGCGGCCGCACAACCTTGCCGATTAGCCTTGGTTTTGACAGCCAGATGCATAAACCAGAATTTGTGCTCTTCATCGCGGTCAATCGAGTTGATGACGGTTTACGCTTAGCCAGCGGCGACAATTTGGAGATTACCAAAACACAACTGCAACAAAACGTGTGCCTCAAGTTCGCACAACCCAAAAAAGACAATTGGCTCAAATCCGAGTGTTTAATAAACGACACATTCAAACAAGCCGACGGAATTTTAGCTCTGGTTCTGGACGACCAAGATTTGCGACTCGAAGATTTACAGCATCGTCGAGTACTGCCGGACAATCTATGGGACTTACTCGAACTACCTCCTGTCGCCCATGACGCTCAGCATCAATCACTGGTGGATTATTTGAGCACCCATCTCTTAGGGAAGCACTTTCGAGAGCAACTTGCCAAGACCTTGCAAGGCTCAATGACAGAGCTCGAACCAGCACTGATTGAATACCCATTTGAACCTCCGCAGAACACTCAGTTTGTGGTGGCCGCCTGTCAGTATCCACCCAATATGTTTGATAAACGCTTAGCCTACGGCTCCTATCAACGACTGTCCGATCACCTAGACCAACAGATCCGCACCTCACCCGCGGCATTGACACCTCAATTTGCAATATTGATGGGGGATCAAGTCTACACGGATCCTTCTGCAGGCATGATGGATCCCACTGAACGCTTTGATCGATTTGTTGATGCCTATCATTTATGGTTACAACAGCGCTCGGTGAAATCGGTATTGCGACGCCTACCCAGCTTTATGATGCTCGACGATCACGAACTGCTAAATGATTGGGACAGCGCGGAATCAACGGTTGGCAAAGCCAGTTACGGCCGAGACGGCAAACAAGCCTATTGGAATTTCCAACGCAACCTGCACCAAACACCTGACAAGGTAGATCTGCTCCAGCACCCCCTGTGGTATCGCTTTGAGCAAAATGGCTTCGACTTTTTTATGCTCGACAGTCGCTCTGAGCGCCATGGGCGCAGCGTCAATCACACCGACTCAAATGCCGGTATCCTGCCCTTGGCACAGGCTGAACTGTTATCGAAACCGCAGTTAGACGCCTTTAAACTATGGTTACTTGAAAGGCCAAGCGATGATCGACCTAGATTCATTGTGTCGCCTTCAATGCTGTTGCCCAGACGACTTCATTCAGCACAATCACCGCAGTCGGCGATCCTTTCCGATGCCTGGGACGGCTACCCCAAAACCCTGTTTGAAGTTTTAAATTTTATCGCAGAACACGATATCAAGAATTTGGTATTTTTGTCGGGAGATGAGCACTTGTCGAGCCTTGTGGATATCCATTTAACTCACTCTGGCAAGAATACCCAGACTCGAGTGACCTCCATCCACAGCTCAGGGCTTTATTCGCCCCTGTCTTTTGTCAATTCAAAACCCGAGCTCTTTGCGCAACGTGAGACTTTCAGTAGCGACGCTCAAGTCCAATGCAATGTTTCGGCTGAGTTCTTCCCCGGCGATGGCTTTGCGCTAATTAGCTGTTATCAACAGGACTCAAACTGGGTGATGAGCTGTAGCTTTAATCGCGAGCAAGGTGACGAAACACAGTTGACTCACACTCGGCAAATGGAGGGAACGAACAAGCTGCCGACGGAGGCATAATCCACAGGTGAAGCCCCAGTTGGGGCTTCACGACAGACTGAGTGGCTACTCTAGCCAAGACCCTAGAAACTAGAAACTAGAAACTAGAAACTAGAAACTAGAGCCTCTCAGTCTCGATAGATCGTTTCAATCAAATGAAAGCCAAATTGCGTCTTAATCGGGCCGTGGACAGTCAACAGCGGCTTTTTGAACACCACATTATCAAATGCTTTCACCATCTCACCGGGGCGGAACTCACCCAGGCTCCCCCCTTGTTTGGCGGAATTACAGCTCGAGTGCTTCTTCGCTAATGTTCCAAAATCAGCGCCTTTGGCCAATTGCTGTTTGAGCTTTTCAGCCTCAGATTTGGTTTTGACCAAGATATGTCTCGCGCAAGCGACTGGCATTGTTCTACCTCATGAGTGAATTTCGAGCAGTGGTAATAGTGTTTGAGCCCGCGGTTGATTATAATGCCGCGGCGTGAGGATTCTAGAGCAATTGTGTTTGCAGAGTAATCCTCCACAACTCCATCATTGCTAAACATCCACACCCGAGACGTTCATGAAATTGCTGTTAAAACTCTTGCGCGAGGGACTAGGTCGCCTCATCGTACTCATCGACTGGGTCACTCGCCCCGCAAAACTCAAGCGCCCAGCGGAGCAACAGAGCCAAGTGGAAGAAGCGCTGCAGGGCCTGTCGCTGTACCAGCTCTACGCCTGCCCATTCTGTGTCAAAACCCGCCGCGCCATGCACAGACTCAATCTACCGATTGAGACTCGCAGCCTAGCCCAGAACAGCCCCTATCGAGAAGAGCTGGCGACTGAGGGGGGTGCGATTAAAGCCCCCTGCCTCAGAATCGAGGAAGCTGGCAAGGTGCGCTGGATGTACGAATCTGGCGACATTATCAGTTATCTCGAACAGCGGTTTGCGTGACCCGCTAGACATAGGGGCAGGCGCCCCTTATTTCAAATAGTAAGCGATTACCTCACTTCTAGACGGTTTTCATAGCTGCGATTGATCCGATCTCCTCCTATACTAAAACGGTCATTGACCTTAGGAGATTGATTATGGACATGCCCCACATGAAAACGCTCTATGACATAGGCCGACTCAGCGACGTCGTTGCCGTTGCCGACAACTCAGATGGCCGCTGGCACCTCGACTGTCATGACCTTTGGGGTCACACCCTGCCCCTCACCAGCACCTCAGGTAAAGCGCTACACTTCTCCAATCTTGACGAGGCCTCCGCTGTCGCCAAGAACATCGGCTTTGAGGAAGTTCACATCGTCGAGCACTAATCTTCTCAACCGCATTAGCGAATCCGAGTAGCTCTAGTGGGGCGACGCCAATAGCGGCCGCCCTCTTACATAGCTCCCTTCAACCATGATTGAACATTCTGAGACATGGATCTGGATCTGAGAGACGATGCCAGCTTCAAGCCGCGGCTTAAACATCGCCACCAAAGAGCGATAGGGTAAATTGCACATTAACACGCTCAACATCGCCGAGAATGTCGGCAATCGATCATCCTCCAAGTATTCAACAACCGCCAAGGGCTTAAGCGCTGTTGCTGTTAACTTTTCGCGCTGGCTGCGGTTATTGGGGTCGCTATGGCTGGGGTCGCTATGGTTAGGATCGCTATGGCTGGTGCCTAGCCTAGCCAACGCCTCCGCGGTATTAACCCCGTCCAACAATGAGGTCAATGTTCTAGATCTATCGCAACAAGACCCCTCGAAAGTGATCTCACTCATCGGTATCTGGCAAATCGACTATCAGTCTAACGATGGAAAGCTGCACTACACTGGGCCGATTACGGTGCCTTCACTCTGGCGAAAAATCAATCGGACGCCGCCTTTCTCAGGCCTTGCCATGGCGACCTATCAATTAAAATTGAAACTTCCCGCGGATCGGCTCGAGCCGCTCAGCTTTCACCTTCCTTGGGCGAGTGCCGCACAGAGTGTCAGCTTTTATTATCACGATCGCTGGCATCATCAACTGGTGCCCCCCTCGGACAAGGCCGCTGAAGCCCACTTCCGACACCCACTGATCAGCCTTCCAGCAGATGTACAGTCGCTGCTGGTGGAGATATCGATCAACAGCAACTTCAGCACCAACGGAGGCATAGAGCGCGCCCCTCTCATTGGCCCCACCGACACACTGCTCAGAGACTTTCAGCGACAAAAGACCCTCGCTACGGCGATTTCTGCCGTGATTCTTGCCTTTGCAATTGCCAATCTGGCGCTCTGGACAGCGCGCCCTGGCAATACCGCCTTTTTACTCTTGGGCACCCTGGCAGCCATCATTGCAACACGAATATTCGTATCTGACTCCGATGCCATTTACGATTTCATACCCAACATCACCATCTCTCAAAACACCACAATCGGCTGGATTATCTTTCTCTTGGGCCCCATTATCGCGGCGCTCTACTTCTTTACCAATTACCGCTCAGTTATCGGTTTACCCTTACTTCTGTGCATCTGCGCCACCTCTTCCATCGCTGCGAGCCTGTTAGTCTTTGGAGATATTCCAACACTACAGAGCTACGGCAATATTCATCGCCCGCTGATCGCATTGCTCACTACCATCATGGTACTGAAGATGATTAATGTATTGATAAAAGGCAATCGAGAGATGCTGCCTTCTGTCATTTCAAGTGCATTAGTGATTCTGGGGTTTGCCATTGAAACCCTACATTTCCAAGCCTATGGCGTGGTATCTCCCTATCTTGCCTTTGGCATTGGCTGGTTGGCCTTTTTAGCCATCGAGACCTACAAAGTCATAAATCAGTATCGTCAATCGCTGATAAAAATCGATCAACTCACTGATGAAAATAAAACACTCAACCAAATGGCGCATATCGATCCCTTGACCGCATTGCCAAATCGCCGAGCCTTTGATGACCGCTGCATGCGTTATTACAACAATGCAATGGACAGCGATGAAGGTGGCGATTCCCCGGAAAAATCGCTCGCAGTAATGGTTATTGATTTGGATTTTTTCAAAAAGGTTAACGATCAATATGGCCATGACATCGGAGATTCGGTACTGGTGAACACCGCCGATGCGTTGAGAAGTACCATGCGACAAAACGATTTTGTTGCACGCTTAGGCGGCGAAGAGTTTTGCTTACTACTGCCGGATACCGACAAGTCTCAAGTAAAAAATCTCGCCAAGCGATTACTCTCGGTGATACGCCAAACCAAAACCCATCAAGGAGCCAAAGAAATACAGGTGACGGCCAGTATCGGTATCGCCTTTTTTCAGCAGCAACCACTGCTAGAACTTATTCGACAAGCCGATCAAGCGCTTTACACGGCAAAAGACCAAGGGCGAAACGGCTTTCACTGTTATTGGGAATTAGACGTACGAGAAACGGCCACGTCACCATGATAGCTAACGCTAGAGCGCTAATTGATACCATCGTTCGACTCAGGGCAATCCACTTCCATAATGGCAACAACAAAAAAGGCGACCGAGGCCGCCTTTTTTGTTTGTACAAATAGACATTATCTAAATATCTACATTCATCCACTTGATCGAGCTAGCTTCAACGAATGAACTAAGCCGCGACTGGAATTGTTCGCATTTCATAGATTGCGTCAAAGAACTCTTGTTTGCGCGCTCTCATGGCCCGTCGAGCCACTTCCATCTCGGCTTTCAAAGCGTCCAGTTTATTCTGTAATTCAAACTTCGGCAGCGACATGGCTTTTAGCTGTATCTTTTGTTTTTTAAAAGATTCCCAGCGCTGAGTCGCCTCTAACCAATCAGCCTTAAGCGTCTCGAGTTTCGCCTCCCAGCTTTCAAATCGTGACGGTTGAATTTTCACCTGTGCATTTAAGAGCTCTCGCCGGGCAATGATCTCTGCTTCTTGACGCTTGCTAGCGCGCTGCAGCCCCTTCACTAATCCCAATGCATTGAGCAATAAAATCACGTATCGACTAGGATCTAAAAGCCATCCACTCCAACCAAAACCATTGCGATAGTCGCGGGCATAATCGTGATGATCGGCGTGGTGATTACCTTCACCGAGAGGGCCCATCCATACATAGTTGTTCTTGGCGGAGCTAAAAGCGCCCTTGGTAAAACCCCACATGTGGGTCACACTGTTGACGGTCCAAGTATTGTGCTGGGCGAGAATAAAGCCGCCGATAGAAGCAACCATCAAGCACAGACCACCGACAATGGATTCGGTAATGAGTGCGCCCAAGGCCAGAGGCAGTAGAAAATTCAACAGTATCAATAGTGGTAAATACAGCTTATCTTGCCAAATCAACGGGGTAGAGTTCTTTGCTTGATAAGCTTTTTCAGTGGCGGTGGTATCTGGATGACTGAAAAAATAAGTCAGCATGTGTGACCAGAGAAAGTTGCGCCATCCACTCTTAAACCAAGTCGCACTGTAAGGGTCGAGTTCGTGTTTGCCACTGCGATCAACACCGTGGTGAATCACATGCATCGCCGCCCAGCGGCGCACGCTGCCTTGCATGGCCATCACCTGGCCGATGAAGCCAAACACGATGTGCACTGGCCAGCTAATGCTCTTCGCCGCACCGTGGGAAATCAAACGGTGCGAGTAGACCGTGGTGGCGAGACAACCAAAGAGCGCATGAAGCAAGGTCCAGCCGAGCATTATCTTCCAAAATCCCTCAGGGGCGTAAAAATACGCAAAAGGCGTGGCGATTAAGCAAACGACGTGAGAAATCGAAATAAACGAAGCTGTCACCCAATCAATGGTGAATCCGTGCTGAAAAAGATCGCGGATACGGTCATAAATTGGGGCGGGATTATTCTGTTGTGCGTTTTTCATGAGTAACCTATTACAACCAAACAAAGCGGCTAAGGCGTTGATCGCGATGAGCCCCATATTCGTAGGGCATATAAGCCATCGCTACCGAAAATTCAGTCACCTGCCATACGCGCTTCCACCCTGGAAACCAATTTTCATCCCTGACTGGTAATACTATAGGCAGAGATCCCAAAAACAAGGGAAAGCACTAACAAACTGCTTATAAAACGCCGCTTTTTATGACTGAGGGTTCATCGAGTTAATAACTCGATAGGCCTCTCTCGGCTTGGGGGTTTAAGCGTCCTTTGGTAGAATCGCGCCGTTTCTTAAGATCACTCGACAGCTATGACTCAACTCAGTACAGAATATCGGCAACGCTTCGGCGGCTTGGGCCGCCTTTATGGGGAAACGGCGCTCAATCATCTGCACAACGCCCACGCCGTGGTTGTGGGTATCGGCGGTGTCGGCACTTGGGTCGCTGAGGGCTTGGTTCGCTCAGGGATTGGTGAAATCACCCTGATTGATATGGATGATATCTGCATCACCAACAGCAACCGTCAGTTGCATGCTATGTCGAGTACCATTGGCCAGCAGAAGATTGAAGTCATGACGGCCCGGCTGAAAGACATCAATCCCGAACTGACCGTACACGCCGTCGACGATTTTTTAGATTCAGACAATTTAGAAGAGTTGATTCATGAGGGGGTCGATTTCGTTATCGATGCCATTGACGCCGCTTATGTAAAGGCCGCACTGATCAACTTCTGTAAACGCCGCAAAAAAATTATTCTCACCGTTGGCTCTGCGGGTGGGAAAATTGATCCTCAAAAAATCACTCACGGCGATTTAATTCGCACCGTTAACGATCCGTTGCTGGCGAAAACCCGCAACTGTTTGCGTCGAATTCATAATTTTTCCCGCAACCCTAAACGCGTATTTTCCATCGAGGCGATCTATTCAACCGAACAGATGACCTATCCCGACCAACAGGGCGGCACCTGTCAGGCGAGAACAGGAATGGACAACAGCGTCGGCCTCGATTGCAACAGCGGCTTTGGTGCTGCCACCATGGTCACCGCCACTTTTGGTTTTGTGGCCGTCTCTCGCGCCATCGAAAAGTACCTAGCCAAATGTGAGCGAAGCCGAGCGGTTTAGCGTATTTTTTCGGCCATCGAATCCACCAGCGCACGAAATCCATTGCTGCGAGATTCACTCAAGTATTTCTCAAGCCCCAGATTCACAAACGTCGATTCTACATCGACCGCGTCGAACTGCTCTGTTGTCTTTCCATCTAACAGCAGCAATATTAATACCGACAGCCCCTGTAATACTCTCGAATCGGTATCGATGGCAAAATAATGATGATGACCTTCGCTTCGGTGCGTAATCCAAACTTCGGATTCACAACCTTTCACTCGATTATGATCTAGTCGTATATCGGGTTTTCGGCTCAGCAGTGTGGACCAGCGTGTTAATTGTCGATAGCGTTTTTGCCAACTCATGTCACCGGTTAGAGATTCGATGGAAGCATCACTCAAGTCATCACCAAAAGCGTTTACGCCGACCTTATCGCAGCCAATCGACTCCGATAACTGCTGCGGTATTTTTTTGAGGCAAGCGATTAGCGCATCCACATCGCCGCGATTGTTGTAGGCGGCTAATGATATGCGCAAGCTGCTACCGCCTAATGGCTCCATTAAGGGTTGTGCGCAGTGATGTCCGACGCGCACCGCAATATCGTGTTCATCCAACCAGTCCGCCATATCCGTAACATCCAGCGAGGCGTCTTCTCTCCCAACAATGGCAGCGATGCCGACATTGTTTTCAAACTGGGTCAATAACTGAAACGGAAGGCTCAAACTGAGCGCTTCAAGCTCGGTGTGTAAATAGCGGTTGAGGTGTGATTCGTAAACTGCCATCGCCGCACGATCTTGTGACTGCAGAAAATTCAAACAGGCGCCCAATCCGGCAATCGCCGCCAAAGACGAAGTACCAGCCTCGAAACGGTGAGGCGCCTGAGCGAAGTCACTATCGTGCAGCCCCACGCGATCAATCATCTCACCGCCGCCTTGCCATGGCGGCAACTGCGCGAGCGCATCTCTCCGACCGTACAAAATGCCAATCCCGGTGGGACCATAGAACTTATGCGCAGACCCCACCAAAAAATCGCATTGCAGCGATTGCACATCAATCACCTCGTGAGCCAAGCGCTGGGACGCATCGACCACCAAAACACAGGTATCTGACAACTTGGGCTTAACCGTTTCTATCGCCACGCGAAAGCCCAGCGCATTGGATGCCGCCGAAAGTGCAACCGCTGCTGTGCGAGGGGTCACTAGCCGCGACAACTCCGAGAGCTGAGGTTCCCCCTGCACACTGGGCAAAAATTTCAGCACCAATTGATGCTTTTGCGCAGCCATTTGCCAAGGTACTAAGTTGGCGTGATGCTCGGCGGCCGATAATATAATTTCGTCTCCGGCCTTCAGGTTTTGGCACAGTGAGGACGCCAGTAAATTGAGACTCTCGGTGGCGCCGCGAGTAAATATCACTTCCTGTGGCTGGGCCGCGTTTAAAAACTGCGCCGCTTGCACTCGCACCGACTCAACCATGGCCGTCGCCGTTCGAGCCAAGCGATGGCTAGAACGATGGGTGTTAGCGTTAAAACGCGAATAGAAGTCGACCATGGCGTCGATCACGCACTGCGGACGCTGAGTTGTCGCCGCATTGTCGAGATACACCAGCGAGCTATTGTCGGCGTGCTGAAAAAGCGGAAACTCTTGCTTAAAAGCGTGGCTATCGAACGTCATAATAGTATCAGTCAAAATGTTGGGTCAGTGACTTTTGTTGGGTCAACGTCTAGGGAAAATAGTTTCCGCGTATTGGATGCGGTTTGCGACATTACGACTTCTACCGGCAGCTCTCGCAACCGAGCCAGCTCACCGGCAATTTGCGGCAACCGAATGGGTGAATTCGGCTGCCCTTGCGCGCCGTGTAATGGCATATCCGGCGCGTCAGTTTCAAGTACTAGAGCCTCCAACGGCAGCTGAGTAATGGCCATTCGTGTCTTATTTGCCCGAGGGTAGGTAATGGTTCCACCAACACCGAGATAAAAACCCAATCGCCAGTACTGTTGCGCTAAGACTTCGCTTCCTGAAAAGCCGTGAATCACGCCTCCCGCTTGAGGCCGATAACGCGACAACAATCGTATCACATCATTGTGCGCGCGATGAGCGTGAATAATCAGCGGTAGTTTTCGATCACAGGCTAGCTGCAACTGCCATTCAAACACCGCCTGTTGTCGCTCGACATCGGTTTCAATTGAACCATCTAAACCACACTCGCCAATGGCGATGGCGTTTTTCTGTGTAAGAATCGTATCGAGTTTCGACGTGAATTGGTGTTGCGTCAAGGTTAACGAAGACAACCACCAGGGATGCATACCAAAGGCGGCGTACAATTGACACGCGCTTTTTTGCTTTGCGATGAGTTCTGCCGATCGATCCCATTGTGAGGGTTCGACACCAGGTACAACCAGTCCATCGACACCTAACTCAGCGCATTGGAGTAAAACCTTATCACGCTGACCATCAAAAGCGTCGAAATCAAAATGGCAATGACTGTCGATCAATTCAATGGCCTCCCATTCAAAGATTAACGAACGACACTACCCCACAAGTCGTACTCATCGGCGTGCTCAATGTTAACCATCACTCGCTCGCCCACGGCGACTTTAAATTCTTGATTGAGGTAGACGACGCCGTCGATCTCTGGCGCGTCGGCGTAGGTGCGACCGATCGCCCCCTCTTCATCCACATCATCAATCAGCACCTCAAGTGTGCGACCTATTTTTTGTTGCAACCGAGCTGCGCTAATACGCTGCTGAGTTTGCATGAAGCGCTCCCAGCGCTCTTGTTGAACCTCTTCAGGCACGTGATCAGGTAGATCGTTGGCTTTTGCACCATCGACCGGAGAGTATTTAAAACACCCGACGCGATCGAGCTGCGCCTGCTCGAGAAAATCCAACAGCTCCTGAAAATCATCTTCAGTTTCCCCAGGAAACCCCACCACAAAGGTCGATCGGATAGTGAGATCGGGACAGATTTCTCGCCACTTTTTGATCCGACCAAGTACTTTTTCGCTGTGCGCCGGTCGCTTCATCAATTTTAGAATACGCGGGCTTGCGTGCTGAAAGGGAATATCCAGATAGGGCAGTATTTTGCCTTCAGCCATCAGCGGAATCATCTTATCGACGTGCGGATATGGATAAACATAATGCATCCGAACCCATACCCCTAGCTCGCCCAAAGCCACGGCTAAATCTTGCATGCGTGTTTCGCGGCCTTCGGCAAGGTCGAGTTTAAACTTCACATCAATTCCGTAAGCACTGGTATCTTGCGAGATCACCAATAATTCTTGTGCGCCACCAGCCACCAACTTTTTCGCTTCAGTGACTACATCGGTCAGCGGACGGCTAACCAAATCACCGCGCATGTCGGGAATAATGCAGAAGGTACAGCGATGGTTGCAGCCTTCCGAGATCTTTAGATAAGCGTAGTGAGTTGGGGTCAATTTCACGCCTTGAGGCGGCACCAAATCCACCAGCGGATTGTGCTCTTGCGGGGTGGGCGGAATGAATTCGTGAACCGCATCCATGACTTGGTCATAGTCGGCAGGACCACTGACGCTCAACACATCGGGGTTGGCCTCTTTAATGGCCTCGGCATCCACGCCTTTGCCCATGCAGCCAGTGACAATGACCTTGCCGTTTTCCCGCATCGCCTCATCGATCGCCTCCATAGACTCCTGTTTAGCGCTATCAATAAAGCCACAGGTATTGACCACCACCACATCGGCGTTGTCATAGCTGGGCACCACTTCGTAGCCATCGAGCTTGAGCTTGGTGAGGATGCGTTCCGAGTCGACCAGTGCTTTGGGGCAGCCGAGGCTCACAAAGCCGACTTTTTGTTTGGAATCTGACATGAAAAACCTGTTGAGATGAGGCAAATAGGTGGCGCATTGTACAGAAACTCGGCTGGCTTCGCTATTTGCCCTCTATAACATTATCACCTCAAAAGGCACCTCTACAGACGTCTCAATCCCCCGGTTTGAGACACTAGCGATTGAATGGCTCGATGGCGGTATGCGCAGAGGCATAATCCAAGGGCAACCCCGAGTAACGACGGCCATTTAACAGTACCCCTAGCACCGTATTTCTCACACAGTGGTGATAGCTCAACAGACACAGCAGAGTTGCACCCAGCGTGACAATCAAGAACTTGGCTTCTGCTGGCCAGTGTAAGTGCGCCATTGGAAACGCCAATGCCACCAGAAAAATTGAGTGGGAGACAAAAACCCAATAGGCGCTGTCTGAGAGGTATCGATAGCGCCTATTAAACTCGCCAAAATAGCGTTGAAACAATCCGATAAAGGCTACCATGAATAGCATCACCGATAGCCCGGAAAACAGTGAGAGCAAAACGTGGAAAATCAAATAATTTTCCCCGCCTTTATCCCCTTGAAGCGCAAAGCAAGCAAGCGATATCAATAGCGTTATGCAGGCTCCGGCCATTAGCAACCAAGCTTTTGATTGATAATTCTGTAACCAATGCTGGCGATAAAACAACAACCAGCCGAACACAAAACAACTGCCGAAGTACAAAAACACAAGTGACGACGGCATGAAAACCACGGAAGCGGTAATACGTCCAGCAGGCGACATACTGCCAATTAGCGCCAACAATAATGCCAGTAAAATAAGAGCATTCAATGGCGTGATGAATTGTCCAATATTCACGAGCAACCCTCGCAAAGTCTCTGGTAGCTTTTGAGTGATAGCTATCACCAAAGCGGCCAGCGCCACAAACATAGTTAAATAGTACAAAAACCAAAGGTTGTGGGTTTTGTCGACCAGTTTAATTGGATTGTCAATCAAGCTTAAATCAAACGCCAATTGGCGAGTTTGCAGCCAGCTCGCCGCCAACAAGGTCAACGCGGTCATGATCACCCCCAGCGCGGGTAGTAATATCAGAAACGGTAAAGTGATTCGCTGCCAACGATTTTTCAGCATTCCCGATAGTCCACGGCGCTGAAACAGCAGGGCAACAAAGAAGCCAGAGAGTAAAAAAAAGGTCGGCATACGAAAGGTGTTGATCACTACCAAGATCGCATCCATTGACACTGAACGCATGGGATCGAGGTAGTAGTCATCGGTGGTCAGAACCGCCATGTACATCTGAGCGCCGTGTAGCACGACACCTAAGAACATCATCACCGCGCGTAGAAAATCCAAGCTGTGGTATCGCTGTTGAGGCATCATCGAGTTCACTCTGTGATTTTTCTCGATTTCAACTCAATAAATAACACTGTGCCAATCGATTTCGAAATTCGTCAGGTGTTTTTTGGCACAGCGCTTTTATGGAAGAAACTGCCATCGTCGTGTTTTGCCTAAAATACTAATAATCGTTCAGCACAGGCAGTGATTCTAGATACTGCCCCATCAATGCTTGATGGCTTCCATCATTAATCATCATTTTTAGCGCCGCGTTGTATTGATCACGCAACTCTGAATTATTAAATGCCGCAACCGCCGGCACCGGAGAAAAAATCGAATGGGCCCGCAATTGGTAGTTTTTATTATCGCCAATTTCGCGATTCCAAAAATAGGAAAATATATTGTAATCCAGGACCACAACATCGGTGCGTCCGCTCACCAATGACAGCACCAACTTACTCATATCTGGGCGCTCTTCGTAATGAGGTGAAAGCGCAACGGCATTGATATAGTCAGAACCAAAATAGCCTTTGGCCCCTTGAAAGGTGTGTATGCGAAAGTGCGAAAGATCTGCTATTGCGTCTAATTTAAGATTATTGGACGCCAAGGAAAAAGCGGTAGGACGATACATGACATGGGGCTCGGACAGATAGAGCCCTTCTACCACCTCGGCAAAAAAGGGTGCCATAAAATCCACCCGCTTACTCTGCACTTCCATTTGCGCACGAGCCAAGGGCATGTAGCGAATGGCAACTGTAAAGCCCGCTCTGCGGAGCACCTCTCGAGGTATCTCAATATCCAAGCCAGAATCCGACGCCTGAATCATATAGGGAGGACCGTTTGAGGTCGCCATGGTCAAGATATCCGAGGCCTGGGCCAGCATCGGTATCCATCCAAACAATAACACCACTAAATAGCTTCTAATCATCACTTTCCGGTCATCCTAGTCCCTGATCAGAATAACATGGTCAACGGCAATGGTTGAGCTTCTCGCAAATCACCTGTCCTCGTATAACTCCATTCTCATGAACACACAAGCTGCTTATCGTTACCCGTGCCGCACAATCACTTGGAGAACCTGCTCAACCACGTCAACGACCAAGTTGATATCGCTAAAGGTACAGAAGAGGAACTCATCAGCGGCTTTAGCCAAGGCGCGGAGACAATGTAACCAAACCGCTTAACAACACGTGAACTGAAACTCGGTGGCGTCGCAGTCACCCCGTAACAAAGAATACGGACATCGATACCTTAAGGTATGACGAGCTCAAAATTCAGAGGCCAATTAATCACAATCCCCGCAGCACTGCTCAAACTCATTTAATGTCACACAATTCATCTCGAAAACCTGAGTCCCTCCTACACTTAAGGCAACTAAGCCAGCCAACAATAATAAGATGCTCTGCCGATACCTTCTGTTTTGTGCATTTATCCTTAACATCCCGGCTATCTCGGCCAGTGATGACTCCCCCCTGATTCCCCTGCGTTTTGGTTTTTACGAAGGCCTTCAAACCACCTACCACTCAAGCCCCTCGAAACCATGGCTGCATGCCGCGCTCAAGCAAGTAGGTTATCGCCCCAACATTCATTGGCTGCCGGGTCGTCGCATCCTCAACCAAGTTAATAGCGGTATCTTAGATGGCGATTTGCTGAGAGCGGAAATCGTGGTTAAAAATAACTTTCCCAACCTCATTAAAGTCGACACGCGGTTCGGACGCGCCTGCTACGCCGGTTATGGTTATCAGAAAAAAGAGATCCGCCAAGACATGCCGCTGCGAATAGGCTCATTTGAGGGACTATTACACGTGCGTCGGCTTGCGCAGGAACACTGGCGCAACGGGCAATTTTCGATGATCAGTGATCCCACTGCGGCCATTAAAATGCTCGCCCATGACCGACTTGATATCATACTGTTACCACCGGCGGCCATATCTCATCTGGAAAAATCATTCCACGTCGAGCTCATACAATTGACCCCGCACGTGGTTCACGTTTGACGTTTTTATGTTCCTCAACCCTCGCCACGCTGCCCTAGCAGAGAGATTAGCCATTGCACTCAAAGAGACTAAGCCCCCTGGCCTCGATTTATCCTGCCCGTCATCTTAGCGTCATAAGCTTACATCGACGCACGGCTAAATTTTTGAGGCCTCAACGTAATCCCCCCAAACACGATAAAGAAACGTAATGACCGATTTACCCTCTTGTGAAGCCCAAGAGAGTTTGTTGGAATAGGTACATACCACTACTCCCAATAAACATAACATCGAGTACCAGAGAGAGAAATCATGCCTTACCCACTTCCCTTGGCACAACTGGCGGAAAATGTCGCCAATCACCCGAACAAGCCCTATTTACACCAACCCACCAATCGCGTGTGGCGCACGCTGAGCTGGGCGGATGTAGACAACCAAGCTCGCCGCATCGCTTCCGGTTTATTAGCACAAGGCCTCGAGCCAGGTGATCGAGTCGCCATTTTGGCCAAAAACAGTGCCGAGTGGTTTATTGTAGATTTTGCCATCATGATGGCTGGACTGGTCAGCGTGCCCATCTATTCCACCGCCGGCGTCAGTACTATCGAGCACGTGTTATCACACAGTGGCGCTAAGGCCATTTTTGTGGGTAAGCTCGACAGCACCACCGCCGCACAAGAAGCCCTGCCTTCAGAGCTGCTGACCATTACCTTTCCCTACCCCACCATTGAAGGCGCGAAAGCCACCTTCAACCAATGGCTGGAAGACTATGCGCCGCTCACCGACATTCACCAGCCGGACGGTGAAGATACAGTCACCATCGTTTATACCTCGGGCAGTACCGGCCTTCCTAAAGGCGTGGTTTTAACTTACAACAACGTCGCTTCATCGGCCTACTGTTCGGCACATTTGCATCCGCGCCAGGACAATGACTGCTGTATGTCGTACCTGCCGCTGGCACATATCACCGAGCGCTGTGTGGTGGAGCTGATGACGCTCTACGCCCCCATTGAAATCTTCTTCGTGGAATCTCTCGATACCTTCATCGAGGACGTGCATCACGCGCAACCCACGCTATTCATTTCAGTTCCTCGCCTGTGGACTAAATTTCAGTCACAGATTCTGGCGAAAATGCCTGACGAAAAACTTCAGCGACTGCTTAAGATTCCCATCGTGGGTCGCATGGTCGCGAAAAAAATCCGTAAGGGTTTGGGCTTGGGCCGAGCCAAGATGTTTGGTTCCGGTTCAGCGCCAATCTCTCCGGGCATCTTGGAATGGTATTCGCGTATTGGTATCGATATTTCCGAAGGCTGGGGTATGACGGAGACGGCAGGACTCTCTTGTGGTAACAACCCTTTCAATGCCAATCGCTTAGGCACTATCGGTGTGCCGCAAAAGTGCGTCGAAATGAAACTCTCGGACGAAGGCGAAGTGCTTATTCGCGGCGATGCGATCTTCAAAGAGTATTATCAAAATCCTGAAGCCACCGCCGACGCCTTCGAAGATGGTTGGTTTAAAACCGGGGATCGCGCGCGCGTCGACAACGACGGCTCATGGAGCATCATCGGGCGCGTGAAAGAACAATTTAAAACCGCGAAAGGCAAATATGTGGCTCCGGTACCGATTGAAAGCTTACTGGCCAGAAACCCCGATATCGAACAAGTCTGCGTACTTGGCTCTGGCCGTAAACAACCGCTGGCCATCGCGGTACTGAACGAGCAAGCCAGAGAACGTGACGAAGGGGTTCACAATCGACTGCAAGCGACCTTAACTGAAGTCAATGCCGAACTGGAGTCGCATCAGCGGTTAGATCACATCGTTATTTCGGATGAAGAGTGGAGTATCGAAAATGACATGCTCACACCGACACTCAAGATCAAACGGAACAAACTCGAAGATCGCTACGGTGATTACCTAGAGCGGGCCCTATCAGAGCCTGTGGTTTGGGAAAAAGAATTGGCGTAATCAATCTAAGCAACGATTTAAGCGTCTAAATAACACGGGGCTATTTCACTGTAGAAATAGCCCCGTTTTTGTTCTTAGCCTGGTGACGGATGATTCAGATTCAATAAGACAATCAGGACGAGGTGTAACCGTTCGGATTGTTTGACTGCCAGCGCCAAGTATCTTCCATCATACGTTCGATACCATACTGCGCTTGCCATGACAGCTCCTCTCGCGCTTTTACTGGGTCGGCGTAACACTGAGCCACATCTCCCGCTCGGCGCGGTTGGATGTTATAGGGGACCGGTTTAGCCGACGCCGCTTGAAAGGCATTTACAATCTCCAATACGCTATAACCCTGCCCAGTTCCTAAGTTGTGGGTATAACAACCGGCCTCTTGCCGACGCAGGAAATTCAGCGCTTTCACGTGCCCTTTAGCCAGATCCACCACGTGGATGTAATCCCGAACACCCGTACCATCTGGCGTGGGATAGTCGTCGCCAAACACACTTAAACTGTCGAGCTTACCTACAGCAACTTGGGCAACATAAGGCAACAAGTTATTTGGTATTCCTTGAGGATCTTCGCCAATTGACCCACTTTCGTGCGCACCGACGGGATTGAAGTAACGCAGCAAACTGACGCGCCAGGGGCTCTCAGGCGCTCGGCACACATCTCTCATCACCTCCTCGACCATCAGCTTACTACGGCCATAGGGGTTAGTCGCTGAAATAGGAAAAGACTCGTCAATCGGTACTGATGCGGGATCTCCATACACGGTTGCGGACGAGCTAAAGATAAAGTCAAACACGCCCTTATCAGCCATAACCTCGCACAAAGCCACCGTGCCCGACACGTTATTATGAAAGTACTTTAAGGGTTGTTCACAAGACTCACCCACCGCTTTGTAGCCGGCAAAATGCAGTACCGCGCATACGCCATACTGATCAAAAACATCCGCCATCGCCTGCCGATCATTAATATCGGCAGTGACCAGCGTCAAGGCTCGCCCTACAATGGTTTCCAAACGCTCCATCACTTGGGGTTTACTGTTGGAAAAGTTATCCACAATAATCGGCTCATACCCTGCCGCCACCAATTCGACACAGGTGTGGCTGCCAATATAGCCGGCCCCACCAGTCACCAACACCCTGTTGTTTTTTTGCTCGTTCATAATACGATCGCAACCTTTGCGCTGTTCAATATTTGTTCACGAAGAGAGTTTAAAACCTACAGCTTCATTCCAATAATTTATTATCCCATAGCCGTGGAATCAGTAATAGCGACGCTTGAGAACTCGAAAAAAACCAAAAAAAACTATGCCCAGCGCTATATTTCTCGTTTTTCAAGCTATGCTTTCTATTAAGGAATAAGGGTTTTCACGCGACGAGGTTTCACGTTATATACGGTTGGCCTATATCGAAGGAATATTTTTACATTCCTACGGTCTAACTCTCCAAGGCCAGCCCGACTTTAGGAGATGCGCCATGAGTATTTTTAGCCATTACCGCGATCGTTATGAGGCGACTCAAGAAGAAGAACTAAGTATTCAAGAGTACTTGGATCTTTGTAAACAAGATCCCAGTGTCTACGCCAGTGCCGCAGAGCGCATGCTCATGGCCATCGGCGAGCCTGAGCTCATCGATACCTCCACCGATTCCACTCTCAGTCGTATATTCTCCAATAAAGTGATCAAGCGCTACAAAGCTTTTGGCGACTTTTATGGCATGGAAGAATGCATCGAACAAATTGTCTCCTTCTTTAAACACGCCGCACAAGGCTTAGAAGAAAAGAAACAAATCCTATATTTGTTAGGTCCAGTGGGCGGCGGTAAATCATCCCTTGCGGAAAAACTCAAAGCCCTCATCGAAAAGCAACCCATCTACTGTATTAAGGATTCGCCAGTCTTTGAGTCACCGCTGTCTCTGTTTGATGAATCGGAAGACGGCAACATTCTCGAAGAAGATTACGGTATTCCTCGACGTTATATGAAGTCCATCATGTCCCCTTGGGCGGTAAAACGGCTTCATGAATACAATGGCGATATCAGTCAGTTTAGAGTGGTTAAAATGTACCCCTCGATTCTAGATCAAGTGGCAGTTTCCAAAACTGAACCCGGCGATGAAAACAATCAAGACATCTCATCGCTGGTCGGTAAAGTCGACATTCGCAAACTCGAAGACTTCCCGCAAAATGACCCCGATGCCTACAGTTTCTCCGGCGGGCTCTGTCGTGCCAACCAAGGCATCATGGAATTTGTGGAGATGTTCAAGGCCCCCATTAAAGTTCTTCACCCGCTGCTGACCGCCACCCAAGAAGGCAACTACAACAGCACCGAGGGTCTGGGCGCGATTCCCTATGAAGGTATTATTCTGGCTCACTCCAATGAATCTGAGTGGCAGACGTTTAAGAACAATAAAAACAACGAAGCCTTTATCGACCGAGTTTATATTGTCAAGGTACCTTACTGCCTGAGAGTGACTGAAGAGATTCACATTTACGACAAGCTTCTCGAACATAGCTCCCTGGCAAAAGCCCCCTGCGCCCCCGACACACTCAAGATGCTGGCGCAATTCTCGATTCTGTCTCGAATCAAGGAGCCTGAAAACTCCAACATCTATTCGAAGATGCGAGTGTACGACGGCGACAATCTCAAAGACACCGACCCGAAAGCCAAATCGCTGCAAGAATACAAAGATCTTGCTGGAGTCGATGAAGGGATGACGGGGCTTTCCACGCGCTTTGCGTTCAAGATACTGTCGAAAGTATTCAACTTTGATCCCACAGAGATTTCCGCGAATCCTGTTCACCTTCTGTATGTACTCGAGCAACAAATTGAACAAGAACAATTTCAGCCAGAACTGCAGGAGAGTTACCTATCATTCATCAAAGAGTTTCTCGCCCCCCACTACGTTGACTTTATCGGCAAGGAAATCCAAACGGCCTACCTTGAATCCTATACAGAGTACGGCCAAAATATTTTTGATCGCTATGTCACCTATGCCGACTTCTGGATTCAAGATCAAGAGTTCAGAGATCCAGAAACCGGTGAAATCCTAAACCGCGCAGCGCTAAACGAAGAACTCGAAAAAATTGAAAAGCCTGCAGGCATTAGCAACCCCAAAGACTTCCGTAATGAAATTGTTAACTTTGTACTCCGAGCCAGAGCCAACAACAACGGCAAGAACCCGGTTTGGAATAGTTATGAAAAACTGAGAACTGTGATCGAGAAGAAAATGTTCTCCAATACGGAAGATTTACTGCCCGTCATCTCATTTAACGCCAAAGCTTCCGAGAATGACCAAAAGAAACACCAGGACTTTGTCGCCAGAATGGTAGACAGAGGCTATACCGAGAAACAAGTTCGCTTGCTTTCCGAGTGGTACCTACGCGTCAGAAAATCTCAGTAAGCTGACGACACCCACTCACCGATAGCGAGGCTCCAATGAGCTATATAATCGATAGACGCCTCAACAGTAAAAACAAGAGCACGGTAAACCGCCAGCGTTTTTTAAGACGGTATCGAAAGCACATCCAAAAAGCGGTGTCGGATGCTGTCACCCAGCGCTCGATCACCGACGTCGATAAAGGCGAGAAAATCGGCATCCCCAGTAAAGACATTAGCGAGCCGACCTTTCACCATGGTCAAGGCGGGCGGAACGCCAACGTACATCCAGGCAACAAGGAGTTTGTCAGTGGAGACAGAATTCCTCGCCCTCAAGGTGGCGGTGCAGGCGCAGGATCGGGCTCTGGCGCGAGCGATCAAGGCGAGGGCATGGATGAATTTGTCTTCCAGATCACACAGGAAGAATTTTTAGACTTTATGTTTGAGGATTTGGAGCTTCCCAATCTCGTAAAACGCCAACTCACTGGAAGCGACGAATTCAAAATGCATCGTGCCGGCATTGCCAACGAAGGCAATCCGGGAAAGATCAATATCGTGCGATCACTTCGTTCAGCCAATGCCAGACGCATTGCCCTAACTCGCGGTAAAAAGAAGAAAATTCGGAAATTAGAAAGCAAGCTCGAAAGTTTGGAAAATCTAGACCCCGCACTCAAAGACCAACGATCCATCGATGCAATCAAAGACGAAATACTCAGTCTCAAAAAACGCATCAAACGCGTACCTTGGCTCGACGACTTTGATCTCAAGTACAACCTTCACGTAAAAGAGCCCATTCCTCGATCAAAAGCCGTCATGTTCTGTCTAATGGACGTTTCTGGCTCCATGAACCAAGCGACCAAAGACATCGCTAAGCGTTTCTTTATCCTGCTCTATCTTTTTTTACAGAGAAACTATGAGCGAACCGAAGTGGTATTCATACGCCATCACACCAGCGCCAAAGAAGTGGACGAACAAGAATTTTTCTACTCGCGGGAAACGGGTGGCACTATTGTCTCTAGCGCCTTAAAACTCATGAAAGAAGTACTCGACGAACGCTACCCAGTGTCTGAATGGAACATATACGGGGCGCAAGCGTCCGATGGCGACAATTGGAACGATGACTCATCAACTTGCTCTAAGATACTCATGCAGGACCTACTGCCAAAGCTGCAGTATTACTCTTACATCGAAATAACGCCGAGAGATCATCAGGCGTTATGGGAAGAGTATCAAGAAGTTCAAGCCTCATTTGGCGATGTGTTTGCCATGCAGCAAATTGTCGATGTTGGCGATATTTACCCTGTGTTCCGCGAGCTTTTCCATAAAAAATCTGTGTGAGTAATACCATGAGTGACAACCATCAAGAAGGTCTCAAGCAGAAACCAATTTCGGAAACCTCAGAATGGTCTTTCGAGCTGATAGAACAATACGACAAGGCCATCGCTGAAATCGCCGCCGAGTACAAACTTGACACCTACCCCAATCAAATTGAAGTGATTAGTTCTGAGCAAATGATGGATGCCTACGCCTCTGTCGGAATGCCATTGGGCTATCATCATTGGTCCTATGGCAAACAATTTCTCAACATTGAGCAATCCTACAATCGTGGCCAGATGGGGCTAGCCTACGAGATCGTCATCAATTCCAATCCCTGTATCGCCTACCTGATGGAAGAGAACACAATGACCATGCAAGCGCTGGTCATTGCCCACGCTTGTTATGGCCACAACTCCTTTTTCAAAGGCAATTATCTTTTTAAAACTTGGACCGATGCCGATTCCATTATCGACTATTTGGTTTTTGCAAAAAATTACATTGCTCAGTGTGAATCTCGCTATGGAATTGATGAAGTCGAGAATCTTTTGGACTCCTGTCACTCACTAATGAACTATGGCGTTGATCGCTATAAGCGCCCCGACCCCATTTCGGCGGAACAAGAGCGACAGCGCCAAAAAGAGCGCGAGGAATATTTACAAAAACAGGTCAATGATCTCTGGCGAACCATACCTACACATCAAGATAACAAAACCCCTCTTGACGATTTTCAATTTCCAGAAGAGCCACAAGAAAATATCCTTTATTTCATCGAGAAAAATGCCCCCTTGTTAGAGCCTTGGCAGCGAGAAATCGTGCGTATTGTTCGTAAAATTGCCCAGTATTTTTACCCTCAACGACAAACCCAAGTGATGAACGAGGGTTGGGCAACCTTCTGGCACTACACCTTACTCAACACCATGTACGACCGTGGACTGGTTACAGAAGGGTTTATTCTTGAGTTTCTTCAGTCGCATACCAGCGTGGTGTTTCAACCGGCATTCGACAGTCCCTATTACAGCGGCATCAATCCCTACACCTTAGGCTTCAGCATGATGACCGACATTCGTCGAATCTGTGAATCCCCCACGGAAGAGGACAAACGCTGGTTCCCGGATATTGCTGGCTCCAATTGGCTCGACACCCTGCACTTCGCCATGCAGAACTTTAAAGACGAGAGCTTTATCCTTCAGTACTTGTCGCCGAAGGTAATGAGAGATTTAAAGCTATTTTGCATTCTTGATGACGATCAGCAGCGTGAAATCGAGGTAACCGCTATCCATGATGATGCCGGCTACCAGAAGGTGAGAGAAGAACTTGCCGGACAATACAACTTGGGGAATCGCGAGCCCAACATTCAGGTGCAACGAGTTGATATAAGAGGCGATCGCTCGATCACCCTGCAACACGTCCAACACAACCGCAAACCTCTAGGGAATTCAACCCAAGAAGTCCTCAAACACGTTCATCGCCTATGGGGGTTTGATGTGCACCTGCATTCGGTGCAAAACGATGAAATCACCGCGAGCTATCATTGTCCAGAATCCCCTCGAGTGAGCTCTGAAGATCTAGAGCTGGCGCTGCCAGTGGTGGGGTGATTTGTCTCGAGCGAGGGCCCGCGGGCTTAGAGCTGAGTGAATGAAAACTGAGTGAATGAGAGCAAAGTGGTTTAACAGCCGCGCAGACAAACAACGCAAGTAGCTGATCTCAATCAATGAGCGCTTCCACGCGGGCCAGTAGCTCTTCGTTCTCGAAAGGCTTGGGCAAGACATCCGACGCCCCTAAAGTCATCGCTTTATCTAATCCACTGGAGGTTTCTGCAGATATCACCAGAACCTTGGTTTGCGAATGCTCTTCATGACTCCTGATAAAGTTAAGCACTTCATAGCCATCCATACCTGGCATTTTCAAATCCAGGGTCACCAAACCAGGTTTCATCCGTGACAACATAGTTCCTGCACTGAAACCATCTCGCGCAACCTCCACTTCAAAACCGTGCCGCACCAGTACCCGACGAATCGCACTGGCCATCTCGGGCTGATCTTCAATGACCAATACAGAGCGGTTCTGACTCTCTAGCTCACTGGGTATTGGCATCCCATTGGCGTGCAAAAAGGCGACAAAATCCTCAACTTGGATGCGGTGATCACCACGACCGGGCAACTTATAAGCCTTCAGCTTACCTCGCTCAATCCAGCGGATAACGGTGCGAAAATTCACGCCACAATACTTTGCCGCTTCTCCCGTGGTTAACACCCGAACCTCAGACATAGATCTCTCTTCTCATAGTTATAGAGTCAAGCATAGCGAAGATACTACCTGACTTGCATGACTTTTGTGAATATTTTTCGACTCCTCCATAACAAATAGTTCTAAATGACATTATTGACAGGTATGACAGGTTAGACATAAAATGTTCGTCAAGTTATCGCGGTGACCTCTCCAAGGGTTCGAGATAGCAGGGTTTAATCCCGCTAAGACTGTCTTGAACAACAAACACCCTAAGACCCTTAAGCCCCCCGATGTATTGGGGGCTCTTTTTTCTCCTCCCCTCCCCTTGCACAGCCCCACAAATCCCGATAGTTTGTGAAATCAATTCGAGCACTCGCCACGCGCTGATGCCGAAAAGATGAATGGCAAGGAGCGTATGATCAATACAGTGGATGACAAGGTTTCGATCCTCATCGTTGACGACAACTCAGTGAATCGACAGGTGTTGACGTTTATTCTTCAAGACCACTATTTAAACCTTCAAACCGCCGACGACGGCGTACAATGCCTAGGGGCGCTTCAAAGCCAGCACTTTGATTTGGTATTGCTCGACCTCAACATGCCACTTAAATCCGGGTTTGATGTATTGGAAGAAATCCAATCAAACAAGCTCTATCACCGCCCCGCATTTATTGTGGTGTCGGCGGACAATAACCCCACCACCATTAGCCGAGCACTAAAACTTGGGGCCTCCGATTACGTCACCACCCCCTTTAATCGAGATGAGCTGATGGCGCGGGTGCGAACCCACCTAGCACTGCACTCTCGAGAGCAAGATCTAGAAGATCGAGTGCGAACCCGTACCGCCGAGTTAGAAACGGCCAACCGAGAACTAAAAGAAACCCAGAGCCAGTTGATATTGGCGGCGAAGATGGCTTCGCTGGGGCAGCTTTCTGCGGGTATTGCCCATGAGATCAACAATCCTATCGGCTATATCCGTTCCAATATGACCACCCTAGAAGACTACACCGATCAAATTGCAAAACTGCTCCGCCTCTATAGTGATGCCGAAAAACACATTTCAGATCCCACCGCGCTCGAAGCAATCAGGCAATACAAAGACAAAATCCAGTTAGAGTTTTTGAAAGAAGATGTTCCACAGTTAATCACGGACTCTTTGACCGGTGCGCAACGGGTGAAAGATATTGCCACCGATCTAAAAGTATTTTCTCACCCAGAACAACACAACTGGGAGGCACTGGATCTGCGCGAATGCTTCAATAGCGTTCTCAACATCGTCAACAGTGAAGTCAAATACAAAGCCGAAATTCAATTACAGGTTGCAGACGAGGTCCCATCGATAGAATGCATCACCCCACAAATCTATCAAGTGATGACCAATTTGCTCGTCAACGCCGCCCAATCTATCGAAGGTCACGGCACTATCGACATTCAGGTATCCCTTCCAATCCGACCACACAACCGAGTCAAAGTGGTCATTTCAGATACCGGAAGCGGCATGTCTGAGGAGGTTGCCAGCCGTATCTTCGACCCATTTTTCACCACCAAAGCTGTCGGCGAGGGAACCGGTCTTGGGCTTGCCGTCACCTATGGCATTATTGAAGGTCACAGCGGCCACATCCACGTTTCCTCTACACTGGGAGAAGGAACGAGCTTTACAGTGTTACTTCCCATCACCCAGAAACAGGTGAAAGAGCAGGTGGCGAGCAAGGCTTAATCATCTGGCATCGTCGGAAACACCCGCAAGCGCTGCGAGCCGATGTATAATGCCAAAATGAAAACAACATATTTGGTTGGCGGCGCCGTCCGCGACAAACACTTGGGCTATCCCTTCCACGAGCGCGATTGGGTCGTAGTCGGAGCCACCCCCGAAGAAATGATCTCTGAGGGTTTTCGCCCCGTAGGTAAAGACTTCCCGGTTTTTCTCCATCCCGAAACCGGCGAAGAATACGCTCTTGCCAGAACCGAGCGAAAAACTGCTCCCGGCTACAGTGGCTTTGTCTTTCATACCGATCCCAACATCACCCTAGAAGACGATTTAGTTCGACGGGACCTAACCATCAACGCAATGGCGGAATCTGATCAAGGCGTTTTGTTCGATCCCTATAACGGCCTGCAAGATCTGCGACAGAAAAGTCTCAGGCACGTCAGCGATGCTTTTAGTGAAGATCCCGTGCGAATTCTTCGGGTGGCTCGTTTTGCTGCTCGCTACCATCACCTGGGGTTTAGTGTCGCCGCAGACACACAGCAACTGATGAGGGACATGGTCGACAAGGGTGAAGCTTCACACTTGGTTGCCGAGCGAGTCTGGAAGGAGTTTGAGCGGGCGCTTAGAGAAAAGTCACCACAAACGTTTATCACCACACTGCGAGACTGCGGAGCGCTACATATCGTCATGCCAGAGCTCGACGCGCTCTTTGGTGTGCCTCAGCCCGAACAGCATCACCCAGAAATCGATACCGGACTCCACGCACTTCTGAGCTTGGCCCATGCTCGCAGCCTAACCGATGACAGCGCCTGTTTATTTGCCACCTTGGTTCACGACTTAGGAAAGGCAACCACCCCTAAAGACCAGTGGCCCCGACATATCGGGCACGAAACGCGGAGTCTGCCCATTATTGAAACTCTCTGCGAGCGTTTAGCAGTGCCGAAATCACATCGCGAGCTGGCCATCGCTGTGGCCCGAGACCACACCAATTGTCACCGGAGCTTTGAGCTCAAAGCGTCAACGATACTCAAACTACTGCAGCGCCTGGACGCCTTTCGCCGCCCCGAAAAGCTCTCTCAGTTTTTACTCTGCTGCGAAGCCGATGCCTGCGGCCGAACAGGATTCGAAACGAATAGCTACCCGCAAGCCGACTTCTTACGCAACGCACTTGCGACCTGCGAAAGCATACAAGCGAAAGATGTCATTGCCGAAGGGGTAAAAGGCAAAGCCATCGGCGAAAGACTCGAACAAAAGCGAGTTTCCGCCCTCAAAGAATTAAAACAATCACTCGGTGATCAACGCGCCTAGGGGCAAAGGAAGACTATTTATGACAGCAGAAACACCGGTTGCCCTTATTACTGGCGGCGCTCGTCGCATTGGCGCCAAGATCGCAACCCAACTGCACGCCAGCGGCTACAATCTGGTTATACACTATCGAAACTCGAGCAGTGACGCGCAAGCCTTAGCCGATCAACTCAACAGCTCGCGAAATCATTCAGTTGTGCTCATTGCCGCCGATCTGGCAAACTTCTCGGACATAACCCGTTTGAGCAATAAGGCCGTTGCGGCTTTTGGACGACTCGATGCACTCATCAATAATGCCTCGAGTTTCTATCCCACCCCAGTAAACGCAGCGACCGAAGATCAGTGGGATGATTTATTTAGCAGCAATGCCAAAGCACCATTTTTTTTGTCGCAAGCGCTTTCCAATGCGCTGAAAAAAAGCCGCGGCTGCATCGTTAACATTGCGGATATTCACGCGCAAAAACCGCTAAAAGAACACACCCTTTACTGCATGGCAAAAGCGGCAAATGTCATGCTAACCCAATCGCTCGCGAAAGAGCTCGCACCGCAGGTTCGGGTTAATGGCATTGCCCCTGGCGCCATCATGTGGCCCGAGCAAGCCGCAGAGTTAAGCCAAGAAAATCAGCAAGCGATCATCGAAAAGATACCACTAGATCGCCCCGGAAAACCGCAAGATATCGCCAAAACGGTGAGCTATTTATTGGACAGCGATTATCTCACCGGCCAAATTATTGCCGTCGACGGCGGACGCAGTGTGAACTAATGGCTAGGCCTCCTACGAGGCCTGACGCAAAGTTCTTAGTGATCGGGATGTGTAATACGATCACACATGGCTTTGAGGATATGTCGTCGAGAAATCACGCCAATCACTTTATTGGTTTCGTCGACCACAGGATAAACCTTGCGCTTATGGCTTTTCATATTTTCGGCAATGTCCATTGCATTAAGCGCCGAGGTAACGGTGGTCACGTCCTGCGACATAACATCTTCAACAGTAGCAACTCGGTCTTCATAGTACATAACCTGACTCACCACGCTGATGCAGTCTTGCTCGGAGATCCAGCCCTTTAAGTAACCTTGATCGTCCACCACCGGTCCGCCGAGTAATTCATTTTTTACCAGGGCAACCGCTGCCTCTACAATAGGCATGTTCGGTGAAAATGAGACAAATTGATGTGTCATACAGTCAGAGACCTTAATGGAATCCATGATCGCTCCTTAGGTGATTATGCAATACAAACCCAGAAAATCGACTGGCTGGCGTCGATCCAAATATCCTATCAAATGCACCTTTGACAAGAGCCCCATCACTTAGTGAGAAAGCGCCGCGGCAAGTACACTGAGACTAGTCTACGCTTAAAACTCTCCCCTTCCAATGGCGCTTATGCCGCATCGTTTTATGAGAGGGCTATATGCTAGACTTTGAGTTATTGGACCCAGACGGTATTGTTCGAGTCCACCCCGAGACACCCCTGCTCGCGCGGGATTTCGCCCAACTGAGTGAAACCGTGGATCGCTACTTAGCTTCACACGAAGACTTAAAAGGCCTCGTTATTTCCGCGGAGGATTTCCCAGGATGGGAAGATTTCTCGGCGTTGGTTTCCCATGTAAAGTTCGTTCGAGGTCACCATAAAAACATTCGTCGCGTGGCGGCGGTATCTGATGATCAACTGTTAAAAATCCTGCCTCCCATTGCCAATCACTTTACCGCCGCTGAGGTTCGTCACTTTGACAGCACTCAACTCAACGACGCGATGAACTGGGTCAAGCAATAGCACCGAGGCAGTCACAGACAAAAAAGCCCTGACCGTTTGGCCAAGGCTTTTGATCGCGACTAGTACTAATGATCGATTAACTCTCCCAGACGACAGTACCATCGGCAACACTGGCCTCAGCTTTCGCTTGGTAACGATCAACCAGACTGTTGCGCTTGAGCTTCATTGTCGGGGTGAGTAATTCGTTATCAATCGTCCACTCGTCAGCAACCAAAAACACCTGTGTAATACGTTCATGGACGGCGAGACGAGCGTTAATCGCAGGCAACTCTGCAACAATTTCAGCTTCAACCTGCTCACGGGTTTTAGCAGCGCCTAGTTCAGACAATCCCGCCAGTAAGACCGGCGCTTCCATGCCGTGACCGATAGCGCACATTTGCCCCAAGCAGGTAAGATCAGCCATCACATCTTCGATATTGCTCGGCTTTACAAATTTACCCTTGGTGGTTTTAAACGCTTCACTCAACCGACCCGTGACATGAAGCAAACCCTGCTCATCGATAAAACCGGTATCACCAGTGTGGTAATAGCCATCGATGAGCACCTCTGCGGTCTTTTCTGGATTTCGATAGTAACCTTTCATCATTGCAGGCGTCTTAAAGAGGATCTCTTGGCCTCCACCAATTTTCACCTCACAGCCCGAAAACGGCTTACCTGCGGTGCCAGGCACCGGATCACCCTCAAGACAGATACTGCCGTGAATACAGTTTTCCGTCATGCCGTAACCATTGCGCAGGGGCATTCCCAGCTTCAAGTACCACTCCTGCACATCTAACGGGGTTGGTGCAGAGCCGGTGATAATGAATTCCGCCGCATCCAGTCCCAGCTGAGCCTGAATTTGTTGCTTAAATCCCTCGGCCTTCTCGGGATCTGCCAACATGGCATCAATCGTGTCTGCGGGCACTTTAGACTCAACCGCTTCCTTGAATTTTTTCCACAATCTAGGCACAGAGAAGAAAAAGGTCGGTCTAACTTTCTGCAGATCGCTGTTGAAAGTCTCCATGGACTCAGGAAATGCTACCGTGGCGCCGGTGTACAAGCTGTAAAGTAAAACTAGCACCCGCTCTGCGGTATGCGACAGCGGCAGATATGAAAAGAATCGCGTCTTTTCGTGAAGCTTAATATCGGCAGCCATGCGGCCCACAGCCCAAGATACATTCTCAAAGTGATGCATAACCCCTTTTGGATTCCCCGTGGTACCCGAGGTGTACATAAGCGTGTAGAGCGTATCCATGTCACGTAGCGGCTGACCTTGAAGCGCCTCAGTAGATTCAACGATGGCTTCAATATCTGTGCCACAGACCGACTGACAACCCAATAAACCTACTCGTTGAATATCGGTGCCATCCAGCGCCTGCTCAATCGATTCGGGATGATCGGCATGACCAATAAACAGCAGCTTGCTGTCACTGTGCTCCAGAACATAACGCATCGATTGCGCCGATTGCCCCGGGTACAAAGGCACACTCACGTAGCCGCTCATCATGATAGCGAAATCAGTGACAAACCAATCTGGACTGTTCTGAGAATAAATGGCAACGCGGCTGCCTGCCGGAAAGCCTAACCCCTTGAGATAATTCGCCAACTTTCGAGCGCGTTGAGCTACTTCACCCCAGGTATAGTCAACAAATTCGCCCTGCTTGGATTGACGCAGATACACCGCATCGGGCTTTGTTGCCTCCCACTGGTACAACATTTCTAAAGGTTGTAGGTCTTGCTCGCTCATCTCTCGCTCTCCCAAATCGGCGATCACCGGCACATTGGCGGCTCTCTTTTTATGTCACTAAGCCGATCATTAGATCATAACGAAGGACGTCACACTTGCCTAAAGGTGCCAATTGTCTATGCAACTTCGCCCCCAATACCCCCTCCTTAGGAATTGCTAAAGCTGGTAAACAGAAGCAACTGATGGAGTCATCCAGCTTCACTGGCCCTTGGTAAACGATCAACTTCCCCATACACTGAGCCTCAGGGGAATACCCCTATCTAACAATGATTGACGCACTGAGATGCACTGAAAGGACGTAACCGTGATAGCCGACTTAAAAGATCGTAAAGTAGACAAGAACGCCGACAGCTTTGTCGCGCCAACCGCCACTGTGGTAGGTTCCGTAACCCTCAAAAAAGGCGCCAGCGTCTGGTTTGGAGCCGTCATTCGAGGCGATTGCGAAGAGATCGTCGTCGGTGAAAACAGCAATGTTCAGGATGGATCCGTCGTCCACGCGGATGTAGGCCAACCCTGCATCATCGAGAAAAATGTCACTATCGGCCATAACGCGACCGTACATGGATGCCATATTGGCGAGTGCTCACTTATCGGTATTAACGCTGTAGTACTCAATGGTGCCAAGATAGGCAAAAATTGCTTGATAGGCAGCAATTCACTGGTCCCAGAGGGCATGGAGATCCCCGAAGGCTCTTTGGTGATGGGTTCACCGGCGAAAGTTAAACGTGCGCTGAGTGAAGAAGAGATTGGCTTTCTGAAGCTTTCAGCAGACCACTACTCAGAAAACGGCAGAATGTTTGCACAGGATATGGTCATCCGCGAGCAATAGCCTTGGCACCTCGACAATCGAGGATAAAGCGCTTGAAGACTGCATTCTTCCCTTACCAACGCACAAAAACTTTGGTAGTTTAGGATGCAGATCACAGATTACAGGCAAAAGCTCATTATCGTGTCATCGGAAGGTAACATTGTGCAGACACAATTTCTGCGCGATCTTTAGCAGCTTTGGGATTCAATTTAGTCTAATTTTCAACAACTTAAGACGATGACCAAAAGCTTTTTGTGAACAAGATCACCTTTTGATGTACCGTTATTGTGCTGTAATTGAGTGACACAGGAATCAACACAATAACAATAATGATTTGAGGTCTTTCAATGGCAGTCTCCGCTCCAATCGATTTTTCCCGCAGCCGCGAAGTACAATTTCTAAACCGGCAGGAATCTCGCTTTCCACACCTACTGCGACTTTCCATGGATTTTAGCTTTCAAGTGCTAGAAGTGGTTTCAGATTCGCCTCTGGGCAAGCGCTTCGTATTGGTCACCGGTGACTACCGCCAAGTCGACATCGAGCCCATCACCGAGGCGTTTTCAACGCTGAGCGAACTCAACGAATACGTCGGCAACAACATGGTCGACATTCTTCACGATTATTTATTTGGTTTTGTCGAAGAAGACATTCAAATGTCAAAGAGCTATGCGTAACGGCTTGAAACAGAGACTCAGGTGACTCATCAGGTGCTTAGCGGCATTGAAAAACCCTATGCTCGAAACAACCTAACAACGGCTAAAGACTGAAAGCTCGTCAAGATTGACAAGCTAGGTAAGACTGAACGCCGTTAAGACTTTAGAGGCCTGAGTAGCCAGAGACAAGCCTTTTGCAATAGAGGCTCAGCCTCATGATGGCGAACTGCCAGCCTAACCACCAGCAGCCCACCGCGAGATGGATCTATTTCGGCAGCAACAAAGAGAAATAAGTTGCCTTAACCACTGAATTCACATTACCTTGCGCGTCTTTCACTTCGATTTCACGAACCAGTTTTAACTTACCTTTCTCACGAGTATCTTCAACAATAGTGGTCCACTCTTCATCGCTCACCTCCACATCAATGAAGAGATCATCGGTGGCTGGAGCCAAATAACGAATGGTCATTTCACCCACCACCGGCACCATTTCAGTCATACCGAGTTTGGCGATGTACATCATCCCAAAAGGAAATTCTGCCAAGGTAAAAATTGCTCCGGCGTAGACGCCCCCCAAGTGATTGGTATTGCCTTCTTTCGGCATACGAATACGAACTCGGTTATCGTTGGACTCTAATATTTCTAACCCCATGTGTTTAAGGGTATCGATACTTTTAATAGCTTCTGCAATTTTAGACATAATGGCGTTTCCAGTTGTTTCATGTGTCGTGAATTGATGATCCTGATGAACACATGGTGTTTAGTCTAAAAGACTTAACGACCTAGCATTGCTAACTCTTGCGCAATACGGGCCGCCACCACAGGTTGTTTTGTTACAAAATCGTAGTACGCCGCCAATTTTGGCCAGCGAGAGGCATCAATAGATTCTTGAGCAAGGTACAAGCTGATCAGGGGGCAAACAAGGGCAATATCACTCATGCTTATTGTCTTATTCTGTAAAAACTCAGCCCCAGCGACTTGAGTTTCGAGATAGTCAAATAATGGCGGTAGCGCCTCTGTCATGGTCGCTTGAACAACGCTCTCATCGCAGGGTTCTTTCAGAAAGACAGGCTTGACCACGCGCTGAAAAAAATCGGAGGGCCAATTTTTTCAATGAGCTTTGTATCGGCGAACTCTTCGATCCAACGCCCTTGTGCGCGCTGCGCGGCATCGCCAGGCCGCAAACTGAAATCGGGATAGCGCTCTTCGAGATACTCACAAATAACGGACGAATCCGCCAGCGTAATTTGATCATCGACCAAGGCCGGGATTTTTTTGAGCGGATGGATTTTTTCATAACCCTCGGGCAGCGCCATTGGCGCTACTGGCTTTAGCTCATAATCAATACCCTTGAGCTCTAATGTCAGCAATACCTTGCGTACGAAAGGAGAAACAGGTGCACCATAAATAGTTGTCATAGAAATAGCCTCGTTGTTTATTGTTAGTTATTTTACTTTCGAACAGCTCGCCACAGCCCAATGTCAGAACCGCGATGGGATTAAAGCCCACGTTGCCACTCTTGCCTTAACGCTATTCGATCCGGCTGATTTAGCGCGAGATTCACTTGATCTAGCATCGTTTGTTTGTCTTTGCCTAGCACACCCTTTAACACCAAATAGTTAGATGCGTGGTCACTTCGGAAAATCGTTTTCTCCAGCGACAAGGTCTCCAGCAACAGCTTCATTTCAGTGAACAATTGTGTTTGAGCAAGGGGTTGAAAGTTGCCGTCAAAGTTCTTTTGATAGCGATCATCTCCCACAGGAAATGATACGACGAGCGTCGATAGATAGTCAGGCTGAGCTGCATTCATCAAGCGAGCAGAATTCAGTGCATGTTGCTCGGACAAATCAACGCCGCCCAAGCCATTCAAAATCATTACCGAGCTTTTCATGCCCGCCGCTTTTATTTTTGTGAGTGCGTCCAATGAGCTCTGGTAACTCTCGCCCTTTTCCACCAGGCGCAACACTTCATCATCGCCACTTTCACAGCCTACGTAGAGCAAACTCAATCCCAAATCGCGCAGTGTTTGTAAATCCTCTACCGATTTTTTCTTTAAGTTGCGGGGCAAACAATAGGACGATACTCGCTGCACACTTGGATAGTACTGGCGAATGAGTTCCAAGATCTCTACCAACCGGCGGGTCGATAATGTCATTGCATCACCGTCGGCGAGAAACACTCGGCGCACGGGATATCCCGCCTTACTCAATTCGATCAACTGCTGCTCGAGCTCTTCAAGAGGTTTGGGACGAAAGCGTTTCTGCTCCTGGGTGTACATCTCACAAAAGGTGCATTTATTCCACGAGCAGCCGTTGGTTACTTGCAAAATTAGCGAGTTGGCTTCGCTGGGAGGGCGAAAAACGGGATCAATATAATCCAGCGGATACATAAATAAGCGCCTATTTCATTTCGTTATCAAATTCTTCCGCTAGATCCAGCGGCTCCATCTCTTTGCCTTCGAGATCGGCGGTCCAGTTTACCCCCACCAACAGAACATCGCCGTGCATACCATCGACCCATTCATCGAGGAACTCCTCGAGGGAGACGGGAACTGGCTTGTAGATGCTCCACTCATCGCAACACAGCGCTTGGGCAAATTCGGGTTGAGACCAAAAGGGCATAACGTCGATGTCATCGTTGTCGTCCGATGGGCACAGGGCAAAGCCCTCAGGCCCCTCTAGGGCCCACACACAGCCTGTCTCCATGGCTTCAACAACAAATCGATCAAGGTTTTCTTCAATATTTTCGGACAGAGGCTCCATAACTACAGCTCTTTCAATGTTGCGGAAAAGTGGTAAGTATAATGCAATCCGACAACAATTGGCCCGAGCCATTGGCGCTTGGTGATTTGGCCAAGATATGCGCCTTTGCGCTATAATCTCGCCATTACTCTATTGTGTCTGATCCCATGTTTTCACCACCGTCGATTATTGGTAGCTGGCTTACGCTCTTCGCATCAACACTTGAATCCTACGATATCGATAGTCAACAATTTTTGCGGCAACGGGGTATCGACTATTCGGAGCAGTCAGACCCCAGCCAGCGTATTGAACTGTCTGTCATGAGCCGACTCTGGGCAGACGCTCTCAGCGAGACAAAAGACCCTTACCTTGGTTTAAAGGCCGGCCAATTCGTGACGCCGACCACCTTTAGTGCACTGGGCATAGCCTTATGGAGCAGCTGTAGCCTTCGGGATTTACTGGTGTGTTGGTGTCGTTACTTACATGTTTTTAGTACCGCAGCCGAAGTGCAGTTGTCCGAAGACGGGGAAGAGCTGGTCATGACTTGCGAGCTAAACTCTCCCCCAGAAAAAGGCGAAGCCCATCATTGTGCCATTGACGCTACCGTCTCTGCACTGCTCCACTTATGTCGACAATACTACGGACAGGATGTCACTCCGCTGGCGACCCACTTGATCCGACCAGAGCCTGCCGACATCACCCCATTTAGAGGCTTATTTGGGCATCAGCTGAGCTTTGACAACCCCAAACTGGAAGTTCGATTCGATCGCCAGCAAGCCGAACAACCAATCCCTGGAGGCAACCCAGCTTTGGCCAAAGCGACCGAGCAACTGGTTGCGCAGTATTTGCACAAATTGCAGTCGCCCTCTTTTCTCAATCAAGTGCAGCAAGCCCTGTTTGAAATGTGGCCTAGAGGTGAAGCCAAATTGGATTTAGTCGCCTCGAAGCTGCACCTGAGCCCAAGAACCTTGCACCGCAAGCTCGAGGAAGCCGGTACGAATTTTCGTCAACAGCAGGAACTCACCCGCCATCAACTGGCGCTAGAGTTTATCAATCAATCTCACCTGAGCATCAGCGAAATTGGCTTTCTACTGGGCTTTAGCAGCAACAGTAATTTCAGTCGAGCCTTTAAACGCTGGACCCAGCAGACACCTCACGCCTATCGGCAACAACTTAAAACTCCCTAGGCCTCGGGAGCATCTAAACCTAAGGAAACGCCCACAAGATACGAAAAAAGCCCGGCAGGGACCGGGCAAGAACAATCGAGCTATGGCTCCCGATTGTTGGTTGGAAAAGTCCTATAAACTCAATGCCCCATGACGACCGCCGAAGGCTCCACCGGTAAACTCACATCAATCGTAACCTTTCGATCGCTGGCGTAAGCTTTTAGATCGCCGTTCGCCGCCTGCGAGCGATCCGAGCCGTGGCTGTAGGTATCGATACGTTCGGCAGTCACCCCAGCGTCGATGAGCTGGTCGCGCACCGCTTGAGCGCGATAATGAGCCAAAACATTGTTGTACTCATCGGTGCCTCTCGGATCGGCGTGACCATCCAAGCGCACTTGCATCTGAGGATAGCGCTGCAACAAATTCGCCAGATTCTCCACTCTCAGGCGGCCATGCTCTGTGAGCGTATCCGAGGCTGTTCTAAACAACACATTCAAGTCCAGCGACTCCATTGCCAACGATTGAAATTCGTCAGCTCGCTGCTGATTGAAAGCCAACTGCTGATGTAAACGCTCAATCTCAGTTTTTGCCACTGCCAATGATTCACTCATAGTCTCTGCCTCATCTGCCTGTTTAATTTGCTCACCCATGTAGGCTCCGCCTAGTGCACCAAGAAAAAAGCCAACTGGACCTCCCAAAGCTGCGCCCGCCACGGCCGACGTAGTGAATGCCGCACCTTGCTTAATCTCCGTGTGATTCGATTCTGTTTCCGCCGCTATAGAGGCTCCACTGAAAGTGATGGCGGTGATGAGTAGGCTGTTTTTGATGATTGCTTTCATAATTGTGATTCCCTGTTGTGGTGTGTTGATGGTTATTAAACACACCAATTTGGGCCTCGAAGGGGATCAAATCGGGCAATGCGGCGAGATATTATGACGAAATATGGCATCTCCACTGAAACAATATTCAAGACAGGCTCCATAGATAGTTCAACGGGCAACTGCTAAGGTGTGCGCGCGTCTCTATAGGTCTTATGGAGCTTATAGAGCTTTGAGCTACGACCACGAACTACGACTAAGCACCAGGACCACCATCTCATGAATCAACGACTTGTTCTGACTTTAAGCAGCCCCGACCGGCACGGTATCGTCGCCGATGTCACCGCTTTTTTGGCGAAGAACAATTACAACATTGAAGAGTCTTCACAATTTGAAGATCGCCAAGAAAAACGCTTTTTCATGCGTACCGAGCTAGCGCCGGTTAACGATCAGGCAACACCACTTGATCAGCTTAAAACCAAGTTCTCTGAACTCACCAAGAGCGACCCCATGCTGTGGGAAATCACACCCTACGCTCATCGCCCGAAGGTTGTATTAGCGGTTTCACGCTGGGGGCACTGCCTCAATAACCTGTTGCACAAATGGAAAGAAGGTTCACTGCCGGTCGATATTGTCGCAGTGGTATCGAATCACAATGACATGCGCGATCTAGTCGAGTGGTACAACGTGCCCTACCACCACCTTCCCGTTAGCGCCGAGACCAAAGCCACGCAAGAAGCGCAAATTCTGGAGGTGATGCACAACAGCGACGCCGATCTACTCGTGCTGGCCCGCTATATGCAGATTTTGTCCAACGACTTGTGTGAAAAGCTGCGAGGACGTGCAATCAATATTCACCACTCGTTTTTACCCGGCTTCAAAGGTGCCAAACCTTATCATCAAGCCTATGACCGCGGCGTAAAGCTGATTGGAGCCACCGCCCACTATGTCACTTCGGATCTCGATGAGGGGCCTATCATTGAACAAGAAGTCGAACGAGTTTCGCACAGTAACACTCCAGAGCAGCTAGTCGAGATCGGCCATGACATTGAGAATGTTGTGCTTTATCGCGCCGTGCGCTGGCACGCTGAACGACGAGTTTTACTCAACGGCCATCGCACCGTAGTGTTTCGGCGCTAGTCTCCAGCAAAGGCTCGGTTTCAAGTAAGGACTCGATTTCAAATAAAGGCGCGATTTCAAATCAAAGAAAGGGGAGTCGCTTCTTTAGCAGTAAATTGACACAAAACTGTCATGAGAGCTTGGTAGGCTGAAACTCCTAACTGCAAGGAGGCAGAAACCTTTGCCTCCAACAGCCCCTATGATAAAGCCAAAAACTCGCTCCAATAGCACCTTAGATCGTCGCTCAATTTTGACCAGCGTTGTCACGGGTCCGGCCTTAATCTTGATGTTCGCTCTTGCAGGGTTAGCCGTTGAAATGCAGTTTTTGAGCAATCATCACGACCTTCTCAAAAGGCAACAAGAGCTCGCTCACTCCGCTGCGCAATTGAATATTTCACTAAAAAAGCAGAGCCAAGCGTGGCTAGATTATCTGCTTTATCGCCAACAGGATGGATCACTCTGGAAGCATTTTCGTGAGCGAGAACGCGCCACTTTGGCACAAGCTAATCAACTTTTAATTCAAGTCGATCGCGATCAGCTGCAAAGTGACGTTCGCGCGATTATCTACGCTTTAGAAGTGTTGCGAATCACCTATCAAGAAAGACGAGTTGAGCTATTAAGAACACCTTCGAGCATCGATCGCTATAGCTCCAACCTGCACAGCATTGATCAAGTTCCCAGCCAACTCATCGAACAGACGTATCAAGAAATCCAGCAACACGCCAATCACACCTCGATCTCTCTGCGCCAGCGAGCGCTGGTAATGACAAGCCTCTTTGCCTTAGTGCTAGTGGTAACCACTCTGCTCTACAGCCGATGGAGTACAAGGCACACTCAAAACCTATTGGATCGACAGGAAACAAGCCAAAAGAAAGTACAATGGTTGCTGACTCACGATTATTTAACCGGTCTATTTACCCGTGCACAGCTCATTGTCGAAACCGAGGAGCGGATTCGAGATCAGAAGCATCTCTACGCCTTTCATTTTAATTTGTCTAACGCCAAAAGTGCGGCTCAAACTCAAGGCCATTCAGTACACGACCAACTGATTCAGATCGCGGCTCAGCGGCTGATGACAGAAAAGCGATCGCAAGATATTTTGGCCAGATCCATCGGCGAAGAATTCATTCTGATTGTCGAAGACGACGATTCATTGAGATTGCGCCGCTATGCTAAGAACCTACTCAGTAAAATTGGAGATGACTTTAGTGTGTCGGGCTTTCGACACCAGATCTCTTGCTCGCTGGGCATTAGCCACTATCCTCAGCATGCAGATAGCTGCAAGGAACTGTTGCGCTGCGCCGACATCGCCGCCGTACATGCGCATCGCAGAGAAATATTTGAGCCCTGCCTTTATTCACCGGCAATGTCTGACCGCATTACAGATAAGTTTGCTCTGATTGAAAACCTCAAATCGGCTCTCGAAAACGACCGGCTTGAAGTTCAGTATCAGCCAAAAGTCGACCTTCTCACTCGAGCCATCATTGGTGTAGAAGTTCTCGCCAGACTAAACACCGACAATCCGGTCCTCAACTCTCCCGACACCTTCATTCCGCTGGCGGAAGAAACCGGACTCATTCACACCCTGGGAAAACAAGTCAGCCGTAAAGCCTTGTCACAACTAGAGCAATGGCAGCATCAGGGATACAAGTTATCACTGGCAATCAATGTCTCTGCCAAGCAACTAGAAGCACCGGACTTCTCGACATTTCTAGTAGACTTGTGCCAAAAGCACAGTATTGACCCCACACGAGTCGACGTGGAATTGACCGAATCGAGCTACATCAAAAACAATCATCCGCAGCTCAATAAATTGAGAGAGGCCAAATTTCGCATCAGTATTGACGACTTTGGTACTGGCTACTCCAATCTCGGTTATTTAAGTCACTTTGCTCCCCATCAACTCAAAATCGATAGATCTTTCATTGACGGAATGACTCGCAGCGACAGCCAGAATGCGCTGGTAGAGTCCATTGTAGGCTTGGCGAAAAATCAGAAAATTGAAATCGTCGCGGAAGGTATTGAAACAGAAATTCAAGCGCACCTGCTAAAACGCATGGGCGTTGAGGTGGGCCAGGGCTACCTCTTCAGCAAACCCATCGATGCCAACTTAATAGAGCCCTTGCTTATTCAGTCCTCGCAACAATCGCGGCAACAAGTCACGTAAACTCTTTCCCGAGCTTTATCATCGACATATCTCAAAAGTGACATTACTGAGTTTTACCGCATAACCTTTTTGGCGCACCAGCATCGGGTGATCACTCATATGAGCTCGCGCTTCGGAGAAAGACCGGTAAGTACCATAATAAACCGCCGACAGACCGTTATCTTTTTTACGACACAACAGAGGAAGATCGGAATGCCTAGCGACGAACCGTTTGGCCGTCGATGATTGCTTAAAAGCCGCCACCTGAAGACTATAAACCAATTCAAATGCCTCGGAAGAACCGTTCAAACCCAAGGAATCAACCTTGGGCCGAACCTCAGTTTCTTGCTCAAGGGCTTGAGTGGAGGTGTGCACTAAGGGCTCGGCCACTGATTCAGTAGGATCAACTACAGGGCCAGATTCGGGAGTGTTTATGCGCTCGGCCAATAAGGTATTGGTTTGCGACTCAGGACCTTTCAAGTCACTACAGGGGCTAAATTGCACGTTATTCAAGGCAACCACATAGCCGCCCAGCTCATCAATAAAGGCGTGGTCATTCATGTGTGTCTGCGCCTCCCCTAAGCTATCAAAGCGGCGATAATAAACCGCGTAGAGCCCATTGTTCTTCTGGCGGCAAATGAGATCTGGCGCTGCCAACTGATCGCTAAATTGCTTCGCATCCTTGACGCCACTGAAGGCTCCCAATTGAATCGCATAGACCCGCGATGCACCGACGCTAGCCGAAGTTCGCTCATTGCGAGCGGTCGCAGAGTTCTCAGACACGTCGGCCAGCGCTACGGATATATTGGGTTCGGCCACCAGACGAATTCGCGGCATTTGCGCACTGGGAGTCAAGGCGACCAACATCGGGTGATACTCCGGCCCATATTGCTTGAGTGTTTTTTGCATGGCTGCCATACCCGACGCTTGAGTTTCATAGCGCCCCAAATACACCAAGCGTTTATTTCCTTCGAGCTCACTGATGTGTACCACTTGCTCGAGCTCACTTAATAGACGTTGATCTCCCTGCTCCAATAACTGGACACTGAACGACGTGTTGCGACTATCGAGTTCGGTAAACAATGGAACCTCGCAACTGTAACCATTGCGAAAACCACCACTCAGACAGAACTCCTCTTCCGCAACAGCAGGCGGACACACGGCAAACAACAGTGATAAGAGATAAAAAAGTGAACGGTAAGACATAGACATTGATCGCCGACGGGCAATTGATAGGGCGCTAATTAGACGCCCTTCTCAACAACATCTCAACAACAGCGTGTAGTGATTGGACAATAGCGGTTAAGGCTAGAAGGAGCGTTGCTCGAAGACTGTCATTGACGGCAGTCGTCGATGTCACTAGGTCTATTTGTCTCCCAGTGCCTCTTCGATCTTTTTCTCGGTCTTGTACTGGCTCAATGCGTATACCGACCAAATCGTTGCCGGCAACCAGCCGATAAGGGTAATTTGCAGCAACAGGCAAATAATCCCTGCAAAGGGACGACCAATGGTGAAAAACTGTAACCAAGGCACCAGTAACGCCAAAATCAAACGCATAAAACACTCCTTTATCTGAACGATTTATTCTTATAGAACACTCTGTTTGGTGAAGTCTCGGCAAAGAGTAACCCACCCATGGAAGCCTCTCATCGAGAGAGACTCCATTTCGAAACACTTAACGCAACGAGGAGCTGTCTCGAGTGACGCTAAGATCGCGAACAATCCCGTCTTCAAGACTGTAGATCCAGCCGTGCAGGGTTAAATCCTGACCAGCTTTCCAAGCATTGCGAACAATGGTGGTATCGGCAACGTTGCCCACTTGCGCGATGACATTCAATTCACACAAACGATTAGCACGCTCCTTCTCGGTAGTGGCACTGTCGACAGCGGTTTGATGCTTGCGATAAACATCGCGGATATGCTCGAGCCAATTGTCGATAAGGCCGTTATTTGCCTCACCTAAAGCCGCCTGCACACCACCACAACCGTAATGTCCCACGACGACGATGTGCTTCACTTTAAGCACCTCAACGGCGTACTGAATAACTGATAAGCAATTTAAGTCGGTATGAACCACTACGTTGGCAATGTTGCGGTGCACAAAGATACTACCGGGTTCCATACCCACAATTTCATTGGCCGCAATTCGGCTGTCTGAACAACCAATCCAGAGATAATCTGGGGTCTGCTGCTGAGACAGACGATTAAAGTACTCTGAGTCTTTGGCCTTAGTATTCTCGGCCCACTCTTGATTAAACCGCAAAAGATCTTGGGGACTATCCATTATTTTTACACTCGCACTGAAAAGGTCTATGAAGCTTCTATTTGCTGTAGTTTTGGCAAAATTCATATTGCGCTTAGCTTCCACGGCATTTGCCGCGCGCACGCCCGTGGTCTTAGTACTCTTCAGGTCACGCAGACATCGAAGAGACCACACCATCTTTTTGCGTGGGAGCCGCTTTTATACCCGAATTTGCGATTTTTCTCTAGGCTCTCCCACTTGCGATTTGGCCAGTAATTACTATATTCGCTATAGTCTTGGCCAAAATCTCACACTATGCTGCAACCATCGCTTAAGAGTATCAATCAATTGTTTGAACACGCCCTCACTGAGCAACCGGTGAGCGGCGCCGAGCGTTGGCAAATTCAACACTATGACAAGATTCAGGGTGGCGATACCCACAATAGTTATCTGCTGCACAGCTCAGGCCCCGATTTTTTCTTAAAGCTCAACGAACGCGGTAAAACCTGTCTATTTACCTCCGAAGCTCATGCCTTAAATGCCATTCTTGCCACTCAGACCCTTCGCACCTGCCGACCTTTATGCACCGGCCAAAATCAAGGTTTTAGCTATCTTTTGCTCGAGGGTTTTCAATTGGAAAGCGATGGAGATTGGCGGGCCGCGGGAGAGCAGCTGGCTCAAATGCACCTCGCTTCGGCGCCAGACTATTACGGCTTCGATCACCCCAGTTACTGTGGAAAAACCTACCAACCTGGTGATTCAAGCCACTGCTGGGCAGACTTTTTCGCGCAGCACCGCATAGGCCATCAACTGGCCCTGCTCAGAGGAAAAAAACACTCGGACCCAGAAGTTCAAACTGCACAAGAAGTCATTAGGCACCAATTGGCCCATCACAACCCAGCGCCGGCCTTGGTACACGGCGACCTCTGGCGAGGCAATATGGGATTTCACCGAGGCCAACCGGTGGTGTTTGATCCAGCCTGCTACTACGGCGACCCAGAGACAGACCTCGCCATGACAGAACTGTTTGGGCGACTACCGGAAGACTTCTACCGCGGCTACGATGCCTACCGCCCGATAGATCAGGGTTACGATCAGCGGCGATCGATCTATCAACTTTACCATCTACTCAATCACGCCAACTTAATGGGCGGGCAATATCGACAGCAGGCCGAACAGGCCCTGAAACAATTGATCCACTAAGCCATCGGTGCAATTTCACTAAGTTATTGGAATGATGCTCCCGATGGGATCGAACAATCGCGCTATAGTAGAGATACACCTTCTCAACAATCACCCAACACAAACGTTATGCCAAACCCTCTTTTTTGCATCGCCCATCGTGGCGGCAGCCGAAACCATACCGAAAACACGCTTGAGGCTTTTCAAGAAAGTCTGGCTTTGGGTGTCGACGCAATCGAACTGGACGTTTGGCAGGTGGGTGATAGCTTGCTGATTACACATGACCGCCGCCTGGGAAAAACACTACCCGGCCAAGGCCGGCTTGCCGACCATAACCCCGAGCACCTCAAGTCGCTACAGTTAGCCTGTGGCGCAAGCTTGACCACCCTGCAGGAAGTCTTGCAACTGCTAGGTGACAAAGTGCTACTCAATATAGAATTGAAAGGCCCCCATTGCGCAGCAACTGTGGCTCGAGCGCTCGAGTCTTTCTCCTCAGATCACGGACTGGGAACCGATCATTATCTGGTATCGAGCTTTGATCATCAGCAGCTCTATCAATTTAAGCAGCGCTTACCCGATGTTAAACGGGGAGTTTTGGAGGCTGGGGTACCACTCAACTACGGCGCGACTGCCGATGCGCTAGAGGCCTATTCGATTCACCCCAATGTAGACTTTATCAACCAAGCTATGGTGGATGATGCACACCGACGAGGATTTAAGGTGTGGTCTTATACCGTCAATGAGCCCGATGATTTACAGCAAATGCAGAGCATGGGCGTCGATGGTGTCTTTACCGATTACCCGCGACGGGTAATGGCACTGAACCAAGAGCTCAGTGCCGACCACATTAGTCGCTAGACGCAAAAAAAGCCATCGACCCTAGCGGCTCATCAGGGGCTGAGTTCAAACGCCATTTCAGACACCAGCTCGGTCAACTGGTCGATGACTGCAATCCTTGTCGACTGAGGCGCTAAACAGCGATCTCCGCTGCAAACCACCGCACTCAATGGCTCCAACGCCAGCATTTCGGGTGGCAGAGATACGGAGTTCGCCGGCACTCGATAACACATAACCGTTTCCGGAAATGTCTGGCGAATATCACGCTGCCACGACGCCAAACGATCACCAGCATCGAGTAAAAACACTTGCGGCAAAGGCGATAACATTTCGTGATGAACTTGAATCAGCGTCAAGTGCGTTTCAGGAGATTGCTGCATAGCCGGTTGCGCCGATGCAACAATCGCTCTGGCGGCATTGAGATACCTTGGCTCGGCGGCTAGATTACCTAATCGCCACAGCACTCTTGCAGCAACACCGTTAGCCGAAGGCAGGGCGGTATCCATCAACGGCTTACTGCGATAAATCAATCGCTGCGCATCGTGGCCTGAATAAAACAAACCGCCGTGTTCAACATCTTCATGGGCACGCAATAGAGCTTCGGCCAGAGCGATTAAAAACTCGTAATCGACGTCCCGCCAATGAGTTTGCAAGCCCTCTAAGAGCGCGTCCATTAAATAGGCGTAATCATCCAAGAACCCGTGCCGACTCGGCTGATCATTTTGCCAAGCCGCAAAAAGGCGCTGACCGACGAACAATTTATCGCGAATAAAATTCACCGCTTGGTGAGCAAGATTAAGCTCTCTTTGCTCGTCATCTTTTCTCGCCAAACAGAACAACCCTTTAATAACAAGAGCGTTCCAGCTAGTCAGTATTTTGTTGTCGACGAGAGGCCGTGGCTTTTGGTAACGCAAGGTTTCGATTTTTTCTCGAGCGCTGCGATATAGCTGCAAGGCATTTTCGCGAGTTAACATCAATTTCCGAGCAGCGCTGGCGAGGTCGACCCGCTGCGACAGATGCCACTGTTCGCCAAAGTTAGCCTCGCCACGCAGAGAAAACATAAGTTCAAATAAACTGAACTCCTCGTCGCTCAAACAGCCTTTGATTTCACCTAAGGCCAAACAATAATAATCACCCTCACGCCCCTCGGTTTCGGCGCTCATGGAACTGTAAAAAACACCGGAGGGAGACAACATGTGCTGACGCAACCAACGCACAACACCAATGGCCGCGCTTTTATGCAGAGGGTCATCGGATAGAATCCATGCCCTAGCATAGACATCGAGCAGCAAGCCGTTGTCGTAGAGCATTTTTTCGAAGTGAGGAATAGTCCAATGATCATCGACACTGTAGCGGAAAAAACCACCGCCAATTCGATCGTTAATTCCCCGCTCGGCCATCGCCGTGAGAGTTAAGTGCAGATGCTCCGCCTGCTCGACAGACAGCTGATTACTGGCTTCCGCTCTCAGCAATACCGAGACATTCACCGGCAGTGGAAATTTGGGCGCGGCGCCAAAGCCTCCGTCGGCACTGTCTTGTGAAGCCTTCAAGCATTCGAGTGCCTGTGGCAAAAAACTCTTCGCCGCCATGGCGGGAGCTGCAGTCACGGGAGACATCAACTGCTGAAAGCCGTCGGCGACCTGAGCTCGCAGTCGAGTAAAATCCTGCTGCTGATCTCGATAGTAGGTCGAGACTCGCCGCAGTAAATCTTCAAACCCGAGAACACCGCCCTGTCCATCTTTGGGGAAATAGGTACCCGCTAAAAACGGTAACTGTGTTTCCGGACACAAAAAAAGCGTTAGTGGCCAACCGCCGGGTTTTCCGGTAAGCATTTGGTGCGCGGTTTGATACACCTCGTCGAGGTCGGGACGCTCTTCACGATCCACCTTCACATTCAAAAAATGCTGATTCATCAACTCAGCTATTTGAGCATCGGCAAAAGATTCTCTCGCCATCACATGACACCAGTGACATGCCGAGTAACCGATAGAGAGCAAAATGGGTTTTTTAAGAAGACGGGCAAGGGAGAGTGTTTGCTCATTCCACGCTTGCCAAGCAACCTTGTGCTCGCGGTGTAGCTGTAGATATGGGCTTGATTCTGTTGAGAGCTGATTGCTTAGCTCGGTCATAAAGGCAGCCTATTCGGTTCAATCCTTCGATTATTATTAGTATCGATCGACCACTAGAGCTTTAGCGGTACCGGCTAAAAGCGTCTAGCTCGCTGGTGTCACCCTGTCGCGTTTAACGTTAACACATTAAATGCCATTTTGGCGCCAACATCCTAATCAAATTGATTCATGAGTCGCAGAAACCTTAGCCCTTCTCCGAGGAGTTCCACTGACGACGCATAATCGTCGCCAACTCGCCTTTAAATGACTTTTGCCTCAAACTCTGCCAGCCCAAACGACGATAAAAACTGACTTGATCGGTAGCGTATAGATAGAGTTCATTGAGGTTTTGACGCTGCGCATAAGCTTGCGCGGCCTGAATAAGCTGCGACCCCAAGCCACGGCGACGGCAGTCCGGCGCCACATAAGCATTCGCCACCCAGTAACTCGGCCCCAAACCGCCAAGACGTTGATAACAAACAACACTGACACTGCCCACCAATTGCTCGCCTCGCAAGGCCAGTAATGTTGTTGGAAATGCCCCTGGTTCTAGATGTTGCTGCAGTTTTTGTCGACGCTGATGTTCACTCTGATGAGGCCACTGTTGCTGATGCCACTGAACAAGAGTCGGCAACCAATCCGGCGCCTCAGCCAATTCGCTAAAGACTAATTCTGTCGGTGAAGGTGAATCTAACAACTCGCTCATTTGAGTCTCAAACAATAACAACCGGTGACACCGGCACAGCCATGGATAGTAGAAAGTTTAGCAGTAGATACAATAGACCAAGGAAAAAATAAAAAAGCCCCGGCCTGACGGCTCGAGGCTGATGATTTCAATCACACATTAACGACAAGAAAACCTTGAACGAGTCAAGACGACTGCGGCAATATTACTTGACTGTTTCGCCGTGCGCTTGCTTGTCGGCGTGGTAGGACGAGCGCACCAACGGACCACAAGCGGCGTGTTTAAAGCCCAGCTCTTTGGCCTTCGCAGTATACTCGTCAAACTCATCGGGGTGAACGTAGCGTTCGACAGCTAGATGCTCACGGGAAGGCTGCAAATACTGCCCAATAGTCAACATATCGATATCGTGATCACGCATGTCTTTCATGACTTCAAAAATTTCTTCTTTTGTTTCACCCAAGCCGACCATCAAGCCCGACTTTGTGAGTACATCAGGGCGACGTTTTTTAAATTCCTGCAACAGCTTGAGAGACCACTGATAGTTCGCACCGGGTCGAGATTGACGGTACAAACGCGGCACGGTTTCAAGGTTGTGATTGAATACATCGGGTGCATCTTTTTCAAGAATGTCTAGGGCGATGTCCATACGGCCACGAAAATCAGGCGTAAGAATCTCGACTTGTAAATTCGGTGCGCGCGAACGCGACTCGCGAATACAGTCGGCAAAGTGCTGTGCCCCGCCATCGCGCAAATCGTCGCGGTCAACCGAGGTTATCACCACATACTTGAGAGCCATATCGGCAATGGCCTCTGCCAAATGCGCAGGTTCATCGGCATCGAGCGGGTTGGGCTTGCCATGACCCACATCGCAAAAGGGGCAGCGACGGGTGCAAATTTCACCCATGATCATAAAGGTAGCTGTACCGCCGCTAAAACACTCACTTAAGTTGGGGCAGTTGGCCTCTTCACAGACAGTCGCCAATTTGTTTTTACGCAAAAGCTTTTTAATGCGATCGACTTCTGGCGAGTTACCCATGCGCACGCGAATCCAATCGGGTTTTCGCTTCACTTCATCAGTGGCGATAACTTTCACAGGAATCCTTTCCACCTTGTCAGCGTCGCGCAGTTTTTCACCTTGCTTAATTCGGCGCGTACGTCTGACGGGTTCCATATCGGAGTCATTGGTGGTCATAGTGTTTCCATCGTTTGAGGAGAGGTTCATTGTTTGTGGTCGGCATTATCTTCGAGGTCATCGGCATATTCTAGCAATACCGAAACCGGTGTTTGCGCATCTACACAGGTTTCATACCCTAACAACTTCGCAAAGTGTTTAATGATCAAGGGCTCCAAGGCCGAGATCGATGAAGCTCGCGGATCGTCGCTCAGGTCGATGGTACGAACCATCTGTAATCCCTGATAACCACAGGGATTAATCCGCAAAAATGCGGCGAGATCCATATCAACATTCAAACTCAAACCGTGGTAGCTACATCCTCGGCGAATTCGAAATCCCAGCGAGGCAATTTTAGCCTCGCCCACGTAAACTCCGGGAGCGTCCGCTTTGGGGTAAGCTTTAATACCCAGCTCAGCCAATGTGTCGACAATGGTCGCTTCGGTGTGAGTCACTAACTCTCTCACCCCCAAACCTCGTCGACGCAGGTTGATGAGGGGATAGCCCACCAATTGACCCGGGCCGTGGTAGGTCACTTGCCCACCGCGATCGACTTGAACAACGGGGATATCACCCGGCATAAGCAGGTGCTCCTGTTTACCCGCTTGCCCCTGTGTGAAGACCGGCGGGTGCTCAACCAGCCACAACTCGTCGGCGGTATCCTCGTCTCGCTGATCGGTGAAATTTGACATGGCACGCCACACTGGCTCGTAATCTTGTCGACCCAATGTGCGAATAATGAGTTGCTCAGGCATATAAAAGCTTTATCTGTGAATCGTGGTATTTGAGTTTCGAAATATTATCACTTCTACACCACCGCTAGGGCCTATAGTTATCGCCTAAAGTTAGCGCCTAAAGTTAGCGCCTAACGTTAGGACATAGCATTGAGGTAGTGAACTGCGATACAGAGCTACGATATACGGTCGCTGTATAAAACTGCAGCATAACGACGCACGCATAAATCGTTTCACCGGCGCAAAATAATCCAGACGGCCTAAAGCACCATTTTGGTCATAGGACTGGCAGACAGCTCTTGATGCAGCGCCTGCAGCTGGTCGACACCCGTGGCGGTAATCATAAAGGTGATTGACTGAAAACGACCGTTTCGACTGCCTTTGACTGCAATTCGAGAAAGATCCAACCCGGCTGCGTGACGCTGCATGACCTCGACGGCAAAATCATAGAATTCACTGCCGGAGTCCCCCATAACTTTCACCGGGTAGTCTTCACAGGGAAATTCAATTTTGGGGGGATCTTTTGGCTCGGAATTTTGACCAGAACCGTTTTTTGAGTCATTCATATCGATTATTTCTTTGTGCTAATCATGGTCCTGACTCGATGGATATCTAGCCCGCACCTAGTGGATCGTATTTTGGACGGCATTGTACCACGGAGAGAATGACGCGGGGAGATAGACGCCAGCTATGCGATCATAAGAACATTCAGTCAGTTCTCTTTCTCGACTTCGCTGGCGCCGGTGATTATTTGGCGATTAAGCATTTACCCCCATCAACGTGAGTAATTCATCGCGCTTAGCTTCCATTAAGGCAAAGTCGCCGCGACTCTCGACATTCAATCGCACCACAGGCTCGGTATTGGACATGCGCAAGTTAAATCGCCATTCACCAAATTCCATACTGAGTCCGTCAGTATGATCAATGGTCGCAGCTGAATCGTTGTAATGAGCTTCCACTTGCGCCAGCGCGGCTTTGGGATCATCGATCTTGTTATTGATCTCACCGCTGCAAGGAAACTCTTCGATACAGGCATCGACCAATTGCGCCAGAGTTTTACCTGTTTTAGACATCAACTCCGTCACCAATAACCACGGAATCATGCCGCTGTCGCAATAGGCAAAATCACGGAAGTAATGATGGGCACTCATCTCCCCACCATAAATGGCGTCTTCCGCACGCATGCGCTCTTTGATAAAGGCGTGCCCAGTTTTGCTCTGTACAGCCTGCCCCTGCTGGCGCTCACAAATAGCCTGAGTATTCCAAGTTAAGCGCGGGTCGTGCACCACCTTAGCGCCGGGCGATTTAAGCAGAAAAGTTTCGGCCAAAAGTCCGACCAGGTAGTAACCTTCGATGAAGCGGCCGGTGTCGTCAAAAAAGAAGCAGCGGTCAAAGTCACCATCCCACGCCAATCCCAAATCGGCCCCTGAGGCCACAATCGCCTCTGTGGTTGGCGGACGATTCTCCTCCAGTAAGGGATTCGGCACGCCATTGGGAAAGTTGCCATCGGCCTCGTGGTGAACCTTGATCAAGTCAAATGGCAGGTGCGGCTCTAGCGCGTCTAAGGCCAAGCCAGCGCCACCATTGCCGGCGTTGACAACGACTTTTAGTGGCTTTAAAGCACTGCGATCAACGTACCCAAGCAAGTGCTCAACATAGGCAGGACGGGTGTCCATCCGTTCAAGAGAGCCTTGACTCGCAACAGTTTCAAATTGGTTTGCTTCGGTCAAACGTTTGATGTCGTTCAGGCCCGTGTCGCCACTGATAGGACGCGATCCTTCACGCACTAACTTCATGCCGTTGTAATCTTTGGGGTTGTGACTGGCGGTGACACAAATACCACCGTCGACCTTTAGATGAAAGGTGGCAAAGTACACCTCTTCAGTACCGCATTCACCTATGTGAATCACGTCGACACCAGAGTCCATCAAGCCCTTCGCCAGGGCGTTGGTCAGCTCGGCGCTGGTGAGGCGAATATCATGTCCCACTACCACTCGTTTCGGCTTCAAAAATTGGGCATAGGCCCGGCCAACCCGATAGGCTACATCCTCGTTAAGCTCATCTGGCAAGCGCCCACGAATGTCGTAAGCCTTGAAGCATGTTAATTCTGTCATTGCACAATAATTCCTTTCAATGAAATGGTTATACGGCCTTGTAAATGTTCTCGTATACGTGATTAGTGGCTTCGACAAAGCCCTCAACACTACCGCAATCAAAACGGCGACCTTTAAACTTATACGCCAAAACACAGCCGTTTTTAGCCTGAGTCATTAAGGCGTCGGTGATTTGTACTTCGCCATTTTTACCGGGCGGGGTCTGCTCAATAATGTCGAAAATATCCGGGGTTAAAATATAGCGACCGATGATGGCAAGATTGCTGGGGGCTTCCTCTAATGAGGGCTTTTCCACCATGTTGTTCACTTGATACAAGCCATCTTTGATCTGTTCACCCTCGATCACACCAAACTTATGAATCATGTCATCTGGCACTTCCTGGATGGCGACGATACTACAGCGAAACTGTTTAAATAATTTGACCATTTGGGCCATGACGCCCTCGCCATCAGCCAGACATAAATCATCCGACAACACCACACCGAAGGGCTCATCGCCAATCAGGCGTTTGCCATTGAGAATGGCGTCCCCAAGACCGCGCATTTCCACCTGTCGAGTAAAGGAAAAGTCTGCCTTGCCCATTACGTCGCGGATTGAACTTAAGTACTGCTCTTTTTCACTGCCGGAGATCTGGTGCTCGAGCTCGTAATTGACGTCGAAATGATCGGCGATAGCACGCTTACCACGACCGGTGACCATACCGATGTCCAGCAAACCGGCTTCGATGGCTTCTTCAACGCCATACTGCACTAACGGTTTGTTCACCACAGGCAGCATTTCTTTGGGCATGGCTTTAGTGGCGGGAAGAAAGCGTGTGCCGTAACCGGCGACTGGGAAGAGACATTTTTTGATCATGTTATGAGGTCCTTGCTTCAAAAGGGTGCATTTCTGCGTCCATAAATGGGCGTAAGAATACTACATTGCTAGAGCAAGATGTGAGCCAAAACCCATAGCAGTAATAATTCATCACTGGCTGCCATACCCTAGACTTCACAGGTCATGGTCAATCTGGCGACTCTCAACGAAGCATTTGGCCGATATGCCCCCTTCAGAATGACCAATCAGTCTGGACATGCCATGTGCAACCGGTAGAATGGGCTCCCTTTGTGGCTGCATATTTGATGCAGCTGATTATTGAGAAAGCTAGAGCCAAAACCTTATGGATTTATCCAATCGAAAGAATGCCTACAATCGCGATGACCTACTGGAATGCGGCCACGGCCGTATGTTTGGTGAAGGCAATGCGCAACTGCCAACCCCAAATATGCTGATGCTCGATCGTATCAGCCACATCAGCGCTGAAGGCGGTGAGTTCGACAAAGGCGAGATAGTCGCCGAGCTCGACATCACGCCAGACCTGTGGTTCTTCGACTGCCACTTTCCTGGCGACCCAGTGATGCCTGGTTGCTTAGGGCTTGACGCCATGTGGCAACTGGTTGGCTTTTTCCTCGCTTGGAAAGGCAACGAAGGTAAGGGCCGAGCCCTGGGCTGCGGAGAAGTGAAGTTCACCGGTCAGATTCTTCCCACGGCAAAGAAAGTCACCTATCGTATTAACCTGAAACGCGTCATCGAGCGCAAGCTGGTTATGGGCATTGCCGACGGCAGCGTCAGCGTTGACGGCCGCGAGATCTATACCGCCAAAGATCTTCGTGTCGGACTCTTTCAAAGCACTGATAACTTTTAAGCATTTAGGCCCTAACTAAAGACTTAGGGCCGACAACCTCTAGAGGATACTTATGAAACGCGTTGTGGTTACAGGCATGGGCATTGTGTCTTGCTTGGGTAACGATAAAGACACGGTACTGGACGCCCTGAAAGAAGGCCGCTCGGGTATTAAGTTTCAAGAAACATACAAAGAGATGGGCTTTCGCAGCCACCTAGCGGGCAGCATCGACATCGACCTTAAAGAGCTTATCGACCGTAAAACCTTGCGTTTTATGGGTGAGGCTGCGGCCTACGCTTACGTCTCGATGGATCAAGCTATCAAGGACTCAGGTCTTACCGAAGAGCAAGTCTCTAACGAGCGTGCCGGTATCATCATGGGCTCTGGCGGCGCCTCCTCAAAAAGCCTCGTCGAAGCTGCAGATATCCTGCGTGAAAAAGGTATGAAGCGCGTTGGCCCTTACCGCGTGACTCAAACCATGAGCAGCACCACCTCTGCCTGCCTCGCCACCCCCTTTAAAATCAAGGGCGTGAATTACACCATCTCATCTGCCTGTGCCACCAGCGCTCACTGCGTCGGCAACGCCATGGAACTGATCCAACTAGGCAAACAGGATGTGGTTTTTGCCGGTGGAGGCGAAGAAGAGCACTGGACCTTAACCGCACTGTTTGACGCCATGGGCGCACTATCGACCAAATACAATGACACGCCAGAAAAAGCATCGCGCGCCTATGACGCCGATCGTGACGGCTTTGTGATTGCTGGCGGCGGTGGCTGCTTAGTGATCGAAGAGCTTGAGCACGCCAAGGCTCGTGGCGCTAAAATTTATGCAGAGCTAGTCGGCTACGGCGCTACCTCTGACGGCTACGATATGGTTGCTCCTTCTGGCGAAGGCGCTGCGCGCTGCATGCGTCAGGCACTGCAAAATGTAGACGGTGATCTCGACTACATCAACGCCCACGGCACCAGCACCCCCGTGGGTGATGTTGCAGAGCTGAAGGCAATTGATGAAGTGTTTGGCGATAACACGCCCGCTATCAGCTCGACCAAATCTCTCACCGGACACTCCCTCGGAGCGACAGGTGTACAAGAAGCGATTTACAGTCTTCTGATGATGGAAAACAATTTCATCTCGGCCTCAGCCAACGTTGATACTTTGGATGAAAAAGCCGAGAAGATGAACATCGTCACTGAGCGTAAAGACAATGTCACGCTTAACCGCATGATGTCCAACAGCTTCGGTTTTGGTGGCACTAACGCCAGCCTGGTATTCCAACGCTACGAGGATTAATCCTCTCTTAGCGGTTATCGCCGACAGGCATGTCTGCAAACATCTTAGATAGCCGCAATCAATAGCCCCCTCTCTGGGGGCTTATTGTTTTGCCTCTCGATATTCAGATCCATTTCACTGAACAACCAAACAGAATTAGATTGCGCTAAAACCGCCGTCCATCATCAGCGCGTGTCCAGTCATATAAGTGTTTTGCGGATCACAGGCGAACAACATTCCGCGAACGACTTCTTCCGGCTGACCGTGGCGCTTCAAGCAGGTACTGTCGCCAACACCTTTGATGGCTCGCTCGCGATCGGGCAGAGCGTCCATTGCTCGATCAAACATATTGGTTTCAGTCACACCCGGACAAACCGCATTCACACGAATATTCTGACGGCCATACTCCACCGCCGCTGACTTGGTCATGCCAATTACCGCGTGTTTGGTGGCGGCATAAATACTGCCGTACGCGTGACCGGTAACACCGGCGATAGAAGAGATATTCAAAATCCTGCCGCTCTTGTGTTTCAGCATCGCCGGAATCTGATGTTTCATCCCCAAGAAAACACCTCGCACGTTGATGCTCATCATGCGCTCAAAAGCCTCTGAGCTCATGTCGATCAACGGCGTTGCCTCAGGATCTAGGCCGGCATTATTGATAGCCACATCTAAACGCCCAAAGGCTTCCAAGGTTCCCGCCACAAACTGCTCTACTGCCGCCTCATTGGTGACATCACACACCTGATGAAAAACCTCGACGCCACTCGCGCGTAATTGTGCCGCAACCTCGATCAACAGAGCTTCATTAATATCGCTGAGCGCCAACTTAGCCCCGGCTTGTGCAAACTGCTTGGCCGCCTCTTGCCCTAAACCACCGCTCGCACCCGTTATCATCACCACTTGATCTTGATAATTCATATCGATTCTCTCAACCCAAAGACTCGACTATATAAATTCCCCTCGTTGATTCAATAGCCTTTTCAACCACTAGACTGACGATTACTTATTCGTTCGATCGTTTGTCCGATTTCCCCACGCTAGGAAACTGACCAAGACAAAAGACACAAACGGCGACGCGTAAACATGGGCGACTTGCGCCCCCCTTCGGGAAAGGTCGGAGTGAAGCCGTAGCCCATCGATAATTCATACACCTCCAAATAACATGGTTTCCAATCTGCCTTTAGAGAATCACAATCAACCTCAAGACAAGCTTCGCGCAACCCGAGTATTTTCGGCAAAAAAAGAAACCATCAATAAGTATGAAAAGTGACAAGTTTTTCGCCAGAAAACCGGACTTACTAATCAGAATGAAACGATCATTGTTGATTTAATTCATCTGACTCGACACTATCAGCATGCATTTTCGACAAGGACTGTCGAAGCAGTATTGCGAGTTTGACATTTCACACAAACACGTCGACCCAATAAAGATTAGAAAAGGAGTTTCTATGAATCCCATTAATCCTCGCTTTACAAATCGAAAAGCTTCGCCTTTTTCACGCATCAATCTCTATTCGCCCGCTCGCGGTATCGATAACATATTGCTTCTCGATAACCTCCAACGGCACCTATCGCTCAACTGCCAAATAGTGGGGCACATAGACCCCACCGACCAACATCAACTAGTGCTGATCGATAGCACAGAAATCTCTGCGACAAAATTACAGTCTTGGCTGCAACAACAGGCGCAAAAAGATCACCGCCCAAAGTGCGCACTGATCAACACATCGATGAACAGTGAACATGTTAAATTAATGGAGTGGCCACAACTGGTGGGTATTTTTTATAACAATTGTTCACCGGAAAAATTGCGTCGCGGCTTGGATAATATACTAGAGGGAGGGCTTTGGTTTCCTCGCAACATTTGCTTGGAATTTATGTCTCGACGCCGCCGAGCACCGACTCAGAATATTATTCAACCCACCGCCATGAACATCACGCCACGTGAACGACAAATGTTAGAGGGAATTCATGCGGGGCTTAGCAATGCGGCCATTGCATCAATGATGCGACTCAGTGAACATACCATCAAAAGTCACATGTACAGTGTGTACAAAAAGATTGGGGTGAAATCGCGACTGGAAGCCAGTAACTGGCTACACGACAACTACATTTTATTAGAACAAAGCCAACAGTCAGCGGGATGACCCGAGGCATTCACCAGCGTAAGTTTCGATAACCGAGGAGTCACTGCAAGCACTACAAGCATTCGACTTAGTGCTGTAGTGACCATCGGCATGCCTTGCGCAGACCGGATCATATTGATAGGTACACATTTGCGGTCGAGGCTCTTCGCAGGCTTGCGTTCTACTGTGATTCGGCTCAATTGTTTTTGACGATTGGCATCCCGCCAGTGCCACAAAGGCGATAAACAAGTGTGCCAATACCCACCGATTCATAGCAGATCTCGCGTTTAAGAAGAAATGGCTTTTTGCGTCTCGAGCCAGTGGCGGATTAAGCCGGTCAACCCTTGACGCCAACTGCGAATCTGATAACCAAAATTGTCTCGACAACGCCTTACCGTTAAGGCAGCACTATCGGGCTCGCCCTGCAGTGCTAGAGCCTCTTCCGATAAAGACTCAACACCCCAGTCTCGCTTTAGTGCACCTTCACGCTCTAAAATATCAGCCACAGCTTCGGCGAATTCCGCCGAAGAGCAGGGATCACCCGAGGACAAATGAAATACACCCCAATTGTCGGCGCCACATAAAATTTGATTAACCATCGCCAACACCACTCGGCCTATCTCTGTGGTGCTGATAGGAGAGCCGCGACGCTGATGAGTCACCTCTAACCTGGGGCCATCGACGACTAAGTCTTGCAAGAGACGCCGGAAAACAGATTCGCCCACAATGTCGAGCACCCAGCTCATTCGCAGGCAAATATACTTATCGAGATCTCGCTCAAAGGCCCGTTCGGCCTCGAGAAAAGCTCTTCCAGCGGGCCCCAAAGGCAAAGGTTTATCCAGCTCATCATAGGAAGATTTATTTTCACCGCCAAAGACGCGATAACTGGATAAATGAATCACGACACAGTCAGTCTCGGCCACCGCTTTTGCCAGACATTTGGCAGCACTCACCAACAGTAACTGGTGACCGACATCAGGTGTTTCCTGCCAGCCTGCAGTGTTAATCACCACATCAACTTGATTGTCTTTTAAGAACGCTTTTAGCGACTCACTATCATCCCAATCAAAACTATCGATTTCAGGCGCAAGCACAGTGTGAGCGGTCTGCTCAAACACACTAAAAATGGCTTTTCCTACCGGAGAATACGCATCGGTAATCAGTATTTTGTCGGTCACAATATCAGCACACTAAGAAGTAAAACAGAGGAAAAAGCCTCTCAATCTAATGCCATAAATTGAGAGGTCCAGTATCACACATAGAGCTTAGAACGGAATATCGTCGTCAAAATTATCAAAACCTTGAGCCGGTTGCTGTGGCGGCTGCTGAGGTGATTGTTGCGGCTGCTGCATACGCTGCTGCGGTGCCTGCTGGGGGGCTGGCTGATGCTGCCCACCCTGCTGCATGGCTGGCTGAGCCATCGACTGCTGCGGCTGAGCCATCGCCGGTTGCTGCTGCCCCATTGGCTGAGGTGCGGCATTTTGCCCTTGCATGGCTGCTGGCTGCTGAGGTTGCTGAGAATAGCCACCCTGCCCTTGCCCCTGCTGCCCCATACCATCGTTGCGGCTATCGAGCATTTGCATCTCGCTGGCGACAATCTCGGTGGTGTAACGATCTTGCCCACTTTGATCTTGCCATTTGCGAGTGCGCAATGAACCTTCGACGTAGACCTTTGAGCCTTTGCGCAGGTATTCACCGGCAATCTCGCCCAAGCGATTAAAGAACACAACACGATGCCACTCTGTGCGCTCTTGCTGCTGGCCGGTCTGTTTGTCTTTCCAGCTTTCAGACGTCGCAATACTAATATTGGTGACGGCGTTGCCGCTGGGCATATATTTCATTTCTGGGTCTTGGCCAACGTTGCCAACCAAAATCACTTTATTAACGCCACGCGCCATACCGAACTCTCCTAAATTCTACAATTAATTCTAATCTCACGGACCCATCGGCCGTGGTTATCTGCGCCCTTTATCGCCATCCATTATTGATAGGCTCCGCTGCCGAGATTAGCTTTGAGGCCCGCGGCCTAAAGTGCTTCTGCAGACAAGGGATAATCAATACACGACGTCTTTTATACCGTTATACATTGAACGGATATATGGACCGAATACATGGACCGAGCCACGAGGCGGCTCCGAGCTTTTGAATCGACTCAAGAACCCACCCACAAGCGTAAAACAGGTAGGTGAGCTTACACCAGCACAGAGCGAACAACCAGTGGGAAGAAGGTATGAGGACTCAGCTCGACCACTCAATTTCAGCAATGCTATCGCGGTCGAAAATTGCGGGATCAACCTTCAGGTAAGCGGTGATCTCTTCCTTAATCAACACCACTTCTACCACCCCCGGCAAGGCGCTCAACAATTCATCGGCCTGGGACAAGTACTCCGCCTGCAGCGGGACTTGTACCCCCGCCAGAAACCTCGGAGTCGACATGGTGAGCGCCAATAGGAACCAGATCAGCACCAAGGCCGCACACAGGGCGAATACCGCATCGATACTTTCATACTGCAACAACCAACCGGCACTCACGCCACCGGCAAAAGCCCCTAGAAACTGACTGGTTGAGTAGATTCCCGAGGCGGTGCCTTTGGCCCCAGCCGGTGCCAATTTACTCATCAATGAAGGCAGTGTGGCCTCGAGCAAATTAAACGCCATGAAAAAGAAGAAGAGAGCGGCCAAAAACCCCCAGCGCGATTGCGTCACCCCAGCCATGACGGCAATCATAGCCCCCAGAAGAACCACGGCGGCCACAAATATCGGTTTAATCTTTCGGCGCTTCTCGGCGATGATGATAAAGGGCACCATGGCCACGAAGGCCAGCAGCAAAAGGGGCAAATAAATAAGCCAGTGTTGATCCCGGGCAAAACCCAGTTGCGACTCGAGTATCGACGGCATCACCAAAAAGCAGGCCATCAGGACAAAATGCAAGGCGAAAATCCCGACATTCAACCTCAATAACTGCGGGTGGATCAATGTGGTTCGCAGCAATTCAGGTACCGCGCCAGCTTCACGATGGCGCCCTCTTACCGCCGGAGTTGGAACCCATCGCCAAAGTACCCATAGGCCGACCAAAGCCAGCATAACGGTGGCCCAAAATAGCGATGAAATACCGCCCCAGCCCGCCAATACCGGCCCCAGTACCAGTGCTACCGAAAAGGAGAGACCAATGGAGGCACCAATACTTGCCATCGCCTTAGTGCGGCTTTCATCGCTGGTTAAATCCGCGACCATTGCCATGATGGCACTGGCAATAGCGCCTCCTCCCTGCAAGCAACGCCCTAGAATCAACTCATACACCGAGTCGGCGCAAGCAGCCACCACCGAGCCCAAGGCAAAAATAATCAAACCAATGGCAATGATCGGTTTGCGCCCCCAGCGATCGGACAAAATCCCAAAGGGTATTTGCAGCAAAGCCTGAGTAAACCCGTAAGCCCCCAAAGCGATCCCTAACATCAGTGGGGTACTGCCGCTGTACTCATCGCCATAGAGCGCCAGAACGGGCAACACCATAAACAGGCCGAGCATCCGAAAAGCGTAGAGGCTGGCCAGCGAGGTAATGGCCCGTCGCTCAAAAGCGGGATCAAAGGAGGTCACAAAACTTACTCAATTCAAAAAAAGCGGATTTTACCGGATTTACCAACAAAATGTTCTTTCCAAGACAATAATTCAGCTGTTGATGATGTGCAGACGAGGCTAGATCGAGCCTCCCGATAGAGAGCGAGACAATTTGGATGATGCCTGCCGCGCAATATAGTAATATATATTACTATTACATAGGTTACGGTAATTCTTCATGACGGCCCCCACTGACGAGCTAGGCTTTCCCACCCTGATGGCAGACATCCATCGGATGTTCAGTACCGCGTTCTATCGCCAGCTAAAAGCCGACGGCATTAACCTCACTCGCTCTCAATGGCGGGTTATCGCTCATCTCAAAGGATGCGACGGACTCACCCAATCTGAACTGGCCGAGCGGTTGCTCATCGAAAAAGCACCGGTGGGAACCTTAATCGACAAGCTCGAAGCGGCGGGACTGCTAGAGCGTAAAGCCGACCCCAACGACAGGCGTGTAAAGCGGGTATTCATGACCCGCAAGGCGGAGCCTCTCTTGCCCCATATCGAGCAATCGGCAATGGAATTAAGAGAAATCAGCATGCACGGCCTAACTGCCGATGAACAAACACAGCTGCAGAGGTTGCTGGGAAAAGTTCACCTCAATTTACAGGGTACCCGTAACCCACCATCAGCTGCTCACCAAGATACTTTGAAAGAGGCGAACGCCTAATGTCACACACGCTAAAAAACCTGCTAACGCAATGCCTGCCCTTTTTGTTTGACGAGGAAAAAAACCTCAACAAAGACGCTCTCAAATGGAGTCTACTGCTAGTGTCTACGCTGATCATCGGCTGGTGGGCTTACGAGCGCAGTCATACTGTCTCAATCAGCGATGCACGAATTGCCAGCAACGTGATTATTATCAGCAGTAACCGCTCAGGCTGGATTTCAGAATTTACCGTCGGCGGTGGCGATCACATCAAGGCGGGAGACTTACTGGTTCAGATCGACGACCGTGCGGCCAAACTCGCCATGGATGAAATGGCCATTCAGATATTGACCAAAGAAGCCGAGATCGAGCGCGCACGCAGTGAGCGTGCCATGGTCAGCGAAGAGCAAGCCAGCCGCTTAGAAACGCAACAGGCAAAGCTCGAAAGCGCGCGCTCTAATGCCAACAAAGCCGATTCTTCATGGCAGCTGGCAAAAAGTAATTTCGATCGCACGAACAAATTACTGCAAAAACAATTGGTCTCAAAACGCCAATGGGAAGAAGACGAACTAAAACTCAGTCAAGCCACCGAAAACCAACAGCAAGCGAAGTCGGAATTACTTCAGCAAAGCGCCGAGCTGAGAAAAGCCAAAGCACAAATGATGTCGGTAGAATTACTCGAAAGACGTATTGCTATCATGCAACAAGATCTTGAGCGCTTAAAAGTGCAACGCCAACAATTTGCGCTCGATGTCGAGGATCGCCAAATTCGCAGCCCCATCAACGCCGTTATCGACAAGACTTTTGGTCACAAAGGCGAGTACATTTCGCCGGGACGACGGCTGGTGATGCTGCATGATCCCACCGACATTTGGATCAACGCCAACATCAAAGAAACCGAGCTGCGTCACGTCACACCGGGCATGAAAGCCTCGATCACCGTGGACGCCTATCCCGATCAAGAGTTTTCGGCGTCGGTATCGAGTATCGACAGCGCCACCACCAGCGAGTTCGCCTTACTGCCAAATCCAAATCCCAGTGGAAACTTCACCAAAGTCACTCAGCGTTTACGGATAAAACTATCCATCAATCAACAACAAGAACTGTTAAAGCCCGGCATGATGGTTGAGGTTTCCATTGACACCCGCAGCTAGACTCGGTCGCAGACTTCGCCCTAGATCCCCAGGTTCCATCGAGCATCTGTTCGAACGCTATGGCGAAAAATATCGCTGGATAGCCATCGCCACCATCGGTCTCGGCACCTTCGCGGTGTTATTGATGTCGACGATTGTTAACGTTGCTATTCCCGAAATCATGGGCGCCTACGGCATCGATCAAGGTGACGCCCAGTGGCTCTCAACGGGTTATCTCGCAAGCTCGACGGTGAGCATGTTAATGTCTTCTTGGTGCCTCAATAGAATCGGCATACAAAACACATTTTTTGGGTCGACTCTAATTTTTATTGGCAGCTCTATTCTTGGTGCTGTCAGCCCAAATGCCGACATCCTTATTTTATCTCGCGTTATTCAGGGGTTTTCTTACGGCTTCTTTTTGCCCCTCTCCATGTATTTAATGACTCGAATTTTTCCACCCGAAAAACAGGGCATGGGCATGGGCATCTTTGGTATTCTCGCGGTCATGGGCCCCGCTATTGGCCCCTATATTGGTGGTATCACCGTAGACAGTTTAGGCTGGCGCTCTGTATTTTTTATTCCTCTGCCGTTGGCGATATTAAGCCTGCCCTTGGCCATACTGTTTTTGCCCGGCGCCGACAAAAATCAAAACCCCGGCAAACTCGATTGGCAAGGACTCATATGGCTTTCGATCGCGATCGTTCATCTCTTAGTCGGATTGAGCAATGGTCAAAAGCACGGTTGGAACTCTGATCTTGTAGTGTTCTGTTTGTTGGTCACTGGGATTTCAGCACTTGGCTTTTTCTATCGCCAACAGCGCAGCAAATCTCCGCTGATGGATTTGAGTCTGTTCAAAAACCGCAATTACGCCATGGCCTCGATCGTATCAGCACTCTACGGTGCCGCACTGTTTGGCGGTATGTATGCGGTGCCATTGTTTTTGCAGGCCGTTCAAGAACTGACCGCTACAAAAGCCGGCTTAGCGTTATTACCGGCGGGCCTTATCCTAACGATTGCCTTTCCGATTTGCGGAAAACTCAGTGATCGCACACCGCCACACTGGATGATTTTGAGCGGCATGCTATTACTGGCATACTCCAGCGCTATCATGGTAACAGCCGATCAATTCACCGCCTTTTGGACGGTCTGCTGGTGGCTAATCATTAGCCGGATTGGCATGGCTATGGTGATGCCATCGCTCAACGTCGCAGCCTTCTCAACCCTACAACCGTCACAGCTGACACAAGCATCGGGAACCATTAACTTTGTGCGACAAATCGGTGGAGCCTTCGGCGTAAACCTAACCTCGGTTTATCTCGATCGAAGTACCAGCTACCACATGGACTACATCACCAGCACCCAAGACGCCGCCAATCCCCAGACACAAAGCATGATTGCTCAGCTCATTCCCGGCCTGCATCAAAGCGGACTCGAACAGGCCTACCAAGAGCCGATGGCCGCTTGGGTGCTGAGCAAAGAACTGTACGCTCAGGCATTGACGCTCGGCTTTCAAGACACATTTTTAATTACAGGTCTGGTCATGTTCTTGGCCGTTATTCCCAGTATTGCCCTGCGCAAGGCGGCGCATCCCCATCAGCAATAGAACACACCAAGTAAAGCGGGCTCCAGCTGCTCGTTAAGCGATAGATCCTCGCTCAGCGCTAGTACACGCCTGAACTAACTCTCGACCGCCTCCTCCCCATCCCCTCCTAAACCCCTACTTAGGGGGTGGGTATCCGTAGCCTTGCTTGCGTAATCTACCCTCAAATCAAGTTTCCAAGCAGGGAGTTACCCAATGAGCAAATCATCTCTACGCAACCCTTCTGTGGTTATTATCGGTGCTGGCATGACCGGCATACTCATGACGATCAAACTGCGCGAAGCCGGTATCACCGACATCACCATCCTCGAAAAGAAAGACAACATCGGTGGCACTTGGCGCGAGAATCGGTACCCTGGCGTCGCCTGCGACGTGCCCGCACACATGTACACTTACTCTTTTGAGCCCAATGCCGAATGGAGTCATCGCTTTGCCCATGGCGACGAGATTCAGGAGTACTTTGAACGTGTCGGCCGAAAATATGGGGTCACCGAAAAGGTGCGCTTTAACGAAGCCGTAGTCAGTAGCCGATACGACGAGGGTCAATGGACCGTCACCACCAGCAAAGGCGACACCATCGTGGCTGATTTTTTGATTGGCGCCACCGGTATTCTTCACCACCCCGCCTTCCCCGATATCAAAGGTCTCGAAACTTTCAATGGCGAGATGTTTCACACCTGCCAGTGGAATGAAAATATCGACCTATCGGGCAAGCGCATCGGCATCATTGGTACCGGCTCGACCGCCGCGCAAGTCATTCCTGAACTGACTAAGGTTGCTAAAAAAGTATCTGTATTTCAGCGCACACCACAGTGGATTTTCCCGCTGCCCAACAAAGAGTTTGGAGAAAAGCAAAAACAGGCGTGGCGCGACAACCCCAATAAAATGACGCGTTTGCGAACTTGGTATACTCGCGGGCTAGAGCATATATTCTCGAAGGCGGTGACGGGTCACAAACTTCAACACGCCTTTGTCGATTTCATGTGCAAACGAAATTTAAATAAAAGCATCAAAGACCCAGTACTGCGCGAAAAATTACGCCCGGATTATAAAGTTGGCTGTAAACGACTGATCATCAACTCCACCTTCTATGAGGGCATTCAAAAACCCAACGCTGACCTAGTCACTGAGGGTATCGAGCGAATCGAAGAGCGCGGCATCATCACAAAAGACGGCAATCTTCACGAGCTCGACATACTGGTACTCTCCACCGGCTTCGAGCCGTTTAATTTTATGCGGCCGATGGAAATGACCGGTAAAGACGGCTTGCACATCAACGATGCTTGGGGACGCAAAGTACAAGCCTATCGCTCGGTATTGCTACCAAATTTCCCCAATTTCTTTTTGATGCTAGGCCCCAATACACCCATCGGTAACTTCTCTGTGATTGCCATGAGCGAGGTGCAAACCAACTACGTACTCAAGCTGATCGACTTGTGGCGACAATCGAAAGTCGATACGGTTGAAGCCAAACCGGAAGCTCTAGTCAGCTTTAACGAGTATTTAAAAGCTGGGATGAAAGACACCGCTTGGGTCGGCGGCTGCCAAAGCTGGTATCTCGACGGCGATGGCGATCCCGCTATGTGGCCTTACACCTGGAAGCAGTGGGTTACAGAAATGGCGCACCCCAATATGAACGACTTTGTGATGGAAGGCGTGCGTGCGAACAATGCGTCTCAGCCAAAGAAAGCGGTACCCAAAGAATCTGTCGAAGCGGTTTCTTAAGGCCACTCACTACAACCAATATAATCCGTACAATAAATGAGGTGTAGCACATGAGACTTGCAGAAAAAGTCGCGTTTATTTCAGGTGGAGGCACCGGCATCGGACGCGCCACCGCCGAAACCTTTGCCGAACAAGGTGCCAAAGTTGTCATTAGCGGCCTAAGTTTTGACGACATGAAAGATTGCGTGGTCGCGATTGAAGCCAAGGGCGGCGAAGTCATCGCGCTCGAGCAAGATGTCACCGAAGAAGACAGCTGGCCCAATGTCATGGCAGAAACCATCAAGAAATTTGGCCGCTTAGATATTATGGTCAACAACGCGGGTGTTGCCTTCGCGGGTAACGTTGAAGAAGAAACCCTTGAAGGTTGGCGAAAAACACAATCGGTCAATATCGAAGGGGTTTTTCTCGGAACTAAGGCCGCCATCAAAGCGATGAAAGACAGTGGCGGCGGATCGATCATCAACATTTCTTCCATTGAAGGTTTGATCGGTGAACCTACCGTCGCCGCTTACAACGCCAGCAAAGGAGCGGTGAGAATATTCTCGAAATCTGCAGCTCTGCATTGCGCCCAAAGCGGCTACAATATTCGCATCAATACGCTGCACCCCGGTTTCATCGAAACCGCAATGACAACAACCAACGTGGTTGAACAGTTCGGTGAAGAGATAGCCGCTCAAATCATGGACGGGGTTATGGCAAAAGTACCTTTAGGACGAGCGGGACAACCCAAAGAAATGGCCAATGCCATTTTGTTTTTGGCCTCGGACGATAGCAGCTATATGACCGGCGCTGAACTGGTGGTTGACGGCGGCTACACCGCGCAATAAACACTTCGTCGTAGACACAGCCTTACCCCTCTACCGACGATCAGTAGTGGAATCAGTAGTGGAATCAGTGGTGATCCGCAGTGGCGTGAATCATAATATTGCGCGGAGTCAGTTGCTCCGCGCAAAAACTACCAAGCTTAACCTTTGCCCCGCGCTCTTCAAGAAACAACACTCGATCCAACACCAGCCAGATTTCTAAAGGCCTTCGGAACAGATGGGTGACTAATTCCATTCGACGAATTTTCTGCACTCGTCTCGCCCCCAATTCCAACCAATACGCCTCGTCAATAAAACTGGGAACGGGCAGTCCTTTTTGTTGAGCAAGATCGATCGCAAACGCCGAAAATGATTGCCGCAATTGTTCTGCGCGAACAGTGGCTACAGGCAGGTATTCATCGACATCACGCCATTGTCGCTGCCACAGATCAAATGCCATACGCCATTGCAATTCAACATCTCGACGACGGCGAACGGATGCCCCAGCAGTGACGGTTTTTTGCAGCGGCAAACTCAGCTGGTCTTTCGACAATTGAATCTTCGCAGCTTGAGCCTGATTTGACAGAGGCTTATAGCACTCCTCTTTTATCAAGTGGTAACAACAGGGAGACAGAGTCAAGGTTGAGCCACCGTAATGCGACCAGTGGTGCAGTAACCTAGTGTGTAAATCACCACAGGCATGAAGCGCAATCGCATCGGGCGCACGCTTAAAGTACTGTCCGGAATCCGCCGCTAGCACGTCGGCACAAGTAAACTCTTGATCCACCTTCTGCCGAGACGCCAATGCTCGCCCCTCTTCACACAGAGCATTTTGCCACTCAAGACTCAGTACCGAGCAATCATCAACCGCCGAGATCAAGCGCCCCAAGTGGCCCTTGCCGGAGCACCACTCCAAGAGCGATTCTGGTGTTTTCAAAGAAGCTGGACGCGCCTGGGTAAAGGCACAGATTTGCTGCCACTTTCGGCCCGGTACTTGATAGTCCATACGCTCTGGCACTGACAGCGCCCGAGCAGAAAACCGTGGCAATTGCGTATTTTCAAAGAGTGCCTCGGCGTCTTCAAACCAGGGTTTGAGCCACTCAACCAAATCCGCGTCATTGCAATCCAGTGACGCCACATCGCTATCGCTCAAGCAATCGAGCGCGGCTTCTAAGGCTGCATTTTGCCAGGGGTATTCAATGCAGTGAAAAGGCTGGATTTGCCACCATGGACGATTTCGATAAAGCAGCTCATCCAGCGCCTGAAACCATTCTTTAAATCTTGCCATGGTGTTGTTCCAAATAGATCACTGACTCAGAAATAAATTCCGGTTTATAAAACTATTCCAGCAGAATTAAAAAAGGCCCGACGTTTCCGACGGACCTTCTCACAGCCAAAGTAAAACAACTTACCTTACAAGCTAAGGACTTTCTCACCACGAGAGATACCCGATACACCCGAACGAACTACCTCGAGTATAGCCGCATCGCCAACCGCTTGAACAAAGGCATCTAACTTGTCCGAGGTACCGGCCACCTGAATGGTATACACCGTGCTGGTAACATCGATCACTTGACCACGGAAGATATCCACGCAGCGCTTGATTTCAGCGCGCTGAGCACCGCTGGCTTTCACTTTGATGAGCATCAATTCACGCTCAATGTGTTGGCCTTCGGTTAAGTCTACCAACTTGACCACATCAATTAGCTTGTTGAGGTTTTTGGTGATTTGCTCAATTTTATGATCATCGCCTGCCGTGGTGACGGTAAGGCGAGACAAAGTCTCGTCTTCGGTCGGTGCCACCGTTAAGGTTTCGATGTTGTATCCACGTTGAGAAAACAAACCTACAACTCGAGACAAGGCGCCAGGCTCATTTTCCATGAGTACAGAAATAATACGTCTCATCTTAGGTTCGCTCCGTCTTACTTAACCACATGTCTCTCATTGAGCCCTCGGGGGCCACCATCATTGGGTATACGTGTTCACTTGGATCAACATAGACATTGATGAAGACCACCTTGTCTTTCTTGGTAAAGGCTTCTTCCATCTTTTCACGCAGCTCTTCTTTTTTGCGAATGTCTACGCCTTCATGACCATAGGCTTCCATCAATTTTTTGAAGTCTGGCAAAGAGTCTTCGTAGTGGATCTCGGAATAGCGACTGTCATAAACCATGTCTTGCCATTGCTTCACCATGCCTAAGGCTTGGTTATTCAAGCAAACAATTTTTACCGGCAGTCCGTATTGGGTCAGAGTCGATAACTCTTGAATACACATTTGGATGGAGCCTTCACCCGTCACACAAACTACGTCTTTATCGCGCACGGCAAATGCCGCACCCAAGGCCGCAGGCAAACCAAATCCCATGGTGCCAAGACCACCGGAGTTAACCCACTGACGCGGGCTCTTGAACGGATAGTATTGCGCCGCGAACATTTGGTGCTGACCAACATCAGAAGTCACGATAGCATCGCCATTAGTCACTTCGTACAAGGTCTTGATCACGTCTTGCGGCATGATCTGCTCGCCTTCGGTGTTGTAACGCGGTTGCGTATAGATACCGTGACGCTCGCGCCATTCGTTAATTTGCTGCCACCAATCAGCCAGCGCACTCTCGTCTGGCTTTTCATCGGAGCTCTTGATCAGTTCCAGCATTTCTTTCAAGACACTGTCTACCGCGCCAACGATAGGTACATCGGCAGCAATGGTTTTCGAAATAGAGGCCGGATCAATATCGATGTGGACAATTTTGGCGTTGGGACAAAACTTACTGGTGGTATTGGTGACTCGATCGTCAAAACGCGCGCCCACTGCCAAAATCAAATCGCAATGGTGCATCGCAGTATTGGCTTCGAAAGTACCGTGCATGCCCAGCATGCCGACAAACTGCTTGTCGTTACCGGGATAACAACCCAAGCCCATCAAGGTATTGGTGACAGGGTAATTCAGCTTTTGTGCGAGTTCAGTGAGCAAATGACTAGCCTCACCTAAGATCACACCACCGCCGGCGTAAATCATTGGACGCTTAGCTTCCAACAACATGGTCACGGCTTTTTTGATCTGACCACTGTGACCTTTAGCTGCCGGCGTATAAGAACGCATCTTCAGTTTCTTCGGATATTCGAAGGGGAAGGTCTCCGCTGGATTTACTGTATTTTTAGGCACGTCGACAACCACTGGTCCGGGGCGGCCAGTGGAGGCGATGTGATAAGCCTTCTTGATGATTTCTGGAATTTCAGAGGCGTGTTTCACCAAAAAACTGTGCTTTACGATGGGGCGAGAGACACCCACCATGTCGGTTTCTTGGAAAGCATCTTCGCCAATTTTCTCGGCGGGCACCTGCCCAGAAATGACCACCATTGGAATCGAATCCATATAGGCGGTAGCAATACCGGTAATCGCATTGGTGGCGCCTGGACCTGAGGTCACCAGTACCGTACCCACTTTACCGGTCACTCGCGCGTAACCGTCGGCCGCGTGAGTGGCTGATTGTTCGTGACGGACCAAAATATGCTTAACTTTGTCCTGTCTAAAAATTGCGTCGTAGATGTGAAGCGCGGCACCACCTGGGTAGCCAAAAACGAGATCCACGCCTTCTTCTTGGAGGGAGCGAATGAGCATATCGCCGCCAGAGAGCATTTCCACCTGTTATCCCCTTAAATCAATAAAAGTAACTGCACGGCATCGCCAAAGGCCGCCATCCAGTTTGAGACTAGACAGCGCGCTCTAAGCAATCAAATACCATGATGATTGAAGCTTGCCCGGCTCTACTGCTCCTGTTAGCGCTGCAGTGGGCCGGATAGGCAACGTCGGTGGACGTTCCTACGCAGTTGGGATGGTTCGGCCAGCGGTTGGCTTGCCGGGGTAGATACTGGAAATATGGATGATTTCCGAGTCAATTACCGAGGTTACGGTTGCGATCTACACGCCATCTAGCGAACCCGCAATTTTGGCGACTTGGCTAATAATGTCAAGGCCTTAGAGCCGTAGTTGTAGCGAAATTTCGCGCTTTTTGCCAGATATGACGCGAATTGGAAGCTGGGTTTGAATCTCGGCTGGTGTAAGCTGCCAAGAACAGCAATAATGAGTTTCTGAGACGTTAGCCAAAAGGACCTCTATCGCCATGAGCAAAACACTACTCAACCGTCTATTACCCGTCGTATTGAGCCTTTCCCTGTGCGCCTTAAGCAGTCCCGGCCACAGCAGTAAAGACTTCTACAAATGGGAAGACGAAAATGGTGTCGTCCACTATTCGGCTCACCCGCCCAAAGACAAGGCTAACACCAAAGTGCGCACCACCAACATTTATGGTGAAGCGGCACCAACTGGGCCATCGGCGGCCGAAAAGGCCATTGCCGAGAACACCAAAGAAGAAGTGGTACCAAAAGATCCTAAGCGCTGCGCCGCAGCTCGCAAGAACCTGAAAACCCTCACTGAAAAATCGCGCATCCGCATCAAAGAGGGTGATGACTACCGCTTCTTAACCCCAGCCGAGATTGGTGATAAAACCAAAACGGCTCGAGAGATCATCAAGCAAGAGTGCTAACATCCTAGATCAAATCCCCAAGGCGCACATCCTCTCCCTTATGAGCGATTTGCGCCAACAACAGCTCTGCCGTTGCCAAGGCATCGGTGAGCGCATTGTGTGCTGGGCTCGCCGGCAGATTGTAACGGGAGCAACAACTGGCCAAACGCAATACATTCTGCCCCAAGGGTAACTCTCTCCTCTCCAGAGTGCGTTTTTCGATCTGCAGGGTATCAATTACTGGCATCAGCAGAGGCGCCCCATAGAGACGTCGACTGAGCCGATCGAGAAAACTCACATCTAACATGGCATGGTGAAACACCAATACTCGTCCGCTTGCCGCAGTCACAAACAGCTCCATCAATTCGCGATCGCTAATGCCATCCTTGAGCTCGCAGTCGCGAATCTGATGAATAGTGGCGCTGTCGCCAACGCCAGCGTTGGATTGCAACAAATGGTGTTGAGCCGAGCCAAGATGTATGCGCCCCCCTCGAATCACGACCCAACCCAAACTCAACAGCTCGCCCGTACTAGGATCCAGAGATGACATTTCGGCATCCACCACGAGGAACTCTTGCTTCCGCCAGTCGCGGCTAATCGCAAACACTGACGAGCGCCAACACTGGTGCAAGATTGAAAAGTACAGTTCTGAATTTTTAGACGCTTGCCCATAGCGATTGCGCAGAATATATAGGTAGCGTCTCAACCGTAAAGCCCACATATCCTATCCTTAAAGCCCGGGGCGATAGTTCAGTCTTATTGAGGTTTGCGCGTCTTTCACAATACTAAAGGCATCGCGCAACTGTTTGCGCACCAGCTTCGGCAATTCATCGGGATTGAGATAATTACTGGGCGATTGCCCCGCAGTAAGTTGTTGCACCTGCGCCTCGACTCGAGTTTGCATAATCACCTGCAACGCGTCTTGCAAGTTTCGACTGTCGCCAATAGACATCACCTTAGCCTCGGCCAAAGCGTGTAAACGCTGCACAGTATTGACCGCTTGAATACCGTGAGCCAGAGAATGAATACGCACCAAATCGACGATAGGGATAACCGCGCGTTTTTTTAGGTTGAGTTCGTCGCGATGTTCGCCGTTGTGGTCCACCACAAAGCGCCTAAAGATACCGAGCGGTGGCGGCGCACTGAGAACATTTTCGGCTAGCGCCGCCAAAAAAATGCTATTGCCTTTGGTGTGTTTGAGCATATGGGCTTGTAGCTGTTTGGCTAAATTAGCGTCACCATGAATGGCGCGGACATCAAAAAAAATACTCACACGCATGACTGCGTCGGAGGTTGGACTGCGTGTCCAACGATCGACGGTATTCTTCCAACCGCTCAATGGTTGACGCCACTCGGCGGTGGTGGCCATGACCTCACCCGGGCAATAGACATAGCCGCATTCATTGAGACCGTCACAAACTTGATGAGCCATAGCCTCGAACCAAGGAAGATCCTTTTCGTCGACATCATCGGAAATCAATAAAGCGTTGTCTTGATCGCCACCCAACAATTGCTCTTCTCTGCCCTGAGAGCCAAATCCTAGCCAGCAAAACGCTGCTGGCGCAGGGCCTAAGTTCTCCTCGGCCATGGCAATTAATCGAGCAGTAACAGCGTCACTCACGGCGGTTAACACATGGCCAACCTGTACCGACTTGATACCCGCATTCACCCACTGCACCAATAGATCCGGCAGCGCCGCGGTAATTTCTTTCAAACCCTGAACAGTTTTTTGGCGGTGAACATGCTGAACCAGATACACAGGATCATCGCGACGAGCGAGCATCAAATCGGAGGCAGTGACAATCCCAACCACCGCCCTTGAAAGGCCTCCCACATCGGAACTGGCCACCACCGGAATGTGGTGATAGCCCTTCTGCGTCATAAATAAGGTGGCATCGAATAGAGTTTCATCTTCAGCAATAGTGTCTGGATCGAGCGTCATAATTCGCTCGATAGGCTGACTCACATCCAACGCTATAGCCACCGCCCGAGAACGAATATCTCGGTCGGTGACTATTCCACGCAGCTGCTGATCCTCCATGACCAATACCGAGGAGATGCGATGCTCCGACATTAGTTGCGCGGTGTATTGAATCGAATCCGTGGGTTGTACCGACAGCGCGTTGGGGCTCATAAGATCTTTAACCCGCCGCATCATTTCCGAGGGCGAGGTTTCGTGTCGTGCGGCCCGTCTGACCCGCCGGCTGCGTTGAGACGAAAAAAACCGATCAAAATCCCTATGAGACTTTCTTAGATCTTGATAATCGGATTCGGGCAAAAAATAGATGAGTGAGTCTTCAATAAGTGTCGCACGAATACCTGGCTGCTCTTGACTCAACCCCAGTAAATTAAAGCTCACGGATTCGCCAAAACGATCCACCAGGCGATCGCTCTCAACTCTCAGCTCCGCCGCTCCGCTGCGTAGAATACGCAGACCGCCGCTATCGTCTTCACTGCGAAAAATGCTGCCCTGCCGGTAGTAGCCAATTTCGATCGCTGGCGCTAACCGATCTAACTGAGCTTCGGTCAATAGATCAAATGGAATACACTCGGCGAGAAAATCTCGAACTGCTCCTAGCTCTGGACTCAACGTTTGAACCCGGCTCGGCCTATCTATGAGCTTTTCGGCATCATCACCTTTTTCGGGCTGACATTGGAGTTGTTGCGCCCTAGTATCTTCCATAGTCGAAGCTCCTCACCCAGTAGACTGAGATTTATTGAGTTTGCTTAGGCTGACGAAAATCGTGACCAAAAGCGGTTTCGTATTGCGCAAACTTCATCGCTGCATCGCCGTAATAGAGTGTTTTGTTGGACGAAACCGCCAAGCGCAGGCGCCCGGTATCGAGATTCGGGTTTAGCAACTCCAGCGTCCACTCTTGTCGCTCTCGAGTCTCGGGATACATCTCTACCGGTTTGCGCTCATGCTCAGGACTCTCCACCGCCGCGATCATGGCGCCATCAAGAGGGTGGACTGATTTAAGCGTTAACAACATCGTTCTTTGATCTTGCCACTTTGCGGTTAAGGTCAATTCGAATTCGCCGTTCTTCAAACCACAAACGCCGCTACTGTAGCGACAATTAGGCTTCGAAATCAGTTCATATTGCTGCCCCGCTTTGGCGGCATGAGGGGTTTCTGCAACCATCGCATCCACCGCAAAATAGCCCAGAACCGCCAAAATTGGTGTAACGATAAGCGCGACTACAACATGTTTATTCTTCAAAAAACTCACGTTAAACCTCAACTTTGTTATTTGTATTCGATCTTTTTAGGCGTGCGTTCGATCTTTTCGATTTGTATTCGAAATAACCTTTAACATTCGAGCACTATTGAGACATCTATTGTCAACCGCAAGCCTAAAACTATCAATGATCCATATCACTTTATGGAAGTGAAAAAAGGCCCCAATGAAGGGGCCAGGAGGATTTATTCTTTCAATCCGATTAGTGATCCGAGGCGTCGGCAACACCGGTAGGCACACGAATATGCTCCACCAAATCTTGCACATCTTGAGGTGGCGCCGCAGTCACTCGAGACACCGCAAACGCTACTGCAAAGTTCACAATCGCACCCACTGCACCGAAGGCGTTAGGCTCAATACCCATGAACCAGTTGGCTGACATGTCACCCAAGAAAGCGGTGTCTGCCACAAACATTATGCCTTTGTGTTGGAACACGTAGAGCAAGGTTACGGTGATACCCGCGATCATACCGGCTACTGCACCTTCTTTATTGATACGCTTGCTGAAGATACCCATCATCAACGCTGGGAAGATTGAAGAAGCCGCCAAACCAAAGGCTAAGGCCACCGTTCCCGCGGCAAAGTCTGGAGGGTTGTACCCCAAGTATCCCGCCCCGGCAATCGCCACAGCCATCGCCACTCGAGAGGCTCTCAGCTCTTGCTTTTCACTGATGTCAGGCGTTAGTACCCCTTTCAATAGATCGTGAGAAATCGCTGACGATATCGCTAATAGTAAACCTGCGGCTGTCGACAGAGCTGCTGCCAAACCACCTGCTGCGACTAACGCAATCACCCAATTAGGCAACTGTGCAATCTCAGGGTTAGCCAATACCATGATGTCGTTATCGACTTTCACCATTTCATTGGTCGATTTGCTCGAGGTGTACTGGATACGACCGTCGCCATTTTTGTCTTCAAACTTCAGCAGACCGGTTTTTTCCCAGTTTTTGAACCACTGTGGACGCTCTTCATAAACAAGATGCTCGCCCTTAGATGGCTCAATCGTGTCCATTAAGTTCAAGCGAGCCATGCCGGCAACTGCAGGCGCAGTGGTGTACAAGATCGCGATAAAGACCAATGCCCAACCGGCAGAAGTACGCGCATCTTTTACTTTAGGTACTGTGAAGAAACGAATGATTACGTGAGGCAAGCCTGCAGTACCGATCATCAACGACAAGGTGTAGGCAAACATGTTGGTCATGTTAAGCCGCACATTGGTGGTGTACTCCGTAAAGCCGAGTTCCGTCACCACTTGATCGAGCCGATCGAGCAAGTAAGTTTCGCTACCCACCATAGTGCTGCCCAAACCTAACTGCGGAATTGGGTTACCGGTTAAGTTCAATGAAATGAACATGGCTGGAATGGTGTAAGCGAAAATCAATACACAGTACTGAGCAATCTGCGTATAGGTAATGCCTTTCATTCCACCGAGAACCGCGTAGAAGAAAACAATAACCATGCCGACCAACAGGCCTAATTCATAGCTGACTTCTAAGAAGCGAGAGAACGCAACGCCGACACCTTTCATTTGACCAATAACGTAGGTCACAGAACAGATAATCAAGCACAACACCGCAACGACTCGGGCACCTTTAGAATAGAATCGATCACCGATAAATTCTGGCACGGTGAACTTTCCGTATTTACGCAAGTAAGGCGCCAATAGCATGGCCAAAATTACGTAGCCGCCAGTCCAGCCCATCAAGAACACCGAACCGCCGTATCCCATAAAAGCGATCAAACCGGCCATTGAAATAAATGAGGCTGCCGACATCCAATCTGCCGCCGTTGCCATACCGTTTGCAACGGGGTGTACACCACCGCCAGCAACGTAAAACTCTTTGGTTGAACCGGCTCGCGCCCAAAAGGCGATCCCCAGGTACAAAGCAAAAGTTAAACCTACAACAATGTAGGTCATTGTCTTGAGATCCATAATCGTGCTCCTCGTTATTCGTCGTCGACGCCGTACTTACGGTCCAAGTCGCCCATTTTCTTCGCGTAGTAAAAAGTCAGTACAACGAAGACATAAATGGATCCCTGCTGAGCAAACCAAAAGCCCAACTTATAACCACCTAATTGAATGGTGTTGAGCGCATCGACAAATAAAATACCGCAGCCGAATGACACCACAAACCAAACCACCATCAGTTTCACCATCAAACCGAGGTTTTCTTTCCAATAGGCTTTCGCATCACTTTCTGATTGAAAGGCCATGATTCTCCTCCTCAAATACTCTTTGCAGTCATTATCAGTTATAAAGCGATTACACCATTTCCACCATTGGACGTTGGTCTAACTACTACTCCGACCGCTGGTCTAACCGCTTTTAGTCAAAGGCTAAAAAGCCCACTTACCCATAAATTGCAATCGCTCTAGATCGCCATCCAATCCACTTTCCACTTCACGCTCGGCGTAGATAAATTCCGCGCCCAGTGTCAGTTTTTTTGTGGGTGAATACATTACGTTGATGTTGGCATTAGAAACCGTCTCGGTCACATCGGCCAAAATGTCGCTGGAATTATCGGCCGTCGATATGGCGTAACTGAAGGTACTGCGCAGCTTTTCATTCCAGTGATGGCGATAAGCGATGTAACCACCGGTGACATCAATCAAGTCCACATCACCATCGGCATCAATCGCCGCATCGCGAAAGGCATTTAGCGCAACATAGCGGCCTAGATTACCGTGATTGACCATGACTTTAAGATCATCACCGTTATCGAATACGTACTTGCCGGAAAGACTCAAACCAAAGCCCATCTCTTCATCCGATTGGGTACCCGAGTCGTAGCCAATTTCTCGCGCCATGCCCGCCAAGCTATAGCTGAAGTTTCCAGCCTTACCGTTATAGCGAGCGATTAGATCGGGAATAGAGCTATCGTCAATATCATTAGCAGCATAACCACCACCGGCGTCATACATACTGACCGAAGGATTTTCAGCCGCCAGCATAAAAGAAGCCCCATCACCCAGCTTGTGAGTCCAGCGCGCCTGAGTTTGACGAATAAACACGGTACCCGATGTTGGACCAACAAAATCGATGGTCTCGGGAAGCGCCCCGACGTTAAAGAAGGTACTCCAGGTTTGCCCCATGAGCAGTGAGTCTGTATCGGAATAGTCCCAATTCACAAAGGCGTGACGAAGACCGCTGACCGATTGATTGGTCAGTCGCTCGTCGTTGGAGCCATTAAAATCCGTTTCGATGTAGCTTGTCACCAAGCCCGCACTGGTTTCCGTTTGGGTTTTAAACCATAGACGGCTGAACTTAGCGTTACTATCAAAGACTGCGTCGCCTTTGTTATCGCCATCCCCCACAGCAATGGTTGAAGGCACCAAGAAATCATCGCCAACGTTATTGGAACGCTGCTGATCCGATTGCTGACTCCAAATGCCGTCCATTTTGATGTAGCCGCCGTATTGGAAACGGGTACCCTTTTTGATTTCAACGCCTTTCTTGAGTTGCGTTTCTTCCTTCGTTTGCAGCTGTGTTTTCAATGCTTGTAATTCTCGCTCAAGCATTTCAACGCGTTTTTGCATGTCGCTATCCGCTAAGGCTGGCATTGCCGACAAAATGAGACTGGTACCCATCGCCAGTGCCAAAGGGGATTTTTGATTTTTATGATTCATTGTTGCCCTCTCCATTGTTGAGTTATCTCCGACAACCAGTATTTGCCGTTCAACCACAAAGAGGTATTAACCGTTAGTCTAACTACCGACTAAAGTCTATACCCTAGAATTCACAAGGGCTTCGGGCTAGACCAAGGTCTAATAGCGAATAGTATTTCAGGTAACCATACTGAGATCACAGTAGTACAGGCTGTAACAGAGGTTTGACGAAGTGAAAGCCAAACACGCATCCATTACACAGCGGCGTCTTTGATTTTCTTCTTCTAAGGGTTTCACTCAAACTTGGACCAGAGCAACTTCTCTGCACAGCTTCACTCAGGTGAAGCTGTGTTTTTTATTGCCTCTACAAAATGATTGATTCAGGTCAAAACTGACAAATCACCTTCACTGAGATACTATTATTCTGTGATATAGAATCAGACGACCGAGCCACAGCGTCTACAATAATAACGACAGACAAAATGGATAGAGCACTATGGTCACTCACCCGTGCATTATCATTGCCGATGATCACCCTCTGTTTCGCTCCGCATTGAGCGGCACCTTACAGAGAGAGTTAAGCCAGCCCAATATCATTGAGGCCGAGGATATCGACTCGCTTCAAAACTGCCTCGATGCCAATAGCGGCGCGAACTTGATCTTGCTCGATCTTCACATGCCTGGCGCCGAAGGCTTTAGCGCTCTCGTCTTTTTAACTGCTCACTATCCGCAAATTCCAGTGATGATTGTTTCAGCTCATGAGGAGCCTGAGATCATTCGGCGAGCAATGGATCATGGCGCCAGTGGCTTTCTTCCCAAAAGCGCCTCGATCGACACCATGAGTGAAGCACTGCTGACAGTGCTAAGAGGTAACACCTGGCTGCCTGAAGGATTAACCGATGAGCCCGCGGCTGACGAAGCAGAACTCAATATTGCCGAAGCCTTAGCGAATCTCACGCCCCAGCAGTTTCGAGTGGCGTCGATGGTGAGCCAAGGCCTGCTCAATAAACAAATCGCCTACGAACTCAACGTGACCGAAGCCACCATCAAGGCCCATATGACAGAGATATTTCGTAAACTTGGTGTTCACTCGCGCACGCAGGCTGCCGTGGCCATTGGGCAGTTGGCGATCAGCCCGAATCAATCCCTCGACGAATTCAAGAAAAGCTAACGGCGAAAGATACGGTTATAAAATTAGCCACAGCATTGCACTAAACATCTTGACTAATCTTTTGACGCCTTAATGCCCTTCGCATCAAGGTTCTCAAGGCCGCAGGCTGCACCGGTTTAGCGAGAAATAGGCAACCCGCATTTTGCACCTGCTCGCGCACTTCGTCACTGTTGTCGGCACTGATCACAACCGCGGGTAGATTTTGTTGCCAGTGATAACGCAGCGCCTCTAGCACATCCAATCCCGTTTCTTCGTCGAGATGAAAATCCGCCAACACCAATTGCGGCGGCACTTGATCGGACCAATTAGCCAATGCCTCCCTAAGATCCGAGGCGGTAATGACGCTGCAGCCCCACTGCTCTAACAGCGATTGCATCCCCGCTCGAATCACCGCTTCGTTATCAATGCACAGCACCGACAAGCCCGCCAACCGAGAATCAACCGAAGGCTTCGCACGCGGCGCCTCTACCGCTACGCCCAAGCTCACTTGAATTCGAAATACCGAGCCCCGTCCCTGTTGAGAATCCACACCAATGGGATGACCTAACAATTGAGAGATTCGCTGGGCGATGGACAGCCCCAACCCCAATCCCTGATTGCCCATATTTGAACCAGGTAATCTCTCGAACTCCTCAAAGATTCTTTGACGATCTTCTGGGGCTATACCCGGCCCCGTATCCCAAACCTCGATCACCAAGCAATCGCTGCGGCGCCGACAACCCAACAGCACCTTGCCACTCTTGGTGTAACGCAAGGCGTTGGAAATAAAGTTCTGAAGAACTCTGCGCAATAAATGTGGATCGCTGTTTACCCACACCGAAGAGGGTACCCAATCAAAATCCAAACTCTGCTTTTGGGCCAAGGCAGAAGCTTCATTCGCCAGCGGTCTCAATAAGCTGTCGATGGAGAAGTTCTCGCGCTTAGGCTGTTCTTTCCCGGAACCTAGACGGGAAATTTCACGCAGTGAGCTGATGAGCTGCTCAGCTTGCGCCAAGGCATCATCCAAGTATTCCACATCACTGCGCAATGGCGTGGTCTCACTATTTCCCAATTTGGCGCTGAGCGACGCCACGAACAAACGGGCGGCATTGATCGGCTGCAAAAGATCATGACTCGCAGCGGCCAAAAACCGGCTTTTACTGGCGTGCACTTCTTTCAACTCTTGCTCGGTTCGACCGCGCAATTCGTTTTCGCGCTGCAATGACAAATTAGCATGCTGTAATTCAGCCGTGCGCGATTCGACCCGTTCCTCTAGGGTTTCTTTTGCGTGCTCTAATTGATCGAGCATCATGTGGTAGTCACTGACGTCGGTATAAGTGGTCACATAACCGCCATTGGCCAGAGGTGTTCCTCGAATCTCTACCACTTCTCCACTCGGCAGCACGCGCTCCATCCGATGAGGGGTACCGGTTCGCAGTTGACCCAAACGTCTTTCCACCGCCGCCTCGACGCCGTCGTCACTGGTCCCGAGATAACCGCGCATGGCGTTGTAGTGATAGATTTTTTCGATATCACAACCGACGTAGAGTAAGCGTTTGGGATAATCGAACAGCTGCTGATATTGTTGATTCCACGCCACCAACTGCAAATCCTTATCGACAACGCTAATGCCCTGAGGAATCGTCTCTAACGTCGTCTGCAAAAGCGTTTGGCTAAATTGCAGCTGCCGCGAGCTCCCCCCCACAAGGCTGACGAAATCTTGCAACTGTAACGGCTGCTGACTGACCAACAACTGCATCGCCCTGTGCGCGGATACGGCGCCGATAATCGCCGCCAAATCACTTTCGATAGAGGACACCACAAAACGTGGCGTTTGATCGTGAGGCAACAATCGGTGGCCAACTCGCTGCTCAAAATCTTGCCACATATCCAAGGTGCGCTCAGCACCAAAGAGAGGATCCATCAACGACTGCAGCTGTTGCACCTCGATACCGGAGGGCTCCATATCCAATGTCTGGCGACGAATACTCCAGCGCAAACGGGTAAAGGCGTCGGACTGGCGAATATCCAACAGACGAAAAACTGAACGCTTAGAAACTGCGATAAACACGACAATGTTAAATAACAAGCTCCAAAACACACCATGGCTCAGGGGGTCCAGCCCTTTCAATCCAAACAATTGGTAAGGCGCAAGCCACGCAAGTCCAGCAGGCCCTGCAACAATTAGTGCATGATCACTGGGCAACAGCACTGGCAATAACAGGCAATAGAACCAAATCGTCATGCCCACTAAGAGCCCGGCAATCACTCCGCGTGCATGCCCCTTAGGCCAATAAAGCGCGGCCAAAATTGCCGGCATCAATTGCGCGGTCGCGGCGAAAGAAATTAACCCCATAGACGCCAGACCGTCGGTATTACTCATAATGCGCTCGAGCGCCCAGCCCAACATCAACACGGCGATAATGGAGGCTCGCCGAATAAACCGCAGCGACTTACCTAAATCACTGGTGTTTTGACCGCGCTGAGAACTCGAGCGCAACCAAATCGGAACAATCAATTCGTTGGAAATCATAATGGACAAAGCGATGGTAGCCACCACCACCATGCCGGTGGCCGCCGACAGCGATCCGATGAAGGTTATCACCAGTGTCGATTCTTCCCCCGCCCAACGAGGCAAGGTGAGCACATAACTGTCGGGATCGATGGGTAAACCACCAAATAGTTGAGCTCCCACCTGAGCCAAAGGCAGCACCAAAATAGCGAAAATCGCCAGATACAGGGGTAGCAACCAACGGGTGTAACGTAAATCACTGCGATGCTGATACTCCACCACCATCACATGGAACTGCCGCGGCAGGCAAACAATGGCAATCGCCGATAGAAGCATTTCGGTCATGAACAGCGGACTGGTGAGCTGACCCACGTTAAAGTTTGGAATAGTCGCGCCGACATTTAGCCCCGGTGTTTCCAGCAAGCGGTAGGCCAAAAAACCCACCACTACAAAGGCGATGACTTTTACTAAGGACTCAACTGCAACCGCCGTAATCAGCCCTCGATGGCGATCGGGGCCGTCTATCACTCGAGTACCAAATAGAATGGCAAACCAAGCCATTGCCATAGCGGCAATAAGACTCGACCAATAATCGAACGCCGCGCCACCGTTCTCGCTCCAATGAATCGTCGACCAGGCAATACCCACCGCACGCAGCTGCAAAGCGATATAAGGCAAGGTGCCGACAACCAAGACCAGTGTCACTATCGCCGCCAAACGCTGATTTTTTCCGTACCGGGAACCGATAAAATCGGCGATAGACGTGACTTTATTGCGAGAGCTGATAATCAATAGACGACGCAGAAAGCGCCAACCAAACAACACCAATAAGATAGGGCCGAGATAGATGGGGAGAAACTCCCAACCATTTTCAACCGCCTGCCCGACGGCCCCAAGGAAAGTCCAAGAACTGCAATAGACCCCGATGGATAAGGTGTACACCATCGGCCGCCACCAATCGGCCTTTAATCGACTACCATAGCGCTCAGCCAACCAAGCGATGGCGAACAACAAACCACTGTAAAAACAAACGAGAAGAAGCAGCAGCTGGCTGTCCATGCAATCTGGCCTTTGGTTTTGTTAGCGTATCGAGGCGATAGACACCTTGGGGAGTCATGGTGACAAAACAAAAAAACGGCTACACCCCGCTAGAAGTGTAACCGTTTTTTAGTGTTTCCACATTCGACCTAAGTCGAATTAAAGAGGAGGTTTTCGATCAGCTAAACAGACTTAGAAAAAACAGCTTGATGGCATCCCACAGTCGCGCCAATGCGCCGGCTTCGGCCACCTCATTGATGGCGATTAATGGAATATCCACTAGCGTCTCGTCATTGAGCACAACGGTTAAATTACCCAGCTCCTGCCCTGCCTTAAAAGGGGCTTTAATCACCTCATCAATGTGCATCTTCGCCTCTAGTTCTTCTGCGGCGCCGCGAGGAATCGTAAGGTAGAGATCATCTTTAATGCCAAGCTCGACCTGCTCGGCTTGACCCGCCCATACTCGCGCAGTGGTGAGTTCATCACCTTGGCTGTAGAGCTTATGAGTTTGAAAGTACCGAAATCCGTAAGCTAACAGCTTTTGCGACTCCGCCGCGCGGGCGCCATCGGAACGAGTGCCCATCACCACCGAGATCAAGCGCATGCCATTTTTTCGCGCCGATGACACCAAACAAAAACCCGCCTCTTCGGTATGGCCGGTTTTTAAACCATCAACACTGCTATCGCGAAACAATAACTTATTGCGATTAGGCTGGTTAATGCCGTTGTATTTAAAATATTTCTCGGAATAGAGTTTGTAGTGTTCCGGAAAATCGTTAATCAAAGCGCGAGCTAGCAACGACAAATCGCGAGCCGTGGTCACGTGACCCGCCGCAGGCCAACCCGTGGCATTGTGAAACTGTGTGCTATTCATCCCCAATAGTGCCGCTTGCTGATTCATCACGTCGACAAAGGCCGCTTCGCTACCGGCCACATGCTCGGCCAACGCAACACTGGCATCGTTACCCGATTGGATAATCACGCCACGCAAAAGGTCTTTGATCGACACGCGAGTCCCCTCGCGAATGAACATTTTTGAGCCGCCCATCTTCCAGGCTTTAACGCTGATGTTTACCAGATCATCTTCGTGCATGTTACCGCTGTCGACTTCTGAAGACACGATGTAGCTGGTCATCATCTTGGTGAGACTCGCCGGAGGCAATTGCTGATCGGCGTTGTGCTCGACCAATACTTTACCGGTGTCGCCGTCAATCAGTAGATAACCGCTGGCGGCCAATTGTGGCGGAGCGGGAATAATCACCTGTCGAGCGTTGGCGATTGAAGTCACCAATAGCAGTGACGACAACAGCAGAGCGACAAAAGGTTTCAACGTGTAATGAATACTCATGAAATTCGATAGAACCAATAAATAAGAGATAGGGGAAATCTCGCCGTCAGCGAGAAGACTTAATGACTGTAGACCGCAAACAGAATGAACAATTCCACTTTAGGCCCAATCAACCAGAGGCCTAGTGTAGCAGCGCCTAGCTCCTGTTCCAACGGGCTGGCGCACACTTTTCATTAAGGCTTAATCGTAGACAATGTGAGGAGATGATATCTGATGCTGCAGTAAGGTTTCGCGCAAATTCATCAACACCAAATTATTGCGGATCGGGCCAACACGCACTCGGTACAAGGCGTCGGTTTGCGGCTGAATCAAAGACACAGGTAACTGCGTTAGACCATCAATACGAGCCCGCAGCGTCTCGGCTGAAGCTTGCGCGGAAAAAGCCCCCACTTGTAAAAAGGTGTTGCTCGGCAACTGATAGCCGGCGGAATTTTCTGGCGCGGGCGCCTTAGGCATTGCACCCTGCGAGCCCCCGGACGACCCAAGGCCGCGGCCGCCAGAGGATTGGAGCGCCGAAGTTTGAGGCACTGCGGCAGCCTGTACGCCAGCCCCTGACTGATCCCCGGGCCCTACGGTTTCAACACGAACCGGCGCTGTACCTTGTTTCACAAAGCCCAACTTGCTGGCAGCAGCATAGGTCAAGTCGATGACCCGCCCCTCGTGAAAAGGACCGCGATCATTCACTCGCACCACAACCTGTTTACCGTTGTTAAGATTGGTGACGCGAACATAGGAGGGAATCGGCAAATTCTTGTGAGCCGCCGTCATCCCATACATGCTGTAAATTTCACCGTTTGCGGTTTTGCGCCCGTGAAACTTGTTGCCGTACCAAGAGGCAATACCCGTCTCGACAAAGTCACGACTGTGCGGCAGTACCTCGTAGGTTTTACCTAACACCGTATATCGAGATTTATTACCGGCGCGCGTGCGGGTTTCATGCCGTGGCACGGCATCTGGAATATGACTCACATCCACCGCCTGCTTGGGGCCGCTGTCTTTCACCACTGCCACCTGTGAGCTACAGGCGGTGATCATCACCAGACCTAAAGCAAGGGACAGCGACCGCAATCGTAAATAGCGGCTTTCAGCAATCTTCGTCATGACTAACCTGCAGTCTTCGTTGCGTCCATTTCACGTCGAACTTCTTGGCTCAGTTGATAAACCGCCATGGCGTAAAGTCGACTGTGGTTGTAACGGGTGATGGTGTAAAAGTTTTGCAATCCCACCCAAAACTCTGCGCCTTGCTCGCCTTTGAGTTTCATAGCCGTTGCTTTAGCCGTACCCTCTATGCCTTCGATAGGCGTAATGCCCTGCTCGGCCAACTCAGCAACCGTGCGCTTGGGACGCAGCGAATCGTTAATCACAGTGCGGTTGTAGCCCTCACTGACGCGAGCACGGCTAACCACGGGTTTATCGCTCTTCCAACCGTGACGAACAAAATAGTTCGCTACACTGCCAATCGCATCGACAGGGTTGTCCCAAATATCGACAGCGTTATCGCCATCAAAATCCTTGGCGTATTCACGATAGCTGGAAGGCATAAACTGCCCGTACCCCATGGCGCCAGCATAGGAACCCTTTAGCGCCAGAGGATCGCGATTTTGTTCCCGAGCCAACAACAGATAGTGACGCAATTCTTTGGTAAAGAAGGCGCTGCGCTTGGGGTAATCAAAAGCGAGGGTCGAGAGTGCATCGATCACTTTATAACTGCCCTTGTTACTGCCATAACGTGTTTCGACACCGATAATAGCGACGATAATTTCGGCCGGCACACCATAGACTTCTTCGGCCCGCTCTAAGGTGTCTTTGTGCTCAATCCAGAATTCGACACCTTTGTCGATCCGTGAAGGTTGAATAAAAATATTGCGGTATTCGCCCCAAGTCTTGGTTTTTTCCGCCGGTCTCGACATGGCATTCAAAATCGACTGCTTCTTTTCAGCTTGGGCGAACCACTGCTGCAGCTCTTCGCGCGAGAAATCATGCTTGGAGACCAACTCATCCATAAACGCTTGGGCTTGTGGATGTGCGCTGTAACCTTGCGAGCTGTCGGCAGCCATGCTCACGCCGGACATGCCAGTCGACGCCGCGGCGATCAGCAGCATTGCAGAAGCCCCTTTCATCGCCTTTGCCGCTTTTTTAACTGTTTGAGAATTCAACAACATCTTCACTCCTTTACCTCAATACATACCTTCGTCGAAACGTCGCTGCCCCGCGAGGTGTCCGTTGATTAACCGATACTCACTCGACGGCGCTCGGTACCAATCGCCATCAAGATCCCAAATCCCACCATCAAAGTCACTATCGATGTGCCACCATGACTGACCAAAGGCAAAGGCACCCCCACCACCGGAAGCAATCCACTCACCATGCCGATATTGACAAAAATATAGACAAAAAAGGTGAAAGTAATACTCCCAGCCAAGAGCCTTCCAAAGGTATTTTGAGCCGTTTGCGCAATCCAAAGCCCGCGCCCGATGACCAATACGTACATCGACAGCAACGCTAACACACCTAGTAAACCAAATTCTTCGGCCAACACCGCAATAATAAAATCTGTATGGCTTTCGGGTAAAAAATTGAGCTGAGACTGGGTGCCGTTCAACCAACCTTTACCGTCAATCCCGCCGGAGCCAATGGCGGTTTTCGATTGAATAATATTCCACCCCGCCCCTAGCTTATCCGCTTCGGGATTGAGCATGGTCAAAATGCGCTGACGCTGATAACCGTGCAAAACGAACATCCAAATCGGCCATGCGCTGGCCAGCAAAATACCCACCGCGCCAACAATATAGCGCCAGCGTAAACCGGCAAAAAACAACACCAACAAACCCGATGCCGCAATCAGTAGCGAAGTCCCCAAATCCGGCTGGCGCATAATGAGCAGTGTCGGAATGGCAATCAAAATCAACGCAAAGATCACATGGGTCAACCGCGGTGGTAACAAACGCTTGGCCAAATAGGCCGCCATCATAATGGGCACGGCCAACTTTAAGATCTCGGACGGTTGAAAGCGAAAACCGCCAATACTCAGCCAGCGTTGCGCACCTTTGGCCCCCACTCCCATCACCAGCACTAAGACCAACATCACCACGCCAGCGGCGTAAAACCACGGCGCCCAATACTCGATCACGTGCAAGCGCACTTGTGCTGCGATGAACATGGCTCCGTAGGCTATGACAAAGAAAATGCTCTGTCGTTTCACATAGTGAAAATCTTGTCCGCTGGCACTGTACAAAACAATCAGTCCGTACAGAGTTATCAACATCAATCCCAGCAACAGCGGCCAATCAATATGCCAGCGCTGTAGAACACTGACAGGGCGTCGAAGATCTCGACTGGCCTCTGGCATGCGACGCTGAAAATCACTGACGCCGCTCATGAACGCACGCCTCGTTCGCCAATCACATTGTTCGCTTGACGCGAGTCATCTTGCTGAGTGAGCTGCTGCGCGGATTGCTCTCGCTCTTGCTCCAATGCCAAATAGCGGTCAATCACGCGGCGTGCCACCTTGGCAGCTTTCGAGCTTTTTTCACCGTTTTCTACAATCACCGCCACGGCGATTTGAGGAGCTTCAACCGGTGCAAAAGCCACAAACAAGGCGTGATCTCGCTGCCTCTCAATCAGAGCGTCGGAATCGTATTCTTCACCCTGGGCAATCCCCACCACTTGAGCGGTACCGGTTTTTCCTGCCATTTTGTAATTCAGACCGCGGCGAATACTCTGCGCGGTGCCACGAATTCCGTGAACCACATTTTCCATAGCGCTATAAATGTAGTCCCAGTTTTCATCGGAAACGCTGTACATTTGCTGAACGACGGGTTGCGTGGCTTCCCCCTCGACTCGCTCAACCAAACGCGGTTGAATAAATGTGCCTCGATTGGCCAAGGTCGACATCATGGCTGCCAATTGCAAGGGGGTTGCCAATACATCTCCCTGCCCAATGCCCACGTTTAAGCTGTCACCGGGATACCAGGCCAAACCCCGCGCCGCGCGCTTCCACTGACGCGATGGCCACAAGCCTTTGCGCTCACTGGGAATATCAATACCGGTGCGCTCCCCCAAGGCAAAGTGAGATCCAAATTCGTGCATTGAATCGATACCTAGGCGATAGGCCATGTCATAAAAATAAGTGTCGCAAGACTCGGTGATGGCCTGACGAAGATCGATTCGAGCGCCGTGCCCCTCGCGCTTCCAATCGCGATAGAGTCGCTCTTCCCCCTCCAGCTGGTAGTAACCGGGATCACTGACTTTATAACGAGTATCCACCGCGCGATAATGTAATGCGCCCAAACCCAACATCGGCTTCAAGGTTGAACCCGGCGGGTACTGCCCTTGGATGGTGCGATTGAATAATGGCAGGTCTAGCGATCGATTCAGGGCGTTGTAATCTTTGTAACTGATACCCGTCACAAACAGGTTGGGGTTATAACTTGGGGTACTGGCCATGGCCAACACTCCACCGGTTTTTACATCCAAGGCCACCACGGCACCGCGCCTTTCACCCAGCGCTTCGACCGCCTCTAGCTGTACCGAGGCGTCGAGAAATAATTCGAGGTTGGCTCCTGGCTTGGGGGCAATACGTTCAAGAACTCTTAATACACGGCCGCGAGCATTGGTCTCAACGTATTGGTAACCCACTTCACCCAGCAAGACGTCTTCATAGTATTTTTCGAGACCAATTTTACCGATGGTGTGAGTGCCACTGTAACGGCGATAGCGTTCCTCATCGAATTTCGCCACTTCGCGATCATTAATTCGCCCAACATACCCCACTGAATGCGCCAACAAGCTGTTGAGTGGATAATCTCGAACCAACTCTGCGGAAACCTTTACCCCGGGCAAATGGTATTCATTCACGGCAATACGTGCGATTTCCTCTTCACTAAGACGATAGCTGAGCGGAATTTCTTCGAAGGGACGTCGGCGCTGCTTGAGTCGTTTGTGAAACTCTTGTAACTCATCGTCTCTAAGCGCCACAAGATCGCTCAGTAGCTCAAGCGTCTTATCGAGATCGTTTACCTGCTCTCTAATTAGGGTAAGTGTGTAGCTCGGTCGATTATCCGCAAGCAATTGCCCTTGGCGATCAAAAATAAGACCTCGAGTGGGCGGAATGGCTTTGACTTGAACACGATTGCGATCGGATTGTGTCACATAGTCTTTAAAATTAACCACCTGCAAATTGTAGAGACGAGCTAACAGGATACCCAGCAATAGTGCGATCGCGAGAACCGCGACCACCAATCGATGAGAGAAAATGCGCGCTTCCTGATAATGGTCTTTAAGGTGTTGCGGTTCGGCCATGAAAGCTCTGTCTAAAACCTGTTATTTGCAATGATTGTATGGACTTTGGAAGGCAGAGGAAAGCGAAGGTGACACTCTTTTACAACTGCATTTATAAGTGTACTGACAAGTGCTTTTGTGAGGGCCTTTCGATAGGCACCGACTCACTTGTGGTAAGGATGATTATTGAGGATCGACCAGGCTCGATAGAGCTGTTCGATAAGAACAATTCTGACCAGCGGATGGGGCAATGTTAGCGCCGACATAGACCACTTAGCATCGGCCCGAGCCAAGCATTCAGGAGCGAGACCATCCGGGCCACCAATGAGCAAACTGTAGTTACTGCTCTCCATCGACCAATTGGCCAAATTACTGGCCAACTTTTCGGTGCTCCAAGGTTTACCCAGTACATCCAGTGCAATCACTTTATCGCCTTTGGGGATAGCCGCTAGCATTTGCTCGCCCTCTTTGGCGATGGCCTTGGCCAGCGATGCGTTTTTACCGCGAGGGCCCAATGCCAACTCGACCATTTCGACACTAAAATCTCGTGGCAAACGCTTGGCGTAATCCTTGTAGCCCTCCTCTACCCAGCCGGGCATTTTGGTGCCTACCGCAATAATCTTAAAACGCATGGAATGTCTCGATCATGAAAGCAGCTCGACGGAACCGCTTTTTGTACTTAGAGCTTAAACCCAGAACTTAAAACCTCGAGTTCAAAACCTAGAGTTTGACACACGGAACCTATAAACAGAGTGTAAACATAGAGGTCAAAAACAATTATTCGGTATCCTGCTGACGATTGCCAGGTTCCATACTCCAAAGCTTCTCGAGGTCGTAGAAGTCGCGCGTTGCCGGCATCATCACGTGCAGAACCGTATCGCCAAAATCGGCAAGCACCCACTCACCGCTTTCGAGACCTTCAACGCCAATCGCGGGCATGCCTTGGTCCTTGGCATCTTGCACGGCATTGGAAGCCAGAGATTTTACATGGCGATTCGAGGTGCCACTGGCGATGATGAGGGTATCCATCACATCGGATAGCTCGCTCACATCCATAGTGACAATATCTTTGCCTTTTAGATCTTCTAAGGCGTTGGTGATCAAAGTGTTCAATTGTTGAGACATCGAATTACAGTTTCCTATTAAAAATTCAATCGCCGATGGCACATCTTCGCCACAGGAGAGATTTGTTGATCAATTGTACAGGTCGTTCTCTTGAATATAGCGCCAAACTACCTCGGGCATTAAAAATTGTGCAGAATGCCCCTCTGCCATCATTTGCCGCAGCCCCGTCGCCGAGATATCCAATTGGCTCATTTCACAAATCACCACCGAACCGGCACTGGATTTGGACAATTGCGCCGCGCTCGAGCGATGCTGTGCCAGCCATTGAGCCACAGCTCCCTGCTCTGGCAACTGCCAACCGGGACGAGCTGTGACCACTAGATGCGCGAACCTTAGCAACTCTTGCCAGCGATGCCAGGAGTCGAGATTCACCAGCGAGTCCATCCCAACACACCAACACAGAGAGATCTCGTCTCCCAAAGCTTGTCGCAGGGCGATGAGTGTATCGATGGTGTAAGAGGGTTTATCCCGTTCTAGCTCGCGCTTATCGCAACTCAGGGCATCACAATCGGCAACCGCCAGCTCCACCATCGTCGCGCGAGCCTCGCTAGAACGACTAGGCTTATCGCGATGAGGCGGCTGATGGCAGGGCAACAAACGCATATCATCAAGCTGAAGACGCTGCTTTAACTCGAGCGCCATACGCAAGTGGCCGTTGTGAACCGGGTCAAAGGTTCCGCCAAACAAACCGAGAGTTTTCAGCGATGGCTGATCCTGCCGAGCATTTGAACGGCCATCCAAGCGAGGCACACTCATCTACTGACGAATGTGGCCATCGCCAAAGACGACGTACTTTTGCGAGGTGAGCCCTTCTAGGCCCACAGGCCCACGAGCGTGAATTTTGTCGGTAGAAATACCTATCTCAGCGCCCAAACCGTATTCAAAGCCGTCGGCAAAGCGGGTTGAAGCATTGATCATCACCGAGCTGGAATCAACCTGAGCCATAAAAATGCGGGCTCTCGTATAATCTTCGGTAACGATAGACTCGGTATGCCCCGAGCTGTGGGCCTGAATATGGTCCATCGCCGCTGCCATGTCATCCACGACTCGGATCGACAAAACGGGGGCCAAGTACTCGGTATTCCAATCTTCTTCACTGGCGGCATTGGCATCGATAATCGCTCGAACACGTTCACAGCCTCGCAGCTCAACCCCTTTCTCACCATAGGCTTGGGCTAAGCGTGGCAATATCTCAGCGGCGACATCGGCGTGTACCAACAGTGTTTCCATGGCATTGCAGACACCATAGCGATGGGTTTTAGAGTTTAAGGCAATTTCAAAGGCTTTCTCGGGATCGGCTTTATCGTCGATATACACATGGCAAATACCATCGAGATGTTTGATCACCGGAACCTTGGCATGGTTGCTGATGCGCTCGATCAAGCCTTTGCCACCGCGGGGCACAATCACATCGACAAACTCGGGCATTGCGATTAGCTCACCCACCGCAGCGCGATCGGTGGTCTCTATAATTTGCACGGCAGTTTCCGGCAGGCCAGCACGACTCAAACCTTCATTGATGCACTGAGCAATGGCCTGATTCGATCGAATAGCTTCACTGCCACCGCGTAAAATTGTCGCATTGCCCGACTTCAAACACAGGCTCGCGGCATCGATGGTGACGTTGGGACGAGACTCGTAAATAATGCCCACCACACCCAAAGGCACGCGCATTTTACCCACTTGGATACCGCTGGGACGATAGCTCATGTCGGTGATCTCACCGCAAGGGTCTGGCAAGCCGGCCACTTGGCGCAGACCTTCAATCATGCCGTCGATACGCTCTGGCGTTAGCTCTAGACGATCGAGCAATGCAGCGTCGAGACCATTTTCTCGGCCCTGCTGTAAATCTTCGGCATTGGCGGCAATGAGCGAATCGCGGTGGCTATCGAGAGCCTCCGCCGTCGCCAATAGGGCCTGATTTTTATCGCCGGTGGTGGCCGCTGCAATTGCGCGAGAGGCTTCACGCGCTTGGCGCCCGACTTCAGCCATATAGGCTTTTACATTCATGAGATTTATCCATCGTGGAGCAGTAATAACATTAGCGCGGCATTATACAGCAAGAAGCCTGCGGAGTTGACAAAGGTCGACAAAGAAAGTGAAGCGCTCAGTGCGAGGCTACTGGGATGCCTCGGGAGTGCTTGCCGCCGGCGCTAGCGGCGTATTCGCGCGCGGGCGCTGCACGGTAAAGACGACACTGGCTAAAACCTTCTGCTCACGCCACAATTGCAATTGATAACGCCCATCCGCAAACCCCTGCAGCGGCGGCTGTAAATAGAAATACTGCTCACCTTTGTCTCGGGTGACAATCACCGGAACCTGCGCCACCTCAATGGCGGGCTGCCCCTCCTGTAACCGCGCCGTCAGCGCCGTGGTTTCCACGCCAAAGTTATCGAAATCGAAACCCACATGAATCGATCCAGTAACCGGCAAAACCGCTAATTGCGGTAGCGACAGCTGATCAAAGGCTTGGTGACTAGCGCGCAACAGCTCCACCCTGGGCTGACTCGCCTCCCAAATTGCCTGTTCGTTAATCGCTTTTAACTGCTGTAATTCAGCGCTGCGGGGAAAATAAGACAGCGACCGAGCGATCTCGGCGCGAGCATCATCCCAAGCCCCCTGCTGAATCTGCGCTTCAATAGCGCTCACCAAGCCAGCCTCCAGCGCCGCGATGGCTTTTATTGCTGCGGAATTTTCCCTATCAATAGCGATGATTTTGCGCAAACTCTGCAAGCTATTAGCACCGGTGGGGGAAAACAAATCCCCCTGCTGACGCTGGCGCCGAGCCTCCTTGGCCAGCGCTCGAATCTGTCGCTGACGATCAAAACTCTCCTGCAGCTTTATCAACCGAGGATCATTAGGAGCCGCCTTTAGCGCCGAGGCCAATGACTGATCGGCACGCTGCCACTCGCCCCGATCAGCTCGGCGGCGAGCGCTGGCCAGCAAGCGCTTAGCGATCAACTCAACTCCCTGTTGCGCCTCGAGGTGATTGGGCTGGACTTCCAATATACGCTGATAGCTTTCCAGCGCATTAGCGCCTTCAGGCCGAGTGAGTGCACTGTCAGTCAGATAGCGCTTGGCGTCGGCTAGCCAGACATCGGTTTTTTGCTGCTCTAGCAATTGCTCACGTATTTTTTCAAAGCGAAGATCTTTACCCGACGAAGAGAACACCGCATCGGCTTGAGCCAAGACGCCAGTCGCACTGTCGTAGTCGCGAGCCTCGAGCGCCCTGCGAGCAAGATTTTCGTAAACTTCTCGCACGCGATTTAAACCTTGTCGAGCTTCGATGTCGGTGGGGTTTTTTCCCAATAACGCTCGATACATATCCGCCAACTCAATGCCTCGAGTCAGATCATTGGGTAAATCCTTCAGCAGAACCTCAGCCCTGAGCAGCTGCTCGGATCGCTGAGACGCCAATTGCTGCGCCGGCGACAGCGCCTCTATTGTCTTGCTGGCGGGCGACGCCATGTCGAGCGATGAACTCACCGATTCATCCTGTCTGTCTGCTGGGGTTGAGCTGATCGCTTCAGCACTTTCAGCCGCGAGAAGCGGTTGCGTATCACTGGAGTCTGGCAACCCATAAGATTGAGTCGACGATTCATCTTGCCCGCCAATTTTCTGCTTGGTGTCAGCAATCCAGGAACTCGCCCGATCAAAAATAGCGTCGACGACCTGGGTGCGTTGGTGCACGGGTAATTGCTGCTGAAAATACACCAGATACCCGATACCTCCAGCGAGAACAAAACCCGCGACCCAAGGCCAAAGGCTGGAGCGAGGGGGCTCGAGACCCACCTCAGACAAATCTCCGCCGGATGCAAAATTGGAATCCTCATTCACGCTTAAGCGCTCAACTTGAGCGCGCTGCTCTTTTGGTGCCAGAGGTTGGAGTTGAGAATCCTGCGGAGCCTGCTGCTGAAGCTCGACGGCCGCTCCGATCACCGTTGGCGCCTCACTGTCGACACTGGCCGCTTGCGTCTGATGCTGGGCTAAAGCGCGAGCCGTTATCGCTTCGAGTTCGGCAAGCTCTGCTGGAGAAATGCTTTCAAGGGCGACCACCAGCTCTTTCCCAGACTGATAGCGATGCTCTGGCTCCTTCGACAGAGCTTTATTGATAATCGATTGAAACATTTGCAGATGGGATGGCAACAGCGGAATAGGCTCGGAGACATGTTTGATGCCAACGGCAACCGCTGAGTCCGCATCAAACGGCACATGCCCGGCCAGCAACAAAAACAGCACCACCCCCAAACTGTAGAGGTCGGAGCGAGGATCAACATCGTGACCGCGAGCCTGTTCGGGACTCATATAGTGAGGTGTTCCAATCGCCGTACCGGTTTGTGTCATACCGGTATTCACATCCGACGGCCGAGCGATGCCAAAATCCATCAACACCGCACGGCCATCGTCGGCGTGCAACATAATATTCTCGGGCTTTACGTCGCGATGAACCACGCCTTTTTTTCCGGCAAAGTGCAGCGCTTGGGCGATGTCTTTAACCACCTTAATGCGCTGAGCCAAAGACAGCGCCGAGCGAGCCAACTTAAGATCTTCACCGGGGATGTATTCCATGGACAAAAAATGATGCTCGCCCTCAATACCCACGTCGTAAACAGTGACAATATTGGGGTGCACTAAGCGGCTTACAATTTTGGCTTCGCGTAGAAAGCGTTCACTGAAAGTAGTATCACCGGCGAGATGAGGAGCGAGAATCTTGAGAGCGACTTCGCGCTCAAAGCTCTGCTGAATCGCCAAATAGACCTCGGCCATACCGCCTTTTCCTAAAGCGCGAACGATCTTATAGCCGGGAATATCAATCATGTAATGGGTCTTTGTCGGTAATATCTCAAAAGAATGAGCCGCGCTCACAAGAGCAAGCTAACTTACTTAGCCACAGTTATGCCGTTATGCTCAAGGATAGTCAATCTATAGAGGGAGTGAGAGCTCAAAAGCTTGAGCTGAGTCTAGCGCCGACGACGGGACTGTTGATACCAGAGAAAAAAGCCACTCAAGGACAGGAACATCAAAAAGAGTGCCGACAAATCCACAATCCAGACGCCCCATTGCCCGAAAATGCGGCCGCTGTGTAGGTCTTGAACCACCCGCTCCCAAGACAAGTCGGAACCCAATTGCTCATCATCGATAATCTGTTGTACCGCACCAGGGATTGCAGAAGCCTCAGACCAATTGGCCTCCTGTTTGCGACTCTCCCACAGCAACTGCTGAAGATTGGCCACCCAAGTCTCACCTTGACGCTGCAAACACAGATCTTCTGCGCAAGCGCCAATCGCGGTAAGAGGTATTGGCAAGCCATAGGTCTCGCCCAGACGCTCAACCACCTCGCCAGAGGAAGTCATCAAAATGAGCTCATTTGAGCAAGCGGCCACCAGTAGATCGTCTACTTTAGCAGCGCCTATCAATTGGCCGTTACAGTAGGCGGATTGGCGGCCATCGAGATAGAGATATTGATTGCTGTCGCCACTGATCCAGTGATCATCCACCTTAAAGTGGATAAGCTCCGGTATTTCAACACCGTAGAAATTCAACAGCCAAGCCTGCCGCACGGGTTTCTTCCCTAAAGCGATTTCACTGGTGTGATTGAGTAAGATACCGGTGATGGACACCAGCACGACAACAAGAGCCGCGGTTAGTCCTACGCGTCGGTGCCAGCGCCAGAAGAACAGTCGCCATCGCTGGGTGCGCGGCTTTGCTGACTTTAACCGATTCACCGCACCTGATTTAGAGTGCTGAGATTCGGAATCCTGAGAATCAGGAGAGCGGCGCTTTTGAGGTTGAGGGCTGTTCGGCATGTTCAGTGTTTGAATAGGGAGTTAGCTGATGACAAAAGAGCGCCAGTGTAGCGATTTTCTTCATCGCACGCACGGATAAGGTGGCCCCAGTAATGCCATCCACAGACTGATTGAGCGATGGTCCATCACTATTATCGAGCGCCAAGCCCTTAAACTGACGAGTAAAAAACGGATAGCGAACCTCACCACCGCGAGACTCGCGGTACTCCATCACCACCACATCCACAATCGCCTCGTTTTCGACAATGACACCAAAGGTGATCGGCAGTTCTTTACCAATCTCTTCAAACACCCAGGTGGTGCGCTGATCTTTACCCCAGTAACGAACTCTCAGCGACCTGAAACTGTGATCAAGTATCGACTCAATCGTCTCACGCTGTTGCTTGTTAATCCAAAGTGTTTGCCACCTCATTGGCTCCCCAGGAAACGCTTGCTCGCGCAACTCATCTACCGACACAAAAGCCCCACGTTGAGCTATTGAGAACATCGACAATGTCAGCAGTAACACTGCAAATATGGACCGTAACATCAGTTAAGACACCACCAAATTAAACGCGTAAAACCCAAAAAGGGGCGCCGAAGCACCCCCTCTATTCAACTCTCGAGGAGCTGGTAACAACTTAGAAAGACCAACCTACACCAAGGTTTAGAGCGTCTTTATCCGTGCCATTACTTTCGCTAACGTAGTCAGTGTAGTCTGCTTTCAAGACCACTTGCGGGTGCAACCAGTAGTTAATACCGTATTCCCAAACTTCGGTATCTTCAGAAGAAGAAAGGCCAGCTTTGTTGTTGTATTCACTGAAGCGAACAAAGGCACCCAACTTGTCGGTGATTTTGTAAGAAGGCTCGATATACCAACCTTCTTGAGTATCAGCACCCAAGGCCTCGAAGTAATCGCCATCGATATCCCACTCAGCCCACAAAGCGCGAACGGCGAAAGGACCGGTCTGATAAGCGGCGTGCAACTCAGTCAAGACAGCATCTGCATCACTCTCCTGTCCTTGCGTGATGTTTTGTTGGTACTGCACAGTGGCGCCCAACTCAAGACCGGCAACACCGGTGTACTTCAAACGAGCGGTGTAGGCCAAATCTTCGGCAACCGCATTGGCTGACTTCTGACGACCATCGCGGATTTTGTAGTCACTATCATTAGTGTTGATTTCTAGACCGCTGTGAACGCCAGCGTTGTAACTCAAACCAGGAGCCAACTCACCTTTCAACTGAATACCGGTTTCCCACCAAGTCGCTGGAATGATATTTTTTTCGACCAAGTTACGCTCGGTGCCGTAAAAAGTATCTGGCTCGTGAGTTTCATTCATGATGCCAACTGGCACAAGAAACTGACCAAATTGAACACTGTGGTTCTTGGTGTAATCCCACTCGATGTAGGCCTGCTCTAGCTCCACTTCACCCGGTTTATCATCGCCATTACCCGCTAGACCGTGCTCCAATTCGAACTCGGAGAAAAAACGCAGGTTGTCAGTGAACTGGTGACCGAAGTACAGAACAAAACGGTGCGCGTCGACTTTGTCGTTTGAATCCTCAAAATGATTGAAGTGATGCTCACCGTAGCCACCAATTGAGGTCTTCTCAACCCAAGAAGCCACTTTCGATAAGGTCTCACCACCCACTGTAGCGTTTTCAACAGCATCGGCTGTAGCGGCGATTTTTACGTCAGTCTGCTCAAGCTTGGTTTCAGTTTTATTCAACTGAGACTTAAGTGCTTTGATTTCGGCTTGTTGCGCCTGAACCAACTGCCACATCTCTTCTAAAGACGGGGTTTTCTCTGCGGCTTGAGCCGATACGGTAGCCAAGGCAATGGCACTGGCCAACAATGTTCTCTTTAACATGGTATCTCCTGATACGGCTGTTAACGCCGCTTGAGTTAGTTGCTCCAAAATAGTGGCGGCATATTAATGCAACTGATAACAACTATCAATACCATTTCCATAAGTATTATGGGATTCATTCCTATCTAATAGATACAGATCAAAGAAACTATATGACGAGATGACGAGATGACGAGATGACGGGATGACGAGATGACGGGATGACGGGATGACGGGATGACGATATAGATAGGATTCTCAGACAGAGTCTGGCTTGGGCAAAAAAAAATGCCGCCACAATGGCGGCACACAACAACACCGCTCGACTGACTAACGACTTATTGAAAATAATCTTATAAATAACACGATCAGCGAGAGCGCTTAAAAAACCTCTCAAACATATCGGCCAAACGATTTTCTCCGCGGGAGCCCTCTAAGCTTTCGCTGGCCTGACGCAAAGTTTCTTCAGGTAACACATGCCCTTTCTCCGCCAACAAAGCTCGAAAAAATGTTTCGGAGAATTCCGGGTGCGGTTGAGTAGACAGGGCTCGATCACCGTAGGACAAGATTGCGTAGGCACAAAAGTCGGTGCGACCAATCACAGTAGCGTCCGGTGGTAACTGCACCACCTGATCTTGATGCCACGCCATTACGGTTTGTGACGGTCGATCGGCATTTACATCATCATAAATAACGGCACCACAAGACCAACCACCGTCGAACTTTTCAACCTTGCCCCCTAGTGCCTGTGCCAAAATTTGATGACCAAAACACACACCAATAATAGGCACCGCGGCGTCGTAAGTCTGACGGATAAAACACTCGAGAGGCTCTATCCAAGCATGGTCTTCATACACCCCGAAACGCGATCCGGTAATCAGCCATCCATCACACTCATCTGAGCTTTCGGGAAACACCCCATCCAATACCGGGTAGGTGACAAACTCAAAACCACGATTCGATAACAACTGTTTAAACAGCTCATCGTAATCACCGTGCTCGACCAACAAAGCATCCGGTGCGCGACCCGTTTGAAGAATACCGATTTTCATGGAACAACCTTATTCGTGTTTTTTGCAATGGACTTTATGTCAAAGCCTCAACTCAAGCGCCTAGATTCCTAGGGCATCTCGCAACGCATACCACCAAGACCCAACCGTACTATACTGCTCGCGAAACATTCGACCACCGGGGAAAGGATACCAACGCACTTGCGCAAACTTGTCGAAGCGGCGGGTATCGCCCTCAACAGCTTCTGCCAAAATCACCCCAAACAAATGTGAACCAGTAACACCATGACCGCTGTAACCATGGGCAAACAAGGTATTTTTACCAAGGCGTCCCATTTGCGGCACTCGAGAAAAAGACAACGCGAAGTTTCCGCTCCAGGCATAGTCGACACCGACACCCTTGAGCTGAGGAAAGATCTTCTCCATATTCGGAATAAGCTTTGCGCGAATATCGGAGGGATCAGTACCTCCGTAGACAGTGCCACCGCCGAACAACATGCGCTTGTCGGCAGACAAACGATAGTAATCGAGTATGTAACGGGTATCCTCGACACAGAGATCGGTAGGCAAGAGCTCTTCCGCCAAGGCATCGCTCAAAGGCTCAGTGGCGATGATTTGTGTCGACACGGGCATCACCCGAGGGGTTAATGGTTTTACCACCTTCCCCAAATAAGCGTTGCCACACAAGATCAGAGTCTGGCAACGAACCTCACCGTTTTCGGTGCGAACACTGGGTCTTTCGGCTTCGTGATCGACACTTACAACCGGTGACATTTCGTAAATAACGCCACCATTTTTTTCGAAAGCTGCCGCCTCACCCAGACATAAATTGAGCGGGTGCATATGACCACCGCTGTGATCAATCATACCGCCGGCATAGGCGTCGGAACCCACATGGTTGCGCATCGCATTGGCGTCGAGAATTTCATGATCATCCATGCCGTAACGGCGCCACAACTTTTGTTTTTCTTCGAGCTCGCGCAATTGTTTAGGGTTAAACGCCGCATAGAGATTTTTGTCTTTAAGATCGCATTGGATGTCGTATTTATCGACTCTCTCGCGAATAATACGACCGCCCTCTTGCACTAACTTTCCGACAAAGGCGCCGACCTCCATGCCATAGCGATTGCCGATGGTCTCGAGACTGGCATTCAAGCCGTTAACAATTTGTCCGCCGTTGCGGCCCGACGCGCCCCAGCCAACACGGGCGCCCTCAACCACGACCACCTTGTGGCCCTTTTCCGCCAGAGCCAATGCCGCGGATAAGCCACTGTAACCGGCACCGACAACACAAATATCGCAATCAACACTACCTTCTAGTGGCGGACGCTCTGGCGCTGGATTCGACGAGGCTGCGTAGTAGCTGCCAGGATAGCGACCATCACCGGCATAGTGATTTGTATTTTGAGCCATGTGCATTCACCTATAGGTAGCGAACAAAAAAGATAGGGCCATTAGACCCAATTTCAGTCGCCAACCCCATAACACTTAGGGGGTGTATTTGCCCCAATTCAGGGCGTGAGCCACTCAAGTGCCGAAAACTAGTGCAAAAAGTTAAAACCCAAAAAAATGAAAGACAAAGCGCTAGGCTCCCGAGCCAGTTTAGGTATGATTACCGTGACGATAATTGCTCGGAGTCAGAATCGTCTCTCATCGAGGGCGCGGTCCACGAATGAGAATAACAAGATCGAATGCATGATCGCTTTTGAAGACCGAACATTGAAAAAGGTACATTAATGTCCCAACTATCCTATTTCTGCCAGCACACTGCCGAGCTCTTACCCGCTGTAGACGAGCCTAGTTTTCCGCAAAAGCTGATTAAATCCCTAGGACAATTAGTCCCCATGGATGACGCCATCATCGTCGCCTTCCCCTCAAATCGCTTGCCGAGCATTCACTACAACAAACCACTCGACAACGGAAAGACCAGTATTGAACAGTTTGTCAAAGCGGCCTTTTTATTGGACCCTTATTACATTAGTGGCTGCCAAGGTGCTGAAGGTTTTTTCCAATTAAAAGACTTAGCCCCCAAAGGATTCAAAGAGAGCGAGTACTATCGAAACTATTACAACCAAGCCGGCTATCAAGACGAGTGCGGTTATTTAATTCGAGTCGACGATAAGAGTTTCTTCAACATTTCTTTGGCGCGCACGTCAAAGCCCGTCGCGTTCAATAAAAAGCAACTGCAACTGTTGAGTGATATTACCCCCTTCATCAGCGCTCTATGTCAGCAATATTGGCGAAAACTAGAGGATAAGGGCGCCTCACCGGAGCGCCTCGATAGCGACGACTCCAGTTTGCGCAACCGCATGCATCGTGCACTGACTGACTTTGGCAGCAGCCTACTGACCGAGCGTGAAGCGCAAGTCATCAACTTGGTCTTACATGGCTATCAAACCGCGATGATTGCTGAGAAGTTTTCTATTTCCGTTGAAACTGTCAAACTCCATCGAAAACACGCCTACTCAAAGCTCGAAATAAAGTCTCAATCGGAATTGTTTTACCTGTTTCTTGACTCGCTCATGAGCGCAGAGAATTACAGCGGCGGCGACACCCTTGAAGCCTATTTAAAAGTACCACAACCTAAGTGACCCACAAATGACAACAGACCAACAAAAACAAGAAATTCAAGCACTGCTTCGTCAGGGGTTCGATGCGTTATCGAAAGGCGACTTCAACCTTGCCGCACAATGCTGTCAAAAAGTACTGAATCTAAAACCCGATATGGTTCAGGGACATTTTTTGGTGGGACTCATCGGCTTAGAGAGCAAAGATCGGAAGACCGCCTTTAGCGCCTTTCAATCAGTGGTTAAACTCGATTCCGATCACGCAGCCGCCTGGGCTCATCTAGCCAAGCTTTATATGAGCGAGGGGCAAGTCAATCTGGCTGATAGAGCTCTAGCTGAAATGCGTCGCATCGGCTCCACCGATCCGCTGGTATTGGATCTAGCAGGAACCACCTTATCACTTATGGGAGAGCACAAGCTGGCTCAATCTTTTTTTCTTCAAGCCAATCAAAAAGCTCCCAAGCACCTGCCGTTTATGCAAAATCTCGCCAACAATTACGTCTACTTTGGGGAATCCGAAAAAGCCGATCAGCTATTCGAAGAGATCATTGCCTTGCACCCCGATAGCCCACAAGCACATTGGTCACTCGCAGGCTCACGTAAAGCCAAAGACACCTCGCACATTGAGCAGATGAGCGTTTTTACTCAGCGTAAACAACACCCACGAGCGCTGGCATTTTATCAATACGCCATCGGCAAAGAACACGAAGATTTACAACAGTGGCAACCGGCGTTTGAAGCCTTTGAGGCGGGCGCCAAAGCTCGTCGTGCCACCATTGAGTTCGATGATCAGATCGAGCAAGAGATGTTCGACTACCTCGATCAACACTACACCCGTGACTGGTTCGATCAACTCACCGAGGGCAACCCTAGCACCGCGCCTATTTTTGTCTTGGGTCAACCAAGAACTGGAACCACACTGGTGGAACGCATTATTACCAGCCACTCGAAAGTGCATTCTGCAGGTGAGTTGCAGCAATTCGGCCTCGCGCTGCGACGACTGAGTAACTACAACGACCCCAAACGTTTCTCGAAAGCACTGTTCGAGAAAGCTGGAGCCTTGGATCCCATGAAAGTCGGCAATATGTATTTACAAACCACCGGCAAGGTTCGAGGTGATACGCCGCACTTTGTCGATAAGTTACCGCAAAATTATTTGTTAATACCGCTGATCCTCAAAGCATTGCCGAACGCCAAAATCGTTCATTTGGTCAGAAACCCTATGGATGCTTGTTTTGCCAGCTATAAACAGCTCTTTGCTGATGCCTATTTACACTCATACGACCAAGTGGAAATGGCCAATCATCACGCTCGATACCGGCGCTTAATGGCAATATGGCACCAGCGCTTTAGCGGTCGAATTTTCGACATAAGCTACGAAGAAACCGCACGTGACTTAGAACCTAACGCCCGCGCACTCATCGATTACTTAGGCTTACCTTGGGAAGATGCCTGCCTCAACTTTCACCAACAATCGAGCGCGGTCAGCACCGCCAGTGCGGCGCAAGTTCGAGAGCCGGCACACACCCGCTCAATCGATCGCTGGAAACGCTATCAAACCCAGCTCCAACCCATGATCTCGACACTCGAAAAACAGGGCATTGCAATCGAATAAATCCCCATGATACCGGCCTTTTGACTACCCTTAGGGGGTATACCCTTGATAAGTCAATTTTATTACGGTTGAACTGCAAGATTTCAACCGCTTGTGTGATTCACTGTCACAAGCATGAGAAGAGCAGAATTGTGAGTACGACTCGCAATTACCATAACTAAAAAATACAACAGGGCCAGATCATGTCTTTAACCAAACGCGCCACCCCTTTTGCCAGGAGTCGAATATCGGCGGCCGTCTCAGCCGTCGTCCTCACCTCCTCGCTTTCCACTAATGTCCTTGGCGATGATTCCGCGAGTTTCACTCTCGAAGAAGTCACTGTCACCGCCACCAAACGCGCCGAGTCAGTGATGGATGTTCCGCTTGCGGTTACCGCCATGACCGGTGATTTTGTCGCCGACACCAATCTCAACGACGTCAAAGATCTGGTGGCTTTTACGCCCGGCGTGACAGGTAACAGTCAAGACAGCTTTATTGACGCCATTAGTGTACGCGGCATCAGGACTCAAGATTTTGGCGTCGGTGGTGATCCATCCTCGGCCTTTTTCAAAAATGATCTCTATGAGGGACGAAACGGCTCGGCCGTCACCAGCCTGTACGATATGGATCGAGTCGAAGTATTGCGAGGTCCGCAGGGCTTTCTGTTTGGTCGTAGCGCCATTGGTGGCGCGTTCAGCGCACACACTACGCGCGCGCAAATTGATTCTACCGATGGCTACATTGATCTCGACGTCGCCGAGCGCGGACATGTGGTCGCCGAAGGCGCAATCAATATTCCCATCAGCGATACTTTCGCAATGCGCTTCGCGGGTTACACCTCACAAGAAGACGGCTTTGTGGAAAACGGTTCCTCTTCCGACGACTTGATCGAGCACGACAAAAAAGCTATTCGCTGGTCGACCACCACCGAAACCGAAAACCTCAGCGTTTACACCACCGTTGAATACGAGACTCGTGAGCAATCTGGCTCCGTCTATCGTGCCATCGAAGAAGGCGACATTTGGGACACCCTGGAGGCGGCGATTGGGCCAATCAATTTGGATGCTGGCAGTGAAGACGTCGACAGTGATCAAAGTGCTGGCGACAGCGACGATGCCGACATTCTGACACTGGGTGTACGTGTTGATTACGACATGGACTTCGCCACCTTAACCTCGACCACCGGCTACAAAGATCACGACTATTACTACAACGAAGATTACGACGGTACGCCACTCAACATAAACAACTATCGTCAAGATCAAAAAGGCGATTACTTCCAACAGGAATTCCGCCTCACGTCAAACAGCAGTGGTCCCTTGTCTTGGTACGCAGGGGTGTCTTATTACAAAGAGAATATTGATACTGAATTCACCTTTACCAGCGGTGAAGATTTTATGTGTCAGTACTACGGCTACTATTACAACTCGGGCATGACCTTTAGCGGTTGTGCCGATCTTTACGCGTATTATGGCTCACCATTTACCGCAAGCCCCGACGGCAACCTTACAGAAACCGGTCGTATCAAAGGCGAATATTCGGGTTGGGGCGCTTACGTCAACGTGGACTATGAAGTAACCGATACCGTGGATGTTGGATTCGGCCTTCGCTACACCAAAGACGAAAAAGACTTCACCATGAATGTGCCCACCCCCACCAGCGATTTGGGCGCTTATTGGGCTTGGGGCTTTGACACCAACGGCGACATCAACGCTTCGGAAACCTGGAGTGATGTCACGCCGCGCGTTCAAGTGCGCTGGCGCCCAACTGATGAATCGATGATTTTTGCCTCTTACACCGAAGGCTTTAAGTCTGGCGGTTTTGGTAGTTTCAGTTCCGTGAGCGATGGCAACGGCGGTTTGATGCCCAATGCTTTTGATGAAGAAACCATTGACTCTATAGAGATCGGCTACAAGAGCGGACTGATGGATGGTCGCGCAAATCTTGAAGTAACGGCATTTAGTTACGAATACAAAGATCTACAGATCCTAAATTTCGATGGCGGTGCCGCTAAAGTCGAGAATCTCGGTGAGGTTGATGCCTACGGTGTAGAAGTGTCTTTCACCATGGCCCTAAATGAAAATTTTCGCATAATGACCTCTTTAGGATGGCTCGACAGCGAAGCCTCCGATCTCGAAAAAGTCTGTGATGGACCCACACCTACCTCCTGTGAAGGCACATCCTTATTCTGGGCACCAGACACCTCGGCGGCAATGGTTCTCAACGGCGACTTTCCTATGGATGGCGGCGAGATTCGATCCAGCCTAGAAGCCAGCTACGAAAGTGAGCGCGGCGGCGGCTGGGGCGATCTCGACAGCACAAAAATCGACGCTTACGTCGACGTAGCACTTCGTGTGGGTTATCACTCAAATGACAACTGGCAGGTAACCGCCTATGTTGAAAATCTCACCAACGAATTTGTTTGGGACGGTCAAAACAACAACGGCGGCATTATCCCTTCTCACTTTTTCGGCCCCAAGCGCCCAAGGACCTTCGGTGTTAGAGTGGGTTATGAGTGGGAATAAATTGATTTAGCTTTTGAGTCCCTAGAGGTATCTCCAAACCTCTAGGGTGCCTCGACTAAGACCAAGAAAATAGAAAAGCCGAAAGCGCAAATGAGGCGTCGTCAATAGCGAAGCTCCATAAGTACTTTCGGCTTTTTAAGTTTGGACCTCATTTGACCAGCGATGATATGCCAGTAAAGATCCTCCCTGAGTTAATCGCTTGGACACCACCCCTCAAAACAAGTGATGGTCGTGGATAAACACTTAAGACAATCTCGGATTCAATAGCCCCACAGTAACATGAGCTCGACGACACCTTTACGACTCGTCAAACATCCTTGAAGTTACAGCGAAATGCTGTATTCCAAGGCCGTTACCTGACGGTCAAACTCATCCATCTCTTGCTGCTTTATGATTCGGATCGCCCGACGCATTTCGCCACCGAAATAGCCCTCGATAAAATCCGACTGGGAGAAAATCGATAGCGCGTCCGACCAGTAACGCGGCAAACTCGGCGGGAACTGATCATAGGCGTTGCCCTCTACCGGTGTTGGCGCCGTCAGCTTATTCTCGATGCCGTGCAGCATACCCGATAGAATCGCCGCTACCGCGAGATGGCAACTGGCATCTGCGCCCGCCACGCGATGCTCGATTCTCATGGCATCAAAGCTGTCGGTAGGCACACGCACCGAGACGGTGCGATTTTCATAACCCCAGGTCGGGGCTAGAGGGGCATGACTGCCTCGCTGAAAACGGCGATAGGAGTTTAAGTGCGGAGCCAAAAGTAACATCACATCAGCCATACTATCCAAACAACCAGCGATAGCGTGACGCAAGAGCTCATTGCCCTGCTCAGTACCATTGTCAAAAGCATTAGAGCCATCTTTATTCAAGAGACTGCAATGCATGTGCATGCCATTACCGGCCAGATCACCAAACGGCTTCGCCATAAAAGTCGCTCGATAACCAAACTTTTTCGCCACACTGCGAATCACTCGTTTGAGCATCAATCCCTGATCGGCAGCTTTCAGTGCATTGTCATTGTGGTATAGATTAATTTCGTATTGGGATGGAGCAGCTTCCTTAATCAAGGTGTCAATCGGTAAGCCTTGACCATCGCAAGCGTCGCGAATCGCGTGCATCAACTCCGACATATCTTCCATCAATTCAATACCGTAAGTTTGTCCTGCACCTAATTCATGTGAGTGTGAATGTTGTGGCAAACCCTTGCTATCGTCGGCACGAAACAGTGAAAACTCCATTTCAGTGGCCAGTACCGGCTGTAAACCCAAGGCATCAAAACGACTCATCAATCGCCTCAGTAAATGCCGAGTATCGTTGCCACAGGGCTCACCGTTAATCTCATTCATCGAAAGCAGTACTTGCCCGGTTGGCCGCTCGGCCCAAGGCACACGCACCAAGGTATCGATATCGGCTTCGCAATAACCGTCGCCATCGCCGCTGTCAAATACCAGCTCTTCGGGATCGCGCCCCCAAGCATCAAATGCCAATGATGACACTGGCATCTTGAACTTTCCCTCAAATACACGGTGAATCTTGTCTCGATAAACCCACTTGCCCCGCAGGCCACCAGACAAGTCAGGCAAGATCACTTCAAACACTTCGATATCAGGATTTTGCTCTAAAAATGCCGCAAGGCGCGCAGCGGTTGTTTGATTTGGCATGATGACAGGGTTCCTTATCGTTATTAGTCGCTTAGCCCTGAGCGCCCAAAACACCACTTTTGGGTTAAGTTCATAGACTAGCTGCTGTGGGATACTATTAAATCGTAAAGGCCACAGCGCTACCATAACACTATGGGGTAACCAATCGCTGACGGAGATTGCACCCGCAAACTTGTGAAAGCGCTAGAACTTACGACACTTATCAATAGGGCGTGACCTTGCCCAGATTGTATTGGCTCCTACTAACGACAATAACAACGGACGACGCTTATGAATGCCGATACTGGCCACAAGAAAACACTCAAACAGCGAGATTTGGTGCTGTTTACCGTATCTGCCATTCTGCTGCTCGACACCCTTGCTGCCGCGGCATCGGTTGGCGCCTCGAGCATATTTTGGTGGCTATTTTTAGGTGTTATCTTTTTTATTCCCTTTGCGTTAATTTGCGCGGAAATGGGGTGCTCTTACCCAGAACAAGGTGGCATCTACGCTTGGATTCGAGATGCCTTTGGTGGCCGCTGGGCATCCAGAGCCACCTGGGGATATTGGGTCAATACCGCCGTATGGATTCCGGCAATCTACATTCTATTTGCAGGTGTCTTTAAGCAGATTTTCTTTCCCGACCTGTCCTTACAAGGGCAAATAGTGATCGGCTTGACCCTCACCTGGATCGCCGTCGGCGTGAACATTATTGCCCTGGATGTGGGCAAGTGGATTCCCAATCTTGGTGCTATTTTAAAAGTACTGATTTTTGGCACAGTCATTACCGGTGCCTACCTCTACAGCCAAGATCACGGCATGGCGAACCCCATCAATTGGGAAACCATTAAACCCGACTGGGGCAGTAGCCTGCAGTACATTCCGGCTATTATCTACGGCATGCTGGGCTTTGAGTTGGTCAGTGCCAGCAGCGAAGAAATGAAAAACCCCAAGAAAGATGTTCCGCGTGCGATCTTCATCTCTGGTGCGATCATTCTAGTGCTTTATTTACTCGGTACATTGGCGGTCCTGACGGCGATACCCGCCGGCGACATTAATCTTGTCGAAGGTTTAGTCGACACCTTATTGCTATTTTTTGGTGGTAGCGCCATTGGCAAAGCGTTCGTTCTTGGCTTGGCGATTGCCGCCATGTACACATTTTTTTCCAACGGCGTCACTTGGGCACTAGGCTGTAATCGCGCCGCCGCCGAAGCTGCAGCCGAAGGCGAGCTTCCTAGAGTTTTTGCCATTACCAGTAAAACTCGTGGCACCCCTGTCGGTGCGGCAGTATTAATGGGTGTAGTCAGTAGTCTACTGTTGATTTTGTACGGTTTTATGTCGGGCTCTAACGAAGATTTGTTTTGGTCACTGTTTGCCTTCAGTGCGGTCATCTTTCTACTGCCTTATCAAGGCATGCTTCTGGCATTTGTGAGAATGCGATTAATCGACCCCAGCCATCCTCGCCCCTACAAAATTCCCGGCGGTAATTTTGTCGCTGCTGTACTCGCGGGCATCTGCATGTTGGTGTTGGCACTTTCTATCGTTCTATTCATGTATACGCCAGGTGAAGGCTGGCAGTGGCCAGTCGTGGGCGGTGTCATTTTCATGCTTGTTGTTGGGGAGCTGATTATTGTGTTCAGTGAAAAGCACAGTTCCAAACAGTCTACTATCGCAGAAAACACCGGCCACTAACTTTTAGTCTGAGTATTAAGGGCTGTCTACGCGCCCTTATGAAAATAAGGAAAAACCATGAGTCGAGTCATCAAATTTGCTGCCACCCAGCTGGAAATCAGCTGGGACATTACCGCCAACATTCAAAAATGTGAAACCAGTATTCGCCAAGCGCATGCCGAAGGCGCGCAGGTTATTTTGCTGCAAGAGCTTTTTGAAGCGCCCTATTTTTGCAAAGTACAAAATTATGATTATTTGGATTTAGCTAAACCGCTCACCGACAACCCACTCATTCATCACTTTTCAAAGCTGGCAAAAGAACTGCAAGTGGTTTTGCCCATTAGCTACTACGAGCGAGATAACAATACATTTTTTAATTCACTGGTCATGATTGACGCCGACGGGCGAGTACTCGACAACTATCGAAAGTCCCACATTCCCGATGGCCCCGGCTACTGTGAAAAGTTCTATTTCACCCCAGGTGATACCGGCTTTAAAGTGTGGCACACCCGTTACGGCGTTTTTGGAGCAGGGATTTGCTGGGATCAATGGTTCCCCGAAACCGCTCGAAGTTGCGCGTTGATGGGTGCCGAAGCTATGTTCTATCCCACCGCTATTGGCTCAGAGCCACAAGACGCCAGCTTAGATTCAAGCGGCCACTGGCAGCGTGTGATGCAAGGCCATTCAGCAGCCAACATCCTGCCCGTTATTGCCTCCAATCGAGTGGGCGTCGAAACCGATGATGGCATCGAAACCACATTTTACGGCTCTTCCTTTATCACCGATCACACCGGCGAAAAAATTGCCGAAGCCAATCGAACCGATGAAGCGATCATCTACGCCGACATCGATTTAGATGCTTGCGCCAGCTATCGCCGTGCTTGGGGCTTATTTCGCGACCGTAGGCCTGAGCTGTACGGCGCGATCAAGACCCATGCCAGTCTTAACAAAACCGATCAGTAGAGTCCATTCACAGAGACTTGTCATGAGCAATACTCACACCACACTACCGCGCGACGATGGTTTTTCGATGCCTGCCGAAAATACCAAGCAACAACAGGTGTTGATGGCTTGGCCTGAACGCGCCGACAATTGGCGCTTGAACGCGAGACCCGCCCAAGCGCAATTTGCCGCGATTGCTACAGCCATTGCAGAAGTCACACCGGTGACAATGTTTGCCTCTCCTCAACAAGCCGCGCTTGCTCGCGAACAGCTGCCAAGCCACATCACCGTGATCGAAATGGCCACTGATGATTGCTGGATGCGCGACATAGGGCCCAGCTATGTGCAAAACCACGCCGGCGAAATTCGCGGTGTCGATTGGCCGTTCAATGCGTGGGGGGGCGAGCTCGACGGGCTTTATGCCCCGTGGGATAGTGACGATAAAGCCGCACAAACCATATTGAGCCTTCGCGGTGAAGACCGCTATCGCGCGCCGCTTATCTTAGAAGGTGGCGCCATCCACATCGACGGCGACGGAACCCTCTATACCACGGAGGAGTGCCTTCTACATCCGAGCCGAAATCCACACCTCGACCGACAAGACATCGAGCAGCATCTTCGCAATTACCTAAACGTCGAAAAAGTTATTTGGCTCAAGCGCGGATTGTTCAATGACGAAACCAATGGCCATGTGGATAACTTAATGCACCTAGTCAAACCCGGTGAAGTGCTCTTAAGCTGGTGCGATGACGCCCAAGATCCAATGTTCGCGATCTGCCGAGAAAACTTGGCAATATTAGACGCGGCGACAGATGCACAAGGTCGAGCGATCGTGGTGCACAAAATGCCCATTCCCGGCCCCTTATACATGAGCGAGGAAGAAGCCAGCGGTATCGCGCCCTCTAATGGTATGAGCCGAGAAAGCGGCGAGCGTTTAGGCGGTTCATACGTAAATTTTTTGATCACCAACGGGCGCGTGGTATTTCCGCTGCTTGACCCCAATAACGACCACAACGCACAACAGATTCTTGAGAGGTGTTTTCCGGACTATGACATCGTCGGCGTCCCGGCTCGAGAAGTCTTACTGGGGGGCGGCAACATCCACTGCATTACTCAACAGGTACCTGCAACCCAACGGTAGAGCTCGATGGCACCGAAAGAATGCCCCGAAACATAGATCGTTTGGCTTGCACTGTAAAAACGAAGCCTAAAGGAAATTACAACACCTGAAAACCTGGGTACAGGTAGGTGATCAAGCCTCCTCAGAAACACGAAGAGGCCTTGATAAAGTGCTTTACTCGGCAGCTGGCGCTGCTGAATCGATAAGCTCTTTCAGCTCACCATTTTCGTGCATCTCGGTGACGATGTCACAGCCGCCGACTAACTCACCTTTTACCCATAATTGCGGGAAAGTTGGCCAGTTGGCGTATTTGGGCAAATTTGAGCGAATTTCAGGATTCGACAAGATATCCACATAGGCAAAGCGCTGACCGCACTCCATAATGGCTTGAGAAGTACGTGAGGAAAAACCGCACTGAGGTGCGTTAGGAGAGCCCTTCATGTACAAAATAATGTCGTTTTCTTCAATTTGCTGCTTAATGGTATCGATGATATCCATAGGAACTCACTACCTCTTTTCTAACTACGGTGGTTCATTAAGTGCCTGAATCGATAAAGACCCAGCACTACGGTCAAGTATTGGCCGGCATTCTACCCTACTCTGCCGCGATGAGCGACCACCTGTGTCAACATAAAGCACCCGCTGGCCAGGCCTCACACCCGCTCGGCCGAAAACGCCATAAATCGCCCGAAAACTCAGCGCTCAACGGCAATTGAGCGCTTTTGCGCCATTGCCAACCCCTACATTTGCTTATAGTATCTCGCTCTTACCTCAGGCAGCTTGCGGCTGCCTGTTTTTATTTGGAGGGTCGAATTATTCGGCGCTCCCATTCCGTCAAACTGCTACTCACACAACTGGGTATCAGCCAGACAAGCAATCGAGGAGTTCAGCTATGGTCACCACCACAGCCCTAATGAATACCTACGGTGAGCGCAAACTCACGTTGGTAAAAGGCGAAGCAATGCATCTGTGGGATGATCAGGGCCGACGCTATCTCGACGCATTGAGCGGCATTGCCGTATGTGGCTTAGGCCACAGCCACCCAGCCCTTGTGGCCGCCATCACCGAGCAAGCGAGCTCTCTGATGCACATTTCAAATTTGTACAATACCGAGCCCGGTGCACGCTTGGCTGATTTATTGTGCTCGCTCACCGGTATGGAAAATGTGTTCTTTTCCAATTCCGGTGCCGAAGCCAATGAGGCAGCGCTCAAAATCGCGCGTAAATACGGCAATGATCAAGGCATCAAAACGCCCACTGTTATCACTATGAACGGCAGTTTTCACGGACGGACCATGGCGACCCTTACCGCCACCGGCAACCCTAAGGTGAAAGAGGGCTTTGCACCTCTGCTCGAGGGTTTTATCCACGCCGACTACAATGATATCGACGCGATTAAGGCCATCGACAACGATCAAGTAGTCGCCATTTTGGTCGAACCCGTACAGGGTGAAGGCGGCGTTAACGTACCTGCCGATAATTACCTGAGCGAATTGCGAGCCCTTTGTGATGAACGTAACTGGCTGCTGATGCTTGATGAAATACAAACTGGAAATGGTCGTACTGGCGAGTTATTTGCCTACCAGCACACCGACATCAAACCCGACGTTCTCACCACCGCCAAAGGTTTAGGCAACGGTTTACCCATCGGCGCCTGTATGGCGCGCGGTAAAGCGGCCGAGGTACTAAAGCCAGGCAACCACGGCTCTACCTATGGCGGAAATCCACTGGTCTGTCACGGTGCTTACACCGTATTAAAAACCTTACAAGAAGAGAACCTGATCAATAATGCCAAGCGCATTGGCCAGTATTTTTTGCAAGAGTTCGAGAAAAAGCTCAACGGCCAAGAGCGTGTTAAACACATTCGTGGTAAAGGCATGATGATTGGTATCGAATTAACCCAAGACTGCCCTGAATTTGTCAATGCAGCGGCCGATAAAGGCCTATTACTTAACGTTACCGCTGGAAGCACGATTCGTTTGCTACCGCCATTGATTACTACCGAAGACGACGCTGATAAAATTATCGATATCGTTTGCCAATTGATTAACGAGTTATAAGAGGAATCACCATGTCAGTCAGACACTTTTTGACACTGCGTGACCTAACGTCCGCAGAGCTAAAACAAATCATCGATCGCGCCATCGAGATGAAAGCGCTGCACCGCCAAGGCGGTAATGGCGAACCATTCAAAAATAAAGTGCTGGGTATGATTTTCGAAAAATCATCGACCAGAACTCGCGTCTCTTTTGAAACCGGTGCTACCCATCTAGGTGGATCGGCCATTTTCTTGTCGTCGCGCGACACCCAACTCGGCCGTGGTGAGCCCATTGAAGATTCGGCGCGCGTTTTATCGCGCATGGTCGATATGATCATGATCCGCACCTTCGAGCACGAAAAAATTGAACGCTTTGCTCAGTACTCAAAGGTTCCGGTGATCAACGCTCTAACCGACGACTACCACCCTTGCCAACTGTTGGCCGATATACAGACTTACGTTGAGCAACGCGGTAACCCAAAAGGTAAAACCGTCGCGTGGATTGGCGATGGCAACAACATGTGCCACTCCTATATCAACGCCGCCGCGCTGTGTGATTTTAAACTTAACATCGCTTGCCCTGAGGGCTTTGATCCCGACTCGCAACTGGTGGCTGAAAATGCCGATCGCGTTAGCGTAACTCGCGACCCCAAAGAAGCGGTTATGGGCGCCGACTGGATCGTCACCGATGTATGGGCATCGATGGGCCAAGAAGAAGAACAGGCCGAGCGCGAACGTCAATTTGAAGGCTATCAGGTCAATCACGAGATGATGGCGCTCGCAAATGACGATGCAATCTTTATGCATTGCTTACCGGCGCATCGCGGTGAAGAGGTGAGCGCAGAACTCATTGAAGACGAAGAAATCTCGGTGGTTTGGGACGAAGCAGAAAATCGCCTGCACGCGCAAAAAGCGCTGATGGAATTCTTACTCATGAGCAACTAAGCCTTCGCCGAAAAACCCGCACTGAAATAATGAGCGCGGGTTTGCCACGACAGCAGCACTATCGTGATAGCTATCTCACCACGACCACTCTCTATAGCGCAAACAGATAAAAAGAGACATTCCGATTTATGAGTAGTACCGCCCTTTTAAATCTCAATGCCATCACTTGTGCTTACGCCGGCAACACCGTGGTCGAGAATTTGAGCCTCTCCATCAATAAAGGTGATGTTTGTTGTCTACTCGGCCCCAGTGGCTGTGGAAAAACCACTGTACTGAGAGCTATCGCAGGGTTTCATCGAATCTCTCACGGTAACATTGTCTTACAGGACTCGGTCATTTCCTCGGAAAAGAAATCGACGCCCCCAGAAAAACGTCACATTGGCATGGTGTTTCAAGATTATGCTCTCTTCCCGCACCTGAGTGTTTGCGACAATGTCACCTATGGCTTACACCATCTTTCGGCGGTCGAAAAAGAGCGTGTCTGTGATGAAATGTTGGCGCTGGTGAAACTTGCCAACATGGGTAATCGCTTTCCTCATGAGCTTTCTGGTGGCCAACAACAGCGAGTTGCTTTGGCGCGCGCCCTGGCACCAAAGCCGAGCGTGCTCTTAATGGATGAACCCTTTTCCAGTTTGGATGTGGATCTTCGCCGCAGCCTCGCCATCGAGGTACGAGAAATATTAAAGTCGCGCGATATCACCGCCATCATGGTGACTCACGACCAAGAAGAAGCTTTCGCCTTTGCCGACAAAATAGCGGTGATGAATGAAGGCACTATTCAACAGTGGGCAAGTCCATTCGACTTATACCACGAACCTCGCACGCGCTTTGTCGCCAACTTTGTCGGGCAGGGAGCCTTTTTGCCAGGGCATGCCATCGACAGTACCTCGGTGGCCACCGAGATTGGTATGATTTCTGGCAATCGATGTTATGACTGGCTGCCGGACAGTCCCGTCGAGGTTCTCCTGCGTCCGGACGACGTTATCCACAATGAGAACAGCATTAAAACCGGTGAAGTGGTGAGCCGAGTCTTCACCGGCACCTCGACGCTCTACACTCTAAAACTTCCCACCGGCAGTCATGTCATTTCAGCCTTTCCCAGTCACCACGATTATCAAGTAGGCGATCGTGTAGGCATAGACATTGAAGCCGATCACCTCATCGCGTTTGCCGCTGGCGAAGACTAATCAATAGCGCTGTATTTGCCCGCAAGCAATTCCCCCTGCATACTCATTGCCGATAAAGATCAATAGAAGGATCTAGTAATGAGTATCGAAAAGGCATACAACTTTAGGCTCATCAATTCTAGGATTACCACCTCAGGCGTAATTAGTGCCGAACAGTTGCAAGAACTTTCACATCTGGATTACCAGCGGGTGATTAATCTACTACCCAGCGATAGTGAATACGCCGTCGCCGATGAGCAACAACTGATCGAATCTCAGAACATTACCTACAACGCCATTCCCGTGGACTTCTCAAAACCATCACCAGAGGATTACCAAAAATTCTTACAGGTTATGCAGCAGAGCCTCGAAGAGAAGATACACATCCATTGCGCCGCCAACTATCGAGTATCGGCGTTTTTCTCAATTTACGCCTGCCAGCATCTGGGCTGGGACAGCGCGCAAGCGAAGCGCCATATCGAGTCGCTGTGGCAACCGAGTGATCACTCCAATTGGCTTAGGCTACTGGAAGAAATGATCCCCGGTTATTGCGCCTAATCCTCTGATCGCGACACACCATCATCTCGAACCCATCGATAGTCATCCATGAAACACCCATTGCGCTCCACCGAATGGTAGTGCGCGCACCGAAGCCCTTCGGTCGAGCATTCGAATTCCTTGGGAGTCAAACAAAACCGCTTTGAAAAGCCGTTAACGGTATGATGCTGCAGATTAAACGTTGTTAGCAGTAATTGCCCTGAAGGGCTCAGTAGCTCTCGCAGCTGACATAACAACAGACTGGAAGGTTTGTAGTGCGCCATAGCGATCACATCAAAAGTCCCAACTAAGTGATCCCGCATCGCAGTCGGCTCGTCTAAGTCGAGACACACCGTGGCGATTTCCAGCCCCTGAGGCTCGGCGAAAGACTGTAACCGAGATAGAGCAACGGAGGAGATATCAACAGCGGTTGTGTCGAACCCCTGTTCAGCAAACCAAAGCGCAACAGCGCCATCACCACTGGCCACGTCCAATGCCCGACCAACGGGTAGATTCTCACGCTGCTGAGTAAAAAACTCTGGGGGTTTAGGCGCTTCAAGAGGTCGAGCTTGAAAGCGCTTATTCCATCGCTGTCGATCACTTTCCATATAATTCTCTTAACTGTTTAAGGCCGCTTAAGTTAAGGCCGTCTTTTAAACCAGCGATCTAAGCGGGCAATGTTAACCGACAGCGACAATCAATGACTAAAGCCCATACCTACTATCAATAACTACAATCAGTAACGACAGCCAACAATACGATTGCCGATGGCTTAATAAAAGGTAGTTAACACTACCAGAGGCGAGTATTCGAGCATACGCAATTCGATAAACCAAGTGAGAAACTTCATGGACAGATGACTGAAAAGCCTCTATCAACTCTCGCGAGTTCGTCGCTGAACACCGACTAATTTCCCATGACGACACTACATTCATAAAACCGTAACAAAAAACCTTATGATAGAGCGGTTTCCGACTCATTCCTGAGCGTCAAGTCGCCAAGGTACTTTTGACATATTAACAACAGCGCAGATACCAAAGCGCTGCTTAAACCCGATCTAAGGAATTATTGATGCCCAAATTGGGAATGGAAAAAAGTCGTCGTCAAGAGCTCATCGATGCGACGATAGTAACGATTGGTGCCGAGGGTTACGCGAATACCACCATCCGTAAAATCGCCAAACAGGCCGGTCTCTCGGTGGGTATTATCTCACACTACTTTGGCGGCAAAGACGAACTTTTGAGAGCAAGTATGTGGCATTTGATGTGTCAATTACAGCAATCCATCATTGAACGTCGAAGGAAATGCACAAGCCCACGAAAACGCTTGTTGGCCACAGTCGAAGTTATTTTTAGCGAGGAGCAGAGCTCTTCTAATATTGTCAAAGCGTGGTTGGCATTTTGGGCTCAAGTACCTTTCAGTTCACCACTCTTTCACTTACAACAAATTTATTCTCGGCGGCTATTATCTCATTTACGATTCGATCTATTTCAACTCTATCCTCGAAAGAAAGCCCTCGATCTCAGTAACACCGTGGCGATACTCATCGATGGTTATTGGTTGCGCACGGTTCTTGACGGCCACCACCCCACCCCAAAAACCGCCAAATCGCTGATTACAAATGCATTGAAGAACGCTTAGGTTTTGTATCTAGCGCTTTTCGAGAGCCATCTCTACTAGCTCATAGGTCGAGCATAACCGCCAAATCGCCGCACTCTAACATGCCCCCTCAGGCAAAACTAGCCGGTTCAGCTGTCATCAATTCGTCATCGGCTGCCAGTAAGTTATCGTCACAACAATGAACACCTGTTCAATAAAAGTCATCTGACTTATCCTTCCATATCGTGGAAAACACCCCCCGAGTAAAAGCGATAAGCTCTAGGTAGGACACTCATTGGCAAGAGATCTGTTTATGAATAACATCAGTCGACGCGGCGTGATCAAAGGTTTAGCCGCAGCAAGCGCCAGTCTATCTTCTATTAGCGGCGCTAGCCTGCCATCTGGGATCGTCCCCAAACTTAGCCGCATTGGTTTTGGCTCTTGCTGCAACCAAGATAAACCTCAGCCTATCTGGCATTCAATCCTAGCGCAGGACCCTCAACTATTTTTGTTCTTAGGAGACAATATTTACGCCGACACTAGAGACATGCGGGTAATGCGTGACAAGTACGCTCGCCAAACCGACAACTACGCCGCTATACGCAGCCATTGTGAAGTCTTAGCAATTTGGGATGATCACGACTACGGTGAAAACGATACCGATGCGCATTACCCGCAGAAAGAAAATTCGCGAGATCTGTTTTTACAATTTTGGGGAGACGATTCCCACAACACTCGCCGTCGCGATAATGAAGGAATCTATCACAGCGCATATTACGGCCCGGACCATCAGCGCGTTCAGATAATCATGCCCGACTTACGCTTTCATCGCGATCCGGCTAAAAAAGTCGGAGCGCTCGAAAATGCCTCGCGATTAGTGCGTAACATGGGTCCCTACGCAGTACTCGATGAAAGTCACAGCCAACTTTCAGCTCAACAATGGCAGTGGCTCGAAGCGCAACTGAGCCAACCAGCAAAAGTTAGAATTATCGCTTCAAGCCTACAATTTTTAGCCGACTACACCGGCTGGGAAGCCTGGGCTCAATACCCTGGTGACCGGCAACGCCTGATTGAGCTGATCGATAAAACCAAAGCTGAGGGCGTTATATTTGTCAGCGGCGATACCCATTGGGGGGAAATATCTCGTCAAGAAAACAATACGCCTTATCCTCTATATGACATTACTTCGAGTGGCCTAACCGAAACCTGGAGCCGAGTAAGCCCTAATCGCTACCGTATGAACGAAGAGTTTTACGCAAAGAAGAACTTTGGTGAAATCCTCATCGATTGGCAACAAGAGGACCCTCAGATTATCATGAACGTAAAAGATATCTCGGGAAACGTTAAACTCAATCATACAATACGATTGAGCGAACTTTCGCATAGCCCCGAAAATCAATCAGCAAGAAAACCACAAAAATAGAGAAAAACGACGAGAGAAAAGAAAGGCCAAAGTGCTCTGACGGCGGCCAATATCAATATTGTCGACCATACACCTTGGCCATAGCTCTCGCGTTTTTTCCTCTTAGATGGCCTCCACCTACAACACTCGTCAACGCTCGCCAATTCACTGTTAACTTTTTCTATGCCGCATCACAATTTCCAGAGAGAAACACAGGCATTGCAATAAATTCGTCTTGTATTTGCAATATTTCAGACCTAACTCTGCAACATTAGCCTCCTAGGATATTGAACAAACGATCAATAACCACTTAGGGGGATGTATGAATAAATTGAAAAGTATCGGCTCCAAATCATTGTTGGCACTTGCTATCGCGTCAACGGTCACCTCGGTTCAGGCGAACAGCCAGCTGGAAGAAGTCGTCGTAACTGGGAAAGCCACATACGGCAACAACCTGGTTTCAGATACCATGAAACAACAGCAATCGAGCTTTACCAGTGTCAATTCCGTCATCGATAACCTACCGGGTGTATCGGTCAACGAAGGTGATATCTATGGCTTCGACGACTGGTCCACCTCTATTACTGTTCGCGGTTTCACCACCAATCTTTCTGATCAGCAGGTCGGAACCACAATTGATGGTATGCCCAATGGAGGATCAAGCTACGGTGGCGGCGCCAAGGCCAACCGCTTCGTTGATCCCGCAAATTTAATGGGTGTTGAGGTTTCACAGGGTACTGCGGACATTGCCTCTCGCTCCCATGAGGCTCTCGGTGGAACCTTGAATTACCTCACCGATGAACCACTTGATGAGCAACGTTTTCGTGTAGAAGCTTCAGTGGGTGAGCACGACGCCAAACGTATTTCCCTTCGCTACGACACCGGCACACTAGGTGAAAATACCCGCGCATGGATTTCTTTTGCAGATCAAGAAGCCAGCGATTGGATCAGCGAAAGCGCCGAGAACGAACGTCAGCATTTTGCAGCAAAAATGGTTACTGCATTTGGCAATACCGATGTCACCGCCTATCTTTCTTACGATGACATTCACGAAGACAACTATCAACGAATATACAGCGCCGCGCAATTCGAACTATTCTCAAACTCCGACGGCCTCACCAGCGAGTGGACAGGTGTGCCATTCGAAGATCAGTTGTTTCGCAATGGCTGGTCCACCAGTCGCGAGAACTTATTTGGCTACCTAAAATTTGACGTTGAACTGAGCGAAAATATTCAACTGAGCACCTCGGTCTACCACCATCAAAACGAAGGTCGCGGAGATTGGCTCCCTCCATATCTCGTCAACGTTACCGACGACAGCAGCGGCAACAGCGAATTCTTGGGCGGTACCACCTCAACTGACTTAAACGCCGACACCTCCGATCGGCTTTACTTTGTTGATGCTGACGGTAACGCATTAACGCCAGACCCCGCCTGCACTCCCAGCTACACCGTGAGCAACTGGTACGGTGTCGAGCAAGCCACTGCCTCACAAGTTGCCGACCCTTCATGTTACGCCGCTGATGCCATTGCGGTGCAGTCTTTTCGTAATACTCACTATGAGAAAGAACGCACCGGATTCAATCTCGACGTTAGCTGGAACGCAGATATCGGCAGCCTCGACAGCGAGCTACGAGCAGGCCTTTGGTACGAGAACCAAGAACGTGAAGAGTATCGCGACTGGCATAGCGTAAATACCCGCGACGGATTTGTTTACAATTCTCAGCCATATTGGATCCAGTACGATCGCACCTACCCGCAAGAATCCACTAAACTCTATCTACAAGAAACCATAACCGCAGGAGCTCTAACGCTCTCTCTGGGCGCCAAGAAATTCCTTATTGATGTAGAGCGTGAAGATAATTTTGATTCAAGCCTAGATGCCAAACTCAGTTCGGACTCTGATGTATTATTCTCTGGTGGTCTGGTTTGGGAAACCGGTATCGACGGCTTAGAAGTATTCGTTGGTTACGCGGAGAACTTTCGTGCGCTCACCGATGCCATTCTGGAACGACCAGCCGCCGATCTAGATAACATTGAACCTGAAACATCAGAAACGGCTGAAATAGGCTTTCGTTACAACGCCGAGCGCTATACCGCATCTGCGGTTTACTATCAAAATGACTTTGAAAACCGCCTCATTTTTCTCGATAACTCCGCCACTAGTGGTCCCAACTTCACCATTGGCAGCAACGGAACATTCTTTAACGCTGGCGGCATTGAGTCAGATGGTTTAGAGCTATCCCTAGACTATTCGATCAACAATGAGTTTAGCCTTTATCTCGCCTACACCTACAGCGACGCAACTTACTTAGGCTCCGGCGACTCCGCGGTTGATCAAGCCAACGGTATTTCTCCTGGAAACATGGTTGCAGGGATTGCAGAAAACCAGTTTGTCACCAGCTTGGATTGGACTAACGGAACTTTTTCAACGGGAATCTCGGCAAAACACACTGACGATCGCTTTGTTGATCAAGGTAATACATGGGTCGCTGACGCTCACACAGTCACCGACTTCTACCTTGGCGCCACACTTGAGAACGTTGGCGGTCTCGAGAGCGATCTCAAACTCAACTTAGTGGTAAACAATCTGTTCGACGAGGAATATCTGGGTACCATCGCTGAGAATGCAGCGTGGTTGGGTGGGACAAGAACAGCATCCTTCTCTGCGACAATGGACTTCTAAATAATACGTCTCGATCAAGGTAAAGGAGAGGATGAGTGCATTGCCTCTCTTCCTCTCCCTTACCGATTTAACCTCGCTTAATGCGCACGACTTTCATAATTTCAAAGCTCATTCCTGCGACGCTTTCTTGCTCTGAATAGTAAGTCATATTCACCCTAGCACCTTTCAAATCTTGATAATTATCTTTGCGCCGAAACTTAAAGGGGACATCACAGCCCTCAATCATCAGAGTGTGAAGAACCCAGTCATCCTGATCACGCTGAACATGAGAGACTACTTTCATCAATTCTGAATGAATGAGGTCTCTATTTTTCTCAACTAATTTCTTGGGATCTGATTGCATGCTTAACACTTTCATTCGTTAACAGTTTTTGGATAAGCGTTTTCTCGCCTACTCGAATCAATATTCATGCCTTTTATATGACTTTCGACTCGCCATCCAACAATATCGACAAGTGATTCATTGAGGCTGAGTGAAGCACTGGCACTACTTCGAACTCTTCGCTTTGATAGCAACACTCACCGCAGAGGCGTCGGGCTTACGCGGATCCGCAGCGCCATAGCTAACGCCATCATGAACCGCGATACTCTGAGCGCTTCCCATGGTTGATACAACTTTCACTTTGTGCTGCTTCTGCTGTAACAGTTTAATCGTATCTGGGCTAAAACCGGGCTCCAGAAATAGCATATCTGGCTGCCATTGGTGATGAAAGCGCGGCGCACTGACAGCGTCGGCAACATTCATGCCGTGGTCAATCACATTCACTAGAACCTGTAAGACCGTGGTGATGATACGACTCCCGCCGGGACTCCCCGTCACCAAAACTGGTTTTCCATCTTTAAACACGATCGTGGGAGTCATCGAACTAAGCGGCCGTTTTTTAGCTTCTATTTTATTGGCTTCCGCACCGATCAAGCCATAGGCGTTTGGAACTCCAGGTTTGGCCGAGAAATCATCCATTTCGTTGTTCAGTAAAATACCTGTGCCGGCTACGGTAATTCCCGACCCAAATGAGAAGTTCAAGGTATAGGTATTCGACACAAGGTTTCCGTCGCCATCGACAATCGAGTAGTGGGTGGTATCACGACTCTCATCGGCTAGTTTCGCCCCCGCAAGAATCGCAGAAGATGCGGTAGTTGACTCCAAATTAAAGTCGTCAGCCAATCGTTTGGCGTAGGCTTTATCAATCAATTGCGCAACCGGAACATCAACATAATCAGGATCGCCCAAGTATTTACTGCGATCGGCGTAGGCGCGTTTCATCGCTTCAACTAAGAGATGAATTGATTGCGCACTCCCAGCGCCATATTCGCCCACAGGGAAGGATTCGAGCATATTGAGCATCTGAATAATGTGTACACCACCGGAACTGGGAGGTGGCATTGACGCTATTTCATAGCCGCGATAGCTTCCGGTGACCGCGGTTCTCGTTTGCACGCGATAATTGGCCAAGTCCTGATGCGTAATCAAGCCCTGGTGACGCTGCATTTCGGCAACGATCTTATCGGCAATGGCACCTTTGTAAAAACCATCCTCTCCGTACTTAAGGATTTGTTTGAGCGACCAAGCGAGATCCTTCAGGCGCAAACGCTCACCCGCTCGGTAAGCTTCTCCGCCTTTTTTGTAATAGGCCTTGAGAGTTTCTGGATTCTTTTTAAGGTGTTTGTAGTTGGCCAGTTTGTTGGACAAATCTTGCGTAACCAGAAAGCCTTTATCCGCTTGCTCAATAGCTGGTGTTAGTACTTCCTTGAGCGAAAGCTTGCCGTGCTGTCGATGCGCTTCCAGTAAACCGGCAACAGTGCCGGGCACACCCGCCGCGGCATGACTGAAGCGCGCCTTGGTCTTGTCAACCTTGCCTTCAGCATCTAAGAATAGATCTCGATGAGCTGCAGCTGGCGCCATTTCGCGATAATCCAGTGCGATAGTTTCATTTTTATCGGCGAGGTGAATCATCATGAATCCACCACCGCCCAAGTTACCGGCTCGGGGCAAGACTACAGCCAACGAAAACCCCACGGCGACGGCAGCATCCACAGCATTACCGCCGGCCGCGAGAATGTCTGCCCCAACTTCACTGGCCAACCGGTGCTGAGTTGCCACCATGCCCCGCTCACCAACAATGGGATGATGAATACTGTTATAACGAATGATGGGGGCAGGATCAGCAGCCGATGTCGCCTGAAGCGGGCTAAGCAGTAGTATCAAGGCAATAAATGACAGTCGTAGAATCATGCAAGCTTCCTTAGAGCGAAATCGCTATGTGGCAACCTTGGCCAATCTCAGGTAATTTGAGACAAGTCCGGAATAAACCATTGGCACTCAAAAAGTGAATGCTATCATAACGTGCGTTAGCGCCCGACGCCTACCCTAAATCTAAGGACACCTCACGCCTCGTATGCACAAACTCTCGATACCTCTCGTACAACGATTAAAGCTATGGCCGTTACTCCTATGGAGCTTTGTCGTCATGGTATCTGGCTGCGATTCAGTCCCCGCAGATAAGGGCCTAGAAGCGGTGTACGATGGAGATCGTTACCGTATCGAGCTGTTTCAACAAGGGCTGGATCAAATCGTTCAGGTACGCGATCATCAATCTGAAAAAACCGTCATCAAGGCCACGGTTTCCACGTTATTAACGGCTTTCAAAACGCAATTAACCTTCAAGGAAAGTCACGCTTCCTTTGAGCATACGAGTGACACTAGCCACCGCTGCCAGCAAGCCCATATTGATAAAGCCGAGCCCACCAGCCACTACTTTTTACTTGCCGGCGTTTTTCAATCGCCAGGCTGCCAACTGCGGTTCTCACTGCGCTTTACTCAAGATCAACAACAGCTTCGATTAACCGCCACCACCTCCAACCCCGAATATAATCACCTAAAATTAACACTCGACGCCCCCCGTGATGAAAATATTCTGGGGTTTGGCGCTCAAGTGAGCGAGCAGAACTTTAAAGGACTGGATGTTCCCATCTGGATTCAAGAACAAGGTATTGGTCGTGGCGAGCAACCCCTGTCGACACTGATAGAAGCCAACGTCTCGGGCGCTTCCGGTCACTCACTCAGCAGTTACTTTACGGTACCCTATTTTTTGAGCACGCAGGGTTACAGCTGGTTTTTGGAAAACGCCAATTTTTCACGTTTCGATTTTCGCAATCGACAAAAGCTGCAAATCCACAATTACAGCTCCACCCTTAAAGCCCGCTTCGTAGCCTGCGAGGCCGCACTCGATTGTGTCAGTAGCTACACGCAATTTAGTGGCAGGATGGCAGCTTTACCCGCTTGGACACAACAAGGCGCAGTGATCGGCTTGCAAGGTGGTAGCGAGCGCGTGCTGGAGCATTATCAGACACTAAAATCGGCGGGCGCCCCCATCGCCGGGCTTTGGCTACAAGATTGGGTGGGACGACGAATCACCCTGGGCGGCACGGCGTCTCAGCTTTGGTGGAATTGGGAAAGAGACACCGAGCTCTATTCAGATTGGGACAAAATGACCGCAAGGCTACAAGCCGACAATGTGCGCGTGCTGGGTTATTTCAATCCTTTTTTGGTCGACGTCAGCAACAAGACTACGGTCACCCGTAACCTCTATCAAGAAGCGCTGCAGCAAGGCTTTTTCGTTCAAGATAGCGACGGCAAGCCCTATCAAATCGACATCACAGACTTCGCCGCAGGATTGATCGATTTGAGTAATGAAAAAGCCTTTAATTGGCTGAAAGGCATCATCAAAGAGCAAGTTACGCTCAATGGCTTTTCTGGCTGGATGGCTGACTTTGGCGAGGCACTCCCCGTAAACGCCGTATTGAAAAGTGGTGACAGCGCTCTGAATTTTCACAATCTATTTGCGCAAGAGTGGGCACGCTTAAACGCCGAAGTTGTAAAAGAGCTAAAGCTAGAACAAGACGCCGTCTTTTTTATGCGCGCAGGTTTTAATCAAAGTCCGTCTTTTTCTTCGCTGTTTTGGCTCGGAGATCAGAATACTAGCTGGAGCCATCACGACGGTTTGCAGAGTGTCATCATCGGACTAATCAACAGTGGCATCAGTGGCCAGAGCTTGAATCACGCGGACATTGGCGGTTACACCTCCCTGCGCCGTGACATTCCTGAAGCCGCCACCTGGTTATTGCCCGATGATCTCACCATGTACTATCAAGCCGAGAAGGTGAAAAAACCCCAGATGGCACTGCGCAGGCAGCAAGACTTGCTCATGCGCTGGACCGAGCTGTCGGCGTTCACACCTTTTTTCCGCACTCACGAAGGCCTTACGCCCGACATCAACGCACAAGTTTATGACAACCAAGAGCTCGCATCTCACTTCGCCCATAACGCCAAACTCTATCGAGCGCTGTCGAGTTATCGTCAAAGCCTAATGACCGATGCGCAGCAGAAAGGCTGGCCACTGATTCGGCACCCACTGATTCACTATCCACAACACGAGACCTTTCTCGACATGCCCAACAACGATTTACAATTTATGTTGGGCGACAGAATTATGGTGGCGCCGTTATTAACCCCTATCAATCAGCGCACTTATCGACAGGTATTTTTGCCTCAGGGAACTTGGTTAGATCTCAACTCAGGGGCTCAAATAGAAGTGGAAGCCCGAGGTAAAAATCTGCGCATCGCACCGTCGATGGAACAGGCACCAGCCTACGTACTGCTGAATCCAGACAGTGAAAAGCTCATCGTCAGCCCTTTGCGCGATGCCGGTCTTTTGCAATGATCTATTCAAACCTCAAACTGAGCGAATCATCGCCAACTATCCTCGCGAGCGTTAATGTTGGAGTAAACGCATCCACATGAATTTTTCAGAGCACACGTCTACCTCGCCATCGCTTTGCTCCAATAACAGCGCCTCCATTGCCGCTGTGCGACAATATTTGGAAATGGCAAAACGCCATCAGCTCCCCTTAGACGCTTTGTTGGCACCGCTCCAACTCGACAGTGAGCTACTGAACGACAACACGCGCCGTATCAGTCTCGATCAGTTCGAAGACATTCTCGATATTTTAATCAGCGCCAGCGATGATCCTCTGTTCGGCTTGCACACATCAGAACACATTGAGCCGGCATTTTATTCCGTTCAGGGATACATATCCCTCAATTGCGCCACTCTCAAGGAAGCGATGAGTATGATTCCGCTCTACGAGCGAATCGTCGGCGATATGGGTATTTCTAAGTTCTCGTACAAACCCGGCTATACCTTATTGCGCTGGCAGAGCCAACTGAGTCAACCCTTGGTACAACGTCACGTGCGCGAGAACATCATCAGTTCGTGGTTTCGTTTTACCCAGAGTTTCTTAAAAATAGAACAAAAACCCGCCGCGGTCTGGTTTGAACATGCCGCGCCAGACAAGGATGAACTGCTCGACCAATACGCCGACGCCTTTGGTTGCACGGTGGAATTCTCTCGACCTTATACCGGTCTGTGGATCAACAACGAGCATCTCGAAACACGTATTCAACAGGCCGACGAAAAACTACTCCACGTCTTACTGGATCATGCGACGCAACAGCTCAATGAACTGGAGAAAGGACTCACCCTTAGCGAGCAAATTAAAAGTATGTTGCGATTGATGCTCAACCAACAAATTCCCAGCAGTGAATTGATAGCCGACAAACTTGGCATTAGCGTGAGAACCCTGCAGCGAAAGCTCAACGATGAAAATACCAGCTACAAAGAAGTCTTAAATGAATTGCGCCAAGAACTGGCCAGACACTACGTCAAAAACAGTACCCTAAATTTCGATGTCATCGCGGCCAAACTCGGCTTTGGGGAGCCGCGCTCGTTTTACCGAAGTTTTAAAAAGTGGACCGGTAAAACCGCCAGCCAATTTCGCCAAGACTCCAACGGCGATACTTAATTGGGGTAACCGGTAATCCGCCGAATCGCTCGATAACTTGGGCGCAACTGGCCATAGAGCTTTCGATAAACTTGCTGGAAAAGCTGTTCGTAAATCTCCACCTGCTCTTGTTGCGGTTCAAATCGATCTCGACAGCGAACCATCGCCTTAGCCGCGTCAGAGAAATTTGCATAGACGCCGCAACCAACGGCTGCGGCCATGGCCGCGCCCAAGCCAGAGGTCTCGTAAGTGTGCGGACGCTCAACGGGCAAATTGAACAAATTTGCCGTGATTTGCAAAATCTCATCACTCTGAGAACCGCCGCCTGAAGCGCGCAAGCGTTCAAAACGGAGTTTTCCTCGCTTTTCTAAACGCTCTTTTCCCTCGCGTAAAGCGAAACCAATGCCCTCGATGATCGCTCGATAAATATGCGCTCGTGTGTGCACATCACCAAAACCTATCATCGCACCTTTGGCCTCAGGCCCCTCTGAATTGGCCCCAGACGACCAATAGGGTTGTAGTACTAACCCCATGGAGCCCGGTGGTACCTGACGCAACAGATCGTCAAATAAGGTTTCTGGGGCAACCTCTTGCTCGGCCGCTAACTGTTCCTCTCGCAGACCGAATTCTTTCTTAAACCAATTCACCATCCAGTAGCCGCGATGAACCATGGTTTCAACATTATATTGACCGGGCACCACAGCCGGATACGCAGGCTGAAAGGGCAAGGCTTCAAAATATTTCTCGCTGCACACATTAAACGTCGCCGTGGTACCGTAACTCAAGGCACCACTAGTCGCATCGATGCATCCGGAACCCAGCACCTCGCAGGCTTTATCGGATCCCGCCGCAAACACCGGCGTGCCAGTCAACAGCCCAGTCGCCGAAGCGGCCGTTTCGCAAATACTGCCAAGAGAACTTCCCGCGGGTAATATTTCTGGCATTTGTCGACGCTGAAGATTCAACGCACGATAGCGCCAACTGCTGTCTTTGGCCCAGCTCAAGGCTTTAAAATCAAACGGAAGATAGCCCACCTGCGAGGCAACCGCGTCTTTAAAATCACCGGTAAGCCGATGATTCAAATAGGCCGACAACAACAAGAAGTGTTCCGTCTTACGGTGTAGCTCTGGCTGTTGTTCAGCGATCCAATTGGATTCAGCTTCTTTCTTCAAACGCTCGAGCGGCCCGTAGAGACCCAAAGCACGAAGGCAAGTATCCATGAATGGCAGCGAGGGAGTATTCTGAGCTTGGCGTTGATCCAACCAAGAAATGGCCGGACGTAAAGGCGTTCCATTGCGATCGAGATTGATCACGGTACTGCGCTGAGTGGTCAATGCCACACCGGCAATATCCGAGGCCTTCACCGTTTGCCACAATTGCTGACAGACTTCGGCGAGCTTATCCCAAAAGAATTCTGGTTCTTGCTCGGACCATCCCGGTTGAGGCGAGCTGTATTCTCCCAAACTAACTTGCGTTTTTACCAACAATTGACCCTTGGTATCAAAAACCAATGCTCGAATACTCTGGGTTCCACAATCAATGGAAAGAAAGTTTGACGGCTTTGTCATAAAAAACTCTTGTGGGCCATGAATAGAAGAGCATTAAAAAATGCGGCGAATCATTGGACGCTAAACAGACATCTCATCGACGCGGTCGGCGGCGTTGTCTTTATTCGTCAGCTCAGTAGGTAAATAATAGTGCCTTTTCCAGAGTTCTCGATAGCGTTCGACCTCTGCTTGCCAACGGCCATCGGTCCATTTCAACTCTTGCTGAAAGATCGCAGACAGCGAATCAAATAACTGTTCAGCGCCGGCGTCGAGCAATTGCCCCAGACGAGTCCGACGCAACAGCAGATCGTCCAAGTGCACGACATTTTCTCGACGTAGTAACCAACGGCATTCCGCTAGAGAGTACTGGGTATCCGCAATCGGCTTCAATTCATCGGCGCATACATCGCCGACAAAGCTCTTCACGCCATCACCGTATCGCGCAATCAACGAATGAGCTTGCGCTGTTTCACACAGGGGGAGTTGTGAGGCTGTCACGGTCACCGGAGAGAAGATCGCTAAGCTATCATCAGCGGTATCTATCGGAATTATGTCGGCGGCAGTTTTCAGGACATCCAGAGCAATTAAACGAAAAGTGGTTAGCTTTCCCCCACTGACGGTGATCAAATTACCATCTCGCCACACCGCGTGATCACGTCGCTCTTTCGAGGGATCTTTACTTTTCTCCGAACCGATCACAGGTCGAACTCCCGACCAAGATGAAATGACATCGCCACTATTGAGTTTTGCAGCGGGAAATAAATCATTGGCCGCATCGAGTAAATAGCGCACTTCCTCGACACTGATACTGGCCTCTGAATCGAGCCCTTCGCCATGATCGATATCGGTAGTCCCAATCACTGTACGCCCCTCCCAAGGAAAAACGAACATGGCTCGATAATCACCGGGGTGCATTAAGGTTACCGCTTGTGACACCGACAATCGCGATTGAGGCACAACCAAATGGCTGCCGCGTAGAGGACGGATACGCTTCTCGGGATTGACTTGGTTGCGCAGTTTATCCGCCCAGGCACCGGTTGCGTTAATCACCAACTTTGATTGCAATTTAAGTGATGATTGTAAGGTTTCAGATTCGCTCGGCTGTTGATTCGTCACTGCAACCCCAGTGATTACACCGGCCGCATCGGTCAACAAGTTATCGACCTTGATGTAGTTAATCGCTTTGCCGCCGTCGGCGACTGCTTCATGCAAGACTCGAAGCACCAGGCGGGCATCGTCCGTCACGGCATCGGTATAATAAAAACAATCTTTCAACTGTTGCCGGTCAATCCCTGGAAACTCCTGCTCTAAGGCCGACAAATCGATGCGACGATGATCGCGAATTCCGGCCAAGCGATCATAGAGCCACAGCAAAATTTTCACCGCCCAAGGCGGCGGCGACTTATCTTTACGCAAGGTAAAAAAATACCCCATGCGATCGACTAATCCCGGCACTTCGCTCAAAAGCCGTTCCCGCTCACGCAGAGAATGCTGTGTGAGTTTGTAGTCGCCTTGCCCCAAATAACGCAAGCCACCGTGTACCATTTTTGAGGAACGACTGGAGGTGCCCCAGGCAAAATCCTGCTGTTCCAGCAAAAGCACTTTGAGCCCTCGCCGAGCGGCTTCACGCAAAATTCCAGCACCGGTAATACCACCTCCAATGACAATCAAATCCCAACTGGAGTCTTGTTGCTGCTCTGGTTTGTTGGCATTGGCCACCAACGCCGACCACAATTGATTGCGATCACTGTCGGGGAGGCGGTCGACCTCTGCGCTAGACTTTGGCTCTTGTGGCTCAATCATGGATTAACCTTTCGCGTCGTTGATCACATTCGCTCGTTGGGGCTTATCGGTAATTAGGGCAGTAATTTACCGGGATTCATGCGTCCGTCAGGGTCAAACAAACTCAGCAGGTGTGCGATGGCCGCAATACCCAGTTCACCCTTTTCATTGGGCAAATAATTTTTGTGATCAAAACCAACGCCATGCTGATGGCTGATGGTGCCGCCCTGATTCACCGTCGCCTGAGCACCGGCCGCTTTCAGTTGCTGCCAATGGGCGTGCGTCGCCTCAAAGCTCTCGCGGCAAGCAAAAATATAAGTGCTGTATACACTGCAGCCTTGACCATAGACATGAGATAAGTGCGTGTAAGCGTGTACCTTTCCGTCTAACTCTTGCGCTCGATTTGCAATGGACGATTCGATAGTGGCTACAGTGTCAATCACCTTATCCCAGTTTACGGCGGTCTCCATGGTATCTACGGCATAGCCGGCTTCCCAGAGAGTTTCACGCCAGTAAGGGGCGCCGAAACGCCCCTTGGCCCAATGCTCGCCCATGGTATCGGGAGCTAGATGACCGCCCATTTCGGCAATCACCGTTTTCGCCTGCTCTAACGCCGCCTGATACTGCTCGGCACTGCCGGTAACCCCAAAGGTCAACATGACTTTGTTGTCGTCTAGACCTGCGGCGCTCATGGACTCATTCAAGGCGGCAGTAGCCTCGGTATCACTGCTGCTATAAAGCATGGTGATGGTCTCCATCAAGTTGCTCAGTCGCAACATCGACAGCTGTAATTTCTTTTGTGCCATGGTTCGAAGCGTGGCGACGCCATCGTGCCAATTTGGTAAAAATGCCACATGAAAGCTTTCTCGCTCGGGCAGCGGGGTTACTCGAACCTGAACTTCGGTCAAGATGCCCATACGCCCTTCTGTACCCATAAAGATTTCGCGCAAGTCTGGCCCAGCCGACGATGCCGGGATAGCGGGTATATTCATGGTGCCCTGAAGGGTTTCAATACGGCCTCCAGCAAACATTTGCTCAATACGACCGTAGCGAAGTGATTGCTGGCCACTGGAACGACTGGCGACCCAGCCGCCCACTGTGGATAGCTCCCACGATTGCGGGTAGTGACCCAAGGTATAACCGCGCTCTTGCAACTGTTGCTCGAGTTTGGGGCCCGGGGTTCCAGCGCCAAAAGTGGCCAACTGACTGTCTTCATCAAATGCCAGTAACTGATCCATTTCCGCCATATCGATGGTCAGCACCGCGCGATCACTGCTGAGCGGATTGATATGACCAACCACCGAGGTTCCGCCACCGTAAGGGATAACGTCAATATCTTTGTCTTTGGCAAAATCCAGCAACTCGCGAACTTCTGCAGAGGACTTAGGAAAGGCAACTCCATCGGGAAACACGTCAATATTACCGCTGCGCAGATCCATCCAATCGGGCAAACTCTGTCCGCGAGCGTGACGTAAACGGTCCTCTGGGTTAGTGCGAATCAATGGGTGTTGCGGCAATCGGCTGGGTGGAACCGTCGCCAACACCGACTCAAGATCGGTGTCTTTTAAAGGCTCGGCATCACCGACCAGTAAGCCAAGCGCTTGGCGCCCCCCTTCACTCAAAGAAGTCAGATAGGGGCTATCGGCATGGCCCCAGGCATTCCAGCGACGATTGTAATTCGGCATGATGAAGTCCCGCAGTAATGATTATTGATGCAACCATCATACAAAACTCTGTAGGGAGATAAACGGTCAAGATCTGACAGGCGTGTGACAATACCCGCCGCGACGACTGACGCTATCAACCGCTTAATACCCAGAGATGCCTAGCGGCGCTACTGCTAACAGCAGGAGCTCTCCCTAACTTGTCTTTATTGGCTCCCGTAGATAGCATACAGAGTTATTAATTTATCAATATACCAACCTAAATCGGCTCTTTTGAATATTCATAAGAGGCCAAAGTGCATCGCTCGACACAACAGAAATTTAGATCTAAAGGTGAGAAACTATGCTCAGACTGCTATTGGCGATATCCATCTTGTCTTTCTCTAGCTTTGCCTTTACACAAGATGCCCCCGTCGCTACTGACGCAGAAATCGCGGAGTGTGCCGGTGACAACAGATTTAAGATAGATCTTTGTAAAATTGAAATCAGCATGCATAAGAAACTCTACAACCGATATCTCGATGAAGGCTTACCTGAAATCGGAGAGATCCCACAAAGCAACATAGACAAGTGCGCTAAAGGTGATCTCAACAAGGCGTATCACTGCAAGATAAAGCTGATTAATAAAGAAATGTCTAACAATAGAAAGATCAAAGCCCAAGGCCGCATCATAAATTTCGTTGATGATGAAGAGCAATCTGCCTTGGCACAAAATGAACCCGTCGTTACTGAGGCAGAAATCACTGAATGTGCAGGTGGCAACAAGTATAAGAGAGATCTTTGTAAAATCGAAATCAGTATGCATAAGAAACTTTACAAGAGATATCTCGATCAAGGATTAGCTGAAATCGGAGAGATTCCACAAAGCGACATAGACAAGTGCACTAAAGGTGATCTCAACAAGGCGTATCACTGCAAGATAAAGCTGATTAATAAAGAAATGTCTAATAATAGAAAAATTCATGCCCAAGGCCGCATCATAAATTTCGTTGATAATGAAGGTCAATCGCAGGCTAAATAGGCCGGTAGAGGTCTCAATCTCACTGTAGTAATAACGTGGAAAACAGGCGACGCTCGCATCCCGCATCTCGCATCCCGCATCCCGCATCCCGCATCCCATTATCGAAACATAAAAAACCGTCGCAGATTCCCCTACGACGGTTTCTTAGAACTCTTCAACCCACATCAATCTTAAGCAGAATGCGTTACTAAAGACTCATCTTTTGGGGTTGCAGAAGCAGAAAAATCAGGTTCCGGCAGAGGTTTCACCAACAGAATCAAGCGCGGTAATAACGTTAACGCTGCTAGGATCGCTGCCAACATCGCAAAGCCAGTGAGTAATCCGAAGTAGATAGTAGGGATAAACTTCGACAACGCCAGAATGGAGAAGCCCAGAACAATAATCATCGATGTATAAAACATGGCTCGTCCAATCGAGGCATGCGATCGATGCATGGCCGCGACATAGTCGCCGTCGACGGCGAATTCAGACTTAAACCGATGAATGTAGTGAATGGTGTCATCAACCCCGATACCCACCGTAATCGCTGCGATAGTTATGGTCATCATATCGAGCGGCACGCCGGCGATACCCATACCACCCAGCACCACCGCTGCCGCCAATAGATTGGGAATAATCGCAATCACCGCCAGCGTTAACGAGCGAAATAGCACCACAAACATAATCATAATGCCGATGAAGACAGCCCCCAAGGTGACGATCTGAGACGTAAACAAGCTTTGCAGCATATTATTGTAAAGCACCAATAAACCTGAAAAATGCACTTGCTCGGGCGCAAAGCCCAATTCATTCAACGCATAGTTTTCTATCTTGGCGAGCAATTCAGCACGCTTGAGCTCTGGGCTGGTCTCCATCGCTCGCAAGCTAATGCGAGTCTGATTGGCCTCATCCGACAAATAGGGGCCCACCAAGACACTGTTGATTTCGTCTGGAAGGGATTTTTTGATCAGGGCCAATTCAAAATCGTTGAGCGGCGCACCGTTGACATCACTGGCGACCTCATAAGCCGTGGCCAAAGACTGCACCTTGCCGATCTCCGGCAAGCTGTCGAGATAATCGTGTAAACCGCGAATATCCTCTAACCCCGATACGGTAAACCAATAGCTATTGGCACCCGAGCTTTGATCACTTTGCTCGGAGAAAGGATCCATCTCGCCAAAAGGATCTTCTTCGCCAAAAGGGTCCGGTTCCGCAAAAGGATCTGGCTCGTCCAACACGTCGGCTTCAGCAAAGGGATCGTCCTCGCTGGAAACCCCCACGTCAAACTCATCACTCAGATCCGGGGCATCCAAAATAATGTCTAAGGTAATGGTACCGCCCAAGTTTTTGTCGATCACCGACATCCCTTGATAGATTTCAGTGCTCTCATGAAAATAATCGATAAAACGATTTTCCACTTCAAGCTGACGGATACCGTAAAAACTGATAACGGTCATCATCAAACTGAGCCATAGAACCGCAGTGCTGTGTCGCTCCGTGAACTTCGAGAATAACGTGGTGAAGGCTGCCGACTTATCTTCTTTGTCCTTTGGATCACCTTTGCTGACGAGCATCAAGCCCGCAGGAATAATGATGAAGGACAAGATAAGCGACAGCGCTAAGCCCATCGTCATCATCCAGCCAAAATCGATGACTGGGCGAATATCACTCACGACTAGTGACACAAAGGCCACCATAGTCGTCAAAGTAGTATACAGACAGGGACGCGCCATAAACGCCACGGTATTCATCACCAATTGCGCCTGAGGGGCGTCAGGTGTTGCCTTGTGATATTCGCGATAACGCACGAGTAAATGAATCGTAATCGCGAGCGAGATTATCAACAACAGAGCCACGAAGTTTGAAGAAATAACTGTCAAACGCCAATCAATCCAGCTGAGGAACCCCAGCATTAACATAACCGAGGTGGTGCAGGTTAAAATTGGCAAAATAACAAAACGCTTCTGTCGAAAAATCACGGCCATGATTACGATCATGAACAGCAATACCCCGACACCAAATACACGCAAATCACTTTTAATAAAGTCGATCATGTCGGCGGTAATCATAGTTGCGCCACCAACAAATATTTGCGCCTGCTTGCGATACTTCTCGACAATCGCACGCACTTGTTGAACGCGATCGTGATCTCGCTGTGCGATCCCCGTGCGATAATCCAGAAACTGCTTCGATACAAGTTCTAACTGAACACGCTCATTCTCACTCAGGGCACCTTGACCACGCTTAAGCCGCAGAGCGTCGCGCTCTCTCACTAATCGTATATATTCGTCGTCTACTTTCAGGTTTAACAAGATAGCGGTGGTTTTGCCATCAGGCCCCAACAACATCTCTTCGTATATGGGGCTTTGCCAGAATTCGTTTTTTGCCGCTTGCCGGTCTACACCTTCAGTCAATAATGTTCGAGCCTCACTAATATCCGCGAGAGATATTTTGGGACTGTACAACAGCGGCGCGTCGAGCATCGATAAGGTGCTGGTAACGCCAGGCACCGCAGCCAGCTCAGCGGTGAGCGCCTGCATCAACTCGATAGAGTCATCGGAGAATAGATCTTTATCCGGGCGAAAAGTGACAATCAAGAAATCGCCACTTTGGTAGCGTTGATTAATTTCTCGGAAATAATCTAAATCGCTATCGTGCTCTAAGGTCAGCGAATCTGAGGATGCGTCGAGTTTAAAGTTGGGCAATCCCATCAACATCGCAAGAGTAATCATTGCGACCAGAGTTAAAACCGTTTTCGGGCGCTCGATCACCCATGCGCGGTAAAGATTTGTTAACTTTTCGAACATATTCTCGCCTTGAATATACCTTCCAGGGACTTTCCTAGCCCCTGTAATAATGAACTCGCTATTATCAATAAAAGAGGGACAAATGTGAAACTATCGACACCTTTGAATTTAAGAAAGTTGAAGTTACTTGCAAAAACCAACCCTCGATGACCGTTTTCGCACGTTCCCCAAATAAATACTGATACCAGAGCCAATTCAATCTTGACGCGAGAAACTGTAACGATCAAAAAACAGGCACAGATGAGACAATGACTTCGCTCAATAGCTTCCATGTATTCACCAAAGGTGATTAATACTGCTCCAAGAAGACAATCACCCCCACATCCATCAACACCAAGAAAAACAGAACCAACAGTAGGAACAATAGCCATTTTTTTTGTTCAGACTGTTTTTGCTTCTCAGGTGTCTCAGTCTTTGTCTGCGGCTGCCAAACTTGCGTCGGTAAATCCTGTTCCATGCTATCGAGCTGCTGTCGCACATGCGGCATCCATTGATCGACGGAGGAAGCGACAGGAGATTGTGCAGCATCCGCCAACATCCACTTAATTAAAGCCTGAAGCGCATGCGGCAGTCTGGTAAAGGCATTGCCAACTTTTAAGCGACCGTGATGATATCGAGGGCTCTCACCAATCAGCATTTGATAAAAAAGTGCGCCTGCGGCGTTGACGTCAAACCAATAATTGACGTCTGCACTACTAACCTTCTTAGACGTTTTTTTTGATCTTAAGTCACCGTCGGACTTATCAGCAGCCGCTCCGATATAGACGCGTTCTTGGCCGTCGAGAAAAACACAATCTGAACCAACAGCGCCATGCCACACCTCCTGCGCGTGAGCCTGCGCTAAGCCATCGGCAATTTGTCGGGCCCACGGGAGAAACTGAGCCACACTGAGCGGACTAGACAGGCGCTCTGACAAACGACCACCGGGTAAATAATCCGTCACCACGACACTTGAATTACCGTTGGCCGAAACACCTTGAACCCTCACCCACTGAGGTAATTTCAAACTCGCAATTCGTCGCCACTGTGCCAAGCTGTGGTGATTCGCTGGCAACTTTTTGACCACATAACGATGCCGAGTCTTGGTTTCCAAAAACAAATAGGTTGCTCGGTTGGGTTTCTCCGCCAGCACGTCCAATAGCTTGAAACTTTTCTGCCGCACAACCTCTTTGGCTTTCGCCACGCGCCTCTGATCGATATGCGCGCCACTCAACGCCAGCAACAACTGCTCGACCACCAGCTCTGAGCGCTGCGGGCGCTTGTCGGGATCGGGCGCCAAACATTGCAATACCAATCGATCAATATCGACGCCAATATCGCGATCAAACTGAGACGGCGGCTTTAATCCTCGTCCAGGTACAACGCCCGAGAGCAATTCGTACGCCACCACGCCAAAGGCGTATATATCGCTCAGCGCCGTCGCTCGGGATGCGGATTTCTTGATTTCGGGGGCCATATACGCCTCTGTTCCCATCACCAACTCGGACGAGGTGTCATGACCGTCGCGGTAGAGCATCGCAATACCAAAGTCGACGACGCGAAGGTGCCAATCTTTATCCACAATAATGTTGCTAGGTTTGATGTCGCGATGAACAACTCCATTTCGATGGGCGTATGCCAAGGCTCGTGAAATCTGCAGTAGGAGTTCCAATTTGCGGGTCAGCCCCAACCGCCCCTCTCTCATCACTCGAGATAGGTCGACACCATCAACATATTCCATCACGAAACAGGGAGTCCCCTGAGCGCTGACCCCGCGATCAATCACCGGAATGATATTGGGATGAGAAAGGCGCGCAATGATCAGCGCCTCGCGCTCAAACGCCCTTCTAATTTCCGGCTCGGCCTGCAATTGCTCGTCGAGCACCTTGATAGCGACCTTACGGCGTAATGACAACTGCAACCCCTGATAAACCGTCGCCATCCCTCCCTGACCGACGATTTCACCAAACTCATAACCGGCAAGTTCCAATGGAGCTCCTTAGTAACAATACGAGAAAAACCTAGACCTTATAGTTCGGCCTCGTATCATGAATCTGAAGTCATTCATACGCAGCTACTCTGCATTCCCTCGCCTCCCCAGATGAACGACTCATAGCCCCGAACGCGCAGTCCGGAATCTGCTAAGCTCAATCAACGTCTAGATTGCAATAACTGGATGGAAGGTAGGTAGAGTAAGCTACGACTTTCTTAAATCTAGCAGCCCATTGGCAACTTGTCGTTAAACCAACCACCCGCCCTTGATGAGAACTGGGACAGATTCCAGCACTGGTGGAAACCCGCTAAGTTTTTGTATACTGGCGCCTGATTAGACCAATTTTTGAAGACTTGTGGCTTACCCCCTATTTGAGCCCAGAGAACGAGAGCCCGTTTTTCATGCTGAAGATTCAGTTTAAGGACAAACGACAAGAACCCATCTGGGTAATCGAGAAGCGCTATACCATAGGCAGCGCAGTCGATAACCACTTGGTGGTTACGGACCAGAGTATGAGCCCTTTACACGCTCGGCTGCTCACCCAAGATAATGCTCTGTATCTCAAAGACAACAACAGTGAACAGGGCTGTTACGTCAACGAACAACGCGTCACTGAAAAGCAGATTTTACCCGGTGATACCATCCGACTGGGAAAAATTGAATTTGAAATCCTAGATCCCAGAGAGTCTATTTCACAGCAAGCCTTAGCCGACGACGCCATTCCGCCTAAATGGTCCCTAGTGGCAGATAGCAGCTGGCTATCAGGGCAGGAATATCAGATACCTGTACACACCTCTACCGTCGGTCGCGGCAGTCAATGCGATATAGTCATCCCTGGTACGCACCTGTCACGCCAGCACGCTCAACTCACCATTAAGGGAAATTTGCTTCATGTGCGCGATCTGGCCTCGGCAAATGGCACCTACATCAACGATGAAAGAGTGACCGAAGGGATTGCAAGGCCTGGGGATCGCTTGAGAATGGATGTTTACAGTTTTCGTTTAATTGGCCCCGAAAGCGAGAATGATAAAACTCGGGTTCGCCGCGTAAGACAGCCCAACCATACTCCGGTTGAGCGTAAAGCCATCAGTACTGAACCGAAACAATGGATCACTAAGCCCACCTCCCCTGGAAACCGCATTGAGCCAACCAAAGGCGAAGGGTTTAACTGGGCCTTAGTGGTCAGCGTCGCCCTGTGCGTGATTGTGGTCGCGGTCTTAGCCTATCTATTCGTTCCCGTGTAGAGGCTCTGGGCGAGTAACAGTTACGACTCTAAATAGGTGTCTCTTAATTGCTGGCGCTTAGCCGTGGTCAACCCCAAGGCATTGGACAAATACTGATCAACTGAACCGTAGCGGCTCTCGACCCCCTCAAAGAAGGCTTCTATATTGTCGCGATGAACACTGCAGTAAGGCACCAGCCAACTTCTCTCCCAGCGAGCCACTTTTGCATCGCGTAAATGCTGCTCGACGATGTTCATTAGGCGCTCGGAATCAAAGTGCTCCAAGGTCAATAGGTAGTCATCAACAACGGTCTCTCGATCCACATCCAGTGCTGACAAAATCAGTGCCGCCGCCATACCGGTACGATCCTTACCTGCGGAACAGTGAAACACACTGGAATCCGTAGAAGGGCTCAATAGAGATTCAAACAATCGCTGGTAATGGGGGGCGACATCGTCAATACAGTTGCGGTAAGAACCCACCACTAAATCGTGTGCACTTTCTGCGGTGAGCTTTTCTTCGGTCATGTACTCCCAGAATTTCGACATGCTGCCGACGAACATTTCATAGTCGTTGTAAACTGTCGCTCTAATCGGTTGGCTCGGCGTTCGCTGTTGCTCTTCTTCTCGACGAAAGTCATGCACATGAGTGACCTTTAAATGCTCTAGCGCGTTCAGATCGTTTTCGGTCAAATCACCGAGGTGCCCACAGCGGAATATTTTTCGCCAGCGCACTTGTTGATCGCGGGCATTGAGATAGCCGCCCAGATCGCGAAAATTTACACCTCCCTCAAGCGGAACAACTCGTGATGGTTTTTCTAAATCGGAAAACATAATCTCTTCTCTATTATTTTGATAACGGCAAAAATAAACAGTGCAATTAATTCGTCATCGCAGTGCTTTATTATTCGTAACAGTGCCTTAATCTTCGCCCCAGCGCGGCATGATGTCTTGCTCAATTCCGCATTGATCCAAAATTCTAGCAACCACGAAATCAATCAAATCTTCAATCGTTTTGGGTTGATGATAGAAGCCTGGGCTGGCCGGAATAACCACCGCCCCCATACGTGTTAACTTGAGCATATTTTCAAGATGAATCTCGGAATAAGGGGCTTCTCGTGGGACTAAAACCAGTTGTCGTCGCTCTTTTAGTGCCACATCGGCAGCGCGCTCGATCAGATTGTTACTCGCGCCACTGGCAATGGACGAAACCGTGCCGCCACTGGCGGGACAAATAATGGTTTGTGCTGGGCTACTGGAGCCAGAAGCCACCGGAGAAAACCAATCTTCCTTGCTAAACAACACCAACTGATCATCGCCAGCGCCATAGCGATTACTTAGGAAAGCCTGCTGAGCTTCTAATTCATCGGGCAAAACAAGGTTAGTTTCCGTTTCGATGACCACCTGGGCGGCATTCGATAACAATAAGTAGACTCGACAATCGGCGGCAATCAAGCACTGTAACAATCGCAGAGCATATTGAGCCCCCGAGGCCCCAGTAATCGCCAAGGTCACCGTTTGTGAATAGTTGCTCATAAGCTTGATCCGTTTACCGTGTTAGCGAGACGGTCCAGCAACTTTTGATGAACCCCTCCGAAGCCGCCGTTGGACATAATCACCACGTGAGTCGTTTGATCACAATCCTCTACGCATTGGCCGATGAGTTCATCAATGCTGTTGACCAGCAGTGCTCGATTGTCACTCTCCTCAACGACTGACTGTAACGACCAGTCTACGCTGTCGGGTTGATACCATAAAACTTCATCGGCAGTGGCAGTCACTGACGCCAGCTGTGCTTTGTGTATCCCCATACGCATAGTGTTTGAACGCGGCTCGATAATGGCAATTATCTTGGCATCTCCGACTTTTGCCCGCAGACCTTTAAGGGTGGTTTCAATCGCGGTGGGGTGATGGGCAAAGTCGTCATAGACGTGCACGCCATTAATCTCTCCCAAACACTCCATGCGGCGTTTTACGCCACCAAATTCTGTCAGTGCCTGTACACATATATCGGGCGTAACCCCCACGTTTCGAGCTGCAGCGGCGGCGGCCATGGCATTTCGTACATTGTGTAACCCCGTATGCGGCCATGTCACAACGCCGGCGCTAACGCCGTCAAACAACAACTCGAACTGACTGCCATCGCCCTCAATCAAACGCGCCTGCCAGCCATCTGCCTGTTGCGGGGTGGCGTCGGTATTGGCTACCACAGAGGTTTTCACCGTCGGCGTCCAACATCCCATCTCCAACACCTCGTCTAGGGCGGGCTCATTGTCGGGCTTAATGATTAAGCCATTGCTCGGTACGGTTCGAATCAAGTGATGAAACTGAGTCTGAATCGCGGCCAGATCTTTAAAGATATCGGCGTGATCAAACTCAAGGTTATTCAACACCACCGTGCGTGGTCGATAGTGGACGAACTTGGAGCGTTTATCGAAGAAGGCGCTGTCGTATTCATCAGCCTCAACCACAAAAAATGGACTGCTACCTAGCCTTGCAGATGTGTCAAAGTTGTTGGGAACACCGCCAATCAAGTAACCCGGCCCCATGTTGGCAAACTCCAACACCCAAGCCAACATCGAGGCTGTGGTGGTCTTGCCGTGAGTACCGGCAACAGCCAGCACCCACTTATCCTGCAATAAATGTTCGCACAGCCACTGCGGGCCCGAGGTGTAAGGTATCGTTTGATTCAAAACCGCTTCAACCACCGGATTGCCGCGACTCATGGCGTTACCAATAACAACCAGATCGGGCTCGGGCTTAAGCTGGTCGGGATCATAACCTTCGATGAGCTCGATACCGGCTTGCTCCAATTGAGTGCTCATGGGCGGATAGACGTGAGCATCAGAGCCGGTTACACGGTGACCCATGGCCTTGGCCAGCTGGGCCAAACTGCCCATAAAAGTGCCGCAAATACCGAGAATGTGAATATGCATAAGTATCTTTACTGAAATAATGTCGGCCAAGCTTATCACGCGCTCTAGCCACGATTCCAACCACGCCCCACAAGGTCTGCAAGTTGACCAAATCCAGCTACATTTAATCATTCAATCCGGTGAATTTTCGACCAAACTGACGTATCATGCGCGCCGTTCATTGGTGCGGGCTAGTCGAATCGGTTAACCGAACCCTCTCACCCTTTCACTACACAACTTAATAGGTTTCTCGCATGGCCAAGAAAAATGCCTTCTACGCCCAATCCGGTGGCGTTACCGCCGTCATTAATGCATCAGCTTGCGGCGTTATCGAAACGGCCCGCAAACACAAAAAACAGATTGGAAAGGTGTACGCCGGCCACAACGGTATTGTTGGCGCCCTGCGTGAAGAGTTGATCGATACCAGCAAAGAGACGGCCAAGACGATTGCCGCATTGCGACACACGCCATCTGGTGCGTTTGGATCTTGCCGCTACAAGCTGAAAAGTCTCGAGGAGAATCGTGCAGAATATGAGCGACTGATTGAGGTCTTCAAAGCACACAACATCGGCTATTTCTTTTACAACGGTGGTGGTGATTCGGCCGACACTTGTCTGAAAATTTCTCAGCTTTCCGAGACCATGGGCTACCCTATTCAAGCTATTCACGTTCCCAAAACCGTGGACAACGACCTGCCCTTTACGGACAACTGCCCCGGTTTCGGCTCGGTTGCGAAATACGTAGCGGTGTCCATCAAAGAGGCAGCCATGGATGTTGCATCTATGTGCGACAGCTCGACCAAAATTTTCATCCTTGAAGTTATGGGACGTCACGCCGGTTGGATAGCAGGTGCTGGCGGCTTAGCTGCCCAACAAGAGGGCGACGCACCGCACATTATTATTTTCCCAGAAATTGCCTTTGATAAAGCCAAGTTCTTAAGAAAGGTAAAAGCGACGGTCAAAAAACACGGCTATTGCGCCATAGTCGCATCGGAAGGAGCCCAGTATAAAGACGGCAGCTTCCTGGCAGATTCCGGCACTGTAGATGCCTTCGGCCACAGTCAGTTAGGCGGCGTGGCGCCGACATTGGCCACCATGATTAAAGATGAACTCGGTTACAAGTACCACTGGGCCTTAGCTGACTACCTGCAGCGCTCTGCCAGACACATCGCCTCTGCGACCGACGTAGAGCAGGCTTACGCCGTTGGCGAGGCCGCTGTGGAAATGGCGTTGGCAGGAAAGAATGCAGTAATGCCCGGTATCGTTCGAGGCAAAGGCAAGAAGTACAAATGGAGCATTGAAGAAGCGCCACTGGACAAAATCGCCAATGTCGAAAAGATGATGCCAAGGGACTACATCTCTCGTGACGGGTTTGGCATTACCGAAAAAGGACGAGCTTACTTTGAGCCTCTAATCCAGGGGGAAGATTATCCGCCGTATAAGAACGGAATCCCTCAGTACGCCGCCCTGAAAAAGGTGATGGTTGAGAAAAAGCTGAAAAGGAAATTTAACGTCTAAATTCAGCTGAACAGCTTAGCGAAGGGGCTTTACTCAAGAAGTATCTCAGCGACCGTTAAACGCCGAACACGATTCGAGGTATAGCGGTCTCTGTGTTTATCCTTCATGAACTCAAAGATCGAGCAGCCATTCGATCAGACGCGCCTTCAAGTCACGCTCGAACACTTGCTGCCCATTCATATAAGTCATTAACACTTTGGCCTCATGCTGCTCATAAACATCCATTTCAAATAGATCATCCGAGAGCACCACAAAATCTGCGAGTTTACCCACCTCTAACGACCCTATCTGAGCTTCCATGTTGAGCTGATAGGCCGCATCCAGGGCTAACGACCGCAACAACATGAAAAGGCTCACGCCTCCTTACGTAGCTGCTGACCAAAGTGGCTTCGATAAATCGTCGGTGTTACCCCAAACACCTTGAGAAAAGAACGCCGCATTCTCTCTTCCCGCCAAAAGCCCGCTTGGGAAGAAATGGCTTCAATCGAAAGCGTTGTCGACTCCAACAACTCGCGCGCGCGTTCGACCCGTAGATTCTCTAGATACCTTGCCGGTGTCAGACTCGTTTTCTCAACAAACTTGCGCGCAAAATTACGCGGACTCATGCTGCAAAATGATGCCATTAGCTCGACCGAAACCACTCGCTGTAAATCCGTCATCAACCAATCGTGGAGTGCACTAAAATCGTCACCAACGACGTGACGTAACTTTTGAGGTGCACTGAACTGTGATTGCCCTCCGGGTCTGCGTAAATACAGAACCAGATCCCTAGCGACATCTAGAGCTAACGCAGCACCATAATCTTGCTCGACAAGTGCAAGCGCCAGATCGATACCGGCGGTCACTCCGGCGCTGCTGAACACTCCTTGGTCTTCGACGTAGATAGCGTCAGGGTTAACCTCAACGCTAGAATATCGCTGCGCAAGTTCGTCAACGCAACGCCAATGCGTTGTACAGGATTTTCCATCCAAAAGGCCGATCTCAGCCAACAGAAACGCGCCCGTACAGATTGAAACAACCTTGTTTGCATCTTCGCATCGATCGCTAAGCCTTTTCATTAGCGGCGCGTCATCGAGCTGAGACAAATAACCCAGGCCACCGACCACCACCAAATAATCAAGAGCTGTGCCTGCGGTAAGTCGATCCATTGCGTGTAATTGCACCCCGCCCGACAGCGTCACCAACCCCTTTTGAGCTGCCGCTATTCGGACGTTGTAGGCCGGTTTTTGTCCGCTCTGGTGGCGGAGAAAATTGGCCGCAGAAAAAACCTCAAGGGGCCCCATAACGTCCAATCCAGCGGCTTGGTCGTAGATGAATATCTCTATAGTTTTCATAATCAACTCGCTAAATGACCAGCACCATTAGACCTCCGCTAAATACGGTGGTGCAGGATCGTATTGCAGCAGTTTTCGAACATGCCTTGCGTGATCCGGCGAATGTAATTGACCGAGCAACCAGAGCGACATATCGATTCCAGCGGAAACGCCTTGGGAAGTCACTACGTTTCCATCCCTAACGTAACGCATGTCCGGTAGCACAGTAGTCGACGAATCTTTCTGCAACTCTTCAATCAACATCCAATGGGTCGTCGCTTTCTTTCCCTTGAGCAATCCTGCCTTTTGCAATATAAGGCTTCCCGTACATACCGCCGTGGTATAGGTAACCTTATCAGCAGTACTTCTGATCCAATCCGTCGCTCTATCGCTGGACAACGCCACCTCTAACTCGTTTGCACCAGGTACCAAGAGAACATCCAATTCAGGCGCAGAATCAAAGGTATATTGAGGCAAAACCTGCATACCATTTGCGCAGGTAATCGGCTCTAAAGACTCGGCAATGGTAACGACTTTACCGCAATTTAGTAGATAGCGAGACAAGTCAAAAGCTTCATAAGGCCCGACAAAATCGAGAGAGGCCACGCCTTGATACAAATAGATACCGTAGGTGTAATTCATAGTGCAATGCCCTAATTCAATAAACAGTACTGACACAATCCCGATATTCACTTATTCGGTATTGACGTTGCATTAGAGAATAATGGCCGTTGGGAAAGGCAGCAATGACAGCCAACAAGCAAATTCTGCCACACCGAATACCTGCCCGGGCCCAGAGCGAAAGTCATTGCCGAGAAGAGTAAAAAGGCGAGCCTTTTTTGTGCCTGCCCGTAGCCCGTAGCCCGTAG